>NZ_MWPQ01000040.1 GCF_002028545.1 Nitrobacter vulgaris
CTTTAGCAGCCAGCGAGGCACGCGCCCTGGGCGACATCATGTCGGAATCTATGGGCGGCATCATCTCGGAATGCCCGGGCGACTTCATCGGAATCCGCAACTGACGGCGGACGATCACGAAATATTGCATCCTTATTTCACGACGCTTTACGCCTAGACATCTTTAGGTTGCCTACGCTATATTTATATGGAAATAACGTGTGGAGCATCACAAATGTCCGACAATGCTTCCAAGTCTATCACTCCGACAACCGTCGCTTGTGCTCTCAAAAAGATTTGTCGGCTTTCGCAGGAATTGGAACGACATCCAAAGCTAAAGGTAATCTGGCAGACCGATAACGCTATAAAGTGGGTCAATTCACCGGAGTTGCAGCGGCCAAAGTAACGGGCCGCAACCCGCTCGGATCAATCCGGATCAAGGCGCGGCGCGGGATGATCTGCTCAAGCCTCAGCACATGTCTATTCGACGGCACCTGAATCGCTAAATTCAGTGCCGTTGCCCGCCAGAAGCTCTTTCAACTGGCTGCGCATCTGTTCTGCCTTGTCATGCGTAAGAGTAGCTATCGCTGTCTTATCGACCGCGATGACGATTTGCACGCCTACGTTCACGCATGAAATTCGGCCGGACGCGTCATTGACGCTTGTAAGCGCATTGCCCAATGCGGCTTCTAATCCCTCAGCTTCGACTAAGCCCAGTGTGAGCGGATCACCGCCGTCGACCGTAAGATCAACCGCCACATCCCCTTCGGATGGCCTCTTGGCTACAAGTGTCCAACTGCTCATTTGGCCATTCTTCCTCTGCTATTTCCCGAATGCTTTTAGGCCAGATGATGTCCAGTTTTCGCCCAAGGCCAGCTTGATCCCGTCTTTGGTCACGCACCCGACGAATGGGCACGGTTCATTGGCTTTGGATTGATTCAAAGCTGCTTCCCCGCCCTCTTCCTTCTGAGCAGCGTTCAGCCTTTGCTTCAATTCGACGGCTCTGCCCATCGTTGCCTTGAAACGTCGGGAGCTTCAAACCCGAACCGGGTCAAAGTTACGGAAACTGCCCCGGAGAACTGTTATGGATTGTAACTTTTTGCTATTCGAAAGTCGTCGTAAATTATTGATTTATTTTGATAAATATCAAACAAAATGGTCGGGGCAGCTGGATTCGAACCAACGACCTGCAGTACCCAAAACTGCCGCGCTACCAGGCTGCGCTATACCCCGATCTGCTGGGAAACGATGTCGTTACATGCTTCCGGCCGGCCCAGCAAGTCGCTCAGAGCCTTTCCGCTATTGTCAGAGCCTTTCCGCTATTGGCGGAATCAATGGCCATTAAAGAGCGGATGCGAGACCCGGTTACCGCGCGCGATGCCGTACTTTTTCGCAGTCCCTCCGATCACCTCGAGCACAGCTTTGGCCGGGCCGCGTGAAGAGATAATTCGGGTCGATAGCGGCTCGGTGTTCTCTGCGATCCGCAGGATGCGACCACTCGGGCCGATAAAGATCATGTCGAGCGGGATGTAGGTGTTCTTCATCCACATCGTCACCTGCTGCACCGGAGAAAAATCGAACAGCATACCCTGCCCGTCCGGCAGATGCTTTCGATACATCAATCCGGTGGCCTTCTCCTCGGGGGTTGTCGCCATCTCAACCAAGAACGTCCTTACGCCGGCTTGGGTTGCAATTTCCAGCGGCTGGAGTTCGGCTGCGTGGACGTAGGAGTCGTCCGGCGCGACCATGACAATCCAAGAGAACAGGGCGATCCATAGACCGGAGCGGAGCCACCCTAGACCGATATTCCGCAGTTGTAGCATCAGACAACCTGTCAGAACTATGATCACAATGCGTCTCGCCGCAAACCGCCGCCACCTGGAACAGCAGGCTTGTTGTGGGTGCAAAACACGATTTCCGGAAAGTCAGATCTCAAGCCATCCCCGCGCAACGCAGCTTTGGCGGTAGCTCCGCCGGATCAGTGCGAGGACACGCTGGGAGCACCGGTTTCCGGCTGAACTTCCGCCGCCATCATACCCTTGCTACCCGGCCCAAACCGAACCAGAACGAACTGTCCCGGCCGAAGCTCTGTTATGCCGAAGCGCCGTAGCGTTTCCATGTGGACGAAAATATCCGGCGTTCCCTCGCCGCGCGTCAAGAACCCGAAACCGCGCAGCCGATTGAACCACTTTACCTGCGCCCTCTCTAAGCCGCTGGTAGGCGTTATGCTGACGTGGGTCCGCGGCGGCAGCATCTGCGCCGGGTGAATCGCGGTGGACTCGTCCATCGAGGTGATTCGGAACGCTTGATAGCCCCTCGCCCGCTGCACGCAGTCACAGACCAGACGGGCCCCCTCATAAGCCGTCTGATAGCCGTCTCGACGAAGCACGGTGACATGCAAGAGCACGTCCGGCCAGCCATTATCAGGGACGATAAATCCGTAGCCTTTTGAAGCGTCAAACCATTTGATGACGCCGCTGATCTCGACGATGTTGGCGGGAGATTCCCCAAGCCCGGCGAAAGGCCCGGCACCCGACTCTCGATCTGTTGTTCCGGAAAAGTCCTTTGACCCTAAGTGATCGCTCACCGTCGGTCCCGCAAATTTCCTGGATTCAAAACCGTCCGACCCCATGACGCAGGCCCCCACACATTTTACTACGGTTGTCGTCTGTTCGACGACGTTATACACAACTGTATATATCCAAGCGAATCTTAGGAATCAAAAGATAACACTCTCGTTGGCGTCGCAAGACAAAAGATAAATTGACGACACCTATAAACAGACTTGCACACGCACGAATCAGTTACTCACGGGTTTTTGATCCTCATCTGATTGCCGATCAGGTTCGGCCCTAACGAGCATCCAATCCGTTGTGGGCAGTTTTCATCTAATAAGAAGCCAGACGTTTTGCAGAAACATCGCAGGATAATTCACTGGACCGGTGCACGCGCGAATAGTTCCCTGCGCCAAGACGTTTCCAAATAGCCACAAGCTGGCCCCGTGTCCGTGATTGTTTTGAATCTTTTTTTGGAAATTCTCCAAATTCAAGGGACGCCCAACGACAACGACCTAAATCCACACGCACGAAAAAAAACAAAAAATTATTGGCTCTAAAATGAAGCATCGCAGCAGGTCCAGCGTCATTCTATTCGCGAAGAGGCCGCGAATAGACCGCTTCGCTGCGCACCGATTAACCGTCAAGGCGACGAAATCCTGCGGTGCATCCGTTGTCCCGGAGAGATTCCATCTCGATCTCTCCGGGGGTCAACTCAGATCACCAGCGTCGATGACCACCCCCATAATACCCACGGCCTCCACCACCCCAACCGCGACCTCCATAGTACGCGCGGCCTCCGCCCCAACCACCGCGATAGCCCCAACCACGGCGATAGCCCCAACCACCGCCATAATAACCGGGTCCCCACCCGCCATAATAGGCCGGACCGCCCCAGCCCCAACCACCGCCATAGCCGGCGCCGTAAATGCCCGGTCCATAGCCATAGTATGGACCGCCGCCGTAGTAACCGTACGGTCCGTAATACGAATTCGCCATTGCGCCCGCTGCCAGAGCGCCGACGGCAAGACCGACTCCGAGGCCCGGTCCAAATCGCTGAGCCTGAGCTGGCAGCGATATAACGGCGCTGCCGAGCGTTGCCACGGTCGCAATCATGATCAACTTCTTCTTCATGTCGCTATCCTCTCACCAAAAATCGACGCAATAACGCGCGTCTATTTGACTTGGTTCTATTTAACTTGGTTGCAATGACGTTGGACTTGGACACATCCTAATTCTCAGGAATTATGGTTTATGCCGTTTTTGCGTTAGCTAACGAGCAAGCCGCTGAAAGAGTTCCACTAACGTGGAAAAAGGGCGCTTAATTGGCGCTCCGCTCATCGGAAATTGCGCGCAAAAAGCGACCGCCCCGATCTGGTTTTGCTACGATGTATCAACAAGCAGGCACCCGCCTGCTGTCTGGACCCACCGCTCATCTCATGCGTCTTCAGGAGACAGTCACACATGCGCTACCTTCACACCATGCTGCGCGTGCGCAATCTCGAGGTCGCGCTGAAGTTCTATGTCGAAGCGTTGGGACTGAAAGAAGTCCGTCGCGTCGATAACGACAAAGGCAGATTCACGTTGGTTTTCCTGTGCGCCCCCGACGACGAGGATCTGGTGAAACAGTGCAGAGGCCGCGGCGCACCGCTGGTCGAATTGACCTACAACTGGGCCGAGGAGACGTACGGCGAGGACCGCTTTTTCGGTCACCTCGCCTATGAGGTCGACGACATCTATGCCACCTGTGAACGATTGATGAAGCTCGGGATCACCATCAATCGCCCGCCCCGCGATGGCCAGATGGCGTTCGTCCGCTCCCCAGATCTGCACTCGATCGAGCTGTTGCAAAAGGGTGATGCTCGCCCGTCGGCCGAACCGTGGAGCTCGATGCCAAACACCGGTCATTGGTGAGAAGTTCAGAGCGGCGCTACTGTGCCTGATCGTGCTTTCGCGCGATTGCAACGAAACATCACCGCGCGACCTCGTACAGCCCTTACTGTTCGGCCCTGTAGCAGGCGGGAACGATCGTGCGCAGTTCACGTTCTCCTTAACGTATATGACATTCAAGGAGACGGCGGATGGGAAAGGGACTTTTGCTCTGGCTGATTGGCGTACCGATACCGGTGATACTTCTGCTGTGGCTATTCTTCGGTAGCTGAACGCGCACGCCAGACCTTCGTTGAAGGCCTCGCTTTAGCGAGGCTTTTTTTACCGTACGCCGGGACGTTGCGACTACGAATGCGCTTCGCAACGGCGCATCCGTTCGACGCAGCACCAGCACCATATGGATGCCAATCCTGCTGCCGCTGACATATGCGCAACTTGACGATCCCTCAGATCCAGATAACCCCTGTGCGTATCCTCGGCACGCTTTTCGCGCGCGGATGGTCTCGACTTCTTGATCGGCTATCTCCGTTGGTGATGAGCGAACCGCGCCCCTGCGCCCACGTGGAAAAGCCAATGACCGACACCCCTGCCCATTATTTTGGATGCTCCATTGGACGGGTAGCTCGTGTTGGACGGGTAGGTTCGTGTGGGGCTCGCCTTTCAGTCGAAGTGGGACCCGGCGCAACCCGGTCCCCACGGTGGAGATGCTTGCTCCTCCGGGAAAACGCCACTATACGTTTCGCGACTGCAGCCGGTCGGTTCATGTCGGCCGGAAACTCCGTCTGATCAGATCAATATAGGATATTGATTTGACGGTAGGATCGCAGCGGATTGAGACTGAAACGACGTGCGATTTGCCGCCGAAAAGTTCAGCTCCCTTCGTCTATCGGTTAGGACGCCACCCTTTCACGGTGGAGAGAGCGGTTCGATTCCGCTAGGGAGCGCCAAAGGCCATTTCTCCCCCAGCTCCTAGCGCCGGTGTCTAATCATTTCCCTCGCGGACCTTACCGGTCCCACTCAGGGCGGTGGCTTCGCGGACGGGCCACGGGGAAACTGCTCTCGCAGCCATCACGCGCTACCATTCGCGTTTGTCACCTTTCGATTGCTTGAAGGGCAAATCTAAATCATACGAAGTTTCAATTGTCGGCGCGGGATGGTCATCAGGATGTACAGCCAAGCATACTTTAAACGACCATCGCTTTCACTATCGCAATAATATTCGCATTCTTATTGACGCACCCGCTTCAGCTATTGCTATCGGCGTTTGACTTAAATCTTAGCGGTGCAAGCCTCCTCCTCACGAAGGGTAGCTATCTATTTTATATCGAGAACCACTTGAACGGTTACGGCACGGAGTTGGATTTCTGGCTTCTCGAAATATTTGCCTGGCTTGCGCTTGCGGTTTGCTGCGGGCGGATTGTGGCTGGACTGTTGTCACCGCAGCTAATCAAGAGCTTTGGCAGCATAGTCGAGGGACTTCGAAAGTCCCATCGTTCATTTAGAGTATTGGTAGCGTCCAACGTGGTCATGGGCCTCGTGGGAATGATAGGCGCGTTGAACGCTAGCTCGGCGTATCACGCTAATCTGATGCGAGCCTTGATGCTCGCGTATCCACGAGTTTACATCTGCCTAAGCGCGATAATGTTTTGCTGGGCGTCGACATTTTTCGGAGAAGGAATATTGCTTCTCCGATACGTTCTGACCAAAAAGTGAGCCACCCGTATTGGAAAGCATAAGAATCCCGTGGAACGCCTCCGGGTCTCACCTCAGGCCAACATCTTGAAACGGCTCAGTCGTCTAGCTCCGCTAGGGAGCGCCAAAGGCCATTTCTCGCCTCAGCTCCTAGCGCCGGTGTCTAATCATTTCCCTCGCGGACCTTACCGGTCCCACTCAAGGCGGTGGCTTTGCGGACGGGGTACGGAGAAAACTGCTCTCGCAGCCGTCACGCCCTACCATTCGCGTTTGCTACCCTTAAAAATAGAGCCCGCAGCCTCACCAACCTTACCAAACCAGTGCTTGTCAGCAGAAAGGACTTCCTCGTTGTAGTAGTCGTCCAGTTCTGCGTACCTGGCGTTCCAATCGAAGATGGTCTCGGTACCGTGTTTCGGAGCGCCGTGCAGCCGGTTCTCGCTGATGTCGGAACGGTAACCGCCAAGCTCGGAATCAAATCGCAGCAGCTTCCAGGGGACCGGGAAATGGTCTTTGCCGATACCGAGAAATCCACCGAAACTGAGGACAGCGTAAGCGATTTCCCCGCTGGTCTTGTCGATCATGACACTTTCGATTTTACCAATCTTCTTGTTCTCAGCGCCGTAGACAGCTTTCCCCGACTCTTTATCGCTGGCGGTCAGATGGCCAGTTTCGTGATCGTTACTCATGGACATGCTCCTTTGCACAAGCATGTGCTGAGTAGACTAATCCGCCGACTGACCGTTCGTTCCCTATTTGGTCGGCCTGTCGCAGGGGTAAGGTCGCCTGCGAGTTTTTCGACGGGAAGTTTCGATAGGGTTGGTTCCCTGATGGCTAAACGGGGCGCTGCACTTGCACCCGGTCAGCCACGCGTATTGGAAAGCACAAGAATCCCGTGGAACGCCTCCGGGTCTCACCTCAGGCCAACGCCTTGAACGGCTCAGTCGTCTTGGTCCGCTAGGGAGCCGCCAATGATTTCAATAGGCTAGCTCGACAAGCCCGTTTCGTCTCCAATGGATGGCCAATAAACCGCTGTGTACACTTCTCACGGCACTGGCCATTGTCGAGCTAGCGATATGCAATGGGCGTTGCCGTTTACTGGTCGTCAGCTCAGAAATCGCTCGCGTGCAATCACCGCTCGTCGCTCAAACTATTCAGATTGCGGTAGCGCAACAATTCAGGTTCGCCTTTGCGCGATCGCAAAGACAGAAAGATTTATGGGATGCAGGATCCGTCCGGAGAACCGACAGCTGAAAAGAGACGGTGTCTCGGCGCTGCAGACGATTATCCTCAAGCTAGAGCAGTATGAACCCGCCCCGGAAGGACATCCATAACTCTAATGTGCCGAAGCTCTGTCGGAGCTGTGATGTACGGCACAAGGGTATGTGCGGCGCGCTCAATGCCGACGAATTGGTGAATTTCGCCAAATTCACGCGTGTCGTAAAGGTATCCGCCGGCGAGGTTCTCTTACAGGAGCAAGGACCGATCAGATCCTATGCCAATGTCATGCGCGGCGTGCTCAAGCTGACCAAGACTCTGGCCGATGGTCGCCAACAAATCGTCGGACTTCAATTCGCGCCCGATTTCGTCGGACGACTTCATCAAGAGGAGAGTTTTGTTCGGGTCGAAGCCTGTTCGGATGTTGAGATCTGCAGCATAACCAGGAGCGCGCTGCGGAAGATGCTCGAAGAAAATCCGGCCCTCGAAGCAAAACTGCTGCACCAAGCCCTTCGCGAGGTCGATCAGGGTCGCGAGTGGATGCTGGCGCTTGGACGCAAGACGGCACGCGAAAAGGTAGCCAGCTTTCTTATGATGATGGTTCGGCAGATCGATCCGTTTGCAGGAGGCGACGGCGTCACGGCTTTCGATCTTCCGCTTTCGCGCGCCGAAATTGGCGACTTTCTCGGCTTGACGATTGGAACGGTTTCGCGCGAGCTCACGCGGCTGCGGCGAGCTGGAGTGATTCAAATTTCCTCGCACCGCCACATCGACATTCTGGATCTCGAAGCGCTTCGCCAATGTGTCGGTTAAACGGAACGGTCCTCGCGCGGGAGCCTTATATGGCGCCATAACCCGCCTTGGTCTCGTGAAGGAGCATGGGTCGAAACGGCGGCCGGTTATCGCCCGCATCAGCTTCTATCGAGCCGTTCATGACGCTGCGCCGCCGCCGATCGGTGAGCGGCGGTCGACACGGTTCAAGGTAAGCGAGCCGCAGCCGAAAAAGAAAGGCCCAGCGCCGTGAAGCGTCGGGCCGAGTCAGAGAAGGAACGGGCCCAGGGCGGGCCTGGATATCGCCGGGGTCTCTACCGGCAATTCACTCGTTTAACATGCCTGCTATTTTTATAGTTTGTTCTAGATCAATAAGGCGCTGCGCCCACTCCAGCGCCAAGCCGAACCCCAGCATCAGCAACGCCGCAGCGCATAGTGCGAAGAGATATCCATTCCTGGGTCTGACCGCCCGGAGCATCTGTGTGAGAGAATAACGGCGTCTTTGCGCTAGATGAAAAACATGCGCGTGATTGAATGTATTCTTGGCTTGTCGAAAGCAAAACGGGAGATCGACATGCCAACCGACACAATCATTGTGACCGCATTCGTTGCCGGCGTCATAGCCATATTCTCGCTAGCTTTAGCTTATGGCGAGCGTCAGACCGAGAGCCGCCGGCGCGAACACCCGCCAGCGTAAGCTCGCAGAACTGCATGAATTGGCGGTGACCGCGGGCAGGTATATCGGTCTCACCGGTCACCGTCGTGAGAGACGCAAGATCAACCGTAACTGGGAAGCTTGACATGTCTGATCATGGCGAATTGACGTACTCGACTGCGGAAGGAATGGATTATCCGGCGCACGAGGAAACGTATAAGTCCTTCATCAAATTGGGGACGATCGGTGCCGCGGTTGTGATCACCGTCGTTGTGTTGTTGGCGATTTTCCTCCTCTAATCCCTTCGCCCCATTCAAAACCCGCCGGAGCCCCCGCACCGGCGGGTTTTGCGCACCGAAAACTAATCCGCGCCGCGCAGCCGCTTCATCGTGAACTCGATCTCGACGACCGGCAGCTCCAGGGAGCGCCAACGGCTAACTTGCCCTTTGTTTTCCTTAGCGCCCTACCCCTCGCGTTTGTGACCGCTGAATAGCCGTAGCTTGAAACCCACCGGGAGTTCTGATTAGTTTGTGCATGCCTCACGGCCTGCCGTAAGCAGGTGTGAAACTCTCCGGCACGACGGAAACGGGCTTGTCTTAATCTGGCGTACTAGGCGCCCAAGCGGTCGTGTCGTGCATGTCGATGAATCAACCAACACTCAAGCAACTCGCTGGTGTTTTCGCGCGCTATGCCAACTTCACGCTCGGCGGAGGAAGCGCGACAACGGCCGTCATACACAGTGAGGTCGTTGCAAAACGGCGATGGATTAGCGAAGAGCAATTCGCGCTGTCATTCGCCCTTGGTCGGCTAACGCCCGGCACCAATGTTCTTGCCTTCTGTGTCGGTGTCGGCTGGATGTTGCGACGATGGTCCGGTGCGGTAGTGACGTTGCTGGCATCCTCCATCCCCTGCACTTCGTTCGTGGTGATCATCACCATTCTATTTTCCCAATGGCAAGAAAACGCATTCGCTCAGGCGGCGATCAAGGGCGCGGTTGCAGCGGCCGTCGCGGTTACGGTGAAGACGGTTTGGACCATCGCGCATCCGTACTTCAAGACGGGTAAACGACTGCGCGTGATCCTGATTGGTGCGAGCGCGTTCCTTTTGAATGTTGTCGTCGGCATCTCGCCCATTTACGTGCTGGTCATCGCCGCCGTCGTGGGATGCTTCCTGCCATGAATATACTGGTGCTTTATCTTGTGCTCTTGAAGGGCACGGTGACCTCCTTTGCAGGACTCGCGTCGTTGCCGGTCATCCAAGAGGCACTGGTGAATCACTATCATGTCCTTACCAATGAGCAGCTCAACGAAGCCGTCGTCATTACCCGCAGTTCGCCGGGACCTGTCGGACTCTATATCGTGAGCGTCGGATATTTTGCGGCAGGGATTCCGGGGGCCGTCGCTGGATGGCTTGCTATGATTACGCCTGCGCTCCTCATCATTCCGCTGGTTCACTTCGTGGGCTGCAGAATGGAACACTCACGCGTCAAATCGATCTTGCAAACGGTTGTGATCGCGAGTGCTGGGCTACTGTTAGCTGCGGCGATTCCGCTGGGGCATGACGGCTTGACAGGTCCCATTACCATCGCCATTGCGGCTGTCTGCTTCGTTCTTTTGCTGGCGACGAAACTCGATACGCTATGGATGATGCTTGGAGCCGCGCTGATATCGCTTGCTGCGTCGTCTGTAGGGTTGGTCGCCTATCTCTGAAGCTAAACCAGGATGCTGTACTGGCACCCCGAATGCTTTCGGGTCTCATTTCAGGCGAACATCCTGAAACCGCTTAATCTCCTGGTCCGCTAGGGACTGCGGCCCTTAAGTCTCGCCGATTCATTTGGTGACGCCAGCTGAGATGCCTTGAGGTCCGCACGCAACGCTACTGTCATAGACATGACCAACCACCATCGTTCGCCACCATGTTGCCGTCCGGACAGTCACATCGGGCAGCGAAAATATGGCGTTTCCACCGGTACCGGCTCCTTTGAGCTAAGTGTGATCTTGTTTTCTCCGGAGATTTTCACGTCGAACTCCATGTCCGATACCGCGATGCCGTCCGAGCACGCTGCAATCACTCGCACATCCCGCCCGTCATCGTGCAATGATTTGATGGTGCATTTTTGAAATGTGCCGGTTATTTGCTTTCCATGAACGATTATACCGCCCGCGTGGAGATCAGCATCTTGCTTGAAAGCAAGCTTGTTATTCTTTTTGGTAAATATGTCACCGCAGGTCGAGGAATCAATCGCCCAAGCTCCGTTCAAATCCGCAGCCTCTGTCGAAGCCGATTGCGCAACGAGCAATACTAACAGCGCTAACAGCACCAACGGGTTGATGGTTCTCATGCAACTCTCCGATCTACTGGTCAGTTGGCTATCCAGCACCCGACGTGACCTTTGCCGATCATCGGAGTGCGATAGCGGACCTTTTCGTTGATCTAAGTCAATAAACTGTAGCGTCATCAGTTTCGCTAGCTGTTGCGGGCCCCAATTGCGCCACCGATGATTGACGCGCGCGTAGCCGTAACCCGCCTCCCCGATTTCGCACTATAGTATGCACAGCATAACTGCATTTCATATGCGCGCGTAGTCTTCCCCCGACAATCATACAGTGAGGCGTGGATGTTGATTTCTGATAGGTTGACAGTTTCTATATGGGATAGGGATCGGCTCCGCTGGACGAGGGACGATGAAAATCACGCTGGACATTTCCAAGCTTGTTGAGGAAGGCAAGCTAACGAGCGAGGAAGCCGAAAAGCTCACGAAGCTCGCTGCACATGATACAATCTCTCTCGGCATCAACATCCTCGTCGGGTTCGCTGTCGTCGCTATTGCGGCGGGTGCGGTCGCGCTGGCGCCTGCGCCGTTGACGGCGATTAGCTTCGGGCTCACACTTTTTGTCGCAGGTTGCGTAATTGCGCTTAATCGCGTGCAGCATTGGATGATTTTCGGGCAGATTTGCCTTGTCATCGGCGCACTGATGTTAGGCGGCGGCGCTATCGCCTATCGTGCCGACCTCCTTGCCACCATGCTGATTGTCACGGGTGTTTTCTGCCTCGCAGCTATCATCGCTCGCTCCAGCCTCTTGATGGCGCTGGCGGTGCTGGCCGCTTCGGCTTGCCTGGGAGCACGCACGGGTTATAGCCACGCCAGTTATTCGCTAGCCATTTTCGAACCGACGCTCACCGTGGTCGTGTTTTCTATGGTGGCCCTGATCGCGTATCGAGCCTCGCGACGTCTGCCAGCCGAATATGCGCGGCTCGCGGTCACAGCCGCGCGAACCTCGCTGCTGTTGATCAATTTCGGCTTCTGGATCGGCTCACTATGGGGCGATCCACTGATGCTGATACGTTCGCTCGCTGCCAAGGACGTATCCTCGACGCTCATGACCAAACCCGTCATTCCGGCCATGGCATTCAGCGTGATGTGGGCGGTGGCATTGCTCGGTGCTGGATTCTGGGCCGTTCGGGCAAATCGACGCTGGTTGGTCAACCTCGTCGCCGTCTTCAGCGGTATTCATTTCTATACTCAATGGTTTGAGCGACTCGGGGCTACGCCGTTGTCGGTGCTGCTGGGCGGGCTGGTGATGCTGGCAAGCGCCCTCGCGCTTTGGTTGTTTAACCGACGTGTCGCAAATAGTTCGTAGCGGGTTGCGACGCGCCTGAACTGCTTCAGCTAGCTTAAGAAGCGCTCGATGATGTTGTGCTTCTTGTTGAGACTGGCGTCGTAAGATGCCGTTCTTTTCAGTTTCGCTTTGGCGGAATGACGACGGTAGCTTGCACTGCGTCCGAGGGCGAAGTTCCTGGATGGAACACCGTCGCTCTTTCTGGTCTTTTCGAAAATGCTGCGATGAGCAGACAGACCTCCGCAGACGCCGCCAATGGATGCGTGCGCCCCTGTACAAAATGTCGCAGCTCAGTCATACTTGGTAACTGGCTCGAAGGGAGACAACGCAACGTAAGCAATGCAACGTTAGCAACGCAAGGAGGCAACGTGATGAATGAACACGACCGCTCCAATCAGTTGATCGGGGGCATAGCCGTTATCTGCGTGATGTTTTTCGGCAGCATGGCCTTGGTATGGAGCAGTACCGGCCGGCTTACGAGCGAAGCGAAGGCGGCACCCGCCCCTGCACACCAGGCTGCGCCGCACGCCGATGCAACCGCCGGACTTGAACAACGCTTGCTCCTCCTCGAAGCCAAGATGAAGGCTCCGCCAACATCTGATGCTCAGCTCGATGCTAGGATCAAGGGCCTGGAGTCTCAGATCGCGGCCGTACAAACTAAGTTGGGCGCTTTCTCTGCGTCGGATTTCGATACTCTCAAGAGGAAGGTTGCCGAGACGGAAAATCCTGAGTCCATCAAGACGACCGTAGACGCTCTTCAAGCGGACGTAGGAAAGCTGAACACACGTCTCGATCAACTTTCGGAGCACGCTGCTTCTGCGTCTGCTCCGGAGACGAAACACAGTTCGCGGAAGTCGCACTCGAAATAAAACAGACGGGGCGGAGTTTGGCGCCGGGCTGTGACATACGGGAAATCAGGGCAACGGCGTACCTGTCGCTGTGTTGTTCCGTTGGCCTCCCGTGTGTAGCGGCTCGCTTAGGCCAGTGTCACCAAGCGCAGCCATGATGTCGTGAACTGACGGCTCCTGCGCGGCTGGAGCCGGCCTATCGTTTTGCCCAAGCAAAACTCTATAGCGTTTTCGAGCGAAGTGGATACCGGTTCGCGTGAAGAAAACGCGTCAAAAAAATGGAGTTCCGCTTCTGATGCCGCCGGAAGCGGAAGGGCTCTAGGAGTGAAGCATTCGCGCAAACACCTTTCCGAGGGCTTGCAAGCTCGGGAACAGGTCGAACGCTTCGGCCAAAAAAATGAATAAGAGTGCGTGAACAATATACAGACGGCCTTCGAACCACGTGAGCGCGCGTTCAAACAGGCCCTTTGGGTATGGAAGCGTGGCAAAAAGGAAAACGGTCGCCGGTCCAAGAATAAACGCCCCAAGAATGTCGCTTGGATAGTGGAGCCCGACAATGATCCGGGGAATCGCGACTATCGCCGCGACCCAAACAAAGCAGAACAGCCCGACCCACCGCTTTTCTACAAAAACCACAGCAGCGAGACTAAAAAACAAGGTCGCTGTGTCGCTCGGAAACGAATTCGTTCGGTCCCATGGTGTTCGCGGAATGACAGTATCCAGAGGAATTGCCAAGTCCAGAATTGGACGTATGTGAACTGCGGTGTGAAACTGTGACCAAACAGAAAGCATTGTCGCCAAACAGACCGCCAGCAGCCCGGCTAGCATACGACCGCGACGCTCCGGCTGATCACCGGAAAACCACAGGGCGACAAGAGAAAAGAACACCGGAAATCCCCTGAAAAGCGAATTGTTCGCGAGGTCCCAGAGGTTGTTGCTTCCTCCACCGAATGCGTTGAGCGTGAGCAGAACTTCTCTATCGAGACCCGTAATTGTCATAGTCAATAATTCATCGCATCAATTGAAACGGTGATCAGAACGAACGCAAAGCTACAATTTCCACGGCCCTGCTATTACGTGCAATCCGCTGCCGGTCAATAAAACAATCACGGTTGGCGGGTCGCTTCTAAACATTCCTTTTCCCCTTCAGTAAGCCTTCTTGCGAACGTTGGAATCGAGGATCACCCGCGTGTTGCTGTGCCTCACCCAGCGCCGTGAATGCTCATTAACCTTTGATTAACCAGAATCCGTCGACGCTTTCTCAGTCTCAATTCCTTCCTCCGCTGACGAATCGAAATCAGCGGATGATGGGTTCGGCTCTCGTTCTTTATTGCGGCTAAATGCAGCCGCGCAGAGTGAGGATTTTTTGATGGCTGATAGCGATAGCACCATCGCATGGCACCGCGCTCAATTGAAAAAGCATCGCGAAGCTCTGCGTGACATTGAGGTTCGCCGTTTCCGCTTTGGTGAAACCGCGGATCCGCGAGTGCGCGTCGAGACGCTGCGGATAGCGGCTAACCTACGGCGCAAGCTCACCGTCTCAGAGAAGGTCATCGGCGCTTACGAGAAACTTACACGGCGTCCGCTGACGACAGATTTTCGCAGTCTTGCCAACGTTCAGTGGAGCAATTGGAACAGTGCGCCCTGTAACGGAGAGGGTGTGCAGGTCTGAACGGCGACGTCTTGGTACGGATTGCCTGCCCCGTAAAGCAGGCTGGTTTGACCATGGCACCGTGCCGGTCGGGATTCCGGCTGCTGGTGATGAAGTTGGCATCTGCGTTCTCGGGTATCCTTTTCTAGTGGCGGGGACGAGCCGCGATCTCCGGCAAGTCCGACCATTGCTTCCTGGAGCCTTTCCGAAGGTCGCATTGATCAACGCGTCGTGAGATGACGCGAACTTTTGAACCGCGCAGCAGTCGGCATTTTTTGCTGCTTTTGGAGCCGTCGCGCGTTAAGCTGGTGCCCCGAGGGATGCGCGTTTCCGTTTCATGGAGCCCAGCCAATGACGACCCCTTCCCAAGATTTCGAACGCCTTCAGTTGAAAGTGAGCACGGAAGTCCGCGAGCATTGGAAGGCCTTCCTTTTCGAAGGCATCCTGCTCGTGCTTCTGGGGTTGGCTGTCATCGTCGTGCCACCCATGGCGAGCCTCGCCATCACGATCTTCCTCGGTTGGCTGTTTCTCGTTGGCGGCGTCGTCGGACTTGTCGCTACCTTCTGGGCACGAGGGATGCCGGGCTTTTGGTGGTCGTTGCTCTCGGCTGCGCTGTCGATTCTCGTCGGCATCCTGCTGGTGGTGCAGCCCGTACAGGGTATGTTGACGCTGACAATCTTGCTCGGCGCCTACTTCCTCGCCGAGGGTGCCGTCACGATCATGTACGCTCTTGAACATCGCCGCGAACTCTCGCTGCGGTGGGGCTGGCTGCTGACCGCGGGAGTGATGGACATCATCATAGCTGGCATTATCATCGTCGGCCTCCCGGGATCGGCGGCCTGGGCCATCGGGTTGCTGGTCGGCCTCAATATGATATTTGGCGGTACCACGTTGATTGGAATGGCGCTCGCCATGCGGAATGCGCGTTAGAGCGTTTTGCCTTCTGACAGACGTCAGATGAAGGCGCCAATCCGCAAACCTGATTACGTTACGAAATTCGACCCAGCTGCATCAGCAGCCGCGGCAGATGCTTTTAATCTTGCGTTTGAGGGCAGCATCCGCCGGATCGACCGGTGTCGGGTTCTCCGTGTCCGCCCTCTCCGGCGGCAAGTCGCTCGGGCGCGGCTGGCGATGACCGATCGGCGCGTCGTAACGCGAGGACTTGTCAACGCTTGAACCTGGTGACGACCCGTCCCTCGCTTGATACTGCCCAAGCGCCGCGGGCGCACCGACCAAGACCCCAAAAGCCGCCAACGCGATGATCTTGTTCATTTCGCTGCCTCCAACGTCCGAGATCGGCCTGTCAAGAACGGTTGAGAACGCGCAAACGTTCCGTGATTGATCCGTGACAAGCCAGCCGAACAGACGAACCTCTACAATACCGGCGGATAAAGGTGAACGCCGCCACAATAGTCGGTAATACGATAACGCAATTTTGGACCATGTTCACCTTCCCCGGATATTAAATCTGAGCGCGATAGATAATCCGGTCCCACAGGCACCTTTCCGTGCCCGCCGGGAATATCGAGAACATAATCCGGCTGACACAAGCCGGACACGCGACCACGTAGCGCACGCATTAAAACCTGGCCTTTTTCCAGGGTGGTTCGCAGATGTGCGGTGCCCGGCGCGAGATCCCCGTGATGCAGATAGTATGGCTTGATGCGGCATTCGACGAAGGCGCGCATCAGCGTCTCCAGCGTTGCTGCGTCATCGTTGACGCCGCGCAGCAGCACCGACTGGCTGACCATGGGAATGCCAGCGTCGACAATCCGCGCGCAGGCCGACCGCGCCGCCGCGGTCAGTTCGCGCGGGTGATTGGCGTGCAGCGCCAGCCATGTCGTGGCGCCGTCCGTCCGCAGGGCCGCCGCCATCTCGTCAGTGACCCGAGCGGGATCGGCCACCGGCACGCGCGTATGGACGCGGACGACCCTGACGTGATCGATTGCGGCAAGTTCGCCCATGATTTCGGCCAGCCGCCGCGGCGACAGCATCAGCGGATCGCCGCCGGTCAGGATCACTTCCCAGACTGCCGGATGCGACCGGATGTAATCGAGCGCGCCCGCGGTTGCGGATTTCGATAGCGCAGTTTCCTTGGCAGGTCCCACCATCTCGCGACGGAAGCAGAACCGGCAGTAGACAGCGCAGACGTGAACGAGCTTGAGCAGCACCCGGTCGGGATAACGATGAACGATGCCGTCCACCGGGGAATGGGCGTGATCGCCGATCGGGTCGGCGCGTTCGCCCGGTTGTGCAGCCAATTCATTGGCGCTTGGGAGATATTGCCGCGCGATCGGATCATCGGGATCGGTCGGATTGATCAGGGCGGCGACGTGCGGCGTGATCGCGATCGCATAGCGCGCGGCAACCTTCTCGAGATCGGCCAGCCCTGATGCGGGCGCGAGGCCATGGGCGATCAGGTCTTCCGGCCGCCGTAATGTCGAAACGACGCTCCTGTCGGTCTTGACGCTCATGCATCCTCCGCGGGCGGCGCCCATACTACCTGATCGATTCTCGACGCTCCGCTTGCCAGCATCACCAGCCGATCCAAGCCCAGCGCCACTCCGCCCGCTTCCGGCATTTGGGCCACGGCCGCAAGAAAATCTTCATCCAGCGGATAGCGCTCGCCGTAGCGGCTTTGCTTGTCGTTCATCGCTTGCACGAAACGGATGCGCTGTTCTGCGGCGTCGGTCAATTCGCCAAAGCCGTTCGCAAGCTCAACGCCGCAGGCATAGATCTCGAAACGCTCGGCGACACGGTTGTCGGACGGACTGACGCGCGCGAGCGCGGCTTCCGGCGCGGGATATTCGAATAGCACCGTCAACCGGCCCTGCCCGAGATGGGGCTCGACATGCTCGACCAGCACCTTGCTGAAGATATCCGACCAATTATCGTCGTCCGTGATCCGCACCTTCCCCTGCGCCGCCGCAGCCAGGGCCGGGCGGTCACCCTCGCGGCCGATGACGGTACTCAGGAGGTCGATCCCCGCGAAGCGGTCGAAAGCGGCGGCGACCGTCAACCGCTCCGGCTCGACGAACGGATCGGCCTGCCGGCCGCGAAATGAAAATCTCGGAATCCCGGTCGCTTGCGCCGCAATGGCGATCACGGCGATACAGTCGGCTATGACGACGTCATAGGAACTGCCAGCGCGATACCACTCCAGCATGGTGAATTCGGGCAGATGCAGCACGCCATGCTCGCGATCCCGAAACGCCCGCGCGAACTCCACGATCTTCTGTTCACCGGCCACCAGCAGCTTCTTGCAGGCGAATTCCGGGGAAGTGCGCAAGTGGCGCGTGACTCGGTCGCCGCCCGGCATCGTCAGCGTGGTGTTGAGCGCGTGAAGGTGGGTTTCGTTGCCCGGCGACACCTGCAAAACGCCGGTTTCGACCTCTACGAACCCCCGCGTGTCGAACCAGGCCCGCAGCGCCTTCGTCACGGTCCTGCGCGCTTCCAGAAACGGCCTCCGGTCCGCGTGCCTTGCCCGGTCCCACCAGGGTGAAATCCGATTCATCCATCCTCAGCAATCGACCGGAATTAGCCGCAACCCACTGGCGCGAGCGAACCAAATCAGTATGTTGCGGCCCGAAGCCGCCTCAACGGCCGCAGGACGCCCCCGTCCGGACCGGTCTCGAGCCAAACCTTAGGAAATCCAGCCGTGAGAGTCATCGCCAGTTCTATTCGCAAGGGCAACGTCATCGAGCAAGACGGCAAGCTCTACGTGGTCCTCACCGCGGAGAACATCCACCCCGGCAAGGGAACCCCGGTCAGCCAAATCGAGATGCGGCGGATCAGCGACGGCGTGAAAATTTCCGAGCGCTACAAGACCACAGACCAGGTCGAACGCGCCACCATCGAGGATCACAACTTCACGTTCCTCTATGAAGACGCCGACGGCTTCCACTTCATGAATGCGGAGACCTACGATCAGGTTCAGGTGCCTAAGGAGGTCGTGGGCAACGCCGCGCCCTACCTGCAGGAAAACATGGTGGTGAAACTGTCCCTGCACGACATGGTGCCGGTGGCGATCACGCTACCGCAGCGGGTGACGCTCGAAGTGGTCGACACCGAGCCGGTCACCAAGGGGCAGACCGCCTCCTCATCCTACAAGCCCGCGGTGCTGTCGAACGGCGTCCGCACCGGCGTGCCGCCCCATGTCGGCGTCGGCACGCGGATCGTGGTCATGACCGAGGACGGCTCTTACGTCGAGCGCGCCAAGGACTGACAACCTAACAAGCACTGATCCCGAAGGCTGTCCGAGGAGTCGAGGTTCCCGCAACGCAATGAGGCTTTGCTGCGGGGTGCTTCCCTCCGTTATGCTCGTTGCATGACAATCCTCGATTCTCACATCCGGCTCAGCCGGCGCAGCGCGCTGCAATGCCTTGGAGCGTTGGCAGCGCTTGCGCCCTTCCCCGCTCTTGCCGCCCCGCCTCAGGGCTTCGAGCCATGGCGCGACGGCTTTCGCGCCCGCGCGCTGGCAAAGGGCATCTCAGACGCGACTTGGAGCCGCTGCATGGGCCGGATCGAGCCGGACATGAGCGTGTTCAAGCAGATGCGCAACCAGCCGGAGTTCCACGAAAAGACCTGGCAATACATCAACCGTCGCGTCTCGGACTGGCGGATCACCGCAGGCAAGGAGGCGCTTCGGAAGAACGAGGCACTGTTCGCGCGGATCGAACACGATTTCGGCGTCGAGCGCGGCACACTGCTGGCACTGTGGGGGGTTGAATCCGCGTTTGGCGATCCGCTGGTTCAGAAGAACCACATGCGCCCGGTGTTTCCTTCACTGGCAGCGCTCGCCTGGAATGAACCACGACGGCGCAGCTATTGGGAAACCGAACTGATCAATGCATTGCGCATCGTGAACAAGGGTTGGAGCACGCCCGAAGAGATGCGCGGCTCATGGGCCGGCGCGATGGGACACACCCAATGGATGCCCGAGGTCTGGCTCAACGTCGGCATGGACTACGATCACGACGGCCGGGTCTCGCCATTTGGAAAACCCGACGACGCGCTGGGCTCGACCGCGCGCTATCTGGTCAACCGTGGGAAATATCATCGCGGCGAACATTGGGGTTATGAGGTGCGCGCACCCGGCGGCGCGAGCGGCAGCCGCAGTTATGCCGCGTGGGCGGCGGCCGGCGTGCAACGCGCCGACGGCAAGGCGTTTCCGCAGCCGAATGCATCGGCCAAACTCTGGGTCCCGGAACCGGGCGGCCCGGTGTTCCTGCTTGGGCCGAATTTCTACGCGGTTCGCAGCTATAATCCGTCGATGAACTATGCATTGGCAATCTGCCATCTCGGCGATCGCATTCTCGGGGCGTCGCCTTTCCTTCATCCATTCCCCGGTTCGGAACGTGCGCTCACGCTCGCGGAAGTGCAGGAAGTGCAGACGCGCCTGACCAAAGCCGGATTCGATACCGGCGGCACCGACGGCCGCGTCGGCAACGACACCATGAAGGCAGTGAAGGATTTTCAGACCCGCGTCGGATTGCCGACCGACGGCTATGCCGGACTCGAGGTGCTTGGACGACTGCGCGCACAATAACCTGGCGCCTTGCCCTCCAACGATTGCGGTCAGCGCAACAATCGATCAGCGAATAACCGCTGGCCCGGGATCGGGCGTCGCCACATCCACCACGCGCAACTGCACACGCTCCGCGCCCTGCCAGCGGTCCACTGCCAGCGATCCCGCCACATGCAGCGGTTGTCCCCGCATTTGCGCTAGCGTGTTGCCGAGCGGCTGGCCGACCGCGCGAAACGCGATGCCGTTTACGATAGCCCCGTCTCCGGATTTGAATCGCAACCGAAGATGCGCCTGCCCGACCTCGTCGGCATGGATCAACTGGTGCGACGGCAACGCCACCACCGGCTCGGGGTTGCCCGCGCCGAACGGTCCCGCGCGATTGAGTGTCGCCACGAACTCGGGCGTCGCCGCCCTCGCGCTGACCGCGCCATCAATGAAAAGCTCGCGGACGTGGCGCGACCGCGCGACATCGGCAGCGAGCGCTGTTTCCATGTAGGCGCGGAATTCCGCGAGCCGTTCTTTCCGAAGCGTGACGCCGGCCGCCATGGCGTGGCCGCCGCCCTTGAGCAGAACGCCGTCTGCCACGGCCCCCCGCACCGCCTTCCCGAGATCGACGCCGCCGATGGAACGGCCCGATCCGGTTCCGATGCCGCCCGGCTCCATCGCGACAACGAAGGCCGGTCGGGAAAACTTGTCCTTCAGCCGCGACGCGACGAGACCGACCACGCCCGGATGCCAGCCCTCGGACGCCGTGACGATGACAGATCCTTTGTCCTCGAGACCGAGCGAGGCCAGCGCCTCGGCTTCGGCCTGCGCTTCGGCCGCCTGCTCGATCACGCGGCGCTCGGTATTGAGGCGATCGAGTTCGGCGGCGATCCGCGCAGCTTCCGAGACATCGCCTTCCAGCAGCAGCCGCACGCCGAGATCGGCGCGTCCGATGCGGCCGCCGGCATTGATGCGCGGTCCCAGCATGAAACCGAGATGCCAGGCTTCCGGCGGACCGTTCAGCCGCGCCACGTCCATCAGCGCGGTATGGCCGACATGATCGCGGCGGCGCAGCGCGATCAACCCCTTCGCGACGAAGGCGCGGTTGAGGCCGGTCAGCGGCGCGACATCGGCGACCGTGCCGAGCGCGACATGATGCAGCATGTTCAGGAGATCCGGCTCCGGCCGCTCGTCACCCCAGAAGCCGCGCTGGCGCAGCTCGCGGTTCAACGCGACCAGCGTCACCAATACGAGACCGACGGCGGCGAGATGTCCGAGCCCGGAAAGATCGTCCGGCCGGTTCGGATTCACCAGCGCCTCGACCTCGGGCAGGTCGTCGCCACATTGGTGATGGTCGATTACGACGACCGACATGCCCCGCTGTCTTGCGACCGCCAGCGGCTCGATGCTCGTGGTGCCGCAGTCCACGGTCACCAGCAACGTCGCGCCCCTGCCCGCGAGCGCGTCGATCGCATCGACGTTCGGACCATAGCCTTCGAAAATGCGGTCCGGGATATGGATTAGCGGATCGAGGCCGCAATGTCGCAGATGCCAGGCGAGAAGCGCCGCAGAGGTCGCGCCGTCGACGTCGTAATCGCCGAAGATAGCAACCTTCTCGCCGCGCATCGCGGCATCTGCGAGCCGCTTGGCGGCCGCCTCCATTTGCGTCACGGTGAACGGATCGGGCATCAGCCGGCGGATGGTGGGGTCGAGAAAATCCTCAACGGCATCGATTTCGACGCCACGTCCGGCGATCACCCGCGCCAGCATTTCCGGTAGCCGATGGCGCTGAGTGATCGCCAGCGCGCGCGCCGTGCCGCGCGGATCGAGGCGATCACGCCACAGACGGCCGGTCGCCGAATGCGACACACCGAGAAAGGCATCAGGCGCTTCGATCGGCAACGCGGAGGCTGGCAAGGTCATGATGTCGTCCGTGCCTTGCGAGAATATAGAAAGCAGGGGCGACAGCGTAGCCTCTCCCCGCCATGAGCATGACTCAGTCCAGGTCGAACTTGTCCAATTGCCGGTGTGCGGCCTTGATACGGCGCACCGTTCCGCTCACCGAGCGCATCACCACCGTGTCAGTCTTGATCACGTCTTTGCCGAACCGGACACCCGACAGCAGCGAGCCCGTCGTCACGCCTGTAGCGGCAAACAGGCAATCGCCTTTCACCATATCCTCGATCTCGTATTTCTTTCTCGGATCCTTGATCCCCATTTTCAGGGTACGCTCGCGGAGCACCTCGCTGTCGATAATGAGACGGGTCTGCATCTGGCCGCCGATGCAGCGGAGCGCCGCTGCCGAAAGCACGCCTTCCGGCGCGCCGCCGCTACCGAGATAAATGTCGATTCCCGTTCGCGGCTCCGCGGTGTGAATGACGCCGGTGACGTCCCCGTCGCTGATAAGGCTCACCGCGGCGCCGAGTTTGCGAAGCGCGGCGATCTTCGCCGCATGGCGCGGCCGGTCAAGCAGGATGGCAGTGATGTCAGTCGGCTTGACGCCCTTGGCCTTGGCCAGATTGATGATGTTTTCTTCGACCGGCGCGTCGAGATCCACCGTGCCCTTCGGATAGCCGGGACCGATCGCGATCTTGTCCATGTAGCAGTCCGGTGCGTGAAGCAGCGTGCCGCTTTCGGCCATCGCGATGGTGGCGATTGCGCCCGGCATGTTCTTGGCGCACAGCACAGTCCCCTCGAGCGGATCGACGGCGATATCGACCTGGGGGCCGCGTGTGTTGCCGACTTTCTCACCGATGAACAGCATCGGCGCCTCGTCGATCTCGCCCTCGCCGATCACGACCGTGCCGTTGATCGGCAATTTGTTGAGTTCGCGTCGCATCGCATCGACCGCAGCCTGATCGGACGCCTTTTCCATGCCGCGCCCGCGCAGCCGCGCCGCCGACACCGCCGCCCGCTCCGTCACGCGCGCGATCTCGAGCGTCAGGAGGCGCTCGCGCACCTGCTCCGGCGGGACGGAATTCTGTGTCGGCATCGTCTCAACTCCCTCGGGCAGCGTGGAGGCCCCTGCGTCGGCACGAAAATCCTCGTTCAATTCTTCTCGATTCGTATGACCTGCGGGCGGCCCGTGATGACCTTGTCAGCCCGCACCGCATGGAGCGCGCGATGCACCGCATCCTCGTGGGTTGCATAGGTGATCAGGAGCACCGGAACCGGCGAAGTCGGCGTGTCGGATTCCTCGTCATCCAGCTTGCCGTTGGGATGACGCTGGACGATCGATTCGATTGAAATCTTCTGCTCGGCCAGCCGCGTGGCGATGGTCGCAGCGGTGCCGGCGAAATCGCGTGCCATCAGCCTGATGTAATAACCGCCCTCGTGGCGCTCCATCGGTGCCTTCTCGGTCGCGCGCAGCTTCGCCGTGGGACGGCCGAACGGCAAAGCCCGAATGCCGGACGCGACATCGGCGATATCTGCCACCACGGCGGACGCAGTCGCGGCTCCGCCGGCACCCGGACCGACAAGCGTGATCGGAGGGATGCCGTCGCCATCGATGGTCACCGCGTTGGTGACGCCCATGACCTGTGCGATAGACGACGTCTTCGGCACCATGGTCGGATGCACCCGCTGCTCGATGCCTTTTGAGGTTCGCACCGCGACCCCCAGCAGCTTGACCCGGTAGCCAAGTTCCTCAGCGGCGCGAAGATCCTCCGGCGCGATCGAGGAAATGCCTTCGACATAGACCGCGCTCTGCGCAACACGCGTGCCGAAAGCCAGGCTCGCCAGGATCGACAGCTTTTGCGCGGTGTCGTGCCCGTCCACATCGAACGACGGATCGGCTTCGGCATAGCCGAGACGCTGGGCGTCCTTCAGGCATTCGGCGAACGACAGGCCTTCCTTCTCCATCCGCGTCAGGATGTAGTTACAGGTGCCATTGAGAATGCCGTAGACGCGATTGATCGTGGTTCCCGCAAGCCCTTCGCGCAGCGTCTTGATGACGGGAATGGCGGCGCCGACCGCGGCTTCGTAGTTCAACGCGCCGTGGTGTTGTTCGGCGAGAGCGGCGAGCCGCAGACCGTGCTTGGCGATCAGCGCCTTGTTGGCCGTCACCACCGACTTGCCGGATTTCAGGGCCGCCTCGATCGCCGAGTGCGCCGGATCGCCTGAACCGCCCATCAGCTCAACGAAGCAGTCGATGCCGGGATCGTTCGCCAGCGCCAGGGCGTCCTTAGCCCATGCTATGTCGGTCAGGTCGACGTCGCGTTTCTTGGTTTTCGAGCGCGCTGCAACAGCGACGACGCGAACGCCGCGTCCGCAGCGTGCTGACAGCGCGCGGCTTTGCTGTTCTATCAGTCGGACGACGGCGGACCCGACAGTTCCGAGCCCCGCGATGCCCACTTTCAGTGGTGCGACCATAACAAACCTGCTGGAAAACCGGCGTGCAGGGCACGATCCGAGCGAAAGACCGGAAAGCCGTTCTCCGGACTGGCGCCTACCGCCGGTTGGCGAGAGGAACCACGTTGTGCAACGTTTCAATGCCGCTTTCAAGGAAGTGGCGAACGCCCCGTGCGGCCTGGCGAATTCTCTGCTCGTTTTCCACCATGGCGATGCGGACATAACCTTCGCCGTGCTCGCCGAAACCGACACCGGGCGAAACCACGACGCCCGATTTCTCAACCATCAGGGTCGAGAACTGCATGCTCCCGAGATCACGAAAACGTTCGGGCAGCGGCGCCCATGCGAACATGGAGGCCTGAGGTGGCGGAATCACCCATCCGGCACGGCCGAACGATTCAACCAGTATATCACGGCGCTTGCGATAGATCTCGCGCATCTCCCGGATGCAGGTGTCGGGGCCGTTCAGCGCCGCCGTGGCCGCCACCTGCACGGGCGTGAAAGCCCCGTAATCGAGGTAGGATTTGACACGCGCCAGCGCCGCGATGATGCGTTCGTTGCCGACCGCGAAACCGATGCGCCAGCCGGCCATCGAAAACGTCTTCGACATCGAGGTGAACTCCACGGTGACGTCGAAAGCGCCGGGCACCTGTAGCACCGAAGGCGGCGGGTTATCGTCGAAATAGACTTCGGAATAAGCGAGATCGGACAGAATGAAGATCTCGTGCTTCTTCGCGAACGCGACGAGATCCTTATAGAAATCGAGACTCGCCACCTGTGCCGTCGGGTTCGACGGGTAGCAGACGATCAGCCCGATCGGTTTCGGAATGGAATGGATGATCGCGCGCTCGCAGGCGGCGAAAAAATCCGGCGTCGGCGACGACGGCACGGAGCGGATCACGCCGCCAGCCATCAAAAAGCCGAATGCATGAATCGGGTAGCTGGGGTTTGGACAGAGCACCACGTCGCCCGGCGCGGTGATTGCCTGAGCGACGTTCGCAAAACCTTCCTTGGAGCCGAGCGTCGCCACGATCTGCGTATCGGGATTGAGCTTCACGCCGAAGCGGCGGGCATAGTAACCCGCCTGAGCCTTCCGCAGGCCGGTGATGCCGCGCGAAGCTGAATAGCGGTCGGTCTTGGGTTTGCCGAGGGTTTCCTTGAGTTTTTCGATGACGTGGCGCGGCGTCGGCAAGTCCGGGTTGCCCATACCGAGGTCGATGATATCGGCTCCGGCGTTCCGTGCAGCCGCCTTGGCGCGATTGATCTGTTCGAACACGTAAGGCGGCAGACGGCGGATGCGATAAAACTCTTCCATAAGTCCTGGCTCCAGGCCGGATTGACGAGGCGATCGCCCATTGCCTCGATGAAGTCGACGAAGCTTCAGCAGAAAACGTGTGTATTCAAAAGCTTGGCATATTCAAGCGTTAGCTCTCCGACGTCGAGGTCTGACGTTTCAGGCGCAGCCTTCTGCTTGAATCATCTCTCTTAACACGGACACCCTGCTCTGCCATCACTTCGCGTGTTTTATAGCGTTTTCGAGCGAAGTTATCTGGGTTCCGAGCCGTGGTCCTGTGAGGCGTGAGCCTGGTGGTCGCGCGCGTCGATCAGTTCCTTTTCGACCCGCGCCTGCTCGGCACGATCCATCGCCGCATGATCTCTTGGGGCGGGAAGGTCATGCACCGCAGGATAGGATGATACGTCGTGGGACCGTTCCGCCGCACCCGACGGAGCCTCGAAAGGTAGATCGGCAATCGATGTGCAGCCTCCGAGCGCCTGCGACATCAACGCCAATGCGGCGGTGCAGGCGATCACGGGTCCCGCACGTCTGCTCGTCCGTCGTTGTGATGCTACCGTCACGCTGCTCACATCGTCCCGCCCAAGCTTGCGCCGGTAAATGTTTGTTTTATCAAACCTAATCGTAGGCGAGACCATTATGCTTCCGAAAATATTAAAACTTCGAAATCCAAGAAGGTGCGGCCATTTCAATCGAGTCATCACGGCCCATGTATGGCGGGATCAAGAAGTGTTGTCGCACGGCACCACATCGAATCAGGCAACAAGTCCCCAAGACTATGTCATGATCCAATGCCCGCCATTGGCAACCTGCGTGACGGAATGATGAACAAGCCCTCAGACGCGTCCATGAGCGAGGTATCCACCGATACCAAGCCGAAGACGGGGTTCGACTCCGACACCTTCGCGATGAATCTTGCGAATGCCATGCAAAACGGTGGCAGGGCGCTGGCCGCTTATCTTAAGGCTCGTGAGCACGACCAGACCCCCGACAACTCGCCGACCGAGTTCGCCGAGTTGATCAAGACCGTCAGCACGGTCTGTGAATACTGGCTGTCGGACCAGACCCGGGCCGTCGAATTACAGGCAAAGCTCGGCGCATCCTATATGGAGCTTTGGGGTTATGCCGCGCGCCGCCTGGCCGGCGAAGAGGTCAGGCCAGCCATCGAGCCGGAACCGCGCGACAAACGCTTCGCTGATCCGGAATGGCGGTCGAACCTGATCTTCGATTTCCTGATGCAGGCGTATCTGTTGACGACGAAATGGACGAACGAACTGGTTCGCGACGCCCAAGATCTCGATCCGCATACCCGCAAGAAGGCGGAATTCTACGTCACGCAGTTCACCAACGCCGTCGCGCCATCCAATTTCGTGATGACCAACCCCGAGGTGCTCCGCGAAACCTTCGCCTCCAACGCCGACAATCTGGCGCGCGGCATGAAGATGCTGGCGGAAGACATCGAGGCCGGTAGAGGCGCGCTGCGCATCCGCCAATCAGATTCCGCCGGGCTCGCGGTTGGCGTCAACCTGGCGACGACGCCGGGCAAAGTGATCTATCAGAACGAACTGATGCAACTGATCCAGTATTCGCCGAGCACCGAAAACGTGCTGCGGACGCCGCTGCTGATCGTGCCGCCATGGATCAACAAGTTCTACATCCTCGATCTCAAGCCGGAGAAATCATACATCAAGTGGTGTGTGGACCAGGGCATCACCGTGTTCGTGATATCCTGGGTTAATCCGGACGGACGGCTCGGGGAAAAGACCTTCGAGGACTACATGAAGGAAGGTCCGCTCGCCGCGATGGATGCCATCGAAAAGGCCACCGGAGAGACAAAGGTGCATACCGCCGGCTACTGCGTCGGCGGCACTCTGCTTGCCGCTACGCTGGCATGGCTTGCGAATAAGCGGCGGCCGCGCGTGAGGTCGGTGACCTTCTTCGCCGCTCAGGTGGACTTCACCCATGCCGGCGATCTGCTGATATTCGCTGACGAGGATCAGATCTCCGCGCTCGAACGCGACATGAAGCGGTCCGGCGTGCTGGAAGGCAGCAAGATGGCGATGACCTTCAACATGCTGCGCTCCAACGACCTGATCTGGTCCTACGTCGTCAGCAACTATCTCAAGGGCAAGGCACCACCCGCCTTCGATCTTCTGCACTGGAATTCAGATGCCACGCGGATGCCGGCGGCCAACCACTCCTTTTATCTGCGAAACTGTTATCTTGAGAATCGCCTTTCCACCGGCTCGATGGTGCTCGACAATACCTTGCTCGACCTTTCGAAGGTCAAGGTGCCCGTCTACAATCTCGCGACCCGCGACGATCACATCGCGCCGGCGGAATCGGTGTTGTACGGCTCGCGCTTTTTTGGCGGTCCGGTACGCTTCGTGCTGTCGGGATCGGGCCACATCGCAGGTGTGATCAATCCACCCGCGCGCGGCAAATACCAGTATTGGACCAACGACAAGCTCCGCAACAAGACTCTCGCCCAGTGGCTGAAGGGTGCGGAGGAACATAAGGGCTCGTGGTGGCCGGACTGGCTCGCATGGCTGCGAAATATCGACGGCAAGGAGATCGCGGCGCGCGAGGTCGGGGCCGGCGCGCTACCACCGATCGAGGATGCACCGGGCAGCTATGTCCGCGTGCGCTCGTGAGATACGCAGTTGATTTGATGCGCTTTCTTCACGCGAACCGGATTTTACTTCGCTCGAAAACGCTATAAGTCGCGGCTTTGCGGGCCACGCATCAAGAGAGCGGTCAATATGAGATGAAGGATGACTGCCAGCCACAGAAGGACGCCGTTCAATCCGCCTGCGAAACCGAGGTAAGCCAAATATAGGGGCGACGGCTCCGCTGTAGATCAACATGCCCGCGCGTGGCGGCCACCTTGGCCAGCAGGCTATCCCCAAGGCAATCAGCGCAGCGACACCGGAAAGCTGCTCGTCCAGCAACAACTGGTCCACCAGCGACGGGGCGATCAGCAGTGCCAATCCCGTTGCAGCTTCGCTGACGGCAGTGAACGCCGATGCGCCCTTCATTTCTTTCCAACGTTCGCGGATGGTTTTTGAGGCTTCGCCTCGCCAATGGAATCCGGCTCCGGCGCCGGCATTGGTCCGAGCTCTGCCTTGGCTTGCGCCGGATCCTTCAGCACTGGTCCGAGCTTGAACGTCAGCTTGTTGATCTTGCCCGTGAACTTGAACGGAGGATCGTAGCGATACTCGAGCATCGCGACACCGGTGCGGGTGTCCTGGCCGACGTCGAAGGTCTCGTCCTCCGAGAACCCGACAGGCGTGCCGTGTTCAATGGGTTTTCGGTCTACTTCCTTGCCGTCAACTGAAAGTACGCCCGTGCCGCCCGTTCCCAATCCCGGCCCATCGGGCTTGAAGTCGAAAACGATGGTGTGCTTGCCCGCGCTCAACTCCGGTCCCGACCAGATCGTGCGCTTCAGGTTGAGAAGGTTATAGAGGAACACAGGCTTGCCCCGCCGAAAGCCCGCCACACCCTTGCTCAGAAACAGCCCGTAGCCGCCGAAGCGCCCGCCTTCGGTGACGATCATGCCTTCAGCGCCGCCCTCGGGAATCTCGATCTCGGCGGTGATGGTATAGGACTTGTTGAGGATGCTCGGCGCAGCGCTTGCCGGCACACCGGTCAGTCCGCCCGAATAGGTGAATACCGTCTGCCCTGCGGTCAGGCTTGGACGCGGCGTATTCCAACGCGCGAGCGTCGTGTTATCGAGCGGCAGCACGTTGTACTTCTTCGCCTCGACATCGAAGATAGCTTGCAGTTCCTTGACTTTGTCCGGCATCTCGGCGGCCAGATCATTAAACTGGGTAGGGTCTTCCTGGACGTTATAAAGCTCCCACTTGTATCCCGTGATCACATCCGGTGGAGGCGCGCTGCTTAGCTTCCATGGAAGCGTCATCGGTGTCGTGGCCGCAACCCATCCATCGTGATAGATGGCGCGATTACCGAGCATCTCGAAATATTGAGTCGTGTGCGTCGTCTTGGCGTCGGCGTTAGCGCTGTCCCATGTGTACGCCATACTCACCCCTTCCATAGGGCTCTGTTTGAAACCGTCGATCGTCTCAGGTTGCGAAATGCCGGTCGCTTCGAGGATGGTTGGAGCGATGTCGATGACATGATGGAATTGGCGACGGATAGCTCCGGCATCGTTGATATGGCCAGGCCAGGACATGACGACGCCTTGGGCGGTCCCACCAAAATGCGACGACACTTGCTTGACCCACTTGAATGGAGTGTCCATCGCCCAGGCCCACGGCGCAGCAAAATGCGGGAAAGTCTTGTCCGAGCCCCAGAATGGGTACCAGAGGTACTGAGCCTTTACCGGCACCGTGACACCATTGAAGGTCGTGAACTCGTTGGGCGTACCGTTGATCATGCCTTCGGCGCTCGCGCCGTTGTCACCGCCGATATAGATGATCAAGGTGTTGTTCAGCTCTCCGAGATCTTCGATGGCCTGGATGACGCGGCCGATCTCATGGTCTGCGTAAGCGAGGTACGCCCCATAGACATCGGCCTGCTTGATGAAGAGTTTCTTCTCCAGCAAACCGAGCGAGTCCCATTGCGGCAATTCCTTCGGCCACGGCGTCAGCTTGGCATTTTCCGGCATAATGCCCAGGCGTTTCTGGTTGGCGAAGATTTTCTCGCGCACTTTGTTCCAGCCCTCATCGAACAGGTGCATACCGCCGATCTTCTCGATCCACTCCGGTGTCGGATGATGTGGCGCGTGGGTTGCGCCTGGCACGTAATAGACAAAGAACGGCTTGTCGGGCGCAATCTCCTTGAGTTGCTTGATGTGCTGGATGGCTTCGTCGGCCATGGCGGTTTCCAGATTCCAGCTGGGATTGCCCTGGAAAGGATAGATAGCCGTGGTGTTGCGGAACAGGTTCGGCTGCCACTGGCTGGCGTCACCGCCGACAAAACCATAGAAATACTCGAAGCCCATGCCGTTAGGCCATTGATTGAAAGGCCCTGCCTGACTCGACTGGAACGAGGGTGTGTTGTGGTCCTTGCCGAACCACGAGGTCGCGTACCCGTTCGCTTTCAGGATGGTGCCGATGGTGCCCTTCTCGATCGGAATGATCGAGTCGTAACCCGGGAATCCCGTCGATATTTCACCGACCACTCCGAAGCCGACCGAATGATGGTTGCGGCCGGTGATAAGGGCCGCTCGCGTCGGTGAGCACAGCGAAGTGGAATGGAAATTGGTGTACCGCAGGCCCTGTGCAGCGATGCGATCCATTGCGGGCGTGGGAATAACACCGCCGAAGGTGCTCGGTGCCCCGAAACCTTGGTCGTCCGTCATGATGAGCAACACGTTGGGAGCGCCCTTCGGCGGCACGACACGGGGCGCCCACCAGGCGGTTGACTCCGAGGCCTTCTCCTTGATCATCCCGCCGAATGCTGGCGGGGGCGGTGGAATCTGCTTCCCGTCGATGGTGGTCGTGGCACCGGGTGAACCTGGAACACCCGTGACCTGCTGAGCAAATGCCGAGACAGAACTCAGGACGAAAAGACTCGCGCCTGCAAGCAAACTACTGAGTTTCATTGAATGCCTCCGCGGCTCAAAAAAGAAAGCCTGAATGCACCCAACTTGCCGATGTTGACTTGGATCAAAGCACAAATTGAGGAGGGATCAGCGCCAGCCGCCGATCGAGGATGCGCCGGACAGCTACGTCCGCGTGCGCTCGTGAGATGACCCGCTTGCGCCCGATGGACTACCAATAGCATCCCAAGGCGCGCGCGAGCATGCACGCCAAGCCCAAGCGAGTGGGCCCTCGTTCAAATTGGAACAAGATCAAACACGGGCACGCTTGTGAGACAATGCTTGAGCCGTCAACGCGAGATGCTGTAGGCATCACGTAGGACGTTCGCCTCCAGCTCCAGCTCCTCCAGCCGATACTTGATTACATCGCCGATGCTGACGATGCCGGCTAGCTTGCCGCCATGAACTACCGGCAAGTGCCGCACGCGTTGGTGCGTCATCAGTTTCATCACGCGAGTGACGCTTTCGTCCGGGGACACGGTGGTCACACCGTGCTGCATGATTTCCTTCACACGCATCGACCCGGCTGCCTCGCCGTAGCGAAAAAATGCGTCAACGATTTCACGTTCGGAAATGAGGCCAAGAATTGCGTTTCCACTCGTCACCACGAGCGCGCCTATATTTTTTGCGCGGAGCCAGCCCGCCGCGCTCTTGATATTAGCTTCCGGACCTATTGTTGTGACGTCAGGGCCCTTCCGCCTCAGAATGCTTTCGATGGACATAGCTTCCTCCATCGTGCGGCTCAACGCCTATCGCATTGATTTTGCGTGGCAGTGCCGGTCACGCTCCCCCGATTGGGATGCATTGACCTAATATATCATATTGGCGGGAAGCAGTCAGCATCTGGTATCGTGGAACCGATCAATCGTTGTCTAACTGATGCGTGATCGGTTCGGGTCAAAAGCGCCGCTTTGATCGCCCGCTCGCCGCTTCCGGTCTGCCCCGAGGAACGGAGATTTCAGAGTTGGACAGCAGTCCCAAAGGGCGAACAGCAGAAGCACGAATTTATGACTTACGACGCTGTCGCGCCCGACTTCTGCGCCAATATTGCATCAAGGTCTGGTAGCAGGACGATGCCGTCCTGATCGCTACCGGATGAATGCACGACAAGCCACTTGCACGGCGCTCCGCTCTCATTGGATGGAGCATGCGGAACATCCTCAGGCATATAGACCTGGTCCTCAGCCTTGACGACGAGACGATGCTCAAGTGTGTCGCCATAGTAGACGGCGCATTCACCTTCCAAAAGGTAAGCAATCGTTTCGATGCCCTTGTGGTAATGGACCTTTGCCTTGGCACCCGGAGGCATGGGCAGCACATTCAAACAGACCTGCTTTGCTCCAGCCGTCTCCTTCGATACGCCGGCTCCGTAGGTAAAGCCCTGCTTGCCGACATAGGTCTTGCCGGGCTGGATCACTCTCACCGCGTCTGATGATCCTGGCATTTGCAATCTCCCACAAACAAACCGACCGGACGTAACTTACCACAGAATTCGAAACCATTCGCACGCACGCCGGATGGGCCAGCTGGAAGCATTTCTGAACCGCTCAAATGACTGCTTCTCGTCATTTGCGACCGGGTCGGGTCAGCCAACGCGGGTTGCTGCCTTCCGAAAGATCGAAAGAGTAGCCATGAGATTGCATGGTGCCGAAGGGGAACGCTAACCGCCTAGCTTCTGCATCACTGCGTCGACGTTCTCGTCGATCGTGAACGTCGGATTTTGAGGATTTGCCGTGTGAATCCACGTTTGCGTTCGGTCTGCTGAAGTCGGGGTAACCGCGATGATATGAGTCACGTTGACGAAGATTTCATGGCTGGTGGCGGCGTCGGTGAACTTGACGAATTTGTTCATTGAGATTTCCTGGCTTTGTGATCAGCGATACTGCGGAACCCGCAGCGGCTCATAATAGCCCTCTGGAAAGTGCGGCTGAAATATCTGGCGTTCGTCACTCCTCACGGCGCTTCTAATCCGTCCCCGCATCCTTCAGCCCGAGCATCAGCCGCATGTTTTGAACCGCCGCGCCGGATGCGCCCTTGCCGAGATTGTCGAGCCGCGCGACCAGGACGGCCTGCCGGTGCTTGTCGCTGGCGAAGACATGAAGCTCGAGCCTGTTGCTGCCGTTCAGCGACTCCGGCTCGATCCGCCCGCTTTTCGCAGCAGCGCTGTCCAGTGGTATCACCGAAACATAGGTGCTGCCTGCGTAACGCTTCGCCAGCGCCGCATGGAGTGTCGCGCCATCGGGTTGTCCCGGCAACGTATCGAGATGCAGCGGGATCGACACCAGCATACCCTGCCGATAATCGCCGACCGATGGTGCGAAAATCGGCCGTCGCGTCAGGTTCGCGTATTTCTGTGTTTCCGGCAGGTGCTTGTGCTCGAAGCCGAGCCCGTAAAGCTCGAATGCCGGCGCGGTCCCCCTCTCGAAACTCTCGATCATCGATTTGCCTCCGCCGGAATATCCGCTCACCGCATTGATGGTGACGGGATAGTCCTGCGGGATCAGGCCGGCATCAGTCAGCGGCCGTAGCAACGCTATCGATCCGGTCGGATAGCAGCCGGGGTTCGCAACCTTGCGCGCCGCCTTGATCCTGTCCGCCTGATCCGGCGTCAGTTCCGGAAAGCCGTAGGTCCAGTCCGGCGCGACGCGGAAGGCGGTCGAGGCGTCCAGGACTTTCGGCGCGTCAGCACCCATGTCGTCGATCAATGCGACAGTTTCCTTCGCCGCGTCGTCGGGCAAACAGAGGATGACCAGATCAACTTCCGCCATGAGCGCGCGCTTGGCGGCCGGATCCTTCCGCTTGTCCTCAGGGAGGCTTTTGGCATTGACGTCGCCTTGCCGATCAAGCCGTTGACGGATTTCGAGGCCAGTCGTTCCCGAGGCGCCATCGACGAACACTGTCGGTCTGCTCGCCTTATCGCCGCTTGAAGCGGTGCTTTTCATCCTGGTGTCTGCGCCGGTCATGACATTATCCTAGCATCCGCGAGCGCGCTCGCGTCTGCGGCTTGTAACTCAGTTGTGGTGGTTGCGCGACAGCCGGTTCTCCGTTCGTCAGAGCGGAGGCTGCTGAGACTCAGATCGCGCTCCAGACCCATTCGACGGTCCGTGAAATCAGGTCGCCGAACAGCAGCAGCACCGCCGACCAGATCAGCGCTGATGTCCAGTTAGCGAACTGAAATCGCAAGGACGGCATTTCGAAAATGCCTGCGGCGAGTGGCACGGTGGCGCGCAGCGGTCCAAAGAACCGCCCGATATAAATCGATGGGACACCCCATTTCTCAACCAAGGCCACGCCTCGGGGCAGAAGGCCCGGATGCCGCGACAGCGGCCAGATCGAAGCGACCCGTTCCTTGAAGGTGAAGCCGATCCAATAGGACAGCCAGTCGCCGAGCGCCGCGCCGACCGCCCCAGCTACCCACACCGGCCAGAAATTGATCTGACCAGGCCCCATCATCGCGCCGATGGCCACCAACACGCCCCACGCCGGGACCAGCAGCGAGATGAAGGCGAGCGATTCGCCGAAAGCAAGCACCAGAACGACAGCGGCAGCCCAAACCTGATGATCGCGCACGAAGTCGACCAGGCTACGTGCGACGTCTTCCATTCCACAGCGCCTCTCGCCAAATCTCAATGCGGCCAGGAAACCTCTTCCCCGCCAAACCCGCCACAGGTAAGCCACCCCCGTCCGGCGACTTCAAGTCACAAAGACGCGGACGGCACGAAACCACCATGGCATAGTCGGCGTAGCCGATTCCTTCATACGTAGCCGTACGCAGTATCTGAATAATTATGGCCAAATCACTGAAATCGAACGTTAATAAGAAGAAGCCTGACGATCTTTTCGCGGCTTCGGACGTCAAGGGCCGCTTCCCCGCCCGAGCTTCAACACCCGTATCGGGAGCTGAGGCCGGCTACACCGCCGCTGACATCGAGGTGCTCGAGGGGCTTGAGCCGGTCCGCCGCCGTCCCGGAATGTACATCGGCGGGACTGACGAGAAGGCGCTGCACCACCTGTTCGCGGAGGTGATCGACAACGCCATGGATGAGGCGTTGGCCGGCCACGCGACCTTTATCGTCGTCGAACTGACCGCCGACGGATTCCTTACCGTCACCGACAACGGGCGCGGCATCCCGATCGACCCACACCCCAAGTTCCCAAAGAAGTCTGCACTCGAAGTCATCATGTGCACGCTGCATTCGGGCGGCAAGTTCGACTCCAAGGTTTACGAGACCTCCGGCGGCCTGCACGGTGTCGGCGTCTCCGTGGTCAACGCCCTCTCCTCGCTCCTTGAGGTGGAAGTGGCGCGCAGCCAAAATCTGTACAAGATGACCTTCGAGCGCGGTCACCCTCGGGGCAAGCTCGAAGACCTTGGCAGGATAGCCAACCGCCGCGGCACCACCATCCGCTTCAAGCCGGACACCGAAATTTTTGGTGCAAAGGCCGCGTTCAAGCCGCAGCGCCTGTTCAAAATGACGCGCTCGAAGGCGTACCTGTTCGGCGGTGTTGAAATCCGCTGGCGTTGCGCGCCGGAGCTGCTCAAGGGCCTCGATGACGTCCCGGCGGAAGCGACCTTTCACTTCCCCGGCGGCCTGAAAGACTATCTCGCCGCCGCGATCCACAAGGACACCCTGGTTCATCCCGACATCTTCTCGGGCAAGTCCGGCCGCAACGGCGCACACGGCGCTTGCGAATGGGCGGTGGCGTGGACCGCGGACGCCGACGGCTTCCTGTCCTCCTACTGCAACACGGTGCCGACACCTGACGGCGGTACCCACGAGTCCGGTTTACGCAGCGCGCTGCTGCGTGGACTGAGGGATCATGCCGAACGTGTCGGCCTCGGCAAGCGCGCCGCGCCAATCACCTCTGAAGATGTGATGGTCGGGGCGGCCGTGATGCTGAGCGTGTTCGTGCGTGAACCGGAGTTTCAGGGCCAGACCAAGGACCGCCTTGCCACCGCCGAAGCCTCGCGGATCGTCGAGCAGGCGATCAAGGATCCGTTCGATCATTGGTTGTCCGGCAATCCGGTGCAGGCCAACAAGCTGCTCGATTTTGTGATCGAGCGCGCGGACGAACGGCTGCGCCGTCGTGCCGAGAAGGAAACCTCGCGCAAGAGCGCAGTGAAAAAGCTGCGCCTGCCCGGCAAGCTTGCCGACTGCACCAACACCGCGACCGAAGGTTCGGAACTGTTCATCGTCGAAGGCGACTCGGCCGGCGGTAGCGCTAAGCAGGCGCGCGATCGCAAGACGCAGGCCGTGCTTCCTCTACGCGGCAAAATCCTCAACGTGGCATCGGCGACCAAAGACAAGGTCGTCGCTAACGCTCAATTGGCTGACTTAATCCAGGCGCTGGGCTGTGGCACTGGGACCAATTATCGCGAGGAGGACTTGCGCTATTCGCGGGTCATCATCATGACGGACGCCGACGTCGATGGAGCCCACATCGCTTCGCTGCTGATCACGTTCTTCTACAGGCAGATGCCGCATCTGATCGACGAGGGTCACCTTTACCTCGCGGTGCCGCCACTCTATCGCCTGACTCACGGTAGCAAGACGATCTACGCCCGCGACGACGCCCACAAGGATGCGCTGCTCAAGAGCGAGTTCAACGCCAACGCCAAGGTCGATGTCGGCCGCTTCAAAGGGCTCGGCGAGATGATGCCGGCGCAGCTCAAGGAAACCACCATGGACCCGGCAAAGCGCGCAATGTTGCGCGTGATGCTGCTGGCGGACGATCGCGAGGATACGGCGGATTCGGTCGAGCGTTTGATGGGCACCAAGGCGGAGGCGCGCTTCGCCTTCATCTCCGACAAGGCGGAATTCGCCAGCGAGGATATGCTGGACGTTTAAGCATTATCACGGGGTACGCTAAGTAGTTGACTAGATTCCAGCGGCAAGTTGCGGTCATATTCACGGACACCTCAACCGCATGGAGGCTACGCAATGGGTTCAACCGTGATTTCCGCGATGCGTTATCGCGATCCGCACAAAATGATTGATTGGCTGTGCGATACCTTCGGATTTACTCGCAAAGCCGTCCATGACGACGGCAACGGCGGTGTCACCCATGCCGAACTCACTCTAGGCGACGGCATGATCATGCTGGGATCGGCGCGCGACGACGATTTCGCCAAGGTTCAGAAGCCGGCCACGACCAATCACCTGGTGACTCAGAGTGCTTACATCGTGGTGCCGGATGCCGACTCCGTTTATGCTAGGGCCAAGGCCAACGGCGCCATCATCGTTCTCGAGATTTCCGACAAGGACTATGGAGGGCGCGACTTCACCTGCCGCGATCCTGAGGGCCAAGTCTGGAGCATTGGCACTTATAATCCGTGGGTTAATTGACGGCCGGAGACCGAGGTTCGATCCTCTTGTGAGGTCGAAAGCCATGTGCAGCGCCGCTATGACAGTCGGCGGAGTCCTTCGAGTCGAGAAATCAGCGACGGAAACTTTTGATCTCCGATACGCTACCGTCGCGATAGGTCAATTCAACCGATATGGTTTTCGTTGCAGGCGGCAGCTTCAAATATGGCGTGGCGTCATGCGGAATTGCGACGGGATCAAGCGGATCGCAGGGCGGCATCTTGAGCGCGCGATCCGGCACCGACGAGTCGATTCCGATCCTCACCTCGCGGATCGCGCAGCGATATGACATCAGGTGGGTATAATAGACGAGTAGCCCATTAAACTGACGAAACGACAACCAGCTCGTGGCAGTCATGTCGAGGATTTTCCGCTGATCGCGGACCAGTGCGGCATCCGGATCGAACCGGATCGGAAAGGGGCCCTGCACTTCGCCGTTGGCATCGACATAGCGCATCTGGATTGTCGCGGCCGGCGCGTCGGCGGCAAGCTCGATCGCGGGATTTGGCATGCGCTTTCGGGTTCGTGGATCGAGCGTATCGAGAAAGCCGGTTTCCTTGAACTCGCCGCTGTCACCCATGCGCCAGGAAATCCCGAGCGCGGGATCGGCGATCGAGAACACGACGGTCCACCCGCCGTTGTGGCGCGAGAAATTTGCAATCGGTGCGTTGACCGCTTCGTTGGTCGGCGGCTTGAGCGGTGCGACGGGTAGCGCCGCGACCTTCTGGGTAGGTTCGGCGTGCGCCGTCGGCGGCTCTGCTTTGGCAGGACCGTTCAGAAAGACATCGTCGACCATCTGATCGAAATAGACCGGCACTTGCTTGTGCCGCACCGTCTCGGCCATTTCGCTGACGGTGCGGCGGGTGCGCTGCGCCACCTGCACCATGGTCTCTCCGGGCTGCACCAATTCCTTCGCGAAGATGCGGGTGAATACCGAGTTCGGATTGCTGTCGCTGTCCGACAGGCGATCGAGCGCCGTCTGGCGGGGGCCGGCCGAAAACACCGAGAACACGCCTTCCGGCAGTTCGGTCATCGGTGCGAGTCCTGCGCCGCCGGCAACCGCGCGCGTGCCCTTGCGCTCGAACGGATTGTTGCGGCAGGCATCGAACACCAAAACCGACGTGCGGGCCTTCCTGTTCTGCAACCTCTCAACGATGCGGTCGGCGAGGATCGAAGCGTCACGGACTAGTTCCTCCTGCCCTTCGGTGGCGGCCGGAACATCGGTCGGTAACAGATAATTCTGGCCGGCGATTTCGAAGCCGTGACCGGCGTAGAAGAAGAACGCGGTGTCGCCGGCCTCGATCTGCTGATCAAACGCCAGCAGCGTCTGGCTGAATGCCTGACGGGTCTGGTTTTCCGCCACCATCACGCTGAAGCCGAGTTGCCTCAACGCGTCACCCATGGTTCGGGCATCGTTGACGGCCTTCTGAAGTTTCGAAACGTTCCTGTAGTCGTTGTTGCCGATCACGAGTGCGATACGCTTTGCGGCCAGCGCAGGACTTGCGAGCATCAGGAACGCGGATGCAATGCCCAACAGCGCCGCGCGTTCGACCGAAATGCCCCTCATTCCAACTTTTCCATATCCTGTGTTTCAGCGATCACCGCGCGCAAATTGGATTATGCCATAGTCGGCCAAATATCGACCGCGGTTCATCCCGGCTGCCGGCTGCTTTGCCGACCGGAGAAGCCCCGCCCGCTGAGAATCCCTGTCCGAATCAGACAAAAACATTAGGGTTTTTCGGCATTTCGCCATTTCCGCATTGACTTTGGCTGGTTCGTCCCTATGTTCCGGCCAACGCGGCCCGGGATCCGAACACGATTTCCCGGTGAGCCGCCCGTCAGCGTAAGTCAGAGCCCCCTTCGCTTTTAAGAGCACGCCGTTAAGGGGTTGAGCGCGACAGCCTTTTACCTTCGATTCCGAACGGCGGTTTCGGCGAGCGTCCTGAATACGAAGTTCGCCCTGCATGGACGCGGGTGACGAGCGAGCTTCGTATTCGAGAGGACGCTCGAATACGAAGTATGCTAGTGCGGTTTGGTTCAGAGGTTCTCTTGATGAATCTGCCGCACTTCTGAAGAGAACTTCTGAACACCGCACTAGAGGCTCAATGTCTTTTTCTCATCTCGGTTTGTCCGACAAGGTGCTCGCCGCTGTTGCGGCCGCAGGTTATACCTCCCCTACCCCCATTCAGGATCAGGCTATACCCCACGTGCTGGCGCGTCGCGATGTCCTTGGCATCGCTCAGACCGGCACCGGCAAGACCGCCGCCTTCGTCCTGCCCATGCTTACATTGCTGGAGAAGGGTCGTGCCCGGGCGCGAATGCCCCGCACGCTGATCCTCGAGCCGACACGCGAACTCGCCGCTCAGGTGAAGGAGCAGTTCGACAAGTATGGCGCCGGCCAGAAGCTCAACGTGGCGCTCCTGATCGGCGGCGTTTCCTTCGGCGATCAGGATTTGAAGCTGACTCGCGGCGTCGATGTGCTGATCGCAACTCCGGGCCGCCTGCTCGATCACACCGAACGCGGCGGCCTGCTGCTCACGGGCGTCGAACTATTGGTGATCGATGAAGCCGACCGGATGCTGGATATGGGTTTCATTCCCGACATCGAACGCATCTGCAAGCTGGTGCCGTTCACGCGGCAGACCCTCTTCTTCACTGCGACGATGCCGAACGAGATCCGTCGCGTCACGGATGCCTTTCTGCATAATCCCGAAAAGATCGAAGTCTCCAGGCCCGCAACCACGGCGGCGACCGTGACGCAATCGCAGGTCAGTTGCAGCCGCGAACCGCACGAGAAGCGTGAGCTGCTGCGCCACCTGTTGCGCGAAGCCAAGGAGCTCAAGAACGCAATCATCTTTTGCAACCGCAAGCGCGACGTCGCCATTGTTTATAAATCGCTGCAGAAACATGGCTTCAGCGTCGGCGCCCTTCACGGCGATATGGATCAGTCGGCGCGGACCGCTTCGCTCGATCAATTCCGCAAGGGGGAACTGCCGCTGCTTGTCGCCTCTGACGTAGCTGCCCGCGGTCTCGACATTCCCGAAGTCAGCCACGTCCTCAACTTCGATGTCCCCCACCATCCCGACGATTACGTCCATCGTATCGGCCGCACCGGCCGCGCTGGTCGCGCCGGCACCGCAATCACGATCGTCTGTCCCGCGGATTTCAAATCACTCGCAGCCATCGAGAAGCTGACCGGTCAGGCTATACCCAAGGCAGACCTTCCCGGCTATGATGCCGGCGCGAACGAAGCAGTCGCGGAAGCCGGTGCCAGCGAAGCGGCTACAGGAAAGCCTTCTCGATCCCGCCAGGCACACGACAAGGGCGGCGAGAGTCATGCACGCGGCGGAAAGCGCGAAGCCCGCAAACCGCGCCGTTCCAGTGGGGATCGCCAGAGGCACGAGGCCCCTGCCGCGACGGCCGCAGCATCCATAGCCGCGCCGTCGCCGCCTTCAATCGGACGCGCACCCGCACCACGCCGGGAAGCGATCTCCGAGCCGGGAGACCACTCACACCTGCCGGCGTTTTTGCTCCGCCCGATCCGCGCCCGCGGCTGAGCCTTTCGGCCGGCGCGGTTCTTCACTGGCCGGCTCGTTGAAAACACCGTTTACCGCGCGTAAACCCCCTGCTGCTATCTTTAACCAATATTCTACGTTTATATTTTTTGTCGTTTTGAGACGACGATTGCACAAATCGTCGGCGGGGCCGCATCAGTGGTTGAGCTAGACGAACATGAACGCACCATGGCGTTCGCCGAGGTGGCGCTCGGCCAGATCCGATCGTTGCGGCAGACCGCGGTCCCACGCAACTACGAAATCTGGTACGTCTACGCTGCCGGATATAATCGCTCCCTCAGCAGGATCATTAATGAGACGCTGGCGCGCAACGGCACGCTGAGCGATGCCGACCTCGAACAGATCTACGAAACCTATCTTTCTCCGATGAGGACTACCGCACGCATCGATAAGCTCGGTGCGCGGGTCATCAATGAGATCGACGACGTGATGGCCCTCATCGCCGACGTGCTCGGCATGACGGCCGGTTTCGATGATAGCCTGAAGAGCGCCGCCGAGAAACTCGGCGCTGCCGGTAGCCGCGAGCAGGTCAGGGCGGTCATCCAGGCGCTGATGAAGTCAACCCGCGAGATGCAGGAAACCAACAAGGCGCTGGAGAATCGGCTGGATCTCTCGAAGGTCGAGATCAGCAACCTTCAGCATAGTCTTGAGGCCATCAGAGCCGAGAGCATGACAGATCCTCTTACCGGTCTCGGCAACCGCAAGTATTTCGATCGAGCCGTGGCGGATGCCGTGGCGCGGGCGACTAGTGAAGACAAGCCGCTGTCACTCCTGATGCTCGACATCGACCACTTCAAGTTGTTCAACGACAACTATGGACACCTGACCGGTGACCAGGTCTTGCGGTTGGTCGCAATGTCATTGAAGCAGACCATCAAGGGCCAGGACATCACCGCGCGTTACGGCGGTGAAGAATTTGCGGTTGTGCTGCCAAGCACCGCGCTGAAACAGGCGTTGGCGGTCGCGGACCATATTCGCCGCGCCGTGATGGCCAAGGAATTGAAGAAAAAATCGACTGGTGAGATCCTGGGTCGCGTCACGGTCTCTATCGGTGTCTCGATGCTTCGCCGCGGCGACACCCCGGATTTACTGATTGAACGCGCCGATGCCTGTTTGTACGCTGCCAAGCGCAACGGCCGCAACCGTGCCGTTTGCGAGACTGATCCAGAATATTTCGCTGACGCCGAAATCGCATGGCCCGACGCCTCTTCGCCCGCCAAAAACGCCGACCGTGATTGTCCGTTGTAATAGGCTTGAGTATCGCGACTAGCCGTCGATTTTAGCGGGCGCGAGCTGCACGGATTCACCGCACCCACAGGCTGAAACCTGGTTCGGATTGTTGAAGACGAACTGGGCTTGCATCTTTTCAGCCTTGTAGTCCATCTCGGTGCCGAGCAGGTACAGCACCGCCTTGGGATCGACAAGAATCTTGACGCCCTTGTCTTCAACCACTTCGTCCGTCGGCTTGATATCGTGGGCGTACTCCACGGTGTAGGATTGACCGGCGCAGCCACCGTTCTTGATACCGACCCGAAGGCCGACGATTTCCGAATCGGCTCGCGCCGCAAGTTCCTTGACCCGATCCGCGGCGGCGTCAGTCAACCGCATGACCTGTGGACGAGGCCGGGGTTTCGGCTTGGCTGCTGGTGTGCTTGGCGTCATGTCTGTCATCTGGTCAATCCTGACGGCGATTCAAGCCCGATCATAGCATCGGGACGGGTGTAAGATAGTCACCACATATTCAGGACGAGGCGAGCCTCGTCGGTCATCCGATCGGGCATCCAAACAGGTTCCCAGACGATGCTGACATTGACCACCCCAACGCCGGGAACGCTTGCGACGGCGTTTTCAACCATGGTCGGCAGTTCAGCCGCCGACGGACAGCTCGGCGACGTCAGCGTCATCTCGACGTCGACAGCGCGATCGTCCTTGATGTCGACTTTGTAGATCAGGCCGAGTTCATAAATATCGGCCGGAATTTCCGGGTCGAACACGGTTTTCAGCGCGGCCACAATCCCCGTGCCCATACGCTCGGTTTCATCCGGCGCCAGCGCTGAGCTGGTCTGCATGTGGCAGGTCTTGTTTACAACCATTTCGGCTACGTCGCTCATGAGAACAACTCCCGTGCCTTGATCAGCGCTTGCGCCAGATGATCGACTTCCTCGCGGGTATTATACATACCGAATGAGGCGCGGCAGGTCGCTGAAACGTTGAACCGCTCTAAAAGCGGCATCACGCAATGCGTCCCGGCGCGAACCGCGATACCGGCGCGGTCGATCACGGTCGCAACATCGTGGGGATGCGCACCCTTCATCTCGAATGAGATCACAGGCCCCTTGTCGCGGGCAGTGCCGATGATGCGCAGCGAGTTGATCTCCCGCAGCCGCTCCTGGGCATAGGTCAGAAGATCGTGTTCGTGCGCCGCGATGCGCGCCTTCCCGATCGAATTGACGTAATCGATTGCGGCGCCAAGCCCGATCGACTCGACGATCGCGGGCGTGCCTGCCTCGAACTTGTGCGGCGGATCGCCATAGGTGACCCAATCCTGCGCGACCTCACGGATCATCTCGCCGCCGCCATTGTACGGGCGCATGGAGACGAGATGATCATGCTTTGCATACAGCGCGCCGATACCGGTCGGACCGTAGAGCTTATGGCCGGTGAAGACATAGAAGTCGCAATCAATGTCCTGCACGTCGATGGCAAGATGCACCGCAGCCTGGCTCCCGTCCACCAGAACCGGGATGCCGCGCGCATGAGCCAGCTTCACAACGTCCTTGACCGGAACGACTGTGCCGAGCGCGTTCGACATCTGCGTGATCGCCACGAGCTTCGTCCTCGGCGACAGAAGCTTTTCGAATTCCTCGATGAGGAAATTGCCTTCGTCGTCGACGGGAGCCCACTTGATGACGGCGCCGTGGCGCTCGCGCAGAAAATGCCATGGGACGATGTTGGAATGATGCTCCATGATAGAGAGCACAATCTCGTCGCCCGCCTTGATGTTCGGCTCGCCCCATGAAGATGCCACGAGGTTGATCGCCTCGCTGGCATTACGGGTAAAGATGATTTCCTCGGTCCGTCTTGCGTTCAAAAACTGCGCGACCCGCGCGCGGCCGCCTTCATAGGCTTCGGTTGCGGCGTTGGCGAGATAATGCAGCCCGCGATGGACGTTGGCATATTCAGTCTTGTAGGCCTCCGTCATTCGGTCGAGCACGGCGTTTGGCTTCTGCGCCGAGGCGGCGTTGTCGAGATAGACCAGCGGTTTGCCGTAAACTTTCATCGCCAGCGCCGGAAAATCCTCGCGCACGCGCATGACATCATAGGAACCGTTGGCAACCGCCGGATGCGTCATATCACTCCACGTCCATATCCATCGTTCCGGAGTCGGGCCTTGAACCGCTCCCGTGTAAAGGAACCGCTCTCGTCATTGCGGCTTGCGATAATTGGCGTCCGCCGGTTTTCGCGGTGCAAAGCAATACGAGACCCTGTCCATTCACCCTCTTGCCGCGAGCCACCGCTCGGCGGCCTCGATAACAACATCACGCAAGCCATCATCGGCAACGGTTTCGACCGCTTCGCCGACAAACGCTTGAATCAAAAGCGCCTGCGCTTCCTTTTCCGAAAGACCGCGTGCACGCAGATAGAACAGCAGGCTTTCGTCGAGTGCGCCGATTGTCGCGCCATGACCACAGGTGACGTCATCAGCGAAAATCTCAAGCTCGGGCTTGTTGTCGGCTTCGGCGCCATCGGATAGCAACAAAGCCCGCGTCATCATCTTGCCATCGGTCTTTTGCGCATCGGGCCGCACGATGATCTTGCCCTGAAACACCGAGTGCGCCTGATCGTCCAGAACGGCGCGGAACACCTCGTTGCTGCTGCAATGTGGTACGGCATGATCCAATACCAGCGTCGTATCGCCGTGCTGGCGACCATTGAGCAGATTGACGCCGTTCACGTCTGCGTGAGACCCCTCACGGGTGAACTTGATGAAGCCTTGATATCGGCTCACCGCCGCGCCGCTCGTGAGATTGAGGGAGTTGAAACGCGCGTTTGCGCCAATCGTGACGATCGCGGTGGAGATGTTAGCGGCATCATTGGCATCTTCGACAAGGCGAACATGTTGCAGTTCGGCGCCGTCGCCAATCCACAACACAACCGAGTCATGAGCCTGATAGGCAGCGGCACCCTCGGCTGCGACGAAACTTTCAACCAGCGTGGCGCGTGCGCCATTTGCCAGCCGCAGCAACGAACGCGTGAATGCCGCGGTGTTGGATTGGGTGGTGATATGGACGATATGCAGCGGCTTGGTCAGCTTCGCATTTTCGGCCACATCGATGACAACGCCATCGGTGGCCATCGCGGTGTTGAGCGAAATCATCGTATCGGATGCCGCGGTGGTGATCAGCAGATCGGCGCGAGCGGCAACGTCATTGCTCTCCAGAATGTCACGTAGCGCCCGCACCTCAAGGCCAGTTTCGGGCGCCTGATCGGATAGCTGCGGCACGAATACTCCGTCAACCAGCACCAGCTTGTGCATAGCGTTCGCGCCACGCGCGATGACAGCCTTGGCCGCGCGCGCCAATGCTGCCTGATCAGGCTCGGCAGCAAGCGGCGCAATCTCGCGCAACAGTGTGCGCAAGTCGGTGTATTTCCATTCTTCAATGCGCCGGTACGGCAGACCTCGCCGAGCGAAATCGTCGAATGCGACCTGTCGCGCTTCGCTCACCGGACCGGATCCCGGCAAACGGTCACGCGCCGCGGCAAACAGTTCTGTGGTCGCGCGTTCCGTAGCCGGCTTTGCCAATGCAACATCCATCATCAAATCCGTTCAGATCGTATTTTCCGCATGATCTCGTCCGAAACCGAAGGCCACGTCCGAACTATGCTTCCTCGAATTGTGCATATCCGGACGCTTCGAGCTCCAGCGCCAAATCCTTGTTTCCGCTCTTCACGACACGGCCCTTCGACATCACGTGCACGAAGTCGGGCACAATGTAATTGAGTAGCCGCTGGTAGTGCGTGATGACGACCATAGCGCGATCCGGTGATCGCAACGCATTGACGCCGTCGGCCGCAACGCGAAGCGCGTCGATGTCCAGTCCGGAATCCATTTCGTCGAGGATGCATAGGCTAGGCTCGAAGAGCGCCATCTGCAGCACTTCGTTGCGCTTCTTCTCGCCGCCCGAAAAGCCGACATTGATGCCTCGGCGCAGCATGTCCTGCGGAATGTTCAGGGAGGCCGCGACGTCACGCACCTTCTTCAGGAAGTTTGGCGTCGAATATTCGCTCTCGCCGCGAGCCTTGCGCTGCGCGTTCAACGCGGTGCGCAGGAAGGTCATGGTGGCGACACCGGGGATTTCCACGGGATACTGAAAAGCCAGGAAGACGCCTTTCGCCGCGCGCTCGTCAGGCTCCATCTCCAGCAGGTCCTCACCCTTGAACAGGATTTGACCGCCGGTAACCTCGTAGCCGGGCTTGCCCGCGATGACATGGCTCAGCGTCGATTTGCCGGAGCCGTTCGGCCCCATGATCGCATGAACTTCGCCCTTGTTCACAGTCAGCGACAGGCCGTGAAGAATTTCACGCTCCTCGACACGAACCTGCAGGTCTTTGACTTCAAGCAATGGCATCATTCATCCTTCGCTATCGTTACGTCATCGCGAGGAGCGTGCTCGTGCGGCGAAGCAATCCGGCGTTTCCATCGGTGGATCGCTTCGTCCAGCGCAAAACCGGCACAAAAGCCGACTTTGAAGCGAGCTCGCAGTGACGTGGGTTAACCCACACTTCCTTCGAGCGAGATCGAGATCAACTTCTGAGCCTCGACCGCGAATTCCATCGGCAACTGCTGCAGCACGTCTCTCACGAAGCCATTGACGACGAGGCCGACGGCCTCTTCCTGCGACAGTCCGCGTTGGACGCAATAGAACAGCACGTCTTCCGAAATCTTCGACGTCGTCGCCTCATGCTCGAACAGCGCCGAGGTGTTCTTGGCCTCGATGTACGGCACCGTGTGGGCGCCGCATTTGTCGCCGATCAGAAGCGAGTCGCAGGCGGTGAAGTTGCGCGCATTGGTCGCCTTGCGGTGCGCCGTGACGAGACCTCGATAGGTGTTCTGCGACTTTCCTGCCGCGATGCCCTTGGAGATGATCCTGCTCGTGGTGTTCTTGCCGAGATGCAGCATCTTGGTGCCGCTGTCGACCTGCTGGTAGCCATTGGAGATAGCGATCGAGTAGAACTCGCCGCGTGAATTGTCGCCCCGCAGGATGCAGCTCGGATATTTCCAGGTGATGGCGGAGCCAGTCTCGACCTGAGTCCACGAAATTTTCGAACGCGCGCCGCGACAGTCGCCACGCTTGGTGACGAAATTGAAGATGCCGCCCTTGCCCTCGGAATTGCCGGGATACCAGTTCTGCACCGTCGAATACTTGATCTCGGCATCGTCGAGCGTCACCAGTTCGACGACCGCGGCATGCAACTGGTTCTCGTCGCGCTGCGGCGCCGTGCAGCCCTCGAGATAGCTGACATAGGCCCCCTTGTCGGCGATGATAAGCGTACGCTCGAACTGGCCGGTGTTGCGCTCGTTAATGCGGAAGTAGGTCGACAGCTCCATCGGACAACGAACGCCCGGCGGGATGTAGACGAACGAGCCGTCGGAGAACACCGCCGAATTCAGTGTCGCGAAGAAATTGTCGGAGGTCGGCACCACGCTGCCGAGATACTGCTTCACCAATTCCGGATGCTGCTGAATAGCATGCGAGATCGGCATGAAGATCACGCCGGCTTTCTTCAGCTCCTCCTGGAAGGTGGTCGCCACCGAGACCGAGTCGAACACGGCATCGACCGCGACTTTCCGCTCACCCTCGGGGCGAACAACGCCTTCCAGCGCCTCGACCTCGCGCAAGGGAATGCCAAGCTTCTCGTAGGTCTTCAGGATCTCCGGATCGATCTCGTCGAGCGAGGCGATTTCTTTCTTCGGCTTCGGCGCGGAATAATAATAAAGATCCTGATAATCGATCTTCGGGTAGTCCACCCGCGCCCAGGTCGGCTCCTGCATGGTGAGCCAGCGGCGGTAGGCCTCAAGCCTCCACTCCAGCATCCATGCGGGCTCGTTTTTCTTTGCGGAAATAAACCGGATAGTGTCTTCGGACAGTCCCTTAGGGGCCTTCTCGGACTCGATGATCGTCTCGAATCCATACCGGTATTGATCGACGTCGATCTGGCGAACCCGATCGACCGTCTCTTGTACGGCTGCCATTCCTACCTCCGCTCGCGGTTTCAAGGACCGCGGTGGATTGAATTCTTGGTGGCTTGCTGCAATTCTAAGGAAGAAACCGTCTTAGAATAGTTCAAGCCCTGTTTCGTCTCTCCTTAGTAGTGCACCTGAAAGCTTTCGCCAAGTCTTAATAGCCCGATCGACGTCTGCCTCCGTGGTCTCCCAGCCCAGAGAGAACCGTAATGCGCTTCTGGTCATTTCCGGGCCGTACCCCATTGCTTCCAGCACATGCGATGGCTGCACTTTGCCCGACGAGCACGCGGAACCGGATGAGACGGCCACCCCCTCAAGGTCAAATCTGATCACGGCCGTCTCCGCTTTCAAGGTAGGCACACCGAAAAGTGTCGTATTCGGTAGGCGCGCAATCTCCTGCGAGAAGATCACGCTGCCTGGAGTTTGCCTCAAGCCGTCCTCAAGCCGGTTACGCAGGGTTTGAACTCGGGCCATGTTTGTAGTGCGGCCTGTTTCTGCCGCCATCACAGCGGCCCCGAAGCCCGCGATGCCGGGCACATTCTCGGTCCCGGCACGACCACCCTGCTCCTGACCGCCTCCCCTTATCAACGCACTCGGACGGATCTGGTTCTCCGCGAAAACCAATGCGCCCATCCCTTTCGGACCACCAATTTTGTGCGCAGAGATTGATAGAAGGTCGATATTTAATTCTTTGATACTAATATGAATTTTTCCGATAGCCTGAACCGCGTCAACGTGCAGCAGGCCACCTGCTTCGTGGACCAGATGAGCGGCTTCGGCAACTGGCTGAATGGCGCCGGTTTCGTTATTGGCCAGCATGATCGAGACCAGCGCCGGAGGCCCCTGCGCGAGCAATGTTCGCAAGCCGTCGAGATCCACCAATCCCGAGCGATGGACCGGCAGGCGCGCAACCCGATCCAGCGCAAACCGGCCCCCTGCTAGGACCGAGGCGTGTTCGATGGATGAAACGATAAGATTATCAATATCTTGTTTATGTTTTCCGCTACTGGGCGTTAACGCCAAGGTGTTGGCTTCTGTCCCGCCTGACGTAAAGATAACGTTGTGGGGTCGGCCTCCTACTGCATCCGCGACGCTAACCCGCGCATCTTCTACTAGCCCCCGCGCTCGCCTGCCTTCCGCGTGAACGGATGAAGGATTGCCGAAGAGGTCCCATGCCGCGGCCATTGCGGCGCGTGCCTCGCGCCGAAGCGGCGCGGTTGCGTTCCAGTCAAGATAAGTTCGCTCTTGCATGTGGTTGCGACCATACGACATTTTCGGCGGATGCGGACATAGCCGCGCAAGATGCTTGCTTTTCGCCCCTCGCCCTATGCTAGAACGCGGCGGTGTTCACTGGCCACTTTCTGCACTGCCGTGCGGTGGGCCTGTTGCCTCGTCGTCAGGCTACGAACAGAACCAGCCCGTGGGCGGCCGACTTGCCAAGGATTCCGATGCCTGAAGTCATTTTTACCGGTCCTGCCGGCCGTCTCGAAGGTCGCTATCATCCGGCGAAGCAGAAAAATGCCCCGATAGCGATGGTCCTGCATCCGCACCCCCAGTTTCGTGGCAGCATGAACCATCCGATCGTCTATCAGGTTTACTATGCTTTCGTGGCGCGGGGTTTTTCTGTGCTGCGTTTCAATTTTCGCGGCGTCGGCCGCAGCCAGGGCTCGTTCGACCACGGCACCGGCGAATTGTCGGACGCCGCGGCGGCACTCGACTGGGCGCAGACCATCAACCCGGAGGCACGGGCCTGTTGGGTGGCCGGGTTTTCCTTTGGCGCCTGGATCGGAATGCAGTTGCTGATGCGCCGGCCCGAGGTGGAAGGCTTCATCTCGATCGCACCTGAGCCTAACCGTTACGATTTCTCGTTTCTGGCGCCCTGCCCATCGTCGGGCCTCATCGTCCATGGCGAGAAGGATATTGTCGCGCCAGCCAAGGATGTCACGACGCTGGTCGAGAAATTGAAGACCCAGAAGGGCATCGTGATCGATCAGCAAACCATTCCAGGTGCGAACCATTTCTTCGAGGACAGGATGGAGCCGTTGATGGAGACGGTTACCAGCTACCTCGATATGAGACTCGCCAACATCCGATAGCTCATCACGGCGAAGCCGGCCCCCCTTGCGAGGCCCACCCTCGTTACGATCCCGGTTCCGCGCAGCAGTTGCTTGTTGGCCCCGCCTCGGACTCACATCGGCAGGCGACGGCTCAGGGTCGCACGATCACGCCTCCGGTCATCGGCACCGGCACCCCGGTGGTCGCCGGATAGCTCAACGGCAAGCCTTTCAGGCCTCTCGCCGCGAGATAGCCGAAGGCTTGCGCCTCCATCGCATCGATCGACCAACCGAAGGCATCTGCGGGCTCGACCGTTGCAGGCGCAATTCTTTCCCGCAGCATCTCAAGCATGATTGGATTGCGGGCGCCGCCGCCAGCGACGATCCACTTTTCTGGCATCTTCGGCAGCAGCGGAATAATCCGCGCTATGGCCGCTGCGGTGAAGGCCGTCAGGGTTGCGGCACCATCGGCCGGCATCATGTCGTGCAGGACGAGCGAAGCGAAATCGTTGCGGTCGAGAGATTTGGGCGGGGGCAGCGTGAAGAACGGGTGCTTCAAGGCGCGCGCGATCCAGTCCGCGTCGGGATGGCCCTCTGCCGCCAGCCGGCCGTCGCGGTCGAACGGCTGGCCTGTCACGCGGAGCATGAAATCATCGAGGAGCGCGTTGCCCGGTCCGGTATCGCAGGCGATCAATGTATCGGCGCCGTCGATATAGGTGATGTTGGAAACGCCACCGATATTGACCACGCAGATCGGTCCCTCGCAACTGAGCGATTCCGCCAGCGCGCGATGATAGGCAGGGACGAATGGCGCGCCCTGGCCGCCGGCGGCTACGTCGGCCGCGCGAAAATCGTGCATTACCGGAACGCGGATCGCTTTCGCCAAGGCCGCCGCGTCACCGATCTGCACGGTCAGCCGCTGAGCGGGCCGATGCAGCACGGTCTGACCGTGGAAGCCGACGATATCGATATCCTCCCATACGATGCGGTTTTGCGCGATGAACGCCGCAACGGCTTCGGCGTGCGCCAAGGTCACGGCGCGCTCGGCTTCGCCGATTACGCCCGGCCGCGCGTCGCGCCGCGACAAACTGACAGCCTCCGCGAGCGCCTCACGCAACAAACCGCGCTCGAAATCCGTGTAGGGACGATAACCGGTCGGCCCGAACGCGGTTACTCGCTCACCGTCGGTTTCGATCAAGGCGACATCGATGCCGTCCAGAGAGGTACCGCTCATCAGACCGATTGCCGTCATCATCGCCTTGCGGTCTCCAGTTGCCTTCTGCGGGCCGGCTTGTGCCGAACGCACACTTCTTATAATGGCACACAGCGAAGCCTGGCGGCGGTGTCCGGCCATGATCCACCGGAATCGAGTTTGCGACAGAGCCTAACAAGAACGATCGGGGTCCTATAGCCATGGCCGCCTTCAAGTCCGATTTTCTCAACATCCTTCAGGAACGAGGCTTCATTCATCAGTGCTCCGACCTCGAGGGTCTTGATACGTTGGCCGCAAAAGGCGAGGCAACGGCTTACGTCGGCTACGATTGCACCGCGCCGTCGCTGCACATCGGCAACTACCTGACCATGATGATGCTCTACTGGCTCCAGCAGAGCGGCAACAAACCGATCACGCTAATGGGTGGCGGAACCACCATGGTCGGCGATCCCTCCGGCAAGGATGAATCGCGCGCGATCCGCAGCGTGGCGGAAATCGAGTCCAACAAGGCTAGCATTCGCGGCGTATTCGCCAAGGTGCTGCGTTACGGTTCGGGCGCGAGCGACGCGGTGATGCTGGACAACGCCGAGTGGCTGACCAAGCTCAACTGGATCGAGATGTTGCGTGACATCGGTCGGCATTTCTCGGTCAATCGCATGCTGACGATGGACTCCGTTCGCCTCCGCCTTGAGCGCGAACAGGAGATGAGCTTCATCGAATTCAACTACATGATCTGCCAGGCTTATGACTTCGTCGAACTGTCGCGCCGGGCCGGCTGCCGGTTGCAGATGGGCGGCTCGGATCAGTGGGGCAATATCGTCAATGGCGTCGATCTCGGCCGCCGTATGGGAACGCCTCAGTTGTTCGCCCTGACGACGCCGTTATTGACGACGGCATCGGGCGCAAAGATGGGAAAGACCGCGCAAGGCGCCGTCTGGCTCAATGCGGACGCCTTCAGCCCTTACGATTTCTGGCAATACTGGCGCAACGTCGAGGACGCCGACGTCGTCAAATTTCTGAAACTGTTCACGATCCTGCCGATGGGCGAGATCACGAAACTGGCTGCGTTGCGGGACGCCGAGATCAACGAGGCCAAAAAAGTGCTCGCGACCGAGGCGACCGCGCTTCTGCATGGTCGCCCCGAGGCTGAGAAAGCTGCCGACACTGCGCGCACGACCTTCGAACAAGGCGCGATCGCCGAGAGCCTTCCCACGCTGGATATTTCGCAGAGCGAGCTTGCAAGCGGCACAGGCGTTCTCGCGCTGTTCGTAAAGGCGGGTCTTGTCGCCTCAAACGGCGAAGCGCGTCGCCAGATCAAGGGTGGCGGTCTTCGCATCAACGATGTCGTCGTCGCCGATGAAAAGATGATGTTGACACCGGACCATCTTACACCCGAAGGCGTGGTCAAGCTCTCAATGGGCAAGAAACGCCACGTGCTGCTGCGGCCTGCATAGCGTGCCTGGAGGTACGGATTGTTTTTCGTCGTAGCTGCGTTCAAGCAGCCGATTTGGCAAACGTTCAGTTGCCGCTCGTTGACGGAAACTCGATCTGGTTAGCCGTTTTTCCGGTCTGGAATTCAAAAATCTTGCGTACCAGCCCGGGCGCCATGGCCGAGATCGGATTGACGCGCAGTTGCGGTTGCCCCGGGGATCCTACCACCTCATAGGTCACGCCGATCAGCCCCTCGTCGCTGCCGCCGCCAAGGATCAGCCCGACGACCGGAAGCTGCCCAAAAATGTTGTTGAGCCCGTACATCGGGACGAACGTGCCGCTCATGCGAACTTCGTTGGCAGGATAGTCGATCTGGCCTTCGATGGTCGCGCCGATGGTCGGCCCTTTGACGACGCCGTCGCGGACCGTGAGTTGTCCGTTCTGCCGGGTGAACTCCGCGCGCAGACGCGAAAATGAAATACCGTTCTGAGCGGTCCGAGGACCACCCGCCACGGCGCGATCCAGAGCCGCTTCGCCCTTGATCGCGAAATCGCGAACGTTGATCAGGCCTTGCTTGGCCCGAGGCTCAGCGGTGGGAGGATCCATGGCCAGCGCAAGCTGACCGCCAAACATTTTTCCGTAGGTATCGGTAAAGCGGAAGAATGCGCCCGCGTCGTCGGTCTCGATCAGAATGACGTCGCGGCCCTGCGGGCGCCCGCGCAGATCGCCCGACAGGGACGTGTTACGTCCGATCTTGCCGCTCATGGTGAGGCTACGGACCGATCCATTACGCCGGGCCATCTTCACGTCCGCGCTGCGAACGGCTTCGCCGTAAAACCCGGCGACGGCGCCGATCTTCAGGTCGATGTCGAAATCGACGCTCTTGGACTTGCTTTTGGCGTCGGCCTGCTTTCCCGAGATCGTCGATTTGAGAAAGCCGCGGCCGTCGAACACGTCGCCGCGCATGACGACCTTCATCACGCCGTCCGAGTTTCGCTCCACCTTCAGAGTAGCCCTGTCACCTTCTGACGGCGCATAAACCGGGAAGTTCACATTCAACAGATCGCCGTTTTGATCGACCTCCAACGATCCCTTTATCATGACGCCGCTGCCGTCGATAACGATGTCCTCCAGACGCGTGGATTGCGCTTTATGCACGACATTAAACGTCGCGTGCCCTGACTTTCCCGGTAGCTTGACCCAGCCGGGCAGAACGTTGTCGAGTTTCAAGGATGTGAGATCGGCATCGATGGCGAATTTGCTGTCCCTGTCGCGGCTAATCTTCCCGACCAGCTTGATAGGAATCGAACCGGTCGCTCCTGCGCCGAGATCAACTCCGAGTTTTGCGCGGCTCGCGTCATCCAGCGTGGTCTGCAATTTGATGTCTGCATCGCCCGCGGCCGGCTTGCGGTAGTCCAGCGAAGCAGGCTGGCCGTTGATCTTGACGTCGCCCTTGACCTGGTACCCCTCGTTGTTGGCGGCTACCTTTAACGCGCTCGCTTCAAGCTTCTGATTCATGACTAGCTTGTCGGCGGCAAAACCCGTGAGATCCGCGGTGATGGAATAGGTGGTGTCCTCCTTGGTGATCTTTCGCGTGAGCGGCAGGCCCAAAGCGATCTGTGCCGCAACCGTCCCCTTGCTGGAATTCGGATCGATTAAATTATCGGTGAATTCGCGGAGGCGGTCCGAGACGAGAATTTCGGCGGCTGCGGGGACCGGAGCATCGATTCTGAATTTCACTCTTGCCAGAGCGGGTTTGGGTGCCAAATCCGGCACCTCGAAAACGACGTCGGAAATGTTGAGCTTTCGGCCGGACGGAGTATCGGCGGCGGCCTGCCCGATCGTTACCGTCGCGGTTCTTCCTGTCACCCGCGCCTTTAAGTCGGCGTCATGGACCGAGGGCATTTCATCAACGGGATGCAGGGTCACATTGCGAGCAACGATGTCAACCGAAAGCCCGTCATCCGGCATCGGCGGCCCGCGTCGCGACAGGTTGTGAAGCGGCGAATTCACGCCGATTTCAATGCGCTGGAGAGAGCCTCGATCAATTCGCCCAATAACCCATTCGCGCAACTCCGGCACGATCAGAGCCGGCCACATACTCTTGAGGGCGGCGGCTGACATCGGCGTCCCGGCAAAGCCCAGCTTCAGGCTTGGTGCGCCCGAATAGTCGATGCTGCCGGTGCCTGCAACGCCGATTTCGCCGTTGCTGATATCGGCTTGAGTCAGAATGACCTGCTTGTGTTCTGTGTCGAAACGCAGGTTGATCGCAATGCGATTGAGGATCAGAGGCGCTTCGCCATCGAAGCCGGCGAGCACGATTGTGCCGCCGCTCAAACCCATCTGCCAGTCCGGAATATTGCCATTCGGAGGCTGGAGGCGGGCAAGCAGCGTAATTCTATTTTCGCCGGACACCATCTTGAACGGTGCCACCAGGACACGCCGTCCCGAATCCCATTCCATGTTCATTTCGATCTCATCGATCGCCATGGGATAATCCGGCGTGTCAGAGTCGATGATCGTGCCTTTGCCGGCGACAAGACTGCCGCGCAGATACGTGGGCAAGCCGTCGCGACCAATCTCGCCCTTCAGTTCGCCGCTGAGCGGCATGTCGGCGCTGTAAGTGAGGTCCTTGATGCGAAGAGCCAGCAAAATGTTCTTTGCTGGAATGCCAGCGGCTTGGAGATCAATCGGACGGACACCATTCGCGGGCGGTCCGACCGTGACGTGAAGCGACCACCCCTTGCTGCCGCCTTCGCTGACAGTGAATGCGACGCCGCCCGTGCCCGGCCTGCGAAGACTCAGGCTGATGTTGCTAAAGCTCCAACGGTTGCCGCGCTGCTGGTCGTCAACCACCAGTCTCCCGTTCTTTAGACCGATCTCGTTGAGATTTTGGCCATCAAGCCCCCTTACGCCGAGGCTGTCGAGCCATTCCAACCCCGCCAACAAGGTGCTCGCGTTGCCGCCGTCTTCTGAAATCGGCGGTACTGCGGTCGGGGCGTCGGGGAATTGTTGCGTTCCTTGTGTCGGCAACGATGTTTCGGAGGATACGGCTGTCGATGGCAAGTCAGATCGTCGCGTTGGCGCGACGCCCGTGGCAAGCGGCTTAGCGTTATCACCTGTCGAAACAGTGACTTGGCCGTCCGACGTAATTCTGACCGCAAGTTCGGCGTCGACCAGATTGAGACTTTCGGCACGTAACCGGCCGGTCAACAGCGCTATACCAGACAGTCTAACCTCGGCCTTGGGTGCGCTCGCGATGATGACATGATCGCGGTCACGGACGACGACGTCACGAATACGAACCGCGATACGAATTCTGCCGGCCCGCTCGATTTGCGTGCCGCCAATTTCCACCGTGTTGTCGTGACCAATGTTTTCCTCGATCGCAGCGACAAGCCAAGGCGTCATCATGTCGAGATTGACGGGACCAGCGCCGAGACGCCACCAGAGCGCACCGAACCCGCCCGCGAACATGATCGTCAGGACCAAGCCGGTGATCGCGAGCCGTCTGACCCAGCGTTCTCCCGCCAGCCAGTTTCTGAATTTCACGAATCGGTCGCCGACTCTGTGGAATCTGGAATCCGACCGCGACAGCAATTGACGTATGCGACGATTTTGGAGTTCGTCGTCGTCCTCGTCCCAGCCGGCACCCTCTCCTTGCGAGACCTGATGATCGCCGTGCAATTTCGGATTTCGTATCGGCGTCTTTTTAGCCATTGCCTCTCAGTGCCCGCTTGGTCGGGAGCTTTCGCCCTTATCGGTCCGCGCGCCGTTTCCGGACGAACGTTCCTGTGATGGCCCTTCGGCTAATCCCCGATTTGGCGTGTTACGCGTCATCCGGCTCCTGGTGCCCACTTGAACTGAATGTGGGGCGGACAACTCGTCGAATTCCTTGTAACCGAACCCGCGGTCGGCAGTCATGCACAGCGGCGGCGGTCTGACCGATTCGCCCTCGGCGCCTGCCGCAGTTGAACGGATACTGAGCGTTGGAAAGCGACGAAAGGAAGGCGTATGTCCAAGAAGATACGCAAGAAATCCTCCAAGTCGGACAGTTCTGGGACTGCCCGGGCTGCGACGGTCAACCGCATAAAACCGGCTCGCAACGTCGATATGACAGCGAGCGGGAAGCTCAAATCACGCCTGACTTCGCCCTTCTCACAAGCAGGTGAGCTTGCGGAAGGCTCCCTGGCGCCACCATTCAAACTCCCGAGGGAAGACGGCACCCACGTTTCGCTTGCCGATTTCGCCGGGACGAAGCTCGTGATCTTCTTCTATCCGCGCGCAGGCACTCCGGGCTGCACCAGGGAGGCCATGGATTTCACACGGCTGGCAAAAGAGTTCGCGGCCAGTGGAACGACAGTGATGGGCGTGTCGTCCGACTCCGTAAAGGCACAGGAATCGTTTCGAAACAAGCATAAGCTGTCCACTCCTCTTGTTTCGGACGAAAAGCACGACATGTTGGAAGCATATAACGCCTGGGGCGAAAAATCCATGTATGGCAAAACCTTCACCGGCGTTCTTCGTACAACCGTGCTGGTGGACGAAGCCGGGCGGATCGCTCGTATCTGGCGCCGCGTCAAGGTCGAAGGTCACGCTGACGAGGTACTCGCGGCAGCGCGCCGACTGTAAAAGCGCACCGCCATTTTCCGAAAATTAACCATGAATGGTTCAAATCAGCATCGAAGTTGAGCCGTCCGAAGCCCTGTTTCAGGTCGGCACAGGAGTATCGATGCCGTACCGTTCCAGTCAGTGCGCCGAGTACCCGCCGCATCGCACCCACGATCATGATCGACATCCTTCGCGCTACGCGGCAGCGGCTAGCTTGCCGGGAATGAGGGAAAAGCGGAGCGGTTACACTTTTGCTCATGGCGGCAGACAGGTTCGGTTTGGCCCGGTCGTGTTCTGGATTGCGGTCGGAACCGTCACGCTGCTCGGGATCTGGTCGGCTGCGACTGCGACCTATTTCGCCTTCCGCGATGATGTGCTGACGCGGCTCATCGCGCGGCAGGCGGACATGCAATATGCCTACGAAGATCGCATTGCCGAATTGCGCTCGCGGGTCGATCGTACCACCAGCCGTCAATTGATCGATCAGGAACAGTTCGAGAGAAAGCTCGACGAGATCATGCGCCGTCAGACGGTGCTTGAATCTCGCGCCGGTGCCCTGAGTGCCATATCTGAGGTTTCAGTAACGGGATCAATCAAAGGGTCGGCCCGGAAGGCGGGAAACGACGCTGACGCAGGCTCATCGCGGTCTGAAAAGCCCTCCCCGATCAACGATACTACTACTTTCGAGGCGCTACCCGATCGAGGCGCGCCCCTTGACTTTCGCCAGCCGGCCAATGCCCGTCCAAAACCGGTCCCGCTCATGAACGTCACCGGCGAGGACAACAGGCTCTTGCAGCTGAAATCGTCGCTCGATCGGGTCGAGAGCCGTCAGATCGCCGAATTGAGTTCGATCGCGGATGGTATGGATTCCCGCCTGCACCGGATGCGTGGAGTTTTCTCCGATCTCGGACTGAGCGTGGCGAAGATGGCGACCGCCACGCTGTATCCCGGCACGGGTGGGCCCTATGTGCCTGTCAAGCTGCGATCCGATTCTGATCCGTTCGAGCGTCAGCTTTACCGCGTCAACCTGACGCGTGCGCAGATCGACCGGCTGGATCGCGCGCTCGCCCTTGTTCCCTATCGCAAGCCGGTCGTGGGAGAGCTCGAATTCACGTCCGGTTTCGGCGTTCGCGTCGATCCGTTCGTTGGGCGACCGGCAATGCACACCGGGCTCGATTTTCGCGCTACGGCAGGAAACCCCGTGCGGACGACGGCGAACGGAAAGGTCATCTCCGCGAACTGGACGGGTGGCTATGGCCGGATGGTCGAGGTGGATCATGGCAATGGCTTGTCGACCCGCTACGGTCACCTTTCGGAAATCGATGTGAAGATCGGCCAAACCGTCAAGGCCGGACAGGTCATCGGTGAGGTCGGATCGACGGGCCGTTCGACAGGTCCGCACCTGCACTACGAAACAAGGATCGACGGGGAAGCTGTCGATCCTCAGAAATTTCTGCGAGCGGGCACGCGCTTGAACAATGGCTAGCCGAGAATGACGACTTGCTCGGCCTCGGTTTTGTGTGCGTGGGGAAGGCCCCGGCCTCCGATTTCCGAAGACCCTGGCCCGTCTAAACGTTTGATTTCCACATCGGCTGTTATCCTCGGGCTTGCAGATACTGCACGCGATAGGCCATATCCCCGAAACAATTTACCGCTTCGGGGCTTAATCCTATAGCGCACCGCAGGGACACCGAACCACAATGCCCGACCGAATCGCCGAAAGCGCCGATCGGATTGATCCGCAGACCAGCAAAGAGGTCGCGAAAGCGATCGGTGAGCGGCTGCGAACCGACCTGCGGCCGGAAGAGCCGGAACTACCTTTCCGGCTTCAGGTGCTGTTGCAGCAGCTGAGTGCGCAGGACGGCCACGGCTGACCTCCTTGCGCTGGTCTCGTTTCGGTTGAAGCCTTCGCCGTATTTGCTCCCGAACGCCCACAAACGAGTTGCGTTTGGCCGGCGCAGCGGTGAAAAACATCCATGCTGTCCATCACCGATATTTCGATCCGCATCGCCGGACGGCTGCTGATCGACCATAGCTCTGTTCAGATCGTGCCCGGCGCTCGTGTCGGCTTTGTCGGTCGTAACGGTGTCGGAAAATCGACGCTGTTCCATGCCATCCGCGGTGAGCTGCCGACCGAAACGGGGACCATTGCCGTTCCGCCGCGCTGGCGCGTCGGTAGCCTCGCACAAGAAGCTCCCGACGGCCCTGAAAGCCTGATCGAGGTGGTGCTGAAGGCCGACATCGAACGCCACGCGCTGCTGCATGAAGCCGAAATTGCTCGCGATCCACACCGCATCGCCGACATCCAGACGCGTCTCGTCGATATCGACGCCCATTCCGCACCCGCACGCGCGGCGTCGATCCTGAGCGGTCTCGGATTTTCAACGGCGGACCAGGCCCGCCCCTGTTCGGAATTCTCAGGCGGCTGGCGTATGCGCGTCGCGCTCGCGGCAACCCTCTTTGCTGCACCCGATTTGTTGCTGTTGGATGAGCCGACCAATTACCTCGATCTCGAAGGAACGCTCTGGCTGGAAGATCACCTCGCGCACTACCCGCGCACGGTCATCATCATCAGCCACGACCGCGACCTGCTCGACACATCCGTCGATCAGATCCTGCACCTCGATCGCGGCAAGCTCACTCTCTACAAGGGCACCTACTCCTCGTTCGAGGACCAGCGCGCTGCCCGCGAGATGCTCGATGCCAAGCACGCCAGGCGGCAGGCCGACGAACGCAAGCGGCTTCAAGATTTCGTCGATCGCTTCAAGGCCAAGGCCTCGAAGGCACGCCAGGCGCAGTCGCGCGTGAAGATGCTCGAGCGCATGAAGCCCGTGACGGCGCTGGTGACACAAGACGTGCGCGAGATTTCGTTTCCCGTGCCGGACAAGCTGTTGTCGCCGCCGATCATTGCCGTTGACGAGGCAGTCGTAGGTTACGATCGGGAATCGCCAGTCCTCAAGCGCGTAACCTTGCGGATCGATGAGGACGATCGTATTGCCCTGCTCGGCGCCAACGGAAACGGCAAGTCCACCCTCGTCAAACTGCTCGCCGGCAAGCTACAACCGTTCGCCGGCAAAGTGGTGTGCGCCGACAAGCTATCGATCGGCTATTTCGCCCAGCATCAGACCGACGAACTGGACCTCGACGGCTCGCCCTACGATCATGTGCGGCGACTGATGTCAGATGCCCCAGAAACAAAAATTCGCGCTCGCGTGGGAGGCATCGGCTTTTCAGGCAAGGCGGGCGACACCCTTGTTCGAAGCCTTTCGGGTGGCGAAAAAGCGCGCCTTTTACTCGGGCTTGCGACGTTCTTCGCCCCCAACATGATCATTCTTGACGAACCGACCAACCATCTCGATATCGACAGCCGGGCCGCGCTTGCCGAAGCAATCAACGAATATCCCGGTGCTGTCATTATGGTCTCGCATGACCGCTATCTGATTGAGGCCTGCGCCGACCGGCTGTGGGTTGTGGCAGACCGCGCCGTTACTCCTTACGACGGGGACCTCGACGATTACCGCCGCGCGGTTTTGTCGGCACGCGGCCTCCGCACAAACGGTCGCGACCGCGGGTCGTCTGGCGAGCGCGACGACGGCCGTGACAAGCCGCGGCGCGAGAGGACCGAACGGCGCGCGCCGCTCAAACAGAAGATTACGGCCGCCGAGGCCGAGATCGAGCGAATCACCGGCATCATCGAAAAAATCGACGTCGCCCTTGCGTTGCCGGATCTGTTCAAGCGCGAGCCCAAACAGGCGGCGCAACTCACAAAGGCACGGGCCAGCGCGGTCGACGCCCTGCAGCGCGCCGAGGAGGAATGGCTGGAGGCCAGCTCGTCCTACGATAACGCCCCAGGCTGACGGAAACCGTTGCTGAAAACTTTAGTGTTTTCGAGCGCCGCGGATGCTGGTTTGCGTGAAGAAAACGCGTTAAATCAAAATCATAGAGCAAGGATTTCAATTCTATTGGAAGCGGAGCTCCAGCTCACGCTTCTACCGTTTTTTCGCTCGCCGCTCCGGCTTCTGAGGTGCTGCTAGTTCAGGCGCCCGCTCGATCGAGGACAGACGTCCCGCCGAAAATGTATAAGTTCCGGCGCGTGGTCCTCTCAGGAACGTCAAGACTGCAACACGATCTCCCCCCGGATTGTTGGAGAGACTGACATTATCCGGCGCGACTCCGATGCCGCGCGTCACGTCGCATTCGGTATGACCTAACGCCACGGTACCCGTTGCAGTTGGCGGAGCAGCGGTAGCGTTGTCGGAGGGTGCACCGGATCCCCCTGCGCCGATCGGCGGCGCCATCCCCGTACAAAGACCGTCCGCACTGATGAGGTCGTCCGGCGCGACCGGCTTGTCCGGCGTGAGCGGCGGTGTTTCAATCGAAACGTTCTTGACGAATACTCTGCCGGATCGCGAAAACCAGTCCGCATCCTTCGACAGCAGATCTGACGACAAAATATCCGATGCGCTGCCGCAGCCCGATACAAGCGGCGCTATCAGAAGGAGCGACATCAAGGCCCTTCGGCGAAATCTGGGCTGTCTCACGACGAATTTTATCCCGACGGATCGTAAAAAACCTGTCCCACCACCTATTTGCGGCGTGACCATGACTGGACCTTAGTGTCTGAGCAGAAAGCTTCAAGTATCATCAAATTACAACCGCTCTATCTGGCTACTTGCGACGCTGCCAGCGTCCAGTTTCGTCAGGCTGCCAGTAGGTCGCCTCAAACCCTCGTGACTTGCACTCTGTCCAGACGGCCCTCGCGGCATCTAGCGCGCCACTATCGTCGCCATCGAAGATCAGCACCAGCCGTTCGTAGGTATCAGGACTGTCCGGAAGTGGGGCACTGTCGATTAGAAATCTGACGGTGGCCCGGTTGGGATTTCGGCCGTCGACCGTCAGGATAATCGGCTGTTCGCTGGCGTCCTCGATCCGCCACGTCGCATGCGGCAGGAAAGAATCGTCACGATAGGACCATAGATGAGCATCGAGCGCATCGGCGCGCTCCTCAGATGTTGTATGGACGACGGCGCGCCATCCGCGTTCGAAGGTTTTCTCGAGCAGCGGTGGCAGAACTTTTTCAAGCGACATGTTCTGCAAATGGTAGAACAGAACTTCCGTCATCGCTGCGTTTCGTAATGCTCCGCGACGAGGCGATCCAGCAACCGCACGCCGAACCCGGATCCCCAACTCTGATTGATGTCGGATTTGGGAGCGCCCATCGCCGTTCCCGCGATGTCGAGATGCGCCCACGGCGTATCGTCGATGAACCGTTGCAAAAATTGAGCAGCCGTGATCGAGCCGCCATAGCGGCCGCCGGTGTTTTTCATGTCAGCAAACTGCGAGTCGATCAGCTTGTCGTATTCAGGCGCAAGCGGCATCCGCCAGACCCGCTCACCGGTCTCCAAGCCTGCCTTGGTCAGTCGTTCCGACAATTCGTCATTGTTGGAGAACAGGCCGGCGTGTGCGGTGCCGAGCGCCACCATGATCGCGCCGGTGAGCGTTGCGAGATCAACCATCACCTTCGGCTTGAACTTGCGGGCGACGTACCAGAGCACGTCTGCAAGGACCAGCCTGCCCTCGGCGTCGGTGTTGATGATCTCGATGGTCTGACCTGACATTGACGTCACGATATCGCCGGGCCGCTGCGCGTTGCCGTCCGGCATGTTCTCGACAAGGCCGATGACGCCGACGGCATTCACCTTCGCCTTGCGCGAGGCGAGCGCATGCATCAACCCCACCACACAGGCCGCCCCGCCCATGTCGCCCTTCATGTCTTCCATGCCGCTGGCGGATTTGATCGAGATTCCGCCGGTGTCGAAGCAAACGCCCTTGCCGATGAAAGCGACGGGCGGTTCGCCCTTCTTGCCGCCATTCCAGCGCATGACGACCGTCCGGCTGGGCCGTGCCGACCCCTGCCCCACACCCAGCAGCGCCCCCATGCCAAGTTTGGTCATCGCCTTGACGTCAAGAACGTTGATACCGACCCCGATCGCGCGCAACCGGCTCGCGCGCCGCGCGAATTCCTCCGGATAAAGTACATTCGGCGGTTCGTTCACGAGGTCGCGCGCGATAATGACACCATCGACAACGTGATTGACAGGCGCGAACGCCTTCTTTGCTGCGGCGACGTCGGCGACCGCTATCGATATATCGGCGCGCAATACCGCATCGTCGCCGTCCTTTTTCCGCGTCTTGTAACGATCGAATTTGTAAGCGCGTAACCGGATACCGGAAGCCAGCGCCGCCGACTGATCCGGACCCATCATTGCGGATGGCAGCTCCGCAATGATCGTGACGCCGCCGTTATCGCTACGAATCTTTCCCGCAAGAACACCGCCGAATTTCAAGAAATCGCTGCTTTTGAGAGCCGACGTTTTGCCGGCACCCACAACGATCAGGCGATTAGCCTTGAGCCCCTCCGGCGCGAGAATATCGAGTGTCGTCGCGCTTTTGCCTTTGAACTGATTGGCTGCAGCCGCCCGTTTGACAAGTGCGGTTGACGACCCGAGAGCCTTGCTCGCGGCTTGGCCGAACTTCAGCGCATCATCGCAAAATACTACGAGGGTCCCGCGCGAAGCGGTCGAAACAGGAACAAAGCCCACCTTGACGGCGTCGGGCATCGGAAACCTCCAGGATCAGGGTGGTGCGGCCTCGAAATCGGGCCAGCGTGTGACTTAGCGACTATGACCTGTCAACGGCAACGCTGCCAAGGGTTCAACACCGTGTCAGCTTTCGGCGCCGTTGCTACAAATTCGCTTTGAGCGCAATTAACCCCCGCCGCCGTGGCTGCAGTGTCACATATTCCGGATTTTAACTATAATCGACGGACATTAAGCCTCGGCCATTTTGTTGACAGATCAAAGGGATGGTACTGAGAGACGAGTCAGGTAAAACATGGCGGGACGCTGGGGACGTCTCGGTCGCGGTCTGGCGTTGCCGGATGTGTTTGCCTGAAAGATTGGGGATCGTTCAGACCGATGGGGTCGATCGACAAGTATATTTTCCGGACGACGCTGGCGTCGTTTGTGGTGGTCCTGGTCAGCCTGACAGGGGTGATCTGGATTACGCAGGCGTTGCGTGGAATCGACCTGATGACAAGCCAGGGACAGACCATCCTGACGTTTCTGGGGATCACCAGTCTTGCTATCCCCGTGCTGGTGCTGATCATCTCCCCGATTGCGCTGATGATCGCGATCTCGCACACCCTCCACAAGCTTGCTACGGACTCGGAAATCATCGTGATGAACGCCGCCGGCCTATCGCCGTTCCGGCTCTTCCGGCCGTTCATCTATGCAACGGTGATTGTGGCCTTGCTGGTGGCGTTCATCGCGGCCTACCTTGCGCCTGATGGGATGCGTCGGTTGAAGCGATGGGATGCCGAGATCACCGCCGACGTTCTGGCGAACGTTCTGCAACCCGGCCGATTTGCGCAACTGGATCCGAATCTGACAATTCGTATTCGGGAACGACAGCCTGGTGGCCAACTCGCCGGAATTTTCATTGATGATCGCCGTAATCCTGAAGAGCGCCTCAGTATCATCGCCGACCACGGAACGGTGATGAAGAACGACCAGGGATCGTTTCTTATCCTGGAAGATGGGCACCTGGAGAGATTCGAGACGGGCAAGCGCGAACCGGCCATGGTCGCGTTTGACCGCTATGCGTTCGACATGTCGAAATTCTCCAATCGAGGGCATGACGTTATTTATGGCATTCGTGAACGTTACCTTTGGGAGTTGATTGCTCCCGATCAGAAGGACCCTCTGGTTCAGCAGATGCGTGGCCAATTCCGCGCCGAGCTTCACGATCGATTCACCGCCCCGATCTATCCGTTTGCCTTTGCAGCGCTGACCTTCGCATTCCTCGGAACACCGCGCACCACGCGCCAGAGTCGCAATTTCTCCATGGGAGCGGCAATTGCGGCGGTGTTCGGCCTTCGTATGGCAGGCTTCGCGCTTTCGGTCATGACTGTGAAATCGCCGATGGCGGCGCTCCTGCAATACCTGCTTCTTTTCGGGGCAATTGGTATCTGCTTGCGGGTGATTGTTGCTGGAATCGTGCTCGAACCATCCGCCGCGTTAACGGAGGCGATCAACAGATCGAACGAGCGGCTCCTCCGCCTGCTGGGGAAGAAACCGGCCCTCGCATGAGCATGTTGACGAACACGTTGGGTCGTTATTTTGCTGGCCGCTTCATGGTGGCTGCGCTCGGCGTTTTCGTCAGCATTTTTCTGCTACTCGTTCTTGTCGATTATATTGAAATGGTCCGGAGGACGTCGGGGCTTGCGTCGGCATCGGCACTCGTGGTTGCGGAAACATCGCTTTTCAGGGTGCCCCAGCTCCTTGAGAAACTGACCCCGTTCTGTGTCCTGATCGGCGCCATGACGTGCTATCTCGCACTGTCGCGGCAGCTTGAACTGGTGGTGGCCCGCGCCGCCGGCGTTTCGGCGTGGCAATTCATCTCGCCGGCGCTCGTGTGCGCGATCGTGCTCGGCGCCCTCGCCACCACGGTCTACAATCCTTTGTCTGCCAACCTGCGCGAATTGTCCAAGCGGATGGAGGCCGAACTGTTTGGCGGCGTCTCCGGAGGAGGTCTCCAGGACGCATCCGGTTTCTGGATCAACCAAGTGACCGACGACGGTCAGGCTATCATCAATGCGGCGCGCAGTGAGCAGCAAGGCGTGCGCTTGACGGGGCTCACCGTGTTCACGTTCGATCCCCATTCCAAGTTCGAGGAACGTATCGAGGCACGCGAAGCAGCCCTGGAAGACGGGCGCTGGCTGTTCAAAGGCGTTCGCCGGTTTACGCTGGACAATCCGCCGGTCGAGCAGGAAACCTTTGTCCTTCCGACCAGTCTGACGCCGGCACAGGTCCAAAACAGCTTCTCCACCCCCGAAACTGTGTCATTTTGGCAACTGCCGGGTTATATCAGATCCTCCGAGAGCTCAGGATTTGCAACCGCAGGATACCGGCTGCAATACCACAAACTCATCGCACAGCCGTTTTTGCTGGCTGCAATGGTGATGCTGGCGGCCTCGGTGAGCCTCCGCTTCTTCCGCTTCGGCGGGGTGCAAAAGATGGTTTTAAGTGGCGTGGGTTCGGGCTTTCTGCTCTATGTCCTGTCTAAGGTAACTGAGGATTTGAGCAAGGCCGAGCTGATGAATCCAATCGCTGCGGCGTGGCTGCCGGTCTGCGTCGGCAGCCTCACCGGCTTTTTGGTCTTGCTGCATCAGGAGGACGGATAGTGGCTGCAATCGCCACCCTCCGTAAGCGCTCGCCTGTTCGCGAGCGGCGCGTCTCACTGCGCCGCCGTCGGTCTGGTGCGTCCGTGATTCCGGCCTCGCTGACGGCGGCCGTTCTCGGACTGATTGCCGCCGCTGTGATTGACGTCGTCGCAACTACTCCGGCTGTGGCACAAAGCTTCACTTACAATCCTCGCCCGCCCAAGCCTACGCCGCCGCCACCTCAGAATGACGGGCAGATGCTCGTTCAAGCCACCGAGCTCGACTACGACTACAACAATTCTCGCGTGTCGGCCGTCGGCAATGTGCAGATGTTCTACAACGGCACGAGCGTCGAGGCGGACAAGGTCATCTACGACCAGAAAACCAAGCGGCTCCATGCCGAAGGCAACATCCGCATGACTGATGCGGGAGGCAAGATCACCTACGCCAATATCCTGGATTTGAGCGACGACTACCGGGACGGCTTCGTCGATTCGCTGAGAGTTGACACGGCCGATGCGACGCGCATGGCCGCAACCCGGGCCGATCGGACCAAGGGCAACTACACGGTATTCGAAAACGGCGTCTATACAGCCTGCGCGCCCTGCAGGGAGAATCCGAAAAAGCCCCCGCTTTGGCAGGTCAAGGGTGCCCGCATCATTCACGATCAGACCGAGAAGATGTTGTACTTCGAGGACGCCCGATTGGAATTTTACGGCGTGCCTATGGCCTATATGCCTTTCTTCTCAACACCAGATCCGACTGTGAAGCGCAAAAGCGGCTTCCTGGTGCCCACCTTTACGTCCTATTCTCCCTACGGGGTCGGGGTCGAGGTTCCCTACTATTTCGCGCTCGCGCCGGACTACGACCTGACCCTTTCTCCCCGATTCACCACGCGACAAGGCGTGTTGATGCAAGGCGAGTTCAGGCAGCGTTTCGTGGACGGCGCCTATCAAATCCGTGCTTATGGTATCAATCAGCTTGATCCGGACGCCTTCGGTTCGGGGCCCGGCAACCGGGACTTCCGCGGCGGTGTGGATACCAAAGGTCAGTTTGCCTTGAACGATAAATGGGTCTGGGGTTGGGACGGCGTTCTGTTAAGCGACTACTTCTTCTTCTCCGACTACCGGTTGAAGCAGTACAGGGACTTGATGCAATCGTTCCTGACTCTGCCGACCGAAGCGATTTCGCAACTCTATCTGACCGGCGTCGGTACCCGTAGCTACTTCGACGCCCGCGCGATTCACTACCTGAGCTTCTCGGGCAATCAGAGCCTGGTTCCGGTGGTTGCGCCTGTCATCGACTATTCGAATGTCATCAACCATTCGGTCATTGGCGGCGAATTCAGCTACAAGTTCAACTTCGTCAATCTCGCGCGTGATCAGGCGCAGTTCGATCCGATCTCGACGCTGGCGAATACCTCGTTCGTGTGCGCGCCAACGTCGGCTGACCCAGCGGCGAGAACACCGGCCAATTGTTTGCTTCGAGGCATTCCGGGAACCTATACACGCTTGACCGCACAGGCACAGTGGCGGAAGTCGTTCACCGATTCCTTTGGTCAGATCTGGACGCCGTTCGCTTCGCTTCGCGCCGACGCCATCAATGCTGACATCTCGAACCAGCCGGGCGTGTCCAATTTCATCCAGCCCGGTACCACGCAGGCACTCCGCCTCATGCCCGTTGTGGGTCTCGAATATCGCTATCCCTTCATCAACGTTCAGCCCTGGGGCACCACAACGATCGAACCGATCGCGCAGGTCATCATCCGTCCGAATGAAAGCTATGCGGGCAAGCTGCCGAATGAGGATGCGCAAAGCCTGGTCTTCGACGCCAGCAACCTCTTCAGCGTGGACAAATTCTCCGGTTATGACCGTGTCGAGGGTGGCGGCCGCGCCAACGTCGGCGCACAGGCGACGACTCAATTCGATCAGGGCGGCGCGATCAACTTTCTGTTCGGACAGTCCTATCAGCTGTTCGGCCTGAACTCGTTTGCTGTCGCGGATATCACCAATACCGGCGTCAATTCCGGCTTGCAGCGCCCGCAATCCGACTACGTCACAAGCGTGAACTATTCGCCCAACAGCATCTTCACGTTCAGCACCCGCGCGCGGATTGATGAGGCGACCTTGAATGTGCAGCGCTTCGAAGCCGAAGGCCGCGCCAGTTTCAGCCGGTGGTCCGGGAGCGTGTTGTACGGCGATTATGCGGAGCAGCCCGCCCTCGGCTTTCTCACAAGGCGCCGAGGTCTTTTGGGCACCGGTTCCATAAAGGTTGCATCCAACTGGGTCGTGCAGGGTGCGGCACGCTGGGACCTGGAAGCCAATCAAATCAACCAGTATGCAGTCGGCGCGGGATACGTGGACGATTGTTTTGTTCTCGGCCTCAACTACGTGACGTCATACATTTATTCCGCGGGAGCAACGCCGCCCCAGCTTAACCATGCTTTCATGCTTCAGCTTGGGCTGAGAACCTTGGGCCAGACCCGCGGAGGATCGACCGGCTCTGGCATCCGCTAGTTTCAAGTGGTGGTACTTTGAAGAAGCAGGCTGTGCCGCCTGATGAACTCAGACCTCGACGACAATAGACCTGCTAAGCGCGCATTGACATGAAAATGATCTTGCTCTTCCGGCCGTTGAGCCGTCTGGCCTTATTCGCGTTTCTTTCTTTCGTCGGCTTGAACTCGCCGCTGCTTGCCCAGTCGGTCGCGGTCATGGTCAACGGCGAGCCGATCACCACTTTTGATATCGAGCAGCGCATCCGCCTGATTAAGATATCCACCCACAAATCTCCGCCCCGGCAGGAGGTGATCGAAGAGTTGATCGGCGAAAAGGTGAAGATCAGGGAGGCCAAGAAGTTCGGCGTGAACCCGACTTCGACGGATATTGATCAGGCATACGCCAGCATGGGCGCGCGGATGGGGATGTCGCCCGAACAGCTGACAAAATCGATCGGCTCTCAGGGAGTTCGCCCGGACACGATCAAGGCGCGCCTGAGAGCTGATATGGTTTGGGGAAGCCTTGTGCGCGGCCGCTTCAAGGAAAGTCTTCTTGTGAGCGATCGTGATGTCAATGAAGCGCTGAAGAATAGCGGCGAGGATAAATCGAAAATCGAGGGGGTCGAATACCGGATGCGTCCCGTTGTCCTGATCGTTCCGCGCGGCGCGGCGGGTCCGGTGGTGGAGGCGCGGCGCAACGAAGCCAATTCTTTGCGCGAGCGTATTCAGTCTTGCTCGGAGGCCGTTCGCACCGTCAAGGCGATGCGGAATGCCACCCTACGCGATCCGATCACAAAAACGTCCGCTGACCTGCCACCTACGCTTCGAGATCTGCTCGATAAGACGCCCGTGGGGCATCTGACTCCACCGGAAATCACGCGGCAGGGCGTCGAAATGGTAGCGGTATGCGAAAAGAAGGTAACCAGTGTGGACACCCCGAAGAAAAAGGAAATCCGGGAAAAAATGTTTGCCGACAAGTATGAGAAGCGGTCCAAATCCTACCTGGACGATATTCGAAGATCCGCGATGATCGAATATCGTGAAAGTCGTCCGGAGAAAGGCGACAAATGACGTTTCCCGCGTGTCCAGCAGGGTGATGCGGCAGATGTCATGAACGGCGGCGTGTATTCTATCAAAAGCCGCGCTGGAGCCACCGCGTGGTGAAGCCGATTGCATTGACCCTGGGCGAGCCGGCCGGCATCGGACCGGATATCACGATCGCGGCCTGGCTGCGCCGCAAGAACGATGCCGTTCCTCCCTTCTATCTTCTTGGCGATAGCGCATTCATCGCGGCCCGGGCAAAGCTGCTCGGACTTGATCTTCCCTTGCTTGATCTTTCCTTGGCGGAGGTTGGCCAGAAAGACCTTTCCCAGATATTCAATGAAGCACTTCCGATTGTCGCCACGGGGCATCCGGCAACCGCGCATCCCGGTCATCCCGACGACAACAGCGCCCCCGCAGCGATTGGATCGATCCGTCATGCGGTCAACGATGTTGTAGCGGGCCATGCGGGAGCAGTGGTCACCAATCCGATCGCCAAGAGCGTGCTCTACCGGGCGGGATTCGCCCATCCTGGCCACACCGAATTTCTCGCCGAACTGGCGGCAACGAACTCCAACGCACCGCAACCGGTGATGCTGCTTTGGTCGCCTGATCTTGCGGTCGTGCCCGTCACTATCCACCTGCCCTTGCGCGATGCGATCACAATGCTGTCGAGCCGCATGATTGTGGATACCGTTCGCATTGTCGTTGCAGACCTACGCTCGCGATTTGGAATCACCAGCCCCCGCATCGCGGTATCCGGATTGAATCCCCACGCGGGAGAGGACGGCTCGCTCGGAACCGAGGATCAGACGATCGTTGCACCGGCCGTCGCAATCCTGCGCGCCGAAGCAATCGACGTCAAAGGCCCGCTTCCGGCCGACACCATGTTCCATGAGGCCGCGCGCCGGACTTACGACTGTGCCATTTGCATGTATCACGATCAGGCTCTGATTCCGGTCAAAACGCTGGCTTTCGATCGGGCCGTCAATGTCACGCTGGGACTGCCGTTTATCCGTACATCGCCTGATCACGGCACTGCATTCGACATCGCCGGCACGGGACGCGCCGATCCATCGAGTCTGATCGCTGCGCTGAGCCTCGCCGCGCGGATGGCAGCGTCGACACGTTCGGCATGAGCGCGATTGATGACCTTCCGCCGCTGCGCGACGTCATCAAACGTCACGCGTTGTCGGCGCGAAAATCGCTGGGACAGAACTTTCTACTCGATCTGAATCTCACGGCCCGGATCGCGCGCGCCGCCGGTCCACTCCAGGATGCGACCGTCATCGAGATCGGGCCGGGTCCTGGCGGATTGACGCGGGCGCTGCTTGCGCTCGGCGCGATGCGCGTCATCGCCATCGAGCGTGACGAACGCGCGCTTGGCGCGCTGGAAGAAATTTCGGCTCGCTATCCCGGCCGCCTCACGATCGTCAACGCGGATGCGACAAGCTTCGATCCACGACCCCTGCTCGGCACGATGCGCGCAAAGATCGTCGCCAACCTGCCTTACAACATCGCCACCGCGCTTCTGATCCGCTGGCTCAGCATCGAGCCCTGGCCGCCATGGTATGACGCCATGGTGCTGATGTTTCAGCGCGAGGTCGCCGAACGGATCGTTGCCCGCGAAAACGACGATGCGTATGGCCGCCTCGCCGTGCTGTCGAACTGGCGCACAGAGACCAAAATTCTGTTCGACATCTCGCCCGCGGCTTTCGTTCCGCAACCCCAGGTCACGTCTTCGGTGGTGCGGCTGATACCACGCGACAGCCCCGAGCCATGCGACCGCCGGATGCTAGAGCAAGTTGCCGCCGCCGCGTTCGGGCATCGCCGGAAGATGCTACGGCAAAGCCTGAAATCGTTGCCCGCTGATCCGGCGTCGCTGGCGGCTGCGGCAGGCATCGACCCCACGCGGCGCGCGGAGACGGTTCCAATATCCGGTTTCGTTGCGATGGCTCGTGAATTGGCGGACATACACCGCAATAGAACGGATCGGATCTGAGACGATGTTATGGCGTTGATGCGCCGCAATCGCCGTAAAGTTCGGTGTTGTTGTGCACATGTTATCTTTATCGCGAAGCCGCGAGACCACGCGCCTACGTTATGGTGGCCGAGCAGGTAAAAAATGTAGGCAGAAGAGAGGTCATTCAGCCTCAATTACGCCCCGACCATTCCGGATTTACGGCGCAATGCGACCCAAGTCTTTCCTGACTATTAAAGAAAGGCATCGTGAATCTTGTCATGATCGGGGATATGCATGTCAAACCGTTTGGGGAAACGTCTCTCAACCCTTGGGGTAGCTTTGTTCACGGGCGGCATGCTTGCGATCACCGTCCATGGCTCGGCACGCGCGGACGATACCTGCCTCGTAAAACCGGGCGCGACGACGCCGCGCGGAGGTCACTGGCATTATCGCGTCGAGCCGGGAACGAAGCGTCACTGCTGGTATCTCGGCGAAGGGCGCGGCAAGACTGCGCTGGAAACCTCAGCAAGGCCGTCGCTGTCTGCCCCCGCGTCGGACAAACGGGCAATGAGGTCTTCCGCACCACCTCTCCGGCCGTCCATCACAAATGCTCATGCGGAGCTCGATGACGCGACAAGCGCGAACGATCCAGCAGACACCAACTCTCTGCCGTCCACGAGGGATTCTTCCGACGAACCTGCGCAAAACACGAATATCTCGCAACCGGCCACTACCACACAGTGGCCCGATCCGGCCATCAACGCAGCACCGGTCGCCAATGCGACGCAACCGCCGGTACAAGCCGCAGTCACGTCTGGTCCGCAGACGCCGAACGGCCCGCCGGTCTCTGCGGCAACAATCGAGTTTGATACTCAGGCGCGCGGCGAACGCAGCGAGCCAAGCCTTGCTTCAGCCGTCGTCAGCGTTCCTGAGGCTGAAATTCAGTCCCACTCGTCATCTATGCTGCTGGGTGGACTCGCTGGCGCGTTGGCCGTAGCAGGGTTTCTTGGATTTGCAGCTGTCAAGTTCGGGAATCTGAGCAGCCTCTTGCAAGTCCGTCACTCGCGATTGATCGAGGATTTGGTCGACCAAGGCTACCCTCCGCCCTGGAAACGACAGGGGCCCGATACGGCACAAACCTCCCGCAGTGACGTGCTGCGCATACGCCAGGACATCGAGGCGCAATCTCGCGACATCATGGAAATTCTGTCTCGGGCATCACGTGGAGCAACGACGTAGCGGCGAATGAAAAGGTTTCTAAGCGAACTCATCAAATCAAAGTCACAGCGCCTCGCTTCGGATGCATCACAGGCGAGGCTCTAAGTCTCAAGTTGCCGCTGCAATTCTCGCACGAACGCCGTCAATCCGGTTCGGCGTTCGCGCTTGAGCCGTTCAGCCTTCAGAATTGACTGCACCTCAGCAAACGCTTCATCGACATTCTGGTTGATGACGATGTAATCGTACTCGGCCCAGTGGCTGAGTTCATGCGTGGCGCGGTCCATTCGTTCGCGGATGACATGATCGGCATCTTGGGCACGGGTATGCAGGCGTCGTTCCAGATCAGTGGCGGACGGCGGTAGAATAAAGACGCTGACCACGTCGGCCCGTGCCTTCTCGCGCAATTGCTGCGTGCCTTGCCAGTCAATATCGAACAGTACGTCGCGGCCGGACGCCAGCGCTGCATACACTGGTGCGCGCGGCGTGCCGTAGCGATTGTCGAACACGACGGCCCATTCCAGCAGATCATTGTGCTTGACCATGGCCGCAAAGGTTGCGTCGTCGACGAACTTGTAGTCACGACCATCGACCTCGCCCGGCCGCATCGGGCGCGTGGTCGCAGAGACCGACAGGCTCAAGCCCTCGACGCGCTCGATCAGCAGCCGCGACAGCGTGGTTTTTCCGGCACCGGAAGGCGACGATAGCACGAACATCAGGCCGCGCCGCTCGACTCCGTCGAAACCCCGATCGTGAGCAGTCATCGATCACTCCAGATTCTGGACCTGTTCGCGAAACTGTTCGACGGCGTTTTTCAGTTCAAGTCCGACATTGGTCAGTTCGAGATCGTTCGACTTCGAGCAGCAAGTGTTGACTTCCCTGTTGAATTCCTGCGCAAGAAAATCAAGCTTTCGTCCGATCGGCCCGCCCCTGCCGATCAACTCGCGCGTCTGCGAAATATGCGAGGCAATGCGATCCAATTCCTCGCGGATATCGGCCTTCGTAGCGATCAAGATCGCTTCCTGATGGAGTCGATCCTGATCGAAGCGGTCCGATGTGTCGAGCAATGCGGTAATCTGCTCGGCAAGTCGCGCCTTCACTGCGCCCGGTTGACGGCCAGGGGCGGCCTCTGCCCTGCGCGCGAGACGCTCGATCTCATCCATGCGCTGCATCAGTACGCCGCCAAGCGTAGCTCCTTCACGCTCGCGCATATCCACTAGGCTGCGCAGCGCCTGCTCGAAGGTTTCAGCGACGGCGGTCTTTGCTGCGAGTTCCTCGGCATCGTCGAGCTCCGGTTCAACGACCTCCATAACACCCTTTATCGATAGCAAACCGTCAATGCTCGGCGCGAGCACGTCGATTTTGCCACACAAATCGCGCGCGACCTTCAGGAGAGATGCCAGAACCTGTTCATTGACGCGAACAAGGGGAACCGCGTTGCTGCGCTTCACCGTTAGATTGGCGTAGACCGTTCCGCGTGACAACACTTGTGCTGCGCGCTTCCTTATCGTCGCTTCTATATCGTCCCAACCGGTCGGTAGCCGCGTCCGAAGGTCGAACCCTTTGGCGTTCACGGATTTTAACTCCCATTCGAACGCATACGGCCCACTGGCGCCGTGGCTTCTTGCAAAGCCGGTCATGCTCGACAACGCCATCGCGTGGTTTCTCCGAAGCACCCAGATGTGAGATTCGTTTAACGGATCGTCCCGACGTTAGAGAATTTTGTGGCCGAGTGAAATCCGCTTTTGATGGAATCAGAATCGAAGTTCTGCGCTTTTGGTTGATGCGTTTTCACGCGAACATGGAAACCGGTTTCGGATAAGATGATGCGCGATCAAAAGGTGAATCAGACACCAAGCCGAATGCCGACGGCGGTCTGATTCGATCCCTGTTGCTGAATGATGTGCTGCGAAGGCTCTACAGCGCCTTACCGGTTTGGCCGGGTTCGCGCCCGCGGGGCGGGCTTCGGGGCAGGCTCGTCCTGTGTGGTGCCGGTTTCTGTTGTGGTGGGCGCGACAGCCGGCGCCGGCTCGTCCAGCGGCTCAACCGCATCGTTTTGAATCTGCTTTTCCATGGTCCGCAACCGAGCGACGTTCTTCTGGTGCTGCTCGTAAGTCTCGGTGAAGCTGTGCCCCCCGTTTCCATCGGCAACGAAGAATAAATCGCGGGTTCGCGCTGGATTTGCCGCTGCTTCGAGCGAAGCTCGGCCGGGGTTCGCGATCGGTCCCGGCGGCAACCCTTCAATCACGTAGGTGTTGTATGGAGACGCTTGCATAATTTCGCTGCGTTTGATCGGCCGCCCCAGCGTCCCCTTGCCTCCGACCAGACCATAAATGATCGTTGGGTCGGACTGCAGTTTCATTTTCTGTTTCAGACGGTTGGCGAACACGGCCGCGACCCGGCTGCGTTCATCCGCCTTGCCTGTTTCCTTTTCAATGATAGATGCCAGCGTAACGAGTTGATCAGATGTTTTGACGGGCACATCTGAGGCACGACGCTCCCAGATTTCTGCGAGCACGCGCTTCTGAGCTTGTTGCAAGCGCTGGATCACTTGCTCTCGGCTGGTGCCTCGCGGAAACTTGTACGTCTCGGGCAGCAATGTGCCCTCGCGTGGAATCTCTCGAACGGTCCCTGAGAAAATCTCATTCTCCGAAAGCCGTTCTATAATCTGTTCGGAAGTCAGGCCTTCTGGAATAGTCACGGGATGCTGCACCACCTTGCCTTCGACAATAGTGCCGATGACTTCGCGCAGACTGGCTTGCTTCTGGAACGCATATTCTCCTGGCTTCAGATCCGCGCGCGCCTTCAAGGCAAATACGCTTCCGATAAACGCCCAGCGATTGTCGTCGATCACACCTTCGCGCTGAAGAATTTCGGCAATGTCGTTCATTCCGGCGCGGGCCGGAATGTTGACGATCTTTTCATCCTGTAGCGGCCCCGGCGCTTCGATCTTCTGCTTGCCGTAGAAAAAAACGCCGCCGGCACCAAGCATCCCGATCAACAAAACCGTAATGATCGCGTTGCCCGCAACCACTAGCGGGCTTCGCGCGCGGGCAGAACGCTTCGGTGGCGGGGGTACCTGTTCGGGTTCAAGCGCGGCGCGCGGACTGCGCGGAGAGATGGGCGGCCTTTCAGTCATCGATGCAACATAAATCCTGTCGGTTTAATCGCGGCCGGCGAATTCCCTGCCCCGGCCAACAGCATGCGGCCGTCTCTAGGATTTATCATCGAATGCGGCGAAACAGTGGATTTGCGTCCATCACACGTTAATTGGCGAGGCGCCGCATGATAATTGATGCGTTGGTCCCGCCGAACCCGAACGAATTCGACAGTACGACGTTGATTTCCCGCTGACGCGCCTTGTGTGGGACGAGATCGATCGCTGTTTCCACCGAAGGATTATCGAGATTGATCGTTGGCGGGGCGATGTTGTCGCGAATCGCAAGGATGCTGAAAATAGCTTCGACTGCGCCCGCGGCACCCAGCAGATGGCCAATAGAGGATTTTGTGGAGGACATCGACGTGCTTGACGCGGCGTTACCCAGCAATCTTTCAACAGCCTTCAGTTCGATTTCATCGCCGACCTGGGTCGATGTACCGTGGGCGTTGATATAGTCGATATCCGATGGAAATATGCCAGCGCGCTTCATGGCAGCGGTCATGCTCCGAAACGCGCCGTCGCCGTCCGGGGACGGTGACGTGATGTGATAGGCATCCCCCGACAGGCCGTATCCCGTAATTTCGGCATAAATTCTCGCGCCGCGCTGCCGTGCATGCTCGTACTCCTCGAGCACAACGACACCAGCACCTTCTCCCATGACGAAGCCGTCGCGATTGTTGTCGTAAGGACGCGATGCCTTTTGCGGCGTGTCGTTGAAGCCGGTGGACAGCGTCCGCGCGGCGCAGAAGCCTGCCATGCCGATGCGGCAGATCGGCGATTCCGCGCCGCCAGCCACCATGACATCGGCGTCGCCGAGTGCGATCAGGCGGCTCGCATCGCCGATTGCATGCGCGCCTGTCGAGCAGGCTGTCACCACAGCATGGTTCGGTCCCTTGAGCCCGTGTTCGATCGACACGTATCCCGAAGCAAGGTTGATCAGGCGTCCCGGAATGAAGAATGGCGACACCTTGCGGGCTCCCCTCTCCTTCATGAGGACCGCAGTGTCGGCGATACCCGAAAGGCCGCCGATTCCGGAACCAATCAGGGTGCCGGTCGCGCAACGATCCTCGTCGGTTGAAGGATGCCAATCCGCATCGTCGAGCGCCTGTCTGGCGGCGCTCATCGCGAAGATAATAAAATCGTCGACCTTGCGCTGGTCCTTCGGCTCCATCCACAGGTCAGGATTGAAGGTTCCGTCAGTACCGTCGCCACGTGGAACGACGCAGGCGATTCGGCACGGCAAGTCGGTAACGTCGAACGTCTCGATCTGCTTCGCGCCGCTCATGCCGTCGAGTATGCGCTTCCAGGTCGGTTCGACTCCGCAGCCAAGCGGCGACACCATGCCAAGTCCGGTGACGACGACGCGCCTCATCTGGAAAACTCCAGCTTCCTTACAAATCATAAGGAAAAGCCGGTGGGCCGTTCGAACACGACCCGTCCGGCTTCATGTAAGATCGCGGAAGAGCGTCAGCTTTTCGCGTTCTTCTCGAGAAACTTTGTGGCATCGCCGACGGTCAGGATCGTCTCCGCCGCGTCATCGGGAATCTCACAGCCAAATTCTTCCTCGAAGGCCATCACGAGCTCGACCGTATCGAGACTGTCTGCGCCAAGATCGTCAATGAAGCTGGCACTCTCGACGACTTTCTCGGGCTCTACGCCAAGGTGCTCGACCACGATCTTCTTAACCCGCTCGCCAATCTCGCTCATCATTAAACCTCGCGCTTGTTCAATTGGACCCGACCGCAAACGAGCCATCGTGGAGCATTAAACTAGCTAATTCCTGTCGCTATTTGCAGTCGTGTAGGATTTCGGTCTTTTCCGCCTTGTGCGGGTGCGGACCGGCAAACGACGGCAGCCGCCACACCGCCAATATACAGGGTTTCAAATTCCTGCAATGGCGTTCTTTGCCCACCCGTTCTTGGTCCGGTTATCACACATCGAAAGCCTTGACCACAAGCCCCGGTAGACGGGCTAAAAGCGCCTCAAATCATTGCCATTCCGCCATTGACATGAATCGTCTGCCCCGTCACGTAGGCCGCTTCGTTCGAACTCAGATAGACCGCCGCCGCCGCAATATCTTCCGGCGTTCCGAGGCGGGCCGCGGGGACTTTCGTCAGAATCGTCTCTCGCTGTTTCTCGCTCAGCGCGTCGGTCATCGCTGTTGCGATAAATCCGGGTGCAATGCAATTGGCTGTCACCCCGCGCTTCGCGTATTCCGCGCCTAGCGTTTTGATCATGCCGATCAGTCCGGCTTTCGATGCGGTGTAATTCCCCTGCCCCGGATTTCCGGTGACGCCGACCACCGAGGTGATCGCGATGATGCGGCCGAAGCGTTTGCGCATCATCAGTTTTGTCGCCGCGCGCGCCAGGCGGAATGTCGCTGTCAGATTGATCCTGATCACATCATCCCAATCCTCGTCGCGCAATTGCACAAACAGGTTGTCCCGTGTGACGCCCGCATTGGCGACGAGAATATCGACGCGTCCCATCGCCTTCTCGGCATCCGGCACCAATGCTTCGACCTCCGCCGCATCCGATAGATTGCAGGGCAGCACATGAACGCGCTTGCCAAGCGTACCCGCCAGCGCCTCCAGCACCTCCCGACGAGTACCGGAAATGGCAACCGTCGCTCCTTGCGCATGGAGCGCCTTCGCAATGGCGCCGCCGATACCGCCGGTTGCGCCTGTCACAAGCGCGGTCCTATCGGTCAAGTCGAACATCGCTCCTCCTTTGTCTTGTTTAAGCCGAGCGGGCGGCTGCCAGCGCTTCCCTGGCCGACGCGATATCGTTCGGTCCGCCGACGGCCACGCCGATGGCGCCATCCGCTATGCGCTTGACGAGCCCGCTCAGAACCTTGCCGGCTCCGATCTCGAAAAAGCGCGTCACCCCGTGTTCGGCCATATAGGCGACCGACTCGCGCCAGCGGACGGTTCCTGTCACCTGCTCGATCAGCCGCCGGCGGATTTCGTCAGGGTTCGTGATCGGGGCGGCCAGTACGTTGGAAATGACTGGCACCGCCGGCGTGCTGATCGCCACGTCAGCTAGTGCCTTCGCCATCGCGTCGGCCGCGGGTTGCATCAGCCTGCAATGAAACGGCGCCGACACCGGCAGCAGCATCGCGCGCTTCGCGCCTTTGGTCTTCGCGATCTCGACTGCCCGATGAACCGCCTCCTTGTCGCCGGACACGACAACCTGTCCGCCACCATTGTCGTTCGCGGCCTGGCAGACCTGACCCTGCGCGGCTTCGTCGGCAACGGCGACCGCGGCTTCATAATCAAGGCCCAATAGCGCCGCCATAGCGCCAGCACCGACCGGAACCGCCTTCTGCATGGCGAGGCCACGCGTCCGCAGCAGCCGTGCTGTATCCGCGATGCTCAGGCTGCCCGCGGCCGCCAGCGCGGAATATTCTCCGAGCGAATGTCCGGCCACGAAGGCGGCATCCCGTGCCACCGAAAATCCGGCCTCGGCTTCGAGTACGCGGAGAGTGGCAATAGAGACTGCCATCAAGGCCGGCTGGGCATTCTCGGTCAATTGCAGGGTTTCAGCAGGCCCATCCCAGATGGTGGCGGTCAGCTTTTCGCCGAGGGCCGCATCCACCTCGTCAAAAACAGCTTTTGCGACGTGAAAAGCCTCGGCCAGCGCCTTGCCCATACCTACGGTCTGGGAACCCTGCCCCGGAAAAGTGAATGCCGCGGTCATACGCTCGCCCCTTGAAACCCCGGGCGGAGAGACACCGCGGGCCGAATGATGTCAAGACAGGTGGTTGCAAGGCTCATCAACTGCTTGCGGCGGTCTCTGAGCTTCGTGGTTTGATGGCTTAGACCGCGAGCCGGCGACGCCGTTATCTCTTGCAACCGGCCCGAATATCCGTATAACCCGCGCCATCCGCAGATCCCGGCCGGGAGCTGAACGGACGGTCTCAGCAATTTCACCTGTCAGGCGATATTGATGCGGCAGGGCCCATCGGCCCGTCGTCCCGTGCTTCCGCCTTCTGAGCTTATCCCGAGTCCTTTCCCAAGGTCTCGAAGGGCTTGCCGCCGGGGTCCGCGCCAACTTGAGGAAAGGACATCCATGCCTCTCTATGAGCATGTTTTTCTCGCGCGCCAAGATGCGAGTTCCCAGCAGGTCGAGGAATTGACCAATCAGATCACGGGCGTGATCACGGGATTGGGCGGCAAGGTCACCAAGACCGAGAACTGGGGCGTACGTTCGCTCACCTATCGCATGAAGAAGAACCGCAAAGCGCATTTCGTGCTGCTTAACATCGATGGGCCTGCCACGGTCGTCAATGAGATCGAGCGCCAGGAACGCATCCACGAAGACGTCATCCGCTATCTCACCGTGCGGGTCGAAGAACATGAAGAAGGTCCTTCGGCGATGATGCGCAAGGCCGATCGCGACCGTGAGCGTGACGATCGCGGCGGCGGTTTCCGTGGCGACCGCGGTCCGCGCAGACCGCGCGATGACGCCAACGCAGTGGTTGAGGAGTAAGAATCATGGCTGATGCCGGTGCACGCCGTCCATTTTTCCGCCGCCGCAAGACCTGCCCGTTCACGGGTGCGAATGCGCCGAAACTCGATTACAAGGATTCCAAGCTGTTGATGCGTTACGTCTCCGAGCGCGGCAAGATCGTGCCGAGCCGCATCACCGCTGTATCCGCCAAGAAGCAGCGTGAGCTAGCGCGTGCGGTCAAGCGTGCGCGTTTCCTCGGTCTACTTCCATACGTTATCCGGTAATTCACGGTCGCCGGCGGCGTCGCCGGCGTCTATCATCGTTATATTTCATAAGGCTTCCGGGTTATTCCGGGGGCCGATGGTTGGGGCTCGAACGAGACCTCTAACCGCTCGAGAGGAGCGGGACAGCTGATGACTATGAACCTCCTCATTGCGGTCGCAGCCGGATGCGCCTCCGCGCTGATGTTCGCGTCGATCATTTCGGGCGCGCTGATCTCGCTGCTGTTGTTCTATCTGGCTCCATTGCCGCTGATGGTCGCGGCAATGGGATGGGGTCCGACCTGCGCAGCTATCGGCGGCGCTATTGCTGGCGCCAGCCTTGGCGTCTTGTTCGGTCCGCCGTATTCCGCAGCTTTCGTGCTGACTGTCGCGCTGCCCGCGTGGTGGCTGGGACATCTGGTGCTGCTCGGCCGTCCGGTCATCGCGGATACGCCGCCGCAAAGCACCGACGCAGTGCCGCCCGCTCTGTACCCGGTCGACTGGTATCCACTTGGACGCATACTGATCTGGATTGCCTGCTTCGCCGCGCTGACCACGACCGCCGCGCTTCTTACGCTTGGCTCCGACGCATCGACGATTACGGATACCCTGCGGCGCGGTTTGGTACGCATCGCCAATGTGCAGGATGCAGCGTCACGCGATCGGGCCTCGGAGGTCGTCGATGCGTTTGTGGCCATTGCCCCCGCCGCTGCCGCAACGATTGCTATGGCGACGCTGACGCTCAATATGTGGCTGGCGGCCAAAGTCACCGCCACCTCCGGCCGGCTGCGGCGCCCCTGGCCCGACATGAGGACAACGACGCTCCCGCCGATGGCTCTGGTTGCGATGATGGTCGCGCTGGCGATGTGCTTCGTCGGCGGCTTGCCTGCGATCCTGGCCCAGATCGTTACCGCGTGTCTGATGATGACGTATGCGCTAGTAGGTTTCGCCGTGTTGCACACGATCACCCTAACGATGCGGAACCGTGGGCTATGGCTCGGCTCGGTCTACGCCGTCGTGCTGATGTTCGTATGGCCCGTCGTCACGATTGTAGGCATCGGCATCGCAGACGCAATTTTTGGATTTCGGCAACGTTACCTGCAACGGCACAGGCCTCCGCCGCTCGCGCCGAAATCGTGACTCAATACAGTTACTCAACACCGAACAAGAGGATCGAATATGGAAGTCATTCTGCTGGAACGTGTAGCCAAGCTTGGGCAGATGGGCGAGGTCGTGAAGGTTAAGGACGGTTTCGCCCGCAACTTTCTTCTCCGACGCGGCAAGGCCCTGCGCGCGACCGCCGAAAATCGAGCCAAATACGACGGCATGAAAGCCGAGCTTGAAGCTAACAACATCAAGGCCAAGGGCGAAGCCGCCAACGTCGCCGAGAAGATCAACGGACGCGACATTGTCATTATCCGCCAGGCTTCCGAAACCGGCCAGCTATTCGGTTCGGTCACCGTCCGCGACATCGTCGCTTCGTTGGCCGCCGACGGCATTATCGTCACCCGCCCCCAGGTCTGGCTAGATGCGCCGATCAAGACGATAGGCAAGCAGAAGCTGACGGTCGCGGTCCACCCGGAAGTTGAGGCTGAAATCACGGTGACTGTCGCCCGCAGCGTCGACGAAGCCGAACGCATCCAGCGCGGCGAGGACATCAGTACCCGACAGGAGGATCGCGACGCCGCGGCCGAAGCGATCGCCGCCGCCGGCGAATTCTTTGATCCGGAAGCACAACATGACGAGCCAGCCACGGGGGACGAGCAGAACACTGAGGAGAGATAAATCCCGTTCGCACGAGCGGCGCTCGCGTCTTTTTGTCAATCTCGTCAGAAGTTCCTAGCCGCCGTCGCAATCGCCTCAACAAGACTGTGGATGCGCGCTTATGCGTCCACATCGTCGTGTTTCGGGCGAAGTGGATACCGGTTCGCGTAGATTGATTTCAAAGCCGGAATGGCTCTATCGCTCAAGCCCATGAACAAGGCAAAACGGCCGGCACTTTCGTGCCGGCCGTTTGTTTTTTTGTATCCGCGGTCAGACCTTGAGGAGCGGCTCCTTCGACGTGAGCCCTCCGCCGCCAGGCTTGGGTTTGCGCGGCGGTGTCCGCTTGCGGGCGCCCGGAAGTTTCTCCGGTTTGGGTGTGACCGGCCCATCGAGGAACTCGAAACCGATCTTCTCGAGATCGACGCCCGCGACCGCTTCGTCCTTGACGAGAACAACGCGGACGTGGCCACCGCCCTTGAGCTTGCCGAACAGCACCTCGTCTGCCAGCGGCTTCTTGATGTGCTCCTGGATCACCCGCGCCATCGGCCGGGCACCCATTTGCTCGTCGTAGCCGTGCTCGACCAACCAGGCTTTGGCCGGATCAGAAAGATCGATCGTCACAAAACGATCCGCAAGCTGTGCCTCGAGTTGCAACACGAACTTCTCAACCACCAAGCCAATCACGTCGGTGCTGAGATGGCCGAATGAGACAGTGGCGTCGAGCCGGTTACGGAACTCAGGCGAGAACTGACGGTTGATCGCCTCGCGATCGTCCCCTTCCCGCTTGTTACGCGTGAAGCCGAACGCAGCCTTCGCCATGTCGGAAGCGCCCGCATTGGTGGTCATGATCAGGATCACGTTACGGAAGTTAACCTGCTTGCCGTGGTGATCGGTAAGCCGCCCGTGGTCCATGATCTGCAACAGCACATTGTAGACATCCGGGTGCGCCTTCTCGATTTCGTCGAGCAGCACCACCGAATGTGGATGCTGATCAACGCCATCAGTCAGCAGACCACCCTGATCGAAACCGACATAGCCGGGAGGCGCACCGATCAGCCGCGAAACGGTGTGCCGTTCCATATATTCGGACATGTCGAAGCGCAGCAGCTCCACGCCAAGCGCCTCTGCAAGCTGTTTGGCGACCTCCGTCTTGCCGACACCAGTCGGGCCGGAGAACAGGTAGGAGCCGATCGGTTTTTCCGGCTCGCGCAAGCCGGCTCGCGCGAGCTTGATCGCCGCCGTCAGAGCCTCGATCGCGCGATCCTGTCCGAACACCACGCGCTTGAGAGTCTGCTCAAGATGCTTGAGAACCTCCGCGTCATCCTTCGACATGCTCTTGGGCGGGATCCGGGCCATGGCCGCGATCGTCGTCTCGATTTCCTTGATCCCGATCGTCTTCTTCCGCTTGCTCTCGGTAACCAGCATCTGCGCCGCGCCGGACTCGTCGATCACGTCGATCGCTTTGTCGGGCAGCTTGCGATCGTGAATATACCGCGACGACAATTGCACCGCCGCCTCGATCGCATCGTTGGTGTACTTCAGCTTGTGGTAGTCCTCGAAATACGGCTTGAGGCCCTTGAGAATGGCGATGGCATCCTCGACCGACGGTTCGTTGACGTCGATCTTTTGGAACCGCCGCACCAGCGCGCGATCTTTCTCGAAATGCTGCCGGTATTCCTTGTAGGTGGTTGAACCCATGCAGCGGATCGCTCCCGACGCCAGCGCAGGCTTGAGCAGATTGGAAGCGTCCATGGCACCGCCGGAGGTCGCTCCCGCGCCGATCACCGTGTGAATCTCATCGATGAACAGCACTGCGTTCGGATGGGCTTCGAGTTCCTTGAGAACCTGCTTCAATCGTTCTTCGAAATCGCCGCGATAGCGTGTGCCGGCCAACAGTGTTCCCATGTCGAGGGAGAATACGGTCGCGGCCGCCAACACCTCGGGAACTTCGCTGTCGACGATGCGCCTCGCCAACCCTTCGGCAATCGCGGTCTTCCCGACACCGGCGTCGCCCACAAAGAGCGGATTGTTCTTCTGCCGGCGGCATAGCACTTGGATCGCTCTGTTGATCTCGGCATTTCGCCCGACCACCGGATCGATCTTGCCGTCCCGCGCCTTCTTGTTCAGATTGACGCAGTAGGTTTCAAGCGCATCGCCCTTCTTCTTGGCATCGTCGCCACTCTTCGTTTCGGTCTCTTCGTCGACGCCGCGCACCGGTCGCGCTTCGGAGACGCCGGGGCGCTTGGCAATGCCATGACTGATGTAATTCACCGCGTCGTAGCGCGTCATATCCTGCTCTTGCAGGAAGTAGGCGGCATGGCTTTCGCGCTCGGCGAAAATCGCAATCAGTACGTTTGCGCCCGTCACTTCCTCCCGGCCGGACGACTGCACATGAATCACAGCCCGCTGGATCACGCGCTGAAAACCAGCGGTCGGCTTGGCGTCGTCAGCAGCTTCCGCCGTGACCAGATTCTCAAATTCGGTCTCGAGATAGTTCACCAGGCTGCCGCGCAGCTTGTCGAGATCTACGCTGCAAGCCCGCATGACCGCTGCCGCATCCGAATCGTCGACCAGCGATAGCAAAAGGTGTTCAAGCGTCGCGTATTGATGATGCCGCTCATTTGCGATTGCGAGCGCCCGATGCAGGGATTGTTCCAGGCTTTGAGAAAAAGTTGGCATTCCGCGTCCTCTAGGGTCTCTTGGCCATCATGATCGCCATCGCCCCGTCAGGCAACAACAACCTTCGTCAACAATATAGTAATATACCGTCCGGGGGGAAGGGTCCGTCTCCGCGAACATAGTGCGCGGCAACGCGAATCGCACAGAGGCTTGGGAATCATGAGCTTTGCCGAACCGCCGCGCTGATTGAACCGGCCTGACCAGAAAGCAAAAAAATCGTTCCGACTAATCGGGTTGGCGCAGTTACTTTTTTTCCATCACGCATTGCAGCGGATGCTGGTGCTTGCGCGCGAAATCCATCACCTGCGTGACCTTGGTCTCGGCAACCTCGTAGGTGAACACGCCGCATTCGCCGATACCGTGATGATGGACATGCAGCATGATCTGGGTGGCGGCCTCCAGATCCTTTTGAAAGAACTTCTCGAGGACGTGAACGACGAACTCCATCGGTGTGTAGTCGTCATTCAATATGAGCACACGATAAAGACTGGGACGTTTCGTCTTCGGCCTGACTTTGGTTATTACCGACGCGGCTGGATCGCCCTGGCCGCCGACGCGGTCTTCGTCTTCACTCATTCTTGGTGCTGAAGGGACATCCCTCACGCACGATCCAGATATTTGAATGACAGGCAGCTTCAACATGGCTCAAGCGTTCGATATCTTTTCACGATCAACGACGGCCCCGGCCAAGTTACCGCGCGCCGCGTCAAGCTGCGACGTATAGGGCCGCTTATCCCTGTGTGAACGTCGGCTGGCCCGGACGGTTTAAGTATGGGTTTGTATTCGCCTCACCGCAAGATCGTAATTTCTCCTGAAACGGCTAACGAGCGAGATCAACCGCCCAGTTGGTGGTTAACCGACTCCTTCTGCCCCTCCAGAAAGTCAGCAAAGCCCATTTAAGCTCCATTGACGATGGGTAAGCAATTTTGAACGATCGTCGCAATTTGTGCGGCTATTTACCTGCTTTCTCAGGACAACTTTACCACCCGTTTAGCCCAGAGGCTCGAAAATGCGCTTGAACCAACGGATCGGTGACAACTATGTCTGGGACGTCAATTTACAAACGGACTCGCAACTCAATCGGGCATTTTAGTCGCGATTCTCGAGGTAACATCGCACCTATTTTTGCGATCGCGCTTCTGCCGATATTAGGTTTCGTGGGCGCCGCCGTCGATTACACGCGGGCGAATGCCGCACGCTCCTCGATGCAGGCGGCCATTGATTCAGCGGTGCTCATGGTTTCCAGAGACGCTGCGGCGAACCCGACGATGTCGTCCCAACAGATCACGGAGGCGGTGCAGCGGTATTTTTCGTCGCTTTATACGGACAAATCCGCTTTCGGCGTGACCGTAAGCGCGACCTATACCCCGAGCACGTCATCGGCGGCGGCAACGATCCTCGCCTCCGGACAGGGCACGATCAAAACCGATTTCATGAAGGTCGCCGGCTTTCCGGAACTTAGTTTCGGCACCAGTTCCACATCCACATGGGGTAATTCGCGCATGAGGGTCGCGATGGTGTTGGACAATACAGGCTCGATGGCGTCCAACGGCAAAATGTCGGCGTTGCAAACCGCCGCGAAAGACATGATCGATTCGCTGTCCGCTTTCTCCAAAACCACCGGTGATGTCTATATTTCAATCGTTCCGTTCGCAAAGGACGTCAACGTTGGAACCGCCAAGGTCAACGCAGCTTGGCTGAATTGGTCGGAGTGGGAGGGTGAGCCGCCTATCATCACTCAGAATAGTTATCCAATCAACGTAAAGTACAACAACATCACCTACACATGGGCTGATATCGGCCCGGGTGCCCCTTGCCCGTTCGATACAAAAAACAACGGAAGCCCTCGACCAACTCAAAATAGTAGCATAGGCAAATTCAGCTTCGCTTGCATGGACCGGCCGGGCTCCCTCGCCAGCGCAACAGATCTCAGCAGCGTTAGCACCAATCGATATCTGATCCCGTCGGACCCCGGCGGAAAGTATTATGGTATGATTTGTCCCGGCATAGACGGCGGAGAGAAGTTCCCGGGGAAAACCAGCGTTTACTACAATGGCTGCTATACTAGCGTTGTCGATACGGACAATAGCATAGTTGTATCAACTGGATCGGGCGCAAGTTGTCCCAGCACAACACCCAACTGCTCGTGCTCGGGCAACGGCAAAAACCGCAAATGCACGCAGGTAAAATATAAGCACTACTGGCGGACCCATCCGACCGATACCGATCAGGCGAAAAACGCCGCTCCCGCTCACAGCACTTGGACCGGTTGCATCAACGACCGCGACCCGGATTACGACATTTCAAATGCCGCTCCCTCTACGGGCAGCGACGGAACACCCTCCACGAAATTCTACACCGAACAGTGGAAAGACTGTCTCCCAGCCACGATCACGCCTATGAGTTACGCGTGGGGCGATCTGAAAACACAGATCGGTGCGATGTCTCCCAGCGGCAATACTAACCAGAGTATCGGCCTTGCCTGGGGCTGGCAGTCGCTCAGCACGACCAACGGTCCCATCGCGGCGCCCGGAAAAGAGTCGGCGTACGTCTATCAGGACTATATCGTCCTTTTGTCCGACGGCCTGAACACGCAGAATCGCTGGTACACGAGCGCGTCCAGTATCGACGCGCGACAGGCGTTGCTGTGCCAAAAAGTCAAGGACAGCGGCGTCGTCGTCTTTACAATCCAGGTCAACATCGGCAGCAAGGATCCCCTATCGGACGTGCTCAAAAACTGCGCCACCGACGGAAATTTTCAGATGATCACGTCGGCGACGCAGACTGCCGACGCCTTTCAGAACGTTCTCACGCAAATCTCGCAGCTGCGCATCGCCAAATAACGCGCTCGCGGTAGCACAACAAAAAGCCCGGCCGATGATATTGGCCGGGCTTTTCTTATTTGAGATTTTTCTTAGCGCGCTGCTGGAACAAACTTCGCGGTAAAGTCCTCAAGCGGCTTGTAGGCTTGTTTGGCGAGATCGGCGTAGAGGCCACCGATCTTCTGAGACTCGTTCACGAACGTCTCGTAGGCCGTTTTGGCATATTCGGTTTGCGCCGCTACGGCTTGGTCCAGCGATTTCGCCCCAACGAGTTTCTCGGTGAATGCGTTGCCATCTTCAACCGTTTTTCGAGTGTAATCGCCAAAGGCTACAGCGATGGCCTGAACGCCCTTGTGAAAGCTGCTCGCGGTTGCGACAGCGGCGTCCAACTGTTCCTTGCCCTGCTGCTGGATCTCTTCAGTCGTGGTCATGATACTTCCTTTCGTGACAAAGCGGGAGTTGCCGCTGATCTGATACGAAAATAGTGCGATGCACAATAAATTCAAGTGTTATTGTGCATTGCACAATCGTTGCATTCATTCAAACCCGTCCAGCGTCATCAACAGTTGCTTAACTCTTTCGAAACTCCAGCCCCCTACGCTGGTATTCGAATCTTGAGCGTTTCCCGTGGCAAAGGCAAAAAATGCCATGGAACCAGGCTCTTAGCCAGAACGGCAATCTGACCTGCCACCTCGCCTAGAGAACCGGTTTGCGCTGAACGTCCAGATCAGTCGGTCGGGCACAATTTTGCCTCACGAACCGGTGACTAGAGTCGAAAATGGGGACGGGGAAGTACATGCTTCATACCACCTTGGCTTCCTCGCGCGCGATGCGCGTTGGCGCATTCGGACTTGCAGCGATAGTCGCGGTCGTTTTTACGATCGATCAGGCGAATGCGCGGCGTGCCCGTCACCACCATCGCCATCATCAGCAGCAGGAGCGGCATAGCTACAATCCGCCATTCGCTTCGATCGTTGTGGATGCCAATTCCGGAGCGACGCTGTCGTCCACTAATCCTGACAGTCTTCGTCATCCGGCATCTCTCACCAAAATGATGACGCTCTATATGCTTTTTGAGCGTCTGGATTCCGGCAAGATCGGCCTCGACACCGAGATGCGCGTCTCAGCGCGCGCGGCATCACAGGATCCGACGAAGCTCGGTCTGCAGCAGGGTCAGACCATCCGCGTCGAAGATGCGATCAAAGGACTGGTGACGAAATCCGCTAACGACGCGGCCGTCGTAATCTCCGAGGCGATCGCAGGGGACGAAGACGACTTCGCCAGAATGATGACGCGGAAGGCCCGCGCGCTCGGCATGACGCGGACGGTCTATCGGAACGCTTCAGGTCTTCCCGACGACGATCAAATCACCACCGCGCGGGATCAGGCGACGCTTGGCCGTGCCTTGCAAGATCGTTTCCCGCGTTACTACCGTTACTTCGCGACCACCTCATTCACGTTCCGCGGTCGCACCATTCGGGGCCATAACCATTTGCTCGGCAGCGTAGATGGCGTCGATGGAATCAAGACCGGTTATATTCGAGCCTCCGGCTTCAACTTGGTCACCAACCTCAGGCGCGGCAATCGCCACCTCGTCGGCGTCGTTCTTGGCGGTCGCAGCGGCGGTTCACGCGATGCGACCATGCGCCAATTGCTGGCCCAAAATCTCGAGATGGCTTCAACGCGGCGGACGGTTGCCGCTATTGCCGAAAGCAGTATGGCGGAGGCCAATGCGAAAGCGGCCGAAGATCAGGCGCGGTCACGGCCCACTAGCGTGACGCAAGTGGACGGTGCTGTTCAAGTCGCGTCCAATGTGCCCGAACCCGTCACGCTGCCGCCCGAACGTCCCGCTCGCTCGCTGATAACGGCTTCGAACGCTGCGCTGCCCCCGAAAAGGCCTGTGTCCGAACCCGCTGTTTTGACGAGTGGCGTTATCAAGACCCAGCCCATCGACGCCGTTCCCGGCGCCACCGAACCGATGAAGCCGGTGCGGGTCAAAACGGTGCAGGTCAAGGCAAAATCGGTCAGGTTGGCTTCGGCCGGGCCGGCACCCTCTGTGTCGCCGGCCGCCGGCAACGCCACAACGGATCACGATGGGGCACCGGAAACGTCGGGCTCTGTCGTAGCGCGGGCGAATATGCCGCCGCAACCTGCCAACTTCGGCAATGGTCAGGGCATCTTGGGCGTACTCCCCGCTTCGAGTCTTTCTTCTTCGACAAAGCAGGCGATGGCTCATGCGGATTCAGGAGCAGAGGTTCAACCGCGGACCGTTCAGAAGAATGGCGCGCTGAAACCAGTGGCATCGCATTCGGGTTGGATCATTCAGGTTGGCGCACTGGAAACGGAAAGCCAGGCGCGTGAGCGTCTCGATACGGCCCGAGGTCGCGCCCCCAAGATGTTGGGCAAGGCCGATCCCTTCACTGAGTCTGTAGGCAAGGGAAACAAAAAACTCTATCGCGCCCGCTTCGCCGGCCTCGACCGCGACGAAGCCGAAGCCGCGTGCCGCACCCTGAAGCGTTCGGATATATCCTGCATCACAATCAAAAACTGATCGCCCAGCCCGTATTGTATGCGAGTCAGGATTGATCCAGGCTAATAGCGTTTTCGAGCGAAGTTGATTTCGGTTCGCGGGAAGAAAACCCGTTTGATCAAAATCATTCAGCCCCGCTTCTGATTCCGTCAGAAACGGGACTCTAGGTCATCTGCGGCCGAAACCACCCGCGCAAACCACTCGTCAAGAATTAGCGGATAATATCCAAGCAACGATCGACCCGCCGGACAACGGCGGGCGAAAACGGGGCCTCGTCCGACAGAAAGATAGAAGCAACTCGCAGTGTAGCGTTTGGTAGCGTTGTTGGAGTTAGCTGCGATGAGTGCGAAGCAAAGTATCCTTGGCCGCGTTTACCCGGGCCGCCAGATACGTCGACCCCCCCTGATCGGGATGCAGTTTCTTCATCAACCCCCGATGTGCACGACGAATGTCGTCCTCTCCCGCCCCCGGCTCCAAGCCAAGGATCTGATAGGCCTCCTCGTTCGTCATTTTGCCGCCCGGCGACGCGTGGCTCCCCCCCCCTGCCGGATCGCCATGCGCGTTTTGACGCCAGGCGGGAAACCGGCGGTCCAGATAAGTTTCAAGTAACGCGCAGCTCTCCGCGTCAAAGCCGGTCATCATTGCGAGAAGCTGAGGCAGGTCGAAATCATCCAGTGAGCGGCCGGCGTCGGGTCCGTCAATGATCCGTCCGCCGAGACGACCGCTATCGTGATCCAGGACCATATCGAGGAACTGCGAGCGAACCTGGGAAGTATGTCCGGTGGTCGTATGCTGCTTTCCTGCGCCGAAAAGCCTGGCGAAAAAGGACATGCCTGACGATGACCAGCCCAAAAGTCCGACACCGAGAGCCGCCAGCGGCAACGCAAGCGCCAATTCTCCCTTGATGCCGATGAAAGCTGCCATCGCGAACGCTATGATGCCACCGGCGAGCCTGATAGCTCGCGCCAGTACAGCCGGATTTGCTGCCCGCAACAATTGAAGCAGCAAATACAGAAAAATGAAGGTGAAGAGGCCTGCTATCAGGGTCGGCATGGTGGATAAATAGTGGTTCGGCGCAGTCAAAGAAAGCGGTTGTAGGCAGCGGTTACAGAGGCATAGAGACGCTACGAAATCCGGGCTACGGAGCTAATTTCATCTGTCCCAATAGCCGGGTCGCACTTGTTACCGTCGTCGACAGCCGTTGCAAGGCTTCCCGGCCGCCTGCTGCATAAGCCGCTGCTGCACGAAGCAGTTCGCGCAACTGGCTCGCCGCACCGGGATCGAAACGACACCAGGCGCCGCCGGTCAGCCGCGCGATTTCGCGAAAGGCCTGCTCGGCAATCGCATCATGTCCTTCCTGGAACATGAACACAGGGACTTTCAATAATCCCAATTCCCCAGCCTTCGCACAAAGATCGTCGACCGGTTCTTCCATCGCGTCGCCGACAAATACAACGGCCTTGATACCGGAAGCGACCGCTTCGCTGCGGGCGTGCGAGAGAACTTTGCCGATCTGGCTGTTGCCGCCGCGGCAATCGATGGTGCTCATCAACCTTGCGAGCTTTGCACTGTCGGATATCCAGCCGCTCGAGCGACATTCGTTGAGCCCGCGATAGTAGACAAGGCGAATGTCGAGGCTACCGATGCCGACCGCTTCGCGAAACATGTCGGCCTGAAGGGCGCAGGCCATGTCCCACGTCGGCTGCCGGCTCATGGTAGCGTCGAGCGCGAACATCAGCCTGCCATGGCCGCCTGCCGAATGAGGTGACATCGAGCGCGCCTTGGCGACGAATGCGGCGATATCGGACGACGACGAGGATTTTACGTCAGGCAGCGGAGCGCTTCTGTCGGATAGCTGGCTCCGGCAGGTCGACGGGTTCGGGGGGTGTTTCAGCGACTCCGGATCGTAGGACATAGAGACTCGCAAGGATTAAAGGCACTATGTGGCGCAAACCGCTGACAATTCAAGCGGTGCGCATCTGCTGGAGAGCCGGCTGCCCGATCAAACCAAGCCCACGTCCGGTTCTTTCTCCGCCGGTCAACCGTGAGTGGGAATCGAGCAGTTCAGCTACCAGAACTCTTCCGGCTTTTGTCGAGGATTTATGTCATATGGACATGACATGTAAGGCAAAAGCCGTGCCGCCAATCGCGGATTATACCTTGCATCGCTCACCGTCGCCGCCAAATCGCTCGAAATCCGGCTGCGTCTGAATGGCGATGCAGGATCGAGCCTGATAAGGTTCGCTTTTCGCCGCAGCTCAAGCCGCGCCCTAAGATCTATCACCGAACAGCAATGCCAACCGCTCCTATCGTTGTCCGTACGCTTCCCTCGCTGCGCCGCGCCCTGGAGCGCCTGCGGGCTCGGCGAGCAACCATTGCCTTAGTGCCGACCATGGGCGCCCTTCACGAAGGACATCTGGCGCTGGTGCGTCAGGCAAAGCGGCGCGCGTCAAAGGTTGTCGTTTCAATTTTCGTAAACCCGACCCAGTTCGCGCCGCATGAAGATTTTGGATCGTACCCGCGAACTTGGAAGGCCGACATGGCCAAACTCGCCGAGGCAAAGGTCGACCTGGTATGGCATCCGGACGTCAGCGCCATGTACCCGCAAGGCTTCGCGACCCGGATATCGACTGAAGGACCAGCCATGGCGGGTCTTGAAGATCGTTTCCGACCGCATTTTTTCGGTGGCGTCACCACTGTCGTCGGCAAGCTGTTCATTCAATGCCGGCCGGATCTCGCCCTGTTTGGTCAGAAGGACTATCAGCAACTCAAGGTCGTGGCGCGAATGGCGGCTGATCTCAATCTTGGCGTGAAAATCATTGGAGTTCCGATCGTGCGCGAACGAGACGGGCTCGCGATGTCGTCACGTAACGTCTACCTGTCGATCGAGCAGCGCGCTGTCGCACCGACGCTCTATAGCGTCATGAAGGATGCGGCGGAGCGGTTACGAAAGGGCAATCATCTCGAAGCCGTCTTGGCCGATGGGGCAAGAACGATCGAGGACGCGGGCTTCTCGCTCGATTATTTCGAAGCCCGCCACGCCGAAACGCTGTCACCGGTTCGTTCGATAAAGGATGGTCCGGTCAGGTTCCTGGTCGCGGCGAAAATCGGGGCCACCCGTTTGATCGACAACATCGGCGTTTAGTTCCCCGCCCGCTTGTTCCAGCTTACAGCAGCCCCAGATCGCGCAATTCGCGGCGCAGGGGCTCGGGCATCGCCGCGACGCTCGCGGCGTTGCTGCCGAGGTCGGGAGGGGCATCCGCAACGGATAGATAACGCCACCCCTGAAACGGGCGCATCGGGCGCGGCCTGACGGCAACTACCTTCGGCTGCATGACCAAACGACATCGACCGACGCCGTCCCCGTCGCGGAACGGCTCGATGCCGATCAGCTTCTCCCGGGCCGCGATTTCACCTTTGATGACCCAATAAAGCGAGCCGCCCGCGAGCAATTCCTCGCCGCGTTTCGGTGTCATCCGGGTAATGTGGACATGATGGCGCGGCAACCCTTTCCGGGTCGCCTGCTTCATGCGCTCCGCTATCCAGCCCTTGAGCTCGTTTACGGATTCGCAGCCTACGGCGAGTTTGACCAGGTTGAGGTGCATGTCAGCGATAGTTGTTGAACGGAGCTTTAGTTCTGCGCCGATGGTGCTGCAGGAGGCGTAAGGCTGACGGGCGGTGCCGCGTGCGGCTTCGGTGCGGGTGGCTTCTTCGCGGCCGGATGCGGTTGACGCGGCTTCGGAGTTGCCTGCGCGGCCGCCGAAGACGAAGCTGGCGGGGCCGCCGCCGTACCCGTCGCCGGCTCGGGTGTCATGATGTTGATCGGTGGAATAGACGCGGCGGTCGGATAGTCGATGGTCGTCGGTTTGCCAGTCGGCTCCGATGCGAGCGTCGGCGTCGCCGGCGGATCGGGTTCGGCCGCCTGCGTCGCTGCCGCTGGCGCGTTCCAGGACGATGCGTGACGCATCACCATTTTTTCGTAGAGCTGCTCCTCCATGTTCGCTGCAATTCGACTGTGATCAGTCAGCGATTGGAAAGCCGGACATTCTGACGGCTGGCAATGATCGCGCGCAACCAACACATGGGCGACCAGACCATAACGGTCGCGTTCGATCGCTCGCCGCAGTGCCTCTAACTCCGGCGACATGGCGCTATTGGCGGCAGCGACGTCGCCGAACGACCTTAGTCGGCTGATTTCCGAAGCAACATAGGAAACGGCGGCTGCCGCCGTATCGGGCATCCCGAACAGCGCCTTCTCGCAAGCGCTCTCAATTAGTTCGCCAGCCAGCCCGTCGATGCAGAACAGCGCAGGCATCGCAACGTTCATTGGTGCGCCCCGGTTCTTCGGATCCAAAATCCGGCCGCCGTCTGACTCGAAGCCTCGGAGCGTAATAGCCGCCGTAACTCCGATCGCGAGTAATGTGATGATGGCCAAAACGCCGTTGGCAACCGACTTCTCGGCACGAATGAGCGTCAGGAATAAAATGAACGCGAAGAAAACCGCCCCAGCAAGCGTCAGCCACATAGGGAATGCCGGCGAACGCCAGAATTGATCGAGTGATGTCACCCAAGCCCAGTTCATGCTCGATGCCCCTCATGCCGAACCGTGAGCCAGCATAAACAATCGGCGAATGCCAATGAAGCCCGGCTATTCAATGATCCGGGAATACGGCAAAATCAGTCCAAACCAGTGCGTTACGGAGAGTTCTGGGCAAAATAGCTCGATCGTGCCGCTGATCCTAGCAGGCGGCGAGCTGGCTTTCCTTTGCGACGCGTTCGAAAGCCTCGGCCGAATTCTTGATCCGATACTGAAAGTCGTCGCCATCAGTGGGAAGCTGCCGGATCACCTCGTAAGTGCCGCTCGCAGCGGGGCGCGCCACGTTGCTCGCGGTGAAAAGGACCGTTTCTCCAACGATAAATTTATGCTTCAACGCCTTCTCCATCGACCCCAATACCGGTTTTCGCGCTACAGCGCGTGCGGCCGGTCAGGCTTTTAGGCTGCTATAACATGCCGCCGAGGCGTTTGGCGAGTCATAACGATACCATGAAATTGCCAATTTCGCAGGTTTTCCAGTAACGTAATCGCATTGCGGTTGTTGTCGGAGGGAGTCCGCGAGTCAGGGTTGTAGACGTTGTCTGCAGCACGGTAACCGTTGGCTGGCTGACGGTGGCGCCTAACGGCAAGCGGACGTCAGCTCAATCGATTTCGAATTTCTCGATCACCAAGGTTTCCGCGAGACCCTCCTCGGTCCACTGGCGAAAGGCGGGCAGCGCCATCATCGCATCCATGTACTCCTGCACCGGGGACGTCATTTCGATCGCGTAGGTCCGGAAACGATGGATCACCGGCGCATACATTGCATCCGCTGCGGTGAAGGATCCGAACAGGAACGGCCCCTCTCCCGCGGATCGTCGACGGCAATCGGTCCACAGTTCCTGGATGCGAGCGATGTCGGCACGCGCATTGTTGGAAAGCGCCTTAGCGCCGATCCGGCGATGCAGGTTCATCCCGCATTCGCTGCGTAGCGCCGAAAAACCGGAATGCATTTCCGCCGAGATCGACCGTGCGCGTGCGCGGCGTGCGGGGTTTGCCGGCCACAAACCTGCCTTCGGAAACCGTTCGGCGGCATACTCGATGATCGCGAGCGAATCCCAAACGGTCACGTCGCCATCGATCAGCGCCGGGACTTTGCCGGCGGGCGTTATATCGAGGATGCGCTGTTTGTCTGCCGGGCCTGCATAGAGGGGAATGAGCCTTTCTTCGAAGGCGATGCCGCCGACCCTGAGCGCCAGCCAGGGCCGCATCGACCACGACGAATAATTCTTATTTCCGATCACGAGCGTCATCGTCATGAATTTCACTCCTGCACCGCAAGCTGCGCGCCGGCGACCGCCGCCACAGGCTGCCCTTCGTTAGCTGCCTGAGAAATCGCGCGGCGTGAAGCTGAGATCGAGGACCTTCCATTGGTCGTATTTATCTGGCGGCAGCATCGCGTAAGGCTGACACGCCATCAGTGCTTTAATCGCGCTCTTCATCAAGGCTGGCCCCTTCGCCGACGCACTGGCTTCGATCAAGGCAGGCGGCGCGGCGATTGTCCCATCGATGGCGAACGGCACACGCAGCACGATGCGGATATTGTCGCTGGGCGAGAGGGACGCGGGCATCTTCGAACAGGTCTTGAGGTGACGCCGGAATTGCGCGGTGTCCATCGCCGAAATATCCGCCTTGATGGCTTCCGCGGCGCCGCTATCGTCGTCAATACGACCCGGCGGTAGGCCAAGCAGAACCCCATACCTCACGCTGATATCTGGTTCGGGCGCATTGTAAGACGGCGGCGCGGCATCCGGCTGCGGCGAAGGCTCAAGCGCCGCCTGTTGCGAAGCGGGTGGCATGGAAGCGCTTGAAGGCGGAACCGGTGACGATTGCGCCGAATCCTTGGCAGCCTCCGTATCTATCTGCGGCTTATTGTCTAGGCTATCCAACCTATCAGGCGGGAGGGTTTGCGACGGTTTCGGAATATCCTCCTTTGCGGGAAAACGAATCTCCTTCGACGAAACGATATCGACCGTAATCAGCTGCTGCGGGACATTGTCGAATGGGCGCGCCTCGGCCAAAAGGAAGCTGGCTGCCAAAGCCAAGTGAGCGGCAATCGACGCAACGGCGGAGCCTATGAACACCTGCGATTCCATCGTTCCGCCAGCCACGCTACCCGGACCGCCATCATAACAACCGATCTCGGTTCCGTGTGTAGCGATTTTTGAGTTGAGACCCCTACTGGACGACCGCTCTTGCAGAGCGTCCGTCATTGCGACATGGCATTGATCCATGACTACGCAAGATTCGCATTCGACGCTCTCCCTCGAAGAAGACATTCTGATGGTTCTGACGCGCGACGTCACCAGAACGCTGAGCGCGCCGGAGCTTGCACAAGCCATCGCCGCTGAATCCGACTGGCGCAGTCTGCTGATGCCGATCCGGCGCGCGGCTGTGGCGCTGGCTCAATCCGGACGCCTCGTGATCTACCGCAAAGGTAAGCCGGTCGATCCCCTCGACTTTGGCGGCGTGTACAGGGTGGGCTTGCCGCGCCAGGACTGAGCGGCTCTCTATTGTCGCCGCGGTCCCGGAAATAACGCGTCACTGCGTCCCGCCAGCCAATAGGCAACCAGACCAACCCATTCGTGGACGGCGGTATCCGCGCACGCGAGACCCGCGCTGAGCCTGTCGAATGGCATCGAGGCATCGATCCAGCCCCGCGTGCGCCAGTCAACGGGATAGGGTTCGACGTCGAAGCCCGCCTTGCGGAATACGCCGACAGATCGCGGCATGTGATACGCCGACGTTACCAATAACCAGCGTTCGCCGGGTTTTGGTGAAACAAGCTTGCGGGTGAACCGCGCGTTCTCATCAGTCGTGCGGGAGCTGCTTTCCAGCACGATACGCTCGGGTGATATTCCGAATGTCTCCAGCAGCTGCCTGGCGATCGGCGCCTCGGCAACGGAGTCCGCGATCAGATTCCCAGTTCCGCTACTGTAAACGATACGTGCCTTGGCAAATCGCCGCGCTAGTTCGAGCGCTGCGATCACCCGCTCCGCTGAACCATTGGTTTCGACGGCACCGCGGGCCGCCGATATTTCGGCATCGATGGCGCCACCGAGGACGATGATGCCGTCCGGATCGCGTCCGTCGTACTGCCATGCCGGAAAACGATCCGACAATGTTAGCAGCAGGACATTCCCGGCCGGCGAATATCCGAACACCAGCAGCGAAACGATACCAACCGTCAGCAGGCCGGTACCCGCGCGCCGCCACCTCATGAGCAGCAGACAAAGACCAACGCCACTGACGATCGCAATCGCGTTCGAGGGCAGCGTGATAAATCCGATGATTTTGGAGAGCAGGAAGAACATGCAATCAGCCGGTAAGCAGGGGACGTCCTGCATGCGCGAGTGGTAGGCCGAAATCAACAACTACGGTTTATCTCACGTCCTGCGAGCTAGTCCCATTTCGGAGCAAATCCGAAATCGGTCAGCCGTCCTTTGACACTGCCCATCGCCGATATCCGCGTCATCTCGTCATCGGTCAGTGCGAAGTCGAAAATCTCGATGTTCTCCGACAGCCTTTCTATTCGCGATGTTCGCGGAATCGCCGCCACGTTCTGCTGAACGAGCCAGCGCAGGCAAACCTGCGCCGCGGTCTTGCCGTAGGCGGCCCCGATCCGCGCCAGCGTTTCATCGTTCTTGATGCGGCCCTTGGCGACGGGACTGTAGGCAACCAGTGCCATGTCGTGGCTCCGGCATGTTTCCAGAACCTTGGCCTGATCGAGATACGGATGATACTCGACCTGATTGCAAACCAGAGGCTCCGGACAGAGCGCCGCCGCCTGCTCGATCAGTGCGACGGTGAAGTTCGACACGCCGATGTGACGCGTCATGCCGAGCCGCCGGACGTTGGCAAGAGCGCTCAAAGTCTCTGACAGCGGAATTCGCGGATTGGGCCAGTGCAACAACACCAGATCGATCTGCGCGAGGCGCAGTTGCTTGAGGCTTTCCTTGACGGACCGCTCCAAATCATTTGGCGCGAAGTGCGTAGTCCAGACCTTGGTCGTCACAAAAACATCGTTACGATCGACACCGGACGCGCGCAGGCCTTCGCCGACTTCGCGCTCGTTCTCATACATCTGCGCGGTGTCGATATGGCGGTAACCGAACCTGAGCGCCTGCTCCACGAGGCGCGCGCAGGTCAGGCCGCGAAGCTCCCATGTGCCCAATCCGATTGCCGGAATGCGCGCACCATTGGCTTCAATGAACTGCATCGCACCCCTCCGGTCATCGAGCCGAAAGCAAGCTAAACCTTATGCCGTTTGTGACAACGCTGCCAATCAGTCCGATGGTGCCCGAGCGCGTTCAGTCGATATGACCATCGAGAGCGGCGAATACGATTTCGGGCGCATGCGCGACGACTGCAAGAAGTGCGCGTGCGGGTCCGCGCGGCATCCGCTTGCCCTGCTCCCAGTTCCGGATGGTTTCAACCGGAACGCCCAGTCGCGCCGCGAATTCGACCTGTGTCAAACGCGCCCGTCGACGCAGGCTTCTGACTTCAGGCTCTGTAGACGGAGATGCGGCTGCCAGCGCAGACCTTGCAACGCCGTTCGGAGCGGCACTCGCGACCGGCATGGACGGCGCAAGCGGAAACTCTTTCCCATCGCGGATTTCAACGATCCGGCCGTCCGCTTTCAAACGCAAGCGCTGCATTATCATCCTCCGATTCGCAGGATCGTCGGTGATGTGCGTTAAGTCCGAGTGAACAGCAGGACCATCGCCCCGGCGATCAGCAAAGGCTATAACGAACGTAGATACACGTGCAGACGATGGCATACGTTGGTCGGAACAGCGCCATGAGCATACTACTGAGGGTTACGCTTCTTGTTTTTGTGGCATGGACCACTTCTGCATGGGCCAGCGACTGCCCGCGCCAGGGAACCCTCGGCACTTCGCGTATTCTCGAGGTCGATGCAGCCAAGTATCCCCGTGTCGGCCTCAAGAGCTTTCCTCAAACGCTTCCGCTCGACGACAAGGAAGTGGTCCTCACCTTCGACGACGGGCCGGCTGCGACAACACCGCGGATTCTGGCTGCGCTCGCTCGCGAATGCGTCCGTGCGACCTTTTTCCAGGTCGGCAGGAATTCGCAGGCGTCGCCGGGCCTCATCAAGAATGCCGCAACGAATGGCCATACGCTGGGACACCACAGCTGGTCGCATCCCCATCTCAATGCGATGACTTTTGCAGCCGCCAGAGACAACATCGACCGTGGGATATCCGCTGACGAAGCCGCCCTCAACGGCAAGGCGACGAGTGTCCCCGACACGCGGTTTTTCCGCTTTCCGTACTTCGAATCCACGCCCGAACTGCTCGAAATGCTGCAAGCCAGGGGGATCGTTGTGTTCGGCGCCGATTTTTGGGCCAGCGATTGGCGACCGATGACTCCGACGGATGAATTGAAGTTGATTACCAGCCGGCTGACGGCCGCGCGGAAAGGCATCATCCTGTTTCACGATACCCGTGCGCAAACCGCTGCCATGCTGCCAGATTTTCTGAAATACATGCGCGACAATGGCTACCGCGTGGTGCATGTTGTTCCGAAGCCGAAAGGCCCAAAAACGTGAACGCCGACGGGTGCTTGAAGACCCGCCAGATCACCGACCTCAAGCCGCAGCAGGCTCCGAGCGCATTGGTACGATTATTGGCGTGAGCGTGATAGTTCCCGCCAAATGGTCCATTCCACCGGCCTGATGAGTTAAGGTCGCGTTCATCGGCGGCCCGTAGGTTCGGCCGGAATGGATGCGCGAAGGTGTTCTGGATGGTACGGATATTAAAAGGAGGCCGGCGGAGGCCGCAGTGGATTCTTTGGCTCGGTCTGCTCGCCGCCACCCTCGACCTCACGGCATTTCCGGCTATAGCCGGCGATTGTCCCGGCAATTCCAATGCCCTCGGAACTTTTCGGACCCTGGTGGTGGACCCCCGGGAACATCCCCGTGTCGGCACCATGCAGTATCAGGAAACGTTGCCACTTCGCGATCACGAGGTGGTGCTGACCTTCGATGATGGCCCATTGCCGCCCCACAGCCAGCAGGTTCTCGATATCCTCGCGCGTGAGTGCGTGAAGGCGACCTTCTTCACAGTCGGGCAGATGGCACGCAACTACCCGCAGTATCTCCGCAGAGTGCTTGCGGCTGGACATTCTATCGGCACCCATTCGCAGAATCATCTGCTCAGCATGAATCGGATGCCGATCGAACGCGCTCGGCAAGAAATCGACGACGGAATCGCTTCCGCTGCAGCCGCACTGAGCGATCCTGCGGCTGTGGCGCCATTCATGCGCATTCCCGGTCTGCTGCGGGCGAAGGGTGTCGAGGATTACCTGGCTTCCAATGGCATTCAGGTCTGGAGTGCTGATTTCCCGGCGGACGACTGGCGGCACATCTCGGCCGAGCGCGTCTATCAACTCGCAATCAGCCGGATCGAAGCCAAGCGTAAAGGCATTCTGCTATTGCACGATATCCAGGCGCGGACGGTAGCTGCGCTGCCCAGAATCCTCCGAACGCTGAAGGAGCGAGGCTACCGCATTGTTCACGTGGTGCCGGCCACGCCGAACCAACTGAAGACGACCACGGAGCCGCAAGATTGGCGGATGCGTCCTGCGCCGGTAACGGTCGCGATCGCGATCGCGCATAGGCAAGAAGCTCCGGCTTTCAGTTTTGCCAACGTCGGCACCCTCCCCGCTTCGGCGATCTGGGACTCACACCTAAACCAAAAACAGCTTGTTCTTTTGCCAGAGGTTTTCGACCGGTCGCAGCGCTTCGTTCGCGGTGCCGGACCGCTGTTGCAGGAAAGAGCCGTCTGGCCGCGCAAACCGACGGTCGCCACTGACAACGCCACCGACAGGTTTTTCGTTTCTGGACAGAATTTTTTCGCGCTTCAGGAAAAATCCGCAGTGCCGTTCCGGACAGCTGTTCCTCTACCCACGCAAGCCCAACCAGTGGTCGGAACGGGTCGTCCTATCGAGGACAATGTGCAATCGATTTCAATCGATGCAAGCGCTGCGAAGCGCGCCATTCCGGGAAGCCAACCGGCGTTGCGATCCGCTCTATACTAGGGCATCGTCCGGGTTTCGGGGGCATGCTCGGACCGCTCGTTTGTCCCATTTTAGAAAGCTCGGAACTTCAGACCGAGCTTGCGATACCGGAAAACTCGAGCCGTCCATTAATCGCTTCCTTCAGCGTCCCTCGCGTCCAGCACGGAGTCGGACGATATCTTCGGCCTCCATCTGCGCCATATCGAGGAGGAAGCCGAGGGTATCCAGTCCATGACGCCGGGCAATTAGTCCAAGATCGGCAACCGCAACCGCCAGATAGCGCGCGGCCTCGTCCGGACCACCGTCGCCCGCGGTTTCGCCCAAGCGCGGCTCGTGATCGCTAGATTTCTCGTTCCGGTTTGGTCGTCCCCTCATCCCCCGAAAACTCCTCTCATCATGCCAGGTGGCAGCTGCATCCAGCGCCATTACCCTTCACGATAAAACAACTATAGGTTTATATTATAGATAAAATACAATTTCTAGGTGTAATCGAGCTGATAGGTTTTCACACAAGTCTATTTGACTTAAGGCCATGCTGCACCCATGTTCGCCCCGAAACAGCCGACGAGCCTCTCGCGAATCGGTTTGAAATTTATCAATAAGATATTGGAAGAACATGAATATCGTCATTGTTGAGTCGCCCGCAAAGGCGAAGACGATCAACAAATATCTGGGAGCTTCCTATGAGGTGTTAGCGTCTTTCGGTCACGTTCGGGACCTTCCAGCCAAAAATGGATCGGTTGATCCCGATGCCAATTTCCAGATGATCTGGGAGGTCGATCCGAAGGCAGCCGGTCGACTCAACGACATCGCCAAATCGCTCAAGGGGGCGGACAAGCTCATTCTCGCCACCGACCCTGATCGTGAGGGCGAAGCGATCTCCTGGCATGTGCTCGAGGTGCTCAAGCAAAAGCGCGCGCTGAAGGATCAGAAGATCGAGCGCGTCGTCTTCAATGCCATCACCAAGCAAGCCGTTACCGACGCCATGAAAAACCCGCGCCAGATCGACGGCGCGCTGGTGGATGCCTACATGGCGCGGCGTGCGCTCGACTATCTGGTCGGCTTCACTCTCTCCCCGGTGCTGTGGCGTAAGCTGCCCGGCGCGCGCTCGGCCGGCCGGGTGCAATCAGTCGCCTTGCGGCTGGTCTGCGACCGCGAGCTCGAGATCGAGAAATTCGTCCCGCGCGAATACTGGTCGTTAATAGCGACCCTGGCGACGCCGCGCGGCGATGCCTTCGAAGCCCGCCTCGTCGGCGCTGACGGCAAGAAAATTCAGCGGCTCGACATCGGATCGGGTGCCGAGGCCGAAGATTTCAGGAAGGCGATCGAGGCCGCCAACTTCACCGTGTCGACCGTCGAGGCCAAGCCGGCGCGCCGCAATCCGCAGGCGCCCTTCACCACCTCGACGCTGCAGCAGGAGGCCAGCCGCAAGCTCGGCTTCGCGCCAGCGCATACGATGCGGATCGCGCAACGGCTCTATGAAGGCATCGACATCGGCGGCGAGACCACCGGCCTCATCACTTACATGCGAACCGACGGCGTACAGATCGACGGCTCGGCGATCACGCAGGCGCGCAAGGTGATCGGCGAGGATTATGGCAACGCCTACGTTCCGGACGCACCGCGCCAGTATCAGACCAAGGCCAAGAACGCGCAGGAAGCCCATGAGGCGATCCGGCCAACCGACCTGTCGCGCCGTCCTGCGGACATGAAGCGTCGTCTCGATGTCGATCAGGCCAGGCTTTATGAGCTGATCTGGATCCGGACCATCGCGAGCCAAATGGAATCAGCAGAGCTGGAGCGGACCACTGTCGATATTGCGGCTCGGGCTGGTGCGCGCACGCTGGAGTTGCGAGCCAGCGGCCAAGTCATCAAGTTCGATGGCTTCCTGGCGCTTTATCAGGAAGGCCGCGACGATGAGGAAGACGAGGACGGCCGTCGCCTTCCCGCCATGAGCGAAGGCGAAGCGCTGAAACGCGAGAACCTCAGCGTCACCCAGCATTTCACGGAACCCCCGCCGCGCTTCTCGGAAGCCTCGCTGGTCAAGCGCATGGAGGAGCTCGGTATCGGCCGGCCTTCGACCTACGCATCGATTCTGCAGGTGCTCAAGGATCGCGGCTACGTGAAACTCGAGAAAAAACGGCTCTATGGCGAAGACAAGGGCCGCGTTGTCGTTGCATTTTTGGAAAATTTCTTCGCGCGCTATGTCGAGTACGACTTCACCGCCAATCTCGAAGAACAGCTCGATCGCATTTCGAACAACGAAGTATCATGGCAGCAGGTCCTGAAGGATTTCTGGGATGACTTCATCGGCGTGGTCAATGAAATTAAGGATGTCCGCGTTTCCGAAGTGCTCGATGTGCTCGACAATATGCTCGGACCGCACATCTATGCACCGCGCGAAGATGGCGGCGATCCGCGCCAGTGCCCCACCTGCGGCACCGGAAAACTGAACCTCAAGGCCGGAAAGTTCGGCGCTTTCGTCGGCTGCTCCAACTATCCCGAGTGTCGCTATACCCGTCCCCTCGCCGCCGATGGCGACGCTGGCGGCGATCGCGTTCTCGGCAAGGATCCGCAGAGCGGTCTGGATGTCGCGGTGAAGTCCGGCCGCTTCGGACCTTACATCCAGCTCGGCGAGGCCAGCGACTACGCCGACGGCGAGAAGCCGAAGCGCGCGGGTATCCCGAAAAACACGTCACCCGCCGACATGGAGCTGGACCTTGCAGTGAAGCTGCTTTCGCTTCCGCGTGAGATCGGCAAGCATCCGGAGACCGGCGCGCCAATCACGGCAGGCATCGGCCGCTTCGGTCCATTTGTCCGGCATGAAAAGACCTATGCGAGCCTTGAAGCCGGCGACGAGGTGTTCGACATCGGTCTCAACCGCGCGGTGACGCTGATCGCCGAGAAAGTCGCCAAGGGGCCGAGTCGGCGCTTCGGCGCCGATCCCGGCAAGCCCCTCGGTGAGCACCCGACACTCGGCACTGTCGCGGTGAAGAGCGGACGTTATGGCGCCTATGTTACGGCAGGCGGCATCAACGCCACGATTCCAAACGACAAGACCCCCGACACCATTACCCTGCCGGAGGCCATCGCGTTGATCGACGAACGTGCCGCCAAGGGTGGCGGCAAGCCGAAACGCGCGGCAAAGAAAGCCAAGCCCGCCGACACCAAAAAGAACGGCAAGGCCGGCGCTGTGGCAGAAAAGCCATCCAAAAAGGCAACTTCGAAACAGGCTCCGGCGAAGCCGAAATCTGAGGCTGTGAGCAAAGCACGTGGTTCGATCGCCGCGGCCAAGCAGCCGCCCAACCCTGTGAATACGGCCGTAAAAAAGAGCGCTGGCAAGAACGGCTGACGTGAGCAAACCGCGCGCCAGGGATTTTCCGGACCGCGAGACTATCGTCGCCTTCATCCGTGCACACCCCGGCCGGGCGGGGACGCGCGAGATCGCGCACGAGTTCGGCTTGAAGAATGCCGATCGCGCCGAACTCAAGCAGATCCTGCGCGATCTCGCGGACGACGGCACGATCGTTAAACGGGGTCGTAAGCTGCGTCAGCCGGAAATGCTGCCACCGACGCTGATGGCAGATATTACGGGACGCGATAGCGACGGCGAACTGATCGCCACACCTACCGAATGGGACGAGGAAGCGACGCCCGCGCCGAAGATCCTCATCCATGTGCCGCGCCGCGCGAAGCCCGGCACCGTGGCTGGCGTCGGCGACCGCGCGCTACTGCGCATCGAAGCGATGGAGCCCACCGAATCCGCACGCTATCGTGCTCGTGTCATCAGGGTGATCGATAGCACCCGTGCGCGTATACTTGGCGTCTATCGCGCCTTGCCCCAAGGTGGTGGACGCCTCGTGCCGGTCGACAAGAAGCAGGCCGGGCGCGAATTGAACATCGCGGAAGCCGACAGCGCCGGCGCGAAGGACGGCGATCTCGTGAGTGTCGAACTCGTGCGTACTCGCGGCTTCGGGCTTGCTTCAGGCAAGGTGAAAGAGCGGCTTGGTTCGCTCGCGACCGAAAAGGCCGTCAGTCTGATCGCGATCCACGCTCATGACATCCCTCAAGCGTTCTCGCCGGCTGCGCTCCGCGAAGCAGACGCTGCGAAGCTCGTATCGCCACGAGGACGCGAAGACTGGCGCCAGCTACCGCTCGTCACCATCGATCCGCCCGATGCGAAAGATCACGACGACGCGGTTCACGCCACGCCAGACGACGATCCAAACAACAAGGGCGGCGCCATCGTCACCGTCGCCATTGCCGACGTTGCTTACTATGTGCGGGTTGAATCGGCGCTGGATCAAGATGCGCTGAAGCGCGGGAATTCGGTCTATTTCCCCGATCGCGTGGTCCCGATGCTGCCGGAGCGCATTTCTAATGATCTTTGCTCCCTGATCCCGGGCAAAGAGCGCGGCGCGCTTGCCGTACGCATGGTGATCGGTCCCGACGGACGCAAACGTTCGCACACCTTTCATCGTATCCTGATGCGCTCGGCGGCAAAGCTGAATTATGCGCAGGTGCAAGCCGCGATCGACGGCAACCCCGATGACATCACCAGCTCCCTGCTCGAACCGATCCTGAAACCGCTCTACGCAGCCTATGCGCTGGTGAAGCGGGCGCGCGATGAGCGCGATCCGCTCGATCTTGAACTGCCCGAGCGCAAGATTTTGCTGAAGAAGGACGGTACGGTCGATCGTGTGATCGTACCGGATCGACTCGAGGCGCATCGACTCATCGAGGAGTTCATGATCCTTGCAAATGTCGCCGCAGCCGAGATGCTGGAAAAGAAAGAACTGCCGCTGATTTATCGTGTTCATGACGAACCGACGGTGGAGAAAGTTCACAACCTTCGTGAATTTCTGAGAACGCTTGATCTGTCCTTCGCCAAGAGCGGCGCGCTGAGACCTGAGCTGTTCAATCGGGTACTCGACCACGTCAAAGGCCATGACTCGGAGTCGCTGGTGAACGAAGTGGTTCTTCGTTCGCAGGCGCAGGCTGAATATTCGGCGGAAAACTATGGCCACTTCGGTCTCAACCTACGGCGCTACGCGCATTTCACATCCCCGATCAGGCGATATGCAGACCTGATCGTGCACCGCGCCCTGATCCGGGCGCTGGGCCTTGGCGACGGCGCATTGCCGGATTCCGAGACCGCCGAGACGCTGGCTGAAATCGCGGCGCGTATTTCCGTTACCGAGCGTCGCGCCATGAAGGCTGAACGCGAGACCGCCGACCGCCTGATCGCGCATTTTCTTGCCGATCGCATCGGCAATATTTTCGAGGCCCGTATTTCCGGTGTGACCCGCGCCGGCCTTTTCGTGAAACTGACCGATACGGGCGCCGATGGGCTGATCCCGATCCGCTCGCTGGGCACCGAATACTTCAAGTACGACGAGACCCGCCATGCACTGGTCGGTTCGCGCAGCGGTTCCATGCACAAGCTGGGTGACGTGGTCGAGGTTCGTTTGGTAGAAGCTGTACCCTTGGCTGGCGCTCTGCGTTTCGAACTCTTGTCCGGAGCTCAGGTGGGGTCGCGCTCCCTCCGCGCGCGCGCTGGACGGAAACCAAAGGCGCAGCGTGGTCGGGACGCGCGTCATCCTGAAGTCCAATTGAAGGGCCATCCAGGCCACAAACCGCGCAAGACGTCGCGCAAGCCGGGCAAGAGCAAGGCTGGCAAACCAAAGAAGGGCAAATCATGACGGCGCTTCCTCCAGATCCCGCGAGCACAGCCGCCAAAACCTGGACCCGGGAAGGCGAGAAACGCGACGCCTGGGCCGCGGTGAGGCGCGGCTTGTTCTGCCGCTGCCCGAGATGCGGCGAAGGCAAACTTTTTCGTGCCTTTCTGAAAACCGCCGACACCTGCTCGGAATGCGGTCTGGATTTTACCCCGCAGCGTGCCGACGACCTGCCCGCCTATCTTGTCATCGTCGTCGTCGGCCACATCGTGGTACCGCTTGCGTTGCTGATCGAGAAGGAGTTTTCGCCGCCGCTGGCGGTTCAATGGGCGATCTATTTGCCTATGACGCTGCTCATGGCGCTATGGCTGATTCAGCCTATCAAGGGCGGTGTAGTCGGCCTCCAATGGGCCTTTCGTATGCACGGTTTTGACGAGAATTTTGTCGACGATCATGTCGTCTAATCCGGTGGCTTGGCTCAGGTCAGCCGAGGCGCCGAGCGACAAGAGCGAAACGGTGCAGCAATTTCATGGAGCGAGCCAATCGTCACTCCGGCGCGTTTTCTTCACGCGAACCGGTATCAATCCTCGGGTCAAACCCGAGAACATGCTTCGCTCGAAAATGCTTTAATCGACGTCTTCAATGGCACCAGGCGTGCTACCAAAAGCTCTCTGGGCCAGCGTCGCTGCCATGAATTCGTCGAGGTCGCCATCGAGCACGCCCGAAGTGTCTGACGTTTGCACTCCCGTTCGGAGATCCTTCACCATCTGGTAGGGCTGCAAGACGTACGATCTGATCTGATGGCCCCAGCCGATGTCGGTCTTGGCGGCCTGATCAGCGGCGGCCTGCTCTTCCCGCTTCTTGAGTTCGATCTCGTAGAGTCTCGCCCGGAGCATGTCCCAGGCCTGCGCGCGATTCTTGTGCTGTGAACGCCCGGCCTGACAAACCACCGCGACTCCTGTCGGGACGTGTGTCAGCCGCACCGCCGATTCAGTCTTGTTGACATGCTGTCCACCCGCTCCGCCGGAGCGCATGGTATCGGTGCGGACGTCCGATTCCTTGATGTCGATCTTGATGCTGTCGTCGACAACCGGGAAAATCGCTATGCTTGAAAACGACGTATGGCGCCTGGCATTGGAATCAAACGGGGAGATTCTCACGAGACGATGCACGCCTGCTTCGGTCTTGAGCCAGCCATAGGCGTTGTGCCCGCTAACCTGGATTGTCGCCGATTTGATACCAGCCTCTTCGCCAGGCGTTTCTTCCAGATACTCGATCTTGAAACCGCGCTTCTCCGCCCAGCGTGCATACATGCGCAGAAGCATCTGCGCCCAGTCCTGGCTTTCGGTACCGCCCGCGCCGGCATGAACCTCGAGATAGGTATCGAAGCGATCCGCCTCTCCCGAAAGCAAGGCTTCGAGCTCGCGGCGGGCGACCTCCTTCTTGAGGGTCTTCAGGGCGTTTTCGGATTCGTTGACGACGGCCTGATCATTCTCGGCCTCGCCGAGTTCAATCATGCCGATCTGGTCCTCGAGTTCACGCTCGACGTTGCCGATACCGGTCAGCGAATCCTCCAGGGAGGTTCGTTCCTGCATCAGTTTCTGGGCCTTCTGGGGATCGTTCCAGAGGTCTGGATCCTCGGCGAGCTTGTTCAGCTCCGCCAGACGCGCGGTCGATGTCTCGACGTCAAAGATGCCTCCTCAGCAGCCCGACCGACTGCTTGATCTCTTCGACAAGTCTTTCGATTTCAGCGCGCATGGTTTTCTCTGCGGCTCACACTATCAACGATGGTTGGTGATTTAGCTGCGAAGGTCGCAAAGCGCAATCGTGTAGAGCATGAACAAACCGGAAAGACTGCGCGAGCAAAAGTTGAAAAGGGATCGTACTCATCAAAACCATAAGGCTGGAGCCGGTCCAACACAGTTGAACCGGACACTATAGCGCTATTGAGCGAAGTGGAATCCGGTTCGCGCGAAGAAACGCGTCAAATCAAAAAGATGGAGTTTTCACCGTTTCCGCGAAGCGGTGAAAGACTCTAGTAAAGCCCTCCGGTGCCGGGTCGGAACAAGCTGCGGTCCGCGTCGGGCAGCGGCTGTGGCTCGCGTCCGTTTGCATCAGCCACACCGATCACAGAGTAATTGTCGGGAGGCGCGGTGCCAGGCTTGAAAGCCTCAAGGATCGTCTTGCCGCTACTACCTGGCCCTGCGCGCATACCCGTCTTGGAATCGACGCGAACCAGCTTGATGCCGGCAGGAATGCGGAACGGAGTAGCGGGCTTGTCAGCAAGCGCAACCTTCATGAAATCATGTGCGATCGGAGCCGCCAGATGTCCGCCCGTCGCTTGACGGCCGAGATTGCGCGGCTTGTCGTACCCGACATAGATGCCGACGACGAGGTCAGGTGAGAATCCAATAAACCAGGCATCCTTCTGGTCGTTGGTGGTGCCGGTTTTACCGGCGATCGGCTTGCCCAGATCGCGCATGACCGTAGCGGTGCCGGCCTGCACCACGCCCTCCATCATTGAGGTGATCTGATAAGCTGTCATTGCATCCAGCACCTGCTCGCGGTGGTCGATCAGCTGAGGTTCAGACTGGTTCTTCCAGCCTTCCGGCGCATCGCAGCCGCCGCACTCTCGCGTGTCGTGCTTGTACATGGTGTGACCGTAGCGATCCTGAATGCGGTCGATCAGGGTAGGCTTCACCCGCCTGCCGCCATTATCGAACATCGAATACGCCGTCACCATGCGCAGAACCGTGGTCTCGCCTGCTCCTAGTGCGTAGGACAGATAGTTCGGCAGCTCGTCGTAAACCCCGAAGCGCTTTGCATATTCGCCTATCAGCGGCATGCCGATATCCTGCGCCAAACGGACCGTAACGGTGTTGAGCGAGAGCCGCAGCGCATTTCGAAGCGTTTGTGGCCCGTAATATTTTTCCTTGGAGTAGTTTTCCGGACGCCAAACGCCTGAGCCATGACCCTGATCGATCTCGATCGGCGCGTCGACCACGACTGTCGAAGGCGTATAGCCGTTGTCGAGCGCGGAGGAATAGACGAGCGGCTTGAATGAGGATCCAGGCTGCCGGTAGGCCTGCGTGGCGCGATTGAACTGGCTTTGATCGAAGGAAAAGCCGCCGACCATTGCCAGCACACGGCCGGTCCGCGGATCCATCGCCACCATCGCGCCGGATACTTCGGGCAATTGGCGCAACCGGTATTCCCCCTCGACGATCTTGCCGTCCTTTGCAATCAGGGGGTCGGCATAGATCACATCACCGGGCGAAAGCACTTGGGACACCTTTGTCGGCGTACGGCCTCTTGTCGACCCGGATGCAGCCTTGGCCCACTTTACCCCTTCAAGCGTAATCAGGCCCGTTTGCCGCTTTTTGCTTACGGCGCCGCCAAGTTCGCGCCCGGGCTGGAAGCCGATCCGCGCGGACTTGTCGTCGGACTCGAGCACGACCGCCAATCGCCACGGCGAGATATCGGAGAGTGATTTGACCTCGGCGAGCTTCACGCCCCAATCGCCGGAGATATCGAGCTTGCTTATCGCACCGCGCCAGCCCTGAGCCTCGTCATACGTGACGAGGCCATTTGCCATGGTCTTGCGCGCTATCACCTGCAATTCCGGATCGAGCGTCGTCCGGACCGACAACCCCCCTTCGTAGAGCTTCTTTTCGCCATAGCGCTCGAACAGGTCGCGCCGTACCTCCTCAGCGAAATATTCGCCGGCGAAGGTATGTGCCAGGTTGGTTCGGCTCGTGACGATCAGCGGCTGCTTGCGAGCCTTTTCCGCGTCGGCCTGGTTGACCCAGCCGTTTTCCAGCAACCGGTCGATGACATAGTCGCGTCGTTCGATCGCGCGGTCTCGGTTCTTGACGGGGTGCAGCGTCGAGGGTGCCTTGGGTAGAGCCGCGAGATATGCAGCTTCGGCAACGGTCAATTCATTGACTGACTTGTCGAAGTACACGAGCGAAGCAGCCGCGATGCCGTAGGCGCCAAGACCGAGGTAAATCTCGTTCAGATACAGCTCGAGGATCTTGTCCTTGGAATAGGCGCGCTCGATGCGCATCGCCAGCAACGCTTCCTTGATCTTGCGGGCAAAGGAAACTTCATTGGTCAGAAGAAAGTTTTTGGCAACCTGTTGGGTGATCGTGGAGGCACCCTGCGGTCTCCTGTTGCTACCGTAATTCTGAGCATAAAGCAGCGCCGCACGCAGCATCCCTTGGTAATCGATGCCGCCATGTTCATAGAAATTCTTGTCCTCCGCAGCCAAGAACGCGTTGATGACCAACTTCGGCACTGCCTGTATCGGCAGATAGAGCCGCCGCTCCTTCGCGTATTCGCCGAGCAGCGAACCATCGGACGCATGGACACGCGTCATCACGGGTGGCTCATAATTCTGAAGCTGGGAATAGTCCGGCAGATCTTTGGAAAAATGCCAGATCAATCCCGCTACTGCCGCGACCCCGACCAGAAACAGGATGGTTCCCGCTGCAAACAGAAAGCCCGTGAATCGCAGCAGCAAGCGCATTGTTGAATGTCCGTTTCGTTGCCGGGGCTTGACGATATCGGCTGCAAGCCTTGTCGCCGGGCGGACGCTTTCGTTGGCCGAAGCATCTGCCGGATGAGTATGCCGGTTCTGACCGATTCTGCGAACTTACGACGACTTTTCTATAGGGCGGCGGCTGTGGCCAAACTAGGGCTTCTAACCTTTAGCGCGCCACTTTTCGCCTCAGTCGGCCGGAGCGACTGACACCATCCTTTTTGCAAGGAACGTCTCGACGGCCTTAGCGACCGAACGGACCGTCCTGGAACGCCACTCTTCTGACGCCATTTGGCGAAGATCTGCCTTGTTCGAAACGTAACCGAGTTCAACCAGCACCGACGGCACATCGGGAGCCTTCAGCACCCTGAATCCGGCTGACTTCAGCGGGTGCTTATGCATCCGCGCGGAGGTTTTCATCTCACTCATCAACAACTGGGCGAAGCGATTGGAAAACGTGCGTGTTTCCCGTTGCGCGAGGTCGATCAGGATATCGGCCACCTCGGTCGGCTCCTCAGTCAGATCGACACCGCCGATGGCATCCGCCTTGTTTTCGGCTTCGGCCAGTCGTTCCGCTTCGCGGTCCGATGCCTTGTCCGACAGTGTGTATATCGTTGCGCCTTGCGCATCACCCTCGTGACGCGGCAATGCGTCGGCATGAATCGACACGAATAATGCAGCGCGGTTGTTGCGGGCGACGCGCAAACGATCGCCCAGCGGGACGAACGTGTCGTTCGTCCGCGTCATGACAACACGGTATTTGCCGCCCTGCTCTATGCGGTCGCGCAACGCTGACGCAAATGCCAGCACCAGATCTTTTTCGGCCTCTCCGGTTGAAGCGTGGGTTCCATTATCAATTCCGCCATGGCCGGGATCGATTACAACCACGAGGCGCCCGTCCGCGAGTCCGGTCAGGCCAGGCGTACCTGGGATGGACCCTGAAGAATCAGCATCCTTCGCCGGTTCCGGGCTGCTCGATCTCGCCAATAGGCCGTTGAATGCAGCACGGTCGACAGCCTCCAGTTCGACGACCAGGCGGGAGGGCTGACCGTTCGCGGCGTCGAGCACGTAAGCTTTCTGGATTTTCGCAGGTCCTGCGAGATCGAAGACAATCCGCGATCCGCCCGGCATAACCAGACCGTAGCGGAACGCCTTTATCAGGCCGCGTCCGGTTTCCCCGGCTTTGGGCGCAAGGCGAAAACTGACTTGGGGAATATCGATGACGGCCCGATAAGGATCAGTCAGCAGAAAGGCGTGAATATCGATCTTCTTGTCGAGATCGAGAATGAAGCGGGTCTGATTCAGATCGCCCGCGAGTCTCACTTCGGAGGCGACCGGAAAATCACCGGCGATCTCCGGGCGGACGGGTTCGTTCCCGGCGGCAAACGAAGCCGCGCCGGGAGCAAGTAACGCTATGGCGCATAGCCAGACGATTCGCAGATTTGCGCGGCCAGCCAACGAACCCATGCCTCCGAGCTGCTTTTAATCACAATAGATACAGTACGGTTAATCCGGACTTAATCCGATACCCTGTTATTGCTCGGAAGACTTCCCGGATGACGACACGGTCCCTTGCAAGCGACAGGCAATCCACGTATGTAAGTTAATGCTGACGGTTAAACTCACGGTTGTGTCGCGTTCAGCTTCCCGGTGCAGCGTTAGGGCTTCAGATTGTTCGAAGTTCCGGCGTTTTCTGATCCCTCCACACAGCCAGCGCAGCGCGCGGCCGAATTGAAGAGGTGTTTTTCAGGTTTGGGAGGGATCCGGTCCCAGGTTACCATTTGCACCTGGGGGCAGCTTGGAGAGGTCGTAACCGATTGTCCCGGCCTGTGGCCACGCGGTACGACAACCGACAAGGCGCTTTGGCGCCGCGTCGGTCCGGCAGCGAGATAGATACGCGGCGGTGTTTTTGCCGCCAACCTGTTCAGACGGGCTGACGCCTGATGCGCCATACTGAAAAGCTGACCATTTTTTCCGCAAAGACCGCACCGAGGCGAAGTGAAAACTTCGCGCATGGCGTCTCGTCGGGATCAGGGTCGGCACGGCGTTCCAGATCGCGTCGCAGCCTTCCCCTCACCCCCGAATCAGGTGGACCGTTGCGTTACCCGGCCGCGCGAGATGCGCGCGCCGTGCCATGCGCCCTCCGCCCCCAAGAGCTTCAAAATGTCCAACAAACCCAACAAAATGTTGATCGACGCCACCCACCCGGAAGAAACCCGGGTGGTGGTGGTCCGCGGCAACCGCGTCGAGGAATTTGATTTCGAATCAGCACAACGCAAACAACTGCGTGGCAACATCTATTTGGCCAAGGTCACCCGGGTTGAGCCTTCGCTGCAAGCCGCGTTTATCGAATACGGAGGAAATCGGCACGGTTTCCTGGCGTTCAGCGAAATCCATCCTGACTATTATCAAATTCCGGTCGCCGACCGGCAGGCGCTGATCGAAGCCGACGAGCGTGCTCATCGCGAGGCAGAGGAAGAACCCGAAGATCGTCCCAACCGCCGCCGTTCGCGGCATCGCAACGCCCGTCGGCGCGATCACGGCGAACGCGTGCAAAGCACCATCGTCGAGGATGGGGAGGCCGCGGGGATAGACGCGACACAGTCTGATTTGCCGTCTGATGAAACAGCAGTGGGCGATCAACTCGGGCAACATCATGATCATCCCGACGCGGATGACGGAGCCGACGACGCCATACAGCGCGATCACGCACGCGCGCCTGCGCACGACATTGGATCAAGCTCTCTAAACAGCGCCGACAACTTACAGGAGTCGCATGACTTCGCTGGCGCGCTCGACTCCGACGATGTGGTCCGCGAGCATCGCGACGAAATTCAGGAGGGCTCTAGTGAGGATCTGGTCGCGGCTTCATCGGATGAAGACCCGGCCCCGATAGCACCGGGTCACGCGACCGGCGTCGAGCCGCTTGCTGACGATAGCGCTCAAAACGATCACACCGGACCGGCCGTTTCCACTGATGAAGCGCACAATGAAGTTCACGATCGTGAGAATGGTGACTATGCCGGCGGCCATCCTCATGAGGTCGGATTCCATGGGGACGAAGCTCGCGTCGACGATCGCGCGGAAGATGATGATAGTGACGATGACGAAGAAGAGGAGCAGGTTGAATCCGTCGGCGGCGATGATGCTCTCGAGGAGGTGCCGGAGCGGGGTTACCGGCCGCGCCGTCAGTACAAAATCCAGGAAGTCATCAAGCGTCGCCAGGTCATGCTGGTCCAGGTGGTCAAGGAGGAGCGTGGTAACAAGGGCGCCGCGCTGACGACCTATCTATCGCTGGCCGGCCGGTATGCGGTGCTGATGCCCAATACGGCCCGCGGCGGCGGCATCAGTCGCAAGATCACCTCGGCGCAAGACCGTTCGCGGCTGAAGGAGGTGGTACAGGATCTCGATGTCCCCGAGGGAATGGGAGTCATCCTGCGCACCGCTGGCGCTTCGCGCACCAAGCCGGAGATCAAGCGCGATTTCGAGTATCTGATCCGCATGTGGGAAACCGTAAGAGATATGACCTTGCGGTCCCAGGCTCCGACACTTGTTTACGAGGAAGGCTCGCTTATCAAGCGCTCCCTCCGCGATCTCTACAGCAAGGAAATCGACGAAATCCAGGTGGCCGGTGAAGCCGGCTATCATGAAGCGCGCGATTTCATGAAGATGCTGATGCCATCCAACGTCCGAGCAGTGAAGCAGTATCGCGACTGCCAGCCCTTGTTTTCGCGGATGGGCGTCGAGAGCCAACTGGACGCGATGTTCCTGCCGACGGTGCAGCTTCGCTCCGGTGGATACATCGTCATCAACCAAACCGAGGCGCTGGTATCGATCGATGTCAACTCAGGTCGCTCGACCCGCGAACATCACATCAAGGATACCGCGCTTAAGACCAATCTGGAAGCTGCCGAGGAAGTCGCCCGACAGTTGCGACTGCGTGATCTTGCCGGCCTGATCGTCATCGATTTCATCGACATGGACGAGAAACGAAGCAACCGCGCGGTGGAGCGTAAGCTGAGCGAATGTCTGCGCCACGATCGCGCGCGCATCCAGGTCGGTCGCATTTCGCACTTCGGTCTTCTGGAAATGTCGCGCCAGCGAATCCGCGCCAGTATGCTGGAAAGTTCGACAGAGCCTTGCTCGCACTGCGGCGGCACCGGCCATGTCCGCTCGGTTCCGTCGGTGGCGTTGCAGTTGTTGCGCAGCCTTGAGGAAGTTTTGATAAAAGGAGCGACGCACAACCTTGTCGTGCGGACGCGCATTAACGTTGCATTGTATGTGCTCAATCAGAAGCGAGGACATCTGCGCGCCCTCGAACACAGCTTCAAAGTTGGTCTCTCCCTGGTCGCCGACCCCTCGCTCGCGGGTCAACAATCCTTCGTCATTGATCGCGGCGAGCAGGTGCATACTCTGGAGGCGGCAAAAGCGCTGCTGGCCACGCAACTCGCCATAGACCCGCCGCAGGCCGAAGAGGTCCATGAAGACGAGCAGCCGGTCGATGTGGAAACGGAGATCGTGGCCGACGACGCCGAGACTCGCGCCGATGAACAGGCGGGCGGTGAAACCGAGGGTGACGGCCGCAAGCGCAGGCGACGCCGGCCTCGGCGTGAACGCTCTGGCGAAACGAGCGATAATCAGCCTCCGCAAACGGTCGACGGTCCGGACAGCGTCCAGATTGCCGCCGATTTCGCCGCGGCACGCTTTATGACCGAGGACGACGTCGAAACTGATGGAGAGGACTCTTCGGCGCAGGGCAGCGAGGTGCGAGCCGATCAGTCTCCGGACGGAGATGAACGGCGACCGCGTCGTCGTGGGCGTCGCGGTGGTCGTCGGCGCCGGGGTAGCAACGGTGCGAGTGCTGTCGACTCGATTTCCGACGAGTTGAACCCTCCGTCAGCATCAGAAGCCGTCGAGGCGGTTGCGGACTTCGATTCTGTGTCGATAGCGCCAGAAACGCAGACCAGCCCGTCCGAAGCTGAAACTCAGCCGCAACAGCACACCGCAGAACCGACAATCCGCACGGCTGAGGCCAGGAGCGAGACCGTTTCGGAATCCGAGAAGGCCGTTTGCCGTCGCTCGACCGTACGGGAAAAGGTGAGCTTCGCCTCGCAAGAAGCATCGCCCGCCGTTCCTGTCATTCAAAGCCATCCGGAAGCAGCGACACCGGAATCGCAACAGTCTCCCCCGGAAGTATCGGACGAAACCCGACCGCGACGTGCGGGATGGTGGTCTCGTCGGTTCGGCAGCGGAACCTGAACGAGCCTTTCTTTTCAACGGCAAGACGCCCGGCCAGACCGGGCGTTTTGGTATGTAGTGGAGCTGGCGGTCGCCACTATTCAGAAATGGCTGTAGGAAAGCCGCGGAAGTGCGACATCCTCGCCTTTTGTATCGAGCCATTTCGGAGCTGCGTTGCCCGCGATGATTTCTCCGATCGGAGTTACGACGACGCCAACGTTTCGTGCCGCCCGCGCGAAGTCGTCCCAGCGATCCTTCGCGACCGTACACAAAACCTCGTAATCGTCGCCGCCGCTCACAGCGGAGACGAAACTCGTCTGCCCCTGCTCTATCAGTCCGCGCGCAGCTTCAGAGAGTGGAACGGCTGCGGCATCAATGATCGCCGAAACTCCGGACGCGATACAAAGTTTTGCGAGGTCGCCCGCCAGACCATCGGAAACGTCCATCGCCGCCCGCGCATAGTGGCGGACAGCCTCTGCGAGAGGGATGCGGGGTTGCGGGACCCGATACCGGTCGATCAACGACTCACGAATCGCGGCGGCGTCGACCGTCACTTTGCCTGAGAGAATGGCGAGCCCGAGTGCGGCGTCGCCGATCGTGCCGGAGACGACGATACGGTCACCGGGCTGCGCGCGACTACGCAAGATCATTCCACCAACCGGCGCGCGACCGAACGCAGTGATGGACATCGTCAGCGGCCCTGGAGTGCCGACGGTATCGCCGCCGAGCAACGGACAGTCAAAGGTGATGGCGTCTTCGGCAAGCCCGCTCGCGAAGGCCGAGAGCCATCTCTCATCCGGCTCACGCAACGCCAGGGTCAGAACGAATCCGGCGGGCGTCGCACCTTTGGCGGCGAGATCGGACAGGTTGACACGCAAGGCTTTCTTGGCGACCGTTTCAGGCGGATCGCTGCTCCGAAAATGTACACCCTCGACAATAGCATCGGTTGTGACCACGAGATCGTCGTTGCCGCCTCGCAAGACAGCCGCATCGTCAGTGAGCCCCAACGCACCCGGATTGGTCGCGATCGGCTTGAAGTAGCGAGCGATTAGATCGTCCTCAACCGACATATTTCGACCCGTCAGGGTTCATGCGCAGCCGTAGCGGAATAGGCGTCAGCGAGTAAACTCGGCGGTGCGGAAATGGCGTGCGATCTGGTCAAGCACCGCATTGACCATACCAGCTTCATCATTTTCGACGAAAGCGTGTGCGACATCGACATATTCGGACACAACGACACGCGCCGGGATATCCATGCGATGCTCCAGTTCATATGAGCCGGCGCGGAGCACCGCGCGCAGGATCGCGGCGATCCGCTTCAGCGGCCAACTCTTCGACAGCGCATCGTCGATCAATGGGTCGATCCTGACCTGATCGCGAACCACGCCTGCCACCACGTCTCGAAAGAAGGCAGCCTCCGCAGGAAGATATCTGTCGCCTTCGACTTCGTTGCCGAGCCAGTGGCTATCAAACTCCGCAAAGACATCGTTAATGCCCGCTCCGCTGATCTCCATCTGATACAGCGCCTGCACCGCGGCGAGCCGTGCCGCGCCGCGCCTGTTTGCCTTCCTGTCGATACCTGCCTTGATGTTCGCCATCGCTCCGTTACGCCTTCGCCAATCGGCGTTTAATCCGCAGCATTGTCAACGCCGCCCGCGCCGCATGGCCGCCCTTGTTCAATTCGCCTGCACGCGCCCTCGCCCACGCTTGCGCATCGGTGTTGACCGTGATGATGCCATTGCCGAGAGGTACCCGCCGTTGCATCGACAGATCCATCAGCGCGCGGGAAGATTCCATCGAGACAATCTCGAAATGGATGGTGTCGCCCCGCACGACGCACCCGAGTGCGACCACAGCATCGTAAGGCTCGCTGCTCCGCTCGGCCGCATCAAGCGCGAAGACAATGGCTGCAGGAATCTCGAGAGCGCCCGGAACGGTGACGACATCATAACGGACGCCGGCAGATCGCAGTTCGGCGACCGCTCCTTCGAGCAACGCATCCTGGATATCGTCGTAGAACCGCGCTTCCACGATCAAGACATACGCGCCCGAGACGCTTGTTTGATCCTTAAGCGGTGCGTGCCTTGCCTCTGCCATTCATGCTCCGGTTAGCCGTGCCGGGCTCGCCCGGTATTCTTTCTGTCAAAGAGGCCCGCAGCCCGCGTATCATATTTCCGTCGATGAAGCGCACTTCATCTCGCTCAGGCGCGCGGCGTAACGCGCCATCAGGTCGACCTCGATATTGACCTCGCTGTCCGGGCGCCAGTTGCCCAGCGTGGTAAGGTCGAGCGTGCGCGGAATAGTGAGCACCGAGAATGCCTCCTTCCGAACGCTGTTCACCGTTAGCGATACGCCGTCCAATGTCACCGAGCCCTTGGCCGCGATGAAACGCGCTAAATTCGGGCTGGCGCAGAATTCAAAACGCGCCATGCCGTGTTGGTCATCGCGCGTCAGTATGGTCGCGGTTCCGTCGACATGACCCGCGACAATGTGGCCACCAAGCTCATCGCCGATCTTCAACGCGCGTTCGAGATTGAGCCGCGTTCCCGCCGCCCAGTGCTTTGCGGTCGTCACGTCGAGCGTCTCCGTCCCGACATCGACGTCGAACCAGGTCCGCCCCCCCGCGACGCCGGAGAGAACGACTGTCAGACACGTGCCGTTGCAAGCGATCGAGGCGCCATCTGCGATGGTGGTTTGATCATAGTGGCAGAGGATGCGAACTCGGTGCAGCCGGTTCTGCGCCGTGTGCGTCACACTTTCGATCTCGCCGACGTCGGTCACTATGCCGGTAAACATCAGAACCTTCCGAATCCAGGACTTCCGAGCGTTATGGCAGAACCGCTCGGTTCAAAGAATGGCGTCACTTCGCTCGTCATGCCCCACCATCACACGCGGCGACTGAAAGATGTAGATGCCAGACGCCAGGACAGCGCGACGGCTTTAGCGTAACTCCATTTAGATACGCTCGTAAATCGCGAGAGCGTCCTGATCCAGCGTTTCGCTCGCACGCATTTTGAATTGCGGTGACCCGGTAATGGTGGTCAGCGACAAGGCCCCGAGGGCGGCCACACCGTCGTCGCCGATCGGATCGGGACCGCGTAGCAACCAGGCTTCGTCAACCAACGCTGCCGCGACAAACGATGCCGCAACACGCGCTCCGCCTTCGATCATCAGCCGGTTGACCCCTCTTTCAGAGAGGGCGCGGAGAATCGCCACGAGATCGAGCCCGGGCGTTCCAACCGCGACCGGAACACGCATCACGTGCGCGCCAGCCGCGCCGAGTTTCATCGCCCTTGACGTTTCGGCAAAATCCGAGGTCATGATCCAAAGCGGAGTTTCGCGCGCGGACTGAACAAGGCGGCTGCTTTCCGGGATGCGCAGCGCGTGATCCAGGACCACACGCGGCGGCGAGCGCGTTTCCATGCCGGGAAGCCGGCAGGTCAGGAGAGGATCGTCAGCCAGAACGGTGCCGATGCCAACCAGAATCGCGCTGCATTGGGCCCGCAGCAGATGCGCCCGCGCCCTCGCTGCCTCGCCCGTGATCGCGACCGGTACGCCTCCGGCGGCAGCGATCTTTCCGTCGCTGGACACCGCGAGTTTAAGGATGATGTGGGGGCGTTTGTCCCGGACCCGCCGGAAATGCCCGGCATGATGGTGAGCCGCCTCGACCGCGCAAAGTCCGACATCCACCGATATACCAGCAGCCCGCAACCGCGCATGGCCCTGCCCTGCGACTTCGGGCGTGGGATCCTCGATCGCGGACACAACGCGCGTAATGCCGGCTGCGATCACGGCGTCGGCGCATGGCGGCGTTTTTCCAACGTGAGAACAGGGCTCCAGCGTGACATACAAGGTCGCACCTTGTGCCGCGCCCCCCGCCCGCCGCAGCGCCTCGGCCTCCGCGTGCGGGCGCCCTCCAGGCTGGGTCCAGCCGCGACCGACAATCACCCCGTCTTTCACGATAACGGCGCCCACGGCCGGGTTAGGTGCGCTCGCGCCCAAGCTGCGATGGCCCAGCGCAAGCGCTAGTTGCATGAAATGCAAGTCGGCGACCTTCTCCGTCCGGAGGTTAGCGCCGTTCTGCTCTTCCAGAATGCGGAAGATCATTTGCGCAGCGGTACCCGCCGCGCATCGTCCTCGCTGGAAAGTTCGCCCAGTACTGTCTCGAAATCCTTGGCCTCGCGGAAATTGCGGTAGACCGAGGCAAAGCGCACATAGGCCACATCGTCGAGGCTTCGCAGGTGTTCCATTACGATCTCGCCGATGGTTTCGGACGAAATTTCTGCCTCACCACCACTCTCGAGCTCGCGGACGATGGCCGAGACCATGGTTTCGATCCGCTCGGGTTCGACCGGCCGCTTTCGCAAGCTGATTTGCAGCGAACGCACCAGCTTGTCGCGGTCGAACGGCACCCGCCGGCCGTTGCGCTTGATAACCGTGAGTTCGCGCAGTTGCACCCGCTCAAAGGTTGTGAAGCGGAAATTGCATGCCATACAGACCCGCCTGCGCCGGATAACGGCCGAATCTTCGGTCGGCCGGGAATCCTTGACCTGCGTATCCAAACTGTTGCAGCTCGGGCAGCGCATCTCTCAACTCACCTTACCATCGCCGAAAAACGGCTCTTCGAAGCCGGGTTTCTGAGCGCTCTTACTGTCATATTAATTTATTACTTTCAAGGAGATGAGCGCATAAATTAATTCAGAAGATGACTCTTCGAAACGTCACCAAATTCATACGCAAGTTCATCTGTCCTGATAGATCGGAAAGCGATCCGTCAGCGCCTTGACCTTCTCCTTCACGGCAGCCTCGACCAGCGGCGCCTTGCCGTCCTCCGACTGTGCGATGGCCTTGAGTACTTCCGCTATCAGGCCGCCGACCTGTTTGAACTCGGTCACCCCGAAGCCGCGCGTGGTGGTGGCCGGCGTGCCGAGGCGCAGGCCCGACGTCACGAATGGCTTTTCAGGATCGAAAGGAATGCCGTTTTTATTGCAGGTTAGCCCAGCGCGAACGAGCGCCTTTTCCGAAATGTTTCCCTTCAATCCCTTGGGCCGAAGGTCCACCAGCATCAGGTGGTTGTCTGTGCCTCCGGAAACGATGTCGAAGCCGTGGCCACGCAGGCTTTCGGCAAGCGCCTTAGCGTTTTCGACGACGTTTTTCGCGTAGATCTTGAAGTCCGGACGCAACGCCTCGCCGAACGCCACGGCCTTGGCGGCGATGACATGCATCAGCGGGCCGCCCTGCAGGCCTGGGAAGATTGCCGAATTGAACTTCTTGGCCAGCGCTTCATCATTGCACAGGATTAGGCCGCCGCGCGGACCGCGCAGCGACTTGTGGGTGGTGGTGGTTGTCACATGCGCGTGCGGCACCGGTGAGGCGTGCACGCCACCGGCGACGAGGCCGGCGAAGTGCGCCATATCCACCATCAAATACGCTCCGACGCTGTCGGCGATCTCGCGAAAGCGCTTGAAATCCCACGGCCGCGAATAGGCCGAACCGCCGGCGATGATCAGCTTCGGCTTGACCTCCTCGGCGCGATGAGCCACCTCGTCCATATCGATCAGGTGATCGTCGCGCCTCACGGTGTAGTGTGCGGCCTTGAACCACTTGCCGGACATGTTGACCGGCGCGCCGTGCGTCAGGTGGCCTCCGGCAGCGAGGTCGAGCCCCATGAAAGTATCGCCAGGCTGCAGGAGCGCCAGAAAGACCGCCTGGTTCATCTGGCTGCCCGAGTTCGGCTGGACGTTGGCAAACCGGGCGCCGAACAGCTTTTTGGCGCGCTCGATCGCCAGCGTTTCGGCGACATCGACCCATTCACATCCGCCATAATAACGCGCACCCGGATAGCCTTCCGCGTACTTGTTGGTCATCACCGAGCCCTGCGCCTCCAGAACCGCGCGGCTGACGATGTTTTCCGACGCGATCAGCTCGATCTCGTGACGCTGACGGCCCAATTCGCCGTTGATCGCGGCGGCGATCTCCGGATCGGCCTCGGCAAGGGTGGCCGCAAAGAAAGGATCGGGGGCGGAGGTGGTTTTGGCGGAAGAGTCCATGCAGAATACCCTCGGGAGCGCAGCCGTAGTGCACGGGTGCGAACAGCAATAGCACGTGATCGAAGCGGCTTCCGCCAGATAGCACATCGAATCAGGGCGGCCAAGGTGTTGCGCCTCGGCTCCGAGGTTCAGGCAATATATGGTGGATGCGCAGGCGAAATTTCGGCGGAGAGCCTCTATTTTTCGAGGCGGTGCCGCACAGCGGCCAGCGAGGTTCCCACCTCCGAAATGGCTTCCAGCAGCCTCTCGCGGGGGACATTCAGCCGGCTCGCCCAAAGATCGGTTTGAGCGTTGTCATTCGGGTCCACCGTGCCCGCCGGTTTCTGGTAGGTGGATATCACGGTGGCGACTGAGACAAGCCGGATCATCCTGCAATTCTAGCACTCGAGCATCATCCCGCCACTCTGCCGAGCAGCAACGGTTAAAATCCGGTGTTTTATTCGATTAAAAGCAGCAGCCAACCGTGAGCGCGAATGCTCTGGTCTGGTAAACAAAGATTAAGACTCACATCGGGTTGGCCGCGACGTGCCCGAAACGCCTTCCACTTGTCCCAGCCACATGACAGATGATTGACGAATCCAGGTGCCGGCAGCGAGGGTCAAATCCGGTGATGAGGAAAAGTTCAAGTGGATCGGGTTTTTCAGATTTTCATTACTTCGACGGACGCCGATTTGAAGGACGAGCGTCAGGCCGTCAGCAACACGCTGGCAAAAGCAGGATACATGCCCGCCGGCATGGAATCGTTTCCAGTAACTGATCAACAGCAACTGGACTACATCAAGCGGATCATTGATCGCAGCGATTATTATATCATGATCGTCGGCCGCCGTTACGGCTCGCTGTCCGGCGATGAACTGACTTTCACGGAAAACGCATTTGAGTATACGCAATCAAAAGGCATTCCCATACTTGCGTTCCTTCCGGAAAACCCGGGCGGCATTGCGTGCGGCACTGAATCAGAAGCACCGCTAAAAGAAAGACTGGATGCTTTCAAAGCTCGTTTGAAGACCGGTCGTATCGTCGAATCCTGGAGCAACGAAAACGACCTTTGCATGAAAGTTGTGATGGCCGTCGCAACGGCTGTGAATTTGAAACCTGGTATTGGCTGGATACGTGGTGATCAGGCCATCAATCCAAAGCTTCTCCAGGAGCTAGAAAAGCTGCGAATCGAGAATACGGATCTGCGTCAAAAGCTTGCCGATCTCGATAGTGACAAGTCATCGCCTCGTTCGACTCCAGATGGGCTAGCCGACCCAGTTGCGGTGGAATTGCTTATCTATCGAACGGAAGAAGGGACACCGGACAAGGTCTCGCACCCGATTTTATTGGGCGACCTTTTTGCCGGGCTCTATGGCCATCTCCTCAAAAGCCCATCAGAAGCCTACGTGCGGGAGCTTATTGGATTCTGGTACCGGCAGAAACTTCACATTTCTGATTATTGCGAACTTAGCGACAGGAGCACGATCGTCATCCGGGATAAACTGGAAGCTTTGGGTTTGATCAAGTCCCGGTCGATCATCGCGGGTTTTTCCAATCACATCGCTTGGTCTCTGACTGAAAAAGGAAGACGTTTTCCCGAGTCGGGGAACATACCAATCGGCCACTCAGGCTCCGAAACTTAAAAGAACCTCACATGCCGTTGACCCCGAGACCCGGGATGCCTTTCGGCGGCAGGAGCAAGCCTTCGCGGATCAAAAAGGGAAGACTCGCCGCAGGCGCATCGGGGCACCGCGGCGGTTATTCGATCCGTCTTATCAGATGGTGCGCTCGAAAGGACTCGAACCTTCACGAATTTCTTCACTGCCACCTCAAGGCAGCGCGTCTACCAATTCCGCCACGAGCGCTTAAAAGTCGGTTCAGGCTGGCGCCCGACCCATCAATGGCGCCGATTTAACAAAACAATGGTGGAGGGACAAGGCCCAGCGAGACGTTCCTTCTCCGATCGAGGCCCGAAAGCGCGGCAATCCCCGTGCGATATTAACACCGGAAATCAGGACGTTTCTGCGTTCTTTTGATCCAGATGTCAGATTTCGAGCCCCTCCGCTTCTGACAGAATGAAAAGCGGGGCTCCATGATTTTGATCGGAGTAGCTTTATCGGCGGTCTGGCGTGCGAGGCAGCATCTGTTTGACTTCAACCGCGATGCGGTTCCGGTTGACCATCACAACACCGCTGGCGATCGGCAAGTTATTGGCCAGGATCTTGACCTCGTCCTGCTCGGTGGCATCAAGCTCGATAATGGCGCCACGGCTGAGCCGCATGACCTGATGAACGGGCATGGACGTGGTCCCCAGGACCACCATGAGATCGACAGATACTTTATCGAGCGTCGCCACGAAATGCAGACTCACCAACCGTGCGGATTGCTACCATCTCCAGACCACCACGTTAGGGTTAGCCAATGGTTAATGACCGTCAAACCCTCGATTTGAAGCTGTTTGCCGCCTCGCCCAGCGAGCCTGTGGAGTGGCGACAGTCCGATCATCCCGTGCCCTATCTGGAAGCTGTAGAGGCCATGGAAAGGCGGGCCGCGGCGATTGCCTCGGGCGAGGCTACGGAGCAGGTCTGGCTGCTGGCGCACCCGCCGCTTTACACGTCTGGCACCAGTGGGCGCAAAGCCGATTTGCTGAAGACCCGCTTTCCGCTATTCGCGACCGGCCGTGGCGGCCAGATCACCTATCATGGCCCCGGCCAGCGCATCGCTTATGTCATGCTGGATCTGAAGCGCCGCCGGCCGGACGTTCGGGACTTCATAGCCCGCCTTGAGGAATGGATCATCCGCACGCTCCACGCCTTCGGCGTCAAGGGAGAAAGGCGCGAGGAACGGGTCGGCGTCTGGGTGGTGCGCCCGGACAAAGGCCCGGGCCACGAGGATAAGATTGCAGCGATCGGCGTGCGGATCCGCCGCTGGGTATCGTTCCACGGCATCTCGCTCAATGTCGATCCCGATCTCAGTCATTTTGCCGACATCGTGCCCTGCGGTGTCACCGACCCCCGTTACGGCGTGACGAGCCTCGCCGACCTTGGTCTGCGTATCAGGCTGGCAGATGTCGATGACGCTCTGAAGCGCACCTTCGGCGAAGTATTCGGATCCTCGGAACTGCGTCTCACGGAGACAACGGCCTGACCGTCACGCGACGAAGGCCGCGCGATCATGGTCCGCCCTGTGGACAGGCTAGGCCTTTCGTTGCGGATCTTTGCCTACACCGTCGGAAGTTGTGAGAAGCGCTCGCCCGGCCGGATCATCTTCACGGCGTTCGCCGTCACAGCCTGGTCTTCGACCCCATCCACCCGAGCAAATTCCGGCCCGTTCTGGCACCGCGCCGTCATCTCTGCGACAGCCTCGGCCGACCCTGCGAACAAAGCCTCGACGCTGCCGTCACGCCGGTTACGTACCCAGCCACCAACACCGAGGCGGATTGCTTCGCGCATCATCCAGTAGCGGAAACCAACGCCCTGAACGCGACCGCGGATCACGACCTGGCGAACTACCTCATCCATCCAGAACTCCGGTCGGGCGCCGCCGGGCGGAAGCACGGCACGCAGTTTCGGTGCATGGAGACGCCATGGGAAACCTCAGGCGAATTCGAGGATGAGCGCATCCACCGCCAGCGTCGCTCCGGGTACGGCCGCAATCGTCTTGACCGTTCCGTCTTGCTCGGCGCGCAGCACGTTCTGCATCTTCATCGCCTCGATAATCGCCAGTGTCTCGCCGGCCTTGACCTCCTGCCCTTCGGTGACGGCGATCGAGACGACGAGGCCCGGCATCGGACACAGCAGCTTTTTGCCGTTATCAGCGGCCGACACCACCGGCATAAGCCGCGCAGCTGCCGCCTCGGTTTTGGTAAACACACTGATCGCGACTTCGCAGCCCTGATGCGCAAGCCGAAATCCGTTCGTGATCGGCCTCACCTGTATTGCGATCGGATGCCCGTCCAGCGTGCCCTGCCAGACCGGCTGGCCAGGCACCCATCGTGAGAGCAATCGATGCGCTTTGCCGGCACCCTCACCCGCGTCCACGAAGCAAACCGTTATGGCGTCGCCGTCACGAGAGACATCGAGCAGGATTTCATCGCGATCGAGCCAAACGGCGCGGCCGCCTTCCCTCGCCACCGGGCGGCCGTTCAACTGGCCGGAAATCTGTCGCTTGCGCTCGCCGAGCACGTGATCGATCGCAGCCGCTACCGCCGCAAGCCTGCGCGCGATCTCGCCTTCCGGCGCGCGCGCGGTGAAGCCTTTCGGAAACTCCTCCGCGATGAACCCGGTCGAGAGATTACCGGCGCGCCAGCGCGCGTGACCCATCAAGGTCGACAAAAACGGAATGTTGTGTCGGATACCGTCGATGTAGAACGCATCCAGCGCATGGGCATGCGCCTCGATGGCGGCGACGCGGGACGGCCCATGAGTCACGAGCTTGGCGATCATCGGATCGTAATGAACTGTAATCTCGCCGCCCTCGCACACGCCGGTGTCGTTGCGCACGGTGACATCGTTTCGGCTGATTTCCGCCGGCGGCCGATATTTGACGAGACGTCCGATTGAAGGAAGAAAATTGCGGAAGGGATCTTCGGCATAGACGCGCGACTCAATTGCCCATCCCGTCAGCGTCACGTCCTTCTGCGCTATTGGCAGTTTTTCTCCTGCGGCAATACGGATCATCTGCTCGACCAGATCGATACCGGTAATCAGTTCGGTGACCGGATGCTCGACCTGTAGCCGTGTGTTCATCTCGAGGAAGTAAAAGCTCTTGTCCTGCCCGGCGACAAACTCGATCGTGCCTGCCGAGTCGTAGTTTACAGCTTTGGCCAGCGCCACGGCCTGCTCGCCCATCTTGCGCCGCGTGATCTCGTCGAGCAGCGGCGACGGCGCCTCCTCGATGACTTTCTGATTTCGTCGCTGGATCGAGCACTCGCGCTCGCCAAGATGGATCACGTTGCCATGCTTGTCGCCGAGCACCTGGATTTCGATATGTCGGGGATCGACGATAAACTTCTCGATGAAGACGCGGTCGTCGCCGAACGAGGCCTTCGCCTCCGCCTTCGCCAGGTTAAAACCCTCGACGACCTGGGCGCTCGAATGCGCAATGCGCATGCCCTTGCCTCCGCCGCCCGCCGACGCCTTGATTATCACCGGATAGCCGATCTCGCCGGCGATCTTCACCGCGTGCCTGTCGTCCTCGATCACGCCGAGGAAGCCCGGCACCGTCGAGACCCCGGCCTTGGCCGCCGCCTTCTTGGATTCGATCTTGTCACCCATTGCGGCGATCGCGCCGGGATTGGGCCCAATGAAAACGACGCCGGCATCTGCAAGCGCTCGCGGAAACTCCGCGCGCTCTGACAGAAACCCGTAGCCGGGATGGACGGCCTCCGCACCGCTCTTGCGGCAGGCTTCCACGATTTTCTCAATCACGAGATAAGTCTCGGCGGCCGGCGGGGCGCCGATCGGCACGGCCTCGTCGGCCATCACGACGTGAAGCGCGTCTCGATCCGCCTCCGAGTACACGGCAACGGTTTCGATGCCCATCCGGCGGGCCGATCTGATGATCCGGCAGGCGATCTCGCCGCGATTGGCGATCAGAATTCGTTTGAACATGCCTGGCGACCTGCAACCTTCGGGCGCGGTCCAATCTTCAGCACGGCGTACGCGATCCCGCCTACGACGCTGTCATGTTTCCTCGTACAGAAAAATCAAACAGCAGCAAAGACTTTTCAGCGGGAGCGAACATCGAGGAGCCTCGATATGTCACCTTTCCGCTGACTGCCTATGACCTCGCTATCCGCTTCAGTTGTGACTGCTCGATCCGGAGCGCTCAACAAAAAGGCGGGCAAGAAGCCCGCCGTTCGTCGATTTAGTAAATTCCGCGTCCCTTACATGCCGAGGTCGAGAACGTTTGGAAGGTGCGCCAGCGGCAAGGTTGCCGCGCCGATCAGGCTGGCGACCAGTGCCATCAACTGACGATTGCTGCGGCGTTTGCCACGCATCTGGTTCGCAATCCATTCCAGCACTTCAATGTTGACGCCCACTGCCCGGGTCGGCGCCCAGCTTTCGATATCGGTATCCGGAGCCAAAGCGATGCGGCGCGCCGGCACCGGAAGCCCTGATGCGGACGCCGCGTGGTGGACGATGGCTTTGGCGAACAGATCGTCGAACCGTCCGTCATCGCTTCGCTCGGTGGCAGCATCATTGATTTCAAATAGCGCTTCAGCCTCTTCCCGGCTTACCGGCTGGTTGTCTACGGCAGCAGCCGTCAAAAGGTGCACACACCAAGACGTATCAGTGGAATCAAGCATTCTGGAGAAATGAACGCGGCCTCCGGCGGTCGGCCCCTCCCCGGTGATGACCCCGTTACGGACCTTAGCAAGCGCTGCCACCACGTCCTTCCGACTCGCAATGGCAAAAATATCGATAGGGGCGACGACGGCGGACAGGTCGGAAAGCATGGGAATGGTTCTCTTTTCTGGATCAGATCAGCAATTTCATGAGGGCATGAATCGTTCGTTAAAATTCGAACAATCTGTCGCCATGTCTCGCGTTTGATGGTCAATGAGGTTGTCGCCCCCATGGCGACCCCGGTTCAAGACGATGGCAACACCTTCCGGGGCGGATGGGGCAACATCGGGACATCTGCGATCACAATCTCGTAGGCTTTAATTCGCTGTACCTGCCAGTCGTCGACAGGAAGATGCTCCGCAACGCTCGCCAGGAGAAAAGATATTGCCCTTTTTCATTACCGGTTCCGTTTCGTCTGGCCCGAGCTTATAGTCCCGCCACCCCCGTTTAACTGTGACACGAGGACGTGAACTTATGACTTTATCGATTGGTTCGACCGCCCCTGATTTTGAAGCCGAGAGTACTGAAGGCAACATCAGCTTTCACAAGTGGCTCGGCGATAGCTGGGGGTTGTTTTTCTCACACCCCAAGGACTTCACGCCGGTCTGCACCACCGAACTCGGCGCCGTCGCCCGGCTCAAGCCGGAGTTCGACAAGCGGGGCGTCAAGCTAATCGGCATCAGCGTCGACCCAACCGACAAGCATCACCTTTGGTCCAAGGACATCGAGGAGACGCAGGGTGTCGCGCCGAACTATCCGCTGATTGCGGATGTCGATTTCAAGGTCGCCAAGCTCTACGGCATGTTGCCGGCCAGCACGTCCGGCGACGTCAACAAGCGGACGCCTGTCGATAATCAGACCGTGCGCAACATTTTCGTGATCGGTCCCGACAAGCAGGTCAAGATTGTCCTCATTTATCCGATGAGCACCGGCCGCAACTGGCAGGAGGTGCTGCGCGTCATCGACTCCTTGCAGCTCACCGCCAAACACGGCGTCTCGACGCCGTCGGACTGGAAGCAAGGCGACGATGTGTTCTTTTCGGCCGCGGTTCCGGAGGAAGAGGCCCGCAAGAAGTTCCCAAAGGGATGGAAGTCGCCGAAGCCATATTTCCGGATTGTCGAGCAGCCGAAGTAACGCGAGCTGTATTCAATCGAGAACACGCAGGAAGGGACGCCGTAGTGGCGTCCCTTCTTTTTGTTGCTGAGACATTTCGTGCCCGTCAGCCGCCCGTCATTGCGGCCTTGAAGACACGACCTTATCCTGGGCTGTAATACGCATTCCTGTGGGATGCTTTGTAATTGCAGAACGCCTGCCGAAGAGAAGTCACCATGCACGTTCGCGCCGCAGTTGCTATTGCCGCCAGCAAGCCACTTGAAGTCACGACGGTGGAACTCGATGGCCCGCGTGACGGAGAGGTCATGGTCGAGATCAAGGCGACCGGCGTCTGCCACACCGACGAGTTCACCTTGTCCGGCGCGGATCCGGAAGGATTGTTTCCGGCGATCCTCGGTCATGAGGGCGCTGGCATTGTCGTCGATGTCGGCAAGGGTGTGACCTCGGTGAAGAAAGGCGATCACGTTATTCCGCTCTACACGCCAGAATGCCGGCAATGTCCGTCATGCCTGTCGCGCAAGACCAATCTCTGCACGGCAATTCGCGCTACCCAGGGCCAGGGACTGATGCCGGACGGCACGTCGCGCTTCTCTTTGGACGGCAAGCCGATCCATCACTACATGGGCACTTCGACCTTCGCCAATTACACGGTGCTGCCGGAGATTGCGGTTGCCAAGATCCGCGAAGACGCCCCTTTCGACAAGGTCTGTTACATAGGCTGCGGCGTCACGACCGGAGTAGGCGCGGTCATTAACACCGCGAAGGTCGAACCCGGAGCCAAGGCGATCGTGTTCGGCCTCGGCGGTATCGGCCTGAACGTTCTACAAGGGTTACGGCTCGCCGGAGCCGACATGATTATCGGCGTGGACATCAACGACGACCGTAAAGCGTGGGGCGAACGCTTTGGCATGACGCATTTCGTCAACCCGACTGACGTCGGAAAGGATCTTGTCCCTCACCTGATCGATATGACGAAGTCCGGTGCTGATCAGATCGGCGGCGCGGATTATACCTTCGACTGCACCGGCAACGTGAAGGTGATGCGCCAGGCACTGGAAGCCTGCCATCGTGGTTGGGGACAGTCGATCGTCATCGGCGTCGCACCCGCCGGCGCGGAAATTGCGACGCGGCCGTTCCAGCTCGTCACGGGTCGCGTATGGAAAGGCACGGCGTTTGGCGGCGCACGCGGCCGAACCGATGTGCCGAAGATCGTCGACTGGTACATGCAGGGCAAAATCCAGATCGACCCGATGATCACGCACGTCATGCCGCTCGACGACATCAACAGAGCGTTCGACCTGATGCGCAAAGGCGAGTCGATCCGCAGCGTTGTGATCTTCTAGAGCCTTTCCGCTTCTGGCAAGATCAGAAGCGCGGCTCCATAATTTTGATCTGACGTGTTTTCTTCACGTTGCGTGAAGCGATGTGATCTGTTCAGCCAAGCGGTGATAGAAATCCTGCATGTCCTCGCCGGCGAGCTCTTGACAACGGGCCAGGGCGACTGTCGCCTCAGGCCCCTCGCCTGTTTTGATCGCGGTCAGCAGCGCGCCGTGATGACGCTTCAATTCGGCGAACTCTGGCGATCCCGCCATCGTATCGTCGCCAGCGATTGCATAAATTTTTGTGGGCCGTGACTTGCCTTTCAACAAGATCTCGCCCGCCTCGAGCAGCGCAATTCCTTTGACTCGTCGGGCCACGTCTTCCGAAACCAGAAGATCCACATTAAGCGCTTTGCTTGCCGACTCGATTCGTGCCGCCACGTTCACAACATCGCCCATAGCCGAATAATTAAATCGTCTTTGCGATCCCATGTTGCCGACGCAAGCCAGTCCGGCATTGATGCCGACCCCGATCTTGACGCGCGAGTCGTCGAAGCCGCGCGCAGAGAATCCAAAGACGTCGGCGTCGTTGAGCGCGCCGAGCGCCGCACGCATCTTGAGCGACGCCTGGCAGGCCCGGGTTGCATGATCGGACACGTCGACCGGCGCGTTCCAGAACGCCATGATCGAGTCGCCGATGTACTTGTCGATTGTCCCCAGTTCATCCTGTATTGCGTCCGACAGTGGCGCCAGCAGCGTGTTGATGAAATCGACCAGTTCCGTCGCGGTCAGAGCTTCGGAGATCGGGGTAAATCCGCGAACATCCATGAACATCACCGAAATATCGCGGGATTCGCCACCGAGACGCATCCCCTGCGGTGAATTTTCAAGCTGGGTCAGCAATTCCGGCGCGAGATACTGACCAAAGGCCTGCCGTACGAACTTCTTCTCTCGATCGGAGGCAACGTGAAGCACGCGCTCCACGGCGATATAGACCGCCAGCGCCGCCAGCGACGGGAAGATCGGATCAATCAAGAGGCGAAATTGCGAGAAAGCGATCCACGATCCGGCAAGCCCCGCGACAAATCCCACCACGCCGGCATAGAACGAAAACCGGGCGCCGAACATCAGGACCAGGCCGGCGACCAAGGCGCCGAACAATACGGTCAAGACGATTTCCAGTCCGTTCGTCCAGTCCGGACGTTCGATGAAGTCCTGCGCGAGGATCTGCTCGATCAACTGCGCCTGGATGGCGACGCCCGGAACCGGTCCGCCCAGAGGCGTCGCGCGTGAATCCATCAAACCCGCAGCCGATGCGCCGACGAGGACAATCGCGCCATCGATCAGCGGCTTCACCGTAGCCTCTTTAGCGGGATCAAGAATGTCTTTCACCGACACGTAACGCTGCGGCCGGTCGCGACTGAAATAGATCCGGGATTCGCCGTTGCTCGTTAACGGCAACTTGAACGCGCCTACCCGCATATCGATCAGCGCGTCGTGGCCCGTGTCACTGTCCCCGCTCGCTCCCGTGCCTCGCACGATAATGCTTTTCTGGTTCTGAGCGACCCGCAGCGCCTCAATCGCAAGGCTGGGGTAGATGCTCACGCCGTCAGAAAACACCATAGGCACCCGGCGGACGATGCCGCCGCGATCGAGCGAACTTAAATTGATGCCGCCGATACCTGCCGCCTTTTCGTTGAATATCGGCAGGCTCGACACCGTGCCGTGAAAGGGCGCAAGCACCTTCGTCGGATTGACGCCGACAAAGGCCACCCCGGCCCGGCCGGGCGGGCGGTTGTCGTTGGCGGCTCTGGTGGCGGCAAAGCCGAGTACGACCCCCGTCTTGCCGATAGCATCGGCGAACGCCTGATCGTGGTCAGGCAGGTTCGCGAGCAGCTTCATGGTTTGGTCGAGATCTGGCGCGCCGGAATCCCGCAAATCGTCGACAAGCCGGCTCGGCGTAGTTCGATCCGGCTCGGAGAAAATGACATCGTAGGCGATCACGCCCGCACCGAGATCGGCAAGCCGACGGGTCAGCGCCGCAAGACGTGTCCGCGGCCAAGGCCACTGGCCGTATTCCGAGATCGAGGCTTCATCGATATCGACGATCCGCACCGGCAGATCGGTATAGGCGCGCGGTTTGAGCCGCTGATAGGTATCGAACGTACGCTCCTTCAATTCGGTGACGATACGCGGATCATAAGCGCGCAGCGAAGTAAGCAGCACAAGGGTCGCTATCGCTGCACCGACCGCGCGAAGATTCTTGTTACGCGTCAGCCGGCGCAGACGCGCCCACGCTAACATCGTCCGCACGCGCAAGGTACTGCGCAAACGCGTTGCAGCCTTCATCGGTCCGTCTCGGCTTCAAATACGAACAGACGAATATGGCCGATACAGTCTGAAAAGCCCGTCGGCTTGCGGCCCGTTTCTGCGGGCCTTCTGCGCAAGCTGAGATTGGCGCAATCAAGGGACGACGACAAAGGGTCTGAATCCGGTTCAATGATTCTGTGATCGGCTCGATAATCCGTGGAGACACAACGACATCGCGAAATGTTACCGGCACATTAGCGGAATCCATTCCGTTTGGCGTACAAAAATAGCAGTTGATTGGATGCAGCTAATAGGTAATCGCCTGATGCATCGGCGAAGAACGCGGGCGAATTCGGCGGTTCACCGTCGACTTCGTGCCGCGCGGCTTGGGCGCGAGACGTATCGGGGTTAAACCTCCGGCTCAGAACCGCGCGGCCGGTCCGATCGAGACCGAGAAGTTGTCGGTTGTGTAATTCGGCAACGACGAGTCGATCTTGGTGTACAGAATTTGAGTCCGCAAACCCACGTTCTTGTATACTTGCGCATCGAAGATCGCACCGTACCGTTGCTCTTTGTCGTTCCGTATTTGAAACGGATCGACGATCGGGTTAGGCGCATCAAAATTGGCCCAGCTGAAGCCGATCGTCGGCGCGAATACAAACTGATGCGGCGTGCCGAACACCGACAAGACAAACCCATAAGGAGAAGCCATGTCGATCGAATAGCGCTTGTATGAGTAATAATCGAAGACAGCACGATTTTGTTCGAAACCTACACGCGTCGTCCAGTGCACTGACCCGAAGCCCACGTCCGAGGTCACCACCGCCGATAGCAGGTCTCCGGTCTGTTGGGCGGCTGTCGGAAAGTTGGACGAATTCGAAAAATCACGATGCCGTTGCTCGACGAACGCCTCCAGAATGCCGCGATCGCCGAGCGTCGTGCGCGCGGAAACGCCGCCGCCGCCAGCCGAGAAATAATTGGCGTCGCCCAGCCAGGCCTGGTCTCCGATGCCGTAAAGTTTGAACGATGCGTTCTGTCCGATCGCGATGCGCGGACCGACCACGAGCTCGACCAGACCAAGGTTGAATTGGTTGAGTTTGTATTGGCGCGAATTGATGCCTAGGAAGCTCGCTTCGATGGCGTCTCCCCGCGTGCCGATCTTATAGGCGTAGTTGGCTGTAAGTGTCTGGAACATATTCCAGTCCGGACGCTTGCCGTACGCGCTGTTGAGGATTGCATCCTGACCCAGCGCGCGCACCATCAGGCTTGAGGGGCCGAGGTTAGCGTTGGTTTGGTACCGCAAGCCGGCGGTGGTAAATACGCTGAATTCGTAGCGCGCAAGCCGGCGGTCGATCTCGGTCAAATAGGCGCGGACCTGGACGCGAATGTCATCAGGGGCGTCGGCGGCCTTGATCGCCTCCTGAAAATAGCTGCGCGCCAGTTCATATGAGCCGAGCTTGAAGTACAGTACGCCCAATTCGAGTTTAACGCGCGGCAAATTCGGATTGAAGAACAGCATCCGTTCAAGGGCGCCGATAGCTGCTTCATAGTCGCCGCGTTTGACGGCTTGCTCGGCGAACTTGAAACTGGCTTCCAAATCGGAAGGGTTTTTATACATCTGCTGGAACAGCGCATCGTAATCCTGCTGAACCACGGATGCTGCGGAAATGGGAGACGTCGTCGATTGGGCCGCGGCACCCGAACAGCACGCAGTCATCGTAAACAAGACGAACGCGACTTTCGCGGTCTGAATAAGTTTCACGCCACCCACCAAAACTACTAACTTGATGCGAAGCTCCCTTCCATCTCCGTGGAAATATGGAGCAAATTCGCAACGTTATGGCGGCCAGATTAGCGACAGCCTCCCCGATTGGAACAACGATAGCCGCTGGCTGACACGATTTTAGAGCGACGTCACCTTTTTACCACACATTGATTCAATAAAATCAATAGCTTAGTGGCATAGGGCGAACCGCGGTCAGAGCAATCCGAACTCATCCAACGATCGGCCGTTGGAATACTCCCGGAAGAAGGACGGCTCGCCAAATCGCGTGACATCCGGACCCCGCAGTTCCTATAAGGAGGCCTGCGCTCGTAGCTCAGCTGGATAGAGCATCGGATTTCGATTCCGAGGGTCGGGAGTTCGAATCTCTCCGAGCGCGCCAAGTCTCGCGGAAACCGGCGGGCTCCAGTTCTCGGATTTTGCTCTGGCAGGTTCCCTTTAAAAGGCGCGCGCCTTGGCTTGGGGTGTCGCATTGACGCGCTTGCGCCCTTTTTGACATAATGAGATCGGGACAAGACAAAATTGCGGCTGCGAGCGGATCACCATGAAAAATGGGCTGTATTCGATTCACATCGCCTTGCTTGATGGGCGTGTGGGCAAGGGCAGCGGCGTGTTGATGTTTCGCGATGGAAAAATTCTGGGCGGTGATGCTTATCTGTTCTATACGGGCAGCTATTTCACAAAAGAGGATGGCACTTTCAGGGGCGAAGTTCTGATTCAACGCCATACGCCAAGTCGCGACGCGAACCTGCTGTTCGGCAATTCGGAATCGGTTGGAATCGGCGTTACCGGAACATTCACTGATACGACCGGCACGATGAACGGCACAGCGCTGGTCGGAAAGGCGAGTCAGATTTTCGAGGCCACGCTGCGAAAGTTGGCGGAAGCAGATTGACCGATAGAGTCTTTCACCGTTTCACGGAAACCCCGGGGAACTCCTGATTATAGCCATTTGCTGTGCAGTCGAGTTATTCCGCGGCGAGTTCCATCGGCGCGACCTGCGGTAAAACGATGTGGATGCGCGTGCCTTGTCCGGAACCGGAATCAAGTTCGAGACGCCCTCCCAAACGGCTCGTTACGATATTGTAGACAATGTGCAGACCCAGACCCGTTCCTCCTTGATCGCGCCGCGTCGTGAAGAACGGATCGAATGCCTTGCGCTGCACATCGGGGCTCATGCCGCAACCATTGTCGGAAAATAGGATCTGGACATTGTCCCCGCCTACTCGCCGCACGACAATATCGACCGCGCCGCCCTTACCGTCCGGAAAAGCGTGTGCCACCGAATTAAGGAAAAGGTTAGTCAGCACCTGGCCGTAAGGCCCAGGGTAACTGTTCATGGTGAGATTGGGCTCGCAATCGACCGTCAGCGTCACATTGTGCTTGCGCAGGCCGGGACGCAGACTCATCACAACCTGCTCGGTGAGTTCGCCGAGATCGAAAGCTCGCTTGTCTGAATAATTGCGGTCGGCGGCAACCTGCTTGAATGACTGCACCAGCTCGGCAGCGCGATTGAGATTGGCGACAAGCTGAGACGCGGCATCGCGATTCGCCGCGATGAAATCGTTGAGGCTTGAGCGCCGCAACTGCCCACGCTCCACCTCCTCGGTGAACAAGGTAATTTTCCGTTCCAGCGAAGAGGCCACCGTCAAGCTGATGCCGACAGGATTGTTGACCTCGTGAGCGACGCCCGCCACCAGGCGACCGAGCGCCGCGAGTTTTTCCGCCTCGATCAGCGAGTTCTGTGTTTCGCGGAGATTGCGTAGCGCCGCCTCGGCCGCGTCCTTGGCGCGCCGCATTTCCTGTTCGCTCCGCTTGCGGTCGCCGATATCGAGCGCGACCGTGACGATATTTTCGACGTGACCGTCGGCGTCGCGGATAGGCAGCTTATTGACAAGCCATTGCCGCATCTCACCCGATGCATCCTTATACTCTTCTTCGTAAAAGCCGAGTTCCTTACCGCTCTCAAGAACCCTCCTGTCAGTCTCATCCGTCTTTGCCGCATCGTAACGCGACATAACCTCGTGCGTCGTTCGTCCGATCGCATCGGCGGGTTCTATTCCGAAGATGCCTGCCATGTAGCGATTCATCAGAACGTAACGCAACTCCGCATTCTTGACGTTAATCACCGCGGGCACGGTATCGATCACCAGTTGCAGCAGCCGCCGCCCTTCTGCGATCGCCTCCTCGGCTCTCCGCTGATCAGTGATATCGCGAACCACGCCTTCATAACGGATCATGCGACCGCTTTCATCGCGTATGGCAGTCGCGCTATCGGAGAGCCAGAGGATACCGCCATCGAACTGACGCACCTGATATTCGAACCCGCGAACGGTCCCATCGCGCTCCATTCGGAGTTGGTATTTGACGGGCACCTCGGGATCGACGTGAACCGTCTGCGCGCTGTTACCAATGCCACGGATGAGATTGTCGGGGGTGTCATACCCCATCATTCGCGCCAACGCCGGGTTGGCATCAAGCAGTTGACCGGCCGGCGTCATGACATAGATTCCGTCGACCGAACCTTCGAATAGCTTACGATAGCTTTCCTCGGCGAGGCGTTGCTCGGCAAGCGCTCGAACAGCGGCTTCTCGCGCAGAGTCCGCTTCAGCGAGCGTTCGGCGAAACACCTCGGCGGCCCGTGCGATATCCCCGATCTCGTTTTCTACACCGGTTGATGGGATCGACGTTTGTTTCTGGCCGCCAGCCAGCTTCCGGATCGCCCTTGCGATCGCCTTCAGTGGACGGACCGTCCGGCGGACCACGAACGCCGCCGCAAGCAAGCCAATCACTATTCCCACGCCGCCGAGAACGATGCTCTGCCATTTGGTTTCAGCAAGCGTCCGCGCAAAATCGCGCGATAATACCCGCTCGCGCTCTGCGCTGAGTTCGCGCAGTAGTTCCGTTACTCGCCCGATCAGCCGTCCTTCCGCACCCAGCACGTCCCTATCGAGATCTGCGATCTTTTGCTCCCGCAAGGATATCGCAATCACGGCATCGGCGTAGGCCTCAACAGCGGCACGCACCTTGGGCTCCCCGACACGAATAGCGCGCATCTTTTCAGCCGCCCGTTCCGCGGTCATGGGGTCATGCCCAAGCAATGCGGCGGCGACATCGCTTTGCGCTCGAAACAGTGTTCTTGATGCAGACTGATCGGCGGATTGCTCGATTATGAGTTCGAGTTTTTCGCGAAGCGGCGACAGCGTTTCGATCAGCTTTGCGCGGTCTGCAATCAGGTTGGCCGCCCGCTCTATACCCTTGCGGTAGGTCTCCAGCCGTGGTTTGACGCCATCGATCATCTCCTGCTGCTTCGGAGCTAGCTTGATGCGTGTCTTCTTGAGCAGCTCGTTCAATGACGATGTGGCGTCCCACACCCGGCTGGACTGAGTCTTTGGATCGGTGACGTAATCACGCGCCGCCAGCCGCAATTCGTTCAGGCGGCGGTCGAGTTCCTCGGCCAGGTCGCCTACGCTGTCCAACCGCTGCAGTTCGGCGAAGGTATTGTCGAGATGCCGCGTCGCGACGACATTGGCCACGCTGGTTGTCACTATGATCGCCAACACCAAAAAGAATCCGCCGAAGGTAATCTGGCCGATCGACAGGGACGACGATTGTATCCGCCGAAAAAGTGCTCTGAACCCAGATGGCATGGTGTTTTAGACCGGCTCCCGATGGTCCTATATAGGCCGGATCGCCGCTTCAGGGAACATGAGGATCGATCTGGCGGCAACGTCGCTCTGTGACAGGGTTACCCCATTGGCCAGGAGCGCTGTTTTAGCCGCCTATTCCGCCGCCATCTGCCGTGGCACCGGAGGAGGATTCGCGAGGTCGCGCAGCAACTTCGCATGCCGGGCCTTGGTGTCGGCCACCGCCTTCTCTTTGACCGGGCCGTAACCCCGGATACGATCAGGCAGCGACAGCAGTTCGATCGCGGTTTCGACGTTGGCCGGCGAAAGTCTGTCGAGGACAGCGGCCACATCGTTTTCGTATTCCGCAATCAGGTTTCGCTCCAACCTGCGCTCGGCGCTGTATCCGAAGATGTCGAGGGCGGTGCCACGCAAGCCCTTCATTTTCGCCAGCAAACGCAAAACCGGCATCATCCGTGACCCGTTATAGGATCTCTTGGCAGGCCGCCCGAGCGCATCCTTCTTACTGTCGAACACCGGCGGCGCGAGATGGAAGCTGATCTTGTAGTCTCCTTCGAACTGATCGCCGAGCTGCTTCTCGAACCGACCATCAGTGTAGAGTCGCGCCACCTCGTACTCGTCCTTGTAGGCGAGCAATTTGGCGTAATTGATCGCAACCGCACGCGGCAAGGCATCGCCGTAACCGCCGTCTCTCGCTGCCTGCCGGACCCGGCTCACCATCGCCCGATATTTGTCCGCAAGCCTCGCATTCTGATATCCGGCAAGGTACGCCGAGCGATGTACAACGATCTCGTCCAGCGACATGTCTTCCAGCACCTTCGGCGGAGCCGTCTCATCGATCCCCTTCATCATCGCGACAAGGCGCGCAGGGTCCACCACTGCAAGCCGTCCAAGCCGGAAGGCCTCCACATTCATTTTCACGGCAACACCGTTCACCTCGATCGCCTGCTCGATTGCCGTCGCGGTCAGCGGCAGCCAACCCTTCTGATAGGCGTAACCCATCATCATCATATTGGTGGCGATGGAGTCTCCAAGCAGGATTTCAGCCGGCCTGGTAAAGTCGAAGAAGGTCGAATCCTTGCGTAAGGCGGTTTCAAGGACGCAGCCAACCTTGGCGCTCTGGAAATTGAAATCGCGATCAAGAATGAAAGCGGCGGTCGGAATAAGGTGAGTGTTGATAAGACCGTAAGTGCGGCTCGATTCGCAGAGTGTGATCGTTTCCTTGGCTGCCGCGACCACTTCATCAGCGGCGATGACGAGATCTGCCGTGCCGGTGACGATGCGCGAGCAAGTCACCTCCGCGGGGTTTTGTGACAGCCGGACGTGGCTCAAAACCGCGCCGCCCTTCTGGGCGAGACCGGACATGTCGAGGATCATGCTGGCCTTGCCTTCGATATGGGCCGCCATACCAAGCAGCGCACCGATCGTCAGCACGCCGGTGCCGCCTACCCCTCCGACCCCGATGTTGTAGGGCCGATCGAGCGAAGGGCGCGTAACCGGTTCGGGCAAGTCGCCGATCTCGCCGAGGTCCGCCGGCGCACGCTTTCGCAATCGCCCACCGTCGATCGTGACGAACGAAGGGCAGAACCCCTTGAGGCAGGAATAATCCTTGTTGCAGGACGACTGATTGATGGTGCGCTTGCGCCCCATCTCGGTCTCCAGCGGCTCCACCGAAATGCAGTTCGATTGCACCGAACAATCGCCGCAACCTTCGCAAACTGCGGGATTGATCAGCACACGGCGTTGCGGATCTTCCATGGTGCCGCGCTTGCGACGCCGCCGCTTCTCGGCGGCGCAAGTCTGCACGAACACGATAGCCGAAGCTCCCTTGATCTCGCGACAGGTTCTCATGACCGCATCGAGGTCATCGCGATGCGCGGTCCGGGTACCCGGTGCGATGTCGGCAGCCCGATAGCTGTTCGGGTTCTCCGACACCAGATAGATGTCGCGGATGCCTTCGGCGTGAAGCTGAAAGGTTATCCGCTGCGGCGACAAATCGCCGTCGATATGCTGGCCGCCGGTCATGGCTACGGCGTCATTGTAGAGGATCTTGTAGGTGATGTTCGCCCCGGAAGCGACCGCCTGCCGGATCGCCAGACTCCCGGAATGGAAATAGGTGCCGTCGCCAAGATTGGCGAAGATGTGCTTCTCGTTGGTGAAAGGCGCTGTACCGACCCAGGGCGCACCCTCGCCGCCCATATGGGTATACGTTTCAGTGTTGCGATCCATCCATATCGCCATGAAGTGACAGCCGATGCCGGCTGTGGCCCGGCTGCCTTCGGGCACCTTGGTCGAGGTGTTGTGAGGACACCCCGAGCAGAAATACGGTACACGCGTGACCGGGGTCGCCGGCTGCATTTGCGACGCCTGACGACCGTTGAACCAGTCAGCCTTGGTTCGAAGCATCTCGGCGATTTCGGGATTAAGGTTCAAGTGCAGTAAACGCTCAGTCAGGAATGTCGCCAGGGAAGCGACGCCCAATTCCTGCGCGAACGGCAGGAAACGCTTGTCGTGATCGTCCATCTTGCCGATGATGCGTGGCCGCACGTCGTCGCGCCAGTTGAACAGCTCCTGCTTGACCTGGTTCTCGACGATCTCACGGCGCTCCTCGACGATGAATATCTCCTCGAGGCCGACGGCGAATTCGCGCACGCCCTGCGGTTCCAGCGGCCATGGCATTCCGATCTTGTAAAGCCGCAGACCAATTTTCGCGGCGACCTGTTCGGTAATGCCCAGCTCGCGCAACGCCTGGCGGATATCCTCGTAGCTTTTTCCAGACGCCATGATCCCGAACCGCGCGTTCGGTGAATCCATGGTAATGCGATTGATCTTATTCGCGCGCGCAAACGCGACCGCGGCAAAACCTTTGTGATCCTGTAGACGCCGGTCCTGATCATAACGGTCGTCAGGCCAACGCAGGTTCAGTCCACCTGGCGGCATCTCGAAAGCGGGCGGAATGACGAACGGCTTCATCTCGTCGGTCAGATCGATTTCGGCCGTCGTCTCCACCGTCTCGGTGATGACCTTCATCCCGACCCAGCAGCCCGAATAGCGCGACATCGCGATGCCGAGCAGCCCCATCTCGATCATTTCGTGGAGACTGGACGGATAGAGATACGGCATCAGCGCAGCGATGAACGCATGATCAGACTGATGCGGCAAGGTCGAGGACTTAGCGCCATGATCATCGCCCGCCAGGCACAGCACGCCGCCGTGTCTCGCCGAACCCGCAGCATTGCCATGACGGAATACGTCGCCGCAGCGGTCGACGCCAGGCCCCTTGCCGTACCAAATCCCGACGACGCCGTCATAGCGCGCACCCGGGGACAGATTGACCTGTTGCGAACCCCAGATCGCTGTCGCCGCGAGGTCCTCGTTCACACCAGGCTGGAATTTGATCTCGTGTCGTTCGAGATGACTGCGAGCGGCAAGGAGTTGCTGATCGTAACCGCCGAGGGGCGAACCGCGATAACCGGAAATGAAGCCTGCGGTGTTGAGGCCAGCGGCGCGGTCGCGGCGGATTTGCGCCATCGGTAATCTGACCAGCGCCTGAAGGCCGGTCATGAAGACGTGGCCTGAATCCTGGGTGTATTTCTGATCGAGGCTGATCGAACCCTGATTGATACCCATTGCGCCCTCTTCGTCCTTGGCCGCCTTCCTAAAGCTAGTGATGCAAATCCTTTAGAACCAGTGTTGTTATCTCATGAATCAAGCACTTGAGAAAAATCAGGTCGCTGGAACGAGCATAAAAACGAGCATAAAAAGGGGTCGTAATTTCGTTACGAGAAATTCCCGGACAATTTCGGCTTGTGTCGTTGCAGAGCTGTCTGGCGCAAGGACGTTATTGTAGCCACGAGCCGACTGAAACCGTCCCCCGATCGTCAAGCCTCTAAGTCCACGGTTTGGGATGACGAGGCACGTGCGACAAAATATGCTCCGAGCAAAAGGGACTATGCAGAGAACATCCGGTTCAGCTCGCCGGCCGGATAGCCCGAGCCGAGTCCGTCAAATGTGCCGCTGTCAGCAATATCCGTTGCCGCGCGCAGAAACCCTGCCCACGCCACACGCGCCAATGCCCCGCCGACGCTGATACGCCGCACGCCGAGATCGGCCGCTTCGGTAACGTTGAGACCCGGCCAGCCTATCAGCAGATTGAGCGGTTTGGGGTGAACGGCCTTTACCGTGGCCGCAATGTCGGCTTTCAACTTCAAACCTGGTGCATAAAGGCAATCGGCCCCCGCCTCCGCATAGGCCTGCAACCGCCCGATCGTCAGTTTGAGATCGGGCATTCCCCACAGGAAAGCCTCACAACGGCCGACCAGCAGGACGTTGCTGCGATCGGTATCGATGGCCTTGCGTGCGGCGCGGATGCGCTCGATCGCCAGATTGACGTCGTAAAGCGGTTTTGCCTTGTCGCCCGTGGCATCCTCGATCGATAAGCCGGCGATGCCCGTCTTCACCGCGCGCGACACGTGGGCTGCAACTCCTTCCGGTTCATCGGCAAAGCCATTTTCGAAATCGGCGTTGATTGGCAGATCGACCGCCGCGCACAAGGCGCTCAGATGGCCACAAAGATTGTCCAGCATAACGTGGTTGTCGGCTTTGCCGATCGACCATGCAAACCCGGCGCTGGTCGACGCGAGTGCCTTGAAGCCCAATCCCTGCAACGCCTTGGCGCTGCCGATATCCCAGGGATTGGGTAACACGAAGCAGCCGCTATCATGCAGTTTGTGGAATGCGACTCGTTTTTCTTCTGTCGACAGCATCAAACTCTCCTACCCATGTCGTTCATGACCGACCGGTGTAAGCGACTATGAACCTGTAGATACTCACTTCTTGATGCTTGGGTTGTGATTAACGTATGAATAAATAAACTGCCCAACCGGCATACTCGGGCGAATCAGGTTTCGCCAGATTCTGGACAGAGTCATGGCCGACGTTCCCAGTGCGAGTCACTAGAGCTGCCGCGCTGTCGCGGCCGAACCAGAGGACGATTAATGAAATCAATTTTTGCAGCAGCCTTCCTAGTTGCCACTGTCGCAACCTTCGGTATCGCCGATGCCATGCCGTTGGCTCCGCCAGCGACAGGCGTGAACGCTGACGTCATTCAGGTCGCCGGCGGCTGCGGTCGTGGCTTCCATCGCGGCCCCAACGGTGGCTGCCGCATGAACCGTGGTGGTTCCGTGGTTGTGGTCCGCCCGGCAGTTCGCCCCATGCACCGCCGATGCCGTTATTGGGGTGCGGGTCACCGCGTCTGCCGCACCTGGTGGTGAGACACACACCAATCCCGCATTCGGCGGGATCGAGTTTTGTATTTGACGCAAAAAGGGCGGGACCGATCCCGCCCTTTATCTTTTTAGCGACTCCGCCCCGGACCGGATTTCAGTCGGAGGTCGCTGGCATTTGCGATCCGACGTTCTGCCGTTTTCTCGCGTGCTGTGACCAGCTTAAGAGCGACGTCCGTCCTCATCGATCCTCACCTCGTACACAATAAAAAAACCCGCAGCATGCGCCGCGGGTTTTTTATTGTTCGCATCGTGATGTCTCAGTGCGCCAGAACCGCCAGAAGCAGTAATGCCACGATGTTGGTGATCTTGATCATCGGATTGACCGCAGGTCCGGCCGTATCCTTGTAGGGATCGCCGACGGTATCGCCGGTCACCGCCGCCTTGTGCGCGTCGGAGCCCTTGCCGCCATGATGGCCATCCTCAATGTACTTCTTGGCGTTATCCCAAGCGCCGCCGCCCGAGGTCATCGAGATTGCGACGAACAAGCCTGTCACGATCACGCCAAGCAGCATCGCACCGACCGCCGAGAAGGCTGCCGACTTGCCGGCTGCACCACCGCCTGCGAGCGCGTAGATCAGGAAGTAGACAACGATCGGCGACAACACTGGCAACAGCGACGGAATGATCATTTCCTTGATCGCCGCTTTTGTCAGCAGGTCCACCGCCTTGCCGTAGTCGGGTTTGTCGGTGCCCCGCATAATGCCGGGCTTCTCGCGGAACTGGCGACGGACTTCCTCGACGATCGCGCCCGCTGCACGTCCCACCGCGGTCATCCCCATCGCGCCGAACAGGTACGGCAGCAGGCCGCCGAACAGCAAGCCGACCACGACATAGGGATTGTTCAGGGAGAAGTCCGGGTTAACACCCTGGAAATAGGCGTGATTCGCGGCATCACCAATGAAGAACTTGAGATCCTGATTGTAGGCCGCGAACAGCACGAGAGCGCCGAGCCCAGCGGAGCCGATCGCGTACCCTTTGGTGACTGCCTTCGTGGTGTTACCGACAGCATCAAGTGCGTCGGTCGACTTGCGCACTTCTTTCGGTAGGCCCGCCATTTCGGCGATGCCGCCGGCATTGTCGGTTACCGGACCGAACGCGTCCAACGCGACGACCATGCCGGCCAGCGCCAGCATGGTGGTGGTGGCAATCGCGATACCGAACAGACCGGCGAGGCTATAGGTCACCAGTATGCCCGCAATAATGACGATCGCAGGCATCGCGGTCGATTCCATCGAGATTGCGAGCCCCTGGATAACGTTGGTGCCGTGCCCGGTTACTGACGCCTGCGCAATTGACTTCACCGGGCGATAATCAGTGCCGGTGTAGTATTCGGTGATCCAGATGATCAGTCCGGTGACGACAAGGCCGGCCACGCCGCACGCGAACAGTTCGAGGCCGGTATAGCTGACGCCCGCCAGAGGACCGAATCCGATCAGCCAATAGATGACGCCGCCAACGCCTAGCAGGGACAGAATGCCGGTGGCGATCAAGCCCTTGTAGAGCGCGCCCATGATCGACTCACTGGCGCCGAGCTTGACGAAGAATGTCCCGATGATCGAGGTGATGATGCAGATGCCGCCGATAGCGAGCGGTAGCGTCATCATGTTCACCAGCAACGGCGAGGTTGCGAAAAAGATCGCGGCAAGCACCATGGTGGCGACGGCGGTCACCGCGTAGGTTTCGAACAAGTCGGCGGCCATGCCTGCGCAGTCACCGACGTTGTCGCCCACATTATCGGCGATCGTCGCCGGATTGCGCGGATCATCTTCCGGAATGCCGGCTTCGACCTTGCCCACGAGATCGCCGCCGACGTCAGCACCCTTGGTGAAGATGCCGCCGCCGAGACGGGCGAAGATCGAGATCAGCGAGGCGCCAAATCCGAGTGCGACCATCGCGTCGACAACCGTGCGGCTGTTCGCGGCGTAACCCGCGCCGTGCGTAAGATAGGCGAAATAGATGGTCACGCCGAGCAGCGCCAGACCGGCGACCAGCATCCCCGTGATCGCGCCGGCCTTGAAGGCAAGCTCCAGTCCGCCGGCCAGCGACTTGGTCGCCGCCTGCGCGGTGCGCACGTTGGCGCGGACCGAAACGTTCATGCCGATGAAGCCGGCCGCGCCCGACAGGATCGCACCGATCGCGAAACCGACAGCCACCAGCACCCCGAGGAAGTAGGCGAGCAGCGCGAAGATCACGACGCCAACCATTCCGATCGTCGTGTACTGCCGGCGCAGATAGGCTTGGGCGCCCTCGCGCACGGCCGCGGCGATTTCCTGCATCCGCGGATTTCCCGCATCCGCCTTCAATACGGACGAGGTCGCCCAGATGGCATAAATGATCGAAAGCGCTCCGCAGAGCACAATCACTACTAATGCTGTCATTGAATTTGCCTCAGAATTCCGGAAGTTGCCCCGACAATGCCGCGAGCCCGCGAACGGACGTATTAAGGAGGTCCGCTTTGTCGCAAGGCGACATCAAATCGGGCGCGACCATGCCAAAATCGAACCCCCTGCGCAACGTCGGCTTGCTGCTAAACGATCGAATTCCGTAAGGAATTGCAATAAAATGCCGGGACTTACGGAAGGATTTCAAACGTTGCCTGGCGTGGTCGCCGGATAAGCGGATTGGATCAACGACCGAGCCATGATGCAGGCGAACGCAAATGATACCGGAGTCAGCCAGCATCACGGATTGCCACAGGATGTGGGGCTTCGGGCAGCCTAAGTGAGCCATCGCCTGATGCGCGCGACAGCGTCGTGCATCTCGGCGGCCGAACGGGCGTAGGAAAATCGTAAGAACGAGCGGCCGCGGACTGGATCGAAATCGACGCCGGGTGTCACGGCAACGTGTGCCTCCTCCAGCATCTTGCGTGCGAAATCATGGCTGTCTGTCGTGAATTTCGAGACGTCAGCATAGAGGTAGAACGCGCCATCCGCAGGCAGGAATTCGCATAAGCCGGCCTGCGGCAGACCCGCAATCAGGATTTGGCGATTCTCCTCATAGCCGCGCTTCACGATCTCCATTTCCTCGCGGCCTGCGAAGGCCGCCTCAGCCGCGATCTGCGACAGCATCGGCACCGAAATGGATAGATTCTGTTGCAGCCGTTCGATCGGCCGCACCAGTTGTTCCGGTACGACCATCCAGCCGACGCGCCAGCCGGTCATGCAGAAATATTTCGAAAATGAGTTGATGACCAGCGCACGCGGTGACAGTTCAGCCGCGGTTACGGCGGGAAACGCATAATCAAGACCGTGATAGATCTCATCGGAAATAAAGCGGATGCCTTCGCTTTCGGCAGCCGTCATCAGATGCGTCAGCGCCTCGCGCGACATCATCGTTCCCGTCGGATTTGCCGGACTTCCGACCAGCACTCCCTTCAGCGGTGTCTTGCGGTGTACCGACAACAGCGCCTCTCCGCTCAGTGCGTGACGGTTTTCACTTGATGTCTCGATCAGCACCGGCTCGCAGCCAAGCGCAGTCAGGATGTGCCGGTACGGCGGATAGCCCGGCACCGTCACCGCAATGCGGTCGCCCGGCTCGAACATCGAAAGAAATGCAAGAATGAAGCCGCCCGATGATCCCGTCGTCACGACGATCCGCTCAGGACTGACCGTGCAACCGTAAGACTCGTGGTAGTGTCGCGCGATCCGTTGCCGCAGCGAGGGGATACCGAGTGCAGACGTGTAATCTATCCGGCCGTGCTCCAGCGCGGCACGAGCCGCGTTCAGCGCGGTTCGAGGCGCCGGCGCCGACGGCTGCCCGACCTCCATGTGAATGACGTGTCCGCCTCCGGCCTCGATCCGCGCCGCCGCCGCCATGACGTCCATGACCATGAAGGGTGGAACCTGGCTGCGGCTAGATGCCGTCAGCACGCCGGCGGCCCGCTCTCTCGATGTCGCATCGACCATGGAAATCTGTTAATGCGCTTTCGCCTGCGGCGATCACCGAAGGCCGCGTTACCGCCGTATTCGGCGGGTTGTTAGGACATACAACGTATTCGAACCAGCGCCAATGATTCCGAAGGCAATGACTAAAGAAGAGATGACCCGGCGGCCCCTCACCTCCGCACGACGTCGTGTCTCGAAGCTGATTACGCTGGTCACCGCCTGCGCGCTCGCGAGCACCTCTATTCCGGTCCATGCGCAGCAATCCAGCGGACTGCCGATGTTGCGGGACAGCGAGACGGAGCAACTGCTGCGCGACTATACGCGGCCGATCCTGAACGCGGCGGGGTTACAGAAGCACAACATTCAGATGGTCATCATCAACGACAAGTCATTCAATGCCTTCGTCGCCGACGGCCGCCGCATCTTCGTGAACTATGGCGCGATCATGCAATCGATCACGCCGAACCAGCTGATCGGCGTGCTCGCGCACGAGACCGGACATCTCGCCGGTGGCCATCTGTCCAAGTTTCGCGAGCAGCTTGCTCGGACCCAGACTCAACTCATCATCGCAATGCTTCTCGGCGCCGGCGCTCTCGCCGCCGGGGCCGGCCGCGGAAGCAACAGCGCCGGCAGCAATATCGGCGCGGCCGCAATCAGCGCACCTCAGGAGATCGCGCGCCGAAGCCTGTTGGGCTACCAGCGCCAGCAGGAGGAAAACGCCGACCGCGCTGGCGTGAAATTCCTCAACGCCACCGGGCAATCCGCCCGGGGGATGTACGAAACCTTCAAGCGATTCACCGACGAAAGCCTGTTTGCTGCGCACGGCGCTGATCCGTACGTGCAGTCGCATCCGATGCCGGCCGACCGCGTCGCCGCGCTAGCGGAACTCGTTAAGACAAGTCCCAATTGGGACAAGAAGGACGATCCGGCGCTGCAGATGCGCCACGACATGGTACGAGCCAAGATATCGGCGTTCATGGAACGTGATGATACGGTATACCGGCGCTATCCGCGGTCCGACACCAGCCTGCCCGCCCGCTATGCACATGCTATCAGCACGTATCTGCATGGCGATCTTCGCTCGGCCATCGAGCAAATCGATGCGCTTATCAAGCAGCAACCCCAAAATCCCTATTTCCACGAGGTGCGTGGGCAGGCCCTGCTCGAGGGAGGCCGTCCCGCGGAGGCCATTGCGCCGCTGCGGCTAGCCGTAAAGCTCTCGCAAAACGCTCCGCTCATCGAAATGTTGCTGGGTCAGGCGCTCGTGGCCTCCAATAACAAGGCGAATGCCGACGAAGCCATTGCAATTTTGCGGGCAGCGCTGGCACGAGAGCCGGAGGCCCCGCTCGGTTATATGCAGCTTGCAATAGCTTACGGCCGCAAGGGCGACTATGCACAAGCCGATTTGGCATCGGCTCAGGCCGCGTTTCTGCGCGGCGACAACAAGACAGCGCGAGAACTCGCATCACGCGCAAAAACCCGTTTCGCAATCGGCACTCCCGGATGGGTCAAGGCGGATGACATCGTCTCAGCCAAGCTCCCGGACAAGAAAGATTAGACGGCTCCGCCACGCTGCCCCTTTCAAAGGATTTGACAATGTCCTCTCTCCGTTTTCTCGCTCCCGCCCTTCTTGCGCTCACGTTCGGTGCAGCGCCCGCCGCGTCAGCTCAGAGCTTCTCCGACAGCCAGCGCGGCGAGATTGAACAGATCGTCAAACGCTATCTGCTCGCCCATCCCGAAGTTCTGGAAGAGGTTTCGACCGAACTCGGCAAGCGCCAAGCGGCTACCGAAGCGTTAAAGCATGAGTCCGCGGTCACGGAGAACGCGGACGCCATTTTCAACTCGCAGCGCGGCGTGACGCTCGGCAACAAAAACGGCGACGTCACCTTCGTCGAGTTCTTCGATTACAACTGTGGCTACTGCAAGCGCGCGATGATCGACATGCTTGAACTTCTGAAGTCGGATCAGAAGCTCAAGGTCGTGCTCAAGGAGTTTCCCGTGCTTGGTCAGAGTTCGGTTGAGGCTGCGCAGGTTGCCGTGGCGGCGCGAATGCAGGATCCCACCGGAAAAAAATATCTCGATTTCCATCAGAAGCTTTTGGGTGGCCGCGGTCAGGCCGACAAGTCGCGAGCACTAGCCGCCGCCAAGGAAGCCGGATTCGACATCGCCAAGATCGAGAAGGATATGACAAGCCCCGAGGTGCGCGCCACGCTCGAGGAGAACTTCAAGCTTGCCGAGTCCATGGGCATGAATGGCACACCAAGCTACGTCATCGGCAAGCAAGTCGTCGTGGGCGCCGTGGGTCTCGAAAACCTCAAGGAGAAAATAAACACGGCGCGTTGTGGCAAGGCCTCCTGCTGATTGCTTGCTCCTGCTTCAAAGCAGTGCTCTCCGTAGAACGGGGCTTTGTCGTTCGCGCGCCATCGCCCGTTCATCGGGCATTCATAAAACAATCCCCGGAAACCCACGTTTGCGTCGGAACATCGCTCCTCATCGCGCCGTTGTTGAAGGCATCCCACGCACTGAGGAGACAGCGATGACCAAACACTTTCTCGTATCAACCGCCGCTGCGGCGTTGATTGCTGGAACCGGATTTGCTTACGCGCAAGGTATGAGCCAAGGCGCCGGCGGCGGATCAGCCGCTTCGCAAAGTGCACCGTCGACGTCCGGCGCGACCGATCGGCCATCTCCGAGTTCCGACATGCAGGCGAAGCCGACGGACTCTTACGAAAAGTCCTCTCATGAAAACCGAGGCGCTCGGAGCGACATGGATCACGACAGGTCGAACTCCATGCGGTCGCAGAGCAGTGATCCCGGCAAATCTGAGAAGAACATGCGGAGCGAGGACCGCAATAGAAAGGACGAGAACCGAAACCAGCGGGCTGAGGACCGAGACGGAAAGTCCAAGGATCGCGATCGGAATTCCGCAGAGCGAACCGGAAGGGATTCGGACTCTTCCAAGAGCGCTGGCGACAGCAACAGGAAGTCAACCACGACCACAGGTCAGGCGAGTTCCGGCGCCAAGCTTTCGACCGAACAACGCAGCAAGATTACAACGGTCATCAGGAACGAAAGGGTTCAGCCAGTCACCAATGTCAATTTCTCGATTGCGGTTGGAACCCGGGTGCCGCGAACGGTGAATTTCTACCCTCTGCCAACGGCAATCGTTGACATTTATCCGGCCTGGAGCGGCTATCAGTTCTTCTTGGTCCGCAACGAGATTGTTGTCGTGGACCCGCGCACCCTGGAGATCGTAGCGGTTCTGGATGCCTGATCTAAGTTCCTATTGGCGGCGCGGGTCCTCCATCCTGGACCCGTGCCGCGGGGGACCGCTCAACTGGGCGACGCCCACTCCGTACCAGGTTCACGTTGGTTAACGAATAATTTCCGTATGTTCTAAAAGATTCCTCGCGAATAGCGTGAGGTATATTGAAGCCGAATCCGAGAGTGTTCAGGCTTCCCCTTGGCTCCCTTGTTACATATAACGACCCGAACCCCGGCGCGCAGCGGCGGAGACCGTTTCGGGAATTCAGATGGCCAAAACGATTTACGTGCTCAACGGCCCGAACCTTAATATGCTAGGGACGAGAGAGCCGGACACCTATGGCCGCGCCACCCTTGCTGACGTCGAAAAGCTTTGCACCGAAACGGCCACCGATTTTGGACTGGCTGCGGATTGCCGCCAGTCAAATCGTGAGGGCGAACTGATCGATTTCATCCATGAGGCTCATGCAAAACAGGCGGCCGGTATCGTCATCAACGCCGGCGGCTACTCGCACACCTCTATTGCACTTCATGACGCGCTCGTTGCCGTCAAAATTCCGACCGTCGAAGTTCATATCAGCAACATCCATGCGCGCGAGGACTTCCGACATCATTCCTTCACGGCAAAAGCCGCGTTCGCAAGCCTGTCCGGCTTCGGGATTGATGGCTACCGACTAGCGATCAATGGCCTTGCCGCCAAAATCGGCGCGGTGAGCTCGTCGAAAAAGTAACCCTGACATATCAGTCATTTTCCCAGAAAGTTTCGGATCGAGATCATGTCCCGCCAGCCCGGAGAACCTACAAAAATCAAAACCGGCAACGAACCGCGCGAGGAGAGCGATGTGATCCGCGAGCTCGCTGCGCTGCTCGACGAGACCAGGCTCACGGAAATTGAAATCGAGCGCGACGGACTTCGCGTACGTGTCGCACGCAATGTCACCGTCGGGGCGGCAGTACCGGCCGCCTATCAGGCTGCGCCCGCCCCTGCCGCCGCGCCGGCTGCGAGCGTCGCCGACATCAGCAAGCATCCGGGCATGGTTCCTTCGCCAATGGTCGGAACGGTCTATTGGGCATCGGAACCCGGCGCCAAGCCCTTCATCGAGGTCGGCTCCAAGGTCGCCGCAGGTCAGACGCTGCTGATTATCGAAGCCATGAAGACCATGAACCAGATTCCGTCGCCGCGGTCGGGCACCGTCACGCAGATTCTGGTCGAGGATGGCCAGCCCGTCGAGTTCGGCGAGCCGCTGGTCATCATTGAATGACGCCGTTCGAACCGCGGACGCAGTAATGTTCGACAAAATCCTGATAGCCAATCGCGGCGAGATCGCCCTGCGCATCCTGCGCGCCTGCAAGGAGCTCGGTATCGCGACCGTGGCGGTACATTCCACCGCCGACGCCGACGCCATGCATGTCCGGCTCGCGGACGAAAGCGTTTGTATCGGACCGCCGCCAACGAAGGACAGCTACCTCAACATCCCGGCGCTGCTGGCAGCCTGCGAGATCACTGGCGCCGATGCGGTACATCCCGGGTACGGTTTTTTGTCTGAGAACGCCCGTTTCGCCGAAATTCTCGCCGACCATCGCCTGCATTTCATTGGTCCCAAGGCCGAGCACATTCGCCTCATGGGCGACAAGATCGAAGCCAAGAAGACCGCGAAGCGGCTCGGCATTCCGGTGGTCCCGGGCTCCGATGGCGGCATCGGTCCCGACGACGACGCCATGGCGATTGCCAAGGCGATCGGCTTTCCCGTACTGGTGAAGGCGGCCGCCGGCGGCGGCGGGCGCGGCATGAAGATCGTCAAGACAGCCGACGACCTGATGATAGCGATCTCGGCCGCGGGGAACGAGGCGCGAGCGGCGTTCGGCGATGCTTCCGTCTATCTGGAGAAATATCTGCAGAAGCCGCGTCACATCGAAATTCAGGTGCTTGGCGATGGCCGCGGCGGTGCCATTCATCTGGGAGAACGCGACTGCTCGCTGCAACGGCGCCACCAGAAGGTCTGGGAAGAAGGCCCCTCGCCTGCGCTGACGGCGGCAGCCCGAAACAAGATCGGCGAAACCGTTGCCCGTGCCATGAGCGAGATAAGGTACCGCGGCGCCGGCACTGTCGAATTCCTGTACGAGGACGGCAGGTTTTACTTCATCGAGATGAACACTCGCATTCAGGTCGAGCACCCTGTCACCGAGATGATCACCGACATCGATCTGGTGCTGGAGCAGATCCGTATCGCCGCCGGCGGCGACCTTCCCGCCACCCAGAAGGAAATCGTCGTGAGCGGCCACGCGATCGAGTGCCGCATCAACGCAGAGAATCCCGTCACCTTCCGTCCCTCCCCCGGCAAAATCACGCAATTTCATCCGCCGGGCGGACTCGGCGTCCGGATCGATTCCGCCGTTTATCAGGGGTATGTGATCCCGCCCTATTACGACTCGCTGGTAGGCAAGCTGATCGTTCACGGCAAGACGCGCGCCGAATGCTTGATGCGGTTGCGCAGAGCACTCGACGAGATGGTTGTGGATGGTGTGGAGACCACCTTGCCCCTGTTCCGGGCGCTGGTTCGCGAGGCGAGCATTATCGACGGCGACTACCACATCCATTGGCTGGAGCAGTACCTCTCCAGCGGCGGTCTGACAGGAGCCTGAACCCACTCCGCCCGGACTGAAATTATGTAGGGCAGAAGTGCGGAACCGACTGCGGATTGAGACGTTTAGCAAATAGCTGGTAACCGCGCGGGGGCGATTCAGACTGTCTCGATCCGAACATGATGCGATCACGGTGACGTCCACCAGATCGTCACGCACTGCGCTTGGCCAGCTGATCCTGCTGACGGCAGGTCTGGTGGTTCTGACGCTGATCAGTGCGATGTCCGTCTATTTTGTCAACAAGGCACGCCACGACGCACGCTGGGTTCTGCACAGCATGGAAATCGAGAATGAAATCTCGCTGGCCCTGTTGCAGATGCGGCGCGCCGAAAGCGCGCAGCGCGGCTTCCTGCTGACGCAGAGGCCGGAATTCCGCAGCGCCTTCGAGGAAGCGGGCAGCCAGATTTCGCCGAGTATCGAGCGGCTCAAGACGCTGACGATCGATAATCCCTATCAGCAGCAGCGGCTCCAGCAGATGATCCCGCAGACCTATCAACGGATCGAACAGTTGCGGCGGGGCATCGACCTGACGCTGGCGAACCGGCAGAACGAAGCTGCCGAGATCGCGCGCCAGGAGGCCGGCCGTGACACCATGGGGCATATCCGTAACCTCGCCAGCGAGATGAGGGCTGAGGAAAGTCGCCTGTTCTCGGCGCGGGTGACATCGGCCGATGCAAGCCAGTCGCTCTCGGCATCGATCACCAGCATCGGTTCGGGACTGGTCGTGGTGTTCGCAGGGCTGTCGATCTTCCTGGTGCGACGCTCAAGCCGCGCGCGCGACGTCGCCGAAGCCCAGTTGCGCGATAACAATCTCAATCTCGAGTCCATCGTCAAGGAACGCACCAGCGACCTCCGCGAGGCCAATGAGGAAATCCAGCGTTTCGCCTATATCGTCAGCCACGACCTGCGCTCGCCGCTGGTCAACATTATGGGTTTCACCAGCGAGCTCGAGGAACTGCGCGGCGACCTCTTCAAACGGATCGCGGACCTGAGCCGGCCCGGCGGCCTCCCGCCTCCGGCGACGGAAGATTCAGCGGCCGCCACCGAACCGGTTCTCGACGAACCGGACAAGCAATTGTCGCAGGATTTCACCGAGGCGCTCGGGTTCATCAAGTCGTCGATCGCCAAGATGGACCGGCTGATCAGCGCGATCCTCAGCCTCACCCGCGAGGGCCGTCGCGAATTTCATCCCTCTGCGATCACCATGCGCGACCTGATCGAGAGCATTGCATCCACCGTGGCGCATCAGGCCGCCGAGGCCAACGCTCAGATCCGGGTCGAACCATTGCCGGATATTGTCAGCGACCGCATCGCGATCGAACAGATTTTCTCCAATTTGATCGACAATGCCTTGAAATACCTCAAATCTAATGTTCCCGGTGATATTGCTATCCGAGGTCGGCGTAAGCTCGGTTTCGCGATTTTTGAGATCACAGACAACGGCCGCGGCATCGATCCGAAGGATCACCAGCGTATTTTCGATCTGTTCCGCCGGGCGGGACCGCAGGACCGGCCGGGCCAGGGTATCGGTCTCGCACACGTCCGTGCATTGGTGCGAAGGCTCGGAGGAACCATATCGGTCTCGTCAGAGCTGAATACCGGCAGCACATTTACCGTTACGCTTCCTGTCGCATGGATCGGCACCAACCGGGACAAACAATCATGACCACGCCAGTCACCATCATCATGATCGAAGACGATGAAGGGCACGCCCGGCTGATTGAGCGCAATATTCGGCGTTCCGGTGTCAATAATGAGATCAAGCCGTTCAGCAACGGTACGGAAGCCGTCAACTACTTGTTTGGGGCGGATGGCAACGGTATGCCTCATAAGGGAGAGGCGCTGCTCATCCTGCTCGACCTTAATCTGCCTGACATGACCGGAATCGATATCCTGCGGCGCGTGAAGGAAAACAAAGTTCTAAAGTGCGCACCAGTAATCGTGCTGACGACAACAGACGATTCTCAGGAAATCAAGCGTTGCTACGAACTCGGATGCAGCGTCTACATTACGAAGCCGGTGAACTACGACAGTTTCGCCAACGCGATCCGGCAGCTCGGTCTGTTTTTCTCCATCATCCAGGTACCTCAGGCCGCTCCATGAAAGTCAAGCCTACCCTGTTGTACGTGGATGACGACAAGGCGCTGGCTCGCCTGGTGGAGCGCGGCCTGACGCGCCATGGATTTTGCGTGGAGCATGCACCCGACGGTGAATCCGGGCTCGCACGCATCGCGCATGGCGGCATCGATGTGATAGCGCTCGATCAATACATGCCTGGCCTGGACGGGTTGGAAACACTAAGACGAATTCTGGCAATTCCCGACGCGCCCCCCGTGGTGTTCGTCACCGCCTCGCAAGACTCAAAAATCGCAGTGACCGCGCTCAAAGCGGGTGCTGCCGACTATCTTGTCAAAGATACGCTCGGCGAATTCGTTCCGCTGTTGCACCTCGCGGCTGAAGTGGCGATCCGGCAAGCGCTCGTTCGAAAAGCGCGCGACGAGGCTGAAGCCGAGGTCCGCGCCTCGCGCGACCGCTATGCGGCGCTAGCCGCCGAGCGCGAGATGCTGCTGCGCGAGGTCAATCATCGCATCGGCAACAGCCTCCAGATCATCGCGTCGCTGCTTCACCTGCAAGCCAGCTCAAGCCCCGAGGAAGACATCAAGGCCGCCCTTACGAATGCAATGGGACGGGTGGCAGCAGTGGCGCAGGTGCATCGTCGGCTTTATACCTCACACGACCTGAAGAGCGTCCTGCTCAACCAGTATCTTGAAGCTCTGCTCGAGGACCTCCGACGTTCCACCGAAGGCAACCAGCTGTCACGTCTCGACCTGAAGGCCCAACCGATCGAGATCGATCCCGACCGTGCCGTGGCCATCGGAATCATCGTCAACGAACTGGTGATGAATTCAGTCAAATACGCTTATCCCGATGGCCCCGGCCCCATCCACGTCGAACTCGCGACCAATGGGGATGATGTCGTGCTGTCAATCGCCGACGATGGCGTTGGCCTCAATGCCAAGACCGATCCGCGCTCGACCGGGATGGGCCAGCGGATCGTCTCCGCAATGGCGCAGAAGCTCGACGCTCAAGCCGAACGCGATCCGGCCCATGCAGGCACGCGTATCGTGTTGCGGTTCCGCCGGGGAATTCCACCAGTCACAGAACCCTTATCTGCGACCGCGGCCTGAGCACGGCAGCACCAAACCGCAAACGCGCCTGCACCTGGCGTCTGATTCAAAACGGCGCTCAATTCGTTTCCACAGAATTAGAAGCGAACTGCAGGCAAGGCAAATAGCGCGATCAAAAACACTGTGCAGTATCCGCTTGTTCGAGCGGGATCTGTTGGCAAACAGTCTGAACTTTTGGACGCGCTTTAGCAGATTATCGACGCGGTAGACTTAGAGCTCTGCTATAAGACTCTGGATGTCCCGCGAGACCGCCTCGTCCGAGATCACGCCCGAATTGCTGCTGCGCGCTTATGCCTGCGGCATTTTTCCGATGGCGGAAAGTGTCGACGATCCGACGCTCTTCTGGGTCGAGCCGAAGATGCGCGGCGTCATTCCGCTTGAGAGCTTCCGAGTCCCGTCGCGGCTCGCGCGCACCGTCCGATCAGACAGTTTCACCGTGACCGTCGATACAGCCTTCGACGCGGTGATCGATGGCTGCGCCGCGCCACAACCTGGACGCGACAATACCTGGATCAACCGTCGTATTCGCGAACTCTATGTAGGTCTGCACGAACTCGGCCATTGTCACAGTGTCGAGGTCTGGCAAAATGACCAACTCGCGGGCGGCCTCTATGGCGTCAGGCTCGGCCGCGCGTTTTTTGGGGAGAGCATGTTCCATGTCGTGCGGGACGCGTCGAAGGTTGCGCTCGTGCATCTGGTCGCCCGATTGATCGCGGGAGGCTTCGTCTTGCTCGACACCCAATTTGTGACCGACCATCTGCGCGGATTCGGTGCAATTGAAATCCCGCGCCGGCGTTACCGGGCCTTATTGGATGTTGCGCTGGAAGGCGACGCCGATTTCGGGACGCTGCCGCTTGACCAGCCGGTACCAGGCGCCGAAGCGCTCCGGATCATCGCCAGCCGCGGGTGACATCTTCGGCACTTGCCATCGACCGCACTGAAACGCCTTTGGCGCGCCCAGCGCGTGCCAGTGTCTTTACGCAGCTCGAACTGAATTCAGGAATTTCCCGACTTCGAGCTTAAGCCGGTTTCCGTCACTGGACAGTGACTGCGCCGCCGATAACACCTGTGACGAGGCTGTGCCTGTTTCCGTCGCACCGCGCCGTACGTCAGTAATGTTGGAAGATACCTGCTGGGTCCCTTGCGAGGCCTGCTGCACGTTCCGCGAGATTTCTTGCGTCGCAGCCCCTTGTTCTTCCACCGCTGCCGCGATGATCGAGGCAATCTCCGAGAGCTTCTCGATCGTGCCGCCGATCTCCCTGATGGCATCGACCGAATGCTGCGTCGCGGCCTGGATGCCTGAAATTTGCTGGCCGATCTCGCCGGTGGCTTTCGCGGTCTGCTCGGCGAGCGCCTTCACCTCGGAAGCAACCACCGCAAAGCCCCGGCCAGCCTCGCCCGCCCGAGCCGCCTCGATAGTGGCGTTGAGGGCAAGCAGGTTTGTCTGACCTGCAATTGTGTTGATCAGCTCAACGACCTCTCCTATGTGGCCCGCGGCACGAGACAGCTCACCGACGCGATCATTGGTTTTACGGGCTTGGTCGACTGCTTCATTCGCAATGCGCGCTGATTCCTGCACCTGACGGCCGATCTCGGTGACGGACGATGCCAACTCTTCGGTTGCGGCGGCAACTGAATGAACGTTGGTCGATGCTTCCTCGGAAGCAGCCGCAACCGTCGTTGTCAGGTGCTGGGCCCGTTCGGCTGTGGAAGTCAGCGTACTGGCCGAGGCTTCCAGTTCGGTCGAGGCGGACGCGACTGTTTCCACGATCTCGCCTATGGCAGCTTCGAACGAATCGGCCAGCTTGATCATGTCGGCCTTCCGCTGCTGGGTGGCAATCTCGTCTTGATTCCTCTTCGCTTCGGCTTCCTCGCGAGCCTTCTGCTCGGACACGACCTTGAACCTCTCGACGGCGGCAGCGACGGCGCCAACTTCGTCCTTGCGGCCAAGTCCTGGCAGCACGACCGAGAAATTGCCTTCGGCCAGTTCCAGCATGGATTTGGTCAGCGCCGAGATCGGTTTGGCAATAGTGACGATCGACAAGACGCAGGCGCCGATTAGCAGCAGTGCAACCGCGGCACCGAGCATCATCGAGATCCGTTCAGCCGACGCTCCTTCGCGTGCCGCCGCTGCTTTTTCCTCTTCAACGCGCCCCGTGGCGAACTCGACGACCTTCTCCGAGACTTCGGCCAACTCCTTCGCTGTCGGTAGGGCGACTTCCTTCGTCAGTCGGACAGCCTCATTCTCAAGCTTGGCAAGCCCTGCGCCGACATCCGCCTTCATGTCGGCACCCTGTTTTGCTTCGATCTCCAGCAATTCGCCGCGTGCTGCGCCAATCGGCTTGGCCGCATTGTTCAGATACTGGTCGGCAAGCTGATTCATCTTCTCAAGTCTCGCACGGTTTTCGGCCGACTTCGAAAGCTTAAGGGCTTCACTGATGAATCCCCGTGCAGCCTTGTAATGATTAACGACATCTTCTTGTGCAGCCAGCAGCTGCGCCCGCGTGCTTGCGAGACGAATATCACGGACTCCGATTATCATGCCGCGAGTCGATGATTTCGCTTCGATGCCTTTCTTTGCGAGCAGATTCTGATTTCCTGCTTTCTCGTTAGCTTGGCGCACCGCATCGCTACCGCTCATCTGAGCATAGATCAGTGCGACAACCATAACGACGCTGAGTAACGATGTGATCGCGAGCTTTGTGCCGATTCGCAGATTCTCGATGAAACGCATCGTAAGTAGCTCCAGAAAATTAGGCTGCGGCACTCGTATGGGCTGATTAGCAATGTTTCGAATCGCCGACGATAACGGGCCGATCGGAGCAATAGGCCCTCAGATGCGAATAAATTGTTAGCAACGGACGGATCACGAGAGAGCCACCCAAAATTGCCTCCCGGCCGGCCAACCGTAGTTGAGGCTTTCAGGACTATCGCCCGAATGGCGGGAACGAAGGATTGCCCTGCGGTTGCCGTTGTGGCGGAGGCGATGGCGCCGGTTGGGATGGCGGTGCCGGCTGACGCGACTGGCGCGCGGATGGCCGTGGGCGCTTGGTCGAAGGCGGCGCGGGCTTCGGCTCATCCGGCTGCGCGGCGATAACAGTCGTCTCCGGATCCTTGCAGTCGGTTAACCAGACGTCATAGATCGGATGCTCAACGCCATGCAGGCCTGGGCTTGACGCGAACATCCAGCCGGAGAAAATCCGCTTCACCTCGCCCTGAAGCGTGATCTCATCGACCTCGACAAAGGCGTCAGTATTAGCGGCCTCGGTCGCGGGCCGCGTGTAGCAAGCGTTGGTCTTCACCCGCAGCGCGCCGAACTGCACTGTTTCTCCGACATCCTCATCAAAATGGATGATGCGGCCGGTGATCTTGTCAAGGCCGGAAAATGCCGCCTTCTTGTTCACAACCTTCTCGGCCGGGGCCTCGGTGACGACCTCGTCGCCGGGTTGCAGCGTGGCCGGCGTTGGCGGCGCCGGTCGCGTGGAACTCTGTTCGGGAGCCTTAGGAGGTGAAGGCGGCGCGACGGCTACGCCACCTGGAGCATTGCCACTTGGGGCATTCTGCGGAACCACGGTGGTGCCGGGCGGCGGCGGCAGCGGCTGGGACTGAACCGGGCCGGGCGGTGGAGCACCTTGCCCCGGCGCAGGATGCATGGGCGCCGGCAGCACCCGTCCTTGTTGCGGCAAGTCGGGCACTTCTTCCTCGTCGTCCTCAGGCGCGACCTGACCCTGTGGAATCGCGCCGGGCGGACGCGGCGGGGAGTCTGAAAAAATATTACCAATTTGGGCGCGCGCAGAAGGCGCGGCAACGACGAGGGCAGCGCTCGCAAAAGCTGCACAACCGGCTATAACAATAGTTCGAAACATCATGCGCGGCTTTGTGAGGCTCGAATCAGGGCCGGACCATTGTACAGGGATTAAAGGCTCCGAGCCGCTCGCCGCATCCGGTTAACACGTCGATTGCGGCGGGGAAAGGGCGGCCTGCTCCGCGTCCACTGACGGCTGCTGCAGTGCGCTTTCCCCATCGAGTAACTGGTCGCGCGGAACGCAGATGCAGACGACACCGAGGGTCGAACCGCGGTCCCCTTTAGTGCCGGATCGGCACCACCCGCAAGGCGAGTAGCACGCCCCACTCCGCAGGTTCTGAGGATGCAGGTGCTCAGCGTGGATTTACAGCAACAGACGCGATCAATCGCTCGTATAGGGTTTTTGAGAGGATCGGGGGTTGGCGCATTCCGATTATTCAAGGGTATACTTGCCCCGGATTTGTCAGTTTTGAGTGTCGGGAATTGCCATGAGCCGGACGGAGGGGCTTTATATCGCGATGACGGCGGCTGCGCTGGCGCTCGGGGGCGCAACGGCGCAGGCTCAGCAGGTCGGCACTGCATCGGCAGTCAACCCCGCCGCAACCGCCAACCTGAAGACCATCGTCATCGGCCAATCGATCGCCCACAAGGAACACATCCAGACCAAGTCTAGCGGCTCGGTGCAGTTGCTGTTCCTCGACAAGACCTCGATGACCATCGGTCCGAACAGCGACCTCACAATCGATGAATACGTCTATGACCCGAAAGCCAACACCGGCAAGCTGGCGGCAACTCTCGGCAAGGGCGCGCTGCGTTTCGTAGGTGGTCAGATCAGCCACAACGGCGATGCCGAGATCAAGACCGCGTCGGCTTTGATCGGCATTCGTGGCGGCGTGATGATGACTGACGGAAAAGGCGGCATCTATTCCGGCTATGGCACAATGACCGTCACGTCCGGTGGCCGGTCCGTCGCGCTGGGCGCCGGCGAGTTCACACAGACACAAGCCGGTGCCCCCCCAACGCCGCCCGACCTACCGCCGCCAGGGTTCGTGCAGCAGCAGATCGCTATCTTCCAGAGCGCGGCCGGTCAAACGGGCGGCGTACGCGCAGGCGCGGCATCGGCGAAGAATATTGCGACGGCTGCGCAAAGAGCGACAGGATCCTCCAACGGAATGGTGACCGGATCGGGTGCTCCTCCCACGCCCGCTCCGCCCCCTATTGTCGAGCAACTCAGCGCGATTTCATCAGCTTTCACCCAGTCGATCCAGATCTCCAATCAGGCGGAGGCGGTGCAACAGATCGCACAGGATCAGCTTACGGACAAATCACCGCCGGACAATCACAACTCTCTACCGACGGACAACAACACGCCCCCGCCCAACGCCCGGCCGTCGGTGACGCTGCGCGGATATGTCGGCGGAGTGGACGTCATCAACGACAACCAGCCCACGATGAGACCGGTAAGTGGCACGTCCGAAATCACCCTCGACGCCGCCAATAATCGCGTACAGGGAAACCTGGATATCTACGCGTTCGACTCGAGAAATCCGTTCACGCAGCTTGCCGGCACAATTCACGCGCTGTTCGAGTTCGGGTCGAAAGGATCGAGCGGCCCGGCCAACAGCGCTTACGTAGACTACAACAATTTCTACGCGAATACGCCCAACAACAGTGTTGTCAACGGCGTACCGGTTAACGGCGTGATGGTGTCAGCCAACGGCGCAGCCACCAGCCAGATCGTCAACGGCGCAATTCCGAACCTGACGCCCTGTCAGTGCGAATATACGCGCTGGGGTTTCTGGTCGGTTGAATCGACGAGTACCAATCCGAACACCCAAACCCCGCGCGAAGTCCTCGTGGGCACCTGGGTCGCCGGCCGGCCAGTGGGCAGCATCAGCGACGTCCCAACGATAGGCCAAGCAACCTATACCGGACACGTCATCGCCAACGTGAATAATGCAGGCTTCGTCGCCGGAGGGTTCTCGAACACCGTTGATTTTGGAGCGCGCACCGGTGCGGTGAGCGTGACCAATCTCGACAACACCAACTATTCCGGCACCGTTAATTTTGACAACGACCCACGCAATTTCGGCGGTATGATCGCCGGTAACAACAACAATCGTAGCATGACCCTGCAAGGCAGCTTCTTCCAGGGTCCGAGCAGCCCGGTCGGCGAAATGGGTGGGCGCGTTGGGATTTCGGGAGACAACAATTATTTCGGCAGCGGCATTTTCGCGGGCACCAAGCGCTGACAGCGCTTGCTCGCAAAACCGGCTCGCATGACCGGCATCACCGCGTTGATGCCGGTTTTTCTAGTGCCCCGGTGTCCAGGGCTGGTAATCGCCGGTCGCCTTCGGACGGCGGCCGCTCGCCAGCGTCGAGCCGGACGGCCGATAGGCTGCCGGCGTCCCGGTCATGTTCGGCACATGCGGCTTCTGCCATTCGCGCGGCTGATAGTTCTCTTTGGTAGGTGGAACATCCACGATGTGATGAATCCAGCCATGCCATTCGGGCGGAATGCGGCTGGCTTCCGCAAGGCCATTGTAGATCACCCAGCGCCGCTCGAAGCCAAGCGTCGGGTCGATCTTCCCGCCGCGCGTCCGGTAATAGCAGTTACCCTGGCTGTCTTTGCCGACCAGTTCGCCAAATCGCGCGGTCCAAAGCTGCGTACCGAAGGTCTGGCTGTTCCACCAGGTAAAGAGTTTGAGGAAAAACTGCTTCATTGCCGCAAATCCGTCGCGGGAGTTTCACGGACCCTCCGCAAGGGTTCGCATTCCGACTGGTTTGATGCCATCCCGCCGAGGTCTTGTCCAGCCAACCGCGGCCAAATAGCGCGACCCGGGGTCCGCCGGCAGCACCGCAGCACCAAAGGGTCCAAATCTGCGGGTTGCACTTCGGCTGACACGCCTTTACCCAACCCTCCTCATCCAAGCGTGGTCTGGCATCATCCAAGGCGAGCAATAGCGCAGAAATGACGGGCCGCAGGTGTTCTGCGGCTGTTGACTGGCCCACTAAAACTTTGAATGTTGCCTCTCAGGCATAAAGAACAAAGGCTGTGAAATGTCCGAAGTCGTCAACAACATGGAAAAGCATCGCTACGAACTCGAAGTGGACGGGCATATCGCTGCAACCTACTATCGATTTCTGGACGGGGTTCTTGTCTTCACGCACACCAAGGTGCCGCCCGAACTCGAAGGCAAGGGCATCGGCTCAGAGCTGGTGAAGGGCGCGCTGGATCAGGTGCGCGCGGATAAATTCAGGGCTAGCGCTCAATGCCCCTTCGTGAAGGCGTGGCTCGAGAAACATCCGGACTATGCCGATCTGCTGAGGCCTAATTTGTGAGAAGGCGCGAGGCCCCGTCTCAGGCATGACCGCCGTCTACGACAACAAAGCCCTGAGCCGGTTTGAACTTGAAGCCGAAGGCGGCGTTGCTTTCGCAAAGTACCGCCTTGCGCCCGGTATGGTCGTGATCACTCACACAGAAGTGCCACGCGAACTGCGTGGCCGTGGCATCGCCTCGACGTTGGTGAAGGGCGCGCTGACGCTGATCCGGGCTGAGGGCCTCAAGGTCGCAGCCCGCTGCGAGTTCGTGGCCGCTTATCTCGACAAGCATCCGGAAGAAGCCGACCGAGTGGAATGAGGCCGCGTCTAACGCATGCGTTCGCAGCCTCATCAAAACGCACGCCTTTCTCTTATCGAGACGACGTGTCCATCAGCGGACCGTCCAGATGCGCTCTTCTATCCCATCAGTGCTTCATGTCGGGCGGCAACTTGCCACCGTTAGCTGCCAGTTGAGCCATCATCTGCTTATGCAGCCAGACGTTCATCGCCGCGGAATCGTTGGTGTCGCCCGGGTATTTCAGGTCCTTCGCCAGTTCCTTGCGAGCACTCAGGCTGGAGTCGACATCAAGCGCCTTCATCAGATCAACGATCGAGGTCCGCCATGCCAGCTTTTCCTTCTTGGCGGTGACGGCTTTGTCGAGAATGGCCGCGACATCGACGCCCTTCGATGCCGAGCCCTCCGACGAGGGCGCAGCACCGCTACCCGCCTCACCTGTCGGTGTTGCCGCTTCGGCGTGCGTGCCGAAGACGGCGCTCATGATCTTTCCAAATATGCTCATTGTGCCGCTCCCAATTGCTTCAGTCTTTGAACCAAATTCGCGGCGGAACCTCGCGTCTATTTCCGCCGGATCGCCAAAAGAGTAACCGGCTCACTGTGGCTTGCCAATGCGGACATGCTGGCAGCGCATTCGGCACCAGTTGTATTCAAACCTGCACGCTCCGCTGCAACAACAAAAACGGCAGGCAGTCGAACCAACGTGTGCCGGCATGCCGGTCACCCGGCGCAGAGTGACATCAAAATTCACTCAACCGTGAGCAACTAAAATCGCAGATCGGAATTAGAATGGTCTTACAGGTCGCGGCAAGACCAGGTTGCTTGCCCTTGCGTCTGGTCTTGATCGTGATCGTTTCCGAAGGGGCGAACTCGCGCCTTCCGGCGGCCAGAGATCGACCCGCGAAAGGGAGACAACGAACATGGCCACTTATCCTGTTGACATTACGTCACACTCGGGAATGGCCGGCGCAGACAGACCTGTGGTCCGTCACATCGGCTTACCCGACCTCCTCGATGCGTTGAGGTTGGGCTGGGAAGACTTCAAGGCGGTTCCCAGCCACGCCATCGTCCTTTGCGTTATCTATCCCATAATTGGCATTGTTTTAGCGCGAATAGCGCTTGGCTACTCGGTCCTGCCGCTCCTGTTTCCGGTCGCCGCCGGTTTTGCCCTGATTGGGCCATTTGCGGCGCTAGGACTTTATGAACTGAGCTATCGCCGCGAGCTCGGCCAAGAAGCCTCCGCCTGGCACGCGTTCGGAGTGCTACGGGCGCCGTCGTTTGGATCGATGCTTGGACTGGGCGGCTTGCTCCTGGTCATTTTCTTCGTGTGGGTGGCAGTGGCTCACGCGATCTACGTGTCCACCTTCGGTAACACTCCGGCAGCGGCAATGCCCGATTTCTTCACGCAGGTCTTCGCCACGTCCGAGGGCTGGCGCATGATCATGATCGGCGTCGGCGTCGGGTTCCTGTTCGCGGCCGTCGCGCTGTGCATCAGCATTGTGTCGTTCCCGCTAATGCTTCATCAACACGCCGACATGAGCGACGCCATGCTGACGTCAATGCGCGTGGTTGCGAAGAATCCGATCGCAGCTGCGGAATGGGGTCTGATCGTTGTTGTCCTGCTGACGCTCGGGTCGATTCCCTTCTTCCTCGGCCTCACGATCGTCATGCCGTTGCTGGGTCATGCGACGTGGCATCTCTATCGTAAAGCGATCGAGAGCCCTTTAACCTCGTCAGCACACGAGCCTCCGGAAACGGAGAAAGAAAAACGCTACGCGGCCGATTTCCCGTCCGTCTTGTTGCCCCCATACGGGCGCAAGCACCGGTTCTTCGATAGTTCGGATTGACGGAAAGACGCTCGTTCTCGCAAGGCTGTCTCGGTGTCGGGAGCTTTTGAACTGGCTCGCTGGCCAACCGAGGCAGCCGCTGCGTTCCACAGTCAGCATTCCTGGCAGACCAAGTCCGGACGTGAATACCGTCCACGCGTTGCAAGTGCCGGATCAGCATCCATTTCTGTTCCAGATCCAAGGCGGATCATACAAGGAAACGAGAGTGTCGTCGCCGCTACTCGCGCTAACGCGTTCCTTTTGGCTTGAAAACGCGCTACCCCTCGTCCCATGACACAGTTTGAATCCTCCCGCGCTACGGTCCATATCGTCGGCGCCGGCCTGGCCGGTTCGGAAGCCGCTTGGCAGGTCGCGAGTCAGGGCGTTCAAGTGATGCTGCACGAGATGCGACCGCACCGAATGACCGCGGCGCACCGGACCGACGGGCTGGCGGAGCTGGTCTGTTCAAATTCGTTCCGGTCCGATGATGCTTCCAACAACGCGGTCGGACTCTTACATGCCGAGATGCGCCAGCTAGGGTCGCTGATCATGCGCTGCGCCGATGCTAATCAGGTTCCGGCAGGCGGCGCGCTCGCAGTGGATCGCGATGGCTTTTCCGCTGCGGTCACCGAAGCCCTTGACGCCCATCCGCTGATCGAGATCGACCGTGCCGAAATCGATAGCTTGCCGCCCGCGGACTGGAGCAACGTCATCGTCGCCACGGGTCCCCTCACCTCGGCCCCTCTCGCCGCCGCGATCCGCGCATTGACCGACGAATCCGCGCTCGCCTTTTTCGACGCAATCGCGCCAATCGTTCATCGCGACTCCATCGATATGTCGAAAGCCTGGTTCCAGTCTCGTTATGACAAGGCTGGTCCGGGCGGCAGCGGCGCCGATTACATCAATTGTCCGCTGACCGAAGCGCAGTATCACGCCTTTGTGGACGCGCTGCTTGAGGGCGAGAAGGTCGACTTCAAAGACTGGGAAACCGATACCCCCTACTTCGACGGCTGCCTGCCGATCGAGATCATGGCCGAACGCGGCCGCGAAACTCTGCGCTACGGTCCGATGAAGCCGGTAGGCCTTACCAATCCGCACGATCCCACCACCAAGCCCTACGCCGTCGTCCAGCTGCGCCAGGACAACAGACTGGGCACGCTTTACAATATCGTTGGCTTTCAGACCAAACTGAAACATGGCGCGCAGACTCGCATCTTCCGTACCATTTCTGGTCTTGAAGGCGCGGAGTTTGCCCGCCTCGGCGGCTTGCATCGCAACACATTTCTGAACTCGCCGAAGCTCCTTGACACCCAGCTACGGCTGCGTGCCGAGCCGCGGCTGCGCTTTGCGGGACAAATGACCGGGTGCGAAGGTTACGTGGAATCCGCCGCTATCGGACTCATAGCCGGACTCTATGCCGCCGCGGATGCGCGGACACATACGTTTGAAGCCCCGCCGCAGACCACAGCGTTGGGTGCTCTGCTCGGCCACATCACGGGCGGCCATATCGAGACCATTGACGCGGGACCACGCTCGTTCCAGCCAATGAACATCAATTTCGGATTGTTTCCCCCGCTCGCTAGTCCACCAAACAAAAAGCCGGACGGCACTCGTTTGCGCGGCAACGAAAAGGCAATCGCAAAAAAACAGGCGATCTGCGCGCGCGCGCTGTCGGACCTCGATCGCTGGATCGCGAATGCACTTCGTCCGGCAGCAGCGGCATAGGTTCAACACGCCATCTCCAGGATCATTCATGTCACTTCCAAAGCAGGACGCAGCATTCCTGTCCACGAGCTGGACTGAAGGAGTCCTGCTGAAGCGCGACGTGTTTTCGACCGTGGAGCGCGGGCGGCTTCGGACAGCCTCCGGCGAGATCAACGCGGTGCTGCGGCGCCTTGATCAGGTGCCCTGGTGGTCGCACCTTGTGGCGAGGCATTTGTTCGAGCGGGAACGTAAGGCGCTGACACTCGCTCGCGATCTCGGCGTCGGTCCAAAACTTTTGTGGAGCGGCCGCAGCGCATTGGTACGAGACTTCATCGATGGCGTGGCGCTGCATCTCGCCAGACCCCACGGTGACCTATCCTACTTCCGATCGGCCAAGGCAGCGCTGCGCAAGTTGCATCGCGCCGGCATATGTCACAATGATCTTGCCAAGGAACAGAACTGGCTGCGCGGCAACGAAGGCAACGCCTATCTGACGGACTTCCAGCTCGCCGCGTGCTTCAAACGACGATCACGCCTGTTTCGCATCGCTGCTTACGAAGACCTGCGGCACCTTCTCAAACACAAACGCACTTATGCGCCCGACGCCCTGACGCCACGCGAGCGTAAGTTACTTGAGCGAAAGTCGGTCATTGCGCGCATTTGGCTGATGACCGGCAAAAAGGTCTACCAAGCCGTCACGCGCGGCCTGTTCAGTTTCACCGACCGCGAAGGCGGGGGCCGACGTCTTGTCAACGATGCTCCTGTGCTGGTCGCGCGCATCAGGGAAAATCCTGCGGTCCGTGATGCCGCCATTGTTGCCTTCGCGGACCGCCGCAGCGGTGTCGGACTTTACGCCTTTGTCGAGGCAGACCTGCCCGGGCTCGAAGCGCGGTTGCGTTCCACGCTCGCCGCTGCAAACGAGCCGAAACCCCCCGAGCACATCCAGGTCGTTTCGCGCCTTCCACGCGGTGCCGGCGGCAAAGTGCGTACCGAAATCCTGCAACTCATCGCAATGAATCAGATCGATCTGATTGAGCCGTTGATCACTAGTCCGGAAGATCGTGAATTCTTCCGCGACATCCTGGGTAGCCGGAAAAACCTTCGAGACCGCTTCAACTTCGAATCGACCGACCGGGCGTTGCCGTCCTGACCTCGTTCAACCGCGAAACGGCCGAGTGCGCGATGCCCGCCACATGGTCCACAAGATACGCAGCCGCGATACGGGCCGCGGCACAAAGGGATTGATGTCAGGGCCGGTGACATCGTTCAGCGCGCGACGCGCAAGCGCGAGTGGAAGATAGACACCCCGAGACTGCGGCGGCAGATTGGGCAGTAGACCCAGCGCCACCTCCAGATGCGATCGTGCTTCATCGGCCAGTTTGCCAATGGCCACGCGAAGTGAAGACGTGTCCCGGCCCGCGAACATCTGTTCCAGATCGACGCCGTGCTGCTCCAGCAACGGCAGCGGCACATACGACTGCCGCCGCGAAACGTCAAAACCGAACTTGGCGATAACCCGCGCTATACCGTCCGCGAGACCAGCGTGTCGCGCCAGATGATCCGCCTCCTCCGATCGGTGTCCGACGACGCGCGAGGCGAGCGAAAACAGCGCGCACGATGTATCGCCGAGGTATCGTTCTAACGCCGTCATGTCCGGCATCGGATCGTTGTAAAGATCGAACTGATGCGCTTCGATCAGTCGCGACAACAGCTCGACCGGCAGACCATGATCCCGGATCGCTAGCAAAAGTTCTGCCGCGACTGGATTACCTTCAACGCCCCCATGTCCAGTGCTGCTAACCATATCGATCCACCATTGCAGGCGGATTTCGCCCGGCAACGGCTGGGTGATCTGCTCTCGTACCCTGACGATCTCCACGTTGAAAGCATAGAGAGCCAGCAGAGCACGACGACACCGGAGCGGTGCGAACAAAGTCGTCGCATAGTTGTCGAAGTCATGAGTTCGCACGAGTTCCGCACAAAACGCCGCGGACGTGTTCTGCGTTGTACCGTTCATGACACCACAATCATGCGCGCTAGAGTTTTTCACCTATAGGGAGCTCATCAACATGACGCTTGCCACTATACGGCGATCACGCCGTCAGGAGCTGCCTTGATTTAGCGTTTGTCATGGAACGGCTATCAGCGCCGTCAGGCGCTGCCGATGGCGGGAGGAAATCATGGAACGGCTATCAGCGCCGCCGCGACTCTGCGCCGTTCGCCCAGCATGATGTTGTAAGTCCGGATCGCCGGTCCCGTGAGCATGGTGTCCACTCCGATGTTAACGCGGCGCAGGGCTGTGCGCAGCTCGGTGGGAACAAGCCAGACCTCTGTCCCGGTACCGATTAACAGCGTATCGATTAGAGGCGAGCCCGCAAACACACGCGCCAGCGCATGACGGTCGATGTCATCCGCGCGCGTTACGGGCCACGCCCAGACGCCGTCCGGCAGGCAAAGCAGCGATCCGCGATGCGACATGGTGTCGAAGCGAAAGCCACCGTTGCCATAAGCCTCGATGACGGCCGGCCGCGGAAGATGCGGCACGCCCGGCGGGTCGGCACTCACGGCTTTGCTGGCTTCTGCGATTTAGCCGGCTTCTCGGGTTTGGCCGGCTTCTCCTCGACATCGGCACGGCTCTCACCGACGCCAAGGTAGATCAAAATCGGAGCCGCGATAAAGATCGAGGTGTAGGTGCCGACCAGCACCACGCCGAAGGTCATCACCGCGGTGAAGCTGTGGATGGCCGGTCCGCCGAACAGCAGCAAAGCGACCAGCGCCAAGGTCACCGTGACGTGAGTGATGATCGAGCGCGAAAGCGTCGAGTTGATCGACGCGTTGAGCAGTTCGGGCATCGGCATTTTCTTATAACGCCGCAGCATTTCGCGGATCCGGTCGTAAATAACGACGGTGTCGTTGAGCGAGTAGCCGAGGATTGTCAAAAGCGCCGCGATGCTTGTGAGGTCGAAGTCGACCTGCGAAATCGACATAAAGCCGATGGTCAGCACGATGTCATGGACGTTCGCGACCATGGCTCCGAGCGCAAACTGCCACTCAAACCGGAACCAGAGATACATCAGGATGCCGAGGATCGCCAGCATCAGGCCGACCATGCCGTAGGCAAGGAGTTCGCCGGACACGCGCGGCCCGACCACCTCGACTCTGCGATAGTTGACGCTGTCGCCCAGCGCGCCGCGCACCTTCTGCACCGCAGCCTGCTGTGCGGCGTCTCCGCCCGGCTGCTCTGCGACGCGGATCAGAACTTCCGTCGGGCCGCCGAACTGTTGAAGCTGGACATCGCCGAGGCCGAGACCGTTCAGCGTCGAGCGCATCGCCGCGATGTCAACCTCGCCCGTCTTGGCTTGCACCTCGAGCAGCGTGCCGCCCTTGAAGTCGATGCCGAAATTCAAGCCATGCGTGAAGAACAACGTGATCGCGACGATCGAAAGCACGGCGGAAATCGGAAAGCTGATGCGGCGGAAGCGCGTGAAATCGAAACGCGTGTCGTCGGGAACGATCCGCAGCGAAGGCAGCAGGCCGAAGCAACTGACGATGGTCAGTACGACGATGAGGGCACCGAGCCCGATTAAGATCCATTGGGTCACAGCCGGCTCCGGGTCATCAGATCGGCACGGTTTGCGGTCGCTTCCAGCGCACCCAGGTCGCGACGATCAGCCGGGTCACCTCGAATGCAGTGAACACCGTTGTAATGATGCCGATGCCGAGCGTTACGGCGAACCCGCGCACCGGGCCGGTGCCGATATAAAACAACACGGCGGCAGCGATGAACGTCGTGATGTTGGAATCCAGAATCGTTGCCAGCGCTCGCTTGAAGCCGGCGTCGATGGCTGAAATAGCAGTACGACCGCCCCGGATTTCTTCACGGATGCGTTCGTAGATCAACACGTTGGAATCGACCGCGATGCCCACGGTCAGCACGATGCCGGCAATGCCGGGCAGCGTCAGTGTCGCGTTCAGCAACGATAGCACGCCGAAGATCATGGCGACGTTGATGGCGACGGCGATGTTGGCAAATACCCCGAACAGCCGATAAGTCAGCAGCATAAACAGGATCACCATGATCGATCCGACATAGGCGGCGAGTTCGCCCTTTTCGATCGAATCCTGTCCGAGGCCGGGTCCGACTGTGCGCTCCTCGATGATTGTCAGCGGCGCCGGCAACGCGCCGGCACGTAGCAGGATCGCAAGATCGTTGGCCTCCTGCACCGTAAAATTCCCGGAAATCTGACCGGAGCCGCCGGTGATCGGTTCGCGGATGACCGGTGCCGAAATCACCTCATTGTCGAGGATGATGGCGAACGGCTGTCCGACGTTTTCGGTTGTCGCCTGGGCGAATTTTCGCGCGCCGTTGCTGTTGAAGCGGAAAGTCACGATCGGCTCGCTGGTACGCGAATCGAATCCTGGCTGAGCATCAGTCAAATCGCCGCCGGAGACGAGCACCTGCTTCTTGATGACGTAAGGCGTCTTGGGCGCCTGCGAACTCATCAACACGTCGGAATCGGCAGGCACCCGGCCCTGCACGGCCTGATCGGGAGAAACGCTCGAATCGACCATGCGGAAGTCCATCTTGGCGGTCTTGCCGAGGATTTCCTTTAGCCGCGTCGGGTCCTGCAATCCCGGCACCTGTACCAGAATGCGGTCGGCGCCCTGACGCTGGATCAGGGGCTCAACGGTGCCGAGTTCGTTGACGCGCTTCTCGATGATCTGAATCGATTGTTCAACCGACTGGCGGATGCGGTCAGTGATAGCAGCCTGCGGCACCGTCAGGCGGATCAGCCCGCCGTCCGCGCTGCTGACTTCGAGACTACGCTGGCCGTTCGAGCCGAGCAGACCTCCAAGCGGCTGCGATAACTCACGCAACTTGCCTAGCGCGGTCTGGAATTCCTCCTCTTTGCTGATACGGACCTCGACGGCGCCATTCTTGGCGGCAAGGCCGGTATAAGCGATCCGTGCGTCGCGTAGCGCCTTGCGGGCGTCATCGCGAACCTGATCAAGCTTCTCTTTTTTGACGTAGTTGGAATCGACCTCAAGCAGCAGATATGAACCGCCCTGAAGATCGAGTCCGAGCACGATGTGGCGTTGCGCCCATTTCGGCCATGTCTTGACCTGTGCCTCGGGAAAGAAGTTAGGCACGGCGCACAGGCAGATCGCGAGAGCGGTCATGATGATCGCCAGCGCCTTCCACCGTGTAAAATACAACATCGAGATAACTCGTCAGATTCGAGGAATGATCGCCTGGACCACCTAGCTCGCCGCGGCGTCGTCCTTGGAGCCATCTCCTTTAGCGGCGCCCTTTGCCGATTCACCTTTTGTCGGCTCGCCCTTGGCCGGCTCGCCCTTGGCGCGGACAATCGAAATCATCTGCCGCATCTGCCGCACCCGGACGCCGTCCGCGATCTCGAACTCGATCTGGTCGTCATCCACCACTTTGGTGACCTTTCCGACGAGACCGCTTGACGTGATGACGGTGTCACCTCGACGGATATTTTTCACCAATTCGTTGTGCTCTTTCGCCTTCTTTTGCTGGGGCCGGATGATCAGAAAATACATAATGATGAAGATCAGCGCGAAGGGCAGCAGCGACATCAACAAGTTGTTGGTGTCGGTGGCGCCGGCGGCCTGGGCAAAGGCAGGGGTAATAAACATTCGGGCTATTCCTTGGGAGCAAACCGGCACGAGCACAGAGTCAGGCCGATCAAGGGCAAATTCGCGCGGACTATAACGGCCACGGTCCCAATTGCAACGCCACCAGACCCTTGATCGGGCCTCATTATTCCGCTGCTTGCAGGAGCCAGGTCACCTCGCTAAGGGTGTGCGCTCAGGAAAGGCAAAGATGGCAAAAAAGTCTCGGAAAACAAGCCTTCGAAAAACCCCTCTTAAGGTACCAGGAGATCACTCCGGTCGTCGGGGGGGCGCGACAAAAGGTCGGAAAGCGGCCGTTGCGTCCGATGCCGCGGACCGGATCGCCTGTGCTCTCGAAGTGATCGCCGCCGCCACGACTGCCGCCGCTGAACGGACCGACAATCACGCTGCAATGACGCGCGCCGACGCATTCGTCTGGCATCCTGACGGACGATTGATGCCGGTTTCGCGAGTCAGCCGCGTCGATCTTGGCCTGCTCAAGAGCATCGACCGAGTGCGCGACATCCTGATGGAGAACACTGTTCGCTTTGCCAAGGGCCTGCCAGCGAACAACGCCCTGCTCTGGGGAGCGCGCGGCATGGGCAAGTCGTCGCTGGTGAAGGCGGCACATGCCAGTGTCAATGCCGAAGTCGGCGGCCTGCTCAAGCTGATCGAAATTCACCGTGAGGACATCGAAAGCCTGCCCAGCCTGATGGAACTGCTTCGCTCATCTGAGTTTCGTTTCATCGTATTTTGCGACGATCTGTCGTTCGACGGCAATGACGCTTCGTACAAGTCGCTGAAGGCCGCGCTCGAGGGCGGCATCGAAGGACGCCCCGGCAACGTCATCCTGTATGCGACATCAAACCGTCGTCACCTGCTGTCGCGCGACATGATCGAGAACGAGCGATCGACCGCGATCAATCCCGGCGAGGCCGTCGAGGAAAAGGTCTCACTATCTGACCGCTTCGGCCTTTGGCTCGGCTTTCATCAATGTAGCCAGGATGACTATCTCGCGATGGTGCGCGGATATTGCTCCCACTTCGGCATCAGGCTCGACGATGCTGAACTGAAACGAGAGGCGCTGGAATGGTCGGCCACGCGCGGATCGCGTTCCGGCCGCGTTGCCTGGCAGTTCACGCAGGAGCTCGCAGGCCGGCTTGGCGTGCGGATCGCGACGTAATCGACCTGCTGCAAATTCACAGCGCCGCCAGCAGCTCCGCGCAGACGGCGCAACCGACAACGACCAGCCAGGGCGGCGTTCGCCACACGAGCAACAACACAAAGGCAACCACAGCCAGTCCGAAGTCTCCCTTGGACAGAATGCCCGAAGTCCAGACCGGATTGTAAAAGGCGGCCAGCAAAAGGCCGACGACCGCGGCGTTGATGCCGCGCAGCATCGCCCTCGTCGCGGTCCGCCGCCGCAATGCGTCCCAGAACGGCATCACGCCGATGACGAGCAGGAAGGACGGCAGGAAGATCGCAACAAGACACAGCGCAGCCGTTTTCCAGCCGCCGATCGCCGCGCCGAGATAGGCGGAAAACGTGAAAAGCGGCCCCGGCACGGCTTGCGCAGCGCCATAGCCCGCCAGGAACGCATCGTTACTCACCCATCCCGGCGGCACCACCTGCGCCTGGAGCAGCGGCAGCACCACATGTCCGCCGCCGAACACAAGCGAACCGGTGCGGAAAAAGGTATCGAAGAGCCGCAAGTCCGCATTGCCGGAGACGGCCGACACGACAGGCAATCCCACGAGCAAAATGACGAATACCGCCAGCGCGAATATCGCAATCGCCCTGTTCGTCCGCGGTGTTGCACCGAAGTGATCCGCCGGTACGGCCTCGCGCTTCAACACGGTCATGCCGGCGATCGCACCGACAACGATCGCGCCGATCTGCCCCCAGACTGAATCGATCACCAGCGCCGTGACGGCTGCCAACGCCGCGACGCTGGCGCGCTCGCGATCGGGCGTCAGCGTTCGCGCCATGCCGAGAATCGCGAGCGCCACCACTGCGACGGCGGCCACCTTAAGGCCGTGCAGCCACCCGCTGCCCAACGCGCTCCCGAACAAGGATATGCCGTAGGCGAATGTAACCAGTGCCAGAGCCGACGGCAGCGTGAACGCCGTCCACGCCGCGACCGCTCCGGCGTAACCGGCGCGCGCCAGACCGATGGCTATGCCGACCTGGCTGGATGCAGGGCCCGGCAGGAACTGGCACAGCGCGATAAGATCGGCGAAGTCCTTTTCTTCAAGCCATTTCCGCTTGATCACGAATTCATCGCGGAAGTAGCCGAGATGAGCAACGGGACCGCCGAACGCTGTCAGGCCGAGCTTCAAAAATGCCGCAAATACCTCGACCGCGCGCCGCTCCCCACGCACATGGGACGTCATGCGATAGGAGCTGCCATGAGCATTGATTCCCACAAGTTCAATGGTCCCCGGCCCGACACCCTTCGTGCGCCAAATCCGTCTCGGTTGACGTCATCCTGAACCTATACTGCCGTAAGCGTTATATTTATCCGGAATTCACGATTCGATCGCGCAAACATCGTTGCAGCGAGTATCAAAACGGAGTTGGCCGCGAAGCGGACTTCGCGGCCAACTCAGGTGTATAATAATCTAGGCTAACGGAACCGCTGAGAATCTCATGCCCCATTAAGGAAGTTCAGTGGGTCAACCGGTGTCGATCCCTTTCGGATCTCAAAGTGAAGCTGCGGCGACCCCGCTTCGCCCGACTGACCCGATTTGGCAATGACCTGTCCGCGCTTGATGGAATCTCCGCGCTTCACCAGCACGTCACTCGCATGGGCATATGCGGTCACGTAGCCGTTGGAATGCCGAACCAGAACCAGGTTGCCATAGCCCTTAAGTTCGTTGCCGGCATAAGCAACGACGCCATCCTCGGCAGCCTTTACCGGTGTGCCCTCGGGTACGGCGACGTTGATGCCGTCATTGGATTTACCGTTGGTCCGGGCGCCATAGGCCGTGATCACGCGGCCACGCACCGGCCAGCGGAATGTCGGCAAAGCGCCGGTTGCCTCTGCGTCTTTCACCGCATGTTTGACCACGGCTGCTTCGGGTGTCGCCGTCGCAACCGCGAGGTTGACCTTCTGCACCGGACCAGCGGGCGCAGCAGCCGCGTGAACTGCCGGCATAGGCGCAGGTGTAGCAAGGGGTGCAGTCGGAACGGCAACAGGCTGCGTGGACGCCACAGCAACCTTCGTCGGCACCGTGATCTTCATGCCGGTCGTCAGTTTCGCGCCCGATTGTAATCCGTTCGCGCGAGCAAGCTCTCCGACGGAAACGTGATTGCGGCGCGCGATGCTCATCAGCGTGTCGCCGCGATTGACGTAGTGGGTACCGGACGCAGCCATAGCGCCCACAGGCTTCGCGGCCGGAGCAGTTTGGGTCTCCGCCACTGACGCGCGCTTCGGAATGATCAGCCGCTGGCCAGGTTGCAACCGGCGAGGACCGTGGTAGCCGTTGGCCTTCAGGATTTCAGCAGTGGATACGCCATATCGGCGCGACAATCCTTCCAGCGTATCGCTGGTGCCGACAATGATCGGGGTGCTGCCGCTATGATTCCAGCCGTCCCGCGCTGTGACAGCACTGGCGGGCTCGATCGGGTGCACGGGAGCCGAATGCGAAACGACGCTGCGTTCATTGCCCGATGCAACCGGATAGGATTTTGGCGTCGATATCGGAGGCAGCGGTTGGGATTGGTATTGCGGGCGCGAATACTGCGGCAACTCGTTGCGTTGAATTGGAGCCACGGGAGCGGCGGGCGCCGCAGGCACCGCGCCGGTCGTGTCACGCTGCCATCCGAAATTTGATTGCTGGGGGTCGATTTGAGCGAGGCGCGAGGACATGTCCGCGCTGCATCCGGCAAAACCGATGGACACCAGCGCCAGCACCGCTACTTGCGGTACGCGACGCGAGTAAAGCAACTCGACGACACGGGACATGTTACTCACTCATACGCAACTTGATACAAATTGAGTAAACACCCCCGGCAGTAAACAAGCCTTTAACCCTGACACGCCGCGGCCTTCAAAATTAACATCGCTGGAACAATGTGTTGCGGCAGCCGCCGGACGGGGGGCCGGGTTAGAGTTCGCGGGCGATACCTGGCAGCGCCGGCACGAAGCGGACGTCGATCAGCTCCTTGCGGATAATTCCGGCGGCGGCACGTCGCAGGAGGATCAGTGTCTGCCGTCCGTTCTGCGGACCGACAGGTGCTATCAAAAGCCCCTCCGGCTCAAGCCGGGTCGTCAGCGCCTCTGGAATCTGCTCCATTGCCGCAGTCACCATGATGCGGTCGAACTGCCCTGCTCCGGCAGGAATGTCGAAGCCATCCCCCAGCAGAACTTCTATATTATCGTAACCGAGTTGCTCCAGCCGGACACGGGCGCGATCCGCGAGCACCCGATATCGTTCGATAGTCACGACCTCGCGGCAAAGGCGCGACAGGATAGCGGTCTGATAGCCTGAGCCGGTGCCGATCTCCAGCACCCGGTCATCGTCACGTAATTCCAGCCGCTCGGTCATGTAGGCGACAACGAAAGGCTGGCTGATGGTTTGCCCGCAGGCGATGCCGAGCGCGGTATCGCACCAGGCATCCTCGCGATCGTCCTGTTCGACGAAAGCATCGCGCGGGACGTTATCCATCGCGCGAAGCACGCGCTGATCGCTAATACCGCGTCGCCGCAGGTTTAGCTGAAACATCATCTTTTCGGGCGGCAAACGATCCGCGGGGGGCATGGGCGAACTCTCAAGCGCTGGCGCTTCGCCGAACGATTACCACGATAAGTTGACGCAATCTGCGCAGATCACCCGCCGGGTCAATCCGGCGGGACAAGTATTTGTTCCGGCGGAAACAGCCCGCGACGGCTCAGGCCGTCCTGCCCGGGCGCGACAACGGCACGGATTGCGTTCGTCCGCATAATTTGCGACCCTGCGTTGGCCGAAAGATCGAGATTTCTACCATGGTATCAACAAGGCCGCCCGGCGGCTCGGTATTCCTCGTCGAAGACGAGGTGATGATCCGTATGATGGTTGCGGATATGCTGGAGGAACTCGGCTATAGCATCGCCGCCGAAGCGGGCGACATCGAGCAAGCTCTGGAGCTCGCGCATACCACAAACTTCGACGTCGCGATTCTCGACGTCAACGTCAACGGGAAGCTGATTTCGCCCGTGGCCGAGGTTATCGCGGGCCGCAACCGGCCCTTCATCTTCGCAACGGGCTATGGCACGCAAGGGCTTCCGCCCGAATATCGCAACCGTCCATCCTTGCAGAAACCCTTCCAGATGGATGGTCTTGCCGCCGTGATCCAGCGCACGCTCAAGGGCAGCGCCGCGGCCTGAGCCAGCCGAACAAGGCGGCGAATGGCCGCTTTGAAGTCGGGCGTCTTTATCTTCTGCAAGCGACAAGACACCAAGCAAGTCTACTTGAAGCGCGCCTTCAGGATTTCGCCGAATGCATCGTCGGTGCGGTCCAACCGCAGCGGCGTCACCGAAACGCATTGCGCCGCGATCGCCGCGAGATCGGTGCCCGACGCGGGCGTATCCACGGCGTCGGCCTTCTCGAATCCGATCCAGAAGTACGGATTGCCGCGGCCGTCGCGCCGTTCATGGATCTTGAGAAAACCGAGATTGCGCTTCCCCATCCGCGTCACCAGCACCCCAGCCACCTCCTCCGGCGCGCAGGCCGGAAAATTGACGTTGACCACCGTGTTCTTCGGGATGCCGATATCGATCACCTTGCGGAGGATCTGCGGCGCGAACGTAAGCGCGGTTTCCCACACCGGCCTGTCGCCGGTCTCCAGGCTGAACTCCTGCGACAGCGCGAAAGACGGCAGCCCAAGCATCGTGCCCTCCAGCGCTCCCGCGATGGTGCCGGAATACACCACGTCCTCGGCGAGGTTGCGGCCGCGATTGACGCCGGACAGCACGAGATCCGGCCCTTTGTCGCCGAGAATGTGCCGCGATCCCATGATCACGCAATCGGTCGGCGTGCCCTTCACCGCGAAATGGCGAGGTCCGAGTTCGCGCAGCCGCAGCGGATCGTTGAGCGTCAGCGAATGCGAGACGCCGGACTGATCGTGCTCGGGTGCGACCACCCAGACATCGTCGGACAGCTCCTTTGCGATCTGCTCGATGATCTCGAGGCCCGGCGCGTGGATGCCATCATCATTGGTACAGAGAATCCGCATTCGTGAGAGTGCCTCTTTCGGCCGCCGCGAGAGCGTTTTCGAGCGAAGTGGATAGCGGTTCGCGTGAAGAAAACGCGCCAAATCAAAACCATAGAGCCCCGCTTCTGTTCTATCAGAAGCGGAAAGGCTCTAGCCGTTCGGGGACATCTCATATCCGGCCCGGCCGAGGCTGGCAAACTCGCCGTCCCGGCAAATCCGAGAGCCAAAGGTCCCGCTCACTACATGCCTTTAGCAATCACCTTCAGGCCGCCCATGTAAGGCTGCAAGACATCGGGCACGGCGATGGAGCCATCGGCCTGCTGATAGGTTTCCATTACCGCGATCAGCGCGCGGCCGACGGCGGTGCCTGAGCCGTTGAGCGTATGCACGAAGCGCGGCTTGCCGTCGCTTGCGCGATAACGCGCGTCCATGCGCCGCGCCTGGAAATCGCCGCACACCGAACAGGACGAAATCTCGCGATAGGCGCCGCCCTCCCCCTGCCCCGGCATCCACACCTCAATGTCGTAGGTCTTCTGCGAAGCGAATCCCATGTCGCCGGTGCACAACGTCATCACGCGGTAGTGCAGATCGAGCCGCCGCAGCACTTCTTCCGCGCATGACAACATCCGCTCGTGTTCGTCCTTCGATACCTCGGGCGTGGTAATCGACACCAGCTCCACCTTGGTGAACTGATGCTGGCGGATCATGCCGCGCGTATCGCGCCCCGCCGCGCCCGCTTCCGCGCGGAAGCATGGCGTCAATGCGGTGAAGCGCAGCGGCAGTTCTTTTTCATCGAGAATGGAGTCGCGGACGAGGTTTGTGAGTGAGACCTCTGCGGTGGGGATGAGCCAATGCGTCGAACGATCCGAAATCCATCTATCGAGAACTTCAGCCTGATACTCTGGAAAATGAGCGGCTAGGATTTCTGACATCCTCTCGGCAACCGTTTCGATTGATGCACTTTCCCCAAGGCTCCGTTCGACTTCAGTTGCCAAGCGAGGAAGCTCCTCTATCGTACCCTTTATAGCTTGCTCAGCCAAGGCGCTGACGGCTTCAGCCAAATCACCGGCAGTTGTCAAAAACTGATCCTCTCGAAACTTCGGCAATTGCGCCGTGCCGAACATCGCAGCGTCACGTACCAGCAGCGGCGGGTTGACCTCGGTGTAACCGTGCTCGCCGGTGTGGACGTCGAGGAAGAATTGTCCGATGGCGCGTTCGAGCCGCGCCAGTCCCCGCTTCAGCACCACGAAGCGCGAGCCCGACAGTTTCGCCGCCGCCTCGAAATCCATGTCGCCGAGCGCGCCGCCGAGGTCGTCGTGCGGTTTCGGCGTAAACGCATAGTCGCGTTTTTTTCCGAAGATGTGATGCTGCACGTTGCCGTGCTCGTCCGTGCCGTCGGGCACCTCGTCGAGCGGAAGGTTCGGAATTTGCGCAAGCTCCTTGCGGAGCTCCTCATCCGCCGCCTTCGCCGCCGCTTCCATCTGCGGCATGTTGGTCTTGAGTTCGGCGACCTCCGCCATCAGCTTCGCGGCACGCGCGTCGTCCTTGGCCTTCTTGGCCTCGCCGATTTCCTTCGAAGCCGCGTTGCGGCGCGCCTGCGCCTGCTCCGACTCCAGAATTGCCGCGCGGCGTTTTTCATCGATCGCGAGCAGCGACGACGACAGCGGCTCAAGCCCTCGCCGCTTCAGCGCGGCGTCGAACGCTTGCGGGTTGTCGCGGATCGCTTTGATGTCGTGCATGGAAGATCGGCCCCGGAAAGAAAGCGGTTGAAGTCCACGAAGGTCTTTGCCCGCGAAAACGGGCATTCAGTAGCCTGAACGGCTGCGATTGGAAACAGTGGCGCTCTACTCCGCCGGGTTTTCCGCTGGCGGCGAGGTGGCGGCGGAGGCAGACGGCTTAGCCGCTTTCTTCTCCACGACAGCCACGGCGAGAATCGAGCCTTCGTAAAGCAGGAGCAGCGGCAGCGCCAAGGACATCTGGCTCAGAACATCTGGCGGCGTCAGCACCGCCGCGATGACAAACGCGCCGACGATGAAATAGCGACGCTTGGCGCGCAGCATTTTCGCTGTGACGACGCCGATCCGCCCCAGAAGAGTCAGGATCACAGGCAACTGGAAGGCAATGCCGAAGGCGAAGATCAACGACATCGTCAGCGACAGGAACTCGCCGACCTTGGGCAGCAACTGGATTTCCGCGGTTTCGGGACCAGCCATCTGCTGCATCCCGAGCGAGAACCGTACCAGCATCGGCAGCACCGCGAAATACACCACCGTCGCGCCCAACACGAAGAAGGCCGGGGTCGCAATCAGGTAAGGCAGGAAAGCGTTGCGCTCATGTTTGTAGAGTCCGGGCGCCACGAATTTGTAGATCTGCGTCGCCACGACCGGAAACGAAATGAAGGCGGCGCCAAACAGCGCGAGCTTGAGCTGGGTGATGAAGTATTCGAGCAGCGCGGTGTAGATGAATTTCGAATTCTCCGGCCCCGCGACCCAGACAAACGGCCATATCAGGATGTTGTAAATCTGCCTGGCGAAGAAGAAGCAGGCAATAAATGCCACGCCGAAGCCGACCAGCGCCTTGATCAACCGCGAGCGCAGTTCGATCAGATGATCCATCAGGGGGGCCTTGCTGGCCTCGATGTCTTCGTCGCTCATGACGCTTTGGCGTCCCTGATCGTCTCGCCCCTGCCCGCCTCATGCGGCGTTTCTGACGCAGCCGCAGGCGGTTCAACGGGAGCATCCTGAACCTCCGGCGTGATCACCAGCGGCCCGGATGCGCTCGCCTCGGCGTCGGCTTGCATCAAAGTCTCAGGACCCCCCGCTTCCGGCGGCGCCGACCCGCTCACGGAAGCGGAGTTGGCGGGTGCGGATGGCTTGTCGAGGTCCTCGAGTCTGGGCGGCTCGCCGAGCGAGTCGGTTAGCCGGGTCATCAGGTTGCCGCGGGTCAGACCGCTGGTCGCGTCGCGCACCTCGTCGAAGGATTTTTTCAGGTCGGCCATTTCGGCCTCACGCATGGCCTCGTTGAATTGACCCTGAAATTCAGCCGCCATCCTGCGCGCCTTGCCCATCCACTGGCCGATCGTGCGCAGCACGCCAGGCAGCTCTTTGGGGCCGATGGCAATCAGCGCGACGACCGCAATGACGAGCAGTTCACTCCACCCGATGTCGAACATGAAACTTTCCGCTTACGCGAGGCTTGCGTCGGTTTCCGCACCGCAGCCGACGTCCCGTCTTGTCAGATCTTGCTTTAAGCCGGCACAGGGATCGACGTGTTTCGATAGTACCGCATCCCTGGTTGTCGCGCCTCGATTATGTATCACTGCGGATAAACGGCCTCGCGCGGAGCCTGCGTTAGATGACCTTGCTGCCGGTGTTACCGTGCCGCACCGGACCCATCCGCATTATGATCGATCGTCTTCACGGGTTCGGGCTTTTCCGCAGTATTCTCATCATCCTTCATGCCCTTTTTGAAGGCCTTGATGCCCTGCGCGACGTCACCCATCAGGTCGGAAATCTTGCCGCGGCCGAACAGCAGCAGGATCACCGCGACCACCACGATCCAGTGCCAGATGCTCAGTGAACCCATCTGCAACCCTCCAAGTCGGCGGCCGGCGTTTGGCCGAAGCTATGCGGAACGTATGCCCGAGGGTTGGCAAAAACAAGGATTCCAGGTCCGGCGGGCATCAATAAGAACCCGATAACCCTATGACTTTTGACCGGACCGCGCGCGACGCCGGAACTGCTTCGTTAAAATACAAAGGCTGGTGGTTGTTCGAGGCCCGGCAGGACCGGAACCGACGCATCGAAGAGAGCCCTGCGTCCGAAATCGGAATGCGAGTGGGTAACGATGACCGCCCGAGGTGCGCCACTCATGGCAAACACGCCAACCAGGCGACCCTCGCCAGCGAGCTGTCCGTAAAGCGTATCTGGGGCAATCTCGGTCGCACCCTCCAAAATGATGACGTCGTAAGGTGCGTGGGCGGGCGCTCCTTTGCACGCCGCCGCCGTAACGATGGTCACGTGACCGAGTCCGAGGCTTGCAAGAATGTCCGAGGCCTTCGCCGCCAGCGCCGGGTCGCTCTCGGTCGCCGTCACTCGATCCGCGAGCTTCGCCGCCAACGCGGCGGTATAGCCGGTGGCACAGCCCACCACGAGGACGTTGTCGGTGCTTTTGATCTCAGCTGCCTGGATCATTTTGGCGACGACCATGGGCTTGATCAGATACCGCTTCGGCGCCCCCCTTTCGCTGACGTCCAGATCGAGATCCAGGTAAGCCAGCGCGCGGCGATCCTCGGGAACGAAAATCTCCCGCGGAAGCGCCATCATCGCGTCGATAACCCGCGGATCGGTGACGTCGCTGGTCCGCACCTGACCGTCAACCATTTTTCCGCGAGCGGTCGAAAAATCAGACATCGGCGATCCTTAACCCGTGCCAAAGTTCTCGGAGGACTAAGACACCCCCATGGTCGATGCAAGCCCTTGCTAAGCATGCCTGATTTGCCGTCGCATTTTGTCGCAGCGTTTTCCATCGGTCGCAGGAAATGCACGATCCTCGCCGGATTCACCTTACCTTTGTCCAGAGGCGCCGGATTGCCCTTTTCTGCTTTGCAAGCGTTGGGGGCTTTGTTATAGGCTGCCTTCTTGCGAAGGATGCTTCGCGTGTTCCCTGGTAGCTCAGTGGTAGAGCATTCGACTGTTAATCGAATGGTCGCTGGTTCGAATCCAGCCCGGGGAGCCACTCGCCTGTTCTCTTTTGTTCACAGGCGTCCATCTAAGTCTCAAATCTCTTGATCTTTCAGCATCATAATTAGATTCTGTGTCCACGGCAGTTCACTGCCGTCCAGAGGCAGCCAGCATTTTTGTTGGTAACTCTGTTGGTATATCCAGAACAAACGGACCACGAACACTGCGCGGGAGAAGAACCGTGGCGTTGACCAATACCGCCATCCAAAACCTCAAGCCGAAAAGCAAGCCGTATAAGGTCAGCGATGGTGGCGGGCTGTTTCTTCTCGTAACGACTAAAGGATCGCGCCTCTGGCGATTCGCCTACCGCTTTGGAGGTAAGCAAAAGACGATCTCTTTCGGCTCGTACCCAGACGTGAAACTCGCAGCGGCTCGCGATCAACGCGACGCCGCGCGCGGCCTCCTCCGTCAGGAAATTGATCCGTCGCAGGCGCGTAAGGACGAAGAACGAAAGCGCCAGTCCGCCCGCTCCTTCCGGGAAGTCGCTGAGGAGTGGTGGGAAGCGAAAGGTAAGTTCGGCAAGAACGCCGCTATAAAGGGCTCTCGTACTCAAACGCGCGATAAGAAGCTATTGACAAATCTTTATCGGGCCATCGGCGAGCGATCCATCTCCGAGATCAACACCGCTGAGCTGCACCATGGACTCGCCAAACTCGCAAACCGTGGCCTTGGCGATACAGTCGCTCGTTGCCGCGCTGCAGCATCGCGCGTATTCCGATATGGAATGGCGACCGGAAAGTGCGCCACGGATCCTGCACACGCCCTCACGGGAGCGTTCACTTCCCCAAAAGTTAAGCACCGTCCCGGTCTGACAGAGCCGAGCGCTGTGGGCGAACTCATGCGCAACGTGGCGGCCTATCGCCAAAACTTCGGTGGGGACGCGATCACTCAGCTCGCTCTGCAATTTCTCGCGATCACGCTTGTCCGACCGGGTGAGGTACGTCGTGCGGAATGGACTGAGTTCGACCTGGAGAACGGGAAATGGTCGATCTCGGCCGATAAGATGAAGATGCGCAAGAGCCACGAAGTGCCGTTGTCGCGTCAGGCTATTGCGATCCTCAGAGAACCCGCAATTACTTGCAATCCTCGATATGTTTTCGCCGTTGTCCGCCCCCTTTCGGACAACACATTCAACAAAGCATTGCGGACGATGGGTTATAGTACGCTTAACGAACATTGCGCCCATGGCTTCCGAACGACTGCTTCGACGCTCCTGAATGGAGAGAGACGCTCAAACGGCGACCCTGCGTGGCATCCCGATGTCGTCGAGCTCTCGCTTGCCCATACCGACGCTGACGAGGTACGCGCTATCTATAATCGTGCGAAGCTCTGGCCTGAGCGCGTCCTACTTATGCAGCACTGGGCTGACCGACTCGATGAGCTTCGAGGCGATGGCAGTATTCTATCCCTGAAGCGGGTCACGACAGCCTAATCGCCACGACTTACTTCAGATTGTCGAGAAATTCGGAGGGTGAGTAGTCAGCATCCCGGATCGCCGAGGGGCGCCATGCCTTCGAACCAGCTTCGCGCCCGGATGAGTCGGGCTACAGCCCGAATTGCGTTGCACGGCCTTCGTAACCGGACCGGCGGGTTATGCCGCCAGCTGCAGCGCCAGATGGAACGTAATCAGGGCCCTCCAGCGCGCCGGGAAGCCGGCGGAACAGCTGCTTGAGCGGATGCTGGCGAATGTCGACGGCATGTGGCGGAGCGCGACCGCCAGCGCAGGGAGCAGCTGGTCAAGTATCCCGGCAAGGACAAGTTCATCAGAGGCGCCATAGAGCGGCGCATCCGGTGAGTGTCTGCGGGATAGACGCCCTTTGAGCCCGCGCTGCGGGGCGCTCTCCGGCGTCACCGCGCGGTGGGGGCTTTGATCCTTGAACGGAATGCTGCCCGCGCTTTCGCCCTTCCTCTGACGGAAAGGAGGAGAGTGATGCAAATGCGCCGCTTGAAACAGGCTCTCTCGATACCCATCGTATTTTCGGATAAGACCGTGCAGCCGGACGACGAGGCCGCAGGCCGCAGCAAGGCTGTATGAAGATCGACCCGCGCGTGCTGAGGTGGGTGTCGTCGCCGGAATTGCAGCCTCCGAATTAGCAGCGGCCATCGCGGGTTGCCCGTCCGCTTTGAAACCAAAATTTCGGCGCGGCGTTGGCCGGCATGTTCCGCTATTTCATGCTCGCTATCATGATCGGCATGATCGCGCTCATCGCGCTGCTGCTGAACTTGCCGTCCTTGTTTCAAACTATGGACTCGCCTGGTAAGCGGCTTCGCCGGGAACGCTTGCGGCGCCGGTGCGGCTCGCGGATGGGAACGAGGCTATTTCGAAAATAGTTGTTCCGCCAGGGCCGCTGATCTGGTTGCGGCCCCGCACGGATCCTGCGCTCATCCCCGCACGAGTGTCGCGGACCGTGCGCTATTAGGTTTTTCGAAGAGAAGATCGATCACAGCCCTTCAGGAACTAAGCCCTCTTGCCCGCTGGTTTAACCAGACCGGCGCAGCAGTGCCGGCCCATCGAATGTCGGGCCACTACCATGCAAAATGAGATCGAAGAAGTCGTGAAGGATACCGCAGCGGTCGGGCTATCGGCCGCCGTACTTGAATTGGAGATGGGAACGGAGCTTGCGCGCAGAGCCTTAGCCGAGTTGTCCCGCGCAGACCCCACTGCCTCGCCCTCCACAACGCCACCAAGCGCGTACGCGGCACCGTCCGCAACCCGAGCATCCTCAGCGCCCGCACTGGCTGAAAAGGTTATCAACGTCTGGGAGCAGGCCGGCTGCCCCGAAGGCAGGGACAAGGAGTTTTACTTCCAGGCCGAGCAGGAATTGCGGGACGAAGCGATGCGTGCCCTGCCCGCTGACGCGATGATTAAGAGGCGCCACGGAGATAACTCCCGGTATTCGCCTTAAGCCGCAGAAGACCCATGAAGACGACCGATGACGCAAGATGACTGTCATTCGATACTATCGGCACCACCCGCGCGCGTGAGTAGCACTTATGGGGAAATGACGTCATCCTGCGTCACCCGTCATCGGCCTTTAAGCAGTTCAGCTTACCTCAGGAGCTCAACTCAGGGCGGAACTCCTCGAAGCTATTGGCTTGGCACACGATCGGGCGAGAGCTCAACGAAGACGCTTCGGGACCTCCTTGCGGTTCACCTTCACCATCTTGGCAGACTCGAGTAATCGATATTGTAGAATGCTTCGCTCCAGGCCAGTCCGCGGTCAGACCAAGACGGATGTGTAAGGACGAAATCACTGACGCCCTGAATTCCGGCCGCCATCTGGGCGCATTCATGGCCAGAGGATTTCACGATCGTGCGCATCGTAATGATCAGACGCGCCTCGCCGTGATCGAGAAGTAGCCGGCGGAGCGTCTGACCGGCTTTGGTCCTCAATGGGCCCGCATGGGCGATCGTTACTCGGAGATCGGCTCCGCCAAGTTATCGTCGTAAGTAATTGAAATTTAATGGTATATTTCACGGATTCTTTTTTAGGCCCCAATTTTGGCCCTACTATCGTCGCAACGCTCTAAAGTAAGGTGGTCAATTGCCGGTCGATGGAGGAGCGGTCGCTTGAAAAGGTATCGAGGAGCTCGCATTCCTTCCGACTATACGACAAGGCGAGACGACACGCGCGTGTGCATTAAGGCGGCACCTTGTTTGCGGCTCCATTCTCTCCTAATTTGACAGCAATGAACCACAAGCGGTACCTCAAATTTCTCCCTCTCGCCAGGATGATGATGTTCCTGGCGGTGGGTACGCTTTTGATTCAGACTATGATGATGTCGATTTCTCAGGTGTCGGCCGCCACGGGCGTACTACCTGAACCGGCGGTTGTCCTGAGCGGTTCTATGCACTACCACGGCCACCTCGCAGGCCACGTGCACGTCCACCATGGTGACATCGCCGAGGGCCACGTTCACAGTCAGGCCGATCGTCACCATGATGGCGACTTCGCACCGTTGTTGTGCATATTATTTTGCATGTCCGTTACCATTCCGACTGCACCCATTTTGTCTGATCCAACTGGGTTCGTCGGCCTTGTCCAACTGCCTCCATCGGAGCGCGCCGACGGCATCGATCCGGCCGCTCTGATCCGTCCGCCAAGTACCCCCAGCATCGCGTAGTCCGGGCGGCCTTTCGGCTGCTGCAAAATCGCATGTCTGAAGGGGTTTTGAATGTTCCTGAATCAATGCTGCCCGCGCGGGCAGTTCGCAAGGCTTGGGGCCATTGGATTTGGCTGTCTGTTTGCCTTGGTGCTCAGCATTTCCGTTTCGATAGCCCATGAGGGGCACGATCATGGCGAGGATCAAAAATCGGCAGCCGCCTCGGCTGTATTTCCCCGGGTGACGGCGCAATCCGAACGCTACGAGGTCGTCGGTATCCTGAAGAACGGCAGTTTTTTGATTTTCATCGATGACGCTGTGTCCAACCAACCTGTCACGGATGTCAACTTGCAGGTCACGATCGGCGATTTCGAAGCGGTCGAAGCCAAGCGCGGCCCGAACGGCTATACAATTCCCTTTCCTGATCTGGGCCATTCCGGATCGACGGAGGTGATCTTCGCGATCAGTGGTGGAAAGGGTGACGACCTGCTCGTCGATTCCTTCATGCCCTCTCAGCCGATCCAACCGAACACGCGGCACAATTCGACACGGATTTCCCCGATGGGGACACTGGCAGTCCTTCTTCTAGCGGGAAGCATAATTGGTATTCTGTTCGGTTATCTGAGACGTCGGGGACGGCGCAACGCGGCCTCCATCGCCGGGCTGACATCTGGAGCTTGCTTGTTTCTGGCGGCCGTCGCATCCGCCGGATGGCAGAACGCGGGAATGTCGCCCAGCACGCCACAGCTACAAGCTCAAAGCGATGCTCCACGACGGCTGCCGGACGGCACCGCGTTTGCTGCCAAGCCGACACAGCGCCTACTGGATATCCGCACAGCTACCGCCGAACCCGGAAGTGCGCGGCCAGCATTTAATTTGATCGGCCGTATTATCGGCGATCCAAACCGCAGCAGCATTGTCCAAAGCCTCTACGGCGGCCGCATCGTCCCCAACGAAGCCACGTTGCCTCGGATCGGGCAAAAGGTCTCCAAAGGAGAAATACTTCTCCGGATCGAACCTTATCTTCCCGTAGCAGACCGCACGACGATTTCTGAGAAGATGGGGGAAATCGGCCAACTCATCGCGGTTGCTGAAACCAAGATTAATCGCCTCCGTCCGCTGGCTGAACGCGGCGCCGCGCCGATGGGTCAACTCCACGATCTTGAGAGTGAACTGGCAGGATTGCGGGCCCGACGCGAGACCATGCGTAACTCTCGTGGTGGCTTTGAGCTTTTGCGGGCATTGACCGATGGCATCATCACAGCGGCCAAGGCCGTGCCTGGTCAGGTCGTTCAGCCGCAAGACGTTCTCTTCGAAATCGCCGATCCTCAAGGACTCTGGGTCGAAGCATTGGCCTACGACGAGCTTGATCCCGCGGGTCCTGTCCAAGCGACGGCGTCAGATTCGGACGGTACCTCGTTTCTTTTGTCTTATCTCGGAACCAGCCGCGCGCTGAGGCAGCACGCATCGGTGGTTCACTTCTCCGTTCCGCAGCCCCCGTTGAGCCTTCGTATCGGTCAACCTGTCACCGTGCTCGTCCAGGGCGGCAGGGCGAAGCAAGGTCTGATCCATCCGCGCGACGCCGTGGTCCAGACCAACAACGGCGAGAGCGTTGTCTGGGTGCATGTCGCCCCTGAACGTTTCGAGCCAAAACCCGTCCGGATCGAGCCGCTCGATGCCAAAAACATAATCGTCGCAGCTGGCCTTAATGCCTCCGATCGTGTCGTCGTGCGCGGCGCGGACCTCATCAACCAGATCCGCTAGGAGCCATCATGTTCAAGCTCATCGTGCAGACGAGTTTGCGCAATCGCCTGTTCGTACTGGCAGCAGCGGCAGTCCTGATCGCTTACGGCCTGTTCGTGCTTCCGCGCATCTCGATCGACGTCTTTCCGGATATCAACCGACCGACAGTTAATATCTTGACCGAGGCGGAGGGGCTTGCCCCGCAAGAAGTCGAGCAACTCGTGACGTTTCCAATCGAAACCTCGATGAACGGAATGCCAGGCGTCATCCGCGTCCGTTCAGTCTCCGGCGTCGGACTTTCGGTGGTTTACGTTGAATTCGATTGGGGCGTCGATGTCTACCGGGCGCGCCAGTTCGTTTCGGAACGCCTCGCGCTGATCCGCGATCAATTGCCCACATCCGTGAATCCACGAATGGGCCCGGTCACCTCCATCATGGGCGAGATCATGTTGATCGCGCTGACCACGGAGGGCAAGGCGTCGGCGATGGACGTGCGCGAGATCGCCGATTTCGTGGTCAGGCCGCGGTTGCTCGCCATTCCGGGCGTCGCTCAGGTCATTCCCATCGGCGGCGAGGTCCGGCAATACCGGGTGACACCGAACGTTATGACGATGCAGGGGCTCGGCGTCACACACGAACAGATCGAGCGAGCTGTCACCCGCTTCGGGACAAACACCGGCGGCGGATTCATCGATCAGCACGGCCGGGAATTTTTGATCCGGAACGTGGGGCTAACAAGGAAGATCGACGACCTTGGCAATACCGTTGTTGCGGGGCTCGATCATCAGCCCATTTTGCTGAAGCAAGTGGCGCGGGTCGATTTTGCTCCGCGCCTCAAGCGAGGCGATGCCGGCTACAATGGCAAGCCAGCCGTCATCGTGAGCGTTCAGAAGCAACCCGCAGCGGATACCGTGGCGTTGACTCGTGAGATCGAAGCCACACTGCGAGACTTGCAGCTCACGATGCCTGCTGGAATCTCCGTCACCAACGTCCAATTCCGGCAGGCCACGTTCATTGAGACCTCTATCCGCAATGTCGAGCGAGTCCTGGTCGAGGCTTCGATCGTTGTCGCCTTGATCCTCTTCGTTTTCCTCGTCAACGCACGCGCGACCTTCGTGTCGCTAACGGCCATCCCGATATCGATCCTGGTGACCGCTCTGGTTTTCTTCGCTTTCGGGCTCACTATCAACACCATGACGTTGGGCGGCCTTGCGATTGCGATTGGCGAACTGGTCGATGACGCAGTCGTTGACGTCGAAAATATCCTACGACGGCTACGGGAGAACCGCGCGCAGCCCAACCCCCGACCCGTTCTCGAAGTCATTGCACTAGCGAGCCAGGAGGTCCGCTCCGGCATCGTCTATGCGACGATGATTACAGTCCTGGTTTTTGTGCCATTGTTCGCCCTTCCCGGAATCGAGGGGCGGCTGTTCACCCCACTCGGCATCGCCTACATCGTTTCCATATTGGCGTCTTTGCTGACGTCGGTGACCGTTACACCTGTCCTCTCCTACTATCTGCTCGCTGGAAAGGCTCATTCCCGCGCGCGCGACAGCACTATCGTGCGAACGCTGAAGCAAGGCAATCGGCGGCTTCTCGCCTGGGCGTTCGATCGCTGGAGACTCGTTCTCGGCGCAGTCAGCATCGCGGTTCTGGTCGCTGGATATGCCGCGGTGATGTTGCCACGCAGGTTCCTCCCGCCATTCAACGAAGGCACGCTGGTGCTGTCCCTTCAGTACAATCCGGGAATTTCGCTGGCAGAGTCGCACCGACTTGGTTTCTCGGCCGAACAGCTTCTGTCACGGGTGCCGGAGGTAAAATCAGTCGGACGCCGAACCGGCCGCGCCGAACTCGATGAACATGCGGAAGGAGTTCATTACAGCGAGATCGACGTCGATCTCGCGCCGTCGAAGCGACCCAAGACCGAAATTTACGCTGACATCCGGGACAAACTGTCAGCCTTACCCGCCTCCGTCGCAATCGGACAGCCAATCAGCCATCGGCTTGATCATTTGCAGTCCGGCGTTCGCGCCCAGATCGTCCTCAAGATCTATGGGCAAGACCTCGATACGCTGCGCCAATTGGCGGAAACCACCCGCCAGCGGTTGTCACCAATCTCCGGGCTGGTCGATCTCCAGGTGGAGAAACAGGTTCTCATTCCGCAGGTTCGGATCCAAGTCGATTATGAGCGTGCGGCACTTCACGGTCTCACCCCCGCCTCCATTACCCAGGCATTAGATACCCTGTCAAACGGCCGCAAGGTGTCGCAAATCGTCGATGGTAACAGGCGTTTCGACGTTGTCATGCGCCTGTCCGATCAGGACAGGTCAACCAGTGGTCTCCGGGATCTCCTGATTCCGACGTCGTCGGGGTTCATCCCCTTGAAGGAGCTCGCAAAGGTCATCGAAACCGATGGGCCAAACCAGATCCAAAAGGAAGGTACGCAACGCAGAATCGTCGTTTACGGAAACGGCGACGGCCGTCGTGACATGAGCGAGATCGCGTCAGACATCCGGCGTGCCCTGGCCGAGATCAGCTTCCCGCAGGGATATACGACCAACCTTGAGGGGGCGTTCAAGGCGCAGGAGGAAGCGACGTGGCGGATCGGGGTTTTGTCGTTGGTGTCGCTGTCGATAATTTTCATCGTTCTTTACGGTCGATACCGATCGGCTGCGCTGGCTTTCATCATCATGGGTGGCATCCCCCTGGCGTTGATAGGTAGCGTGATCGCGTTGACCATCACGGGTGAGCCATTGTCGGTCGCCTCCATGATCGGCTTCATCACGCTCGCAGGCATCTCGGCCCGCAACGGGATTTTGAAAATATCTCATTACGTCAATCTTGCTGTGCACGGGGGTGAACGCTTCGGCCGCCGCCTGATCGTGCGGGGCAGTTTGGAACGCCTGACGCCCGTTCTTATGACGGCGCTTTGCGCGGGGCTCGCCCTGACGCCATTGCTGCTCAGCGCCGACGAGCCGGGTCGGGAAATCCTCCATCCCGTCGCTGTCACGATCTTCGGCGGCCTGCTGAGCGCAACGGCGCTCGACACCGTGGTGACGCCGATCCTGTTCCTATTGTTCGGCCGGAAACCCTTGAGTCGCCTTCTGGCCGAACACGCCGCAACTTCCAGGTTGGCGGAAGCTTTCTGAAATCGGCTCACAAACCCTAATAAGGGAGAAATGCGATGCTCAAGTACGGTTTTCTGGCCATAATCTCCGTGATGACAGCCTCGTTCGATCCGGCAATGGCCCAGACGAAGAAGGGGGATCACGGCGGCCCCCTCGTCACCTCGCAGGGCCATCCAATCGAGTTCGTTCACAAGGGCCAGGAGGTCATTTTCTATGTCGGTGATGACGATGGATCGCCTTTACCGACCAAGGAGATGAAGGGCCGCGCAACGATCCAGCAAGATGGCAAGACTATCACCGTGCAGCTCAAGCCACTTAATCCTAACATGATGGTCGGCAAGACCGAGACCGAACTTGCAGCGCAGGCTCGCATCGTATTCTCGGGCAACGTGCATGGTCATTCCCTAACCGCCCGATATACGGTCGAATGATCGCCAATGATCTGAGGGACCGTCGTTAGCCAACGTGGCTGTCGCTCGGACGGTCCCGAATAAAGTAAGACCAACGACGAGAGAGAACGACATCCCAGATTAACCTCATTGGGAGCTGACAAAAATGCTGTCGATACTTGCCAACCGCATCTATCGGCACCTTTTCGCGGCACAAGTCATCGCCTTGATCGGCACGGGTCTGATGACCGTAGCACTCGGGCTACTGGCTTTCGAAATTGCTGGCGACAGGGCGGGAGCCGTGCTTGGCACCGCCCTTGCCATCAAAATGATAGCCTATGTCGGCATCGCCCCAATCGCCGGCAGCCTTGCAGGTCATGTGCCGCGCCGCTCATTTCTCGTGACCATGGATTTGATCCGGGCATCGGTTGCGATCGCACTACCGTTCGCAACGCAGGTCTGGCAGATCTATCTTTTGATCTTCCTGCTACAAGCCGCCTCAGCGGCGTTTACGCCCACATTTCAGGCTACCGTCCCGGATGTGCTTCCGGATGAAGGCGACTACACCCGTGCTCTGTCGCTGTCTCGTCTTGCCTACGATCTCGAGAACCTTCTCAGTCCGGCGCTGGCCGCTGCGCTGTTGACGGTAATTTCGTTCAACGCCTTGTTCGCAGGCACCGTCATCGGTTTCTTGTTTTCAGCCCTGCTCGTCCTGTCGGTGCAACTCCCCTCTCTTGAGAGTACAGCAGCGAGTGTCGGTCAATCCTTTCGCAACAAAATCGCACGCGGCATCCGCATCTATCTGGCGACGCCTCGCTTGCGCGGACTGCTCGCTTTGAATCTCTCGGTGGCTGCGGCTGGTGCCATGGTCATCGTCAATACCGTCGTTCTAGTGCGCGGAGTTCTGGGGCGGCCGGATGGGGATGTCGCGATCGCTTTGGCTTGCTTTGGCGGCGGATCGATGTTCGCAGCCCTGCTGTTACCGTCCATGCTGGACCGGCTGCCGGATCGCGCTGTCATGATTTCCGCAGCTGGCCTGCTGATCGCTCAGCTCGTGATCCTCTCCGCCATATTGCGCGGCAACGCTCCACAAAGCCTGTGGCTGCTATTGCTTGGACTGTGGGCGCTGATGGGAGCGGGCTACAGCGCAGTGCAGACACCGACCGGGCGGCTGCTCCGCCGCTCGGCGGACACCTCCGACCGACCTGCTGTATTCGCCGCCCAGTTCGCGTTATCACATGCGTGCTGGCTTCTGACCTATCCGCTGGCGGGCTGGCTCGGCGAGACGGCTGGCCTATCTTTCACGGCGCTCGTGCTAGCGGTCGTAACCCTTGTCGGCGTCACAGGAGCCTCGCTGATGTGGCCTGCGAACGAGCCGGAGGTCATCGAAAATAATCATCCCGACGTCACCTTATGATCCTCATCATGCCGATGCGTCCTAGAGAGTTGGTCCAACGATGCCCTCACAAATCGCTCCTCTCGGGCTATTCAAGCTTTGCATACGGAGCTGTTTTTTGTCCTGCCTACGCGGGCATCTTCAAATAAGGCCACCGCTAGCTAGGCTCCAAAAAGACTCCGACAGAGAGCACTGAAATATTTGTACGATCGGGCGAGCTGGTCTTGAATCCAAGCGTGACTATGATCTAGTCTCGCTCCAGGGGATAGGCAGACTCCCCGATCAGACGGTTTCCGTCCAAGCTCTGCGCGGCGCTCGATTTATCGAGGGGGTTGCGCGTGGACGGAAGAAAGCTCTCCCTATCCCATCACTTATTGCCCTGTTCGGATGCCGAGCCAATTGTTGTTGGCTTCGGGCGGTTCCGATTTTGCAGGTTCACCCGGGGCACGAAGTTTCGCTCTTCGCCGATCTTCGGAAAGCGTCGAGCAATGGCGAGACGAATTTCCGGACGGCCGCCAAATTTTCACCCGTTGCTCCATAGCGATGGGCAAAGAGTTTCAACCCTGCGTGTCATGGGCGTCACCGTACCCAAATGTAATGTGCTTCTCGAGTTCCCGGGGCTTGGAGCCAACTCTCCCAGCGACCACGACGTGTCGAGACGCGGCCTCGTCATCTACCAAGCGCTGTACAATTGGTGTCGTCTCGAGGGCCAGAAACAACGCCTTAGGTTTGGACATCATTGTGGAGAAAGTCCATGACGGCGTTAACGACCATTGGAAAACCTCGCACTCTGCCGAAGCATGGCGTGTCCCTCACTCAGGCGATTCCTGTTTGGATCCGCATAGCTCTACTCAGTTTCGGTGGACCCGCCGGGCAAATCGCCGTCATGCATCGCGTGCTCGTCGAAGAGAAGCGATGGATTTCCGAGGATCGATTTCTCCATGCGTTGAGCTACTGCATGTTGCTGCCGGGCCCGGAAGCACAACAACTTGCGACCTATGTCGGCTGGCTGATGCACCGGACTGTGGGAGGCTTGCTGGCAGGCGGCCTTTTCGTCGTCCCCGGCATCATTTCGATCATGGCACTGAGTTACGTCTACGCTGCATTCGGCAACATTCCAATCATCGTAGCACTGTTCTTAGGATTGAAAGCCGCCGTTCTGGCGATCGTCCTCGAAGCCATGATGCGGATCGGCAAGCGGTCCCTAAAGAACCGCGTCATGAAGGCGCTCGCGGCAGTGGCGTTCGTCAGCATCTTCTTCTTCAACGTGCCATTTCCTATTATCGTTTTTGGCGCAGCGTTGATTGGGTTTCTCGGCGCTGCCTTGGAAATCAAAGCATTCGAGGTTACGGCTGACCACGGATCAAACAACGACACAGGCAACACCGCCCTCGTTGACAGCCTGCTCGGCGAAAGTCAGCCGGAACATACCCGACCCACCCTCCCCCGCTTTCTGCGCGTAGCCGCAATCTGTTTGGTGCTTTGGCTCATTCCCGTGATTGTGCTGCTCGCATGGCTTGGATCCGAGAATGTCTTCAGCCAGATCGCCGTGTTCTTCAGCAAGATGGCAATGGTTACGTTCGGCGGCGCCTATGCCGTGCTTGCTTATGTCGCCCAGCAGGCCGTCGATCACTATGGCTGGTTGAAGCCAGGCGAAATGCTGGACGGCCTCGGCATGGCGGAAACCACTCCTGGTCCCCTCATCATGGTCCTGCAATTCGTAGGATTCATGGCGGCCTATCGTGATCCCGGCACGCTATCGCCCATGCTAGCGGGGACACTAGGCGGATTGCTTGCCACGTGCGTCACGTTCACCCCATTCTTCCTTTGGATCTTCCTCGGCGCCCCATTCATCGAAGTCATTCGAGGAAATAAGACGCTGGCGTCCGCACTCTCCGCCATCATAGCTGCAGTTGTGGGGGTGGTTCTCAATCTTGCCGTCTGGTTCGCGATCCACACCATCTTTCGGGAGACCATTCCGGTTCACGGATTTCTGGTGAATTTCGACGCGCCGAACTGGCGAGCGTCGATCCATGGGCGCTCGGACTATCAGCCGCGGCCGCGGATTGCGATCTTCCGATTCAAGATCGGCATGATACCGACGCTTGGCGCCTGTTGTGCCGTCGGCATCGGTCTCCATCTCGCTGGGGTGTTGAGGTGATGACCAAAACAAAGAGGCGCAATACGGATCAGGGTCTGAAAACAGGATTTCCCTTTCAAATGGAGATGAACATGCGCGCACTATTTTCGGCTTTTCTTGGTGGCCTTATCCTTGTCTCAACCACATTAGCTAATGCCCAAGACATTGACTGGCAAACGGTGGATTCGACGCTCGGCCGCAAGCCAGCCGTATCCGGCGACGTTCATCGTTACGGTTTTCCGAGAAACGATCTTAAGGTAACCCTCGATGGGGTTTCGATCGCACCTGCCCTTGCACTCGGTGGCTGGCTTGCGTTCAAACCCGATCACGGTGGCACTATGGTCATGGGCGATCTCGTCCTCCTCGACACCGAGATCAATCCAGTGATGTCGAAGCTCATCGAGGGTGGCCTCGAAGTCACAGCGATTCACAATCACCTGCTCCGAGCAACCCCCGCGACTTTCTATCTGCATGTCGGGGGACATGGAGACGCGGTGAAGTTGGCCTCCACCCTCCACGACGCTCTCGCCCAGAGTAAAACCCCACTCGCCACACCGACTACCGCCGCCGCAACCTCTCCCCTCGATCTCGACACTGCTCAGATCGACCAGATCATCGGTGCGAAGGGACATGCCAATGCTGGCGTCTATCAGATCGGCGTCGCCCGCCGTGAGGAAATTACGATGGAGGGGATGGCGATCGCCCCCGCGGGGCCAATGGGCTTGGCCACCGGGATCAACTTCCAGCCAACCGGCGGCGGTAAGGCAGCAATCACCGGCGATTTCGTCCTGACGGGCGACGAGGTGAATCCGGTGGTCAAGGCATTGCGCTCGGGTGGCATCGAGGTAACTGCGATCCATAGCCACATGCTGGAAGAACAACCGCGACTCTACTTCGTGCATTTCTGGGCGAACGACGACGCGATCAAGCTCGCGCAAGGTCTTCGATCCGCTATCGATAAAACTGCGAGGAGGGCAAACTAGTATCGCGATCAGCGTTTAGAGCGTGGCCTTGGCTCTCATGGACGCGGGCTTCGCTTTAGAGCCGTCGCGGAGCTGCTATTTGCTCATGCCGCGCAACAAGGCTGACATACACGGAAGGAATCCATCATGATCAAAGAGCTGTTCGAAGGAGCGAAAGACACGCTCGCCCAGACAACGAGCTTCAGCCTGGATCATCAGGGCCGTTTCCTCTGCAATACCTTGCAAGAGGCTTTTGCCAGCACAGGCCAGGTCATCGCAGGACGAAAGCGCGACTTCGACGTCATCATCATCGGCGGCGGCACGTTTGGCTCCGTCATGGCAGAGCATCTTTTCGTCAACGATACAACGCGCAGCCGCCGAATCCTCGTGCTCGAGGCCGGACCTTTCGTGCTGCCCGAGCACGTCCAGAACATGCCATTTCAGGGGGGCGCGCCGAACTTCCGTGTGCCGTGGGTGAATCACTCATCGCTCACATACGGCGGATTGATATATGCAATTGGCGGGCGATCATTGACGTGGGGCGGTTGGTCGCCGGAATTGCTCGACGAGGAATGGACCACCTGGCCACAGTCGGTCCGCGAAGCGCTACGCCCTGTACCTCCGGCTAATCCGGCTGGGGGCTATTTCGCCAAAGCCAGCCGGCAGATTGGGGTAAAGGAAACCAACGACTTCATCTATGGGCCGCTTCATGTCGCACTCCGTAGCCAACTTCATGCTGGGCTCAAGCAGCCCGGCAACGAAACAGGATTTACGTTTGCAGATCTTCTCGATCATCCGGCCGTGCGCTATCCTGATCCCGGTGAACCATCCCTCACAGCGGCGATGCTTCGAGAGTGGCTCGGTTTGCCCGCCACGGACGCAACGCCGTTGGCCGAGTTGCAGGAGCTTTTTAAACTGGAAGCTCCGCTAGCTGTGTCCTCGACGACCCTGCCGGGTCAGTTTCCGACCAACAAATACAGCGCCGTCCCCGGCCTAATTCGCTCTGTTCGGCTCGCTGGCACCGAGGCTGATGGCATCGACGCCGTCGGCGATGGGCGCAAGCGGATTATGATTGTTCCGAACTGTCACGTGCAAGACCTCGTGACCGAGACTCAGGCCGACAATTGGGTCCGGATAACGGGTGTGCGGGTATGGCAAAATGGAGCCTCGGTCGTTATTCCCCTGGCGCAGCCGCGCGACGGCGGACAAAGCGCGGTCGTGATCGCCCTCGGCACCGTCGAGACTACTCGCCTAGCCCTTACTAGTTTCCAGCAGTCGTTAGCAGGTCGTGCAGCACAGCGCATGGGTACGAACCTGGTTGCCCATTTGCGCTCGAATTTAACAATCCGCATCCCTAGAAAATCCATTGAGTCCAACCTGCCCCAGACCTTGATTCCGAGTCTGCAATGTTCAGCGCTCCTGGTTAAAGGCAAAGCGTCCAATGGACGTACGTTTCATTTTCAAATCACCGCTTCGGGCCTCAATGAGCTGGGCATCGAATCCGAGGCGGAGCTCTTCAAGAAAATTCCCACGCTCGAACACCTCCAGGCCATGCTCCGCGCCACCGATAACTCCGTCGTCATTACGATTCGCGGTATCGGCGACATGACCCCCCGCAATCCTGACAGCTTCATTGACATCAACACGCCTGAACTCGACTTCGATCGGCCAAAGGCCGTGGTTCACCTTGGCAATGCCAAAGCCGATCCCGGCGTCTTTCTCGGCAGCACACAGACCCAAAACGACCGGACGACATGGGCAGAAATGGATGCGGTCGCCGACAAAATTGCCCTTATCTTTGCCAACGGTGAGCCTTACGAGGTGCTTACCGACAAAGGGAGTGGAAAGGTCATCAAGCGCGCCGCAAATCAGGCACCTTTTGACGATACACGCCGCGATGACCTCGGCACAACGCACCACGATGCCGGAACGATGCGCATGGGCGATGACATCGCCGATGCGGTCACCAACGATTTCGGACGTATTCACGACACCACAAACTGCTACGTAGCCGGTCCTGCGCTTTTCCCAAGCGTTGGCTCGCCGAACCCGATGCTGACCGGCGTTGCGCTTGCAAAGCGCACGGGCGATCTACTCAACGGCGACGTCTTGCCAAAGCCGGCGCCGTTTACTTTCGCTCCTGACGAGCTTGCTGACAATCAGGCGGCAGCAGCGGCCGGCAAGCCATTGCCCTGGCGAGCTCTCTTCGACGGCACGGCAGCGACCTTCGGGCGTTGGCGCCTAGCGGGGCCGGTGGGCGGGGGAATGCTTCACCTTAATGGTGAGATGGTCAGCTACGGAACTGGGGGCTTACGGCTCTTCTATTATGCTACAGAGCAGTTTGGCGATTTCACGCTGCGGCTCCAGTTCAAGATCTTTGACTCTACGAACCACAACAGCGGCGTCTTCGTGCGGTTTCCGCGTCCAACCTTCGACTTGACCATTGACGATGCGGAGGGTCGGATCGCACGTGAACCATTCTTTGATCGCGGTAACTTTGCGTGGAAACCCGTAATCACCGGGTTCGAAGTGCAGATTGATGATAACGCGCGACCTTCCGGTCTGCGGAAACATCGGACCGGGGCGATCTATAATATTCCGGCGGACGACCCCGGTGAACCGCAATGGCAAACCTTCACCCCCGGCCCGACCCTCACCCCTGCTGTCTGGTTCGAGTACGAAGTGATTGTAAAAAACAATGACTACACGGTGTTTCTCACCAATACCCAGACTGGCGAGCGCAAGCAAACGACATCCTTCCACAACACCGACGGCCCCCGCGGCGCATCGCCTGGGTTTATCGGCTTGCAGGTCTATGCTGGAAGCACCGTGGCCTGGCGGCACATTCGGATCAAAAGCTGATGACGCATGGCTGGTCGTGTAGACCTGGCTGCGCATCAGTAATCAGTACGGGCGTACGCGCTACAACGGATAGGTGCGGCTATGATAACGATTTCGAGAATTTGCCTCGCGCTCACGCTGTCATTGGAGTTTGCCTCGACTTCGATGGCCGAGGTTCAAACCAGAAAGATACCCGTGCTATCCCAGATCCTCGACGACGATGGCAACCCGGCGGAGGATATCAGCGGCATCGCGTGCCTGAACGGTCTCGGGCCGTCGCCGATTTGCCTATTGATTAACGACGAAGACAGGGAGGGGCAACTCGCGCGCTTTGGGAGTGACGGCATCTCGCCGACTGCCAGGTTCAAGCTGTTAACGAAAAGCACTCAAGCTTCTGCTCTCGGATCGCCGCCCGGCGAAAACAAATGCCCGGCAGGCGGGGATTCCTTCGACGATCTCGACGGTGAAGCCGTGGCAGCGGACAGCGCCAAAAAGGTGTTCTACGTCGCCGCATCGCACGGTTGTTCGCGCAAAAAAGGGAAATTCCGCATCTCCAGCTTCCTTCTCGCGAGAGTCGCCATGACGAACTCGGGAGACGTGGCAACGGTCGATACCACCTACCGACTTTCCGATGTGTTGAATCGCGGCGATCTCGTGCCCTTCTTCACTCACGCTCTGAAGGAGCAGAACGGTGACAGCGACGCTTCGGGCCTGAACATCGAAGGCATCGCAGTGCACGGTTCGCGCATGTATGTCGGTTTGCGGGCTCCGCTCATCGGTGGCAAAGCTGTGATCGTCGTCGCGAACGTGGAGAACCTTTTCAAGGACGGAAAGGAGCGGCTCGCAGGACCCTTTAAGGAACCGATGCTGGTGTCACTCGGATCACATGCAGGGATAAGGGATCTGGCGGCTCTTCCGGATGGACGGCTTCTTATTCTGAGCGGACCGACACTTGACCAGGCAATCGGGTCGCAAGTTTTTCTATTTGATCCGGAAAAGCCCGAAGAAATTCCGAATCCGGTTGCCGCGATCGACGGCTCTTTGGGAAAGCCCGAAGCGATACTTTATATCAGTCAGGATAAGTCGAACCTGAAATTTCTGGTCCTGTCGGACAGCAGCCCCAACGGATCGCCGGTTGAATACTCGGTGTTTATAGGTCCGAAAGCTCCGAGATAGACGCCGCGATATTTACGGTCCGAAGACACGTGACGACAAGGCGTAGGGAAAATTCAGGCGTTTTCGTCATAGACGAGAAACTTTTGTGCGCCCAAAATTGACAACGCGCGTATTTTTTTCAGGGCGCCTTGTTTCTCTTGCTCGACGATTTTTGCGATCACAGTGAGTTATGATTATTGGACCTTTTAAATTTGCTTCCGAAATGTAGAAGCGATCAGAAGCACATCTGACAGGCATGGCTTCCAGCTAGAACGGCGCGGCTGCCCAAGCAACGCAACTGGTTCTTGTGGTTGGCCTAGTCACGTTGAGCTTCACTCTTCAACATCATAGTCTTCGAAAGACTCACGTGAAATCGTGTGGATGCGCGGTGCGCGTGGGCGATCGTCGTCGTCCTGGACGGGGTACGTAACCACCGCGGCGCGCGTAACCGGCTCGGCATTGGTTTACGCTCTGCGGCTTCTGCGGACGGATCGCTAGGCTCGACGTCGGTGTGATCGATAACCTTCGGCTCTGGAAGGCGCGGGCGAATGGCGTGTCGAAGCGGTGCGGAGCGAGGCACATTTTTTTAAGACCGCGTAGGCGTAGTGACATTAAGATGTGAAGGTGGCCTCCGCGAGGGCGACCGAGGTCACGTGAGGAGCGCCGGCTGACGGCCCGAACGTCGTGTTTCCGGGCGAGTTTCTCAGGCAACTTGGGTGTCGGATCGTGGAACGCATCTAGCGCCGTTCAGCACTCGGAACTTCCAGCTAGGTGGCTAACAAGCGCCAATCCGGGCGACACCGCACAGAGCTGCTCGAAAAGGAGACCGAAGCCCGCACGTGTTCCCTCGGCATCGGCCAGTGCGCGCCGCAGGCACATCGTAGTAGATCGATCACGCAATGCCCGCGGCGGTAGGGGCTTCATACTCCTGAACCACATCTGCAGCGCCCCCGAGTGGCCGGGCTTTCGGAGAAGCCCATGCTGAGACGCCGATTTCTAAGCCTTGTGTTAAGCGCCGAGTCGCTCGGGCGTTTCTGGGAGGCGAGGCGCTTCACGGCTGGCCAAGCGCCACGGCCTTTGCTCAATCCGGTCCGTATTATTTGGGTCGAGGACAAAGCCGGAGCGCTGCGACGGGGGGCAATCAACTTTGCTTACCTGTCCGGCACCAAGGGCCCGCTCCAACGCTTTGAGACACGCCGGTCAAAATAAATAATGGCAGCTCCAGCCAACGGAATAGCTGGGCGCATCAGTGACCTGAATAGGTGACAACTGTCGCGCTGCGATTCACCATGACTAGTTGATCAACGTCGAATAAGTTCTCTTAGTGCTCGTTTTTCTTCCTTCGATTCTTTGATGTGGGATCCTGTTTCATGCGGCTGCCTTCCGCGTCGGTCGGTAAGCCGCTTTGTGGATGAGAATGAGGACCACTGTGTACTCCCCTGGCGGTGTTGGCGCCCTGCTCGCCGACCGTGGGCACGCCGCTTCGTGGACTAGCACCAGCATCGACGTTGCCAGCGAACGAAGCGGAAGCCGAGCCAAAAGCCAAACCGGCGACAAGGGTAGCTACCGAAACTGCGTTTTTCATCACTTACTCCATGTCGGTTTTGCCGGCAAATATAGCACGGACGCTTTGCGTTCACACCATTTATATTCAGGCTATCGTAGAACTGCGGCGGCCTATCGCGTCAGATTCACTCCGCAAAAAAGACCGCCATGTTCATGGCAAGTCCTTTGGTCGCATGTCTGTTCATGTGGTCATCTGTTTTCATTCGGTTCCCCACTCATGCCGCCTTTGGTAGGTTTTGGGGAGTACCATTCGACAGCGTGTCGGCGGCCTTGCCGTGGCGGGGCAGTCCGCGCCCCTTCGCGAGACCGAAGATCGCCGGAATCACGATGAGGGTGAGGAGCGTCGATGAGGTCATCCCGCCGATCATCGGCGCCGCGATGTGCTGCATTATCTCCGATCCGGTGCCGCTGCTCCACATGATAGGCAGAAGGCCCGCCATGATGGCAACCACCGTCATCATCTTGGGGCGAACACGCTCGACAGCGCCCGACATGATGGCATCGTGGAGATCTTGCCGAGTCAACATTCGGCCCTCGGCGTCGCGCCTAGCCTTCATCTCGGCAAGGGCTTGATCGAGGTAAATAAGCATCACGACGCCCGTCTCGGCCGCGACGCCAGCGAGCGCGATAAAGCCCACGGCGACGGCGACGGACAAATTGAAGCCGAGCAACCACATCATCCAAAGTCCGCCGACCAGAGCAAAGGGCAGCGAGAGCATGACGATAAGGGTCTCAGTCATTGCCCCAAAGTTTAGGTACAGCAGCAGGAAGATGACCGCGAGCGTGACGGGGATCACGATCTTTAAGCGAGCGGCAGCCCTCTGCAGATATTCGTATTGACCGCTCCAGACCACATAGTAACCGGCGGGAAACTGGATGTTCTCGGTAACGGCGCGCTGAGCGTCGGCGACATAGCTGCCCAGGTCCCGATCACGGACGTCGAGGTATATGTAGGTCGCGAGCTGTCCGTTCTCGGTTCGGATTGACGTCGGTCCCCGCGCCGGCTCAACCTTGGCGACTTCGCCGAGCGGCACGGCGCCGCCTGCGGGCATCGGCACCAGGATGTCGGTAGCGATAGCTTTTGGATTGTCCCTGAGATCGCGCGGGTAGCGCATGTTCACCGTGAAGCGCTGCCGGCCCTCCACAGTCGTGGTCACCGTCTGCCCACCAAGGGCGGCCGCGATGGTGTCCTGGACGTCCTGGACCAGGATCCCGTAACGGGCAAGTGCCTCGCGGTCCGGGATGATTTCGAGATAGTACCCGCCGATGCCCCGTTCGGCGTAGGCCGACGATGTGCCGGCCACAGTTTTGATGACGCTCTCGATCTGCTTGGCTAGGCGGTCTATCTCGACCAGATCTGTGCCCATAACCTTGATGCCGACCGGCGTGCGGATGCCGGTGGATAGCATGTCGATGCGGGCCTTGATCGGCATTGTCCAAGCATTCGAGACGCCGGGGAATTGCAGCGCCTTGTCCATCTCGGAGACCAGGCCGTCGAGGGTCACGCCGGGTCGCCACTGCTGTTTCGGCTTCAGGTTGACCACCGTCTCGAACATCTCGGTCGGCGCCGGATCCGTCGCGGTCGCGGCGCGTCCTGCCTTTCCATAGACCGAGGCGACCTCCGGGAATGACTTGATGATCCGATCCTGCGTCTGCATTAGTTCGGCCGCTTTGGTGATAGAGATGCCGGGCAAAGTGGTCGGCATGTACAGCAGCGTGCCCTCGTTGAGCGTCGGCATGAATTCGGTGCCGAGCTGCCGTGCTGGCCAGATCGTGATGGCCAGTACCGCTACAGCCGCCAGGATCACCATGGTCTTCGCCCGCAGCACGGCCTTGATCACGGGCCGGTAGATCCAGATCAGGAAGCGGTTGATGAAATTCCTATGCTCCGGAACGATCCTGCCGCGGACGAAGATCACCATCAGCGCCGGCACCAGGGTCACTGACAGCAGGGCCGCGGCGGCCATTGCGAACGTCTTGGTGAACGCGAGCGGGCTGAACAGCCGACCTTCCTGCGATTCTAGAGTGAAAATTGGCATGAACGACACAGTGATGATCAAGAGGCTGAAGAACAGTGCCGGCCCTACCTCGGACGCCGCGTCGATCAGGACCTGGACCCGCGATTGCTCGGGCTCGGCCCGTTCGAGGTGCTTATGGGCGTTCTCGATCATGACGATGGCGGCGTCCACCATTGCACCAATAGCGATCGCGATGCCGCCGAGGCTCATGATATTGGATCCTAGCCCCAACAGCTTCATGGCGCCGAATGCCATCAGCACGCCGACCGGCAGCATGAGGATCGCGACCAGTGCGCTGCGGACATGCAGCAGAAACACGATGCAGACCAGCGCGACGACGATGCTTTCTTCGAACAGCGTATGCTTGAGCGTGTCGATGGCGGAGTAGATCAGGTTCGATCGATCGTAGACCGGCACGATCTCGACGGACTTCGGTAGACTGCTCGCGATCTCCTTAAAGCGCTTCTTGACGTTCTCGATCACGTCGAGAGCGTTGACGCCAAAGCGCTGCAGCACGATGCCGCTCGCGACCTCGCCCTCGCCATTGAGTTCGGCGATGCCCCGCCGCTCGTCCGGGCCGAGCTCGACATGGGCTACGTCCCGCAGCAGCACGGGTGTGCCGTTGCTTGTCTTCAGCACGATGTTGCCGAGATCGTTGATGTTCTTAATGTACCCCCGGCCGCGGATCACGTACTCGAACTCCGAGAGCTCGACGGTGCGGCCGCCGACGTCGGCGTTGCTAGAACGGATTGCGTCGCGGATCTTCTGCAAGCTGATGCCGCGATCGCGCATCCGCTGCGGGTCAAGGACGACGTTGTACTGCTTGACGAAGCCGCCGATGCTGGCGACCTCGGCCACGCCTTCCGCCTTAGCCAGCGCGAACTTCAGGTTCCAGTCCTGAATGGTGCGCGTGTCCGCCAGGTTCAATTCCTTGGACATGACGGCGTACTGGTACACCCAGCCGACGCCGGTCGCATCGGGGCCGATCGTCGGCGTGATGCCTGCCGGAAGTCTCGAGGCGGCGCCGTTCAGAAACTCCATGACGCGCGACCGCGCCCAGTAGATATCAGTGCCGTCCTCGAAGATCACGTAAACGAACGACACGCCGAAGAAAGAGAAGCCGCGCACCACCTTGGACTTCGGCACCGTCAGCATGGCCGTCGTCAGAGGGTACGTGACCTGGTCCTCAATGACTTGAGGCGCCTGGCCGGGGTACTCAGTGTAGACGATGACCTGCGTGTCGGAGAGATCGGGGATTGCGTCCAGCGGAAGATGAACAAGTGCATACAGGCCGGCGGCTGCCGCGAAACCAGTGCCGAACAGCACCAGCACCAGGTTGCGGGCCGACCAGGCGATGATGCGGGCAATCATTTATGATCTCCCATCGCGTAACCTGACGCGCCGTTCGATGGCTGCTGCGTCGCCTCAGCGAAACCTTTGAGCGCGGCCTTCAGATTGCTTTCCGCGTCGATCAGGAAGTTGGCCGAGGTGACTACCGCCTCGCCCGCGGCAAGGCCGTCTCTGATCTCGATGAAGCCGCCGCCGCGACGGCCGACCTTCACTGCCCGCGGTTCGAAACGCCCCTCGCCCTTATCGACCAGAACGGCCTGGCGGCTGCCGGTATCAAGCACGGAGTTCTCCGGCACCGCCAGCACCGGCGCACCATCCGCGGTGTCGATGTCGGCATCGATGTACATGTCGGGCAGCAGCGCGAAGTCCGGGTTGTCCAGCTCGATCCGGACGCGGGCCGTGCGGGTGTCGCGGTTCACCTGAGGATAGATGACAGAGATCTTTCCCGAGAAGGTTCGGCCCGAGAAGCTGCGGGCGCGTATCGAAACCGGCTGGCCGACCTCGATGCTGCCGAGATCCCGTTCGGCAACATCGACCAAAGCCCAGACCGCCGAGATGTCAGCGATCCGGAACAGCACGTCGCCCGGATTGGCCCGCATCCCCTCGATGGCGTTGCGCTCCAGCACGATGCCGTCCCGTGGCGACGACCAGCGCACGGTCACTGGCGCAACATGGGACTTGTCAATTTCGGAGATGACCTGCTCTGGCACGGCAAGGTTTGTCAGCCGTTGCCGCGACCCGTTCCTATACCTCTCTACGCGGCCCACCGTATCTGAGGTGATCGTCGCCAGATAATCTGCCGCCGCGGAGGCAACCGCCGAACTGTAGATCTCCATCAGCGGCTGCCCCGCCTTCACGAGGGTGCCGGTGGTCACGTCGGCGACCTTTTGTACGAAGCTTTCGGCGCGCATCGCGATCACGGAGACACGGCGTTCGTCGAGCTGGATTGTGCCGGGAGCCTTGATTGAGACACGGATCGGGAGCCGTTCGGCAGGCTCCGACTTCACTCCCGTGCGCTGGATCTTGCCGGGCGATAGTTTGATGCTGCCGTCGTCGGTGTTATCGCCTTCGTAGACGGCAACGTAGTCCATCCCCATCGAATCCTTCTTCGGTACTGGGGACGTATCCGGCAGGCCCATGGGATTGCGGTAGTACATAACCTTTCGCGACGTATCCACCTGCTGCTTCGGCTTGATGGGGTCTAGGATAGCCTTGTCGTCGTCGTAGACCGGCAGGTAGTCCCGCCCGCCGTCATTCTTCTTAGGACCTGCCGACCAGAGCGGCACCCCGTCAGGATCGCGATAATAGAGCGGAGTTCGGTCCGTGGCCGCCGCGGTGGTCGCGTATACGGACCAGTGTTCGCCGGCCCAGTACCAGAAGCTGCCGAAGGCGAGACCGCCGGTCAGTGCGAGTGCCGTCAGAAGACGCTGCGTGTTCATGGCGTTATCCAGCGCGCCTGGCGCGCATTATGTGAATCGGAAAGAGGACTGCGGGCGCCGTCGAGCGGCGCCCAGAGGCTCACTTGGTCGCCTTGACAATCACCTTGCCGGTGACGGTCTCCGACTCGCCCTGCACCTTCGCGGAGAGCGTCACCTGATATCGGCCGGCCATCGGCAGGTCCGTCTTGAAGGCGTAGACCCCCGGCTCCTTCCAGGGCAGCGGTGCGACCGGCGACTCCATCTCCGCCATACCGTCGGGAGCCATATCGACGCGGGTCTTGAAGATGACTGCGTCCGACACCGGCTTGCTAGTCTGCTTATTGGTCAGGCGGACGGCGAGCGTGACGTCGTCGCCCTTCTTCATCTCCGGTTTGACCGGCTCGAAAGAGTAGTCGCCGGCGCCTGCTATGGCGGCAGAAGCGGCAAGTGAAAGGGTGGCGGCAACAGCCGCGGTCGTGAATTTGGAAAGCATGGTCTTGTCCTCATAATTGATCTCCCGCCGTGGCGCTTCTAGAGCCCGCACGTCAGTCGTCTGCGCGAGCAAGCGTGCGCGCGCGGATTTTGCGAGATCAGCTTCGAGGAGGTCGGAAGGGAGGACTGCCGCCGCAGGAGGACAGGACCTGATCGACGGGAATGGCGATCTCTGCCGCGGCGACAGCGAAAAGTGCGAGTGCACCAGCACGAACGTCGCCGATCGCGAAGGCTCCGCCAATGCAGCAGAAACCCAGCCCGCACTTGCCGTCCTTGTGCGACATCGTTCCCTGCATGTTGTCCGAACAGCAATCGTCCATCGACATGTCGGCGTGATCTGCCATGTGCATGGCATTCTGCAGGTTGTTCGACGACATCGGGTGACCGACGGCTGCCGATGCGCCGAGCGGCAGTATTGCCAGCGAGATGGCGATCGCGAGTGCAACGATGGTGCGGACGAGCCGCATCGACTACTTACCTTTCAGGGGCCGACCGAGCTTGAGTAGCATATTTAGGCGAGGACCGCAGTCTTTGATCCGCTCAAGCATTTGTGACCACCGCCATCGTTACCTATCCACCCGACCTACCACGTCCATCAGTTCGGCGATCTTGCGGCGCTGATCGGCTTTGTCGCCGCTGTTGATGGCGTGTTCCACGCAATGGGCCACGTGATCCTTAAGGATCTCTTCTTCAACCCGCCTGAGGGCGGCACGGACCGCCGAGATCTGCGTGACGATATCGATGCAGTACCGGTCCTCATTAACCATTTTCGCAAGGCCACGAACTTGGCCTTCGATGCGGTTCAAGCGTTTCTGGCACGAAGCCTTGATGTCGTTCCTCATGGCTCATATATACCCCCACAGGGTACATTCCGCAAGAGATGATATGGAGTCGCAGATGGACGAGCAGCACAACAAATCCGAAGAGGCTCGTGGAAGCCGCTGCGGGCATTCGCATTCGGCCGGGCACGACGATGCCGAGCATACTCATCACCACGATCATGCCGCAGCGAGCGTGGTTGATCCGGTCTGCGGCATGAAGGTCGAACCTGCGACCGCTCGCTACAAGCTCGAGCACGGCGGACAAACTTACTTTTTCTGTTCGGAACGCTGCCGTACGAAATTCGAAGCTGATCCGGCCAGGTACCTCAACGGAAACCCGCAGCAACAACCGGCCGCACACGTGCCGGAGGGCACCATCTATACCTGTCCGATGCACCCTCAGATCCGACAAGTCGGACCTGGCAATTGCCCGATCTGCGGCATGGGGCTCGAACCCGAGCTTGCGACGGCGGAGACCGGCCCCAATCCGGAGCTGATCGACATGACCCGCCGCTTTTGGGTCGGCCTCGCCTTCTCCGTACCCGTCGTGATCTTGGAGATGGGCGGTCACCTGGTGGGCGGCCACGGTTGGATCGACCAAACGGTTTCGAACTGGGTTCAGTTGGTTCTGGCGACGCCTGTGGTGATTTGGGCAGGCTGGCCGTTCTTCGTTCGCGGCTGGCAATCGTTGATGACCCGCAACCTGAACATGTTCACGCTGATCGCAATGGGCACCGGAGTCGCCTGGGTCTACAGCATCGTCGCCACCGTCGCGCCCGGTGTCTTCCCGGCCACTTTCAGGGCCCATGACGGCGCCGTTGCCGTTTACTTTGAGGCGGCCGCGGTGATCACCGTACTGGTCCTCCTTGGCCAAGTGCTCGAACTCAGGGCGCGAGAGGCGACGTCGGGCGCGATCAAAGCGCTGCTAGACCTCGCGCCCAAGACGGCCCGCCGGATCCGGGCCGACGGGACTGACGAAGAGGTGGAGATTGCAGCCCTGCAGGTCGGTGATCGGCTTCGCGTTCGGCCAGGCGAAAAGGTGCCAGTTGACGGCGAAATCGCCGAGGGGCGCTCGTCGCTCGATGAGTCCATGGTGACGGGCGAATCTATGCCGGTCAGCAAGGAGGTCGGCGGCAAGGTGATCGCTGGCACTCTCAATCGGTCCGGTGGCTTCCTCATGCGCGCCGAGAAGGTCGGCGGCGACACCATGCTGTCCCAGATCGTACAGATGGTCGCGCAGGCGCAACGGTCCAGAGCGCCAATTCAGCGTCTGGCGGATCAGGTCGCTAGCTGGTTCGTGCCGGCGGTCATCGTGGTCGCGGTCGCGGCCTTCGCGATTTGGGCGGCGTACGGTCCTGAGCCGCGCTTCGCCTTCGGTCTCGTCGCTGCCGTCAGCGTCCTCATCATCGCCTGCCCCTGCGCCCTTGGTTTGGCCACCCCCATGTCAATCATGGTCGGCGTGGGACGCGGGGCCCACGCCGGCGTGCTTATCAAGAACGCCGAAGCGCTGGAGCGTCTGGAGCGCATCGATACCCTTGTCATCGACAAGACCGGCACGCTGACCGAAGGCAGGCCGAAGGTTGTCGCCGTAAAAGCCGTCCCGGATTACACCGAGTCCGAGGTGCTGCGGCTCGCTGCCAGCGTTGAACGCGCCAGCGAACATCCGCTCGGCGACGCAATCGTGAACGAGTCCAAGGATCGGGGCATCCAGGCCGCCGACGTCCAGGACTTCGACTCGCCCGTGGGTAAAGGTGCGCTCGGGACGGTCGAGGGCAAGAAAGTGCTGCTCGGCAACGCCAGCTTCTTACGCTCTCAGGGAGTTGACACCTCCGTTATGGAAGCCGAGGCGGAACGTCAACGCGGGGAAGGTGCCACCGTCATCAACATGGCGGTGAACCGCCAGCTCGCGGGCATCATGGCAATTGCCGATCCGGTCAAGAGCTCAACTCCGGAGGCCCTGCGCGACCTGGCTTCCGACGGCGTGAAGGTGATCATGCTCACAGGTGACAACCGCACCACCGCCCTGGCGGTGGCGCGGCAACTAGGCATTGCCGACGTGGAAGCCGAAGTTTTGCCCGAGCAAAAGAGCGCGGTTGTCGCGCGGCTGCAGAAGCAAGGTCGGATCGTGGCGATGGCCGGGGACGGCGTGAACGATGCTCCGGCGCTGGCTGCTGCCGAGGTCGGGATCGCGATGGGTACAGGGACCGACGTCGCGATGGAGAGTGCCGGCGTCACGCTGCTAAAGGGTGATCTCACTGGCATCGTTCGGGCGCGGCGGCTATCGCGCGCGACCATGAGGAACATCAGGCAGAATCTGTTCTTCGCCTTTGCCTACAACGCCGCGGGCATTCCGATCGCGGCTGGCGTGCTCTATCCGACCTTCGGTCTCCTGCTCTCGCCGATTGTGGCGGCGGCGGCGATGGCGCTGTCCTCAGTCAGCGTGGTTGGCAACGCTCTACGGCTGCGGACGGCGCGGATCTGACATAAACGGATGGCAAAGGCCGATCCAAGACGAGGGGGCGGTTCATCCGTGCTCAGTATATTCGTGCGTCCCACCCGACACGGCCGCCGCTCGCTTTAATCACTGCCCTGACGAAGGAGAAGCAACCCCTCGGACACAGTGAGGCTAATGACAGCCCTATCAAGCATCGATGACTCCAGTCTATCGGTGACGCGCCCGCCGGCGCCGGTTGCTTGCGGCTTCGCTGAGCATCGTTAGAAGCGGCCCTTGTCCAGCCGCGAGGGCGATGTCCTAATTTCTGCGCTCTCATGGAGGCCGGGCTGTCTAAGCATCCCACCTCACGACGGTAAGCAGAACTGCACTGCCGAGATCACAACGCCCGAGTTCGGGTGCGGCCTGGGAGGCACCAGAAAAGAACCAGCTATCTGCATTTTGAACGGCATCAATGAAAGTCGGGGAACCGTGGAGTTGCACGTTCCTGGACCTAGATCTTCGAGTCGCGATTGGCGATGACGATCTCAGAATGGCGAAACGCAACGTGGCTCTTGAGATTGAGAAGTCACGTCGCGTCACTCTTCATCATCATAGTCCTCGTAAGCTTCACGTGAAATCGTGTGAATGCGCGGTGCGCGCGGGCGATCGTCATCGTCCTGGACGGGGTGCGTAACCACCGCGGCGCGCGTAACCGGCTCGCCAGTGGTTACGCCGGTTACGCTCTGCGGCTGCTGCGGACGGACCATGCTCGACTCGGTGTGATCGATAACCTTGGGCTCTGGAAGGCGCGGGCGAATGGCGTGTCCGGAAATTTGCTCGGCGAGCAATCGAAGCGGACTGTCGGTAGCCTCGTTTTGCTCGATCTTCTGCTTGTGCTTCCAGCGATCCGGCGCGCGGTTCGTCAGCCAAAACTCTCCGGCGCGAGGATCGGGCGGCACGTGTTCGAGGTACGGCGCATAGACCGGCTTGCTCGCGCCGGCCGGCAGGAAGATCTTGGTACTTTCGTGCGTGTAACCAACGGCACGCTCGAACATGCTACGCTCGACACGATCGGTCGCTGATTCAAGACCTAGCCGACACGACTCGAAAAATTCGGAATGGCTGGTCTTCCAAAGCCATATCGTGCTGATCGCAACATTGAACGCGGCGGCGAGCTCGGCAATCGTCGCGCCCTTGGCGCACAGCACTTTTGCGGCTTTCGGGTGGATGTCGGGATTGTAGCGCGGTGGGCGGCCGGGATTGTCCGCTCGTCTGTCGCGCTTGGAATTTTCTAGAGCGGGCCGCTTCTTCGCCATGCATTATGCGTAACTAGTTCGCGGCGGGATCACAAGATGACTAGTCACGATTGGTTACAAATCGAGCCTAATTGAAGGATGCCTTGTGCGTAACTATAACCACCTCAATCAACGGTGAGGTTATGCGAGACTATTCGCCCCTCCATCACCCCTTGCCGCGGCATGGAGGCAAGCCAGTGTTGCGCGCTGGTGCACTCACAGTTCGGGTCGGTCGGCGGCATGAACGACGATTCCTGATCCCCATTTGCAGTCACCATGAGAGTTTCTGGTTGACGAATTGCGACCCGCGGGAGCGGCGCCGCTTGGCGCAACCTCCTCCGCAACGGCCTTTCAAAAAACTGGACGCTGTTTGCTGACGTCCCGCGCTTCCTCCGCGCGGCAGCCGACGTTGCAGCGATAATGATTTCGCTGAACCATCCGTCCGCGAGCCACGTCTGGACCCGCATGGCCGCACCGCACCAGCCGGGCGGCACGAAGCGAAGATCGTGGCCGGCGATCACCATGAGCTCATCGGCCAGCTTGATCGCTTGATCGCTAACGAGCGGCTCGCCGTCACGCCTACCGTCACGCTTGGCGTCACGGTACCTCTTGGTTCGCGCCGCGGCGGTGGGGTCAGACTTATCGGTTTTATATTGCCGGGTGTCCCAATTGTGCGGGCGGAACGAGCCCCCCGTCGTTGTCAATCAACCCAGCCTTAACGAGACTAGTTATCCACTCCGCCACCTTGGACGGTTTCATTCGTAACCGCGCGGCAATGTCGTCTGTAGGAGGCAGCACGCCGCCATTTGCAGATGCTACACACTGAAGCGTGTACCAAGCACGATGCATCGCATCTGACAGCTTTAGGAGCTTCGGATGGTCAATCGAGCTATTGTATGCTCTCCACCAATGCTCTGCCATCAGGCGTCCCCTCCTCAACCTTCTTTGAGAAGCCGTTGGTCAAGCGAGTGAAGCGGCGCATATGAATCGCATCGTAAGGTTCTGGCGCTCGACGTAGCTGGTCGAGACGAAATCGATGTCCGGGTTGCCCTCGCGGCGGATTTTCTTGCTCCCGGTCCATTCGGCGGGGCTGTAGCGGCCCGGTGAGCCAAGCGTGGGGCCGTACTCTTCACAAGCTGCACATAGTCCACATCGCAGCCGAACGCGCCTTCCACAGGCTTCAAGATAGGCGCGGTGGCCGTCGCTGGTAAGCTGGACCCGGTTGGCGAGACGCGCCGCCAGATCGTCCATAAACCACATCGCATATTCGGCATCGCGACCGCCAACGAGATAGGAGACGATCAGCTTGCTATCGGCGTCCAGCGCGGTCCACGTCCATGTATCGCCAGCGCCTTCTGGGGCTTCCTTCGCCGTCGCGACGTTCCTTTGCTTGGCGTAGGTGAAACTCCAAATCTCATCGACCTGAATGCGACCGGCCTTCACGTTGCGGACATTGGCGGCGTGATAGGCGGCGCACGCCTTGCCAGCGTCAACGAGCAGCTTCGCCGCCGTGTTCTTGCTCGCTCCGCTCAAGGGGTGTCGCGCGAATGCTCATGCCCTCACAGAGAAGGTGAAGGATGCGGGCGCGATCTTCCTTGTTCCCGGGGCCAGTTATATATCTATTAGATATACGGTAAAGGTCTTTCCTTCAAATTACATATCGAATGTATATCTATGGGGAGTGATGAAGAGTGAATCGATTTTGCTGCGGCTCACCGCAGATGAGAAACTGGGCTTCGAGCAGGCCGCAGAATTGGCGGGGCTAACCACCTCAGCATGGATAAGGGAGCGGTTGCGGCTAGCTGCTATCCGCGACCTCGAAACGGCTGGGCTACGCGCACCATTTATCAAACCGCTGGGGCAAGCCGATGGCTAGTGACGATAGCACGATAGAAATTGAACAGGTCGGGATCGGCGATGTTCTAAAAAGGCATCGCCTTCGCGTCCCACCAAACCAGCGTGAATACGCATGGGGAGAGTCCCAGGTGCTAAACCTGTTGGAAGACATCACCCTTGCGATTTCAACTGATGAGCCGCAGCACTTTCTTGGCTCACTGGTGACGATCAAGCGCCCTCATAATGTGCTTGAGGTAGCCGATGGGCAGCAGCGCCTAGCTACAACCGCGTTGATCCTGTCCGCCATGCGAAATATTGTCGGGGGCCAACACCCTAATTTGACCAAGCTTATCGATGGGTTTCTCTCATCAATCGATACGAGTACGCTCGAAGAGCGACCGAATATATCCCTCAATACCGCCGATACATCCGTATTTCACAGCCTCATTGTAACTGGTCAGGTGGGTGAGGGTTATATAAAAAACCGTGTGTCCCACCAACTGCTCAAACAGGCATATGAATTAGCTAAGTCACACCTTAATAAGGTAATAGCTCCTTTGCCGTCACAAGAGAAATGGACGGCTTTTCAGGGGTGGATAAATTACTTTCAATATAAGACGAAAGCTATTCTTCTTATCGTTTCGAATGAAGCGAACTCATTCAGAATGTTTGAGACTCTTAACGATCGTGGATTGAAGGTTTCGCAGTCTGATTTGATAAAAAACTATGTGTTTGGGCAGTCCGGTCCTCGAATTGATACCGCCCAACAGTCATGGTCTTCCATGAAAGGCGCTCTGGAGGCGCTCGACGAAGAAGACATAATGATGAATTTCATTCGTCATTCTCTTATAGTAACCAATGGCTTTCTTCAGCAGAAGAACATTTACGACAAGATTCAAAGCACTACCAGAGGACAGCAATCAAGTATTGCTTTGCTTTCTACATGGGAATCGCTGGCGAACGACTATGTAGCGCTATCCAACCCGGAAAGTTCTGTTTGGAGCGGATTCCCAAGCAAAATACGCGACAACATCAAAGTTTTGAATTTGTTTGATATCGCGCCGTTGAAGCCATTGCTTTTGGCGGCAGCGAAAAAGATGCCAAAGAATGAGGCCGCTCTGACCTTCGAGAAGGTTGTGGCCATTGGTGTCCGGCTGATCATTGCATCACGCACCACAACTCAGTCGGTTGAGAAGCCATTAGGCGACATTGCGCTGAAAATCTGGAAAGAGGAAATCAAGGATAGTAAGGGCGTCGTTGTCGCGCTCGCGCCATCCATACCTAACGACCAGCAATTTAAAGAAGCGTTCGAAAGCGCAACGGTATCGAACGCGCAATTCGCTCGATATTATCTGCGCTCTCTAGAGCGCGTAGCGAAGGAAGAGCCAGAACCTTGGCTAATCCCGAACGACGATGCCAACATTATTACCTTGGAACACGTCTGCCCTCAAAAGCCGGAAGCAAACTGGCCATCGTGGACTGCTGATGACGTTAAGGCTTACGTGAAGCGAATTGGGAACATGGTTCTGCTCACCGCGCAAGCAAACTCGACGTTGAAAAGCTCGTCGTTCGCGGACAAGCAAACTCAATTAAGCCAATCGCCGTATGAAACAACTTCGATGGTCGGCGAAAATTCGCGCTGGCTTCCGGAGGACGTGGTTGCGCGCCAGAAGCGTCTTGCCGATCTTGCGTTAAAGGCGTGGCCGCTTCGTTAGACCTGGCCTGATCAATGATCAGCTTCGCAAGCTAATTCGGATCGCGCGGGCGTTTGGGCGTCTTGGTCATATTTCCTATATGGCATCCGAGCGGCTGGCATTCCAGTACGGTGGGTGAGGCCGGAAGTATCATGGCTGCTGGTATCAATAAGGGAATATCTACGCGGGAGTGCCGGAGCTTCAATTTTCCGTCATCGATCTGCCGACGTATGGCGTCTGGCTGCTACTAAAAACAAAATCACGTCGGGGATCGTCAACTCGTTCGTCTTCGTTTCGAAGCTACCTGCTCCGGTCTGCTCCGGTCCATGACCGTTGGTGAGGCGGTGGTTGGGCATAGCTTCGCCTTCGGCGGCGAAACCATGACCGTCGGAGCCGGCGTATGGCTCGGTCACAGGCAGATCGACGCAACCCTTATGGGAAGGCCGGGGTCAGGCGGTCGGCCTTTACACGCGCTTGCTCTGGCGCAGAAACACCCTTCGCCGATCTGCCAGCTTGGGGATTATCCGTGAGTCGGCGCAAGCCGTTGCTCACTCCTGGGAACTTCTTCCCTTTTTTTGGATGCCCTTCCAAATCTTCCCCCCGGTCATGTTCCCAGGGTTCGGCCCAACGGCGGGCTGGCTATGTCTCTATGATGATGGAGTCGAGTGCCGTCAGCCGCAGCCGAGGTCGAGCAGATCAGCAAGATCGCGCGCACGGATGAGTCGCCGCGCGCCGATTTTCACCGAAGGCAGCACACCGCTGTTGAGCAGCTCGTAGATTTTCGAGCGCGAAATACCAGAGACGAGCGCGGCGTCCGCAATTCCGTACGCGAGGCGTTCGAGACTGCTCGAGATTTGAACGGGAATTGTTGGTTGTTTATCCGCCGAGCAAGAGGTTGGCTCGGCCGAAGAATGAGCCTGGGTGACGCGCATAGATGACCCTTTCGGGTTGCCAGCGCGTCCTACGCAGGAGAAAAAATCGAAATGCCGTGTTTTACGACAATATTTTTAGTAGAGCAGCTTGGGTGCATCGTCCAGAATAGCCCGCCTTCTATTCTGCTCGCGTCCGAGACTATCCACAGCTTCTAGAGCCTATGGCTCGTAACGTTTCGACAGCACGTAGATCTCGGAGAGGAAGATTCCGCTGCTGAATCGCTGATGTTGAGCAGCAGCCCAAGTCGGCCGAAAGGCTGTTGGCGTGCGTAAGCGAGACAAAGCACTCGAATTGTCGCTGACTGATCCAAATCGGGAGCGGGCTGTGCCAGCCAAGTTAGTAGCTCGTCGGGCTCCACCGAGATGTGCATGAACTGTCCCTGCTTTACGAGCAGGCTGCCGCACGCAGCGATGGAACGCCTCCCGCGCCAACTACGCGGTTCTTGAAACGCTGCGATGAGGACAGGAAGCGTTAACGGCGGCTGCGCGACCGTCTTTTAGCGTCAAGCCGTCCCCAGCTCAAACAGTCGTTGGTAGCTTTGTTGGTATCCAGATCTCAACTATCGGATTTCTGACGTTTTTCCAAATAGATCGAGGCGTAGTATGACTCCAGCCCGGGGAGCCAAATCTCAGTTTTCGCCGATATGGCTCCCTCGCCCGCCTCGATGCGGGCGGCGGCGGTTGTTGTTTCCGCAAGCATGTCAAAGGGCTCGCGGAAGGTGGCGACCACTTCGCCATCCTCCCAAGTGCAGTTCGATAGCACGAAGTTCAGCAGGCGGCGTTTTTCGCGCGGTTGCTGCTTTTCAAACAGCCTTTGAGCGTTGCGGGCGAGGTCCAGAAGCGCAACGCCTTCGGAAAGATAGGATTTGTCGGCGTTTTGATGCCGTTCGATCTCGCGCTGGCAGCGGTTCTGCTCTTCGCGCCACTGGTTCGACATTTTTTCGAAGAACGCGGTGTCCACCAGCCCGTCGAGCTTATCGACGTACATCGCGTGAATGCGATCGTTCAGCCGCTTGTGTTCGGCCTGATGGCGCTTGACCGCCTCCTCGTGCTCTCGGCGCTCGTCGGCATGGCTGGCGTGCAGCGCATCGCGCACCCATTCCAGAACCTCGTCATCGAAGCGAAGCCGCCCGAGCAGTTCGGTAAACTGCGCTTCGAGCGCTTCCTCGCGCACATGCTTGCGGCGGCAGGATGCCGGGTTGCCCTGGCACTTATCCGCGTAGCCGGTGCAGTGATAATAGACGTAGCGCTGCTTCTTGATCTCGCCAACCACCGCGCAACCGCAGGCATGACAGGCGATGAGCCCTGAAAAGGCGAAGTCATGTTTGCCGCGCTTGGCCTTGCTTGCGAAGCGGCCGTCGAGCACGCCCTGCACCCGTTCCCATAGCTCGACCGGCACCAGCGCCTCGTGCTTGCCGTGAATGAGCTTGCCGTGCCACTCGAACCAGCCCGTATAGAGCCGGTTGCGCAGGATGGTGTGAACCGTGCTCACCGGCACCTTTGCGCCACTTTTGGGATAGGTGAGGCCCGCCGCATGGGCCTTGCGCGCCGCTTCCTTCAACGAAATGTCGCCGCGCGCATACCAGTCGAACATCTGCGACACGATTGGCGACAATGTCGGATCGACGGCGATGATCTTCTTTCCGTCCGGGCCGGTGATGTTGCGGTAGCCGAGCGGCGTCTTGGTCGGCCAGATGCCTTGCTCGGCCTTTTCCTGCATGCCCTTACGGGCTTCCTCGGACAGGTTGTCGATGTAGTTTTTCGCCATCAGCACCTTGATGCCGTGCATGAACTTTTCCGAGGAACGCGACTCGCGCGACAGCACCACCCCTTCTTTCGGGAAGTGGATTTCCACGTCGAGTTCATCGACCGTCACCCAATCCTTGAGGTTGCGATAGAGCCGGTCGGTCTTCTCGACCAGCATTACGCGGATCGACGGGTGCGCCTTGAGATAGGCGACCATTTCGCCGAATGCGGCGCGGCCCGTCTGCTTGGCGGTTTCAACGTCGATGTATTCCTGCGCCACCGCGAAGCCGTTCGCCGCCGCATATTCCTTGAGCAGCTTCAACTGCGCCGGGATCGAGAAGCCTTCCTTCTCCTGCTCCTTCGACGAGACGCGCGCATAGATCACCGCCTGCTTGCGGGCGGGATCGGCGGCGGGTGCGTGTTTGGCGGCTCTTTTCATGTCGTTTAGTATAACCTAAACAGACTCGAATCGCAAGGCTGGACGTTAGTTCGTCACCAGTATTGCGGTGGTGACTTTCGCCGCCACCTCATCAAGCGTCGCGGACAGACGGTTCACCTGCGAGGCCGTGGCGGTTGTCTCCGGGCCATAACGCATCACGAGATACTCGCGGTTGGTGGCCATCGAGTGAAGGTGAGCAACCGTACGCTGGCGCAGGACGAGCCCTTTTTGAAGTGCGAGATCGGTCCTGGCGGCGAGATTGTGCTGAAGGCCCCGCACTAAGGCGGCATCTTGTCCTTGCTGCAGTAGAAAGGCGTTGAGATACAGCTCGACCGCGTGAATCGCCGCAAACCTGAAGGGTGCCCGCGATAGCGGCTCTCCCTTGCGGCCCAAGCCCAACAGGTGGTGAGCCGCCTTTCGATATTCATCGGCGAGGCGTCTCACTTGGTCGGGCGTCGCCAGCTCGCCTGGGTAGGTCGATGGCCCCGTATTCATGCGGGGTCGGACCTAGCAACTATCAGCGCCAAAGAGGGCGTGAACGCGCGGAAGCGCGCCCAGTTGGGCAATAGCCCATGCGTTTCGAAATAGCGCAGCGGAAAGGAAAAGCCGCGGTCGATGCCGACCAGCGTCGGCACGTCTTCGGCAAGCCGTTCCACCAGCCATTCGGCGATGCCCTTACGGGTCCAGTATTTCCGAGGACTCGGCGGCGGCGGAACTTCTAGCGGAAGCCCATCGCCATCGGCCAAATAGACGCGCAAGCCCTTCAGGCTAGCAGTGGGCGTTTCCGCGCCCGAATAGACGATGCCGATGGTGCGAGCGAAGGCGGCCACCGCTACGCCTTCTTCTCGCCGGCTGCCCGATATTCCTCATAGGCGCGATCCCAATTGACACCCGGGAAGGCAACCTTGATGCACGAAAGGAAATCCGGCTTGTTCAATGTTTCGAACGTCACGTCCTTGTAGGTCTGTTCAAGATCCATTTTCTGGATCAGTTGCTCTGCTTTCGGGAAAACGCGATCAAGCTGGAGGCCGAGCCATCGGCGCGCGTCGTCTTCGGTCGGCTTCTCCGTAAGCAGTTGGCCCGCGAAAGCGTCTGGAGGATTCTCGACGACGCGCGTCACATAATACTTGACGATCTCGTCGCGCGAGGAATCGAGCTTCTCCTGAAGTTTGCTGCGAACCTCGGTTTGGAATTTTTCCAGTTTCGCCCGAAGCTCGCTCAGGCGCTTTTCGAACAGCGGCTTTTGCGCTTTGGAAAGGACGCGGCCGTGATCCTTGCCCAGAGAATGCGTTAAATTCTTCCTGATCGTGTTGAGTTCGTCCTCGATCGGCTTCGAGGAAAGAGCGCTTTCCCGCTCGATCAGGTCGAACGTGGTCTTGAGGCGCGATTGAACGCTTTCATCGGCTCCGAAATTCTGGATGACTTTGGGAATCGCTATGCGATGGCGGTGGATCGCAGCGCCGGTCAATCGAAGTTCGACATACTGAAAGTATGGTTCGAAAACGCGGACCTGACGCGCTACGTCAAACTGAACCGGTGGCGCTTCGGCGAGCTTCGTCTGGATTGCGGCGAACTGAACATCCATCACAACGGTTGAAGGTACTTCGACGGCTTGTTCCCGAATGCGTTCACGCTCGGCGGGCGTTTTCGCCAATACCATTGCGATCGCCTTTGCAGCCGGTGACAGGCGAGCCAGCGCCTCCGTGACTTGATCGCGAGACAGGCGCAGTGCATTCGGCGCTTCGGTAGGGCGCTCGTCGGCTTCGAGGTAGAGAGCGGTCGGCGTGAAGATGAATCCATCGTGATCCACGATGACGAGGCCCGTGCGCAAACCGGGCGTTGAACTGACGGCGATCCCCGCGTCCAGCAGCGTCTTGACGGCGGCAAGGTCGCCGAAACCCATGCGCATCACGCGCTCGTCGAAATCCAGGCAAACCGTGATGAGTTCCGGCCCTATCCGCCGCGCCAGTTCCGCCATGGCTTTCGCGGGTTCCTGCTGGATGCCGGGCGCCGCGTAGCACACCGAATGTTGGGCCTTGCGGATGTCGCGGGCGATGGCGGCGGAATCGAGCGAACGGAAAAGCGCGTCTGTCACTCCGCCGCCTCCAGTTCGCGCGCTTCCACCGACGCCAGCGCCTCGGCGAGCAGCGCGTCGAGCAGGCGGCGGCGGGTGGCGGCGGTGGCGGTGAGGCTCGCCTCCAGCCGGTCGCACAGCGCCATCAGCGCATCGACCTTGGCGACGATGCGGTGCTGTTCGGCGAGTGGTGGGAGGGGAACCACAAACTGGGTCACATCAGTTAAGCGAAAGCTATTTTTGATGCCGCGCTGTGGCTGATTGAATTGCCCTTGTGCGAATGGCGAACGGAACAGTTCGGCGAGATAGCGGCCCTTTATTTCCGTTATCGGCCGAACCATCGCGGTATGCTGATTGATGTAGGCTTCGCCAAATCCCTCCGGTATGAGCCCCAACATTCCAACATCGCCGGTAATAGAAATCAGAATGTCACCTGGCTGCAATCGCGTTCGGGTGCCTTCGCCATCGCTTGGCGCTTTGACGCGCTGAATATGATCGAGCCGAAGGCGATAGTGATCCTTCGACAGGTTTCCCATGCGAACAAAAATCGCACCTTCGGTCGCGTAGTGTTGCGCCCAATCGCGTGAACCACTCGTCACCAGTTGACTCAAGTCTCCCAGGCGAACCCAAGACCAACTGTTCGGAGGGTCAAAAGATTTGTCGTCATCCGATATAGGCGGCCGCGCCTTTTCTTTTCGAATCTCCCCCGCCTTCACCAGCCGCGCCTTCTCCTTCGCGATCCGCTTCAGCAGTTCCGAGGCCGGTTCGTCGTTTTCATCCTGCGTCAACAGCTTGCCGCGCACGGCGAGGTTGAGGATGGTCTGGCGCAGGGCTTTGATCTGGTCGGGGCGCGTGGTGAGCGCCGGCAGCGCGTCGAGGGCAAAGCGGGCGTCGGCATGGAAGGTCTCGGGATCGGGCGCGTTGAGGCGGACGAGGCTCGCCGCCACCAGTCGGTCGCGCACCCCCTCGCGGTTTGCCCGCGCCGCCTCCAGCCGGTCGCACAGGCCCATCAACTCATCGACCTTGGCGACGATGCGGTGTTGTTCGGCGAGCGGCGGGAGGGGAACAGGTATCGTAACCGCTTGCGCCTGATTCAGCTTGGCGCGCGTCGCGCCAACGACGCGCCCAGCGTAGTCAAACACATTGAGGTAGTGAACCAAGAATCGGGGCGACGCGAGAATGCCTTGAAAGACATGGGCGTGATTGTTTACCCACGACTTGCCAGTAATGAGATACGCTTTTGTCCGGAGCTGATCGTGGAACGGCACTCCGTCCTCGCCGAGCAAGATGAACTCGCCGTCAAAGAGGTAGTCGTCGATCCAGCCCTGTTGCTGTGTGGCTCCATAGTAAGGGAAAAGCTCTTTCTGCGACTTGCCCACATTCCGAGCGTCCCGTTCGGTGCCGTTGATAGGGACTCGGCGGTAGTCAAGGCAAATCGTGATTTCCGACAGGCAAGTTACTGACCATCCGGCAGGCGCATCGAAGTCAAGATCGTCGGCGCTGGCGCGCTCAGTGGGTTTCTCGCGCTTGATCTCGCCTGCTTTCACCAGCCGCGCCTTCTCCTTCGCGATCCGCCTCAGCAATTCCGACGCCGGTTCGTCGTTCGGGTCTTGCGGCACCAGCTTGCCGCGCACCGCCAGATCGAGAATGAAGCGGCGCAGCCGCGCGATCGCGTCCGGCGCGTCGGCGATCTTCTCGTAATGCGCCAGCAGGCAATCCGCGTTCATCTTGCCAGCGCCTCGGCGAGGATCGCCTTCAACTGGTCCCGCAAGCCCGCCGTCTCGGCTTCGGCGCGGCCCAAGTCCGCCAGCAGAATCTCCGGGTCGCCGTGATCGTCGGCAACGCTGTGCGGATTCTTGATGTCGAGATTGTAGCCGCGCGCCTTCACCTCCTCGGCCGTGACGCGCCACGCCTGCGGCGACACCTGCCGGCCTTTCCGGTCCTTGCCGCACCACCAGTCGATGCACTCTTGAAAATGCTCCAGCCGGATCGGCCTGGTCATCGAATAGGCTTTCTGGCCTTCCGGCACCCGGTGCTCGTAGAACCAGATGTCCTTGGTGGCTTGGCCCTTCTCGAAGAACAACAGGTTGGTGCCGATCGAGGCATAGGGCTTGAACACCGAATTGGGCAGGCGGACGATGGTGTGGAGGTTGCACGCCTCCATCAGATGTTCCTTGAGCCGCGTCTTGACGCCCTCGCCGAACAGCGTGCCGTCGGGCAGCACCACGGCGGCGCGGCCGTCCTGTTTCAAGAGGCGCACGATCAGGGCGAGGAACAGGTCGGCGGTTTCCTTGGTGCGGAAAGTCGGGAAATTATTCTCGATGCCGTCTTCTTCCTTTCCGCCGAACGGCGGATTGGTGACGATGATGTCAACTCGCTCATCCTTCGTCCAACTAATCAGCGCGCGCCTTAGCGTGTTGTCGTGGCGCACGAAGCTCGGGTCCTCGATGCCGTGCAGCAGCATGTTGGTGACGCAGAGCATGTGCGGCAGCTGCTTCTTCTCCACGGCGCGCAGGGCGCCTTGCATTTTCTCGCGCTGCTTCGGCGTGCGGACATAGCCCTTGGCTTCCATGTGGCGGATGGCACAGGTGAGAAAGCCGCCCGTGCCGCAGGCGGGATCGAACAGGATTTCGCCCGGATGCGGGTCGATGCGATCGACCATGAAGGCGGTGACGGCGCGCGGCGTGTAGTATTCGCCGGCATTGCCGGCCGATTGCAGGTCGTTGAGCAACTGCTCGTAAAACTCGCCGAAGTGCCGCCGCTCGTCGAGATTGTTGAAATCGACCTGATTGATCTTGTTCACCACCTGCCGCAGCAACTGGCCGGACTTCATGTAGTTGTAGGCGTCTTCGAACACGTCGCGCACCACGCGGCGGCGGTCGCCGGGCTTCGCTGAAACCTGCAAGCCCTTCAGCGCCGGAAACAGTTCATCGTTAATGAAATCGAGCAGGGCCTGCCCGGTGATGCCCTCCGGGTCCGCCGCCCAGTTGCGCCACTGGAACTTCTTCGGGAGCGGCGAGCGATAATCGGAATAAGTTTCCTCCAGGTCCTGATCCTGATCGTCGATAATCTTGAGGAAGAACAGCCAGGTGAGCTGGCTGATGCGCTGCGCATCGCCATCGACGCCCACGTCCTGGCGCATGATGTCCTGAATGGATTTGACGGTGGTGCGGACAATCATGGGCTATGCGGCTTCCTGATAAATTGCGTCTTGCATCTCGTGAACGGCCTGCTCGAAAGCCACCCTCCCACCGAACGCTTGAAGAAGCTCGCGCCGAGTGCCGAGGGTATTGAGGGGCGGGATCAGTAGAACGTTCGTATCGTCGAGGTTCAGCATTCCCTCATCGCGATACTTTTCCAGAAGCGCGTCGAGCACGGCGCGGGCCTGCGGGCCATACTTCGTGAACACGTCGCGCTTCTTCACGTTTTCGGCCCGCTCGCGGCGGGTGAGCGGCTTCTTGTCGAAGGCAACGTGGCAGATCAGATCGAAGGGATCGAGACCCTTTCCCAGTTCATCGGCGATGGCGTCGAGCGGCAAGCCCTCGGCTTCCAGTTCCTCGATGATCGCCTGCTTGCGCTCCGCCGATTTCCAGCGCTTGAGGAAATCGTCGAGGCTGGCGAAGCGCTTTTTCAGCGCCGTCTTGGTGAAGTCGCGCAGGGATTCGGTGACGAGCTTGCCGTTCTCGTCGAGATATTCGACGCGCTCGGCGAGGATACGCGCGCCGACGCCATCGACATAAATCTTGCGGATCGGATCGCCGGGCGGCAACGGCAAGCCCGGCTGATCGACCACGGTTTCATCCGCGCCGGGTGTGGGCGGGATCGCGTCGTCGCCGGTGGGCGGCGCGTCATCGGGCGGCGTGATCGGATCGTCGTCGCCGGGCTCGTAAATCTGCACCGGATCGCCGTCGAAATCCGGGTCGGCGAAATGGCTGGTCGCGCCGCGAAAGTCGATCACCGTGAAGAAGAACTTCTTGGTGTCCTCGTGCACGCGGGTGCCGCGTCCGACGATCTGCTTGAACTCGGTCATCGAACCCACCGCGCGGTCGAGCACGATCAGCCGGCAGGTCTGTGCATCGACGCCGGTCGAGAGCAGTCGAGAGGTTGTTACGATGACAGGATAATCATTTTCCGGGTCGAGGAAGTTCGGGAGTTGCTCCTGGCCTTCCTTGTCGCTGCCGGTGATGCGCATGACATAGCGCTGGTTTTCCGCCACCAGATCAGCGTTTTCGTTGATGAGCGCCTGCCGCATCCGCGCCGCGTGCTCCTCATCGACGCAGAACACGATGGTCTTCTGGAAGCGGTCGCCGCTCTCCTTCAGGAACTCGGTGATCTTCTTCGCGGTCAGCACCGTGCGGTCGTCGAGCACGATGTGGCGGTCGAAATCCTTGGCGTTGTAGATGCGGTCCTCGACCTCGTTGCCGTCGCGGTCGAGCTGGCCGAGTTCCGGGCGATAGCCCTCCACGTCGCGGTCGATGTGAACCTTGATGACCTTGTAAGGCGCAAGGAAGCCGTCGCTAATGCCTTGCCGCAAGGAATAGGTGAAGACCGGTTCGCCGAAATAATCGCTGTTGGAGACGTATTCGGTTTCCTTCGGCGTGGCGGTGAGGCCGATCTGCGTTGCACCCGAGAAATGATCGAGGATTTCGCGCCAGGCCGAATCCGCCGCAGCGCTGCCGCGATGGCATTCGTCGATCACGATCAGGTCGAAGAAGCCGGGCGAGAACTCGCGATAGAGCTTCTGCCGATCCTCCGGCCCGGTGATTGCCTGATAGAGCCCGAGATAGATTTCGAAGGCGGTGTCGATGCGGCGCTTGTTGTCGAGCGCCAGCGTCAGATCGATCGTTGTGCCGTCCTGCCGCTCGATGGTTTTGGCGTTGGTCGAGAGCTTCGCCATCGCCGCGCCGAACGGGCGGAAGTCGTTCACCATCGTCTGGTCGATCAGCACATTGCGGTCGGCGAGGAACAGGATGCGCTTCTTGCGGCCCGCCTTCCACAAACGCCAGATGATCTGAAACGCCGTGTAGGTCTTGCCGGTGCCGGTCGCCATGACCAGCAGCACCCGGTCTTGGCCCTTGGCGATGGCCTCGATCGCGGCGTTGACGGCGTTCACCTGATAATAGCGCGGGGCCTTGCCACTGCCGTCATCGAAATAGTCCTGAAGCACGATCTGCTCGGCTTGCGCGTCGAGGCCCTTCCAGGCCCGATAGCGCGCCCACAGATCGGCCGGCGACGGGAATGCGTCGAGCCCGAGGTTGGTTTCGATGGTGGCGCTCCGGCCGGTACGGTCGTGGAACACGAAGCCGTCGCCGTTCGAGGAGAACACAAACGGGATATCCAGCGTCGCGGCATAGTCGAGGCCCTGTTGCATCCCGTCGCCGACCGAATGGGTGTTGTCCTTCGCCTCGATCAGCGCGATCGGGATATTCGGCTTGTAGTAGAGAACGAAGTCGGCCCGCTTTCGCTTGCCGCGATAGGTCATTTTGCCGCGCACGATGATCCGCCCGTTCGTAAACGCATATTCCTCCCGAATCTGCACCATCTCGTCCCAGCCGGCCCGCTTGACGGCCGGCAGGATGAACTTCGTGCAGATATCGCGTTCGGTGAGGCTCCGTTTATCCATCGTCGCGGGCGAATCCTTCAATCGTTCAAGTCAAAATTGAGTATTGGCACGGATGCGAACCGTTTGCACCCAAGTGCGAACCTGAGAACCCAAGGTGCGAACCGGGTTCGCAGGTCTGCCGCTGGCGAAAGCCCGCGCTGCCGCCGCCCGCATACGCCAAGCGCCGGGAAGAACCTAACCGGGCGCGCCTGAAAGAAAAGCCGTCCCGGTTCATTCCTCGCCGTCCACCTGTTCGACCAGGCCCTTCATGTCGCGCACAAGCGCCATCAGGTCCCGCCGCTCGGCGATGGCCTCGGCGGTATAACGGCCATGCTTGAGGGCGTTTCTATTGCCCTTGGCCGCGCCCGGTGCCTTGCCGCCGTGCATCCGGCAGCGCCCGTTCGCCATCGCGGGCGACTGGCACGGCGTCCCGTTGCGGGTTCGGGCAAGGCAACGCGGGCTCAGGTGCATTGGCAATCTGCTTTGCATGGGGTTGTTCCTCGATTTTGCTGGCGTCCCCACCCCCCGGTTGACCGGGCGGGGTAGCAACCATGCCGACCACCGCCTGGCCGCCCGCATGGACGTGGACGTGTTCGACCGTGACCTTCTGCTGGCCTTTGCCGCGATGGCGGTTGAGGGCTTCGAGCAGCGCCGCATAGGTGCGCGACAGCTTGTTGGCTTGCGCGAGGTTCTCGCGCCGGCCCTCGAAGGTCTGTTCGCCGATCATGGCGCGGCGGTAGCATTCCATCGCGGCGTTGTGCGCGGCGACCAGTTGCGCCGCCATCATGCCTTCCAACTCGTCCTTTGGCGCGATGCCGATCAGCGCGGCGACCGTGGCGCTCAACTGCTTGTCGCGTTCATCCTGGCTTGAGTTCTTCATCCACAAGGCTTGCACCGCCTGATTGGCGAGCGTGTTGTTCCAGTGGTCCGATTGCGATCCGCCGATGTTTTTCAGCCGGCCCTTGCAATCGTCGGGATCGTCGGCGACCACAGTTTTCGGCGCGTCGGCGGCGGGCTTCCTCGTGCTCATTGCGATGTCCTCACAGAGATTCCAAAGCTTGAAAGGGCGGCAACGCCTTCGGCCTTCCGGCCCGCGTGCCATGCGTCCCAGCAACGCGAATGCAGCCAGGCATGGCCGGTCGGTTCGGTCCCGAAGGGCAGCAGCCCGTCGTGGGCGTGGTCGCTTCCACCGCACCCGAGGCAGCGGCCGGGCGGCGAGCGCATCGGATTGCGGTTGAGCCATTCGGCGACGCAGCAGGCGAAGGCACGGACCTGGGCGGACGCGCGTGGCAGCCCGCCATCGAACTCGGCGATTGCCGCCCGTTCGTCAAACAAAGCCCGCCAGTCCTCGCCCGACCAGCCGTCGCTGCCGGTGCGCAGCAGGGCGATCACGCCCTGCTTGTGACGCGAAAGCAGGTCCAGCACGGCCGCAGGCGGCGCGGCGTCGGCGTCCAGCGTCAGGGCATCGCCATCGACGCCGATCCGAACGCCCGCATCGCGCGCCGCCTTGAGGGCTTGGACGGCGCTCATAGCCTCGTCCTCCAACCTGCATTTTCCGGCGCGGATTGGCTCGGTCGGCTTGCGTCCGCACCGTCCGCATCGGCCTCGGCTTTGGATTTCAACAGGTTGGCGCGGACGGTTGCGTCGTTCTCGCCCCTTGAACCGTCCGCTGGATTGCCGACCGTCCGCAGGTGTCGGGTTTCGAAGCCGTTGCCAACATTGGCTTTCACCGGATCGACGGACGGTGCGGACGGTGCGGACGGTTGCGCGCCTCGGGATTCCGGCGTGGCAGTCATGATGCGTATCATCCGCGTTCGCGCCCGGCCTTCGCGCTCGAAACCGATGTCGATGCCGACCTTGCGCAGGAACGTCGCCGCCCGGCGCAACCGGCCCGCCAGCGCCCGAGGGCTATCGGGCCATGTCTTGGACTTGGCGACGCGCTCGCCCGCCATCTCGGCAAGGGCACCCAGAAGGTCCGAGGCGGTTCCCGTCCACTCCGTCCGCGCCTGCATCAAGGCCCGCACGGCGGCGGCGATCGGATCGGCGTCGATGACACCATCCACCGCCTCGTCGCGGTTGCCGCAATAGGCCGACCAGAATGTGCCCGAGGGCCAAAGCGCCGTTTCGCAAGCCGTCGCCCACAAGGCGAAATCCGCCATGCGCGGCAGCTTGTCGAGTTTTGTGCGCGGCAACTCGGCCAGGCCCTTCGCTACCGCATCGAGCAGCACGCCAAGCAGACGCGGGCGTTCGGCCTCGAAAGCGGCCCATAATTCCTGCTCGGGGCGGCGACGTTCCTCGGGGATCGGTTCCAGCGTGAGGAACACGGCGCGATCGGCAAGGTCGGGCCTTGTGACGATATCCTCGATCCCGTTCAGGATCACCGGGCGCGCCGCGTCGAACAGCACTTCATCCTGATCGGAATATAGCTGGCGCACCGCGAAGCCGCCGCCCGTCGCGAGGCGGCAAAGCGTGTCCGATATCCAGGCGGGCAGGCCCGACACATTGTCAAAGGCCAGCACATGGCCATTGCTCGCGGCAATGAACAGATCGCGGTCCTCGCGCGGCAAGGCCCGAAGCGGTGCGGTGTTCGGATCGAGCAGCGCCCGCAGGATCGCCGAGAAGGTCGATTTCGCCGATCCCTGCTCGCCGGACAGCACGATCACCGGATAGGGACCGCTATTGCGCAAGCAGGCGAGTGCCCAGGCGACCACCAGCACGAAATCGGCGTCGGTATGCACGTTAAGAAACGAGCGCAAGGTTTCGATCGAGCCACCACCGACCGGGTTCGGCATTGGCTTCATGCCGGACGCGCGCCGGAAACGAACAGGCGGATCGTCAACGATACGCCAGCCGGTGGCGTCGATCTCGATGGCGCGCCATGCCTCATCGCCAAGGTCGAGATAGAGCCGCCCGTCGAGCCCGCCGACGCGGATATGAACTTGCCGCTCGGGCGCATCAAAATGCGCCTTGGCCTCGATCACGTTCAGCGCCGATTGCAAGGCTTCCGAACTCGGCGCGCCGCCCGTATCCTCGAAGAAGCGCCGCGCGAGCCAGCGGCGGAAACCTTTGGCGCGGATCGGCCAGGTTTCGCGATGGCCGTTGATGTCGAGGTCGGCGAAGCCGGCGCCGTCCGCTGTGTGGAACAGTTCGGAGGTTTGGGCGAGGCCGATCAGGATATCGGCCTGCGTCGGCCCGCGCCCGCCCGTAACGCCGCTTTCTTCGGCGATGGCGTCATCGAGCGCCGTCACCCGGCACCCGGCTTTCTTCAGTTGCGCCCGCAGCGCCTCGAAGGCGGCGCGGTTGTCCGACTTGAGCGCGGCCAGCGCCTCCAGCGCCTCGGGCATGAAGGGCGCACCGGGATCGTTCACCGTCTTCTCGGCCAATCCCGCCAGCGGATCGGGAATTTCTTCGGCGTCGGCGATGGCGTCGGCGATCAACTGGTGGGATTCAAGAATGGCGTCGGAGTTCATCGCGCGCCCTCCGTAAGAGAGGGATTGTGGGCCTTGAGCAGATCGTTGAAATCCATGCCTTGCGGCGGGCGGGCGATCCGAACGCGCCGCCCTTCGCGCTTCCAGCGCCGCGCGCAATGCTGCGCCGCCGCTTCGCCGGGTTCATCGCCATCGGCGAGCACGATCACGTCGCGAACGTCGCGCGGCAGATCAAGCGACCGAAGGCCCGAGGTTGAAAGCGCGGCCCATGCCGGTTTGCCGCTGGCTTGGATTGCGGCAAGGCAGGTCTCGATCCCTTCGCCGACCATCAGAACATCGTCGGGTTCGCAGAGGCGCACAACGCCACCGCGACAAGGCCCGAGCATCATTTTCGGCGGATCGACCGGCGCCTTGCCGCCGCCGTCGCGTGCGAGAAAGGTGCGGTGAACGGCGATTGGCGATCCGGTGGCGCCATGTGTCACGAGCGCCACCATCGCGGGCCAGACGCCCCCCGAGGGATGTTTCAGGCCGGCATGGAAACGCAGAGCGGACGAAGCCGGAAGGTCGAGCCCACGCGAATGCAGGTAAGTTGCGACGGGCGTTCCCTCGGCCGCGTGCGATGCCTGCCAGATTGCCAGCGCCGCCGCGCTGCGCTTAAGGGCGTCGGCGTCAGGCTCGTCAGCGGGCCGGCGCCGAGGATCGCGAGTGATGCCGGAAACCCGCCCTTTCGTTTGCCACAGGCCGCGCTCCTGAAGGGCGGCGATCAGATCACGCTGGTCGCAGCCGGCATGGCAGCGCACCAGCACCTTGCCGTCGTTGCCGGCATTGATCGAAAGGCTCGGGTTCCGATCCTCATGCACCGGGCAGCGGGCCATCCATGTTGCGCCCGCGCGGTGCCCGCCGAGCGCCTTGGCGATGGTTTCAGCGGTCATGGCGCACCTCGCCATCGTTCGGCTTGGCGGGCGCAGCGGCGTCATTGGCGGCGGCAAGCCTTTCGGCGCGCGACCATTCGGCGAGCACGCCGAAGAAGCCGGTGACATTGTGCATGATCTGGCGGGCGTCCTCGTCCGTGAGGTCGCGCCCAGTGCGCGGTTGCCAGATCTGCCGGGTTCGGGCGATCTGCTTGCCCGCGTCATTGTCGTTTGCAGCATCGAGACGTTTCATCGACGACCTCACGTGCGGTTCCGCCGCTCCGTGCTCCTGGCCTCCGGTCTCGGATTCCCACCGATGACGTTGTGCCCAAAGGGATTTGCATCTTCTGGCGTCCCCGTCTCAGGGATCGTCGGTCGTTCTACGATTTGCGCCGCTTCAGCGCGGCACCTCGTTCTCGGGGATCGTGAACTTGTGGCTCTTGCCCGCCCGGATCACGAGCTGGCGCTTGCCGCCGTTGGCGACCTCGCAGGCGATCGAATAGTCGAAGAAGCCGTGCTTCAAGCCATCGACGACAAGCCCTTCGAGCCAGTCGAGGGCTTCGCGGACCTGGCCGCTCCTGGCGCCCTGGAACTGCGAGTTGGTTTCGGGTTCAGCCATTGTGCAGCAATCCCTTCATGTCCTTGATGGTGGAGGCGAAGGCCAGCGGCCGAACGCTGGTCGCGTCGCCATAGAAGGCCATCACGTCGGCGCGCCGTGTGGCGCGATCCCGAAATACGAACACCTTGCGCCGGCCCTCGTTGCGCAGGTTCACAAGCGCGTAGCCGATGCAACGCAGGAAGCAGGCGAGATAGAAATCGCGCGTCTCGAATGCGGCGTCTGCCCGGTTCGGCTGCTCGCGGATCGCTCGTTCAGTTGACACTTGACGATCTCCTCAAAAAAAGGGTTCACGAGCCATCGGACAGAAGCCGCTGAAGCGGCACCGTGCGGTGCAACAGCCCGAGCTTTTCGAGCCGGATGCGCATGGCGATCGGCGAAACAAGGAACTTCTCGGCGAAGGGCTTGGCGAAGCTTTCCAGCGCCTTATCGTCGCTTTCGGTGAAGGCAGCGCCGGGAATGCGGCTTTCGAAGCGCGCGATCTCGACGAAGGGATGGTCGATCGATTCGGACGGCTGAAGCACCCGCTGCTTGCGATCGGGGAATGCTTCGTCCCAAGCGGCGAAGACCAGCTTGCGCGGCATCCGCACGCAAGAGGCATAGAGGTCGGCCTGCAATTCGATCCGCGCCTTGGCCTGGCTGGTCCGGCAGATGACGCTAGGCGGTGCCGCGTCGTCGAGCAGCGAACCTTGCGCCGGGTCCTTGCCAAACAGCCCGCGATGCAGGCGCCAGTGGCCGACCTCATGGGCGGCCGTATAGCGATAGCGCCCTTCCTTGGCCGGGTTCTCGTCCGGGTCGAGGCTTTCGTCGATCACGATCCGCTTCTGCTCGAAGAAGATGGCGCCGAGGATATCGGGATCGAAGCCGATGCCCGAACGCGGCACGCCGAACAGCCGGTGCGTGTCGTCGAACTCGATCCCGATCTTCAGGTGCTTTTCGATGATGTCGTCGATCGCGATGGGCGCCTCGATCGTGACGCCGCGTGCATGGGCATATTCGGCGAGAAGCGCCTGCGCGTCCTTTTCGATCGCCTCGTCGGGCACATAGGAAACGAACTTGGTCATTGATCGCCGATCCTCATCTGCATCTTCGAAAACCGTCATCGCCCTATCAGGCGCTCACTTGTCCTTGGCCTTCTGCGCGTTGCGGGCCAGCCGGGCGATATCTTCCGTGTTCAATCCCTTCGTGGTCCGCAGCAGCGCCGCCAGTTCCACCGGATGGCGCTTGATGATGTCCGACAGGTCGCTCGCCACGCGGCCGCCCCGCGCCAGCAACTCGTCCACGTCACAGCCGATGATCTGGGCAATCGCCTTGACCTTGTCCTCGGCCGGTGGCGCGAACTCGTCCCGCTCCACCTTCGACAGATAGGTCGGGCTCACCCCGATCATCTTCGCCATTTCGCGCAAGCCGATGTCCTTGGCTTCACGCGCGCGGCGGACGAACTCGCCGAACCTCTCCCCTGACATGCCGGTTTCTCCCGTCCCGTGTTTATGAACCACTTTACACTCGATTCGCGCCGATTCGTCAACTGATACCTAAACACTTTTGGTGGATGGCGCTTCAGGCGGCGAGCCGAAGCTCGCGAACGTCCTCAAGAACGCGCCGGAAATCAGCGCTTGGGGCGAGGCACATTGTTCTATAAGCGTTCAGAAACGGGAGCCATTTTTCAGCGAAAAGTAGCTGATTTTGTTGTTCTTTTCAAAAGATCAAAACAGCCTTCCCCGCCATCTCTCCCCGCTTTTGGAAGTAGCCCGCCACGTTTCCGAGGCAAGCCTTCGCGCGTGACTCGTACTACGCCAGCACCTCGCACCAGCGCAGTACCTTCCCACCTGTCAGCGACGCAGCCCGCTTCTTTCGGACGGCGCCGATGCCTTCCCCAAGGTTGGTGACGACGCTCCAACACCGCCCTCTTGGACGTCACCCATGCCCCAGCCGAGACTGTGTTCATCGTCGACGTCAGGTTCGGCGTCCTCGCCGGGTTCGCGGCCACAGTGCTCGTCTTCTAGCCGATTATTACCGAAGCAAGAGCGGCATCAGCCTGACCGTGATGAAGAGAGCCGGCTATGATACACTTAAACGGCTCTTAGCCAGAGGCTACGTGGCCAGTGTGGATCAAGATCCAAGGCCCCAATGCCTGTCTGTAAAATCACCCCTGAAGGCGAAACGGCATGGCTTGCAGTTGCCGACCGCGAAGGAATTGATTTTTAGTTGTGGCTCGACTCTTTGTTCTCGGATGTAAAAATGCAAAGCGACACCGACACAATCAAATGTCCCGAATGCGGCATCGAAGCCCACGTTGAGGGCAGCGGATCGGAAAAGTCCTTCTCGTTTTCACAAGAGGAGATGGCGCTAAAATGCAAACACAGCGGCGGCGCTATCTGCCCTAACATTCGGCAAGTGCTGGATCGGCTTAGATTCGATGTTGCGTTAGATACTAGACCTTCTCGTCCTTAGATGGCGCAGGTGCCTCGAAGCATGATCAACGAAGATCCCGAGATTGAGAATCGTCACTCAGCGGCATCGTGGCTCGCGAGCGAAACTCACTTCCGTTTGACCTAGATCAAGGCCAATCGTCGCCTCATGTCCCAAATCCGGGGCTAGCCGGAGGAAACAGGAAAACGTCCAGTGATCGGGTTCGAGCTTCTCAGCGATGCTGGCGTGCTGGTTGTGGAGCCGAAAGGCGCACTTTCGGCTGAAGATTTCCGTGAAATTTCCGGAGAGATAGACCCCTATATCCGCGAGAAAGGCAAGCTGACTGGATTGCTAATTGAGGCAGCATCCTTTCCCGGATGGGACAGTTTCGGCGCGCTTATTGAGCATTTTAGATTCGTACACGACCACCACCGCAACATTGATCGCGTTGCCATTGTTACGGACGATGCCTTTTTGAAAATCGCCCCCACGATAGCACAACACTTTGCACATCCTGAGATTAGGGTCTTCGCCAGTGGAGAGAGGGTAAAGGCCCTCGAATGGTTACAAACCTAGCCCCGTAACTTCATCTGTTATCGCAATCTACCTATGTTTGCGACGCTATATTTGGCGAGAAGCCGCCGCCGATCTGTAACCCGGAAGGTAAGAAGGGGCGCAATTGGGAAAGCGGAAACTGGCGAAGGATCCGGTAAAAGCAAAAAGACCCAGCCGCTGGTTAAGGCAGCCGGGTCAGTCCAGAGGAGAAACAGGGCCCAGGGCGGGCCCGTAGCGTAAGCATTATTCAAGCATCACTTTCAGGCGCATTATTTGATCTAGCGCAATGCGGCAGTCACATCGTCGTCAACCCCACCTCCAGTATCAAACCCCGGGGAACAACTTTGCTTCGGCTGTATTGAATCACAGGAACGGGTTGACCCACAGCTTCATGATCCCCGAACCCGAATTGGCCCGCCGCGTCTTCTCACCACTGGCGGGCCTTTTTGCAGGCCCAACTCAGTCTCAGCGTTCCCGCTTAGATCCTCAGCGCCGGCATGAGCTGCAACCGGCCAGCGCGTGGCTGCCGTCGTCTGACGGGGTTTTGTATCGGCTGCCCTTAGCCAGCCGCATAGACAGGCGAGGACTGGTGCGTGCAAAAACGAGCGGCGTGGATGACCGCGGCAACACACAAATAAGCAACCGGAAAACCATATCGCCCGGTCGATCCATTAGTCGGCCAAACAGATTCAGCTTGTTCCGGTCGCCTGGGATCCTGCGTCACCGGGACGAAGTTTTGCCGCCGCCTTAAGAGCCTCGATCCGCGCCGGACCGCTCGGCAGTTTGTGGGCTGCATCAATGGCCTGGATAGCTCGCGTTTCGCGCTCCAACACGTCGTCCGGAAATGGTTCCCGCTTTTTCATGATACCATTCCTCGAATTGCATCGGCTGGATAAACCACGCGGCCCAGAAACGTTCCGCCAGCCACGCCGGCGCCGAGCGCCTATATGGCCCGCGCCCTAAATGGAAGGACGTCGAACAGCGATTGTTAGATGACAGCTGTCGTCAGCAGCGGACGGAGCGTCGCTCGACGATGCTTTTAGATTAATAGCCGTGGGGCTTTCATCGGTAAGCCATACTTAGGGTGAAAACCAGAAAGACCGCGACTAGACCTCCAGCAACGAGAACCCGATTAAGTAACATGACTTTGGGCCTCCTAAGATTAGGATCGCACCCTTTAGATACATACTTGAACGCCATTCACGACTTCGAGGGACTGATTATTTGCCTGGCGGTCGCCGTCCAAATTGATTCAGATCAACCGATGCGCCATTCGCAATGCTCCGGGCTTCATCCGAGGTCAGGTGATTATGGGCGAAACGAACGCCTTGAAGATCGTTTCGGCAAGGCACGTAAGCGACCAGCACACCTTTCGCACATCACTGACGACGAAAGGCCTGCACCCTTCCTGTGTACGCTCCAATGCCGTGGGAAACGCAGTTTGGGCGGCTTGACCAAAGAGAACAAAATGAGAACTATGTCCTAGACAGTCAAGCCGGAAAAAGCGAGCGGAGCGCTTTTCCCGAGCGAAGCATCTGATGTGACAGCAGCGGAATTTTCTGAAAAACGAAACCCGTGTTCGAGCGGCCACGGCAGCTATGCTGATTGCTCAAATGCAATTGGGACATCGGCCGCCGACGCCGCCCTCCTCTTCACCATCGCTCCCGCCTAACCGCGACGAGCCGGAAACCTGCCGCTCTAGTCGCCAAGCCCAAGTCGATCGACGTGGGCATGATGGGCTCACCGGCTTTTTCGCCAACGCGCGCTGCATCTGGCGCGTGTCGTCCGAGGTCAAATAGAACCTGTTGTTAAGCGTCTAACATTAATCTTTTCTCCGTTATCTGCCGCCACTGCGGGTCTATTCACCGCGCTTACAGGGACTTTGATTGGTTCTTTGTTTACCTGCGGACGGCGCAGAGGCAGGTCTGCTGCAGGGCTGAGGGCATCCGAAAATGAGACAGTTTTTCTTAAGTGCGATTGCGCTGATTATCAGCGCAACGCTCGCGCATTCACAGGAATTTTCAGTTGCACAGACCGACGATGTCGATGCCATGCCTTGTTCTATCTTTCTGGACGACTCATCTTTCATCTCACTGAAAGAGGGTGCGTCCTTAAGCTTCTCTGTACAACCGACCAACAACGCTGAACTATTCAACAGGCTTGCTGAACGAATGAGCCGATGCAGATCCGGAATCGCAGATGTGGCCGCACGAGCCGAAGCTGCTCAGTAACGTTCCTCGACATCCATTCTTGTCGATCGCGTCCGTCACCTGGACCATGTTCGGCGTGGCGCGTGTCAAGGCAATACACATTGCCAAGATGGACAAGGAATAAAATCCAGCCCGGGAGCCATTTTTCAGACCAGCGCGTTCCCTTCGAACCAGCCGACATAAAGCCGGTTGCGCAGGACCGTGTGGATGCCTTCTAGATTTTCCGGCTGTCATAGGCCCAATGCAAGAGCGCCTGCCGTTGGCGTGGCCGGCACATGGGATCGCCCGGCTCGCGATGCTTCCTGACTTGAGAGACATGCCGCCGCATCGCCTTCCAGCGGCCGATCTGGCGCGCGTCCTCGTCCGGCATGCGCCGTCCAATGTAATAGCGGCAATACCACTGAAACCAACCACGCGGGTCGTCGGGATGAATCCAGCCTTTCCTTCGCCAGACCGAAAGCGGCTGACTGGCATCGACGCCGAAATAATTGAGCGAACAATCGCGGCCCGAGGGTGAAAGCTTGGCCCGCGCGAACCAGTTCGCGGGAAACTCGTCCCGGCAATCGGTCAGATATTTGCCGCAAAACACGCCGAGTTCGAGCATCTGCTTCGGCGTGAGTTCGGGCCGGAAGGCAGGATCGAAATTACGGCCGGACGGTGCCATCAACCGATAGCGATAGCCGCTCTGCATCCGATCGTTGACGGTGATGACCCGGCCCATTCGGTCAGTTCAGCGCAAAAAGCGAAGCGTTGAGGAGCGAGGCGAAGGCAACCCACGCGGCATAGGGCACGAACAGCCATGCCGCAACCCGATCCAGCCGCCATGCCGTGGCGATAAAGGCGAAAATGGCGGCGAGCAGCAAAAGGATTATGACGAGCGCGATCCCGATCTGGTGAGCAGCGAAGAAGACCGGAGACCATATGAAATTCAAAGCGAGCTGTCCCCACCAAAGCCGCATCGGCCACCCACAAGCATCGGCGTGCCATACGCGCCAGCCGGCGATCGCGATGAGGATGTAGAGGACGGTCCAGACCGGCGCGAACAGCCAATTGGGTGGATTGAATGACGGCTTGGCAAGGCCAGCATACCATGCGCCCGGCATGGTCAGAAAGCCGATAACCAAACCGCCACCGACCACGAGAACGAGGAACAAAATCAGCCGAAGGGCACGGTTCATCTAGAATTTCCGTTACTCACCGTCCGACGAGTCTTACTGGTGAGTGATAGTTTCGTGAGCCCACTTATCATCGGCTTTGGCGTTCCGGCATCGGACACCAAACACCGCCATGAAACTCTGCCAGTACACGAGACCTCGGGAAAGTTATGATGTGCCATTCGATAGGCGTGACCCGTCGGAGCTTTCGTCGCATAACTCACGTCTTACAACGCCGTCGCCTTCATGCACGAAAAACTTCAGTCCTTTACACGTTCCGTTGGCGGGCATGAGATTTCAACCTTGTTCTTCAGCACATAGCATAGGAGATTTAAATGGCAGAAGAAAACCTTGAGAACGAAGCTGAAAGTTCTGCAATCGCAGCATTCACGCTGGCTCAGTTCGCGTTCTGGGGTCTTATCGAGAGCGGAATTATCTCAACTGAGAAGGCGTCGGATATGCTGGAACAAGGAATAGCAGCGCATTCCAAAGGAGATTTGACCAACCGGAAGGCGGCGCAAATGCTGCAAACCATCCTCGACATGGTGCAGCGAGATAAAAGGTCACCGGTAAACTAGGTCACCCCCGCGTCAAGCGGATGCGGATGCGCACATTCTTCGCAATGGGTCGAAACTCTGGTTCCGACTACATTGAGTGAGCGTCTTTTTGATCGAACATGATCCTGCCCAAAAAGCCGGTTTCCATTGGGATCATGATCTAGATAGAGCACCGTTTGTCGCGCAGCACCTAACAACATTTATCAAGATGTCCATGTCATCAAACATCGAACCGCTTGCCCGAGCGATGGCTGAACGAATCTGCCGGTCTCACCAGATGACTGAATCGGAAATTCAGGGGTGGGTGGACCGCCACTGGGAGATCGCAGCCGCAATGCTGGAGTCCGGCGCCATGGACGAAAGGGGCGAATGGCAACCCGGGCAGGATTGGCGACGCGGACTGGAAGCATACCGCGAGCGACTGGCTGCGAAGCATGAGATCCGATAAAATCTCGCTTCCACCCCTCTCGACTCCTCACGCAAGAAAAGGGCATGATCGGGATCTGGGCGCCTTTTCCCTTCGTCCTATCCGAGGGTCTCCCGATGGACGTATTGAATTTCCCCGATCAACTGAGCATCGTTACGGTAAAGGCTTCACGCCCTTTGATCCGGCCTGATGGTCGCTACGCGATAGAACTGGCGACGACCGAACTTGGCTCCATCGCGTTCGAGGTAGATGAGCAAGCACTTTTCGCCTTGCGTCAGGCTATAGGTGAGATCGAGACGGAAATGAAACGGAGGCCCGGAAGGGCCTGATTCAACCACCCGAGGCTGTTACCCTCGTGGAGCATACGGTTCATCAATTCCCGGATCCTCACCTAACAAATATCAGGCCTTCCAGATCTTTTCGGCTTGCAGCGGCAGTTCCTGCTGCCAGACATTGCTCGTATGGGTCGCCCCATGATCGTTTTTCTGAACAGCCGCGATCAGCGCGTTGAGGCCTAGCAATGTTGCGACGATGAGAATGACTGCCAACACAATTTTAATCTTCATTTCGCTGTTCATGTCGTTTTTTCCTCTCTAACAACCGGAAACCGTGCGCCAAATGGAAATGAGCGCACATGCGTTGAATGTGCGGTGAGGTAGGCTGATTTTGGGATCGCTGTCGATAAGCGGGGCACCGGAGCAGGCATTCCAGACATTATGCTGTTTTCCGACGCTTCGCGACGGATTTTATCGCCGCACACCAATCGTCCAGGCTTTGAGCATTCCGCCCTGCGCCCCCTCCCATGGCGAGTCGGCCACCATTCGATTTTGCGGCCTTCTTTAACGAACGCGCAATATTTATGCAGAAAGATTCCATGATAGAGGAGCCATGGAACGTGAGCGACACACGCGATTTCAAGAGCACCGGACTGCATCGCTTTTCCCGAGCATCCACCCGCTCGCTTGCGCAAACGTCATCCCGCCTTGCCCATTGGCCACCGCCTTTCCGCAGCACGGCCGCAAAGCCGAAGATCGTCCGGCATACCCCGGATGAGAAGCCACAGCGGGCGAAGCCGCGCGGCTGGCGCCTCACGCGGGCTATATTCTCCGAATTCGAAGACGAGTGAATCTTCGGTTCTCCGGGGCCTGCTCGCCGTGGCTCCTTCTTCAACCGCTCTTTGGCTTTTTGGCGAGCAGCTTCATCTCGCGAAATCTCTTTGCCCAGCCCTCGCGCAGGCTTTGCTGGCCGCGGCCGACCGCAAGCGCGTTGTCAGGCACGTTTTTGGTGATGACCGAACCCGATCCCACATAAGCTCCGGCGCCGATCTTAAGCGGCGCGACCAGGGACGAATTGGAGCCGACGAAGGCGCCCTCGCCGATCTCGGTGCGGTGCTTGTTAAAGCCGTCATAGTTGCAGGTAATGGTTCCCGCACCGATGTTCGCGTTGGCCCCGACACAGGCATCGCCGATATAAGTCAAGTGGTTGACCTTGGCTCCGGCTTCGAGAACGGCGGCCTTGGTCTCGACGAAATTCCCGATCCGCGCGCCCTCGCCCAGCGACGTTCCCGGCCGCAGCCGGGCGTAGGGACCGACAGAAGCGTTCCTGCCGATTGACGCCTGCACCAAGTGCGAGAATGCGTGAATAGCCGCGCCGTCGGCGATAGTCACGCCTTGCCCAATGACTACGTAGGGTTCGATGGTCACGTCCTTGCCGAATGAGGTGTCAGCGGAAAGAAAGACCGTCTCGGGAGCCACCATCGTCACTCCAGCGTCGAGCGCCGCCGTGCGCAATCGTGTCTGCATGACCTGTTCGGCCTCGGCCAATTGAGCCTTGGTGTTGATGCCGCGCACTTCGTTCTCGCTGGTTTCGATCACCGCCGCCGTCAGACCAAGCTCGCCGACGATGCCGACGGCGTCGGTGAGATAGTATTCGCCCTTGCTGTTGGTGTTGCCGATCTTTTCAATGATTTGCAGCGCTGTCTTGCCGTCGAACGCCATGACGCCAGCGTTGCAAAGCGTAACGCGGCGTTCGTCATGGCTGGCATCCGCTTCCTCGCGGATCGCCGTAAGCCGGCCATCGGTCACGATCAGCCGACCGTACCCCGTAGGATTGCGGGCATGAAAGCCAAGCACGGCCAGCGACGCACCGGCCTGTAACGGCGCTCGCATGCGGGTGAACGTATCGGCCGAGATCAGCGGCGTGTCGCCGAACGCGATCAGCAGATCGTCGGCGCCGCGGATGATAGCCTCCTTCGCCGCAAGGACAGCGTGTGCTGTTCCCAGGCGCTGGTCCTGGACGAACGCCATGACATCGGGCCGCACCCGCCTCGCTTCATCGGCCACAGCCTCATGGCCAGGGCCAACAACAACCGCCAGCAACGTTCCCGGTCCGCCCGGCGCGGCCGCCAACACATGCGACAACAGCGTCTGCCCCCCGACCGAATGCAGCACTTTAGGCAGCGAGGAGCGCATCCGTGTCCCCTCACCCGCTGCAAGCACGATGGTCAGACAACTCCGGCCGTTCATTCGAATCCTCGTGGTTAGCGCATCAAACGTCGCCGTCATTAAGCTTTTTTTGTCGAAAGTGAAAACCGCCAACCTCCCTGAGATCGAGCAGGTTTCCTGTTAACATCCGGACATGATTCGGAGCGGGGGCCCGGCGTCATCGTTATGGCGAAGAATCAGAATGGTTTAGCCGAAGGCGTGCAGACCACCGAAAGCGGTGGCTGGCCGGGCGGCTTTCTTGCCGAAGAGGAAGGATTCGACCGCCGCGCTTTATTGCGGCTCGGATTCTGGGGCGTCGGGTCAGTCGGGGCCGTAATCGTCGCTCTCCTGGCTTACAATTCCGGTGCCGGTATCCGGCCCCACCAAGTCGTCGCCACCGATCTCGCAAAGCAATCGTCGCATTTGGAGATTGCGGAAGCGGCCAAGAAGGAAATAAGACGACTTTCGTCCGCTATCGACACATTGAACGGTGATCGCGACCGGCTGTTTGCCCGTATCGCCGCGCTCGAACAGGGATTCGAATCCGTCACCGGCTCCATTAGCCGGAACGCGGCGCGAGGAACCGACGCCGTAACGATTACGGCCTCCATGCCGCCGGCTATTGAGCCCGATCCAGCCAGAAAACCGGACTCATCGGGTTTAGACGCATCGACAACCAGAAATGCTTCTACGGATGCGCCTCTCTCTGCACCGGTTGCTTCCACCACCGCGGCGGCGGTGAAGCTCCTGGTCGCCACCCCCTCCCCCGCGGATGCTTCATCGAGGTCCGCAAACATTCAGCAAGCACCCTCTCCCACCGCAGGTTCGCGGTCCACGCCGACCACGCCTGAAACGGAGAAGTCCGGGGCAGTCGCGACACCCATCACGCCTGAAGCCGCAGCACAGCCAGCCTCGACCGCACATGATCCGACCGCAACATTGCCTCACGGACAAGACCAAGCAGCAACCCGTGGGACCGAATCCGAACCCGCGCGAAACCTTCATCATAAGGAAGCGCAAATCGTAGCTGCCTCCATTCCTACGATCGCAGATGCCGTGCAGCCACCTTCCTATCCTAGCCCCGTTCCGGCGCCGCGCACCGATTTCGGCGTCAATCTCGGAAGCGCGAGTTCGATCAAAGGTTTGCGAGCGCTTTGGCAAGGCCTTCTGAAATTAGAGGCAAAAGAACTGACTCCGCTGCATCCGATCATCGTGCTGAAGGAAACCAATAACGGGAGCGGCACGCAGATGCGTCTGGTCGCCGGGCCGCTGGCCGACGCGGCAGCCGCGGCGAGGATTTGCGCTGTGCTATCCGAGAACGGCAGAACCTGCGATACCGCCGTTTTCGACGGCCAGCGCCTTCTCGAAGACAGCAAAGACAATGATATTGCCCTCGCAACAAAAAGGCCGAAGGCAGCGCACGCGTCGCGACATCGGTATAGCCGGAAGTCGACAAGCGTCGAAGCACCGGCTCCACCCCCGCCCTTGCCCCTGCCGCCAAAGCCGTCGACATTCGGTTCTTCCGTTTCACACTGATGCATCCGGCAAGGGCCGGATTTCGGGTTGTGGGGTCCACAGATCCGGATCATATTCACGCGATGAAAAAAGATCCGTTCCGACTGACGCCTTATCAGGTGCAATGGCTGCTGATCGTGGGCTTCTTGAGCGTCGGTTACGCGCTCTATCTTCGTTATCTTGCGATCGAGCTGTCTACGGTATCACTGGCTTGCGACGCCGGCCTGCAAACCATGCTGTGCAGGGGCCGGAGCGTCGCAACGTATCTGTTTCGCAACCATGTCTTCGGCATTACGGCGCTGGTCGTCGCAGTGCTGCACGTGATCCGGCCGTCGATCGTGCTGTTGACCGCGGGGCTCGTCGCCGCCGGCGTCGGAATCGTACTCTATAATGTCGGCCTTTCGGGTCTTGCAATCGGCCTGCTTATTCTGGGGTTTGCGCGGCCCGCGCCCGCCACAGCGTAATCCCAAGCACGGCGTATATCAGACAGGTCCAAAGCGACTGCCAGTTCTTCGGACCTTCGTTAAATCCGACATAAACCGCAGCAATCATCAGTAGACCGGCAAAAACCGATTCCGCGACGGGTCGAACGCCGACGAGCGGACGATTGAGCCATGCCAACGCCCAGAACGGCACCACGGCCATTGCCAGCGCAGCGAAGGGAAAATCCCGGTACCGTGGATCGAAGACGAAGCCAAGCGCCGTCTCCGCCGCGATCAAGGTGGTTACGAGCAGCGTAATTCCCAGCATCACCGTCAGCACCGAGCCGGTGCGGCCCGGGCGGGGACCGATCAATTCGACGAACGTCGGCAGCGCGCGTCCCGACATCAGGGCGTTCGCACCCAGCAACGGAGAGACGACTCCCGCCGCCAGCAGCAGACCCCAGCGCAGCGAGTTGCCTAGTCCGTAACTCTCTTGACACAGCTTGTCTGCGGCAACTCCGAGCAGGATTCCCGCCGAGGTCGCCGAGACCGCGACCGCGATCCAGGACATCCACCGCGGTTTCCAAGGCTTCCGCCGCAACGTCAACATGGCGACCGCGAAAACAAGGACACACAATCCCATTCCCGTGGCCATCTGGATCTTCCAGAGTGGGAAATTGCGGACGGGTTCGCCGGCTGGATATTTCAGCATACGCCGGGTGGCCTCGATCAAGCCCCAGTTGCCGCCGACCGTGCCCTCAAGCTGGCGTTTCCATGGCTGGTCGTAGGCCTCGATCAGGTTGACGCGAAATTTTTCGCGCTGCGCCATGTCGAGAATTTCGGACACCACACGCGCCTGATTGGCCCGAGAGGGCAGCGCGCCCTCCCGCATCCGGCCGGCGCTCGGCCATCCGGTTTCGCCGATCAGGATTTCCTTGGCGGGAAAGGCCGCGGCGACTTGCTTTCGAATGGCGCCGATATGCGCGGCTGCGTTACGCGCGCGAATCGGAAAATCCTCCCAGTAGGGCAGGATGTGGATGGTAACGAAATCGACAGCGTCATAGACCTCGCGGTTGCGCAACCAGTATTCCCAGACATCCGCATAGGTTACCGGCACCGTCACCTGTGACTTCACCAGCCGGATGTTCGCTGTCAGATCGGAGGCCGTCATTTCCCCGCGCAGCAGAACCTCGTTGCCGACCACGATCGCGGTGATGACGTCGGGATACTCCTTCGCAAGACGGATCGCGATGTTGATTTGGGCGAGATTCTTCAGCCGGTTATTGCCGAGCCAGATGCCCTGGATGACCTTGAGGTCAACCTTCTTGGCAAGAGCGGGCAGCCGGTCGAGGCCGTTTTCGATCGAGTAGGTCCTGACGCACTTCGAGATCTTGGCCAATTGGGCAAGATCTTCAGCAATCTGCTCAGGCGCAATCTCAGTTGTGGCGACCAGTGGGGTCTGCTGACCCCGGAACGGTGCATAGGATACGCATTCCAGTTTCGCTGCCGGGTCGATCGGAGCCCGCGCAAGCTGGATCGGCGCGGCGAGCCACCACCACACTGCCGCGATCAAACCTAGCGAAATGATGAGAAGCGCCAGTGGCGTACGAAATGAAATCGGCCCTATCCTCCGCAAGAGTCGTCCGATTAGCTTGTCGGGGCCTTTCTGCCAAGAGGAGCGCCTTCCGACCACAATCATTCAGGCCACGTGTTACCCCGATGCAGTCAAGCCGCTCGTCTGCTGGACAAAATCCAAAATCTCCGTCATTTGGGAATCCTGATGGAGCGACCGGGGCGCCTCGCCGCATTGGGGACCAATTTGCCCGTCATCTGATTGCGCGGTTGCGGCGGGCAAGAGTCGGGGGACTTTCATGCGTCGAATGCTATTTGGGTTTGAGAAAGCGTTGTTGCGCGGTTTTGCCGTTTCCGGCTTCGCCTTGCTGTTCAGCATCGGCGGAGCGATCGCGCAAAGCGGCGATCTTCGAGCCCAGGATCAAAACAAGCCAGCCGCGGGGAGCGCGACAAATGGAGCCGACGGCGCCAAAGACAGTCAGCGCAAAACCGACGAATTCGTCGAAGCCGCGCGCGTCATTGATGGTCCGGCGGGAAATCCGGAATGCGTCTGGCTCGGCCGCCGCGTGGTTCTTCTAATGTGGCGCGATGACCTGGATACGGCCTTCCGTCATCTCGATCTCTACGATCGCTTCGGATGTCCGGGTGGTCACGTCCAGGCGGCATTCCGTTGTCTGGTCCGGTTCGGACCTATTGACCCCAAAGCGCCAGATGCGCTGAGCGGCCGCGTTCATACCTGCTGGATCAATCCGGATGCACAACCGTCCGAGCCTGGCGCTGAGGCTTCTTCCCCGGCAGCTAATCCCGCGCCCGCGACTCCCCCTCCGCCGAAGCCGGCTCCAGCTCCCGCCGCGCCGAAGAAATAATTGCCGCTGCGACCGCCAAGAACGATACTGGATTTTCGAGGCTAAAGCGCGGAACCGCCCTCAAAACGCCACGGCGTCATACCAGTTGTAAAATTATGTCGCAGAATTATGTCTGCTGATGTGTCGGTCGGGCCTAGGGGCAGGTCCGCGTTTCTGGCAGGCACGCCCCTCATGGTTTAGTCGCGATGCGCGCCGTCGTCGCCGTTCTACTACTTGTGACCGCTGCACATGCTGCACTCTGGGGAGTTCTTCAGGACAGGCAGCCGGCTCCTGACTTCAAGGGTGTTCTGAGCAGCGTCTCCTACGCGCCCTTCGAAGGCACCGCTCATCCGGACGTCGATAATATCCCTACCGGCGAGAAAATCCGGTCCGACATGAAGGCGCTGGCGCCCCTGACCCGCGCGATCCGCCTGTATTCGTCGACCGGCGGCGTGGAGCTTGTGCCTCCCATTGCCAATGAATTCGGCCTCAAGGTCATGGTCGGCGCGTGGATCGATAAGTTTGTCGAGCGTAACGAGCGCGAGATGCTCGCCGCCATCGATCTCGCCAAACACAACGGTAACGTCAATGGCATCGTCGTCGGCAACGAAACGATCTATCGAGGTGACCAAAAGGTTTCAGATCTCATCAAGCTCATTCAGCGCGTAAAAGGTTCCGTAAATATACCGGTTACGACAGGTGAAATCTGGAACATCTGGCTCGAGCATCCTGAACTTGCATCGTCGGTCGACTTCATCGCCGCACACATCCTGCCCTATTGGGAAGGCTTTTCGAGCAAGCAGGCCGTTGATCAGGCTCTCATCATCTATCAAAAGCTGCGCGACGCCTTTCCCGGCAAACGGATCGTAATCGCCGAGTTCGGCTGGCCGAGCGCCGGATATAATCTCAAGAGCGCTGATCCTGGGCCGTTCCAGCAAGCGGCCACGCTTCGCAATTTTGTGGCCAAGGCCCAGTCGATCGGCATGGAGTACAACATTGTCGAAGCCATCGACCAGCCCTGGAAGTTTTTCGAAGGTGGCGTCGGCCCGTACTGGGGCATCCTCAACGCGGATCGCGAACCGAAATTTTCCTGGAGCGGCCCTGTCGTCAATGAAGCCTACTGGAAACTTGCCGGCATCGCACTTTTGATCGGCGTCCTGCTGTCCTTGCCCATTCTGCGGCTCGTCCGTCCCACCGTGATGCAGGCTGTGCTGCTGTCGGCAGCCGCCAACGGAGTCGGCGCCTGGGTTGCGACGGTTTTCGCCTACTGGACCGGCCATTACTTCGTTTTGGGCTCGGCTTTCGCACTAATGCTCGGGTTGATTTTGCTTGTACCGCTGATCCTGATCGCGATGGCCCGCATCGAGGAGATCGCGACAGTGGCATTCGGTGAGCGCCCGCGGCGGTTGATTACCAAGGAGGCGGTGGCCGTCCAGGCGGCCACCGACGCACCGCTGTCCAAAGTCTCGATTCACGTGCCCGCATATTTCGAGCCGCCCGAGATGCTTAAGCAGACGCTCGACGCAGTCTCGCGCCTCGACTATCCGAATTTCGAATGCGTCGTCATCATCAACAACACACCCGACCCAGCCTTCTGGCAACCCATCCAGGATCACTGCCGCGCGCTTGGTGAACGATTCAAGTTCATCAACGCCGAAAAGGTTGAGGGCTTCAAGGCGGGAGCGCTGCGCATCGCCATGGAGCGCACCGCCGCTGACGCCGAGATCATCGGCGTCATCGATGCCGACTATGTGGTGCAGTCCGACTGGTTGAAGGATCTGGTGCCGGCCTTCAACGATCCCAGCGTCGGTCTCGTTCAGGCGCCGCAGGATCACCGCGACGGTGACCGCTCGTTGATGCACTACGTCATGAACGGAGAATATGCCGGCTTCTTCGACATCGGCATGGTCCAGCGCAACGAAGCCAACGCGATCATCGTTCATGGCACGATGTGTCTGATCCGCCGTGCCGCGATGGACATGGCCGGCGGCTGGGCCGGAGACACGATTTGCGAGGATACTGACCTCGGGCTCGCGATTGCCCAGCATGGCTGGGTCACGCACTACACCAACACCCGTTACGGCTACGGCCTGCTCCCGGACACCTACGAAGCCTTCAAGAAGCAGCGGCATCGCTGGGCGTATGGCGGCTTCCAGATCGTCAAGAAGCACTGGCGTCGCTTTCTGCCGGGCGCGAGCCGCCTGTCGCAAGAACAGAAACGCGAATTTACCCTGGGCTGGCTCAACTGGCTGGGCGCTGAAAGCCTCGGCGTCGTGGTTGCGATCCTGAACCTGATCTGGGTGCCGATCGTCGCCTTCGCCGACATCGCCATCCCCGACAAGATCCTGACATTGCCAATCATTGCTGCGTTCGTTGTGTCTCTGCTCCATTTTCTGGCGCTGTACCGCCTTCGCGTGCCGATAAAAACTGCGCAGATGTTGGGAGCGATGGTAGCGGCCATGTCAGTGCAATGGACCGTATCGCGAGCGGTCGCACAGGGACTTATCACGGAGCACCTTGCCTTCGCCCGGACCTCGAAGGGTGGGCTGTCGCGGATGTCGATTGAGTTTCAAGCATTCTGGGAGGCGGTGATCGGCGTTCTCCTGTTGGTCGGGGCCGCGGTGCTGATCGCATCCAACCAGCACAAGGAAGTCACCGAAATCTACATCTTTGCAGGCGTGCTGATGCTCCAGAGCCTGCCGTTCCTGTCAGCGGTCGCCATTGCCATCCTTGAGACATCACGCATCAACCAGTTTTCATTCTGGCGCAATGCCCGTATCCGCAGCGCCGAATTGATCGGACTGCGGCCGGCGCCAATGCCGACAGGCGGGTCGTCGCCCGTCGGCTCCGAGATTCAGCGCGAAACAACCTGATCCGGCCGGCATCCGCCGTTTGCAGGCTGCTGAAAAGTTTTGTCTCTAAGACCTGGATTTAGATGGGTTAATTGTGTTGTGCATTATCCCGCGCAGGCACGGGCGCTATTGACCAGCGCGGACTGGCCCCCTACACAGCGCGACATGTGAGCGCGTAGCTCAGGTGGTAGAGCACGTGACTTTTAATCATGGGGTCGAGGGTTCGAGTCCCTCCGCGCTCACCAACCAAGCCCGCGATTCCACCGCTCATTTTCGGCAGCGGGAACGTTCTAAACCACCACCGCACGGCTAGGAAAACAATTCCGCTCAAGGCTGCCAACGACAAGATCCAAGCGCCTATTCTAAGATGGCGCGACTTGATCTGTGCCTGTTTGTCTAGGCTGGCAACTGTCCGGTCCAAGATCGAAGCCTTAGTCCCGCCCACGATGGCGCGGCTTTTTTTTGCAGCAGCGGGTCGTCAACAATTCAACCGTGTGTGGCAGACACGCTACAGCCGCACCCGAGCTCCTACCGTTATATTGAGCGGTATCGATCGATTACAGCTTTGAGGCTACCTCATGAAGAAGATTCTTCTAGCGACCGCAGCCGTGCTGATCAGCGCGTCGGCTGCGTCCGCCGCTGATTTAGCAGCTCATCCCTACACCAAAGCACCGCCCTTACCGCCCGCTCCGATCTATAATTGGACCGGCTTCTATATCGGCGGTCACATCGGCGGTGCCTTCGGTAACTCCTCGAACAGCATCTTCTTACCCGGTGCTGTCAACAACAACGACGGCGTGTTCATGGGCGGCGGCCAGATCGGCTATGACACGCAGTTCTCGCCGAACTGGGTCTTCGGTATCGAAGCCAATTACAGTTTCCTCGATACCAGCAGTACCTTCGCCAACCGTGGCCTCGGATCGGTCACCGGCCGAATCGGCTACACTTGGGGTCCGAATTTGCTGTACTTCAAGGGCGGCTACGGCTGGGCTGACTCTCGCTTTAGCAACGGCTTCGGCGGCAACGGCGGCCGTGACGGCTACACCCTTGGTGGCGGCTTCGAATACCTGTTCACCCAGAACTGGTCAGGCAAGGTCGAGTACCAGTACTACGATCTCGGCACTGTGAACTTCGTGGGCCCGGGCCCGCGTTTTGTTCGGGGCAACCTCCACAACGACCAGCACACCATCAAGATCGGTCTGAACTACCGCTTCAACTGGGGTGCTCCGATGGGCGCTCCGCTTGCCCCGGGATACTGATTACTCTCGAACCTCGCGGTTCTGAAAGCAAAAAGGGCCGGCATCAGGTGCCGGCCCTTTTTGCTTTGTCCGCGGAGGAAATTTGTTTGAGGCTGTCGTGGATGGCGTCTGAGGCCGCGTATCTTAGCCCTATGAGAACCCAAGGCCGAACGGGTACTATACTAGTAAATCACCTCGCATCCGATCCGAGAATGAGCCGAATTATCGTCTGCTCCGTCATCCTATCCGCCTTCGTTTTCGGGCTGGGCCATTTCATGACCAGCCTTTCGAGTCTAGGGACTTAGGCCCGTTCCTTGTTCCGTGCGCCGTGGGCTGCACCATCATGTTTGTTCTCGCTTTCGCCTGGGATTGGTTCGAGCGTAGCCATGGGCCTCATCGCGGCTATCAACACCGCCTGATCACCAGTAACTGGAGCCGTAGCGGCATTCACCCGGCACTTGTCCAGATGAGGGATTGCAGCGTCTCTCGCCGGTTTAGCACCACTATAGACATTGGGGCGGACTCGCATACCGACCCGTGCCCAAGTCGCGTAATCGCCCCTACTGGAGGTGCGAGCCTCGAGACCGGCTAACGAGTGTAGCGATCGTAATATCGTTGAAGACTGTTCCGGGGCGTCTGAGAGCCTTTGGTCAAGATCACGCCCAGCGCGAAACCAATAATCCCTGCCGTTAGGAGAGCACTCCCCGGGCTTCTGGCGACGAGATCGGAGCCGTGATCGTAAGCGGCTGAGCCGGATTTCGTTAAGTTAGCAGCCAAGTCTCGCGTGGCGCGCTTGACCTGATCGGATGCATTTCGGAGTGCGCCTTCATTTTCCGCGTCGCCGCTAATATTCGCCATCAATCGCTCCCTTTGATCGCTCCGTTTGAAGCATCAACCGAGCGCGAGCGCGATAGTTCCGAGGCTTCGCTCCTTGGCGAGACGTTCGACGCGCCAGCGCCGCCGTTACGATTGGAGGTCAAGAGCGACGGCGATAATCCGCGCCAGCCTTGTCGCAATTCAGGCCTCCGCGTCGTATAAATCGTCGCCAAACTCGACTTCCTTTGACGGGGCGAGAAGGTTCCGGTTGCGGAACCCTTCCCTCTTGTACAGTTTATTAAATCGATCAAACAGCGTGAGACTTTACCGGCATGACAGAATTCCTAAGTCAAATTATGATCCCGATCGCGCTGGCTTCCGTCGCGGCCGTATTGGTGCTAGGCCTCGTAAACATGATGCGCGGCGGCAATCCGTGGCGCTCGCAATACCTGATGCAAACCCGGGTTGTACTGCAATTCATCGCGATCGTCTTAGTCATGCTGACGATCTGGTCGATGATGGGACAGCAGTAGATCGTACACGATCTCAGGAACCATCTGCCTCTCAGCGCATTGCCCGATCCGGGCGGTCCCTTGGCCGGGTACCGTCCGACTTCACTCGACCTGGCCCGCCTCCCTCACGCGTGGATGGCGGGCCTTTTGTCATTATTATTGGACCTGGGATTATTGAACCTGGGACAAAACTGCTCAACCGACCGTTGGGGCGGCTTGGTTCAGGCTGGAGATAAACGCCTGAATCACCTTCTCAACGTCTTGGGAGACCTCGGAATTGTATGGTCCCTTGATCTGAATAAGCTTGTAAGGCGAGCGTTTTCTTGCAGGCAGTTGAAGAAATTCGCCCGACGCAAGCAGGAAGCCTGATTTACTGACCTCGAACGTCGCAAGCCGCTGGCCGTCTCCGCGCACCGAGAAAATTCGGCTGAAGCCGCGTATGACATTTCCTGCGTAGCTCGCAACGCAATGATGCATTTCCGCGCCCTCGGCGTGAAGCGCCGCGCCTGACTGAAGCGCTACAATTTCGTACCCATCAATGATTCTCCTGCGCGGCAGGTCTCCATAGTCGATGACCTCGTTCCACCCGATCTTGTGGGTCAGAAGGTACGCCTTCTCGCTGCTGGCTTGCGCGAGCTCATCGTGCCACTCGAGCGCCGCTCGGTAAGCGCGTTCATAACTCCAGCGCCGATTGAACCGGCCGATATGAAATGCCGCATAATCCGCAACAGCGGACGCCTGATCCAGGGAACCACCAGCCGTGCTCGCCGTATGATCACCCATCGCGCACACTGCCCAGTCAAAGAGGGCCTTCGCACTCTGCTCACGACGACACATTGCCTCGGACCATTCCCCCAGCGCGCGCAACCAGTTGTGCTGCTTGCGGATCGCGGATGGAATTGCCTGCGCCAGTGGTGAGGGCGGGATATCGCACAAATTCTGAATGGTCTGATATTCGGTGGGACCAGCACGAAACGCTTGCCCTTTTAGCGCGCGTAAGGGCCGGATAAGTCCATAATACCTCAAGAGATCGCGCAATTTTGGGCGATCATGAACAATCGCTTGCCAGTCCTGCTGGATAAATTCTCGTTCGCTTGGGCGAAAACACTCCATGCCCTGCGCCGCCGCGACGACGAGGACCGGAGCTTGCCGCAGATAATCGATCGCGAAAGGTTCGGCCACGACCATGGTCACAGCCGCGATCGCCAATGGCCTGACCGCGAACATGTTCTCAGCTTCATGTGCACAGGCCTGAACCCAAGGTTCGTCCCGCAGCAGACCGTTCGCTGCGAATTCGGGAGCCAGCCACTGCAGCAGGCTCTTCTGTGCGTCATCCTTCATGCGAGGCCTTGAGTATTCCCGACCAGAAACCTCCTGACTTTAGGCCTCGGTCGGATTGAATATATTCTCTCCTTTGAACTCCTTTGAAGCAACACGGTGGGTAATCTCTAGTTGCCAATCGTCGAAGGCATAGGGCCCGCATGTCGCTATCCTCAACGAACAGCATCTGAAATTCTGGCTTGCCGGCAGCCGTATATCGTCATATCCAGCCTCGATACGGCGTCTTTTGAAGATCTCTATTCTTCCTCACCGAAACTGAGTATGAGCGTTTCAAGGTCAATAAACTGCCCGATTCGTTACGGTTTTGCTGGACAGCAACAGTGGCGGGTCAGGAGTTTCTTTAAGTGCGCGACTGATGCGCGGAGGTAATATATTGAATTGATTAGTGATTGGCCAATATCGGCCGAGACACTATTTCGTGCGCGCGAACCTGACGCTGGCCTCAAGCTATCGGCCGCGATCCGCCCTGCCGCTATTTTGGACACAATCTGCCGGAATAACGCGGCGATCACGAAAATCGAGGAATTAGTTCATGCGTCATGTTCGCATTCATGCTGTTCTTTTTTCATGTGGCCTGATTGCGGGCTTGGCTTCCCCGGCGCTTGCCGGAAAAACTTATGACGGGCTTTGGAACGTCAAAATCGTCACCAAGACGGGCACCTGCGACCCGGTGGCGCAATATCCTCTGACCGTTACCGACGGTAAGGTTTCGGCGGCAGGCGCTGACATCACCGGCAGTGTCGGAAACCAAGGTTACGTGAAGGTATCCATCCGCGGCGCTTACGCCAACGGACAGCTCAACGGTAATGTTGGATCGGGGAAGTGGAATGGAGCGTCCGGAGGAGTTCCTTGTAGCGGGCGCTGGGAAGCTTCGCGTCAGTAATAATGGGATGATGCAAATGGGATTTGGGGGGATCATGTCACGAGGATTATCCGCCGCGTGCGCGCTCGGCGCTGTGGTGATGCTGTCGATATCCGCTAGCTCCGCTGGAGCGGGGCCGTTTGAAGGCTTGGCGGGTGTCTGGACCGGACGTGGCAGTATCCAGCTCGAGGATGGCTCAACCGAAAAGATCCGCTGCAAGGCCACCTATGCCGTGAGTGGCGATGCCCAGGGCCTCAATCAGACGCTGCTATGCGCCAGCGACAGTTACAAATTCGAACTCAGAAGCAATGTGCTCGCTCGTAACGGCGTTCTGTCGGGAGAGTGGCGCGAGACCAGCCGCAATGTTAGCGGAACCCTCGAAGGACGGGCCGGTAACGGCCAGTTTAACGTCGACGTCAGCGCTCCCGCATTTACGGCAAAGCTCAAGATGAAGACGAACGGCAACCGGCAGGACGTGGTCATCAGTTCGGACGGTCAGTTCAGGGGGGCCAATATCTCGCTGTCCCGTTCCTGATCTCAGCGCAGTCTTCGGTATAGCGCTTCCGAACGAAGTGCAATTCGGTTGCGAGAAGAAAAGCACGTCAGAAAAAGATCGAGTCTTTCACCGTTCCGTGAAGCGGTGAAAGACTCTGGTCAGATTCCCTCGAACAACGCCGTCGAGAGATATCGCTCCGAGAACGAGGGGACGACGGCAAGAATGGTTTTGCCTTCGCTGCCGGGCCTCCGGCCGATGGCAAGCGCCGCTGCAACAGCTGCACCGGACGAAATCCCCCCTGGAATGCCTTCGCTACGCGCCAAGGCACGGGCGGTTTCCAATGCCGTGGCGCTATCGACTTTCACGACCTCATCAATGACGGAACGATCCAGGATTTGGGGGACAAAACCCGCGCCGATCCCCTGGATCTTGTGCGGCGAATGCCGTCCGCCCGACAGTACCGCGCTCTCCTCGGGTTCGACTGCAACGATGCGCAAGGACGGCTTGCGGGGCTTCAGGGCCTGACCAATCCCCGTTATGGTCCCGCCAGTCCCGACCCCAGCCACGACCCAATCAATGTTCCCGCCGGTATCGTTCCATATCTCTTCGGCCGTGGTGAGCCGGTGAATCTCCGGATTGGCGAGGTTCTTGAACTGTTGCGGCATGACGGCGTGCGGAGTCGTGCGCACCAGCTCCTCGGCCATGGCGATTGATCCTTTCATACCCTCGGCCGCCGGCGTCAGAACGATTTCCGCTCCCAGAAAGGCCAGCATCTTGCAGCGCTCCGTCGAGACTGACTCTGGCATCACCAGCTTCAGGCGGTAGCCACGCGAGGCCGCAACGAACGCCAGCGCTATGCCAGTGTTTCCCGAGGTCGGTTCGATCAGAACCGTGTCGGCATCGATCTTGCCAGCTTTCTCCATTGCCACGATCATTGCCGCGCCGATACGATCTTTCACGCTCGTGGCTGGGTTGAAGTATTCCAGTTTGGCCAGAATGATTGCATTCACACCATGCTGTTGTGGCAGCCTGCGCAGCCGGACGATCGGGGTGTCTCCAACCGTATCGACAATGCTGTCGAACACACGGCCACGGCCGGCATGGTGCGGTGCATCAACCTTTGATTTTGTATCCATGTCAGCGTCCTCGAGTAGTTGAACAATGCTCATCACGATCAGCCAGCGTGTCGGGGGCTAAAGTCTGGCAGCAATACGTTGCGCCAAGCCCGATACTTGCAGAACTGGAATTCGTAAAAGAAACGCATTTGTGTTGCGACATCGTCAAACGATGCGTGTAGCGTGCCCGAAAGTCCAGACTGATTAATTTTCATAAGGAGGTCACGAATGCCAGCGATTGCTGAAATCCGGTCGACCGCCCTGCCGCACTCCGTGCCTCGCGGAAGCGATCTTCCGACGTGCCCGGTTTGCGCCGACTCGATGATTGCAGCGGAAGCATCCGCATACTTGCCCGACAACGTCATCGGCCACTTGTGGAGCTGCGACACATGCGGTTACGGCTTCGTAACCAAGCATGTCGTCCAACGCATCGCCTGCAATTGATACGATCTTTTCCGATGCAGTCAGACATCAGCGCATAGCGATATCGCCGCGCGCCCAGCCTTCGCGTGTCAGCTCGCGAAACTGCTGAAAGGTTCCTCCTTTAATCGCCGTACGCATAGCCTGCATCAGGCTCTGATAATATGCGATGTTGATCCCGGAGAGTAGCATCGCGCCGAGCGTTTCGCCGGATCGCACCAGATGATGCAGATAGGCGCGCGAATAATTTCGCGATGCCGGCCATGAACTCTCTTCGTCGAGTGGACGCGGGTCGTCGGCGTGACGGGCGTTGCGAAGATTGATCTGGCCGAAGCGGGTGAAGGCCATGCCGTGGCGTCCGTTCCGTGTCGGCATGACGCAATCGAACATATCGATGCCGCGCGCGACTGCTTCCAGCAAATCGTCCGGCGTCCCCACACCCATCAGATAGCGCGGCCGGTCCACCGGCAGCCACGGCGCGGTTTCCTCGATCATCGCGAGCATGATGGCCTGCGGTTCTCCGACCGCGAGACCGCCGATGGCGTAACCGTGAAAGCCGATCTCGGTCAGCCTGCACGCGCTCGTGCGCCGCAGGTCGGAGCTGTCCCCACCTTGAACGATGCCGAACAGCATGTTGGCGGCGGGGGCGCCCTCGAAAGCGCGCCTGCTGCGCTCGGCCCAGCGCAGCGAGAGCTGCATAGCGCGCTCAATGTCGGTACGCTCGGCGGGGAGCCGAACGCATTCGTCGAGCTGCATCGCGATGTCGGAGCCGAGCAGCCGCTGAACCTCGACGGCGCGTTCAGGCGTCAGTTCGATCGCGGTACCGTCGATATGAGAGCGAAACGTCACGCCCTGCTCTTTCACCTTTCGCAACTGGGCCAGCGACATCACCTGGAACCCGCCGGAATCCGTCAACATCGGCCCGCCCCAGGTCGTGAATTTTTGCAAGCCGCCGAGTTCGTCGATCCGCTCAGCTCCGGGCCGCAGCATCAGGTGATAGGTATTGCCGAGCACGATATCGGTCCCGGCGTCGCGCACCTCTTGCCATTGGAGGCCCTTCATGGCGCCTTGTGTCCCGACGGGCATGAACGCCGGTGTGCGCACCGCGCCGTGAGCTGTGGTGAGAAGTCCGGTGCGAGCGCTGCCGTCGCGTCCGAGAATTTCGAAATGGTTGGCGAGGCTCATGCGTCCGACCTGTCCGGAAACAGCAAGCAGGCGTCGCCATAGGAATAGAACCGGTACCCCCCCGCGATCGCATGAGCATAGGCATGTTTCATGGTTTCAAAACCGCTAAAGGCCGAGACCAGCATAAACAGCGTCGACCGCGGCAGATGAAAATTTGTCATCAGGATATCGACCGCGCGAAAGCGATAGCCCGGCGTGATGAATATCGCGGTCTCCCCGGTGAACGGCGCGATTTGACCGTCGTCGCCTGCCGCGCTTTCCAAAAGCCGAAGCGATGTCGTTCCGACGGCAACGATCCGACCACCGCTCGCTCGCGTCGCGTTCAGCGCGGCCGCGGTTTCGGCGGATATCGTACCCCATTCCGAATGCATACGATGCCCGGCGCTGTCTTCGGCTTTGACCGGAAGAAACGTACCGGCACCGACATGCAGGGTGATCCGATGAAGGCCCACGTCGCGTTCGCGTAGCGCCGCTTCGATCGCCGGCGTGAAATGCAGTCCCGCGGTCGGTGCAGCGACGGCTCCCTCATGAGCTGCGAACATCGTCTGATAGTCTGCAGCATCGCGGTCGTCGGGCGCGCGCTTTGATGCAATGTATGGCGGTAGCGGCGTTGAGCCCAGATCGGCAATGGCCTGATCCAGCGTGGGTCCGTGAAACGAAAAGGCGAACGTCACTTCGCCCTCCTCGCCTTTGCTTTCGACCTGCGCATCGAGGTGCCCGAGGAAGCACACCCGTCCCTCGTTGCCAAAGCGAACGATGTCTCCCGTCATGAGCTTCTTGGCCGGCCTGACCAATGCGCTCCAGCGAGAACCGTCGAGGCGCTTGATCAGCGTGGCGTCGATCCTCGGCTCAGTCTCGCGACCGATGCGGCGGCCATGCAACTGAGCGGCGATGACACGCGTATCGTTCACGACGAGTTGGTCACCGGGCCGCAGCCATTCTGGAAGATCTCTTACCCGTTGGTCGCGTAAACCGGCCCCGGGCTGCACCACGAGCATCCGCGCGGAATCGCGCGGGCTCGCCGGACGCAGCGCAATGCTCTCGGCCGGCAATTCGAAATCGAAGAGATCGGTTCGCATGAAATTATCAAGCTGACGGATGTAACTCGTCACTGAACCCGTTAGCCCGAAACGTCAATGGCCGGAACGCATCCGGCCATTTCACGTCGGTCTGAAGAGTCGGAATATCGCCTCAAGCGTCGGCCGCTATCCTGGCCTTCACGATCTTGTCAGGATTTTGCACTGGCTCACCGCGCTTGATCTTGTCGACGTTCTCCATACCTTCGATCACTTTGCCCCAGACAGTATATTGCCCGTTCAGGAAAGACGCATCGTCGAAGCAGATGAAGAACTGACTGTCACCCGAATCCGGACTTTGCGCTCGCGCCATGGATGCGGTGCCACGCACATGGGGCTCCCTGTTGAACTCAGCCTTCAGTTTTTGGCCTGAGCCGCCCATACCGGTGCCTTGCGGGCATCCGGTCTGCGCCATGAAGCCATCGATAACGCGATGGAATACGATACCATCGTAGAACCCCTCACGAACCAGCTCCTTGATCCGCGCAACATGACCGGGAGCGAGATCGGGCCGCATTTCGATAGTCACGGGTCCCTGCGTGGTTTCGAGGATCAAAGTGTTTTCGTTTTCAGCCATGCTCTCTTCTCTTCTCTTGCTTTGGGAGGGGTTCGTCGATCGTCAAATCGGATGGTCAGGGGACGGCCCGCAATCGCTTCGCCCATGCCTGAGGTAAATGGCATCGGTGCGCAGCGTTGTAATGCTTCCATCACGGCCGTCCGGTAGAGGATACGCTCTCCGTCCGTTGCGTCGTGCCTCTCGTAAGTAATCCGCGGCCGACCCAACAAGCTGCCGTCCCGCCTGAATGTGAACTGCACGGTGATCTCCATGCCGGCACTGTCGCGCGGCAAAGCGGGCGGCTGCCAGCATCCCTTCAAGCGCGCGGACATGGCGGCCAGATTCGCCACGCCGCCGTCCTGCGCCATCGTATCTGGTGATACGCCGGCGATGCAGATCGCAACCATTACGGTCAGCCAGCGCATGGGCTGCGCTCACTTGATATCGGAGGCAACCTGAACCTTCAGCATCTTGTCCGGATCGGTGACGGTGCCGCTTCGCGACCCGGCGGGCGCCTTTTTCAACTTGTCCACCACATCCATGCCGGAGACGACATCGCCGACCACGGTATATTTGTTGTTGAGGAAGGACGCGTCGTCAAAGCAGATGAAGAACTGCGAATTCGCCGAGTCATTACTTCCCGCGCGCGCCATGCCGACCACGCCGCGCTTGAACGGAACGGTGGAGAACTCGGCCTGGAGGTTCGGATACTTCGAGCCACCGGTACCGTTGAAATTTTTGCCGTCGCCGGTCTGCGCCATGAAGCCATCCATGACGCGATGGAACGGAACGTTATTGTAGAAGCCATCACGAGCAAGCTGCTTGATGCGCTCGGCATGTTTGGGCGCGATGTCGGTCCGAAGCTTGATGACAATCTGGCCTTTCGTGGTGTCGATCACGATGGCGTTCTGCTTGTCGAGACTGGTCGGCAATGGCTGCGCAAGGGCGGGGACCACGAACATCAGCGCGGCAACGAGGCCAAGGATTCTAATCATGATAACTCCGGATCAGAGGAAGATCGGTTCATTCAACCGGCGAATTTGGTCTTGAGCTCCGAGGCGACCAGTTGCGGAACGAAAGCTGAGACATCGCCGCCCATCGTTGCGATCTGGCGCACCAGTGTGGCGGTGATCGGGCGGACGCCGGGCGAAGCCGGAACGAACACCGTATGCACGTCGGGGGCCATAGTCTCGTTCATACCGGCGATCTGCATTTCATAGTCGAGATCGGTGCCATCGCGCAGGCCCCGAACCAGAATCGTGGCACCGGCCTTATGCGCGGCTACGACTGTGAGGTCGTCGTAAGTCGCGCAATCGAAGGCGCAGCCCGCTTCAACCGCGATCGGTTCGAACACCGAGCGTGCCATCGAAAGACGCTCTTCTGCCGAAAACAGCGGCGTCTTGCCGGGGTGAACGCCGACAGCCACGATCAGCCGGTCACATAGGACGACGGCGTGTCTGACGACGTCGAGATGGCCGTTGGTGACGGGGTCGAACGATCCCGGATAGAGCGCGACGCGTGGCATCACCCCCTCTAGCGCGCCTGTTCAGGGGCCGCAAGCAGGCCGGGTTCCACAATATTCGGGGCTTCCGTCGATATTTATTTCTTGGCGCCGATCGAACCGCTGCGGGGGTGTACGCGTCTTATCGTACGTCAGGGGACAACTGAAATCATTACAGATTTCAGGATTTTGTTTCGTCCGAAAGACCAGGTTGAAACAATTCTTCGCATGATGAAACCGCTTTTCATGGCTGGCGAAGATATCGCGAAACCAGGGTCGGTTATCAATCCGCCCAACAAACGGGCCGCCAAAACAAACGGACAGGCTCAAATTACAGGGGACCGTCATGATCAAAGCTCTTTCCGCAGTCGCGGTCGCGGCGTTCATCGCAGCCGCCCTCACCGTTCTTCCCGGTTTTGCTCCCCAGGTTTCCGCCAGCACGCCCGTTCCGCTCGCCAAAGCGGACCGGCTGGACATCCACCCGGTTGGAACGACCTGCTCACAGCGAGCCTGGCCGAATTTCGAAACGTCCTGCCTTCGCGCCGCCGGCTCCAAAACGGTAGTTCGTGAAGCTCGGCTCGTCACGCCAGAGCATCGCTGATCCGGATTTAATTCCGTTCCTTGATCGCCTAAGGAGGGGCCGCCCGCATGACGCGAGCGGCCTTTGCATTTGGCGCAAAGGGGCAAAGCCCGCTATCCGCCGTTGCCGTTTTCGCCATCCTCGCGGATATGTTCGACCGACACCACATGCTCATCATCCGCCGTATTGAACACGCGAACGCCCTTGGAAGCGCGGCTGGTGATGCGGATGCCTTCCACCGGCACTCGGATCAATTGCCCGCCATCACTCACCAGCATGATCTGATCCGACATTTCGACCGGGAATCCAGCCACGAGATGGCCGATCTCGCCGAGTTTGGTCGGATCGGTCGCGCGGATACCCTTGCCGCCACGTCCTGAAACCCTGAATTCGAACGACGACGATCGCTTGCCATAACCCTGTGCGGTGACAGTGAGCACAAACTGCTCGGCGGCGCCCATCTCCACATAGCGCCCTTCGGGCAGCGAGAGATCGGTATGTGCGGCCTCGTCAGCCTCGGGCGTCGCCTCCTCGGGCTCGATATCCTCGCCGGTTGCAGCGCGGCGGATCGCGCCGGACTGTTTGAGGTACGCGGCGCGTTCGGCCGGCGTGGCGTCGAAGTGATGCAGTATCGACAGTGAGATAACCCGGTCGCCCTTAGCCAGCGCGATGCCGCGTACGCCCATCGATGTCCGGCCCGAGAACACGCGTACGTCGGTGACCGGAAACCGGATGCACTGACCGCCTGCGGCGGTCAGCAGCACATCGTCGCGCTCAGTACATATCTGGACGTCGACGATCGACTCGCCCTCACCAAGCTTCATCGCGATGATGCCGGAGCGCCGGACATCGACGAAATCGGAGAGCTTGTTGCGGCGGACCGTTCCGCTGGTGGTCGCGAACATCACATCCAGGTCGGCCCACGACGATTCATCTTCAGGAAGCGGCATGATGGTGGTGATGCGCTCGCCCTGTTCGAGCGGCAGGATGTTGATCATCGCCTTGCCGCGCGCATTCGGGGCCGCCATCGGCAGCCGCCAGACCTTTTCCTTGTAGACCTGTCCGCGAGATGAAAAGAACAGCACCGGTGTATGGGTCGATGCCACGAACAGCCGGCTGACGAAATCCTCATCCCTCGTCTGCATTCCGGAGCGGCCCTTCCCGCCCCGCTTTTGAGCGCGATAGGCCGATAGCGGCACCCGTTTGACATAACCCGCGTGCGAGACGGTCACGACCATGTCCTCGCGCTGGATCAGGTCCTCGTCTTCGACCTCACCTTCCTGTTCGACGATAATCGTCCTGCGCGGAGTGGCGAATTCGGACTTCACCGCGCCAAGCTCACTCTTGATGATGGCCTGTACGCGGGCGCGCGACCGCAGGATCTCCAGATAATCGGCAATCTCGATGGCGAGCTTGTCGAGCTCGTCAGAAATTTCCTCACGGCCAAGCGCGGTCAGGCGTTGCAGGCGCAGATCGAGAATAGCCTTGGCCTGCTCCATCGACAGCCGCGCGGTGCCGTCCGGCGACATGCGGTGGCGCGGATCGTCGATCAGCGTGATCATCGCCGCCACGTCCTTCGCCGGCCAATCGCGCGACATCAGGGTATCACGTGCCGTGGTTGGATCGGGAGACTCCCGGATCACACGAATGATCTCGTCGATATTGGCGACGGCGATGGCCAGGCCAACCAGGATATGGGCGCGGTCGCGCGCCTTGTTGAGCAAGAATTTGGTTCGGCGGGTGACGACCTGTTCGCGGAACGCGATGAACAGCGTCAGCAGGTCTTTCAGATTCATGAGCTGCGGCCGACCCGCATCCAGCGCCACCATGTTGGCGCCGAAGTTGGTTTGCAGCGGCGTGAACCTGTAGAGCTGGTTGAGCACGACTTCCGGAACGGCGTCGCGCTTCAACTCGACGACGACGCGGAAACCCTCTCGATCGGATTCGTCACGCAAGTCCGAAATACCGTCGATCCTCTTCTCGCGCACCAGCTCGGCGATACGTTCGACCATACTGGCCTTGTTGACCTGATACGGGATCTCCGAAATCACGATCGCTTCGCGGTCCTTGCGGATCGTATCGATCGACACCTTGCCGCGCATCACGATCGAGCCGCGGCCGAGGTGATAAGCCGAGCGGATGCCTTGCCGCCCGAGGATAATGCCGCCGGTTGGAAAATCCGGGCCCGGAATGATGTTGATGAGGTCGTCGATCCCCAGCGCGGGATTGTCGATCAGCGCCACGCAGGCATCGATGACTTCGCCGAGATTGTGCGGCGGGATGTTTGTAGCCATGCCGACGGCAATGCCGCCGGCGCCGTTGACCAAAAGGTTTGGAAACTTCGCCGGAAGGACCGAGGGTTCCTTCTCGCTGTTGTCGTAGTTGGGCTGGAAATCAACGGTGTCCTTGTCGATATCGTCGAGCAGCGATTGCGCGATCTTGGTAAGGCGGGATTCGGTGTAGCGCATGGCCGCTGCCATATCGCCGTCCACCGAGCCGAAATTGCCCTGCCCGTCGATCAGCGGCACGCGCATCGAGAAACTCTGCGCCATACGCACCAGCGCGTCGTAGACCGACTGGTCGCCGTGAGGATGGTACTTACCGATGACGTCGCCAACGGTGCGCGCCGACTTGCGATAGGGCTTATTCCACTCGAAACCGTTCTCGTACATCGCGTAGAGAATTCGCCGGTGAACCGGCTTGAGACCGTCACGCGCATCCGGCAGCGCCCGCGCCACGATTACGCTCATGGCGTAATCGAGATAGCTTCGTTTCATCTCATCGAGGATCGAAACGGGCCGAATGCCCGAAGGCGCCGGCGGCTCCCCGGGTTTGGTGTCGTCGGTGTCTGACAAAGAAGGATTCCGGTCGGTTTCTACTTGGATTCATATAGCTTATCGAGGCTCGGAAGACCACCTTCGGCAGCCCTGCAAGGCGGTTTTTTCCCGTCGTTTTTTCAGACACTTATAGGCTATTCTGGCAACCAGAATCTGATGATGGAACGGTGGTCCTGACTACGCGCTGACGACCTGCGTGACGGTTATGGTGGTGAGGGTTCGGCCGGCGCGGGGAGGCCCAGCAGGCAACGCAAGCGGCGGAGGAACACGCGCGAAAAATCGCGGCTAAAACGCGTCAGACCAAAAAAACATCGAACCCGCGACCGATCCGATCAGCAGCGGAGAGCCTCTAGCTCAAGCTAGGCTTAGACCCTACTGCGCCGAGCCGCCGCTGCTCGAACTATCGCTTTCAGGATCCAGAGGCGGAACTAGCGCCAGTTCGAGATCGCCCGCCTCAAGCGGCTCCTCATCGTCCCGCAAAGTCGGATCGTCGGAAGGTGTGGGAACACTGAACCCGCCCGGCAGACGAGAATCCAGCAGCCCCGTTCCCTTCAGTTCTTCCAGGCCCGGCAGGTCGCCGAGATTTTCGAGGCTGAACTGGGACAGGAACGTCTCTGTCGTTCCGAAGGTGAGCGGGCGGCCTGGTGTCTTGCGGCGGCCGCGCGGCTTGATCCACCCGGTCTCCAGCAGCACGTCGAGCGTCCCCTTGGAGGTGACGACGCCGCGAATTTCCTCAATCTCGGCGCGGGTCACAGGCTGATGATAGGCAATGATCGCCAACACCTCGATCGCCGCGCGCGACAGACGCCGGGTTTCCGTGCTTTCCCGCGTCATCAGCCACGCCAGATCGCCCGCTGTACGGAATGTCCACTTATTGGCGATGCGCACCAGGTTGACGCCCCGCGAGGCGTAGTCCGCCTGCAACTGGGCAAGGGCCATTTTGATGTCGACACCGTCGGGCATCCGCTTGGCCAGCGCGGCCTGATCCAGCGGCTCGGATGAAGCGAATAGCAGCGCCTCCAACAACCGTAATTCCTCGGGACGCGCTGCGGGTCGTTCCGACTCAAATTCCTCGAGCTGCTCCACGCGCATTTCCGCCAAGCTTGCCATGCTCGCTCTCCTTCTTCACTTACTGCGTCGAGGTGTCCGGCCCCGCCATCGGATCGGGTGCCGGCTGCCGCGCACGCTTGCGAAAATAAAGCGGTGCGAAGGCCTCTTTTTGATTCAGATCCATGACACCCTCGCGCACCAATTCGAGTGCAGACGCAAAACTCGACGCGAACACGGTAGCCCGCTGCGACGGATCGACAACAAAGGTCATCAGATACTGGTCGAGACATCCCCAATCCTCGCCGGAGAGACCGACCAGACGCTCAAGCGAGGCTCGTGCTTCGCTCAACGACCAGACCGTTCGCTTGGCCATATGAACGGTCGTCAATACACGCTGCTGCCGTTGCACGGCATAAGCGGAGAGCAGGTCGAACAGCGTCGCGGTGAATCTCGGATGGCGAATCTCAGCGATCGATTCCGGGTTGCCTCGCGGAAAGATGTCACGCCCCAACTGCTGACGATTCATCAGGCGGTTCGACGCCTCCCGGATGGCCTCAAGACGCCGCAGGCGATTGGCAAGCGCCGTCGCCATCTCCCCGGCGCTGGGCCCATCCGGCGTCGGGGGCTCCGGCAGCAGCAAGCGCGATTTCAGAAATGCTAGCCATGCCGCCATGACCAGATAGTCGGCGGCCAGTTCGAGACGAATCTTGCGGGCCGCCTCTATGAAAACGAGATACTGATCGGCAAGCGCCAGAATGGAAATTTTCGACAGGTCGACCTTTTGCTGGCGGGCAAGCGCCAGCAAAAGGTCAAGCGGGCCTTCATAACCCTCGACATCGACCACGAGCGCAACCTCGTCGATGACGACGGGCTCGGTGGGCCGACCTGTTTCAAACGACAGAATTTCCGCGCTCATGCGCTCGCTGCCCCCGCTGCCGTTAACGCGTCGAGTTCCGCCCGCGCCGCTTCGCGGTCGAACGGTTGCGGCGGCTTGCGCTTGGCCAGGGCTCGCCGGGCGCGGTCCAGCGCAAAACCCGATAGCTCCGGAGCTTCGCTGGCGACCTGCCGCATCTCATCCAGATTGCCATTGCAGTGCAGGACTATGTCGCAGCCAGCCGCAACGATTGCTCTCGTCCGCTGGGCGATCGATCCCGCCAACGCGTTCATGGACACGTCATCACTCATCAATAATCCCTGAAACCCGATGGTCCCGCGAATCACCCGTTCGATGATTGTCGCAGATGTCGTGGCCGGTTGGGTGGCATCAATTGCACTGAACACAACATGTGCGGTCATCGCCATCGGCAGGTCCGCAAGGGGACGAAATGCAGCGAAATCAAAGGCCTCCAGATCGTCTTTCAAGGTTTCCACAATCGGGAGTCGGTGATGGGTGTCAGCAGTCGCCCGACCGTGACCCGGAATGTGCTTGAGAACCGGCAGAACACCACCCTGCTCTAGTCCCTCAGTAACGGCCCGTGCGATCGTCGCGACCTTGTGAGGATCAGCGCCATAGGCGCGATCACCGATGACGGCATCCGCACCGGGTACAGGAACATCCGCCAGCGGCAGGCAGTCGACTGTGATGCCGAGATCGGCGAGATCGGCCGCGATCAGTTGTGCGCTGAGCCGTGCGGCCTTTAGCCCCGCGTCGCGGTCGCGGTCATAGAGGACGCCGAACGTCGCGCCTGCCGGATAGACGGGCCAGTGGGGCGGTCCCAACCGCTGCACGCGGCCGCCTTCCTGGTCTATCAGGACAGGAGCATCGCTATCCTCGACGGCTTCTCTAAACTCCTGAACTAAACGAGCGACTTGCAGGGGATTGTCTACATTCCTTTTGAACAGAATGAACCCCCACGGGCGCTGTTCGCGCAGGAATTCGCGCTCCTCCGTTGTCAGACTTAGGCCTGACGCTCCCGTGATGAATGCGCGCGAACTCATGGCGGCCGATTAGCCTTCATCGGCCGCGACGGTCAAGGAATCGGCCGTTAATTCCTTTGGACGACGCACTGTCCGCCGGCCGATTTGAGGCTTCCGCAGAAACGCGAGGCCTCCTCGGAGGAACCGAACGGACCGACCATGGCACGATAGTAGACACCCTTGGCGCCAAGGTCTGCGCGTTTGATTAAAGGAGCGCGCGATCCCAGCACCGGGAATTTACCCTGCAGGTGCCGGAACGATGCCCGCGCGTCCGCCTCGTTACGCTGAGAGGAAACCTGCACCAAATAACCCCCAGTACTGGCGACGACCGGCGCCTGCTGGGTCGGATTGGTCGAAGCTATTCGGGTGCGCGGTTCGGCAGCCTGTGGTGACACCGACTGAGGCGCATTTGCCCCGGATGCAGGACCCGTGGGAGTCGTATGCCGAGATTCGGAGGACTCAGGCCGCGCAACGGCCGCCGCCGTTAGATCGGCCGGATCACCACGGACCGTCAGGGTCCTGACCCTGTGTGGTTCATCGCCAGCAACTGTTCCGTTTGCCGCCGTCGCGGGAGGCTTGATGTTCGGAGCCACGCTTGCTGCGGACGGCGGATGGCCGTTCTGGTTCAACGGCGGGAATACAACACGCGGGCCGGCGTTAACGGCATCCTTAACGTTGACTGGCTGCTCTTCGCGAGACACCATCTGCTCGGTACCGTTCTCCGAGGACATTCGGTCCTGAAGCAACTTGCCAACGGCATCCCCGGAAGTGGCCTGCTGAGGCACAATCTTGTTCGGTTCGGTGTTGGCCCTTATGACCGGCGGCTCACCTTTCGGGGCATTTCCAACAAAGGTGCGATAAGCATACGCCGCACCAGTACCGACCACGGCGAGCACTAAAACCGCGACCACGGTTGCCATTTTGCCGCGACGCCCGGGCGCCGGATCAACTTCCTCATAACCGTTCTCGTAGCCGAATGGCGCTTCCGTATAGGTCTCGCGCGGAAACTGGCCTTCATACGCGTCGCGTGGAACATGATCCCCATACGCATACGCCGGCTGCTCGTCCGGCCGCCTCCCGTACAGCACGTCGTCATAACGGTCAGCCTGATAATATGACTCTGGCTCAGGCGGCTGATGCTGATTGTCGGGATAAACCGCCGCGCGCCGCAGAACCGGATGCGGCGGGGATTCGAACTGCTCCGGCGAAGGATCAGGTTGGGCCATTCGCCTCTGAATCCACTGCGGCGGACTGGCTGGAACCTCATCCTCTGCGGTGGGCTGCGGCTCAAAATGATCTACGGGATCATCCACCGGAGCCACCGGTGCTACTCGTTTGACATCGCCGAAGGGATCAGTCTGACCAATCAGACGCGCAAGTTCCGCAAGCGGATCCGGCTCGGGGGGAGTTGTCGCGCCCCGATCGTCGCGCCCGTAATCATCGTCCTCCGGGAAAGGTCTGTCCTGATATCGATGAGCCATTGTGATGTCGCGTCCCTTTCGGAAAGGCGCCAACTCGCTCGTTCTAAACGAAACAGCTGCCAATCAAGCCCATCACGATCCCCTTCATGATGGCTAAACCACTATCGCATCTCGGTCGGCGCGTGAACGCCGAGAACGGCAAGTCCGGATGCCAGAACAGCGACAACACCCTGAACCAGCGCCAACCGTGCCCTGGTTATTTGTGCATCATTATTGATAATGAAGCGTAAATGAGGCAAATCGCGCCCTTTCGTCCAAAGCGCGTGAAATTCACTTGCAAGATCATACAGGTAGAATGCGATCCGGTGCGGTTCGTGTGCCACCGCGGCCGCTTCGACGGTTCGCGGGTAGAGCGCGAGCCGCCGCAGCAATCCGAGTTCCGCCGGATCGGACAGCCGTTCCATAGCCGCCGCCCCGAGGAAATCCCTCCGCGCCGCATCTGTTTCAGGAAGGTCCGGGAACACTTCCCGCGCGTTGCGGAAGATCGAGAACCCGCGGGCGTGGCCGTACTGTACGTAGAACACCGGGTTGTCCTTCGACTGCTCGATGACTTTGGCAAGATCGAAATCCAACACCGCGTCATTCTTGCGGAATAGCATCATGAAGCGGACGGCGTCGGAGCCGACTTCATCGACCACTTCGCGCAACGTCACGAAATCCCCGGCGCGCTTCGACATCTTCACCGGCTCGCCGTTGCGCAACAGCTTGACGAGCTGCACGATCTTGACGTCGAGCGTCGCCTTGCCTGCGGTAACGGCTTTGATCGCTGCCTGAACGCGCTTGATGTAACCGCCGTGATCGGCTCCCCAGACATCGACCATGTTGAGGAAGCCGCGGTCGAATTTCGTCTTGTGATAGGCGATATCGGAGGCGAAGTAGGTGTAACCGCCATCCGATTTTTTCAGCGGACGATCGACATCGTCGCCGTAGGCTGTGGCGCGGAACAGAGTTTGCTCGCGATCCTCGTAGTCCTCTACCGGAGCGCCCTTCGGCGGCGGCAATCGACCCTCATAGACGTCGCCCTTCTGTCGCAGAAAATCGATGGTGGCGGCGACTCGGTCCATACCGCCCTCAATCAGCGAGCGCTCCGAGAAGAACATCTCGTGGCGGATGTTCAGCGCGTCGAGATCGCCCCTGATCATCTCCATCATCATGGCGATCGCGATGGCGCGCACGATGGGAAGCCATTCGGCTTCCGGCGCCCTCAACAACTTGTCGCCGTGCTCGTCGGCAAGCGCCTGCCCGACTGGCTTCAGATAGTCGCCGGGGTAAAGCCCTTCCGGAATTTCGCCGATGTTTTCGCCGAGTGCCTCGCGATAGCGCAGGAATGCCGAGCGCGCGAGCACGTCGACCTGCGCGCCCGCATCGTTGATGTAGTATTCGCGCGTGACGTCATAGCCGGCGAATGACAAAAGGCTCGCCAGCGCGTCGCCAAACACCGCGCCGCGGCAATGTCCGACATGCATGGGGCCGGTTGGATTGGCGGAGACGTATTCGACATTGACCTTTTCGCCCGCGCCGGCCGCGCTGCGGCCATAGCCCTCGCCTTCGCGCAGCAGGTCGCGCAGTACATTAGACCAGACCTGCAACTTCAGGGTCAAATTGATGAAACCGGGACCAGCAATCTCGGCGTTTTCGACCAAGTCGTCAGCGCGCAGTTTTGTCACGATCCGTTCGGCAAGATCGCGCGGCTTGGTCTTGGCGTCCTTCGCCAGAACCATGGCAGCGTTGGTCGCCATGTCACCATGGGCGGCATCTTTCGGCGGCTCAACCACGATCCGCGACAGATCAAGCCCGGCCGGCAGCGCTTCGTCTTCCACGAGCGCGGCGCACGCCTTAAGCACGCGCGCAAGCACATCCGCGAAAAGATGCTGCGATGGACTGGAATTGGTCATGATTTCTGCGATTTGAGTGGACCTGGAATACGCGCCGCCTAACGCAATTCCGGAGTCGAGTCAAAAAGACGCCTGTGCTCGTTGATAGCGAACCGGTCGGTCATCCCGGCGATGAAATTGCCAACCCTGCGCGCTTTTTCGGCATCGAATTCGCGGTTGTTGCCATTCTCCGGCAGCCATTCGGCAGGCAGCGCCGCCGGATCGTCGCGGTAGCGTACAAACAGGTCCCGAACAATAGTCTCGGCCTGGTCCATCACCCGCACGACGCGGAGATGGCGATACATCCGTTGTTTGAGAAACGCCTTGATCCGAGTCTCGGCCTCTGCCACCTCCGTCGGAAAGGCAAGCAGCGGCGCAGAGTGCCGCCGCACGTCATCGACCAACCGCGGCTGCGCAACGGCAAGCCGCGTGCCCGCCTCGGACAAAACGGCCATGATCAGATAGGAGATCAGCTCACGCACCAATTCGGCGCCGCGCCGGCCATGATCCAGCGTCGGATGACGGCGTGTGATATCGGCGATTATTCCGTCAGTTAACGGCATTTCCTTAAGATCATCGACAGCGAACAAGCCGGCGCGCAAGCCATCGTCGATGTCATGGGTGTTATAGGCGATGTCGTCGGCAATGGCCGCAACCTGCGCCTCGAGCGAGGCGAAGCTCCATAGCTCCAGATCGCAGGTCCGGTTGAAATCGACGATACCCAGTGGAACGCCGCGACACTGATAACGTCCAATGGCGTTCCCCGCGGCATCCGTCAGCGGACCGTTGTGCTTGACGATCCCCTCTAGCGTTTCCCAGGTGAGGTTAAGGCCATCGAAATCCGGGTAGCGGTGTTCCAAAAGGGTTACGATCCGCAGCGTCTGCGCGTTGTGGTCGAAACCGCCATACGGACCGAGACAGAGGTCCAGCGCCCGTTCGCCGGCGTGGCCGAACGGCGGATGGCCGAGATCATGCGCCAGCGCCAGCGCTTCCGTCAGATCCTCATCGAGCCCGAGCTGCCGGGCCAGCGCGCGGGCGATCTGCGCCACCTCGAGGGTATGGGTGAGCCGGGTCCGGAAGTGATCGCCCTCATGATAGACGAATACCTGGGTCTTGTGTTTCAGCCGCCGGAACGCCGTCGAATGGATCACCCGGTCGCAATCGCGCCGGAACGCGCTGCGGGTCCGGCTCGGCGGCTCGTCATACAACCGACCGCGGCTGCGGTCGGGCTCGCTGGCAAAAGGCGCGCGGGGAGCTGCCATTCCGACTGCCACGGCACTTGCCCCCTTCCGATCGTTTGATTCTGTCGTCCGGGCACTTAACTATGGCTTGCGGGTAATTCAAAATATTGGACAATATCCGCCATCTCATACGGAGTCGCAGGATGACAGAAACCAACATCACCGTCAGCGAGCGCGCGGCGCGGCGGATCGGGGAAATCCTGAAATCCGAGGGTAACGGCGCCATGTTGCGCATCAGCGTCGAAGGCGGCGGCTGCTCGGGCTTTCAATACAAATTCGACATCGAACGGGCCAAAGCGGACGATGATCTGGTGATCGCGCGAGATTCCGCAGTGGTGCTCGTCGATCCAGCCTCCGTCCCGTTCCTGAGCGGGTCCGAAGTCGATTTCGTTGACGATCTTATCGGAGCGTCGTTCCGCGTGGTCAATCCGAACGCCACCGCGTCCTGCGGCTGCGGCACCAGCTTTTCGATCTAGGCTTTCATGTCATGCGCGGGTTTAACCCGCTCCTCCGCCGAAAGAAGACCTTTGCGCGGGATTGCCCGATCATGTCGGTCATCGCACGCGGGACCGTCTCATGCGCATAGCCACCTGGAACGTCAATTCGGTCCGGCAGCGCCTGGATCACCTGCTCGCCTGGCTGCGGGAGACCGCGCCCGATGTCGTCTGTCTCCAGGAAATCAAATGCGTTGATGAACAATTCCCGCGCGAAGCCATTGAGGCGCTCGGCTACAATGTGGTGACGCACGGTCAGAAGACTTTTAATGGCGTGGCGCTGCTATCGAAGTTCCCGTTCGACGAAACCCGGCCCCGGCTGGCCGGCGATGACGACGACGTACAGTCGCGATTCCTTGAAGGCGTTGTCTCACTCAAACAAGGGGTCGTCCGGATCGCCTGTCTCTATTTGCCCAATGGAAATCCGCCGAACACCGATAAATATCCTTACAAACTCAAGTGGATATCCCGACTTATTGAGTATTCAAAAGAGCAGCTGAAAAGCGAAGAATCCTTCGTACTTGCGGGCGATTTTAACGTCATCCCTACAGCGGGTGACGTGTACAACCCTTCCGCATGGGTCGATGATGCCTTGTTTCGCCCGCAAACACGGCAAGCGTTTCAGACGTTGCTCGGGCTGGGCCTGACCGACGCGTTACGAGCGGTGTCGGATGCCGCGGGGGAATATACCTTCTGGGATTATCAGGCCGGCGCCTGGCAGAAGAACAACGGATTGCGGATCGATCATCTGTTGCTGTCGCCGCAGGCCAGTGACCGGCTCAGCGGAGTAGGAATCGATCGTCATGTCCGCGGCTGGGAGAAGGCGTCGGACCATGTTCCCGTCTGGATCGATCTGGAGCTGGACCCCGCCGGACAGCCTTAGCGACGCAGTCTTCTTGTTTTCGAGATTTCAGAGCTATACGGCGGACCGCTACCGCACTTCCGCGCTAGTCCCGCCGTCCCTGCACCCAGTGCTCCAGCATCTGCAGCGCCATGGCGCGGTCGTCTTCCGAAGCCTTCGCGATCGCCTTATTGTAACTCTCGGTGATCCAGGTCTCGTCCGGCTGAGCGGCATCGCGTGCCAGCGTCAGCCACATCAGCCCGCGCGCAGCCTGCCGGGGTAACTGATCGCCGACAAACAGCATCTTGCCGAGCATCGCCTGCGCCTGATGCTGGCCCTTTTGCGCCGCAAGACCTAGCCAACGAGCGCCGTACTTGACATCGTGAGGAGCTCCGACCCCTTTCAGATAAAGCCGCGCCAGATCGTATTGCGCATCGGCATTGCCGAAGTAGGAGGCCGCATAGGAAAACATCTCTCGCGCGCGCTCGGCGTCGCGCTTGATGGTCGAGTTAGGAATCCCCTGTAGGTAATAGCGTCCAAGCGCAACAAACGCATTGGCCACAACGGGGGCCTGCGGTGCCGAAGGGCTGTCCTCGGCATGCGCATTGGCAATACGGCTGAAGTACTGGAAAGCGCGTAGATCATCCTGGGTGACGCCATCGCCGTTGGCGTACATACGCCCCAGCCGCCACTGGGCAATCGGGTGCCCACCCTCGGCCGCATACTGCAGGGCTGTCAACGACGCGCTCGGGGCCACCGCCTTTTTCAGCGTCTCCCCACCAGCGAGGGGCGCAGAGGCTACGGGAAGCGCCGCGGCGGCATCCTGCTGTCCGGCCACGGTTCCATCGAAGGCAAAGGCCGACGCGCTCACGCACGCCACGCTCCACGCCAACGCAAAAGCTGTGCTCCTAGCCATCCGCATAACGCAACTTCTCGAACATCCCGCCCGAATAGGTCAGGGTACCACTAAACATTTGTCCAAACTGCCGAGCGTATTTTGTGCGCTCGCCGGATGTAGGATTAGTCGCGCCGATCCGCCATTCGGTCTCGCGGTCAAGGCATCGGGCAAAAATCAAATTTACGTCAGAAGGCCGGCCGACCGCCGTTACGATCCGCGTGTCGCCAACAACGATCGCGAGCCCGGCAGGGTTAAGAGAAACGATCCATCGCGCGCCATACGAACCCGAACGGCCGGGCACGCGCTTCTGACCTTCCGCGAGGTGACGGTTCGACAGCCTGCCCTTGATGCCCGCCTCGACGTCCATCGCGAACCCACTCCTCCCAGCGGCCATTTTTTCTGAAGACGCTTCCGGGACGTCCGAGCCACCAAAAGCGCCAGCCTTTTAGCCGACGGGTAAATTCTTCACGAAGGGGTGTGGCTAAATAGCGGCGTCTGCAAGAGCCACCTGTTTGTAGGGTTAAATGACCGGCTGGTGTTGCGACCTGGCAACAACGATATCGCGGGGCAACATGCTCTGTTGCTCTGCGATATGTACCCTCAATCAATAACTCGCGCGGATTCTGACCGAGCAATGTCCAGTTTTGCGGTAGTCCGAGCAGGCTAAATCCGAGCCTGCGCGGTTGCTGTCCAAACCCGCTATTGCTCTTACATGTTCAGCACGCGCCCGTAGGCGTCGAGGACCGCTTCCTTCATCATTTCCGAGAGCGTCGGATGCGGGAAGATGGTGTGCATCAATTCCTGCTCGGTCGTCTCCAGGTTCATCGCAACCACGTAACCCTGGATCAGTTCGGTGACTTCCGCGCCGACCATGTGCGCGCCGAGCAATTGCCCAGTCATCTTGTCGAAGATGACCTTCACCAGCCCCTGATCCTCGCCCAGCGCGATGGCCTTGCCGTTGCCTGCGAACGGGAAGCGGCCGACACGGATGTCCTTGCCCGCCTCCTTGGCCTTGGCTTCGGTCAGGCCGACAGACGCGATTTGCGGGTGACAATAAGTGCAACCCGGGATCAGCAGCTTGTCCATTGGGTGCGTTTTCAGCCCCTTGATGGTTTCGATGCAGATGACCCCCTCATGCTCGGCCTTATGCGCCAACATCGGCGGTCCCGCGACATCGCCGATCGCGTAAATGCCAGGTACGTTGGTTCTGCCATGGCCGTCGATCACGATGCAGCCACGATCAGTTTTCACGCCGAGCTTTTCCAATCCGAGATTTTCGATATTGCCGACCACGCCGACCGCCGAAATCACCCGCTCGAACTCGGCGGTAACCGGCTTGCCATCGCCTGCGTCAATGGTGGCGACGACGCTGTCCGCCTTCCTGTCGAGCTTGGTCACCTTGGCACCGGTCATGATCTTGATGCCCTGCTTCTCGAACTGCTTGCGGGCAAGGCCGGCGATCTCGGCATCCTCCACGGGGAGGATCTGCGGCAGCACCTCAACAACTGTGACCTCGGCCCCCATGGTGCGGAAGAATGAGGCGAATTCGATGCCGATCGCGCCGGAGCCGACGACGAGCAGGGACTTGGGCACGCGATCGGGCACCATCGCCTCGAAATAGGTCCAGACCAGCTTCTGGTCGCCTTCCAGCCCCGGCAGCACGCGCGGCCGCGCCCCGGTCGCGACGATGATGTGCTTGGCCTGATAGCTGCCCGCACCCAGCACGCCCTTCGGCGCATCGGCGCTGCCCGCCTTCACCGTGATCCTTCCGGGCGCATCGATGGATGCATCGCCCCAGATCACGGTGATCTTGTTCTTCTTCATCAGGAAGCCGACGCCTTCGTTGAGGCGCTTGGACACGCCGCGTGAGCGCTGCACGACGGCCTTCGGATCGTAGCTCACATTCTCCGCCGACAGGCCGTAATCCTTGGCATGCTGCATGTAATGATAGATTTCCGCCGAGCGCAGCAGCGCCTTGGTCGGAATGCAGCCCCAGTTCAGGCAGATGCCGCCGAGATGTTGCTTCTCGACGATTGCTGTCTTGAATCCAAGCTGGGCGGCACGGATCGCGGTGACGTAACCGCCCGGACCGGAGCCAATGATGACGATGTCGAAGGAGGTATCAGGCATGGCTTCTGCTTTCTGTCCTCAATTCGTGGCGTCTACCAGCTCGACCCGCCGGTTCAGCGCACGACCTTCTTCGGTGCGGTTGGTCGCCATCGGGGAGGCCATCCCGACTCCAAGTGGAGTCAGACGCGCCGCGACGACGCCATAGTCGCGGCTAAGGGTCTCAACAATGGATCGTGCGCGGCGATACGACAGGTCGCGGTTGTAGTCGAGCGCTCCCTTGGAATCGGTATGCCCGACAATCAGCACTTTCATATTGGGCTGCTCATTTAAGAGCTTGGCGATCTCTTCGATCTGCGGTTTCGAATCGGAACGCATGGTGTCTTTGTCGAAGTCGAACAGGATGCCGTGAACCGCGACACGTCCCTGTGCCATGATATCACGCTGCATGGCGGACGAGTCCACCACCACCATCCGTTCCTCCATTGGCTTGACTTCGGTGATTTCGAGAAGCGCCAGTGCACGGTCCTTGAGCGGTCCACCACCCGAGCGGTGCATGATGACATAGAGCGAGGCATAGACGTCGCCTTCGGCCCGCTTGAGTCGCGCGGCAATGTAGCGCTGGTCGGCCTGCTGGTCTCCGAACAGCATGTAGAGCGGGTCGCCGGCGATAGCGAGGCTGAAGTTTCGCCCGCCGCATGCCTCGCGCTCGCAAGTGAAGAGCGTCTCGAAGCCGGCTTTCTTGATCGCCTGCTCGTAGTTGCGGAACACCTCCAATGCCGCGCGGCCTTCCGGCATCTTGTAGGAGATCTGCGTGAACTTACCCTCCAGCGGGGTCACGGAATTTGGATTCCTATCCTTTCCGCCGTGATCTCTAACGGGCGCGGTCACAAGCTTGTAATCAGTAAACGCTTCCTGCTTGTACCGGGTGATCTCCGAGCCGTCATAACGCGGCAGCAACGGATGATCCTTGCCGCCCTTGATGTCCGCTGCTTGCACGGACGCCGCGACCAGAACCACACCAAGAGACATCAGGAAGGTCCGCATCTTTTTTCCTTCACAGGATTTAGTCTGACTTATAGCCTGCACGTCTTTTACCAAGCGCAGACCGCACGATTCGCGCCAGTCCCGTCATCGGCTCTGCGGCGGGCGACGCGGCGACATAACCGCCGGGCCCAGAACCGATGATGATGACGTTGAAGGACGTATCAGTTATTTCCTGGTAGTTATTTGTTCAATTGCGGCGTCGGCGACGACTGTCTTGGCTATTTTCACAAGCCGCGCTGTCCAGACCTTTCCGTAGCCGGTCTTAAATCCCTTGCCGTTCCAAACACGCGCAATATCGTCAGCCGACACAAAGTTGCATTTCCTCGCCAACGCAAGTTCTGTTCGAAGTCTACTTAAGTATATCGTCCAACCCGACGTTTTCATCCCGAGTTCAAGTCTGTCGCTGCTACTAACTTCGTAACGACGAAGAGCGGCCTTTTCCTTCTCCATAGTCTCAATCTGTCTCATGACTCTGTTTGCGAGCGCCGTAGAATCTCGCTCACCAATTGGCTGACGCGCTCTTCTTTTATTGCGCATATCACACCATCATCATCACGGGGTTTTCGATCAGTGTCTTGAACGCGCCGATCAGCTCCGCGCCGAGCGCGCCGTCCACCGCGCGGTGATCACAGGACAGCGTTACGCTCATGATGTGCGCGGCCTCGATCTTGCCGCCCCGCACGACTGCGCGCTCCTCGCTGGCGCCGACCGCGAGGATGGTGGCGTGCGGCGGGTTGATGACGGCGGTGAAATCCTTGATGCCGTACATGCCGAGATTCGAGACCGCCGTGGTGCCGCCCTGATATTCCTCGGGCTTGAGCTTTCGCGCCCGCGCCCGCGCGGCGAAGTCCTTCATTTCGGACGAGATCGCAGAGAGCGATTTTGCTTCCGCCTTGCGGATAATCGGCGTGATCAAGCCGCCCGGCATCGCAACCGCGACTCCGACATCGGAATGCTTGTGTTTAAGCATACCACCTTCCGTCCAGCTGACGTTGGCATTCGGCACGCGCTGCAACGCCACCGCCATCGCCTTGATGACGAAGTCGTTGACCGAGAGCTTGTAGAGCGGCTTCTTCTCCTTGTCCTTCGGCGCCGACGCGTTGATGTCCTCGCGCGCGGACAGCAGCCGTCCGATGTCGCAGTCCATCGTCAGATAGAAGTGCGGAACGTTCTGGATCGAAGCGGTCAGGCGCTGCGCGATCGTGCGGCGCATGTTGTCATGCGGGACGAGTTCGTAGGAGCCGTCCTCGAACAGCGACAGAATTTGCTTGTCCGACATCGAAGGCGCGATCGAAGGCGCACCTGCTGGTGTGGTCGCCGACGCCTTCAAGCCTTTGCCGGATTTCGCCTGCTCCACGTCGCGGGCGACGACACGTCCATGCGGGCCGCTGCCTTCAATGCGCGCCAGGTCGATGCCGGCTTCGCTTGCGAGCCGCCGCGCCAACGGCGAGGAGAAGATGCGGGCGTGACCGTTCGCTCGCTGCGCCGCTTGAGTTTCTGACGATGCAGGCTTAGGCGCGGGCGCACTGGAGGAAAGGTCGGCGATTCGAGTTGCACCTCCGCTAACAGCTTTCGTGTATGCTTTGGATTCTGCTTTTGCTTCGGCCTTCGGCTCGCTTTTCGAAGACGCGCCGCCGCCGGCGGCAGCCTTCACGTCCTCGCCGTCACTGGCGAGCACCGCGATCACGTTGTTGACTGGCACATCCTGCGTACCTTCCGGCACCAGGATTTTCGCGATGGTGCCCTCATCCACCGCCTCGACTTCCATGGTCGCCTTGTCGGTCTCGATCTCGGCAATGACGTCGCCAGACCTGACCTTGTCGCCCTCCTTCTTGAGCCACTTGGCGAGGTTGCCCTTTTCCATCGTCGGCGACAGCGCGGGCATCAGAATGTTAATCGGCATGACTGACCCCGCTCACCGATAACAGACGGCCTTGGCCGCCGCGACGACTTCGGCCACCGACGGCAGCGCCAGCTTTTCGAGGTTGGCCGCATACGGCATCGGCACGTCCCTGCCCGAAACGCGCGTCACCGGCGCATCGAGATAATCGAATGCGTGCTCCATGATGCGCGCGGCGATCTCGGCGCCGACGCCAGATTGCTGCCAGCCCTCCTCCACGGTCACCGCGCGGCCGGTCTTCCGCACCGATGCCACGATTGTTTCGGTGTCCATCGGGCGCAGCGTACGCAAGTCGACGACTTCGGCCTCGATGCCCTCCTTGGCGAGTTCATCCGCGGCCTTCAATGCGTAGGTCATACCGTTCGACCACGAGACCAGCGTAACGTGCTGACCGGCACGCGCGATCCGCGCCTTGCCGATCGGCAGCACATAGTCGTCGAGTTTCGGCACCGGACCGGTGTGTCCATATAAGATTTCATTTTCGAGGAAAATCACCGGATTAGGATCGCGGATCGCGGCTTTCAAAAGTCCTTTGTAGTCGGCGGCGGAATACGGCGCGACCACCTTGAGGCCCGGGATTTGCGAGTACCACGCCGAATAGTCCTGACTGTGCTGGGCCGCGACGCGCGACGCGGCGCCGTTGGGGCCGCGGAACACGATTCCGCAGCCCATCTGTCCGCCGGACATGTAAAGCGTCTTGGCAGCCGAATTGATGATCTGGTCGATCGCCTGCATCGCGAAGTTGAAGGTCATGAACTCGACAATCGGCCTCAATCCCGCCATCGCAGCGCCGACGCCGACGCCGGCAAAACCGTGCTCCGTGATCGGCGCGTCGATCACCCGCCGCGCGCCGAATTCCTGCAAGAGACCCTGCGACACCTTGTAGGCACCTTGATATTCGGCGACCTCTTCCCCCAACAAAAAGACGTTGTCGTCGCGGCGCATCTCCTCGGCCATGGCGTCGCGTAGCGCCTCGCGGATGGTCATGGTCACCATCTCGGTGCCGGCAGGAATGTCAGGATCCTCTGGAGTCTCCATCGCCGGTCCGGCAGGCCGTTGCGGATCCGAGATCATCGGCTTGCCCTCGCCAACCGGCGAACGTGATTCCGCAACTTCCTTCGAAGCGTCCTGGACGGAATCGGCCGATGTTTTTGAAGCCTTCGCTTCGATCTTGCCCAGATCGGCCGCGCTCTCGCCATCGGCAAGAATGGTTGCGATCGGCGTGTTTACCGCCACGTCCGCGGTTCCTTCGGGAACGAGTATCTTGCCAAGCGTGCCCTCGTCGGTCGCCTCGACTTCCATGGTCGCCTTGTCGGTCTCGATCTCCGCGATGACGTCGCCAGACTTGATCGTCTCGCCCTCCCTCTTCAGCCACTTAGCGAGGTTGCCTTTCTCCATGGTCGGAGAAAGCGCGGGCATCAGAACTTGGATTGGCATGATCGCTCCGAAAAAGGCTTGCGCGCTCAGCGATAAATATCGGTGTAAAGCTCGGACGCGTCGGGCTCTGGATCGTTTTGCGCGAAGTCCGCGGCCGTATTGACTATCTCGCGCGCGTCCGCGTCGATCTTCTTCAGATCGTCCTCAGGTAGCTTGGCCGCCAGCAGCCGGTTGCGGACCTGTTCGATCGGATCCTGATCGTGTCGAACCTTGTCGACCTCCTCGCGCGTACGGTACTTCGCCGGATCCGACATCGAGTGACCGCGATAACGGTAGGTCTGCATTTCCAGAATGTAGGGACCGTTACCCTCGCGGCACCATTTCACGGCCTTGTCGCCTGCCGCTTTTACGGCCCGAACATCCATACCGTCGACCTGTTCGCCGGGAATGTTGAAGGACACCCCGCGCCGGGAAAAATCCGTCTGCGCCGACGAGCGCGTCACGGACGTGCCCATTGCGTACCGGTTGTTTTCGATGATGTAGACCACCGGGAGTTTCCAGAGCTGCGCCATATTGAAGCTCTCGTAGACCTGGCCCTGATTGGCCGCCCCATCCCCAAAATAGGTGAGACTGACGCGATCGTTGCCGCGATAACGGTTGGCGAAGGCGAGGCCAGTTCCGAGCGACACCTGCGCGCCGACGATGCCGTGGCCGCCGTAGAAACGCTTCTCCTTGCTGAACATGTGCATGGAGCCGCCCTTGCCCTTGGAATAGCCGCCGCGCCGCCCGGTCAGTTCGGCCATCACACCCTTGGCGTCCATGCCGCAGGCCAGCATGTGCCCATGATCGCGATAGCCCGTTATGACCTGATCGCCCTCCTCGAGCGACATCTGCATTCCGACGACGATCGCCTCCTGGCCGATGTAAAGATGACAAAAGCCGCCGATCGCACCCATTCCGTAGAGCTGACCGGCTTTTTCCTCAAAACGGCGGATCAGCAGCATTTCGCGTAACGCGTGAAGGTCTTGCTCGCGCGTGAACGAGGGGGGTGGCTGGCTAGTCGAGCCGTTGCCTACCACCTGCGTGACGCTCTTCTTGGATGCGACCATGGCAATTCCGGATGCGAGAAAGGATCACCCTCTCTAGCCCAAGTCAGGCAACCTTGAAAGCGCGTGATCTTACCGATGTTTGATACGCCACGAAATTCCGTGACCGAAAATCAGCGGTTTTTGAAATTAGACAAAAGCCTTTTGCGAAAAGGATAGAATACCGCGAGCAATGCGCTCCCAACGGCGTTCCTATTTCTGACGGATGATCTGAATCAGATCGCGCGGATTGGCGTAGTCGAGCTGATAACGGACGCGCTCATCGAGCATGTCGGGGTCGATTCCGCTTGACCTTAAAAGCGCGACCCGCTTCTCGCCCTCTGCGCGCTCCGCCTTCAGCCGCTCCAGTTCGGACGTCAGCGCAACGATCTCCTGATCTAGCTCCTGCCGCGCATTCAGCCCGTACTTGCCGATATAGGCGTTAACGCCGAAATAGCCGACGATCATTGCCGCCATCGCATAGAGAGCAAGGCCGGTGAGCAGCGATATGAGTCGTGAGCGCGAAACCATGGCTCGACGATGCGGTCGTCCGGTTAATGCTTCGCTAACAACCAAGGGGCACCCAAGTTGCTATTTTCTATACCGAGCTACCCAGGTGTCGAAAGCGTTGACATAGGCTGCGAGGAACTCGCGCAGTGACGCCTTGACGAGATCTCCCTTCTCATCGAACGCATCACCAATGCCGCCGATATAGGCTTCCGGCTGCTGCAAAACCGGAACGTTGAGAAAAACCAGCGACTGGCGCAGATGATGATTGGCGCCGAAACCGCCGATAGCACCCGGCGAATTGCTGATAACCCCGCCCGGCTTGCCGTTGAAAACGCTCTGCCCATAGGGACGAGATCCGACGTCGATGGCATTTTTCAACACGCCGGGAACGGACCGATTGTATTCGGGCGTCACGAACAGGACAGCGTCAGTTTTCCTGACGCGATCACGAAAACTCACCCAATCAGCCGGCGGCGTCGCTTCCAGATCCTGATTGTAGAAAGACAATCCATTCAGCGTGATGACGTCAAGCTGAAGCGAAGACGGCGCGAGGGTCGTCAAAGCCTTGGCGATTTTCAGCGAAAATGACTCTTTGCGAAGGCTGCCGACGATAACGGCGGTGCTGGATTGGGATGCCATCGAAAATCCTATGGTTGTGCGGCACTCACGCCGGCTGGATTACAACCTGACGACGCGGAGAAGCTGCGGGGCGCAGTCTCTTGCGAGAGACTTAATCATCAAAGAACTTGGCCGGGCCTTCGACCTCCGGTCAATACACGCCGGGAATGATACGGTGTGTTTGCTGCATGTAGCGGCGATAGTCTTCCCCGAACATCTCGATCATCATTCGCTCCTCGAAGCGCACACGCGCGAAAAACAGTACCGCCACAGCGACGATGCCGCTAAAGGCGGCGACGACGTTCGGCAGCAAGCAGGCCTGCGCGATCGCCCACAGCCAGAACGACGCATACATCGGATGACGGATCGTCCGGTACACACCGGTGCGAACAACCCTATGCCCCTCACGCACCTCGAGCGAGGCCGACCATTGCCGACCGAGATCCTTGTGTGACCGGCGGAACAGCCAAAGCGAGAAGGCAAACAATACGCCGCCGAGCACAACGAGACCATAACCCGGATCGTAGGCGCAAGCGCGCGGCCATCCCGTCGCGAGATTGACCATCGGAATGGCAAACAGTCCGACAAAAGACGCCGCCAGAAGCGCGCGCTCTCGCCAGGTACCATCGCGCCGCAACGTCGCAGTGCCCCGCGCCCGCCGGGCGTAGGGATAGCGGATGATAAACCAGGCGACGAGGCCGATAAGCCATATCGTCTGCCCTAGAGCGATCGAAGACATCAGCCGCCGCCGCGCTTACGCAGCGCCGACGGCGGCGCCCGCCAGCCTGGTCGTGGCCGCGGTCACCTCGGATGACGCGCGCTTCAGAAGCGAGCCGTCCTCTCCGAAACGGTCGACACCGCCGCGCGGCGCCGTGATCTCGTCGAACGACAGCGGACCGCAGACGATGAGGCAATGGTCGTAGTTGGCGCGCACGCTGTTTCCCATCAAGAACTTGTAGTGCAACACCATGAAGTTGAACCGGTGGCGCCGGAAGCTAGCCTTGTCCATCATGTCGTGCAACTGCACGCGCCGGATGTTCGGACGTCCGTCGGAGCGCTCGCGGCTGACGCGCTTCAATGTCACCGGATCGAAGCGATAGAAACTGATGGCGTCATCGCGGGCATGATATTCGGTCCAGCGGATTCGGCGCTCGTCGGCGACGGTTTGCGTGGCCTCACGAATGCACCCACCGTGCGAATGCAGTGAGAATTTCGGAATCGTGGCGCCGACGGTCAAGATGCACAGCGAAGGACTGCACCGGGCAAATTCAGGATCGCGCTTGAGCGCTCGCGCGACCGAATCCATGACGAGCGCGGCACCGAGGCAATGGCCGACGATGACGATCTCATCGACGTCGGCGTTGCGAACCCGGTCGAGGATTCGCCCCGCAAACTGATCGATCCGGGCATCCATGCGCGGCCGCCGACCGTAGACGAACTCTCGCGAGAAGATCCAATCGTCGAACACATGATTGATCGGCCATCGCCAGCCTAATAGGTGCAGCAAACCTGCCGTCACGCCCACGGTCACCGCTGCAGTCAGCAGGACTGCTGCAAACCCGGTCACACCCGCTAGTCGAACCAGGCCGTATCCGATGCCCGCGCCGCACGCGGCGAACCCTGCAACATACAGATACGGAAACAGAAAGAAGCCGGCGTATTTCCAGCTTGCATACATGAAACGAAACAGTGTGCCGGTCACAATGAAATCAGCCAGCGTGACGAGGCTCTGCCCGAGGCGCGACCACATGCCTCGCGTGTGATCCTCAAGGATCAAGTCGTCCCATCGCAACATTTCATAGGACGTACGCGTGTTCCAGTTGGGTCCGGACGCCTCGATTACCCAAGACGCGCTAACCGGCGTCGCCTCGATCGCGCTTACGATTTCGGCCCTCACGCCCCACGTGCGTTGAAACACCGACAGTGATCGTTCACAGCGACGATGCTGCTGCTCCGGCGAAATCGGATCGTATCCGCCAATATGAAAGACATGCCGCCGTGCGATCATCCCGCCACTTCCGTAGTCGTCGTCTTTTCAAGCCAAGCAGAGCGACGCAAATTTTCGGGCTGCGAACACGATACCCAACTTCGACCTCGAATACTTCCCTGGAAACACTCCATCTGTGGCGTTTCAATCACAACACACAAGATTTCTAGCAACACACAATTGACGAGAGAATGCGAAGGCGAAATATAGAGTCTTCAAGCGATTCAAAATGGAACTTATTGATGGCTACTGATTGTCCGTCTGCTCGCCGCGGCCTGCGTGCCGGAATCGGAGGTCTTATCCTGTTTGCGCTAGGCGGATTCATGGCGAATTCAGCCCTCGCGCAAACTGTAGCGCCACACAGGCCAGGTCATGTTTATCTTATGCGGGGCCTGTTCAACGTATTTTCGCTAGGCATGGACGAACTGGCCGCGAAGCTTCAGAGAGCGGGCGTGAAGGCCGAAGCCGTGTCCTACACGTCCTGGTCCTCGCTTGCCGACAGCATTACCGCTAATTTTCGTGCCGGAAACCGTGAACCGATCATCCTGATGGGCCATTCCTACGGCGCGGATACGACGATCTCACTGGCACGCAAGCTCAACGAGCGCAGAATTCCGGTCGCGCTGATCGTAAACTTCGATCCGACGGCGCCGGACCGGGTTCCACCTAATGTCCGACGGATCATTAATTTCTACGTGCCCACCGCCTGGGGGCGCCCGGTCGAGGCAAGCAAGCAATTCCATGGTAGCCTGTCTAACCTCAACGAAGGCGGGCAATACAGCCATTTTGACGTCGACAAGGGTGAAGCCCTCCACCGCAAGGCGATCGCTGCCGTGCTTCAGGCCGTCGGCCGGGGCACATATCGCGTCAAGCGACCTGCCAAGCGCGATCATGTCTCCGAAGCCCCAGTGCAGTAAGCGGAGCAACCTCTTCGCCGTTTCAAGCGGCGAGATGCTGCGCGAGTCCTCGTTCTGAAGGAAATCCTGCGTCCGCCGCTGCTTCCGCCTGGTAGTCGCGCTATGCCAACGCCTTCAGCGTCGCACGGCCCGCGTACCTCGCCTGCGAGCCAAGTTGCTGCTCGATGCGAAGTAGCTGATTGTATTTAGCGGCACGATCCGAACGCGACAGCGATCCGGTCTTGATCTGTCCGCAATTGGTGGCGACCGCGAGGTCAGCGATGGTGGAGTCTTCGGTCTCCCCCGAGCGGTGCGACATCACGGCGGTGTAGCCGGCCTTGTACGCCATCTCGACAGCGGCAAGCGTCTCGGTCAACGTGCCGATCTGGTTGACCTTAATGAGAATGGAATTGGCACGCCCATTTCGAATGCCGTCGGCGAGCCGGGTCACGTTGGTAACGAACAGGTCGTCGCCGACAAGTTGGCACGTCTTGCCGATCATGTCGGTGATGATCTTCCAGCCCTCGAAATCGTCCTCGGCCATACCGTCCTCGATTGAGACGATTGGATAGTCAGAGGCCAGCTTGGCGAGATATTTTGCCTGTTCCTCGATCGAACGGGTCTTGCCCTCGCCTCCGTAAACATACTTGCCGTCCTTGAAGAATTCAGTCGAAGCCGGATCGAGCGCCAGCGCCACGTCATCGCCCGGCCTGTACCCAGCCTTGACGATCGCACCCATGATGAAATCGAGCGCCGCACCGGCCGATGGCAGGTCCGGTGCAAAACCACCCTCGTCGCCGACGTTGGTGTTGTGACCGGCCTTCTTCAGCTCGGCTCTCAATGTGTGAAAGATTTCGGCACCGCAGCGCAGCGCGTCCGAGAACGTTTTGGCGCCGACCGGCATGATCATGAATTCCTGAAAGTCGATCGGATTATCGGCGTGCACACCGCCGTTGACGATATTCATCATCGGCACCGGAAGCGTTCGCGCCGTGACGCCGCCGACATAGCGGTACAGCGGTATGTCCAAAGAGTCCGCCGCTGCCCTGGCGAGCGCCAGCGACACGCCGAGAATCGCGTTGGCGCCGAGTCGCCCCTTGTTCGCGGTCCCATCAAGCTCGATCAGAATCTCGTCGATCTGCACCTGCTGCTCGGCATCCATGCCCCCGATCGCATCGAAAATCTCGCCATTCACGGCGTCGACCGCTTTCCTTACGCCCTTGCCGTTATAGCGGCTCTTGTCGTCGTCACGCAGTTCGACCGCCTCATAAGCGCCGGTAGACGCGCCGGACGGCACCGCAGCCCGGCCCATCGCCCCATCTTCGAGCACCACATCGACCTCGACGGTCGGATTGCCGCGGCTGTCGAGAATTTCGCGGCCGATGATGTCGACGATGGCAGTCATAAGAACCTCTTGAATCACTAGATTTTGCGCTGCTTCTACAGCAATGCTTGGGGGGGGGAAAGGCTGTGAATCGTGACGCCCTCGTGACGAGCCCGTCAGGATTGGCTATCAGCAGAGATTCGCGAAAAGATCATGCGCGAATAAATCTATTTGCAGCGTAATCGATGCAAAACCGGCTCCACTTCTGTTGCTCCCGCTTTGACAGAGACGATCATGCCAGGAAAGCTCCTCTCTTCGCCAAAATCGTCTCCTTTGCAACTCGGCCGCGCCGTGGCGTGGCCTGATTCTCCGGAGAAGGCAAAACTCGACCGTGTGCCCAATCCCCAGAGGGGCACCAATTATGTCGCGCGGTTCACGGTGCCGGAGTTTACCGCGCTGTGCCCGGTCACCGGTCAGCCGGATTTTGCGCATTTGGTAATCGATTATGTGCCGGGGTCCTGGCTGCTGGAGTCGAAATCGCTCAAGCTCTATCTCGCGAGTTTTCGCAATCACGGGGCCTTCCACGAAGACTGCACGGTGGCAATCGGCAAGCGCATCGTCAGCGCGGTCAGGCCGAAATGGCTGCGTATCGGCGGCTACTGGTTTCCGCGCGGCGGCATTCCCATCGACGTATTCTGGCAGACAGGCACGGCGCCGAAGGGCGTCTGGATTCCCGATCAGGCCGTCCCGTCCTACCGAGGCCGAGGTTGAGCGGACAGAGGTTCTTTAACGCGCGCGTGAGGCGGCCCTCCCGGTCAGTAGCCCCGCACAAGCCAACCCGAGAATTGCGATGACGACGGCGTTCGCGGCAAGCGTGGGAAATTTTCCGGCCCAGGAAAGGCTCACTCCATAGACGATCGGACCGGCAGTCTGCCCCATGTAAAAGAAGAACGAATGCAGCGACAATGCCGTCGCCCGCGCCTGCTCGGATAATTCGCTGGCGAACACCTGCAGGCAGCCATGCAGCATGTAGAAGCCCCAGCCCATCAGGATGAAGCTGAGCATCTGGATATGCCAGTCCGGACCGAAGGCTACCGCGACAAGTTGCACCGCCACCATCATTGCGCCTGATATCATCAAGCCGCGTACGCCGAGCAGCGACAGGAACTGCGATATCGTCATGGTGTAGAACAGGCCGCCGACGGCAAATCCGGCGATGACGATGCCCGCGATCGAAAGCCGGGTTTCACCGAGTTCGAACAGAAACGCCGCGACGTAGGGAAACAGTCCAAGTACGCAGCAGCCTTCGATGAAAACAGCAGAGTAGCAGACCTTGGCGTTGGAATTGCTGAAGATCTGCCGATAGCCTTGTCGCAGATCGGCAAACTTCATCCGCCGCGAGGTTGCGATCGCGTCGCCGCGGTGAAATCCAAACCCAACAGCAATCGAGGCCGCAAAAACCAGCGCTCCGAGCACGACAAGCACACCGCGCCAGCCGACGAGATCGCCAATCACGCCGGAAAACGAGGCGCCCAGCAGGTTGCCTCCCATCGTACCCGCGATGGTCCGGCCGATCGCCACCTGGCGCTGCGGCACCGGCACCAGGTCGCTCGCCATGCCGAGCGCGACCGGGAAAACACCGCCCGATGCTATCCCCGCAAAGACGCGCGTCGCGAACAGCGCGCTGTAGGACGAGCACAATGCGCCGACGACGTTCGAAATGCCGAGCAGCACCAGGCACATCAACATCAGCCGCCCCTTGCCGAAGATATCGGCTGCAGCGCCGATCAGCGGCTGCACGACTGCAAACGAAAATGCGGTGACCGCCGAAAGGCCGGCTGCGGTGGCGACCGTCACCGACAAATCGTCGGCGACATGCGGCAACACCGGGTCCATCGCACGCGTCGACAGGCTCGCCGCGAAGGTGGCCAGAGCAATGATATTGAGGAGCGGCGGCAGTCTGTGCTTTTCGGCCGCTGCCGGGGGCACCGATGTCATTTCGGGTGGGCCGGATCGGTCGCCTTCGCCAGCGCATCAAACGCCATCAGCCTTCGCACCAACGCCTCGAACTCACGCAACGGCACCATGTTGGGGCCGTCCGACGGCGCATGATCGGGATCTGGATGGGTCTCGATGAACACGCCGGCGACGCCGACCGCGACCGCCGCACGCGCCAGCACCGGCACGAATTCGCGCTCACCGCCAGACGAGGTACCCTTGCCGCCCGGCTGCTGCACGGAATGAGTCGCATCGAAGATGATGGGCGCGCCGGTGGTGCGCGCAAGGATTGGCAGCGCGCGCATATCGGACACCAGCGTATTGTAGCCGAACGATGCGCCGCGTTCGGTCACTAGCACGTTGCGGTTGCCGCCGCCGGTGATCTTGGCAACCACGTTCCCCATATCCCATGGCGCCAGAAACTGCCCCTTCTTGACGTTGATGACCTTGCCGGTCGCCGCCGCTGCCAGCAAAAGGTCAGTCTGCCGGCACAGGAATGCAGGTATCTGCAGCACATCGACCGCCTGCGCGACCTCGGCGCATTGGGCTGCCTCGTGGACGTCGGTCAGCACAGGCAATCCGAGCGATGACCGAATCTCTGCGAAAACCGGCAGCGCCTGCTTCAACCCGATCCCCCGCGCGCCCGAAGCGCTGGTGCGGTTGGCCTTGTCGAACGAGGACTTAAAGACAAGGCCGATGTTCAGCCGCGCGGCGATTTCCTTCAGCGCGCCGGCCACTTCGACTGCGTGAGCACGGCTTTCCATCTGGCACGGGCCGGCGATGATCGACAGGGGCTGGTCCTGGCCGAAAGTTACGGAGCCGACGGAGACGACGGGCGCTGCGGAGACGGACTGGTTCAAGGTGAATTCCTTTATCGGCGGACCATGCGGGGCCGCAGCGGCGGGATCAACCCGCATGCGCGGAATGCGAGCGTGCGCGCGAAGCATAGCCCCCTCGGGACCGGTTTGATAAGCTTTGCGGCATTGTCCCGGAGGCCAAATGCGACTGCCCCTTATTGTTTTTACCGTCTCTGCATATGCCTTTATCGGTGCGGCTCAACTGGGACCGGCGCGGAGCCAGACGCCAAACCCAGCATCGCAATCGTCGGGCGTTGTGACCGGCGGAAGTCAGGACGTGATGGTCAACGGCAAACCCGCCGCACGTCAGGGCGACTCTACGACCGGCGGCGCGTTGATCGAGGGATCGTCTAACGTCTTCATCAACGGCAAACCCGCAACGGTGACCGGCGACCGAACCGGATGCGGCGGCTCGGTCACTTCTAGCGGCCATGGCGTATTCATCAACGGCAAGCCGATGGCGCGTCAGGGCGACCGGACATCCGGGTGTGCAAAATAGCTATAGCGTTTTCGAGCGAAGTGGATACCGGTTCGCGTGAAGAAAACGCGTCAAAACAACAATCTAGAGCGTCGCTTCTAATTTGGTCGGAAGCGGAGATGCTCTAGCTACACCAGCCGGCTCTGCACCACCGCTGCCTGGATGAACGAGGCGAATAGCGGGTGCGGCTCGAACGGCCGTGACTTCAGTTCTGGATGGTATTGCACACCGATGAACCAGGGATGATCTTCGTACTCGACGATCTCCGGCAGCACACCGTCAGGCGAGAGGCCCGAGAACAGTAGTCCGTGGTGCTCCAGGCGGTCCTTATAGGCCGTGTTGACTTCGTAGCGATGACGGTGCCGCTCGGAAATCTCCAGCGCCCCGCCGTAGATTCCGGAGACGCGGCTGCCGCGCCTAAGCGCCGCCGGATAGGCGCCAAGCCGCATGGTGCCGCCGAGATCCCCAGCCTTCGCGCGCTTCTCCAATTCGTTGCCACGCAGCCATTCGGTCATCAGTCCGACCAGCGGCTCGCTGGTCGGACCGAATTCGGTCGAGTTAGCGTCTGCAATTCCAACCAGATTGCGGGCCGCCTCGATCACGGCCATCTGCATCCCAAAGCAGATGCCGAAATACGGTACACGCCTTTCGCGAGCGAACCGCGCCGCCTTGATCTTGCCCTCGGCGCCGCGCTGGCCAAAACCTCCCGGCACCAGAATGCCATCGACATGTCCGAGGAAGGGTGCGGCATCTTCGTTTTCGAACACTTCACTCTCGATCCAGTCGAGATTGACTTTCACCTTGTTGGCGATACCGCCATGGGACAGCGCCTCGATCAGCGATTTGTAGGCGTCCTTCATGCCGGTGTACTTGCCGACAATCGCGATTGTCACCGCTCCTTCCGGATTGCGGATGCGCTCGTTGATCTCATGCCAGCCTTGCAGCGCCGGAGGCGCAGCCGGCTCGATTCCAAACGCCGCCAGAACCTCGTCGTCGAAGCCTGCGGCGTGATAGACTTCCGGCACGGCATAGATGTTATCTGCATCGCGCGCCTCGATCACGGCGCTTTCCCGGACATTGCAGAACAATCCGAGCTTCCGGCGCTCTTCCTTGGGGATTTCCCGGTCGGTGCGGCACAGCAGGATATCGGGCTGGATGCCGATGGATCGCAATTCCTTCACCGAATGCTGCGTAGGCTTGGTCTTCAACTCGCCAGCGCTCGGGATAAACGGCAGCAGCGTCAGGTGAACGTAAATCGCAGCACCGCGCGGGAGATCGTTCTTGATCTGCCGGATCGCCTCGAAGAACGGTAGCCCCTCAATGTCACCCACCGTGCCGCCAATCTCGCACAGCACGAAGTCATAGCCATCATTGCCGTCGAGGATGAAATGCTTGATGGCGTTGGTGACATGGGGAACCACTTGGATCGTAGCCCCAAGATAGTCGCCGCGGCGCTCCTTGGTCAGGATGTCCTGATAGATGCGGCCGGTGGTGATGTTGTCCTGCTTGGTCGCGGGGCGCCCGGTAAAGCGCTCGTAATGACCGAGATCGAGATCGGTCTCAGCACCATCGTCAGTCACGAACACTTCGCCGTGCTGGTAGGGCGACATCGTTCCCGGATCGAGGTTGAGGTAGGGGTCGAGCTTGCGAAGGCGAACCTTGTAGCCACGCGCCTGCAACAGCGCGCCGAGCGCTGCCGAAGCCAGACCTTTTCCGAGCGAGGAAACCACGCCGCCGGTGATGAAAATATACCGCGCCATGGGTCTCAACCTTTAAGGCTCCCGAGACGATTCGCCAAAACCAATCCCAGCCGTCAGCCGAAATCGGATCGGCTATGGGTGACTTCAAAATTCAAACGATTGCAGTCTCTTGGCAAAGGCTTTTGATGCAGAGCGGTAATCCCGGTTCTGCATCAATGCCCCGCTTTATTGCGAACGCGGCGCTTGCGGACCGGCGGGCGCCGGCGGGGCCGGCTGGTCCGATTGTTTCAGCGAATCGAGAAGGCCGCCGCCGGAGGGCGGAGTTACCGGGGTCGCGCCTCCTGCCGGCTGGGACTGCGACGCTGGGGCTCCATCCAGGATCGAACCCGGATTTTGATGGACGCCCGCAAGCCATGACAGGAACAGGCTGGTCACGAAAAAGCCAGCCGCAAGGAAGGCCGTAGTACGCGTCAGCAGATTCGCGGTGCCCCGGCTTGACATAAATCCGGCGCCGCCGCCCATGCCGAGGCCGCCGCCTTCGGACTTTTGCAGCAGCACGATGATGGTCAGTACCGAAACGATGATCAGGTGGATTACGATAACAACGGTCTGCATCTTGGCCTTCCATCACAGCGCGCGCCCGCCAGCCGGAGTCACGATCTTGCGGGGCTTGCTTGCGGGGCTTGAGAAGTTCGCCTGACGGACTCGCTGACACTGAAAGCGAACTTCTGAACCGCCACACTCGGCGGTATCTACACGATCAGGCGCGACGTTGTCACCCCCGCAGGGTCGCTGGGCACCACGAGATGAACGGTCAGGCAACGGCTTGGGCGATCCCAAGGAAATCTGCCGCCTTGAGGCTGGCGCCGCCGATCAACGCCCCGTTTACATTCGGAACCGCCAACAACTCCGCAGCGTTCGACGGCTTCACCGATCCGCCATAGAGGATACGAACTTTCGCCCCCTCCATGCTAAACCGTTCCGCGAGCTGTTCGCGGATAAATCTATGGACTTCCTGAACATCTTCTGATGTCGGCGTGCGTCCGGTGCCGATCGCCCAGACCGGCTCGTAGGCCACGACGAGATTGGTGGCGGTCGCGCCGTCCGGCAGCGAACCCGTAAGCTGTTGTCCGACCACCTCAAGCGTCTGACCGGCATCACGCTGGTCCTGGGTTTCACCGACGCAGACGATGGCGATCAACCCCGCCCGCCAGGCGGCTTCGGTTTTTTGCCGCACCAGAGCGTCGGTCTCTGCATGATCGGCGCGGCGCTCGGAATGGCCGACGATGACGGCGGTGGCGCCCGCATCCGCCAGCATCTCGGCGGAAATATCGCCCGTATGAGCACCGGAGGGTTTGGGATGACAATCCTGCCCGCCGATCCGCACCGGTGAGCCCTGGACCGCACCCACAAACGCCAATACCAGCGTCGCCGGCGGACAGATCAGCAGATCGGCTTTTTGCGCGGGGCCGTCCGCACCTGCGATCATCTGGCCGAGCTCGCTGGCCGAAGCCTTGAGGCCGTTCATTTTCCAGTTTCCAGCAATCAGCGGTCGCAGCCCGGTCATGGATCTCTCATGGATGATTTTGACGTTGCGCCACCTCGGTATACCGGCGATCCGACGCCGAAGTTGGCGGACCTTGCTAGCAGAGGTTATCGGCCGGGGCCAGTCTCCGGTACCCGGTGCGGCTTATGGTCGAGGCGTTCCACTGAGGTTGCGACGGCGCGCTTGCCACTTTATGATGCGTTATCAACTCGGTGACGCCCTCGCGCGGCTTCCGCTCAGGTGCGACCCGCTTCCCTCCTACAAAAGACGGACCCATGCTTCGAGGAATACGCAACGCCTCATCAAACTGGCTCGGCAAGGCCATCATGACGATCGTGATGGGCTTGTTGATCGTCGCCTTCGGCATCTGGGGCATCGCGGATATCTTTCATGGCTTCGGCCAGTCGTTGCTGGCTACGGTCGGCAGCACCGAGATTTCGACCGAGCAGTTTCGGCAAATCTACACCGACCGTCTGCAACAGATCGCACGCCAGTTCGGCCGCGCGCTGCCTCCCGATCAGGTCAGGGCCCTCGGCCTCGACCGTCAGATTTTGCAGCAAGTGATTGCGGAAGCTGCGCTCGATGAGGACGCCCGGCGCAAGGGCCTCGCAGTTTCGGATAAGGAAATCAGCCGCCAGATCATGACCGATCCCAACTTCAAGGGGGCTCATGACGCCTTCGATCCGGCGCGCTTCGCCGGCCTGATCCGACAGCTGGGGTACACCGAGCAACGCTATGTCGCCGAGCAGCGGCATACGACGCTGCGTCGCCAGATCGCGGGAACGGTGACGGCCGGCGTCGAACCTTCAACGAAGTTGCTGGAGGCGCTGAACCGCTTCCAGAACGAGCAACGGACCATCGATTACGTCAAGCTCGGCGCGGCACAGGCCGGAAGCATCGATCCTCCCACGGCGGACCAATTGTCCAGTTATTTCAACGCCCACAAGGTGCAGTTCCGCGCGCCGGAATATCGCAAGATCGCATTGGTGATGCTGACGCCCGAGGAGGTCGCCAAATGGACGGCGGTGTCCGACGACGACACCAGAAAGGTCTATGAGGAACGCAAGAACAAGCTGTCCACGCCCGAACGGCGGCAACTCCGGCAGATCATGTTCCCCAACATCACAGACGCTCAGGCCGCACGGGAGAAGATCACCAGCGGCGCGTCATTCGACGATATCGCCAAGGAGCGCGGCCTTGCAGCGTCCGACATCGACCTTGGTACGATCCCGAGATCCGAGATCGTTGATCCCGCCATCGCCAACGCAGGGTTTGCGATGAAGACCGACGAAATCAGTCAGCCGATCCAGGGCAAATTCGGTGTCGCGCTGATCAAGGTCGGCCGCATCGAGCCAGGAAATCAGCCGACGTACGAAAGCGTTGCCGAAAAACTGAAGCACGATGTCGCGGTTGAACGCGCGCGCTCCGAGATCAACAACCTCCACAATAAAATGGAGGACGAGCGCGGCGGCGGCGCAACCGTCATCGAGGCCGCCAAGAAGCTTGGACTGACCGCGGTCACTATCGAGGCCGTCGACCGGTCGGGACGTGCACCGGACGGCAAACCCGTTACAGGGCTTCCGCAGGGAGTCGACCTGATCGCGCAGGCATTCGCCAGCGATGTCGGCGTCGACAACGAAACGCTGCAACTCGGTAATAATGGTTTCGTTTGGTTTGACCTTCTCGGCGTCACACCCTCGCGCGACCGTACCCTCGACGAGGTCAAGGACAAGGTCGAGGCGGGGTGGCGCGACGACCAGATCAGCGGCCGTCTACTAACCAAGGCCACGGACATGGTCCGCAAGCTCGACCAGGGCGGCAAGCTCGCCGACGAGGCAGCCGGACTCGGTCTCAAGGTCGAAAGCGCGAGTGCTATTAAACGCGACGCCACAACGACCGAATTGCCTGCCGCCGTGGTCGCCGCCGCATTCCGCGTCGTCAAAGGCGGAGCCGGCCAGGCTCCGGGCGCGGGTCACGAGGAATGGATCGTTTTCCGCGTCACCGACGTGACGGTGCCGCCGCTCAATCTTGCCTCCGATGAGATGAAGAAGCTGCGTGAGGGCATCCAGCGCAGCCTGTCGGATGAATATGTCGGCCAGTACATCGTCAAGCTCGAAGGCGAGATTGGCACCACGATCAACCAGGCGGCCGTGGCGCAAATCATCGGCGCCAGCAACTTCTGACGGGGACCGACGCGCTCCCGTATTCCGAAAGCATCCGATGGACGATCTCAAGGTTCTCATTGGAAAAGTCGCTACCGGCGCGACTCTGACGCGTGAGGAAGCTGCATCCGCGTTCGACCGTATGATGTCCGGCGAAGCAACGCCCTCGCAAATGGGCGGGATTTTGATGGCGCTGCGCGTGCGCGGCGAAACCGTCGACGAAATCACCGGGGCGGTCTCGGCGATGCGATCGAAGATGCTGCGAGTCAAAGCGCCCACGGACGCGGTCGATGTGGTTGGCACCGGTGGCGACGGCTCAGGCTCAGTGAATGTCTCAACCTGCGCGTCGTTCATTGTCGCAGGTGCCGGCGTGCCCGTCGCCAAGCACGGCAACCGCGCGCTATCCTCTAAATCCGGAGCTGCCGACTGCCTCGCTGCGCTCGGCATCAAGATCGACCTCACCCCTGAACAGGTGGGCCGCTGCGTCAACGAGGCCGGCATCGGCTTCATGTTCGCACCATCGCACCATCCCGCGATGAAGAATGTCGGCCCGACACGCGTCGAACTCGCGACCCGCACCATCTTCAATCTGCTGGGGCCACTGTCCAATCCCGCCGGCGTCAGGCGGCAGATGGTTGGCGTGTTCTCGCGGCAATGGGTGCAACCGCTGGCGCAGGTGCTGAAGAACCTCGGTTCCGAATCGGTATGGGTCGTTCACGGCTCGGATGGCTTGGATGAGATCACCCTCACCGGCCCGACCTTCGTGGCCGCACTCGAGAACGGCAGTATCCGCTCGTTCGAGGTGACGCCGGAGGACGCGGGATTGTCGCGCGCGGGTGGCGATGCGCTGAAAGGCGGCGACGCCGAAGCAAACGCAATTTCCTTACGCGGGGTGCTCGAAGGCAAACCCGGCGCCTTCCGCGATGTCGCCCTGCTCAACGCGGCGGCGGCCCTGATCGTCGCGGGCAAGGCGAAAGACCTGAAGGAGGGCATCGCGCTTGGCACGAAATCACTCGACGGCGGCGGCGCCATGAACAAGCTGAAGCAGCTGGTTGCGGTTTCCAACGGGTAAGGACGGTGACGTGGCCGACATCCTGATCAGGATCGAAACCTATAAGCGCGAGGAGATTGCGAGCGCAAAGCGCGCACGTTCCCTCAGTGACGTCACGGCCGCCGCAAAAGCCGCTTCGCCGCCGCGCGGCTTCGTCCAAGCCATCCGCAGCAAGCTCTCCAAGGGAGAATATGCCCTGATCGCCGAGGTCAAGAAGGCCTCGCCCTCGAAGGGCTTGATCCGCGCCGACTTCGATCCGCCTTCCCTCGCCCACGCCTATGAGTCCGGCGGTGCCGCTTGCCTCTCCGTTCTCACCGATGCGCCATCATTTCAGGGCCATCTCGACTTCATGGTCGCCGCCCGCGCCGCGACGTCGCTGCCGGTGCTGCGCAAGGATTTCATGTTCGACACTTATCAGGTTGTCGAGGCGCGGGCGCATGGAGCGGACTGCATCCTGATCATCATGGCCGCGCTCGACGATGCTGCAGCGAAAGACATCGAGGCGGCTGCGCTCGAACTCGGCATGGATGTGCTGCTCGAAATTCATAGCCGCGAGGAGTTGGATCGTGCGCTCAAGCTGCGTTCGCCGATGATCGGAGTTAACAATCGCAATCTGCGCACGTTTGAGACGACGCTCGAAACCAGCGAAGCGCTGGCGCCTCACATTCCGAAAGATCGGCTGATGGTGGGAGAAAGCGGTATCTTCACGCCGGACGATCTCGCGCGGCTCGAACGGGTTGGCATCTCCACCTTCCTGGTCGGCGAAAGCCTAATGCGGCAAGCCGACGTCACCGCCGCAACCCGCACGCTGCTCAAGCATGCGTAGCCTCGTCTTGCTTCCTTCTCCCCTTTTGTTAGCTGATCCCGGCACGCTATAGCGCTGTCCGGGTGAGGATGGCGGCTGCACCACGCGGTTGCGAACGAGGTCGGCGAAAATCTCGCTTGCCTGTGTCGTCTCCAATTCGATTAGAACTGTGAAGCCGATCCCAGGCAGGCGACAACGCCACACCGTCAAGGCCATTGACCGCCGCAATCTACTTCTCGGAACATCGGCACTATTCCATACCCGCGACGGACCGCAGTATCGCGGTCCGTCGCCAACCGTTGTGCTGGTCAGTTCTTGCTCGGATTCCCTATTGTCAGCTTTTCCATCACATCGCCGACGGTGAAGCTTGCCGCTTTGGCGCGCGGAGGGAACTCCTTGAAGCTTTCGATGTATTTCGCGACGACAGCCTGCGCGGGCACCAGCAGGAAAGTCCGGTCGATTAACCACTTGCCATAGTTGATGCTGTCATCGCCCTTCTCGAATGGATCGGCGCGCAGATTGTACAGTTTGGGCGCGCGCAGTTTGGTGAACTGGCCCGTCCACGGTCCCATGGGAGCCTTTGGAGTGAGCTCCGTGTTCTGCTCCAAAAACGACGCCTTCCAATTGCCCACCCGCAACGCCATCAGGTCACCATCGTCGCTCCAATAGAGGAACTCTTTGCGCGGCGATTCTTTCACCTCGCCCTTGAGGAAGGGCAGCAAGTTAAATCCATCGAGATGAACCTTGAAGCTCTTACCGTTGAGCGTTGAGCCCGTCCTGAGCTTTTCGACCAGGTCTGGATCACCATTGGCCGCCGCGAACGTCGGGATGAAGTCCTCGTGCGCGCAGATGTCGTTGACCACAGTTCCGTGCTGGATCACGCCCGGCCATTTGATCAGGCAAGGCACCCGGAAAGCGCCTTCCCAATTGGTAGCTTTTTCGCCCCGGAATGGCGTCGACCCACCGTCAGGCCACGTGAACGCCTCCGCGCCATTGTCGGTGGTGTAGACGACGATGGTGTTCTCAGCGATACCCAAATCATCGACGAGCTTCAGCAATTCGCCAACCATGCCATCATGCTCGACCATGCCGTCCGGATAGACGCCAAGGCCGGTCTTGCCCTGCGACGCCGCCTTCAGATGCGTGAAGATGTGCATCCGCGTCGAGTTGAAATAGCAGAACCACGGCTTGTCGGCCTTGTGCTGCCGGTTGATGAAGTCCTTGGCAGCGTCAAGAAACTCCTGGTCGATCGTCTCCATGCGCTTGGTGTTGAGCGGACCGGTATTCTCGATCTTGCCATCGGCGGTCGACTTGATGACGCCGCGCGGTCCGAACTTCTTCCGGAACTCCGGATTCTTGGGATAGTCAGGGTTCTCCGGCTCCTCCTCGGCATTGAGGTGATAGAGGTTGCCGAAAAACTCATCGAAGCCGTGCGCGGTCGGAAGATGCTCGTCGCGGTCGCCGAGGTGGTTCTTGCCGAATTGGCCGGTGGCATAACCGTATGTCTTAAGAACGTCTGCGACGCTGGGATCATGCGGCCCGAGACCAAGTTCTGCACCAGGCAGACCGACCTTGGTGAGGCCGGTGCGAACCGGCGTCTGTCCGGTGATGAAAGCAGCGCGGCCAGCGGTGCAGCTCTGCTGGCCATACCAGTCAGTAAAAACGGCGCCTTCCTTGCCGATCCGGTCGATGTTGGGCGTGCGATAGCCCATAACGCCCATGTTGTAGGCGCTGACATTGAACCAGCCGATGTCGTCGCCCATGATGAACAGGATGTTTGGTTTCTTGCCACCGGCCGGCCCATTTGATGGAGACGCCGGCTTGGTCCTGTGTGCCTGCGCCATGGCTTCCGATGTCAGTGCCGCGGCTACGACCAGCGATGACGAGCCAAGCAGCATGGCGCGGCGATTGAAGGTTGACGCGTTAGGGCCAGCAACATGACCCTTATTCTTTTCTTCCCTGCTCATTTGAAACTCCTGAACGTTTGAAAACAGTACGATGATTGGGTGAAGAAAGCCTGCGTTCGAGCTTGTGAGATTGTGAGTGCCCCTATTATCTGGCCGGCTTGCGCCAACTCTCGGTTGACGCTTTCGGAATACCCATCGGATTGATGTGCTGAGGCAACTGCCGCTTTGCGCCGCGACTGGCCACCTGCCTACGCAAGTTGCGGCGCGCGGCCCCAACTCGCCACAGCAAGCGGCGTGACGACCATTCACCGGCGTTGCGGTGCGACGCGAACAATTGTTGCTCGATCGATCCGATTTCGGAGTCGAGCACGGGATCGGCCGCTGCGGCCTTAAAAGCTTTGATCGTGCGATCTGACGCAACGGGTTCGAACCGTTGCAGCCAGTCAAGCATTGCAAAGTACACCGTGCGAGCATCGCCGCTGCCTGCTACGCGGCGAAGGCGACGGAACGACCAGGCTTCGGATTGCAGATATGTCTTCCGCCGCTGCTGATACGCTGCCGTGATCGATCTTGCCGCGGCCGGCGCGAACCAGGCGATCACGGCAAATGCGGTTGCAATCAGCGCTGCCAGCAGCCAGTGCTCGGCAATACCATCGCGAACGGCGGACCAATTCCATCGCGCGCGGGCTCCGTCGGAAATTGTCCCTTGCGCGGCCGGATTAGCAACGACCTGGAATGACATCGCGTCCAGGTGCGCCGTCTCCACTTTGCCTGCGCCGACATTCCACCATCCGATGTCGATTGCCGGCAAACTGAATTGACCCGATTGTTGCAGCATGTGCGTGACCTGATCGATACGGCGCGACACAAGCACCCCGGTTCGGGAATCGTACTTGTCCTGGAACTCCGGTTGTGCCGGATAAGCTTCGGCTACAGGCGAGCGGACAAGAGGCAGAGGCGGCAACAGCATCGCCGGCGTGCCGTCGGCTTCGATCGTGACGGTGCGGACAACGGAGTCGCCGACCTTGAGATGATCGGACGAAGGCTTGATCTCCTGGTGAACAACAAGCCGTTGGGCGGAGACGAATGGATCGAGCGCCTGCGCCGCATCGGGAATGACTGCCTGGAACGACAAAGACGGAATGCGCACAACCGTCTCGCGCGAGTCTGGAGGGTCGACCGCGTAAGTAACTGTCATCGACCGCTCCGAAATGGCGTAAGCGCCCGGCTCTTGCGGATAGAGCAGAAATTCGTACCGCACTCCGGCAAAGCTCACGCCGTCTACCTGTTCCGACATGTTGATCGTCGACCCGTCATGCGTGACGGCATTGCGGATCTGGAATGCCGGCAGCACCGGCGGCTTTGTCATGTAGTTGGGCACCAGAACGTCGAGGGTCAGCGTCGCGCTCTGGCCGACGACGACCGTCGCGGGATCGAGCTTGGCGCGCACGATCGGCTCAGTAGCCACAGTTTGTTGCGCATCTGCGTTAGCGACAGACAGCGCAAATAGCGCGAATGCGGCCAGTGTTCTCATCGCGGCGAACTCCCGACCGGCGTTGAGCCGCTGTTCGCCTGTATCGCGAACTTCAGTTTGAGGAAATCCGCCGGCGTCGTCTGCACCTGACGCATCCAGGCGTCGGCGGCGCCAGCTGTCGTCATGTCGTTCGGTGCAACTTTTATGCGTTTGCCACCCTTCTGCTTTTCGTCGATCTTGGTTTCATCGGGCTTGAGATCAGGCGGGGCGGCGTCTTGTTGCTCATCCTTGCGCCGTTTTTCCTCGGCAGCCTCAAAAGCTTTCTTGACGATGGCGAGGTTAGTCTTTGCCGCGACGTTGTCTGGCTGCTGCGCCAATACGTCGTCGTAGGCTTTGATCGCCTTCTCGTAGGCATGGTTTTGTGCCTCGGCATTGCCGAGTGCGAAACGGCCTTCGACCGTCTCGACCTTCCGAAAGGCCTCCGCGGCAGCCAGAAAATCGTAGGCGCGATAGGCGGCGATTCCACGCCACATCGGATCGGCAAACAGTTTTGACGCGCTCGCATAGTCGCCGCGGTCGAAGGCAATGCGTCCTTGCTGATCCGGCGTCAACCAAAGGCTCGCGAAGCGTGCCAGCGCTTCGGCGGGCTGCGCCTTGGCTGGGTGTCCATATAGCAGGAAGAGTACCAAGACCCATTGCACCGTCATGCCCCGGCGAAACCAGAGCGCACCGAGCAGCACTATCGGCCAAAGCAACCAAAATCCCTCGTCACGCCAGCGCGTTCCACTTTCTTCCGCCTGGGCGCTCTCGAATTGGGTGTCGATACGGCGCTCCAAAGCTTGGATGTCCGACTTGTCGACGGTGACCTCAACGTTGTCGACTGGGATACCAGCGGTGTCCTGCGGCGGTCTGACGCTAAGCATCACCACGCCGTTGCGGCCTGCGGCCTTTCGCATTTCGCTTGCATCCGTGGTTCCGACGCCATCGGCTACCAAGAGAACAGTCCCCGCAACCGGTTCGCCTTGAAGAGACGTTGCGGCAAGTGCGAGAGCCGCGACTGGGTTTTTACCCTGCACCGGCATCAAGCCGGGCGTCAGCGCCGCCAGAAACGGCTCGATGACGCGGCGATCATCGGTCAGCGGCATGACGAGATGCGCGCTGCCGGCGTAGGCGATGAGGCCGGTGCGGGCGCTGCCTCGCGCGGCAAGCATGTCGAGGATCTTCTGCTTGGCACGCTCCAGCCGCATCGGAGCAACGTCGGACTGCCCCATCGATGCAGAAACATCCAGCGCGATCATCAATGGCGCTTTGTCCTCGACAAAGGGCGGCAACTCGCGCCGCCACGTCGGCCCGGCGAGCGCGACGGCGCCTAGTCCTAACGCCAGCGCAACAAGATAGGAGGGTTTGATATGCCACCGCCGCTGCGGCGTAACGATCATGTGCTTCAGCAGGCTGGGTGCAATGACGCCTCGCCATTGCAGATCGACACTGTCTCGCCGTGAGATAAGCGCCAGGATCAGCCCGGTTGGCACGAGCGCGAGCAGCCACCACGGCCGAAGGAAATGAAATGCTTCGACCGCCTGCTCAAGCATCGCTAGGCGCTCCGAAAGTCAGGCCGCGCAGCAGCAATACCGTCCAAAGTCCGAGACCAAGCACCACGGCTACACCGAGCGGCCACTGGAACAGCGGCAGCTTCGGCCTCCAGCTCTCGGTTTGCACCTTTACCGGCGCAAGCTTGTCGATGTCGGCATAGATCGCTCCGAGCTGCTCGCCGTTCTCGGCGCGGAAAAACCGTCCGCCCGTCGTGCTCGCCACTTCGCGGAGCGCCGGCAGATCGACGCGGTTTTCGCCGGAGGCTTCAGTATCCCCGACGCCGATCGTGTAGATCGTGAGTCCGCGCTGCTGGGCGATCTCAGCGGCATGCACAGGCGGCACCCGGCTTGCCGTATCGTTGCCGTCGGTGAGCAGGATCAGCACGCGCTGCTTCGTTTTGCTCGTATCAAATGTCTTGATCGCCAAGCCGATGGCGTCGCCGATGGCCGTCTGCTCGCCCGCCATGGCGACTGCGGTCTGATCTAACAGCATCTGGACAGTCTGCAGATCCTGCGTGAATGGCGCCTGCACAAAGGCGCGCGTCCCGAACAAGATCAAGCCAATGCGATCGCCTTTACGGCGGGCGATAAAGTCGCGAACGACCTGCTTCACGCCATCGAGCCGCTGCAGCATCTTCTGGTCGGGCGCCTTGAAGTCGGGCTGGCTCATCGAGCCGGAGATATCGATCGCCAACATCATGTCACGCGCCGCGATTTTATGCGTGATCGGATCGCCGACCCATTGAGGGCGCGCCAGCGCGGAAACCATCAGCAGCCAAATGATGACGGCAACAATCATCTGCAGGGGCAAGCGCCGCAAGATCACCGCGCCGGGCTGCGGCTTCTGCCCGGTCGCCTCGGCGACACGGGCGAAAAACGGAATCTGGACCGATGAGCGGCGCTCCCGATAAGGCGGCAACAGCCACCAGGCCAACAACGGCAGCGGCAAAAGGGCGAAGGCCCAAGGCCAGGCAAATTCAAGCATGGTGCGCCTTGATCCAGTGCCGGATAATACCGAAAAGCGCGCGGGGATCGTCAGCGATCGGCTGATAGGCTTCGCGCGCCAGCACTCGCCCCACACCCTCGGAAAAGTCTCGCGTGTTAGCGGTTCGGTCAAGAAACGCCAGCCATGCCTGGCCAGCCAGCGATGCGACCTGTCCCCGCGGAAAAGCAGCCAGCGCGGTGCGGCGGATCAACGACGCCAACGCGATGGACGTGCCGGCAGGATTCTCCGGATTCCACGTGCGTTGAATAGCCGCAAGCTCGGTCAGCGCCGCTCGACGATAGCGGTTGCGATACCACCAATAGGTCAGCCGCCACAGACCAAAGAGAAGGCCGGCCGTGGCAACGGCCAGCGCAATCCGCAGCGGCCATGTCTGGGGCCAAAGACTGATCGCCGGCGGCAGCGGAATGTCGATCAGGCCGGCGACTGGATCGGGTTGTGGAGAACTAGCCAAGGCTCGCCTCCGGAGATGGTGGATTTCCGCCTCCCCCGCCGCCGCCGCCCGGCAAACGGCCCATCAGGCGGCGCAGTTGAGGGGCGGTTTTCTCTGCAGCGCTCAGAGGCAACACCGGCACACCGATCTCGCGCGTCCACGCGAACACGTTACGCAGCCGCGCGTCAGTCGCCTCCTGAATGCCTTTGCGAACACTGTCACGGCCGACCTCCAGCATGATTTGCAATTCACCGTCGGTGACCGTCATGCGTGCCGATGAGGGCAGATCGCTTTGCAGCGGGTCGTGGACCAGCAACGCCACCACGCTGTTGTGCTGCGCCATGCCGCCGACCAAACGCTTGGTCGTGTCGTCGGCGCCATCGAAGTCACTGATGACAATGACGGTCGAGTCATGCACCGCGAGCCGCCGCGCTCGGTCGAGCGCACGATTGATCATTGCCGGTGCGCCCGAAAGGCCGCGCCCAACGCCGAGCGCCTGGTTCTGCCCAACGATATGCCCCAGCAGTTCGAGCACGTTCCGGCGGCTTCGTTGCGGCCGCACCTCGGCAAGTTCCGAGTCATTGAAAATGATGCCGCCAATGCGGTCACCCGCCGCGAGAATTCGCCAAGCGGCCAACGCCGCAGCCTGTGCGGCCGTCACTGACTTCATGGCGAAGCGGCTACCGAAGAACATTGATAGCCGCTGGTCGACCACGAGCAAGCCTTGGCGGTCGCGCTCTTCGTTGAACACGCGAACGTGGGGCTGCTGTAAACGCGCCGTCACCTTCCAGTCGATCGAGCGCACGTCGTCGCCGGGACGATAGTCTCTGATTTCCTCGAAGTTGAGCCCTCGCCCACGCATCCGCGATGCGTATCGGCCCGACAACAGGCTGTGGACAGGTTGACGAGGAAGAAACGAGACCCGGTGGCCTCGTTGCTCCAGCGCGATCAACTCGCCGAGATCGACATAGACGCCGGGAACCGCCGCTGCGCTCGCTGCCGGCATCGCATGCTCCTCACACCGGCGCCACCAGCGACGCGATTTTGTCGATGGCCTGATCGGCGGTGACGCCTTCGGATAAAGCCTCGTAGGTGAGGATCAGCCGGTGCCGCAGGCAGTCGTGCATCACCGCTCGGATATGATCGGGCGTCACAAACGATTGGCCGTCGAGCCACGCGCGCACCCGCGCGCAGCGGTCGAGCGCAAGGCTGCCCCGCGGACTCGCGCCGACCTGAATCCATTTGCTGAGCGGCTCCTTGTAGCGCGCCGGAAACCGCGTGGCGAAGATGATGTCGACCATGTAGCGCTGCGCAGCATCCGACACGAAAACACCGTCGATCTCGCGCCGCGCGTCGAAGATTGCCTGCTGCGGCACCGCGGCAGGCTCCGCTGCTTTTTCCTTTGACGCTTGCGCGACTTCCTCGCGGTTGAGCTTGATGATCGCGCCCTCGACGTCCTCGTCTGGATAGGTGATGACGACGTGCATCAAGAACCGGTCGAGCTGCGCCTCCGGCAGCGGATAGGTGCCTTCCTGCTCAATCGGGTTCTCGGTCGCGAGTACCATGAACAGCTCGGGCATCTTGTAGGTCTTGCCGGCGACGGTGACCTGCCGCTCCTCCATCGCTTCGAGAAGCGCCGACTGCACCTTGGCAGGCGCTCGGTTGATCTCGTCTGCCAGCACGAGGTTGGCGAAGATCGGCCCCTTCTGAAACTGGAACTGCCCGCCCTTGTCGGTCTGCGCGTAAATCTCCGCACCGGTGACATCGGACGGGAGCAGGTCCGGCGTGAACTGCACACGCGACAGATCAGCAGCGAGATTTTTGGCCAGGGACTTCACCGCGCGCGTCTTCGCGAGGCCGGGCAGACTTTCGATCAAAAGATTGCCGTTGCCGAGTAACCCGATCAACATGCTTTCGATCAGATGATCCTGGCCGAGGACGGATTTGCCGATACGCACCTTCAGGTCGAGGATGGCGTCACGGGCAGCGGATGAGCTCACTTTTACGGGCGCCGCACCGGTGGGAGGGCTCGCTACGCTCGCATCAGCCATCGGTTTGTTCCCTTCGACAAATAACGTACATGCTGGCCGGCATCATTGCCCGGCCAGCATGTGGTATTTCGGCTCTCAGCGTGTCTTAATACTTTCCAGATCTTTGAGCCGCTTCATCGCATCTTGCTGGCGCAGCAACGCATAGTTGATGCCGCCCGCATTGAGTGAGTTGCCTGTTTGGTACGGGTACTGATCGAAGTCGCTGAAGAACTCCTTGACCTTCGCCTGAACAGGTACGAGCAGCCAGATGTTGCGCGCAAGGAATTCGATGGCGCCACCTCCTTCTTCAAGCCCTCTCTCGTAGGGATCCATTCGCAGGTTGGTGATTAACGCCCATGCTGATGTCTCGCGAACGCCTGTTGCGATGTTACCTTTCGCTGTCGCGAAGCTCAGCTTCCAATCATTCCAACGGATCGCATTCAGGTTGCCGCCTTGGTCGAAGTAGTAGATCGTGTCGCGCGGCGGCTCCTTCGTTTCTCCCTTGAGGAACGGCAGGAAGTTGTAGCCGTCGAGATGAACCTTGAAGGTCTTGTTGCCGGCGTGGAATCCGGTCTTCATCCGCTCCTTGAGATCGGGAATACCCGCCGCTGCAGCGAGCGTCGGCATCCAGTCGATCAGCGAAATGGGCTCGTTGATTTGCGTGCCGGGCTTCACAACGCCAGGCCAGCGAACCATCATCGGAATGCGCATGCCGCCTTCCCATGTTGTGCCTTTCTCGCTCTTGAACGGCGTCATCGCGCCATCCGGCCACAGCGCAATTTCGGCGCCGTTGTCCGTCGTGTAGAGCACGATGGTGTTGTCGGCGATGCCGAGGTCGTCGAGTTGCTTGAGCAGTTCTCCCACCATCCCGTCATGCTCGACCATGCCGTCGGCATGAATGCCTTTGCCGGTCTTGCCCAGGGACTCCTTTTTAAGATGGGTGAAGACGTGCATGCGCGTTGAATTGAACCACACGAAGAACGGCCGGTTGGCGCGCGCCTGACGGCCGATGAAATCCTTGGCAGCGCCCAGGAACTCCTCGTCCACCGTCGGCATGCGCGCGACGTTCAGCGGACCAGTGTCCTCGATCTTGCCGTCCGCCGAAGATTTGATAACGCCACGGGGACCGTACTTTTTCCGGAATTCAGCGTCCTTCGGATAGAAGTAGCCCTCCGGCTCCTCTTCGGCGTTGAGGTGGTAGAGGTTTCCGAAGAACTCGTCGAAGCCGTGCTTGGTCGGCAAGTGCTCGTCACGGTCACCGAGATGGTTCTTGCCGAATTGGCCGGTCGCATAACCCTGCGTCTTCATGACGTCGGCGATGGTCGGCATCCAGTCCTGAATGCCGTGCGGGTCGCCCGGCATGCCGATAGTCAAAAGGCCGGTGCGGAACGGCTCCTGTCCGAGAATGAACGAGGCTCGCCCCGCGGTGCAGCTTTGCTGTCCGTAAGCATCGGTAAAGATCGCGCCTTCGTTCGCGATGCGGTCGATGTTCGGTGTGCGATAGCCCATCATGCCCATGGTATAGGCGCTGATCTGTGGAACGCCGATGTCGTCGCCGAAGATCACGAGGATGTTCGGCTTGCGGCCGGCCGCCGGCGCCGGGGGATGCCGCTGCGCCTGCGCCTGAGCGACGCGCGTGGACGCAGCAGCGCCGAGCGCCGCCGCTGCGAGCGACGTGCTGGCGAGCAAGAGCTTGCGACGATCCAGGGTGCCAATCTTCGACGTGTTCTGATGGTCCTTGCTCATCTTGTCCTCTCTTGAGTACCTTTGGATGAACTTTTCAACCAGCCAGCAATACGGCCGGCCAATCTATTGACGCGCTACTTCCACACTCACCATCTTGCTAACTGAACGATAATCAGCAGCCACCTCCCAACCGCCACTTTGTGACCGGTCGCCCTCACAAACTCTCTGAAGTGCCGATTGATGACAGGAGCACGGTCCATCCAAAAAGTGCCGACGGTAACCCGGTGCACCGCCGTCTCTTTCGGATAATGCTTGTCAGATCCCATGCGGAAGGTGCCGCCGGAAATTAAGATCATGCGGCTGTCACGAACCGCATTGCGAAGCGCAATATTGCTCACATTCAGCACGGACCACACCCACTGACATTAACGGGGCATCAGCGCATTTTTGTAACAAGCGTCTAAAATTAGAACCTTCAGTATCCGGAACAACATTAATCCTCAGAACCACCAGCCGTCCATACCTCTCTCAATCAATGCTGCGGCTCGTACGGGTTTTCGTTTGTCCGGCCGATGAAAACAGCCGAACATCAAACCTTATCAGCAACCCTGCCCTGCTCGACGTATCCTACGGTCGGCCAACGGCAATTAGATTTTGGCCTTCTAGCGAATGTGTGGTCTAGCGGCATCTCATCGGTGTTCGCACGAAACGATCCACTGCCGTCGTGAAATGACGATGCCGCGGAAGCAACCGTTCAACGCCTTGCTCAACAGGGACATGACAGCATTGGCGGCAACCGATCAGAAGGGCCTGCTGGAGCTCGTGGCAACGACACGTGTCGCCATGACAATAGATGGGTTCACAAAGAGCGCATCAGCAGATTCGAACAACCTGTCCTCAGATTCTTTTCTTTGCTTTCCAGAACGACATCTAAATTCTACAAAAGAGGCAAGTCGAAACTTGAAAAAGCAATCAGCCGTTTTGCTATCGATATGTAGCTTTATCCCGTTTCCAGATTTTAAAATCTTCACAAAGTGCTGAAACTATACGTTAAAATCTGGTCTTGAAAAAATAGCCTCTCCCCTCGTGAGAGAGGGAAGAACCAGCTCAGGATTTGATTGACATGGCAGACAAGAAAAACAAGACCGCCGGGAAACACAAACTCGCCCTCACCCACATCGACGTCAAAGGCGAGGCGCGGATGGTCGATGTCTCGGCAAAGCCCGCAACCGAGCGCGTCGCTGTCGCCGAGGGCCAGGTCGTCATGACCAAGGCGACGCTCGACTTGATTGAAAGCGGCAACGCCAAGAAGGGCGACGTGCTCGGCACCGCGCGCATTGCGGGCATCATGGCCGCCAAGCGCACTTCGGATTTGATCCCACTCTGCCATCCACTGGCGCTGTCGAAAGTCACGCTCGACATCGAGGCCGACAGGAGAATTCCGGGCTGCCGCGTCCGCGCAAGCGTCAAAGTCTCCGGCCCGACCGGAGTAGAGATGGAAGCCCTCACGGCGGTATCCGTCGCCTGCCTGACGATCTACGACATGATCAAGGCCGTGGAACGCGGCGTCCGGATCGAGGGCATTCACCTCGTCGAGAAAAAGGGCGGCAAGTCCGGCCACTATCTTGTGACGGATACCGCCTCAGAACCATAGCCGTCACGCGAACGCTTCGTTAAGCGGCATTTTGGCTCTTAGTACCGTTGTATGCGAGCCGCGAGTTCGGTAGATGTTTGACGCGCCCGCCAGGCGCATCGCGCCTAGCGCGTATTCCGCAAAAATGGATACCGGTTTTGCGATCAGAATACGCGCAAGCTATTGATTGAGGGGATTTTCTTACGGCTGATCGCACGGCCGGAAAATGCTCTAGGAGAATGGTCATGCCCCTGATGACGGTCGCCGACGCCCTTGCGGCTGTTCTTGCCGGAGTCGAACCGCTCCCGGAGGAACCCGTGGCTCTCGAATCCGCGCATCGCCGGGTGTTGGCGCGCGATCTCCCCTCGCGCCGGACTCAGCCGCCGGTCGCAATGTCGGCGATGGACGGCTATGCGGTGCGCGCAGCGGACATCGCGACAATTCCAGCGCGGCTACAGGTGATCGGTGAGATCGCTGCGGGACGGCCGCTCGAGCGCGCGCTGCAAACCGGCGAGGCCTTACGGATTTTCACCGGCGGCGTAGTGCCGGACAGCGCCGATACAGTCGTGATCCAGGAAGACACCGAACGCGACGGCAACCACGTCATCGTCAAGGAAGCCACTGCTCCCGGAAAGAACATTCGTCCTGCCGGCGTGGATTTTCGTGAGGGCGACGTCCTGATCCGGGCCAGCAGCCATCTCACCGACCGCCATCTTTCCCTTGCTGCCGGCATGAACTATCCGGACCTGCCGGTGCATCGCCGTCCCACAATAGCGATGCTCGCCACGGGCGACGAACTGGTCTTGCCGGGCGCGACGCCCGGTCCGGGCCAGATCATCTTGTCCAACGGCTACGCGCTTCGCGCACTCGCCCGAGGCGAAGGCGCCGAGGCGATCGACCTCGGTATCGCCGCCGACACAATGGACGCCACAACCGCCGCGATCCGCCGCGCCCGCGAGAGCGGCGCCGACATTCTGGTTACGACCGGCGGCGCGTCGGTCGGCGACCATGACTTCGTCAAGCGTGCGCTGGAGGCGGAAGGCGTGGAGATTGCGTTCTGGCGGATCGCACTGCGGCCGGGCAAGCCGATGATGCACGGACGTCTAGGCCCGATGCGGGTGATCGGCCTCCCCGGCAATCCCGTCTCGTCCTACATCTGCGCGTTTCTGTTCATGGTGCCGCTGATTCGCGCGCTATCGGGGCGTGAAGATGTGCACCACTGCATTGAACCGGCGCTGCTCGGCAGCGATGTTAGCGCCAATCAAGCCAGGCAGGATTATCTGCGCGCCCGACTCACACCCTCGACGGACGGCTTGCCGGTCGCGACGCCGATCGGGCATCAGGACAGCTCGCTGATGGGAAAACTCGCTGCGGCAGAGGCTCTCGTAATCCGCACGCCATTTGCGCCGGCCGCAAGCAAAGGCGAGCCCTGCGCCATCATTAAGCTTTCGCTGTCATAAAACGTCGCTTTGTTGACCTTAAATTAAAGGGTTGCGGAACACATATCGAACATATAGTGTATGTTCATGATTTGTTTCGAGGTTCGTGCCGCGGGGTTATAAGGGCTGCAGGCCCGATGTCCCCTAGTTGGCAAGAACCCATCAACCAGGGACTGGGTCGGGATGCTCACGCGCAAACAGTATGAACTCCTGCGTTTTATCAACGAACGGCTGAAAGAATCCGGCGTGCCGCCCTCGTTCGATGAAATGAAGGACGCGCTCGACCTGCGCTCGAAGTCCGGCATCCATCGCCTGATTACCGCGCTGGAAGAACGAGGATTCATCCGCCGTCTGCCCAACCGCGCCCGCGCCATCGAAGTCATCAAACTGCCCGAACTCGCCGCCAGCGGCGGCGGCGGCCGTCGCGGTTTCACACCGAGCGTCATCGAAGGCAATCTGGGCAAAGTCCGCCGCAGCGGCGGCGCTGTCGTCGACGATGTGGAACGTCCGGTCGCCGTACCGGTGATGGGACGGATTGCAGCCGGCACGCCGATCGAAGCGTTGCAGACCTGCAGCCACACCGTCAGCGTGCCGCCCGACATGCTTGGTACCGGCGAACACTACGCGCTTGAGGTACGCGGCGATTCTATGGTCGATGCCGGAATTCTCGATGGCGATCTTGCGTTGATCCAGCGGAACCAGACCGCTGATACCGGCGACATCGTCGTTGCCCTGATCGACGAAGAAGAAGCGACGTTGAAACGCTTCCGCCGTCGCGGTGCTTCGATCGCGCTGGAGCCGGCGAACACGGCTTACGAAGTTCGCATACTTCCGCCCAATCGGGTCCAGATCCAGGGCAGACTGATCGGCATTTACCGCAAGTACTGATTTCATCAGGAGCGAAAGGCTCCAACCGTGGACAAGCCGTTCAATCGTCCGGCTGGAGATCCTCGGGCACCGGCGTGGCGTCGGCCGGGGGTTCCGGTTTTGATTGCAGCTGTGCCGACTGTTCATCGACGGCAGCGGATGACCAGGGACGATCGACGCCGACAGGACGTACGGCATCAACAGCAAAGCCGGATCTTGAAGCACCAGATCTTGAAGCACTTGGGGTTCGCCACAAGGCAAGAGCGCCTTCACGCCGCAGCCTGTTTTGATCGATCACCTGCGCTGGGCACCCCTCCGGAGCCTGCCACGGCGTCACCATGAGCTCCGCCCGCGTACAATCATCCTGCATCGCCTCCGGACGCCGCGTAAGCGCGACAAGTCCACCTCCACTCACCTTGACCACGCAGCCCTCATCGTCGCATGAGACGCCTTCCGCCAGCGTAGGGTCGGCAGACCCACGCCCATCCCCGTCGGCGGCAAGCCATTCCCTGACCGTGAAAGAGTCCTTACTCGTACTGATGAGGCGCAGCCGGCCGTCCCCGCCCCTCACGGCGACATTGCGACCTTCCGCGGAGATCAGGATATCCGGCGGCGTCACCGCAAATGACCACACGATCGCCAGCGCGACCACAACCGCGCCGCTCCAGCGCAGCGGTGTTCTCAACAGTCCGAGCAGAATGATGCCCGCGGTCGCCGCGAGCAGCGGCCCCGTTCCAAAAGCAGCCGTATGACCGATGGCGCCCGGAAGCGCCGCTACCCATTGAGCCACAGCGACCATCCATTCGATGCCAAAGTCCATCAGCCGCCAGAACACGCCGTCGAAGCCAAACGGCATGGCCGCAAGTCCGAGAAGCCCGGCCGGCATCACCAGCGCCGAGATCACCGGCATCGCCAGCAGGTTCGCAACCATGCCGTATGGCGTCACCCGATGGAAATGGAACGCGACATACGGCGTGGTCGCGAGTCCGGCCACGAGTGACGCCAGCGCCAGCATGGCGATTTCGCGTCCACCCCACAGAGCGGCCCTCGCCGTCGGCGAGTGATCGGGGGTTGCAAGCATCTTCGGCATCCCGACCTGAACTAGCGCCACCAACCCGAGCGTCGCCGCGAACGACATTTGAAAGCTCGGGTGGATCAATGACTCCGGCGCAATCGCAAGCACGATCATCGTCGCGACCGCGAGTGTTCGAAACGTAATAGCGCGCCTGTCCACCATGATCGCAATCAGCACCACCGCTGTCATAAAGAACGAGCGTTGGGTCGCGACCTCAGCGCCCGACAGCAGAAGATAAAAAGCGGCTGCCACGAGCGCCGCTGCCGCCGACCACTTCTTAATCGGAAACGTCGCCGTCAACGCTGGAACCAGGGCCAACAGCGCACGCACCGCGAAGAAGACCACGCCAGCGACGACGGCCATATGATAGCCGGAAATGTGTCAACTACTAAGAATGGCTTGTGTTTACAAAGCGATGGATAGCAAACGCTTCCCATGTTTTGCTGCTTGGGAAGCAAGTGGGAAGCACTGGCGCCCCCGCCACGGTGTGCATGGACATCGATCGCTGCAGCGTGGTTGTATCTCCCGACACACCGCGGTCAGATAGATGAATATCTCAGCTGCAATAGTTTCCGCCGCGCTGATCATTGGCGCATCGATCATGCTCGCCTCGCATTGGAGCGTGCAGGCGATCGGTGCTGGCCGCCCCGCCGCCCTTCGCTTAAACAATTGGACCGGCGAAGTGGTCTGGTGCGCACCCGCCGGCCAAGACACGCGCAAGCTAACTTGTGAATCGAAGTAGCCGCCGGGCCGTAGCCCGGCGCCCTCGCCTCACCGACTGAGCGGCCAGCGGCGTGTCGCCAGTCTCTGCCGATCGCGGCTTCCTTTGCTTCTCACCGCCGCTCGTTACAATGAGCTTTTGTTGGCCTTCAACACCTCTCGGAGGCTCAGCCGCACAGTGCGTAAGAGGTCGAACGCGAGCGAGTTCGAGCTCACCCCAGCGTGCCTGATCTCTTGCGGTAGGATTGTGAAATTTCGCTCCAGGTAAAGAAGCAGCTCGATCAGCGCCTTCACGTCGGTTGGCATGCAGACGAGCAACATTCGAGCGCAATAATCCATTTCAGCATGAAGTTCCGCGAGGTCCTGTTTGGCGGCCTCGATCTGACCTACCGGCAGATTTCCCGATTCCACTGCTGCCACCCAGGCAACCGCCTGCGCATAGCGATCCCACGCCGCGCGGTGTTCCTTGATGCTGCTTTGAACATGTTCGCGGCTCCGCCAGGCCATTTCCTGCGAGGGCTTGTTGGGGCTTTCGCTGGCCGGTGCGCGGCCGGTAGAGCTCCCTGGGAATGTGACCACGTTGCTCATTGATCACCCCCCATCTGGTTCGGATGGCGACCGCGGGCAGTCTCCACGTCAGACCAGCCGAAACTCGGCTCGCGGCCATCATGCTCCGCACCTTCGTCCTCGCACACGTCCTCACGGTCATCGGCGCATCCATCACCTTCGCGATCATCTTGGTTGCCGGAGGCCCATTCCGCTTGATCGATTGCTGGCACCGCGGCGAGAATCGGCTCGTCCTCACCTTCCGTGAAGACGGGCTTTCCCCATCGCGATTCCCTATCGGTCCAGCCGAGCGGCGGCTCGGCGTCCGGATCCTCGTCGCAGGGTCCGTCGTCGACGGCGCGGTCCTCGTCGCAGTCGTCGGTGGTGTCGAGAGTGCCGATTAGCAGCTCGATCAAGGCCTCCCGCTCACTGCGGCTCCAAGCCTGGAAGAACTGTTCGGGTGTAACGTCCATTGGATAGTAGAGGTCGTCAGCGGACGTCGCTGGGCGATCGGTCGTGTTTGTCATGGTGCTTCTCTAGATTACCGGCTTCTCACGGCCGGGTGCCAGCGGGCGTCGCTGGCGCCGGGAGGGTGAGAACATGGCTAGAGACCATGCGCGACGGCCTTTCCCTTGCGGGTCTTGTATAACCGCCGCGCTCCCGGCATAGTGACGCCGGTCGCGCCGACGGCAATCGGCACGTTCGTTCTCGTTGGCAAGTCTGATCCCGGCAAGGATCGCCCTGCCACCGCTCTAGGGCCAGCGCAGCCCGGCTAGGCTGCTGGCGGGAGTTCTCACGCTCCGCCCTCACAGTCCCACTGATTTGGTAAAAAAACAATCCACGCTTTCCCCAGCGGGGAGACCTTTCGCGTGGGCTGCCATCGGCAGTATTGGCGTTGCTGGGTTACTAGTCGACGATGGAAAATCTGATGAACCGATTGATTCGGAGGCTTGATGCCGCGGACTTCGCGACAGCAAACGATAAGCGCGAATTCAGCAAAACAGCGCTCGATATTTTGAAGAACATCGTCCTGTTGGGCGCTTTAAAATATGCTGCCAATAAAACAGCCGCGACCGGTATCGAAGTTCTCTATTGGGTCGGCTGCGCTCTTTTCTTCATGCACTTAACGTCATTTCTCCTACCATGGCGCGTTCGTATTTTAGAGCTGCTGTGGCGAAACAATTCCATAGCCCATGGTATTGACGTAGTGATCAATCTACTCTGCATTTTTATTTTCCAGGCTCTAATTTGGTATTTCATCTACGACACGTCAGGGAAATTAGCAGCGTCGCACTAGGGTCCGGACTCATAACCAGTAACTGACCAGCGCAGCGATGCAGACGGCTGCGAGGAAATTGATTGCGAGACGATCATATCTGGTGGCGATGCGGCG
>NZ_MWPQ01000010.1:0-52500 GCF_002028545.1 Nitrobacter vulgaris
GCCGGTCATCCCATGAGCCGGCTCGATCAGCTCTTGCCATGGAACTGGCGCCCGGCAACTATCCTCAACTAAGATAACGTGTCAGGAATAGACGCTTACCATAATCTCGCGCCCTTAGAACGTAGGAATCGACACCAATGTTCCGAAGGGTTGATCACAAAGTGGTGAAAAGGTGTGAAGATGCGCGATCATTGACCCGGCCTAATATGGGGAAATGGATAAATTGTGCAAATACATCAGCATTTTAACGTTAAACTGCGCTCGCGGCGCGTCCCGACGGGGCCGGCACAGGCTGGAGATAAACCAGTTGTCTGGTGCCAAAATGCCGCATTAAGAGCGGCGTGATTCGAGCAGCGTGATCAGATGCTGCCGACCGTCTTGAGCCGGGCCCGGGGATGGATTTCGGCCTGCGATAGAACAGAGGTCTGGGCGCGGAAACGCTCGACCAGCGAGCGGACGAACGGCCGGATTGCGGCCGAGGTTACCAGCACCGGCGCTTCGCCTTCCCGGGCGGCCTGTTCGAAGCGGTCGCGCACCGCGGCCATAAATTCTGATAACTTTGACGGCTGCATCGCAAGGCTGCGTTCCTCGCCCTGGCCGATGATGGAGTCGGCAAAGGCCTGTTCCCATTTGGCCGACAGTGCGACCAGTGGCAGGTAACCGTTGACGGAAGTGTTTTGGGCGCAGATTTGACGCGCAAGGCGGGCACGCACGTGCTCGACCAGCGTCGCCGGGTTGCGCGAGAAGGCCAGCGCTTCGGCGATGCCTTCGAGGATAGTGGATAAATCGCGGACGGAAATGCGCTCGGCGAGCAGGAGCTGCAGCACGCGCTGGATGCCGGATATCGTGATCTGGCCTGGAACAATGTCCTTGATTAGCTCGCCCTGTTCCTTCGGTAGATCCTTCAGAAGTTTTTGCACTTCGCCGTAAGAGAGCAGATCCGACATGTTGGTCTTGAGCAGTTCAGTGAGGTGGGTCGAAACGACGGTCGCGGCATCGACCACGGTATAGCCTTTCAGTGAGGCCTCCTCCTTGAGCGAGGCATCCACCCATGTTGCCGGCAGTCCGAAGGTCGGTTCGGTGGTGTGAATGCCGGGAACCCCGACCTGATCGCCGGCAGGATCCATCACCATGTACTGGTTCGGCCAGATACGACCCGAGCCGGCGTCGACCTCTTTGATCTTGATGATGTAGGTGTTGGCCTCTAGCTGCACGTTGTCGAGAATCCGCACCGCCGGCATCACGAATCCCATCTCGATCGCGAGCGAGCGGCGCAGCGCTTTGATCTGCTCGGTGAGGCGATCCTGGCCATCCGGGCCGTTGACCAGCGGCAACAGCGCATAACCCAGTTCGATCTTCAGATCGTCGATCTTCAGCGCCGCCGAGATCGGCTCTTCCGCACTCGGGGGGGCGACCGCGGCGTCGGACGCCGCCGCCGCCATGGCTGCCGCCGCCGCGACGCTTTGGCGTTTTCGCGAACTCCAGGCAAGCGCCGCCGCTCCGCCGCCGAGCGCGACAAACGGCAGCATCGGAATGCCGGGTAGCAGACCCAGCACCAACATTACCCCGGCTGACATACCAAGCGCTTGCGGATAGCCGGAGAGCTGCTTCATCAGCGCCTTGTCGGCGGCGCCGGTGACGGCAGCTTTGGAGACCAGAAGGCCCGCGGCGGTGGAGACGATGAGTGCGGGAATCTGTGTCACCAGTCCGTCGCCGACGGTGAGCAGCGTGTAGCTGCGCGCGGCGTCGGCGAAGCTCAGGCCCTCCTGCGCAATGCCGATGACCATGCCGCCGATGATGTTGATGAAGACGACGAGCAGGCCGGCGACCGCATCCCCCCGCACGAACTTCGAGGCGCCGTCCATGGCGCCGAAGAAGCCGCTTTCATCTTCCAGCGCCTTGCGGCGTTCCTTGGCGGTCTTTTCGTCGATGAGGCCGGCGGAGAGGTCGGCATCGATCGCCATCTGCTTGCCGGGCATGGAGTCGAGCTGAAAGCGCGCCGCCACCTCGGCGATGCGGCCCGAACCCTTGGTGATGACCACGAAGTTCACGATCACCAGGATCGCGAACACGATGATGCCGATCACGAAGTTGCCGCCCATCACGAAGTTGCCGAAGGCCTCGATGACGTGGCCGGCGGCGGCCGAGCCTTCATGCCCGTGCGACAGGATCAGCCGTGTTGAGGCGAGGTTGAGCGACAGCCGCAGCATGGTCGCAATCAGCAGCACGGTCGGGAAAGAGGAGAATTCCAGCGGCGCCTGGATGAACAGGGACGTCATCAGGATCAGGATTGACAGCGTGATCGAGATCGCCAGAAAGAGGTCGAGGATGATCGACGGCAGCGGAAGAATCAGGACGACAAGGATCGTCAGGATGCCGAAGGCGAGCGCGAGATCGCCGCGCTTCAGCATGGTCCCGATCTCGCCAAAACTCGGAAAACCCGAGCCTGGCGAATTTGCGCCCTGATTCGCCGTGATGCCCCTCATCCTCCCCGTCTCCACCCACGCCCAAGGCCGCTCCCGCGCGCCGATCGTCTGCGCGGCGGCTGAGGCGGCTCCATTTTGAAGTAAGGCGCCGCCCTGGCGTTCATTGGGGGCGATGCCGTTCTGAGCGGCTGACGACGCGCGGTCCCCTAGGCAAAATTTGCCCTGTGTATGGTTAGCAAAGAGTTAAGACGCCCTCGTTGCGTCTGGTTCTGTCACTTCCGATGCCGCTAGGTCTCGTGGTCGCTGGTGACCGCTGGAACGATGTCTTTTGGCCGGTGCCCAGACAGAACGTGTTCTTTCGGCGCCGCCGTCCCGGTCCGCATCGGGCCTGTACGCTCGCAACCAGCTAATAAGGTCATCGAAATAAAGGTCATCGAGATGTCCGGTTCGCGAAGCAGCGTCAAAAATCCGCTTGATAAGACCTACGAACCCGCCTGATGCCTGCCTCAGTCCCACATCTTCGGTGGAACGCGTGCCACTTCTAGCGCGGTGGTCACGGAGAGGAGGAAATGCGCGCTCCGATCTGGCGCGCGTGCTCCGTATCGCGCTCGAAGCCACCCAAAGCCCTGACCGCCGATTGCCGCGCGGCACATGACATTGTAAGGGGATGCCTGCGCCGGCGGCGGTTGCACACGCGACGTCCGGCCGGGGCCTGTAGCTCAATGGTTAGAGCCGGCCGCTCATAACGGTCTGGTTGGGGGTTCGAGTCCCTCCGGGCCCACCAGCAAATCAGGCATCTACACGAGCCTGCGAGACCTTCCGGCTCATGTGGCGCCAACGTGTATCAATTTTGCGCGAGTGCGACGAAGGCGGCGAGACGATCGGGCCGCGAATTCTCCTGCCGTTGCGCGGCCATCTGGCCTGATGCCCACAACATCTTTAGGTGCGAGATGCGGCGGGGCGACTGACATAGCTGGACAATGTCCCCGCACAATGCACGGCACAAAGATGCCGACCTGTTCGTCAGCCCCAGAAGCTGGTTACAAATCGAATCTGTGAGGTTTGATAGGTAGTTCCGCTGTGACGACTGCAGCCGCCTTACAGAATGAACGCGGAACGCAAGATAGGAAAGATAGGATCGACCACAGACCATGGCGCCCGTGCTCTGAAGAAGTGATACGCCCGATCGCGGTCCTCGTGGGTATCTCGCCATATGATAGCAATCGGAGATCGAAACAGATGGTTTTGGTTTTACGTTGCACTGCAGCTAACACGAAAGGCTAACGCGCGCGGAGCTTGATCCTGTGGCGCTCGGCTGTCATATATTTATTTGTCCATTTTATCGTTGTGAAGTTGTTCGCAAAATGAGATTTACATTTGGTTTTATTCCCTGTCATCGAAGCCGCATCCAGGTAGGAAGATGAAGAAGCATTCGCGGGAGGAAATTCTTTCGAAGCTTGCCCGGGCAGACGAGCTTGCCCGCACGGGCAATTCCCAGGTCGATGTGTGCAAGGCGCTTGGTGTGAGTGTCATGACCCTTCATCGGTGGAGGAAACTGCCTCTGCCAAGGCAAGAAGCAAATGTTTTTCAGGACAATGCAGGAGAAGGTGTGGCGTCTGCCAGACCTCCGGCGATGGATCAGATGCGTCATGTTCTGGAGGAGCTTAAACTCGAGAACCAGCGGCTTCGAAAGATCGTCACGGATCTCTTGCTAGAGAAAATGAGGCTTGAGGAAGCCGCGGTTACGGCATCGTCTCGTCCGTCGGAGACGCAAGGTGTGCAGGCCCTGCTTGGTCCAGCCAATTCCAGATAGCTGTCCTTGGAAGGGAAAGAAGTGTCTCTCTGCGAGTGCGGAGTTACCTATTCCTCTTGGTCGGTCCGTTCGATTGCGTCCGCTAGTTCTTGGATTTCCCGATCAGCGTTATCTCCGGGCACGAAGCTTGTTACCGATTGACCGCTAGTGAAGCAACGAACGAAGGCGGCGCGGCTAGCGATCGGCGGCCCGACCGCTTCACCGAATGTATTTAACTCGTCGAGCAGTTGCCTTCCCTCGAGCGTGCGGCGATCGAGCCTGTTCGGCACCAGGATCACCTTGATTCGATCCCGGCGGCGTTCCCGTGCTGCGTTAATGATCGCAAGAGTCTGAAGCGTTGCATCGAGGTCAAGGCCGGACGGGGTGCAGGGTACCAAAATCAGATTGGCCACAGCGATGGAGGCCCCCATTTCTCGAGCGTTGGGAGCGGTGTCGATGACGATCACCCCAGCTTCAATGCTGCGCACTTCCTGCGCCCAGGCGGAGACTGACATTTGCTCCAAGGCCATTTCATAGACCGGGAATTCGAGATTGCCGGGCTCCGCCCACTGTGAGGCGGAACGTTGAGGGTCGCTGTCGACAAGCGCAACGTCATGTCCCCGGCGCGCGAGCGCAGCGGCGACACAGACCGCGATGGTGGTTTTGCCGACACCGCCTTTGCGCTGAGTAACGGTTATAATTCTCCGTCTCAGTCCGTGAGAGCTCATGCGGGCGCCACGATAACAAATTCTCACATTTTCCGGTAAAAGCATCTGCCGACGTTACCATTTCTTGACCGAAAATCACAATTGGCTGGCCGGTCAGGGTTTAATAGTGGTCCGTCCTTCTGATTTTATGCATGCCTAGTGGGCGAATCCGACCCAGATTAGGGAAATCGGCTCGGTAAAGCACGCAGGTATCCGGCTGATGGGCCGACGATCTCAGTCGAATCTAAGTTAAGGGGACGTAATTTGATCCTTGACTTGCGCGATCTGGTGCCTCTAACATAGACATAACAATCGAGAGGTGACATAACATTTATATGTTATGCGAGCCCCGGGTCGGCTCAGGACTAGCACATTCGAACTGCAGTATATTGGTGTCGATTGGCGTCGACTGAATATCTGCTTTCGTCATGAAAAAATCCAGCCAGAGGACGCCATGGCCGTTTCCTATTTGACGAAGACCGAGTTAGGTGAGTTTCTCCATAATAACGGGAACATCGAGGCGGGCGTACGATCGGCGTTGATCGATTCGCTCGAGCAAAGCGGTGTGTTTAACGAGGGCGACAACAGTGCGAGGGGATGGTTGGAGTCAGGGCCGTTCGCCGGCGGGGCGGTGCCGCCGGTGGTCCAGATTCTGGACGTATCCAACTCGACAAGCGTCCAGACGAATCCGAATCTGAAAGCGATTGTCCTGGACGACCACAGCGCCAGACTGAACGTGACCGGCGGGGATAACGACATCTTTGTCGCCGCAGGCAGAGGTAATGATACGATCAACCTTCGCGATAGCGGTGACGATACGGTCTACGGTGGAGGCGGCAACGACGTCATCCGCGGAGGCCATGGCGACAGCTCGCTATTCGGCGGTGCCGGCAATGACAGCATTTACGGCGGCACCGGCAATGACACGCTGGACGGCGGCGCCGGCAACGACCTCCTGGTATCTGGTGCGCTGGCCGGCGGCGGCGGGGGTGGCGGCGGCGGTAACGCGCGCGTTGCCAGCGCCGACGACAGCACCTTCGGGGATAATGATCGCGGCCGCGGCCGTGACGGCGGTCGTGGAGATGATCGCGGCGGCGGTCGCGGAGATGACCGTGACGGCGGTCGTGGAGATGACCGTGGCGGTGGTCGCGGAGATGGCCATGGCGGCGGTCGCGGAGACGACCATGGTGGCGGTCGCGGAGATGACCATGGCGGGGGTCATGGTCATGGCGGCGGTGGCAATAATGGTGGCAATAATAATGATGTGGAAGGACACAGCACGCTTATAGGCGGCGCTGGGAATGACACACTGGTTGGCGTGCAGGGCGACGTCATGCAAGGCGGTGCGGGCAACGACCACTTCAGGCTGTCCGGTGGTGGAGATGGCAATTCCACGCTGGAAGGCGGAGGTGGCAATGACACCTTCCGGATCGAATCGCATAGCGGCAGCGATACCATCTTCGGCGGCAACGGTAACGACTCCGCCGAGTTCGTTGGTCGTTCGTTCTTCGATGTTGCCAAGATCGACGTCGATGAGAGCACGTCGACCTACACCCTGCACTTCAACGATGAGCAGACTGTTGCGGTCAACGGAGTTGAGGAGTTGCACTTCAGCGATCAGGTCGTCACGCTGCCGAAACTCTCATAGTTCGGACGGAAGCACAGGATTGTTAAGGCCCCGCTTCGGTGGGGCCTTAATTTTTGTGATGCAAAGACATCCCACGGGGCCGCTCGTGCCTTTGTGAAGCCACATCGATAGTGTCATGGTCATAGATCGCTGGAGCGGTATTGTTCTAACTTTTTTCCGATAGCTCCGATCGGAACGCCAGGAGCCGATGTTGCCCCGAGGTATCAAGCGCTTGCTCAACGCGGGCTCCGGCCCCGGGTCTGCCCGACGAATCGCTCGAATGATTCACGAGCGAGGACTGGAAGAATTACGTTTCGATATCGATCCGAGTGTGCAACCCCACGTCGTCGGCTCTATCCTCGAACTTGAAACGTCGTTCGAGCCACAATCGTTTGATGTGATATGGTCGTCACACGTCCTTGAGCATCTCTATGCTCACGAGATCTTTCCCACGCTGCGCCAGTTCCATCGCGTCCTGCAACCGGACGGCTTTGCCCTGATCATGAGCCCTGATGTCGAAGCGGTGGCTCATTTTATAGTCGAGCAAGGTATTGCGGCGGTCGCCTACAATTCTCCTGCAGGTCCGATCAGGCCGCTCGATATGCTTTACGGCCATTCCCGGGCCATCGAGGAAGGACACCTGCATATGGCCCATCGCACCGGCTTTACCGCAGAGCGACTCGGCAATCTGCTATTGACGGCCGGCTTCCCGACCGTGTCGGTCTCAATGCAGAACTTCGAGGTTTGCGCGCTGGCGTTGATGCCCGAGGCCGATGATGCAGCCATCAAGACAGCTTTATTAGGAAGCGGGTTTAATTTTCAGGAGCTGGCGGCTTAGTCCGGCGCGGAGCGGCCATGCACGGATGCTTTTGCATGGTGGTTCAGAAGAACCCGTTGCATTTTCGGCAGTCCAATTTTGAACCCGACCAATCGAAGCATACGATAGCGAATTCCCGGGAAAGGGATGCTGGCCCAGCGCCCTAATACAAAGCGGGACACCCTGGAGCGGGACGTCGGCCCTTTAATGCCGGACTCTGCCGGCCGATGAATGCGGGCAATTGCCGCCTCAACGCCGCCGCATCTCTTGAAATGTTCGTGTTTTCGTCACTTTCATTATATGTAATGTTATTAATGAGAGGTCATTATCACTCGCTTGATGGCAGGGATGGCCTATCATGAATTGCAACAGACAGAGCGAGACTTCATGATCGCGCTAGCCGTCGCCGAGGATGCCGATATCGATCCGATGCTGCCGTCTGGGCTCGAATGCCTGGTCATTGTCGCTCGGCAGCACGGGCTGGATCTCACCCCGACGCAGCTCATCAAGGATAATCTTCTTACCGAAGGGGAAGTGTCTTCCAGCCAGTTGGTCCGCTGCGCCGAACAGGCCGGCATGCGATCGAAGCACGTCAAACTCGATTGGGACGGGCTTTCCCATCTGAAAAAGGCGCTTCCGGCCATTGTCGGCCTCCGCAATGGAAGCTTCATGGTGTTGCTGGGCGTAACTGGAGACGCCAACAATACGCGCATCGCGCTGAGGGATCCAAACGCCGCGGAAGACGCGCTGCTCGTGATCGACAGGCTTCGCTTCGAAGACATCTGGTCCGGGGACGTCATTCTCGCCAAGCGAAACTACGAAATCTCGGATGAATCGCAGCCGTTCAGTTTCGGTCTCGTGGTCGCATTGATGTTTCGCGAGCGTCGCATTGTTCGGGACGTCGCAATCGCTGCGCTGGTCCTCGGCCTTCTGGGCCTCGCGCCTATCATGTTTTGGCGCCTGCTGTCGGACAAGGTGATCTTCTATCACGCGTACAATACCTTCTACGTGCTCTGCGTCGCGATGCTGGTCATCATCGCCTTCGAGGCGACGTTCGCGTTCCTCAGGCAAGTCCTTGTTCATCGCCTGACGACCAGGCTTGACGTCAAGTTGTCCACCTATGTTTTCGAAAAGGTCCTCAATCTTCCCATCGACTATTTCGAGCAGACCGCCGTCGGGCTCGTCGCGCGCGACATCCGCGAGGTGTTCCGCATTCGCTCGTTCCTGATGGGTCAGTTATTCGGAACGGTACTGGATTCAACGACGCTGATCTTCTTCCTGCCGATCATGTTTTTCTTCAGCCCGACAATGACTTTGATAGTCTTGGCGTTCTCGGCGATGATCGTCGGGTGGCTTATTCTGATGCTGCCGACTTACCGCAAGGCGTCGAACGCCGTCCTGGTCGCGGAAGGCGATCAGGGTGCGTTTCTGGTTCAAACGCTCAACGGCATTCGGACGGTGAAATCGCTGGCGCTCGATTCGCGGCAGCGTCATTTCTGGGACGTGCTGGTGGCACGTGTCGCCAAGGCGCGGCTCGCGGAAGGAATGACCGGAAACGCGATCCAGGCGGTGGTGCGCCCACTGGAGCGGCTGTCGGTGAGCGGTTCTTATGCGATCGGCGTTTATCTCGCGCTTATCAACGATGATCCGGTTTTCATCGGGGCATTGTTTGCCTTCCTGATGCTGTCGCAGCGGGTATCCGCCCCGTTGATGCAGATGGCGCAGTTGATCAATCAATATGACGAAGCGCGTAGCGCGGTCGCAACGGTCCGCAACCTCGTGAACCAGCCCCCCGAGGAGGGACGTTCCGGGCATGGCGTTCGCTCCGCGATCGAGGGGAAAGTGGAGTTTTCCAACGTCACCTTCAGGTATAAAGGCGCTGTCTCGCCAACGCTGAACGGCGTTTCCTTTGAAGTAACCAGGGGAACTACGCTTGGCGTGATGGGTAAGAGCGGCTCCGGCAAGACCACGATCACGCGACTCTTGCAACGATTGCATTCCGATTATGACGGGCTGATCAAGATCGACGGAATCGACGTTCGCGAATACGACGTCGATCACCTGCGCAGGAACGTCGGCATCGTGCTGCAGGAAAACTTTCTCTTTAGCGGGACGATTCGCGAGAATATCTGCGCAGCCGTGCCGGATGCCACCTTTGACGACGTCGTCAAGGCGGCGCGATTGGCGGGCGCGGAGGAATTCATCGACAAGTTGCCGCGGGGTTATGAAACCCGTGTCTATGAGGGATCGCCCAACCTCTCCGGAGGGCAACGCCAGCGGCTTGCGATTGCGCGAGCGCTGATCGTCGATCCGCCGGTTCTCATCCTTGATGAGGCGACGAGCGCGCTCGACGCCGACAGCGAGGCCATCGTGAACGGCAACATCGCGCGGATAGCGAATGGCCGGACGCTGATCATCATCTCCCACCGGCTGTCGTCGCTAACAAAAGCGGATGCCATCCTTGTGCTCAACCGCGGGGTTGTTGACGATCTCGGGCGGCACGCGGAGTTGCTGGAGCGGAACGACATCTACAGTTCGCTTTGGTACCAGCAGAACACGCATCTCGCGCCGACGGTCCGCAGTGACAGGCCTAAACTTCGGAGCCCGACCCTTGTCCCATAGCCAGGTTTCGCTGGCGACCGTTCGCCAATTTCAGTCGGAGACCGATGCAATCCGGGAGGCCGCCGAACCCCTGGTCGCGCGCGCCACCTTGTTCGTGCTTTCCGCGTTCCTGGTTTCGATTATCGTGATCCTGTGCCTGACGCGGGTCGACCGTGTCATCACCAGCCTTAGCGGCAATATCGTGCCGCTCGGTCATGTCAATGTCTTGCAGGCGCTGGATCCCTCGATCATCAAGACGATCGACGTGCGCGAGGGCGAGCAGGTGGAACGGGGGCAGCTGCTCGCCACGCTCGACTCGACCTTCACGTCCGCGGACCTGATGCAGGCGAAGTTGCAGATCGCGAGCCTTGAGACCCAAGTGGCGCGCGATGAGGCCGAGCTGAAGCAGCAGCCGCTCGTATTTGCCGACAAGTCGGATCCCGACTACCAGAAATACGCGGGCCTGCAGAAGGCGCTCTACGGTCAGCGCGTGGCTCAATATAACGCCCAGCTCAACAGCTTCGAATCAAAGATCAGGGAGACCAAGGCGACGATTGAAAAGCTGCGCGACGACGATGCTCGCTATCGGCAGCGCGACGAGATCCTGGCGAAAATCGAAACTATGCGCACCACGCTCGCCGAACGCGGCACCGGATCGCAGCTCAACATGTACATCTCCCAGGACGCCCGGCTGGAATTATTACGGACGCTGGAAAATGCACACAATGGCCTGATTGTGGCGCAGAATTCACTGGGATCGATAACCGCCGATCGCGACGCATTCAAAGAGCAGTGGTTTGCGCAACTGAGTCAGGATCTGGTGACGACGCGCAACAAGCTCGATGAAGCAAGGGCGACCTATGAGAAAGCGCTCAAGCACCAGAATCTCGTGCGCTGGACGGCTGCCGAACCCTCGGTGGTGCTGACGATGGCAAGGCTCTCGGTCGGTTCGGTCCTCAAGCCGGGAGATCCCTTCATCACGCTCATGCCGATCGACATCAAGCTTGAAGCGGAAATCAGGATCGCTTCTCGCGATATTGGGTTCGTTCAGGCTGGCGATCCCTGCACCATGAAGGTCGATGCCTTCAATGCGGCGGAGCATGGTACGGCGAGCGGAAAGGTGCGTTGGATTAGCGAGGGCGCGTTCACCACGGACGATGACGGCAAGCCACTCAACTATACTTATTACAAGGCGCGGTGCTCGGTTGACACCTCCGATTTCAAGGACGTGCCGAGTAATTTTCGTCTGATTCCCGGCATGACCCTTCAGGGGGACGTCAATGTCGGAACCCGCTCGGTCGCGATGTATCTGCTCGGCGGAATGTTGAAGAGCTTCCACGAGGCGATGCGTGAACCATGATGCTTTCATCTAGATCGCTTTTACAGTGGTTGCGCCCCGCTTCTGCATCTTCTCGAGCTGGTGCTTTTGAGTGTGGAATGGCTGCGTATGAGCGTGGCCAGTATCTTGAATCGATCAAGCACTGGAAGCTGGCGTCGGAGACAGGCGAGGCCGAGGCCGCCTACCGGATAGGAATGCTTTATGTAAAAGGCGAAGGGGTCGTCAGGAGCGTACCCGATGCCGCCATCTGGTATGAGCGTGCAGCGCGGCTCGGCAACGTCGAAGCGCAGTTTCAGCTCGGCCTGATCTTTCTACAGGGGGAAAAGCCGCTGCTGGGTCCGCATCGCCACGAAACATGGCGCCAATCCTCGGCCGTACGTCTCGGCGACAAGGCGTCGAATATTCACCAGCTTGTGTTTCCGCATGGAACGAGTGTTGAGCGGAATATTGACGCTGCTTTCCATTGGATATCGGTCGCGGCGGAAAGAGGCAAAGCCGAGGCGCAGACGGTCCTTGGCAACATGTATAGCGAGGGGCTCGGCTGCGAGAAGAATCTCCAGATAGCGTTCGCATGGTATGGAGTTGCGGCCGAGCAGAACTGCGCCGCGGCAGAATTCGCTCTTGGCGATATCTATTTCCAAGGCAAAGGGGTTCCCGTCGATTTCGAACAGGCGGCAGCCTGGTATCGCAACGCGGCCGGGCAGGATCATGTAAGAGCGCAGGTTGCGCTCGCGTTCATGAACCTGAAGGGCACGGGGATGCCGGAGAACCCTGCGGAAGCGGCCCGCCTGTTCCAGGGCGCGGCCATGCACGACGATGTCATCGCGCTCTATAACATCGGCCTGTTGCGCTTGAAGGGCCATGGTGTTGCGAAGGATATCGACAGGGCCGAAACCGCGCTGCGCAAGGCGGCGCGCAAGGACTACTATCCGGCGGTTCAGGCGTTGGCGGAATTCTATTCGCACGGCGCAGCAGGTTTCGCGCCCGATCTGCGGGAGGCCGCGGTCTGGTATGAGAAGGCCGCCGAACGGGACGATGTGCAGGCGCAGTTCTTCATGGGTCGTTTCTATGCGACCGGAACCGGTGTCGGCCCGAATATCCGTCAGGCCGCAAGATGGTTTGAGCGCGCAGCCCGCAATGGTCACGCGACTGCCGCTTTCAACATCGCCATCTTCTACCTCAACGGCTCCGGCGTCGAACGTAACGTGGAAAGCGCGATTGAATGGTTTGAGCGCGCGTCCGAAGGCGGCATCAACGCCGCGCAATTGCAACTCGGAAGACTTTATTCGGCAGGCAATGGGGTTCCGCGCGATCAGAAACGGGCGAAAGAGTGGCTCAGCAAGGCCGCTGTGGGTGGGGACCCGGACGCCAAGACAGCCTATGCGCTTTTCCTGCTCCATCAGGACGGTTCGACCGAGCAGCTTGAGCAGGCTTGCGCGCTATTGATCGAGGCGGCTGAGGCAGATCACGCGCCGGCGGCATTCCAACTCGGCGTATTGCATATGGGAAAGTTTGGAGGGGACGCAGACGTCGAAGCTGCTGTCACATGGTTCGCGCGTGCCGCCGGCGCGGGGCATGTCGATGCGCAATATGCCCTTGGGCTTCTTCATCTCGATCCAAACGGTATGAGCGATGCGAAGGCTGCGGCGTCCTGGATGACGAAGGCCGCGCATGCAGGCCACGCCGGCGCGCAGTTTCAACTCGCCGTGTTGTATTGCACCGGCGCTGGCTTAGCCCAGGATATTGCGCAAGGGGCGCAGTGGTACGAAGCCGCCGCGCGACAGGGACACAAGGTTGCGCAGTTCAACCTCGCGGTGATGCTTGGAAAAGGGCAAGGCTGCGAGGCCGATCCCGGGAAGGCAGTTGAATGGTTCGAAAGAGCAGCTCAGCAGGATATGGCGGAAGCGCAGTTTGCGCTCGGCGACGCGTTGATGGCGGGAAGCGGCGTTACGAAAGATCAGGACGCGGCGGTGCAATGGTATCGCCGGGCAGCGAATCAAAACCATGAAGGTGCCCGGCGTCGTCTGGATGCGGTCGGCGTGACAACGGTCGATGGCTGAGCATCGCTCGCGATCAGGTTCGATCTTGAGGATTGAAAGCGGGACCATCCTTCTTCACGCAAGATCTCGCCGGCGGAATATGAGTGGCTTGTCTTCAGGCCTCGCCCGCGCGTGATGCGAGATCATGAGTCTAACAGGTCAGGGCTGTCAGGAGACCCGGGTACGATGAACAAGATTGCGGAGCGCGATGTTAGGAATGCGAAGAATACGCGACCCGTCGCCAGTCCTATTCCACATGAGGAAATTCTTCAAAGCTCGTTTCTGGATCCCGATCTCAGCGATCTGGAGTCAGGCGCGCGCCTGCGCGGGGCAATACTGGAGCATTCGGGCCGGGAAATTTCTGGCTGGATCGTCGATACGCGCTCGCCCACGGTATCTGTTTCTCTTTCTCTCTTTGTCGGTCCCCACGCGATCGAGGAGACGAGAACGGACCGCGCGGCTCCCGCCGGAATCGGCTCGGGAATGGCAATCGGCCGTCCCGGATTTCGTATCGATCTGGCGAACCCTGTCGCGCGTCGACGTCTGGCGCGCGCGCTCAGAAACACATTGGCGGACCCGGACCAGACACAGATCTATCTTCGCGTTCGTCTAGATGATGGAGAGTTTTTCGAGATCCCGCTCTTTGACGCCATCGCGCCCGATGACCTGGTCGTCGCGCTCGGATTTTCGCCCTCCGATTATACCGACCTGCTGATTCCCAATAACAACAGGCCTATCACACCTGATCCGGATCCCGCCGGCAAGCAGGTGCGTCATGTTTGTTTCTATCTCCCGCAGTTCCACTCGTTCGAGGAGAATGACAGATGGTGGGGACCCGGATTCACCGAATGGACCAATATCGCACGTATGCGCCCTCAGTTTCCTGCACATCAGTCTCCCTGGCTGCCGGCAGATCTGGGCTTTTATGACGTGAGATTGACGGAGACCCGCCGGCAACAGGCCGAGCTGGCTCGCCGCTACGGCATCCATGGCTTCTGTTACTACGTTTACTGGTTCCAGGGTCGCAGGCTGCTCGAACGGCCATTGCAGCTTCTTCTGGAGGATGGAGAGCCAGACCTGCCGTTCTGCATTTGCTGGGCGAATGAGAACTGGTCGCGCCGCTGGGACGGTTCGGATGCCGAGCTCCTGCTCGGACAGAATCACGCGTTGGAAGATGACGTTCGCTTTATCGACGATATGGCGGAGCTCCTGCTCGATGAACGCTATATCACGGTAGATGGTCGCAAGATCATCCTGATCTATCGGCCCTCGCTGTTGCCGGACAGGCAGAGGCTGTTTGAAACATGGCGCGCAAGAGCGAAGGAACTAGGTATCGGGGAAATTCTGATCTGTAACGCCATGACGTTCGGAGAGTTTGATCCACGCGACGTGAACTGCGATGCGGCAGTTGAGTTTCCTCCGCACACCGTCTCGACGACGGAGCAGCCGCTGTCCGAGCTGGGCGCGCCGGCGAACTTCACCGGAAAAGTTTACGACTATGTTGATGCCGTGCGCTCGTCTCTGGGTAAGACCTACGATTTTCCCTGCTTTCCGGCCGTCATGCCGCGCTGGGATAACACGCCCCGCAAAGGTTCACGCGGACACATCTTCAACAGATCGAGTCCGGAGGCGTTCGAGGTATGGCTGCGGGATGCTGCAGGGAGAGCAAGAAAGGGCCCGTTTGCGGAGCCGATTGTTTTCATCAACTCCTGGAATGAATGGGCCGAGGGAGCTCACCTGGAACCGGACTCGCGGTACGGTCGGGCGTTTCTGGAGGCAGTGAGAAGGGTGGCATCGTCCGAACCAATCTCGGCTCAGGTCCGTTCGAATCCGGATTTGCTGGACTGCCTGAGTCGGCAAGAGCTCGAGCAAGCGATGAAGGAGGCGAGTACCCACGTTCAATTGCTCGCTAACATTCATCGATCGGAGATGATCTATTCCGGCCTGCAACATATGCGAAGCGGGATTCCGGTTGAGGCCGAGGGCGCATCGGAAAATCCGGCGGAATCGTTGTTGGTCGTCGAAAACATTAATTCTCAAACGAACGAACGGGTGGTGGTGGACCCGCGATCGGTCGTGCTCGTGCGAGGATGGGTTTGTGCGGGCGGTTCCTTTGAGGCAAGCAAACACAGGATTGCCTTCCTCATCCTTCTCTCCACGGCCTCCGAAATGCCGGACCGAGACGGTTATTGTCTGGTCGTGGACTGGCATGAGCGGTTTGACGTCAAGGAATATATGAGAACGAAGAGCAGTGATTGCTATTTTGGTTTCCAGCTCTCCTTTCTCGTCCACGATCTTCCTGAAGGAGAGTACCAGATCGCGGTTCTGGAGGTAGGTGAGGGGAGTCGTGCGCTCATCAGATCGAATCATTCGATCATTGTTCGACGCTGAGCTGGGGAATCCGCATGTTGGCCAGCGTCGTCATCGCTTGCTACAAGCATGAAGCGTATATCGAAGAATGCCTGGAGACTGTCTATCGACAGAACTTCCCCGACGTTGAGCTCATTATCGTCGACGATCACTCGCCTGATAAGAGCTTCGAAATCGCGCAACGCGTTCTCAAAAAAAGATCCTTTGCCAAGCGCTTCGCATCTTGCTCGCTCCTGAAGAATCCTCTCAACCTCGGAGCGCCCGGCACCTGGAACAGGGCGTTGTCTCTCGCGAAGGGAGACATGATCTTCCTCCTGAATTCGGATGATGCATTTTCGAAAGATCGTATCCGGATATTTGCGAGCCAATATGAGAGAGAAAAGCTGTTTTTCGGCTTTTCGGCCGTTGAGCCAATCGATGAACGCGGCAGGCCGATAACAACCTATCAATTTCCGACGAGCCTTCGATACGCCATTGATCGCGGCCGAATAACGGGTTCTCCGTTATCCTGGATATTTTTGGATTCACAGGTCGCTGCCTCAAGCGGCAACTTCGTATTGAGCCGGGAATTGCTAAGGAAAATCGGGTTGCTGTCCGATCTGAAATACTGCCATGACTGGGAGTTCGCGCTACGTGCCGTAACGGTAGTCGAGCCCAAATATGTCGAATCGGATCGCTATATGTATCGGCTCCATTCGACGAATAGTTTTCGAAGCTTGAGCAAGGTGGCCGAACGCGAAACAAGGGCTTGCATGTCGTCGTACTGCACAAACGCGATAGCTCAACGACCGATCAACAGAGCTTGTCTGAGCCCCATAAACTTCGGAGATGCCTTCTACAGTTTTATCAAGCTACATCCGAACTTCAGCTATTGGTTAAAGCAGCTGTATGCTCCTTACCATCCTGACCATCGGACCGTGGACTGGAACGAATGGACGATGCCGCTCAAGTGGCGATGATGATCTCGGGCTGAATGAATCCAAAGCAACATGTTAGAGCGCTTTTCGAGCGAAGTAGATAACGGTTCGCGTGAAGAAAACGCGTCAGATCAAAACCATAAAGCCAGGCATCTAGGTCTGTCCGAAGTGAAAAGACTCGAGAGATTTCAACCCAGTTGAAACAGCTTAGCAGAGTTTAGGCTTGCGGCTCGGGACGGCTGTCTTCTTGAGAACTTGACGCAGCGCATCAAGACGGTCTGTCTGACAAGGCAGCGTCGGCATCAGCCAGCCGCCTTCATCGTTCTCGTTCCAGGCATAGATCAGCACGACGGGGGCCTGCTCACTCAATGGTAGAGCGGTGACCCAACCGAGAGCGCGTTCCAGATGATCGGCGAGCTCTTTCTTCGTCGGCGCTGTGAAGAAGTTCTCTATGCCTTCTCCTGGTTTCTGTTTTTTTTCCCATGGGACAGGATGTTCAATGCGAGGGCGGCGATCCCATCCCGTCATCACGGTCGGCACCACAGGCAGGTGACCATTACTGAGTTCGTTCCAGCCTCGCTCAGCAACTCGCGTAAGCTCGGCAAAAGATCCTCGGCCATTCCCTATCGTGAGCGCGTATGATCCGGTCGCATCCCCGCCGATATGTTTAGCTTCCCGCATCAAGAAATTCTGATCTCCGGCCAGCACGATGTAGGGATTAGCCAACCCCGCCTCGGTTGCGCTACTTCTAAACTTTTCGATTTGCTCTTTCAGACCCGCGACTCCTTTCCAGTTTCGTTCTATGGAGGCCGGCGCGATGAAACCCAGAAAATATAAAGGTCGGTCACCCGAGACTCGCAGGTAATTCCTGTCCGCCATGAGACCGATATGCTCTTGAGGCAAGGTTGTCGGCTTGTTGCGTGACCCCCACCGGTCAAGTTCGGTAAATAGACAATATCTGAGGCTATCACTCGCCGCGCTGGCTCTGAACTGATAGAGCGCCTTCGACATCGGATGGTTTGATCCGTAGGCAACGAAGGCCCAGTAATCGAGGCCGGCGAAGACGGCTTGACTTATCTCCTTGTCCATTTCCTCTGGCGTGATGGGAGGGAAAGAAAAAGGCTTCGGATCGTGGGCGGAGCTTTTGGCGAAAAATGGCGCTCGCCAACGATATTTCTCGGGCGATAGCGAGTTCTCGACTGCTTCAGTCGGCGCCGAACCCGGCGAATACCAGGCATCCCAGCGGATTGCTCCCACCAAAGGTCGGGGTTTCATCGCCGTTGCGGCGAAACTCTTGCGCCGGAAGATCGGCGTGATAGGCGGAACCAGGCTTGCCGCCAGCGAAGCGACAATCGTGCGTCGGGTCAACATGCGCGAACGCCTTCCGTCTGTAGTGAGTGTCAGGCTCGTTCATTCAACCATAACACTGCACAGCGGTATTCGTTAACTGATCTGTTGATTTTCCTCGAAAAGACCTTACAAAAATCTAGAATAGGCTTCACACGTGAATTGAACACTGCTCTGATCTGTTAAGATCATGCCGCAATCCGGCAAATCAAAGTCGGCTTCGCCGGAATTGGGAGCCGGTGTCAGGGTTTTTGAACAAGCCTGGAGCGCGACAGGGTGGGAATGGAAACTGCGACACTGACAAAATTCGGCTTGGACCTGGACGTCGATGCGCTCACGGCCAACGAGATCGAACCAAGATTGAAAGAGTTCTTTTCCGGCCGGATTGCCAATCCGAATCCGGAAGAACTGATGCAGTCGGTCAAGGAGCTGGAAGAGCAGTTTAGCGGGTACAGCGAGTATCAGTTCGCGAGAGCTGCGGTGCTGATGCAGGCGTGCGATTTTGCGCGAGCACGAGAGATTCTGACGCGTCTCGCGAGAGAACTGCCGTCCGATTCCCGTATCCTGCATCGACTTGCCGTAACCCATTTGAACATGGGTTCGGCCCAAGCGGCGCAAGATACCTATCTTGCCGCCTTGGCGGCTGCTCCCTCGAGCGAGAATCTCCGCCGGGAATTCGCTGGCCTTCTCCGAGTCATGGAGGCCAAGAAGCTGTATGCCGGCGTGAGCCGCAAGAAGCACAGATTATCTGTTGTTTGTGCGATCAAGAACGAAGCGGACGATCTGCTTGAGTGGCTGCATCTCCACAAGCTGGTCGGTGTTGATCATTTCTATTTGTACGACAACGAAAGTACCGACGAAACGCGAGCGATAATTGAATCCTTTCCTTGGCCGGACATGATCACCTACCACCATGTGAAAGGTGAGTTTGGACAAATACGCGCCTTTCATCACGCAATCGACAGCTATCGGAATAGCTCCGAATGGTGCGCGTTTATCGATGCCGACGAGTTTCTTTATCCCGTCGAGGGTAACAGCATCAGGGATGTTCTGGACGATATTCCCTCGGCGCCGGCTGTCGCGGTTCAATGGCTGAATTTCGGTTCCAATGGTCACGAGGCAAAACCACAAGGCCTCTGCATCGAGTCGTTTACGCGACGGGCTCCTGATGATTTTCCGGATCATTATGTGATGAAGTCGATCGTGCGCCCCGATGCGATCGTGGCCTATCTTCACCCCCATCAGTCGCTGGTATTGGGATGTTACGTCCAGGAGGACGGCGCCCCCGTTTTCCCGATCGGCGGCCGGTGCTCGGTTCCGAAGCGCAAGAAGCTGGCCATCAATCACTACTATACGAAATCTCGACAGCAGCTTTTGAAGAAGCGGGAGCGGGGGAGGCCTTTGGCGGAAGGTGACCCCGAGCGCATACGGGCGATGGAGTTCTTCACGCTCCGCGACCGCAATGACGTCGAGGATCTGACGATCCTGAAATTCCTGCCTGAGCTCAAGAAACTGGCTCATCGCTGAAAGTTACGATGCAGATGTAACGCACAGTACGCGCTGTATGCGAATTCAGTTCTGGTCCGAATTCGCCGGTTGCGGCGCGGGCACCGAGGCTGTTTAGCTATAGCGTTTTCGAGCGGAGTGAATTCCGGTTCGCGTGAAGAAAACGCGTCAACGAAAAGCTATTGATTCCATCAGAGCCGGAATAGCTGTTAGGCCGGCTCGGCATGAAATGATTGGAGGAGGGCCTCTGCAATTCTTTTTTCCGGAAGAGGGCGGAAGAACGAGATATCGCCGGCAGTTGCAATCTCGCGTGCGATCTCCCTGACGCAATGATACTTTGGACGTGAAGTGAAATCGTGAATGCCGATAATCGCATTCGGACTACAGTGCAATACGATCTGCGCGAAGCACGCGACCCTGAAACGACCGTCGACGAAATAGAGATCCGCAGCCGCGCTATGCGGCATTTTCCAGATGGCCGAGTGATAGTCCGGCCAGCGCGATTTCGTGGAGGCGTCAGTCGGAAATCCCCATTCGCCAGTCGGACCGATATCGACAAAAATCAGCTCTGGCTTTGTTTGACTCGAGGCGCATGCGGTCTTGACCTGATCGAGCCATTCCCGGGAAGAATCAACAGAAAGTATCGAACTCTGAACATGCCTTGATGCGACGGCAGTGCTTCCGCCGGTTCCAAATTCCACGTAGATGCGGCTGTTTCTGACAAACGACAGAAACAAAGCCGCCTCATCTGAAGACATCCTCGGCAACAACTGTTGCTTCGTGTCGGTTGCGGCCATGCAGGGGGTCAGCAAGGTGTCGCTCCCCGAAATGTTCGTCTTATTGGCGACCAATGCTTTCATACTTGAATCCTGCCGATCGTACGTCTTCCGGCCTGTAGATGTTTCGCAAATCCACGATAATCGGCGTGGCCATGTCGGTTCTGATCCGTTCGAGGTCCAGCGCGCGGAACTGCCGCCACTCGGTCACGATCACCAGCGCGTCGGCGCCGCGGGCGCAGGCGTAGGGGTCGTCGCAGTATTCGATATCGGAGAGCTCTTTCTTCGCCTGCTCCATGCCGACGGGATCGTGCGCTCTTACCTTGGCGCCGAAATCGAGCAGACCGGCAATCAGTGCGATCGACGGCGCTTCACGCATGTCATCGGTGTCGGGTTTGAAGGTCAGGCCCAGTACGGCGATCGTCTTTCCGCGAATATCATGGTCGAGCGCGCCGGCTACCTTTCGCGACATCGTACGTTTGCGGATCTCGTTCACGGTCAGGGTGGCCTCGACGACGCGAAGCTGCACGCCAAAATCGAGCGCGGTTTTCGATAACGCGCGAGTGTCCTTCGGAAAGCACGAGCCGCCATAGCCCGGTCCAGCATGAAGAAACTTGGCGCCGATGCGATTGTCGAGCCCGATGCCCCGCGCAACGTCCTGCACGTTGGCTCCGACGCGTTCCGCAAGATCCGCAATCTCGTTGATGAAGGTGATCTTGGTCGCGAGAAAGGCGTTGGCGGCGTACTTGATCAATTCAGCGGTCCGTCGGCTGGTATAGAGGATGGGCGCCTGGTTGAGATAAAGCGGGCGGTAGATCCGGCCCATCACTTTCCTGGCGCGCTCGTCCTCGGTTCCGACCACGATGCGATCCGGATGCTGGAAGTCACGGATTGCCGCGCCCTCCCGCAGGAACTCCGGGTTCGCAACGACGGCGAAGTCGGCCGCTGGATTTGTCTCCTGAATGATCCGCTCGACCTCGTCGCCTGTTCCGACAGGCACCGTCGATTTCGTGACGATAAGCGTGAAACCCTCCAGAAGACCAGCTATTTCGCGAGCAGCGGCATGCACGTAGCTCAAGTCTGCATGCCCATCTCCGCGTCGTGACGGCGTTCCGACCGCGATAAATACGGCATCGGCGTTGCTTATATCGGAGAGATCGACCCCGAATCTCAGCCGGCCCGAATTGATGCCGGACTCGACGAGTTTGTCGAGATCGGGTTCAAAAATCGGAATCCTGTACTGGTTCAGTGCTGCGATCTTGTTGGAATCCTTGTCGACGCAGGTCACGTCATGACCGAAATCTGCGAAGCAGGCTGCCGATACCAGGCCCACATAGCCGGCGCCGATCATCACGATGCGCATGGTATTATGGACTCCGATTTCTGATCACAGAGCGGGTTTTCGATCGAGCCATCGGCAGGCTACTGCCTGAGTCCCACGCGCTTTGCTGTGTAGCCTCGCTCCAGGATCGCCCGCCACCACGGTTGTTCGTCGACATACCAACGCACCGTCTTCTCAATCCCACTCTCAAAGTTCTCCTCCGCGAGCCAACCGAGTTCGCGCTCAAGCTTGGATGCGTCGATGGCGTAGCGCCGATCGTGGCCGGGGCGGTCGGCGACGAAAGTGATGAGGTCACGATGCCGTGCCGCACCCGGCAGGATCTCGTCGAGCAGGTCACAGATGCTCTCGACGACATGCAGGTTAGTGCGCTCGTTACGCCCGCCGACATTGTAAGTTTCGCCGACAGCGCCGTGCTCGAGGGTCAGTGAGAGCGCCTTCGCGTGATCATTGACATAGAGCCAGTCTCGAATGTTCTCGCCGTCGCCATAAACAGGCAGCGGCTCGCCGGCGAGGCCCTTGATGATCATGTGCGGGATCAGCTTTTCAGGAAAGTGATAGGGGCCGTAATTATTCGAGCAATTGGTGACCAGCGTGGGCAACTCATAGGTTTCGCGCCACGCGCGCACCAGATGGTCGGAAGATGCTTTGCTAGCCGAGTATGGTGAGTTCGGCGCGTAGGCGGTGGCCTCCGTGAAAAAGCCATCGTCGCCGAGCGAGCCGAATACCTCGTCGGTTGAGACGTGCAGGAAGCGGAATTTCTTTTGCTTATCGGGCGACAGCGAACGCCAATAACGCAAGGTTTCCTGCAGCAGAGTGAATGTACCGACGATGTTGGTCTGGATGAACTCAGTTGGGCCGTCGATTGAGCGGTCTACATGACTCTCGGCGGCGAGGTTCATTACGGCGTCTGGTCGATATTTCTCGAAAAGATGACGCAGCCCGAGGCCGTCGCAGATGCATTGCTTCTCGAAGGCATAATTCAGGTTCTCGTTCGTACCAGGCAGTGAGTCGAGGTTCGCTGCGTAGGTGCATTTATCGATGTTGACCACGCGAGCGTGCGTATTGTGCAGGAGGTGACGAACTACCGCCGAACCGATGAACCCCGCGCCGCCTGTGACAAAAATGGTCGAAGCCTTAAAGCGCATAATCGATCGCCTCCGCGAAATTAACACTGGTATGAAATGGCAACGGATCTCAGATATTCGCCGTAGCTGCTTTTCCCGTTCTTCTCGGCAGCCTTCTCAAATGCCGGAAGCGAGATGTAGCCTTGCCGCAGCGCGATTTCCTCGGGGCAAGCGATGCGTAAGCCCTGTCGCTGCTCCAGGATCTGGACAAAGTGGCTGGCCTCGACCAGCGAGGAATGGGTTCCGGTGTCGAGCCAGGCGAAGCCGCGCCCGAGAACCTCGACGTACAGATCGCCGCGCTCAAGATAGGCGTTGTTGACGTCCGTGATCTCGATCTCGCCGCGCGCAGACGGCTTGATTCCAGCTGCAATTTCGACAACGTCGTTGTCATAAAAATACAGCCCGGTCACGGCCACGTTGGATTTCGGCTGCTTCGGCTTCTCTTCGATCGAGCGCGCTCGTCCGGTATCGTCGAGCTCAACGACCCCGTATTGTTCAGGGGTGTTCACGACATAGCCGAACACAGTGGCGCCCTTGTTGCGGGAGGACGCGGCCGACAGCAGTTGGGGCAACCCATGGCCGTAGAAAATGTTGTCGCCCAATACGAGCGCGACGGAGTCGGAGCCGATAAAATCGCGGCCGACGATGAAGGCGTCCGCCAGCCCGCGCGGAGTTTCCTGCGTCGCATAGGCAAAGCGCATGCCGATTTCGCTGCCGTCGCCGAGTAGCCGATGAAACAACGGCCCGTCCTGCGGTGTCGAAATGATCAGAATCTCGCGAATGCCGCCCAGCATCAGCGTGGACAGCGGATAGTAGATCATTGGCTTGTCAAAGACGGGCAGGAGCTGCTTGGAAACGACCGTCGTCACTGGGTAGAGGCGGGAACCCGTCCCCCCGGCAAGAATGATGCCTTTCATGGCCCCTCTCATTTAATCGCTGATAACATAACATATAGTGTTAAGCGTGCAAGTTTGTTATCAATGCGGAGGTATCATACGTTAACAAATATAAAGTGACGCGAAATGAATGTTATTCGGACCGAAGTTCCCGACGCAGTGGTCATCGAGCCCAGGCTGTTCGGAGACCAGCGCGGCTTTTTTCTCGAGACGTATCAATTTCCCCGTTACTCCGAGCACGGAGTCACTTGTCCGTTCGTCCAGGACAATCTGTCCCGCTCTGCTCGGGGCGTGCTGCGCGGGTTGCATCTGCAAAACCCTTTTCCGCAAGGGAAGCTGGTGACGGTGCTCCGCGGCAAGGTCCTGGATGTCGCCGTCGACGTCCGCGTTGGCAGTCCGAATTTCGGCCGCCACGTGGCCGTTGAGCTGAGCGAAGAAAACAGGCGGCAGCTCTGGGTTCCCCGCGGTTTCGCGCACGGCTTTGTCGTTCTCTCCGAGACCGCCGACTTCTTCTATAAATGCGACGATCTCTACAGTCCGAAGGACGAGGTCTCGATCCGCTGGAACGATCCTGCAATCGGCATCGACTGGGGCGTGGAAACGCCGTCCTTGTCAGCCAAGGATGCGGATGCGCCGCTGCTCGCGGAGATCAAGAACCTTCCTCGCTATGGGCAAGTCTGATGCGGATATTATTGACGGGGACCAGCGGTCAGGTCGGCGGGGCGCTTCGGCCGTTGCTGGACAAAGGTGGTACGGTCATTGCGCCGTCGCGCAGCGCGTTCGACCTTTCGAAGCCCGAAACGCTTGCCGGGGCGCTCGACGGATTCAAGCCTGATCTCATTGTCAATCCCGCAGCCTATACCGCGGTGGATCGCGCAGAGGACGAGCGTGAACTCGCTTTCCTTATCAACGCCAAAGCGCCCGCGGCGATCGCGGAATGGTCGGCAAGGCATCGTGTGCCGTTGATCCATTTCTCGACCGACTATGTTTTCGATGGCTCGGGCAACAAGCCGTGGCGCGAGGACAGTCCCGCCGGCCCGCTCTCGGTCTATGGTGGGAGTAAACTCGCCGGCGATCTCGCCATCCAGGCAGCCGGTGGGCCACATCTGATTGCACGCACCTCCTGGGTCTACGCAGCGACCGGCGCCAATTTTCTGCGGACCATCGCGCGGCTGGCTGGTGAACGCGAGGAATTGCGCATTGTCGCCGATCAGACCGGCGCTCCGACCACGGCAAGCGCGATCGCTAGTGTCATTTCTAACATCGTGCTCTCGAATGCATCGAACGTGAGCGGGTTGTTCGCGCGCCACGGCGGTGTGGTCAATCTCACCTGTGCCGGCGAAACGAGTTGGCACGGCTTTGCTACTGCCATCGTCGATGGATTGAAGTCTCGCGGTGTGAAGCTTTTGGTGGAAAGGATCACCCCGATAGCCACGGCCGATTTCCCGACCAAAGCCAAGCGACCTGGTAATTCCAGGCTCGACCTGTCGCAATTGCGAGATCGTTTCGGGTTGGCCCTGCCAACTTGGCAGGAAGCGCTATCGGCGGAACTCGACAGCCTTGTGACACGTCAAGGCGAGCAGGCGGTCTTGGCAATGAGAGCATGATCCCGGCCTCAGCGCCGCGCCCAAAAAGGCGGACCTGGTTTTGGATAAGATCATGCTCGAAAGGATTAACCCTGGAGTGTATTTCGATTTCTTGAATCAGCTTCCGGCGTTGCGTCAGAATCCCAACGGCAGATCGTGTGCGACCGGCGGACGATTGTATCGGGGAGTTCGTCGCCCCGGCGGCCATGCCAGGCCGCTATAGGGGACACCGTCGCGTGACAATTGCGGATTGTAAGCCGGGTCGTCGTTCAGCCGTTCGCCCCAGCGCGCACGAAGCAGATTGAGTTCGTGTTCGAACCGGCTTCGCCGGTCGGCGCGATGATCGCTACCCCGGCTGGCGGACTCTGCGTGAATCAGTTTCGCGTATGGTGTCAAGACGATGCGCTTGCCGACCTCGCGCAGCCGCAGGCAATAGTCGACATCGTTGAGCGCCACCGCGAAGCGGTCCTCGTCCATTCCGCCGACGGCGAGATAGTCGTTTCGTCGGGTTACAAGGCAAGCCGCGGTCACTGCGCTGCATTCGTGCGCCACAAGAAGCTGATCGAGAAAGCCCGGGTCATCGCTGAACCGGTCCGTAAAGGCATGCGCAACCGAAAAGTTCATGCCCAACACCACGCCACCGTGCTGGACGACGTCACCGGGCCAGGTCAGCAGCGCGCCGACCGCGCCGACGTCCGGCTCGCCAAGACGCGTGAGCATCTCCTCGAGCCAGTCATCGGAACTCGCCTCGATGTCATTGTTGAGCAGGCACAAGATGTCGCTGTCGAGCGTTGCGGCGGCCTGATTGTTGAGCCGTGCGAAATTGAACGGCCCCTCGATCCGCAATGTTCGAATGCCGCGTCGTGACAGATCGGAAAGAAAGTCAATAGTCTGCGGCTGCGCGCTGTCGTTGTCGACAACAAGGATATCGGCGTGGCAGCGTTCAACGGCAGGCGCGATGGTCTCAAGGCAACGTCGCAGGAGAGAAACGCGGTCGCGCGTCGGGATGATCACCGTCACGCGCTGTTTGGAGAGCGGTCGTTTGATTCGAACCGCCGGAAAAAAATTGCCGGTCCGCTGGGTCACGTTTGCATGGATTCCGCGCGCCCGCAGGTGCGACTGGCTTGCCGCGGACAGCAGCGCACCAGCTGTGGTTCGGTCGAGCTTTGGCATGGTCGCCAATGCCCCCGGCAAGTGAAGGATATCTGTTCGCAGAGGACCGATTTGATCCAGCAGGCTGTTGAAAAGGCGGTAGAGGTTATTCGGCCGCGCCGTCTCGATGGCCGCAAATAATGCCTTACGCCGGACTGCGAACAGGTGGGCGCAATAGCCTTGTTCCAGCAACCTTTCGTAATCGAACGCTGGAAAAGCAAGCGGCCAGAGGCGACCGTCGTCAGTGAGAAAGTCAAGGTCACCGTACAAAGCTAATGCATCAGGATGGGAGTCGAACGCAGCCGCGATGCGTGCAAGAGCGGTTCGTTCCAGCGACACGCCCGCCATGGTCGCGACGATGTAGTCCGCATCGGGTGCGGCGTCCTCGAGAAACTCCAGCATGGCGTCGCTATCGATCGACAGCGGCTGGCCGTCGATTGCGCCAGCGGTCCAATTCTCGTGGCTTTGCGCTTCGAGGCTGGCGAGCGTCTGTTGGGTGCCGGAGCTTCCAGCGATCACGACAGCCAGCCGAAGCGGGCTTGGCTGAGGCTCCGGTAACGGAAAGCGCTCGCGCCAGTCGGCATAGTCATGCAACGGCAGCGAGGCTGGAATAAGCCGGTCATAAAGTTTACCGCGCAACCGCTCAGCGGCATAGCCGCCGATGACATCAATCATTCCGGCTAGGCCGTCGGGAAACGCCACAAAGGTGGCTGCTGCCGGAATTTGTTCGCCATCCTCTTTCCGCAGCAGGATTCGATGGACTCTTCCGTCGGCGAGACGTTGCGGGACGTGGAAATCGAATGCGCGAACGTTGCGGGACGCACCTCCTTCGGCATCGCCACCGATGTGCGTCCAGGCCGTGGCGCGGACCTGCGCGACGGACTCCCCGTCGACGATTGCTTCCAGAGTGACGACGATCTCGCTATCGATCCACCCTTGGAAGTGCAGGCCGCCCAACCAGCGCAGCTTGCAGGTCGGGCGAAGATCGGCTCGAAACGTCGTGTCATTCTCAAGGTCTATGGGATTGCCGACGGGAGTTCCGAGATTGGCGAGTCGCGCCGAAAGATGACGCGCGGCATGGAGCAGTTCGATGTCAATGCTCACAGCGAATCCGCAAGTGTTACTTCGGTCTAGCTCAGAGCATTCCGGCGCGAACGCGGCGGCGTAAGCAGTCTTCAGCACTAGGCCGTCGAGGAGGATTTCGATCGTGAAGCGGTGTTCCGGCGCATCCGGATCGAACACGAAACCGGACACGGTACCGTCGTCGCCGAGTGCGAGCCGGCTGATCAGCTTTGGCTTGGTGATCTGTGCCTTGCGAGCCCGGATGACACGCGTCATGTCTAGGACAGTCCGGCCCACGCGATAACGGCATCGATAAATTCCTCCTCGTCCGCGTTTGCCGGGATGGCAAGATCGCCCTTTCGCGGTTTGACCGATCCGGCTGACCAGTCGCGGTATGCGACAGGTATCGAGGCTCGTCTTGCAGTCTCGATCAGAGGATGGCCGAATGCCGGTTCGTCAAAATCCGTCAACAGCCAGCCAGGGTTATGTGGCGCCAGCACATCGCCGATCTCACTGGCTGCGATCCTGCCAGTAACGAAGACATTCGTGCAGGACATCAGACGCTCATCGTCACAGGTCACGCCGGCAACAACGATCGACCGTCGCAAGTCATCGACCAAACGTCGTATCAAGCGGAAGGATGCGGGGGATGGCTCGGACGGCACGATGGCAACCGATCGACTCGCGCCATGGATCGGCTCCACGGTCAGCGGGCGGGTCGGCCAATCCTGAAGGACGATTTTGCGTTCGGGCCAGCGAGCCTTCGCAAACGCCTGGGCGTTCTTTCCGGGAACAAAAAGCTGAGTCTCATCGGGAAGCGACGTGATCGCTTCGCTCAAGGTCCCTGCCGTAAGCCACGGATGGATGGGAAGACCAAGTTTCCGTATCAGATCAATCAGCTGAGGTAATGGGTTCGGCTCGAAAACTTCGACGCGCTCGGGGTGCAGCCGTGTGATGATGGCAGCTGCCTCGGTGGCGCCTGTCTCAGTGCCGACATTCAACTGAATGGCTTGTGGGCTGCTCCCATCTGCGGCTCTGACATGAATGACATCCCGTTCGCGCGACAGGAAAATCGCACGCTCGCCACGCTCGCCGAGGTGGCGTGCCCGCTCCTCAGCAACGGCAAATCTCCGTCGATTGCCGAGAATCAGAACGGACGGCTGGCAGGGCCATGTTAACGCCCGGTCGAGCTTCGCACGCGCCGGTCGCAACGGATCAGCGATCTCGAATGCGCGACATTCCCGCCGATAATCGGGAAATCGCTGGTCAAGCACCTCCAGATTGCGAAGCACCAAACGTCGCTTTTCGTGCTGGAAGGATTTCGAGCCGTGATGCCCGACATAGACTGACGGCGCGCAGACGTTACGAAAACCCTTGCCGCGGGCGCGCAAGCAGAGATCGACGTCCTCAAGATAGCCTCGTTCGAAGTTTTCCGATAGCGCGCCAATGGCCTTGAGACAGTCGCGCGTGACATAGAGACAAAAGCCAATGCCGCTCGGCACGTCGGTGACATCACCGGCATTGGCGATGCTCGCGATCCGGTTGATCTCAAGAATTCCTTCATAGCTTTGCATCGGATTGACATTGTTCGGTACTGGAAACGAAAAAATGTCACCGTTGTTCGACAAGGGAGTGACTGTTCCAATATCCGGTGTGGAACGCGCTACGTCCGCCAGTCTCTCAACGAAGTCCGGCGGCACAATGGTGTCCGAATTGAGCAGAACGACGTCGCCCGCCAGTACGTTCTCCAGCGCGCGATTGATCGCGCCGACGAAGCCGAGATTGCTCTCGTTCACGAGGAGATCGATCGTCCCTCGGGCGGCAAGCTCGCTGAGATAGCGCCGCAACTCCGGTTCAGGGCTGGTATCGTCGATTGCCAGGATACGAAAAGAAAGTTTCCCGGTCGTATTCGATGCGCGTGCCTTGATGAGACTGTCAAAACAGTCCAGCGTCGCCGCTACGTCCCGGTAAACCGGAACGATAACGGTGGGTGGCGAGGTGTCGGATCGGGACGCGGTTGAGCGGCACGCTTGGCTTGGCAGGTCAGGTGGTGAAGACAGGTTGGGAGCCAGCCGTCGAACCCGGAAGATCTCGCCGTCGCATGTCAGCGTCAGCGTCTGAGGCGCTCGCGACGTTGGACGCCGAACCAGGAACGCTGCTGCCTGAACGTCCACGCTGGCCAAGGGGTGAAACGGGTCGGGCTCGAGCTGGCTGATCAGTGCGCCGTTTTCGACCCCCACGCTCACTTCTACGGCGTTCGCTGTGGTCCACGCGATCCAGCCGGTCACGTGGTTGTCAAATACCGAATAGGCAGCCCAATGCCGATACCCCGCTTGTCGGAGTTCCTCAATGGCAAGGCGCAGGACTGCCGGATTGCTGTCGCGGCCGATCAGATCGGCGGCTGCGGTGCGCCGTCGATCGTCGGTGGCCCAGGCAAACATTCTGCGGTTGGCGGCAAGATCGGATGGATCGACGAGGAGCGCTTCGGCGAGATCAGCCATGGCCGCTTCCTTGCGTTCGAGTCTCCAGTTCGCCTCCGCGCGGAGAACGAAGCAATGTGCAGCCGATGATGGATCGACCCGGCAACGTCTGTCCGCGTATTTGAATGCAGCAAAATAGTCCTTAGCCGTTAACGCTTGCGCGGCCATGCGTTCGAGCATGACATACGAGGAATATGCAGCACGGTCCTGATTGTCAGTGACGGGACCGAGAACCATCTGCCGGTGTCCTGACAAGTTGGCGCTTGGCCGGAGCTTCAAATCCGCAGCCGGCCTCCAGCGCGCAATCCGAAAAGCGATGATCGGCTTCTATCTGGCGGCGCCCGCCTGACGCTGCTGGCTGCGGAAGACCCGCACTCGTGCTGAACCGGCAGACTTGCGTGGTATTGCAGACGTTGCAACCACCTCCGCAGGCGCACTACGCTCGATCCCGATGCGAATGCCGACCAGGGGTTCGCGGCTGGTCGGACCCGATAAAACCACGCGCTTGCCAACTGCGCGGAGAGTGGGCGCATTTAAAAAACCTGCCTCGGCCACAAACTTCAGTTCATCGGTGCCGCTCATCTCGAGAACCACGCCAGTAAGGGGCAGGGCCCGGCCGCGCGTGCCTGCATAGGTGCCGAGCGGCACCATCTTGCCGCTGCCAGTCTGACCGTTGGCGAACTGGACCGCGTAACGTATATCGATGCTCGCAGGTTTGTCCGGCCATTCCAGCGCCACGCCTTCCACGCGAGACGGCGCGGCCGGACCAGCGATCCACGCATCCGGACCGACGACAATGTCGCCGCGGCCTGCAACGTGGCCGAGCACCTTCAGACCTTCCGTTGCAACATGCAGCCCCACGCCGTTGCCTGGACTTGCCGCGTCGGGAATTCGTCCGGCCTGGATCTGTTCGACGCGCACGATGGCAGATTGTGATCCTCCAGGTCTTGTCGGCCGGACCTGAACCTGCAAAGTCGCGGGTGTGTTAATCCGCACGACCAGTCCAGAATTGGGACTGTATAAAATCGGCTCGGTCGCGTCTGGATGCAGAATGATCTCCATGCGCCGCTCATGCCCCTCGGCCGGCGCGACGATTACGCGAGGTGGCGAGACGGAGTCGTCGGCGCTTTTGTAATTGATGAAGAAAAGTCCGCGGTCGAGACTCAGTTTTTTTTGTTGCTCAGTCTCGTTCGTCATCCCCCGAAACAAATCCACCAGCCATCTCCCTCAATTGTGCCAATTCGTCATGCACCACCGGCTGTCTTAGAAAACCCGCTATCGTGAAATCAGCGGGCAGACGATCAAAACCGCGACGCAACCACTATAGACGTCATTTCCGTTCTCAAGTTGTCGATCCCGCGATTGCCGTCCCTCTGAGAAAACGAAACGGCCGGAATACATCAGTTTCTCTCCGAGATACCGATGCGAATCATGTTCCTAGTGGCAGTCGTGGTGAGCACATGGCTCCAGTAAATGATCAGGCCAACAAGGTCGTCGATTTCGTAGGCGAAAGAGATCGCCGGATGTCCTCAGCCTCCACACTCAGCGATGCGGCCATCTTGCGCAATCTGTCGTTCTCGTCTTTCAGCAGTATGATGGAGTCAGCGATGCTGTCGACGGAATCCGGAATATCCTCAACGCTGCTCAAATCCGGGTGCGGAATCTGCGGAAGATAATCGGAAACATGTTGTGTAAATTTGAGCCTCATCGCGAATGTCCCGCGCTAGCCATATTTATGGGTGATACGGCGACTTCGTTATCCGTGTCCATCCGGTCTCGACTATTCGACGACTTTTAGGGCAGGAAGATGTCAGACGGAAGTGAAAGCTGAATGAACAAGCCTCGAGTCATTTGGAACTTGTCAACGTGCAAACATTTAGACGAGATTGTCTCGAAGGCATCGACGATGAGAAGGGACCGGAGATGGAAAGCCTTTCTAAGTAGCGATACGCATGCTTTAGCGCGATCCTGACCAGAGATATCACGCCGATGAAAATTTTATTCGTGCATAATAATTTCCCGGCGCAGTACCGAAATCTCGCGGCGGCGTTAGCGAGTGAGTCAGGATTTGAACTCGCCGCGATTGGTGCATCGAATGCGCAGCCGATGCCTTCGGTCAAGTTGATTAAATATGCTCTGCATGACGCTGACGTTTCGGGCACGCATCCGTTTGCCAGACGTTTCGATCTTGAATGTCGTCGCGCTGAGCAGGTGCTTTACAGCCTTTCAACACTGGCGACATCGGGATTTACGCCGGATGTCATCCTTGCCCATCCCGGATGGGGCGAAACGCTGCCGTTGCGCACCATGTTTCCCAAGGCGCGGCAAGTGGTCTATTGCGAGTTCTTCTACGGCGCCGAAGGTCGCGACATCGGCTTCGATCCGGAATTCCCAATCTCGGGCCTGGATGGCCATATCGGGTTGCAGCTCAAGAACGCGACGACCTTGCTTGCATTAGCTGATTGCGATGTCGGAATTTCGCCGACAAATTGGCAGCAGTCGACTTTTCCAAGGCATTATCAAAGCAAGATCGAAGTTATTCACGAGGGGATCGATACATCGCGCGTGCGACCTGATCCCCAGGCGCGTCTGATGCTTCCAAACGGCCGTCAAGTCGGCCGCTCGGATGAAATCGTGACATTTGTCGTGCGTAACCTGGAGCCGCTTAGGGGTTACCATATCTTCATGCGCGCGCTTCCGGAAATATTGAGGCGGCGGCCCAACGCACAGATTGTCATTATCGGCAGGGATGGATTGTCGTATGGCCTTCCTCCGCCGGCGGGCAGCAATTGGAAGTCGATTTTTCTGCAGGAGGTGCGCGATCGGATCGACATGTCGCGCGTTCATTTCATGGGCGGAGTTCCGTACAGCACTTTTATTGCGGCACTTCAGGTGTCATCTGCGCATGTCTATCTGACGTATCCCTTCGTGCTGTCGTGGTCTGCGCTGGAAGCGATGAGCGCCGGCTGCCTGGTGATAGGGTCGGATACCCCGCCTGTGCGTGAAGTCATCAGTTCCGGAGACAACGGCCTGCTGGTTCCTTTTTTCGCGGTCGATGAAGTGGCTGCGCGGGTCGTTGAGGCGCTTCAGGAACCCGATCGGTTTTACGCCATCAGAGAGGCTGCCCGGCAATTTGTCGTCGAGCATTTCGACGCGGAGCGGGTATGCCTGCCGCAAATGCGTCAGCTTCTCGACCTCAAGGAATCCCCATCATCGGCGGCTGCCCGACGAAACGTCTGGAGAGGACGCTCGGCGTCGGAATGGCCTAAAGCCGCCCGACGCTCCCGCAAATCTATATCGCCGCCCAAGGTGGAATGGTCAGACGAAGGCTGTTCCGGCCGGACTGGCTGAGACCATGAATGGAAATAATTTTGATGGATTTGAAAGAAGAGTCGTTCTGAAAAAGAGTCGTTCTGGTGAATGCGCTTTTTTTATTCGTTCTAAAATCATCGACGAGAGAATCTCTCCGATCACATATCCGATTTATTTTCAGGCATGTCTGAAATGTGAGTGAAGTCATCGATCGTAAGAGCCGCGCCTGAAAAGTCATCGTCGCTGAAATAAGCGCTGCGTGAAATCAGGACAGGAATTCCCGCGGCCGATGCCGAAGCGAGACCATTGCCGGAATCTTCGATAGCAAGGCATTGCGATCCCGGCAGGTCCAGTTGGGAAAGAACCTTGAGATAGACGTCCGGTGCAGGCTTCTTGTTACGCACCTCGTCTCCGGCGACAATAGCCACAAACCACTGTGCCCAGTCCTTGCCCAGCGAGACTGTCAGCAACGCATCGATATTGTCGCGCGAGGTCGTGGTCGCAATCGCCAGAGGCTGCGCGCGCTTTCGTGCCGCGGATAACAGGGCGTGAATGCCCGGCCGAAGCGAACAGCCGCCATTGGTTACCAATTCGGCGTATAGCCTGGTTTTTGCTTGATGTAATTCCGCGATCTCGCGATCCGACAGCTGTGGAGAAGCTCCATTTCGCGACGCGTCGAATGCGCGGATACGTTCCTTTCCACCTGTCACTCGCAGCAAGTCCTTGTAGAGGGTGCGGTCCCAGCACCAATCAAGGCCAGCTTCGGCGAATGCGGTATTGAAGGCCTTGCGATGAGCCTCCTCCGTTTCGGCGAGCGTCCCGTCGACATCGAAGATCAAGGCGCTTGCCTGAACGATCAACGCTCTTACGTCGTCCAGCGGAATATTATTGGCAGACGCTTCGCTCATTCCATTTCACCGGGAGGCAGATCGCAGACAATCATGCGATAGATGTGTGTCTCCGCAGCTGTCGCCGCAGACTCGTTGCAGACAGCGAAACTTCGGCGCCTGATATTTACGCCACCATCTCCTTGGTCTTCTCGGCGCGCTTGCGCTCGTTGGGATCGAGATGCTTCTTGCGCAGGCGTATCGACTTCGGCGTTACTTCGACGAGTTCGTCGTCCTCGATATAGGCCAGCGCCTTTTCCAAAGTCATCTTAATCGGCGGTGTCAGCCGCACCGCCTCATCCTTCGATGTGGTGCGGATGTTGGTGAGCTGCTTGCCCTTCAGCACGTTGATCTCGAGGTCGTTATCGCGAGTGTGCTCACCGACGATCATGCCGCGATAGACCTTCCAGCCGGGCTCGATCATCATCGGGCCACGATCCTCCAGCTTGAACATCGCGTAGGCCACGGCTTCGCCCTGTTCGTTGGAAATCAGCACCCCGTTGCGGCGGCCTTGAATGTCGCCTTTGTAGGGCGCGTAGCCGTGGAACAGCCGGTTCATGATCGCCGTCCCGCGGGTGTCGGTGAGAAGTTCGCCCTGATAGCCGATCAGGCCGCGCGTCGGTGCGTAGAAAACCAACCGTAGCCGGTTGCCGCCTGACGGCTTCATCTCCGTCATTTCGGCTTTGCGCTCGCTCATCTTCTGCACCACGACGCCGGAATGCTCCTCGTCGACGTCGACCACGACCTCCTCGATCGGCTCCTGCCATTCGCCGCTCGCCTCGTCCTTTTTCAGCACCACGCGCGGCCGCGATACCGATAGCTCGAATCCCTCGCGCCGCATGGTCTCAATCAGGATCGCGAGCTGCAATTCGCCGCGGCCAGATACCTCCATCGAATCTTTGTCCGCAGCCTCCGTCACACGTAGTGCGACATTGCCTTCAGCCTCACGCAGCAATCGATCCCGGATCATGCGACTCGTCACCTTGCTGCCCTCGGTGCCAGCCAGCGGCGAATTGTTGACCATGAAGGTCATGGAGACAGTCGGCGGATCGATCGGCTGCGCGGGAAGCGGCTCCTCGACAGCGGGATCGCAAAAGGTGTCGGCTACCGTGCCCTTGGTCAATCCTGCGATGGCGACGATGTCACCAGCCGTTGCTTCCTCGAGCGGCGTGCGCTCAAGACCGCGGAAGGCGAGGATTTTCGAGATGCGGCCCTGCTCGATCAGTTTCCCGTCCCGCGCCAGCACCTTGATGCTCTGGTTCGGCTTGATCATGCCCGAGGAGATTCGGCCGGTGATGACACGGCCTAGATAGGGATTGGCCTCGATGATCGTCCCGATCATGCGGAAAGGTCCGTCCTCCACCTGCGGCGGTGGGACATGCCGCACGATCAAGTCGAACAGCGGTTGCATGCCGGCATCCTGGGGTCCCTCCGCGCTATCTGCCATCCAGCCCTGCTTTGCCGAGCCGTAGAGGATCGGAAAGTCGAGCTGCTCGTCGCTGGCCTCGAGCGCCGCAAACAGATCGAACACCTCGTTGATGACCTCGGTCGGACGGGCGTCCGGGCGATCTACCTTGTTGATGACGACGATCGGCTTCAGCCCGACCTTCAGTGCTTTGGAGACCACGAACTTGGTCTGCGGCAAAGGACCCTCGGCCGCATCCACCAGCACCAAGGCGCCATCCACCATGTTGAGGATGCGCTCAACTTCACCGCCGAAATCCGCGTGGCCGGGCGTGTCTACGATATTGATGCGGATGTCGTTCCATTGCACCGAGGCGGCCTTGGCGAGGATGGTGATGCCACGTTCGCGTTCCAGGTCGTTGGAATCCATGGCGCGCTCGACCACACGCTGATTGTCGCGGTAAGTGCCGGACTGCTGGAGCAGACGATCCACGAGAGTGGTCTTGCCATGGTCGACGTGAGCGATAATCGCGACGTTGCGGAGATTCATGGGTTGATTCTTCTTCATCAAGAAAACCGCGCATCGCCCCGGTTTTGGGCGGCGGTCTTATTTACGGGGATAAGGTCACGAGAAGGGCGCGGCGTGATCGATTCACGCGGCAAAAGCGGTCAGGGATTCGTCGCTTCCGGCCAGGTCATTGCCACTTCTTGTCTGAAATGCCGAATACTAGGTGCGAACAGCCACATTGCGGCTCCGGCGCTTTCGCTGCGACGCTATATAGCCGGAAATCCTCAAAAAACAATGCGTCGTTTGCCGTTTGGCGAACTCATTTTGCAGATGACGGGAACCGCTTTGGTGCTTCGGTCGGGTAAACGCCACGCAAAACCTCTTCAAAATGGTTCCTTACGGCGTCGTTGCAGAGACAGGCGCGAGTAGCCAAGGCTGCCCGGTCGCATACCAGAATGGCGCCTCGCCGGGTCGCCAGAACGCCTTCAATCTTGAAGGTCTGGATCACGCGGCTGGTATAGCTGCGCCCGACACCCAGCATGGTCGATAACTGCTCGTGGGTAAGTGGTACGAGATCGCTGCCGGTACGCTCCATCGCCGAGAGGATCCACTTGGCCGTGCGCTGCTCGATCGAATGGATGGCGTTGCAGGCGGTGGCTTGAAAGACCTGCGCCAGCATGCAGTCGGCATAACGCGCGAAGAGATCTTGCAGAGTGGGGGATTTTGTTTTTGCGGCTTCCAGTTTCGCAACCCGTAACCGCACGAATGGCCCGCCGACCTTGACCATAATGCGTGTATAGGCTGGCAGATGGCCGTGACTAACGATGCCGCCGACCGCCCCCTCCCGTCCGACCAGAATGGTTTCGACATCGCGGCCATCCTCGTTGGGGACGAGATAGGACGCGAGACTGGATCCGCAGGGAAAATGGACGGTTTCGACATCGTCTCCCGGATTATAGAGCAGGTCGTCGTTTTGACTGCTGACGGTTTCGAGACTGGACTTGATCAGTGTGAAATCGGTGTCGCTTAGCCGACGCAGAAGGTTGTTGTACGGTCGGTCCTGCTGGTTCGTGTCCTGTGCCGCCATGCTGCGCCTTTCTTTTTAGCGCTTCCTAACGCAAGCGCGTATTAAGTTATGTGCAGAAGTGAACAGACAAAGCTTTACCGCTATGGTCAGTTCCATGCGGGAACCGATCAGGTCGGGTTCCAGCCGAGTTCGTTGCCGTGGCGTTCGGACGGACACTTCGTGGAAGTTATGGATACCGTTGTTCCCGATGATCCGGCTTCAAAGCCAGCCGGCATCCCTCGCGACGTGTTGATCGTTGAGGACGATGTCATTATCGCGATCGACGTTGAGCAGACCATTGCGGAGTTTGGCGTGACGTCAGCCCGGACTGCTTCAAATGTGGCGCAGGCGCTGGCCATGATCGCAGAACGTGCTCCCGACTTCGTGCTTCTTGACGTGGGTCTTTCGGAAGATAAAAGTTTTGCAGTCGCCAATCGGCTGGCCGTGTTGAAGATTCCGTTTGCTTTCGTGACCGGCTATAGCGGCGACAAAGCCTTTCCAGCGGAATACTCGGGTCGGCCCAGACTTTCGAAACCGTTTTCGCGCGATGAATTGTTCGCGATTTTGTCGAACTGGCGAAGCTGCAACCCGGGCTAATCCGAGCATCGTCTGCGGTGATATTACGGTTTTTCCGACTCAAAACCTGAGCGTGCAAGTTGTGCCCATCTCATGCGCTAGCATCGAGGATACCATCCAGACCGCGCACTAAACGCCGCACTTGCTGATATGGTCGCGCGAAACCATGGGAGGATGGCGCATGGCCATGTCGGAAGTGGAGAATGCAAGAGCGAGGCCGTTTGCGATCTGGACGATCGGCTTCAGACCGTTCTTCCTGATGGCTGGCGTCTGGTCGGCGGTGGCGCTTGCCGGATGGATCGCCATGATCGCAATGGGGCTCACGCTGCCCAGCCGCTTCGATCCCCTCACATGGCATATCCATGAAATGCTGTTCGGGTTCGTCCTGGCTGTGATCGCCGGTTTTCTGCTCACCGCGATTCCGAACTGGACCGGCCGTGCTCCGATCAGCGGTCTGCCGCTCGCCGCACTGGCGCTGTTGTGGCTCGCGGGTCGCGTTACGTGTCTCGTTTCAACGTCGATCCCGCTCGGGCTGGCTGCGGCAGTCGACCTTGCTTTCCCATTCGTGCTTTGCGGGGTTGTCGCTCGCGAAATCATTGTGGGCCGCAACTGGCGCAACATGGTCATGCCGGTCCCACTTGCCGTGCTCGGCGTCGCAGACCTTCTGATGTATCTGGAACTCGCAGGTTTTTCGGTACCCGCGGGTCTGGGATGGCGCCTGGCGCTGACCGCGATCATCGTCCTGATCTCGGTCGTCGGCGGTCGGATCGTCCCTAGCTTCACGCGTAACTGGCTCGTCAAGAAAAATGCGCCCCGCCTTCCGCCCGAACACGGACACATCGATAGCCTCGCACTTGTAACACTCCATGCGGGGATGATCGGATGGGCGATTTTTCCCGAGATCTGGCCTTTCGGGTGGCTGTTGCTTCTTGGCGCTGCGCTCAATCTTTGGCGGCTCGGCCGCTGGCGCGGCATGGCCGCCAGGGCCGAGCCGCTATTGACCGTTCTTCACACCGGATATCTGTGGGTCATCGTCGGGGCGGCTTTGCTGGGCGTTTCGATGCTGACCGATCATGTGCCTCAGGCCGCGGCAATCCACGCGCTGACCGCCGGCGCCATCGGAACGATGACGCTTGGTGTCATGACCCGCGTTTCACTCGGCCACACCGGACGCGCCCTCACATCGGATCGGATCACCGCCTTGATCTACCTGCTCGTGATACTCGCCGCCATCGCCCGGGTGGCAGCTTGGGATAGTGGATCGTCAGCGATGTTGATCGAGGTTTCGGCTGCATTGTGGATCGGCAGCTTCGGCCTATTCGCGCTCCGATACGGACCGATCTTGGTGGCGCCCCGCGTGCAGCCCGTGGACGTTCAGCCCGGCAAATAACAAAGTTATTCGCCGGGGCGGCGAGTGCTGGCGCGGTGCACAACCTCGGGACATTCGTGGCCTTGCCGATCTAATCGTGTTTATCGGTCGACGTTGAGCACCGCGCCCGTCGTGGCATCGACGTCGACTTCCATATACCGGTCGGCTGCGTCGCGGCCTTCGATCTGCCACTCATGACCGGCGAACTCCGCGTCAGAGACAGCGGTAATACCGACTTCAAACGCGACGCCAAGCGCCTCTTGCATCGAGAGAAGACTACCGGAGTCATAGGCCATCGCCGGAGTGGCCGCGCCGAGGGAAACCGCGGCAGCCATCGACAGAATGTACTTTCGCATGTGAAACTCCTTGTCGAGGTCATCAAGCTGTGCACGTCGCAGTGCAACATCAATGAGAACCGAGAGCCCTGCATTGCGTTCCCGTCCCCCACGCGGCAAGTTTGAGCAAGTGGGCGGGCGGCCGTGGCGTTTTTCTGGCCATACCTTGGCGAGCCAACATGCGGGTCGTCGCGATCGGATGCCGAGATACCTATGCTGAAGATGTGTGGCGATCAACTCCTGCATCTGCGCTCCACCGACCCCGTCGCGCTGCAAGAATTACCGCCCGGATAAACTTCCGCTTTTCTTATCGGCCGGTGGCGGATCGATCCGGCATTGCATCATGCAGTGCAGCCCTGTGCCGAGGAATGCGATCTCCGCTTTCCCGTCGAACGCCCGTAGACCGGCATTCAGGAGCTGCGTTCCAAACCCCGGCTTGCCCTGCGCAGTGATCATAGGCCCGCCTGATTCGTCCCAGACGATTGACAGCAGGCCGTTGGTTACAGTCCAAGACACATGGAGCAGGCCATGGGGCGTGGAGAACGCGCCGTATTTGGCGGCGTTGGTGGCGAGTTCATGAAACATCAGCGCCAAACTGACCGCGAGCTTCGTCGGCAGAAAGAGGGGACCGCCGTTCAGCGTAAACCGGACGTGGCCGTAGGGGCCGAGCTCCGAGCGTAGCAGATCGATGATATCGCAGCCACGTTCGTCGGTGCGTGCGATCAGGTCATCGGCTGTTGCCAGCGCGCCGAAGCAGCCGTCGATCTTGGCCCGGGCCGCCGGATAATCGTGAAGCGCCTGTCTGCTCACCGCATGAATAGTGGCGAGTTTGTTCTTGAGGCGGTGGCGCAGTTCTTCCACCACGAGTTCGCGATAGCGCTGTTCCTTTTCGAGTTCGGTCGTGAGTTCGCGGTGATGGACGACGAGAGAACGATGGCGTCGCACCCCCAGGATGATGAGCGCCGCGACGACAAAATAGATCGCCATAAGTATTGCCGCGGCCATAACCTGTGGCGCCTCGCCGAAATTCAGCATCACGCCGAGAGCTGCGCCGCCAATCGCGGCGGCAATTCCGGCTCGCTCTCCGCCGAACGCGGCTGCGACAAAAACGCCGGGAAGATAGATGCTGTAAGGTACGTCCGTTCGCAGCAGCGAGATGCCGAAGCGGAACGCGGTGGCGAGCATCAGGCAGACGGCCGTGAGGCCGAAACCCAGAACCGCCGGAGGCTCGGAGATTCCCTGCCACCCGCGCCGGAATTCCTCGATCCACTTGGCCATCCGGCCCCCACTGCAATGTCACGCCGGCACCGCTGAAATTCGCCGGGGCAGATGTCTGCAGGCAGCTTAGCTTAAAGGCACGGCCGGCTAGCATACAATCTTTCTTCCGCAAGGGAATTGACCCAACCGTCCTCGAGGCTCGATGCTTTCGAGACAAGCTGATGTGATCCGTTTCCGGTCTGCGGAACGTCCGCAACAGGATGCGTCTAGTCCAGCCCTGCCAGTTGCGAGCACGCCTGGCGGTGATCAAGCTCCACGCTCATGGACAAAGGCCGCTCTCCCCCAGCGCGCGTTTTTTGCCGGGATATTGGATAGAATTCGGTATAACTTCCGCTGTCTTCCCTATAGTTCGCTACGCTTCTCATCACGTCAGGAATTTTGGCTGGATTGCCATGGACATATCACATTTAGCCGAACATTTCGGGACCGTCGGCGGGGTGGCCGCTTCGTTCTTTGTGGTCGCCACCTGCACCATGCGGACCATGATCCCGCTCCGTGCTTTCGGCATGCTGGCCAATCTCATGCTGATGATCACTGCGCTTCCGCTCCACAATTTCCTGCAATTGGGGCTTCACGCAGGACTGTTCTGTCTCAACGGCTATCGCTTGCACCAGATGCTTCTGCTCGTGCGCGAGGTGAAGAAGTCCGTCAACAGCGATCTATCGATGGACTGGCTGAAGCCCTTTATGACCAAGCGCAAGTGCAAGACCGGAGAAATGCTGTTCTATAAGAACGAAAAGGCGGAGACGATGTTCTACATCGTCAGCGGCCGCTACCGTCTGGTGGAGTCCGGCATTGAGCTTCCGGTTGGCGCAATAGTTGGTGAGCTCGGCATGCTGTCTCCTTACAACGAGCGCACCCAATCGCTGGAGTGCATCGAGAGCGGTACGGTGCTCAGCGTGAGCTATCGCCAAGTCGAGGAGCTTTACGTCCAGAATCCGGAATTCGGTTTCTATTTCCTGCGGCTGGCCAGCGCGCGGCTGTTTCAGAACATTGGCAGGCTCGAAGAGCGGCTCGCTGAACATGCGGCGCCCGCGGTCATGACGCCTAAGCTCGCATGAATTTCGGCAGAAGCAAAGCCGCAGACGTTCTTCCCGCCATCCGTTCGATGTTCGCGACTGTTTCAGGCGAGAACAACCATCTCATTCCGACGCTGCCGGCGGACATGCCTGAAGAAGCGAGGCGTGTGGCGGTCGATGGCGTGAAACACCTGGTCGAATATCAAGGAGCAGGTTACGCGCAGTTGTATGTCGCCCGGCTTCGGCGGTTTATCGGCCGGCGCAATGTTGATGATAAAGTGTTTGCCGATATCGCGCGTCTGATGGCCGTGCGTATGGCTTATGATGATCCTATCCGCATGGCGCAGCTCAAGCTTGCTGAATTCCGAATGGGTCTGCATGTTCCGTCTGATATTCGCAAGCTACGTCTCGATGAGCTGGTGTCCGTGCTCCCAAAACGGGGAGCCGATCCTGTATTCTCGCTGCTTGACCGCCTCGGGTGGCGACACCTGCCGGTCACCATGCGGTTCAGTGCAGCGAGTGGATTGGGGGTTAGATCCCTCAGAATCAAGACGTCGCTCAGGCGATGGCGGCTGTCATCTCTCCGTTATGCCAATGAGCGCGTTTGGGTCGAGCGCTGGCTGCATATGATCGATCGCAGCCTGGCAAAGCAGCCTGCCGCAGTCGCCGCGGTGGTTGCGACGGCCGAAATGGTGCAGGGATACGGGGATGATTACGCTCAGAATCTGCGTAACTGGAATCTGATTATCGACCATCTTGTCAAACCGACCTTCGACGGTGCGATGTGCTGCTCTGATCTGGGTGTCTCAATAGCCGAGGCGCGGGCGGCCGTGGATCGTGATCCTCAGCAGGAATCGTTGAAGCGTGTCATCGCGGGGATAAGGGAGCGGGCCGGTGCCGACACCCGGAGGGTCGATTGAGCGGTGTATCCCGGTCCAGAGATGGCATAATGAAGGTGCTTGAGCCGCTCGATGCGCAGAACGCTCGCACAGCTTGCCTCGTTCATGAATATGCGAACTTCAAAAACCGGACATTAGCAGGGGCGTCTGCGTGATACTTCCTTCGTTGTCGTCGTCGATCGCAGTGGGTCCGCTTGTTGGCTGGATGGTCGTGCTGACCATCAAGCATGTGTTGGCCGATTTCGTGTTGCAGAATTCCTGGATGGCGGTCGGCAAGGATCAAAAGACCGGCTGGGCGCTGCCGCTGCTCTCGCACTGTCTCGTGCATCTCGTGTTGGCGCTGGTGCTGATTCTGCTTATCGCGCCACGCTTCTGGTTCATCGCCTTTATCGATTTCGCGATTCATATCGTCGTGGATCGCGCCAAGGGTATCTGTGTCTCCGCCTTCGACGTGACATATCAGCACCCGTGGTTCTGGACGCTGATAGGCGTCGATCAGACACTGCATCATCTCACCGGATTCGGTCTGGCGATCGTCATGGCATTCAACGCGTGACCTGAAATACGTGATCTGGCGACGGCACCTGCGAATCGCGAATCGTGGCCCGGTTTGATTCGGAACCGGAATGCAAGTCTCCCCGGCCTGACTTTGCGGGCGTGGTTAACTTCTCGTTAGGGAATTGTGTTGCATCCTCAGGACTTGAGGAGAGTTGCGCATGTGCTCTAGCGCCGACGCTTTCGAGAACGACATCTGCCCAGTCAAGGATGATCTGTTGGGCGCCATGTATCGCGCCAGCGAGCATGGGTTGCCTCAGCTCATTGCCAGCGTCGCTCCGGATGTACGAGCGATGCTGGCACTGTTCTGCTACCACCGGAGCCATCTGCACGCACTGGCTTTGTCAATCGCTTCAAGCTGCACCGAGCGCGATCTGGTCGCAGTCGGTGGCCGCGTCGGTTCCACGCTGTTCGCGCTGTCACGCAACGCACGGCAACCCCATGCTCCGTCGCAGCACGGCCAGCGCAAGCCCATTACGTTGTCAACAAAGCCGCTCAGCACGTTCGTGCCGCTCGACGACCTGGCCGACGACGAGGAGGCTGCGCTGGTACCGGCATAACGGTCGCGCAGCTCAAACGCCTATTTCTTTTCCCTGGTGATGATGCCCGGCAATGTGAGATTGCCGGAAGCGACCTTGTAGGTGCCGGTGACGCAAAGAAGCGGGGCCTTTCCGGCTTCGTTGACCTGCAGATGCGCGGCGACGGCATCAAAGTTGACGTTCTCCGCTCCCTTGACTGGCACGGTAATACGCACCGTTTGTCCTTTGAGAACGGGGCTCATGCCTGGGCTGTCCAACGCGAGAGGCAGGCCGGGCGCGGTGGCCGGCAATAGATCCTGCCCCGGCGAAATGTCCAGCACCTTGAGGCCGCCGGCGCAGCCCTTGTCGCTGGCTAGTACTACCCAGTGCGAATGCCAGCCCGCGCCGTCATTGGTCGGATCGCCATCGCCGTTTTCGTCGAACAGCGGTGTGTCGTCAAAGTCCGGATGTGCGGTAATGGCGAGCGCCAGGATGCCGGAACCTTTAGCAAAGCCGACCGTCGCGGGATCGAGCTTGGTCGGCCAGACGTAGGCGTCGACTTTGGCGCCGGCGAGCTTTCCGACCTTTTGCGGTTTCAGCGAACCGGCATCGCCGCTGACCTCCATGGCGAAGGTGGCAAGCCGGCCGTCGGTCGAGGCGGAGGCGCTGGTGACGTCGAACGCCGGGGGCACCGCCGCATCTGGTTTAGAATGGATATCGTGGGCGAAAGCGGAGGTTGACAGCGTACCTTGCAGCAAGATGAAAGCTAACGTTCTCGTGGAGAGCTTGGGCATGGAGGCGAACATAGAGAACTCCAGTTGTTAATATCGAGTCGATACTATATGTCTGATCGACGATCGGAGTGTCAACTAAAAATAGCGAGTCGCTACTATGTTATTATCCAAAGCCCTTGAAGCGGCTTATCTGATTGACCGCCTGGATCGGCTGACCCGCAGCGGCGGAAACATCGCGGAGCTCAATCCTGCGCAGTGGGAGGCGTTGCGCTACTTGTCACGGGCTAATCGTTTCTCGCGCACGCCGGCGGCGCTTGCCGGTTACGTTGGCTCGACTCGAGGGACCATTTCACAAACCCTGATTGCGCTGGAGCAGAAGGGGTTGGCGTCGCGGCAGTCCAGCCGGCGCGACGGCCGCTCGGTCGAATTGGCGCTGACCCGGCGCGGCGAGGCCGTATTGAGGGATGATCCGCTGCGGCGGCTGGCGGACGACATTACGGCCGCCACGGGCGGCGATGCTGGCGAGTTGCTCGCGACGTTACAGGGCATCCTGTCGGCAACGATCGCGAGGAACGACGGACGGGCTTTCGGAGTCTGCCGCACATGCAGGCATTTCCGCCACAATGCCAAACCGGGCAGCGCCTCGCCGCATCATTGCAATTTACTCGATGAAGCGCTCTCCGATTCTGATGGGGGCGCGATCTGTCAGGAGCACGATGCTGCCGCCTGAACAGCAGCTCGATCATGATTCCGGGTCGAAGCGATCCAAAATCACGCACGTGATAGATTCCAGAATTTTGAGAGGTGAGATGCGGACGGAAAGCCGCTACGGACCTTCCTTATCCCGCTCGGGTTAAGCTACTCCCGCAGTGAGAGCGCGCCAATCAGACGGCATCCACCAGAATCACCCGTATGTCGTTGACGTTGGTGAGCGTCGGTCCGGTGAATAGCAGGTCACCGCTGGCTGCGAAGAAGCCGGTGGCGTCGTTGTTGGCGAGATAGACGGCGGGATCGAGGTTCTGCGCGCGCATCGCCCCGTACGTGCGGGCATCGATCACGGCGCCGGCGGGATCGGAGGCATCGCCCGCTCCACCGTCGGCGCCATCGGTGTCGGCCGCCAGCGCGGAAATGCCCCGCGCGTCCTTAAGCTGTGATGCAAGCGACAGCGCATATTCCTGATTGGGGCCGCCGCGCCCGTTGCCGCGAACCGTTACGGTGAATTCGCCGCCCGACAGGATGGCGAGCTTGCGGCCGTCGGCTCGCGCCTTCAGCGCTAGTTTCGCGTGCTCCACTGCAACGTCGCGAGCTTCTCCTTCGAGATTCGCGCCGAGGTCGAGCACCTCAAAGCCGGCATCGCGTGCAAGTCTCACGGCGGCGTCGAGCGAAGTTCTTGGCCGTGCGACGATCTCGAAACGGGTGCGGGCGAAGGCGGCGTCGCCGGGCTTGCAGCTTTCGTTGGCGGGATCGTTGAGGGCGCGGCCAACAGCATCGTCGCATACGATTTTGTATTTTGCGACCAACGCGCGGGCGTCAGCCAGCGTGGTTGGGTCCGGCACCGTCGGGCCGGAGGCAATGGCCGTCGGCTCATCGCGCGGCACGTCCGATATCGCCAGCGTGACGATCTCGGCGCGCCTGCCCGTGCGCGCAAGCCGCCCGCCCTTGATCCGCGACAAGTGCTTGCGCACCGTGTTGACTTCGCCGATCGGGGCGCCGGAGCGGAGCAGGGCATGGTTGAGCTGCTGCTTCTGAGCGAACGACACGCCATTCACAGGCGCAATCCAGTTCGCCGAGCCGCCGCCCGAAAGCAATACCAGCAGCAGATCGTCGGCTGTCGCGGTACTCGCGAGGGTCAGACTGACGCCGGCGCTGCGCCAACCCGCTTCATCGGGCACGGGATGGCCGGCCTCGATCACCTTGATTCGACGCGTCGGCACGCTATGGCCGTAACGTGTGGTGGCGAGGCCGGTCAGCCGGGCGGGATCAAGACCGGCAGCGTCGAGATAGTGTCGTTCCACCACTGCGGCCATGGCAGCGGCGGCTTTGCCGGCGGCGAGGCAGATCACGCGGCCTTCCGGCGCGGGTGGCAGATGTGCCTCGAGAATGTTGTCAGGATGCGCGGCGGCGACACTCGCGTCGAAGAGGGCACGCAGCAGCTTGCGATGGTCGGTCATGCTCGGATCTTGCCGAACGGCGCAAGACGTTGAACAGGTCGCATGTCCATCGGAAGCGGACCGAGCCAACCCTGCTCAAAAAACTTACCTGGAATGTCGGCTCGAGCCATCGCCGTTCGTCTGGAAGAAAGGCACACACTCTGACCGGATGGACGTTCCATGCAGCTATTATCGATATGCTCGAATCTGGATTGTCTCTACCTGATCGTATGCTGGATCAAGCTGCGGATTTTCTCCGCGCTGAGAGATTTTTGCCTGCCTTTACTCTCGGCGAACCAACCAGGCTTGTTCCGACTAGGGCGTTTCGAGCGAAGTGGATGCCGGTTCGCGCGAAGACAACGCGTCAGATCGCAATCATAGAAGCCACGCGTCTAATCCGCGTCAGAAGCGAAAAGATCTAGCGGTTGGAGACCTGCCGAGGCAGCGGTAGGGCAGGTGAGCCTGCGGCATCCGATACCCTGGCAACGGCGCCGCGGCTATTCATCATCGCCTCGAGCCGGTCGCGTTCCTTCTCAAAGCCGGCCAGGATCGTGCCGTCCAGTGATCGCCCCCGCGGAAGCCTGACGCGCATCGGATCGACGAAGCGGTCGTTAACGAGAATTTCATAGTGCACGTGCGCTCCGGTGGAGCGGCCGGTCGAACCGACAAAGCCGATCACCTGCCCTTGCCGGACGCGCTTGCCTGGTTCGAGGCCCTTGGCGAAGGCCGACATGTGACCGTACGCGGTTTCATAGCCGTTGTTGTGCTTGATACGGACATACTTGCCGTAGCCGCCTTCCCATTCTGCTTTTTCGACGACGCCGTTGCCGGTCGCGAAAATTGGTGTGCCATAAGGTGCCGCCCAATCGACGCCGGTGTGCATTTTCACGTAGCCGAGGATGGGGTGGCGCCGAACGCCGAATCCTGATCTCATGATCGCGCTGGCGACCGGTTTGCGGACCAGGAACTTCTTCGCGCTCTTGCCGGTCTCGTCATAAAAATCGACGGCGGCGTCGTCGGGAGTTTGGAAACGATAGTATTTCTTGGTCTCACCACCCACGGTGAGAGAGGCATAAAGCACTTCGTTTTTCTCGGTCGTCGGTGTTCCTTCGTCGTCGCCGGCGTAGAAGACGTCAAATGAATCGCCGGGCTGGACCTTGCGCTGGAAATCGATGTCGTAGGAGTAGATGCGGACCATGTCCTCGATGATCGCTGGCGGCACCTTGTCCCGCAGCGCGGTCTCGTAGATGCTTTGATAAAGTCGGACTCCGCGGTCATCGTCGGTGTCGCTGCTGTCAGCGACATCGGCGATCGAATTCATGCTGGCGACGTCGACAGCGACGTAATTGCCGAGATCCGACAGTGCGGCGACAGCCTCAATGGTGGAATCGTTCGCCACGATCACGCGGTAGGGGACGAGTCGCTGGTCGGAGGCCGCAGGCGCCATCAGGACGCGCAACTTCTGGCCTTCCCTGAGTCCGCCGTCGCGGCCTCGAGGTCCGAGCGTGCTTGCGATCGCATGGGCTTCTTCCGGCGTTGCGCCCTGGTCCCGCAGCACCGAGGCGATGGTGTCGCCTCTCCTGACCAGATGCACGCGCTCGCCCAGTGGATTGCCGCCGGTAAGTTGTTCGCTGGTTTTCGAAAGCAGCGTGACGTTTTCCGGGACAATACGGGCCTCAAACCCGGCATAGGGGTCTACGCTACCTTCGGCGGCGTAGGCCATTTTGATGCCCGACGTCGGGCCAGCGGTCTCTACCGCAGCCTCCGCCATCGTGTACCGCACACCGCTGTTGCCGCGCCAGTTCGAGGCATCGCGTACCCGCATCAAAACTTCATCGATCGGGATGGTTGCCGCGATCGTCGCCTTCGGGAGGATCGTTGCGAGATCACGGGTCACGAAGGAAACTTCGGCGTCTGGTTCGGCCGCCGTCGCGGCGCTTGTATCGTCTGTGGCAGTGCGGGCGTGGCTACCACCGTCGGCCAGCAGGCGTTGCGCGTTGAATGGCGGAATCTTTGCGCTGAGATCGCCGGTCGCCATCGACAGGTTGCCGGATACCCGAACGAAGGGCCGGACCCGCATCACGTCGCGGTTGCCGGCGCGGGTCACGGTCGAGACGCGAATGACCTGCCTTGCAGCGGCCGCCTCGCTCGGCGGCGGCAGACGATCGCTCTTGTGAAGGCTGGCCTGATGGTCACCGGTTCCGAACGAGCCGCGAAGTCCGCCTTCGACGCGCTCGGCTACCCTCGCAAAGGTGGTTTCACCATCGAGCGACGCAAAAACGGCGCCGCCGATAAGAGCCGCGCCGCACAGGCCTGTAAGAATGGTGCCGCTGAACCACTGCACGGAGATGCGGCGGCGGTCGATGACGGCGGCTTCGGATCCGTCCGCAGAAAGCGGCGGCTCATGACCCAGGTCAATGATCCGCGTCTCGCGTCCTCGATCCCCACTGCGTGCTGCGTTCAATCCGCCGTCCCCCAAATTCCTGCAACCGGCGAAACTCTTGCGTATCCCGGCGTCCGACGCCCTCGGGCGAGAGACGAAAGATTCGCGTGCTTCATGCTCAAGGCTCCCGCCGGTTGGCCTGGGTCACGAACATCAACGGCGTCTGAGCCCTCGATGCATTGCGGTCGCCTGGACAAGGCGATGCGACCGTGGATGACCACCGTCTGCTGAAAGCTACCAATTCCTAGACTTAACGAAATGGCCGCTGCCCCTAGCAATCGGCGATTCAAGACTTATTTCTGGAGAACGTCGCAGGAATGTGGCTCAAGTACGGCATTTCGCAGGGCTTTTTGGCCTGCGATGTTGTTTTACCCGATGCAACAATTTGTTGACGATGGGCGTTGACAAGCGTCCGACGGTGGGACTATAAACCGCCCACTGAACGCGGCGCGGCCTTGGGCCTTACCAAGGCCCTTAGCTGTGTCGGTGAAGCTCCTCACTAGGTTGAGTGAATCAACAGCCGATAGCCATCGGTTGTTATTTGTCGTCCGGTGAGTGCTTCACGGATCTTCCAGCGATGGAAGATGGGTCCTTGGACCCGGGCTGTTTGACAAGTGAAGATGAAGAAAGAGAAACGTGGACGGCGGAGTCCTTGCGGGTTTCGATCAATGAAGGCTTCGGCTTTCGTGGATTGAGGCCGGACGAAAGACTTCGGCGGTACACGTTTTAAAGGTTACACCATCGTCATCAGCGATGTGAATCGCGGATGGCTGTTAGCTTCGGCTAACAAAAAATGGTGGGACCTCGTCAAACGTTGTGATCAGCCGGCTCAAAGTTTCAAGTCCAACTTGAGAGTTTGATCCTGGCTCAGAGCGAACGCTGGCGGCAGGCTTAACACATGCAAGTCGAACGGGCGTAGCAATACGTCAGTGGCAGACGGGTGAGTAACGCGTGGGAACGTACCTTTTGGTTCGGAACAACACAGGGAAACTTGTGCTAATACCGGATAAGCCCTTACGGGGAAAGATTTATCGCCGAAAGATCGGCCCGCGTCTGATTAGCTTGTTGGTGAGGTAATGGCTCACCAAGGCGACGATCAGTAGCTGGTCTGAGAGGATGATCAGCCACATTGGGACTGAGACACGGCCCAAACTCCTACGGGAGGCAGCAGTGGGGAATATTGGACAATGGGCGCAAGCCTGATCCAGCCATGCCGCGTGAGTGATGAAGGCCCTAGGGTTGTAAAGCTCTTTTGTGCGGGAAGATAATGACGGTACCGCAAGAATAAGCCCCGGCTAACTTCGTGCCAGCAGCCGCGGTAATACGAAGGGGGCTAGCGTTGCTCGGAATTACTGGGCGTAAAGGGTGCGTAGGCGGGTCTTTAAGTCAGAGGTGAAATCCTGGAGCTCAACTCCAGAACTGCCTTTGATACTGAGGATCTTGAGTTCGGGAGAGGTGAGTGGAACTGCGAGTGTAGAGGTGAAATTCGTAGATATTCGCAAGAACACCAGTGGCGAAGGCGGCTCACTGGCCCGATACTGACGCTGAGGCACGAAAGCGTGGGGAGCAAACAGGATTAGATACCCTGGTAGTCCACGCCGTAAACGATGAATGCCAGCCGTTAGTGGGTTTACTCACTAGTGGCGCAGCTAACGCTTTAAGCATTCCGCCTGGGGAGTACGGTCGCAAGATTAAAACTCAAAGGAATTGACGGGGGCCCGCACAAGCGGTGGAGCATGTGGTTTAATTCGACGCAACGCGCAGAACCTTACCAGCCCTTGACATGTCCATGACCGGTCGCAGAGATGTGACCTTCTCTTCGGAGCATGGAGCACAGGTGCTGCATGGCTGTCGTCAGCTCGTGTCGTGAGATGTTGGGTTAAGTCCCGCAACGAGCGCAACCCCCGTCCTTAGTTGCTACCATTTAGTTGAGCACTCTAAGGAGACTGCCGGTGATAAGCCGCGAGGAAGGTGGGGATGACGTCAAGTCCTCATGGCCCTTACGGGCTGGGCTACACACGTGCTACAATGGCGGTGACAATGGGAAGCAAAGGGGCAACCCCTAGCAAATCTCAAAAAACCGTCTCAGTTCGGATTGGGCTCTGCAACCCGAGCCCATGAAGTTGGAATCGCTAGTAATCGTGGATCAGCATGCCACGGTGAATACGTTCCCGGGCCTTGTACACACCGCCCGTCACACCATGGGAGTTGGTTTTACCTGAAGGCGGTGCGCTAACCCGCAAGGGAGGCAGCCGACCACGGTAGGGTCAGCGACTGGGGTGAAGTCGTAACAAGGTAGCCGTAGGGGAACCTGCGGCTGGATCACCTCCTTTCTAAGGATGGTTCTTCAACAGCTTGCTGTTATCGAACCGTTTTAGAAACATCAGTGGCCAATGATCGTCAGGATCGTTGAGCTGCATTGGCGGGATTTCGCCGTCTTCGTTTCTCTTTCTTCGCGGACGAACACGCGCCAGGGGCGACGCTTGTGCTCATGATCCGGTTAAGCCGGCGGAGTGCGCTGTCCCTAGTCGTTAGGGGCTTGTAGCTCAGTTGGTTAGAGCGCGCGCTTGATAAGCGTGAGGTCGGAAGTTCAAGTCTTCCCAGGCCCACCATTTGATCAAGTGCAGCATTCGTCTTCTGGTACGGGGCCATAGCTCAGCTGGGAGAGCGCGTGCTTTGCAAGCATGAGGTCGTCGGTTCGATCCCGTCTGGCTCCACCAGATGGTTTGATTGATCGACATTGTTCGATCGTCCGCGAAAACAACGCTTCGCATGTCTCATTTGTTATAGATGGACATGCGGGTTTTCTGACATCGTAAAGAGGAGATCGATCCGAGTCTGGATCGTGGGTCGTGCTGGAAAGCACGGTCTGCGCCCATTCACTATCTCCAGGTCATTTCGGCGCTCGGTCATGTCGTAACGCAAGTTGCGAGGTGAACGGGTTGTAAATGATCCTGTTAGCGAAGCTTGACCGCCTCGCTATCGGTTCGATCTTACGAAGCAAGCTGGTCTTTCTAATCAATGTCCAGCCGCATGCAGCATTCATCGAGGGTGCGTGTTGAGGGGGCTTTCGGGCTCCTGACGCAGGTGTGCGGATAACATTCTGCCGAGTGTGTGGATATTGATAATGAGAGCAATCAAGTGCCTTAAGGGTGTTCGGTGGATGCCTTGGCGCTGAGAGGCGATGAAGGACGTACTACGCTGCGATAAGCCGTGAGGAGCTGCGAAGAAGCTTTGATCCACGGATTTCCGAATGGGGAAACCCACCTTCGATAGCCGAAACTCTAAGCGCATGATGACGCAAGTCGTCGTGGGTTTGGATTTTCGGTTATCAAGCGAAGGTATGAGACTTCTGAATACATAGGAGGTTTCAAGCAAACCCAGGGAACTGAAACATCTAAGTACCTGGAGGAAAGGACATCAACAGAGACTCCGGTAGTAGTGGCGAGCGAACCCGGACCAGGCCAGTCATGAATGTGAGACAACCAGAACCTGTCAGGAAAGCAGGGCCTCAGAGGGTGATAGCCCCGTATGGGTAATG
>NZ_MWPQ01000010.1:57500-135606 GCF_002028545.1 Nitrobacter vulgaris
GGAGAAGGCGGGACTGAAGATCGACCGCGGCGTACTCGTCAACGAGTTCCTGGAAACAAGCGCTCCCGGCATCTATGCGGCCGGCGACATCGCGCGCTGGCCCGATTCGCGTTTCGGGGAGAACATCCGCGTCGAGCACTGGGTGGTAGCACAACGTCAGGGCCAGGTTGCCGCGCGCAACATGCTAGGACACAACGAAAAGTATGACGCTGTGCCGTTCTTCTGGAGCCAGCATTACGATGTGCCAATCAATTATCTCGGACATGCGTTAAAGTGGGATCATATCGAGGTCGACGGAAACGTCGCTGATCGGGATTGCCTGCTGCGCTACAAACATCAGGGGCGCGTGCTGGCGGTATCCTCGATCTATCGGGACATTGAGCACCTCAAGGAGGAAGTGGCGATGGAGCGCGCCGTGGTCTCCTGAAGTTCGGCTGCGCGGTATAGGAGATGATCACCATTCTATTGCGTGCGCCAGCCCAAGTCGGCGTGATCGCGAGTTTTTGTGAGACGCAATCCCTTTAACATGAATACGCCAGTCTGCGACGGAGCGATCCGTGAGTGAACAGCCAGATGATCGTAAATTCGCGCTGTTCGATACCGCGATTGGAGTTTGCGGTATCGTTTGGACGATGCGTGGCGTCGAAGCGGTGCAACTGCCGCTGCCGGATAAGGACAAAACCCGGATGCGCATTCTCCAGCGTTTCGGGAGCGTTGCAGAGGCAGTTCCGCCGGACGCTGTACAGGCTGCGATTGACGGCATGTATGCGTTGCTTGAAGGTAAGCCGGCCGATTTATCCAATGTGGTGCTCAATCTCGACGGCGTAGGCGAATTTGATCGCCGCGTTTATGACATCGCACGCACCATTCCTCCGGGCAGGACGATGACCTATGGCGATATCGCCAAACGTCTCGGCGGCGTTGAACTGTCGCGCGATGTCGGTCAGGCGCTCGGCCGTAATCCGTGTCCGATCGTGGTGCCGTGCCATCGCGTGCTTGCAGCCGGCGACAAACCGGGAGGCTTCTCGGCGAACGGCGGCGTTGCGACCAAGCTGAAAATGCTTACCATCGAGGGCGCGATCATCAATCACACGCCAGGTTTGTTCGATTGACCTGTTTCCCGCAATTGCCGCTCTGAGCGTTCTTGTTGCGGAAGACCTGGACCGGTTTGGCCTGACTGGACCGACCGGCGCATCACGCCGTCAGGCTGAGCCCGAGCGGTTCAGTCGTTTCCGATGCCTCATTGCCGCCGCCGTGGTAAGGTGCTGTTTATCTCGTTTCGAGTGGCGATGCGCGGGTTTGACCCGGATCAGGCGCCGCGCCGTCTGAAGAAACACAGATCAAAATCATCACGCTTCTCATTCTGTCAGAAGCGGAAAGACTCCAAGGCCGGAATGGCTCCAGTAGCCCGGAGACACAGTTGAGCGGTGTTCCCTTCGATCCATCCAGTCAGGACGGCGACCAGCGCGAGTTGGCGGGACTTGAACTGACGCGAGCTCTGCAGCGCGCAAGGTGGGTGATCGCATGGGAAAGGGCATGGCCGCATGTTGCGCGGCTGCTTTGCGTCGGCGGGCTTTTTCTGGCGGTTTCCTGGGCCGGCGTTTGGCTTGTTCTACCGGTGATGGGACGTGCCGTTGCCCTTTCTGCATTTGTTCTGCTCGCCATTGCGGCGATGGCGCCTGCCATCAGGTTCCGCTGGCCCAGCCGCGAGGAAGGATTGGGCCGGCTCGACCGCAGTGCTGGCCTTCGCCATCGTCCCGTCACCGCGCTCGCCGACACGCTGGCGACCCGGGATCCGGTCGCGCATGCTTTGTGGCAGGCACAGCGCGCGCGCACGTTGACGGCGATCAAGCGTCTTCGCGCCGGGTTGCCGTCGCCGAGGCTACCGCTGCACGACCGCTGGGCGCTGCGATCGCTGGTGATGGTGCTGATGGTCGCCACCTATATCGCGGCGGACGGCGAACGGACCGAGCGCGTGGCTGCTGCGTTCGACTGGAATGGAATGCTGACATCGACCAATGTCAGGGTCGATGCGTGGGTGGCTCCGCCGCCTTATACCGGCAAGCCCCCGATCATTCTGTCCAAGACCAACGCGGATGCAGCGTCCTTTGATGGCGGGCCGCTTCCGGTGCCTGCGGGCAGCACGCTGACCGTGCGTTCGAGCGGAGGCAACTTCGACGTCGCGCTCGGCGGCGGCGTGACTGAAAAGGCTAATGCCGACAAGCCCCCGGAAGGTACGAACGAGCGGCATTTCACCATTGTCGCGGATGGTACGGCTCGTGTGCGCGCCCCGGCGGGGCTACCGCGATGGACATTTAGCGCAATTGCCGATCGCGTCCCGGCCATATCGCTGGCCAAGCGGCCGGAGCGCCAGGCGCGCGGATCGTTGCTGATGTCCTATCGCCTGGAGGACGATTACGGCGTGACCGAAGCCCATGCGGAATTTTCGACCCGGCCCGGACCCGCTGCAAAGGACGGGGCGGTTGCGCGCCCATTGTTCGATCCGCCGCAATTCGCGCTGGTGTTGCCGAATGCCAGACCCCGCAGCGGAATCGGGCAGACGGTCAAGGATCTGAGCGAAAGTCCCTACGCTGGCGCCGAAGTGACCTTGACGCTGACCGCGCGCGACGATGCCGGAAACGAGGGGCGCAGCGAACCGCTCGACCTGCGCCTGCCGGAACGCGTGTTCACTAAACCGCTTGCGCGCGCGCTGATCGAGCAGCGCCGCATCCTGGCGCTGGACGCTAATCAGAATAAGCAGGTCCATACGGCACTCGATGCTCTCCTGATCGCCCCCGAGGTATTCACTCCCAAGGTGGGGGAGTATCTCGGTCTTTACAGCGTAACGAAGCAGCTCGAGGAAGCGCACATCGATGCCCAGTTGCGTGAGGTCGTCGCCAGCCTCTGGGGGCTCGCCGTAAGCATCGAGGACGGCAATATCACCGACGTCGAGAAAGCGCTGCGTGCCGCGCAGGATGCACTGAAGGAAGCATTGGAGCGCGGCGCGAGCGATGAGGAGATCAAGAAGCTCACCGAGAATCTGCGCGCGGCGCTGGATAATTACCTGCGCCAGTTGGCCGAACAGATGCGCGACAATCCGGAGCAACTGGCGCGTCCGCTCAATCCCAACAGCAGGGTCATGCGCCCGCAGGACCTCGACAACATGATCGAGCGCATGGAGCGTCTGTCCCGCTCGGGCGACAAGGACGCCGCCAGGCAATTGCTCGATCAGTTGCAGCAGATGCTCGAGAATCTGCAAATGGCGCAGCCGGGCCAGGGTGAGGGAGGAGATCTGCAACAGTCGCTGAATGAACTCGGTGACATGATCCGAAAGCAGCAGCAGTTGCGCGACAAGACCTACAGGCAGGGTTTGGATTCGCGTCGCGATCACAGCCAAGAGCCCAACGACCAGAATGCCATGAGTGGCCTGCAGCGGGATCAGCAGGCCCTGCGTGACAGGCTTCAGACATTGCAGCAGGAACTTGCCAAACGCGGAATGGGGCCGAGCCAGCACGGCATGCAAGGGCAGTCGGCCGGGCCGGGTGACGATCTCGGTCAGGCCGATTCCGCAATGGGCCAGGCCGACGGCCGGCTTGGCGAAGGCCATGCCGACGGCGCCGTCGACGCGCAAGGCCGGGCCCTCGATGCGCTGCGCAAGGGCGCTCGAAGCCTTGCCGAAGCTTTGCAGCAGGGTGAAGACGGGCCGGATAGTCGAGTGGGCCGGCAGAACGGCGGTCAGACTGACCCGTTGGGGCGCCCGCTGCATGGCCGCGAGTTTGGCAACGATACGACAGTCAAAATTCCTGGCGAAATTGACGTGCAGCGAGTGCGCCGCATTCTTGAAGAGTTGCGCCGCCGCATCGCCGATCCGTCACGGCCGAAAATCGAACTCGATTACATCGAACGGTTGCTTAAGGATTACTGATCGTTCCGTCAGTCAGCGTGCTTAATGCCCCGGCGACGGCAGAGCGGATATCGGCCACCGAGAACGGCTTCGTAACGACGTCGTGCACAATAGCGTTGAGACCCGAGGCGCGCTCGCGCTGATCGGCGAAACCTGTCATCAGCAGGATGACCAGGTCGGGGAAATCGCGAGCGACCGCGAGAGCCAGCGCAATGCCGTCCATGATCGGCATCTTGATGTCAGTGAGCAGAAGGTCGAAAGCGCGCGCGTCACCGGTCAGAATATCCAGCGCTTCGGCGCCATCGGCCGCCGTCACTGTCTCGTGGCCGTCCATGGCGATGGCGCGGGCGACAAGCGAACGCATCGAGTCCTCGTCGTCAGCGATCAGAACCCGCGCCATGACTCAGGCTCCGTTCCCGGCCGCAAGGTCCTGCCGGTTAAAGAAGCGAACACCGATCCTGCGGCCTTCAGATGGCGGGGCCGCCAGCCGTGTCCGGAACCAGACGTTTTCGCCGGGCTTGAGCGCTGCCTGCTCGAGCACTGCGTTCCACGCGTAGATTTCGGTTTCATGCGCGTCACGGACACTGAAGCGCAGGCGCGGCAATTCGACCGGCTTGCGGCTTTGCGCGACGATCATGCCTTCGATCACCAGCACCGGCTTGCCGTCGACGGTTTCGGTGGACGTCTTGACGTCTTTGAAGGCCAACCCGCGCAGGTTTACTTCCAGTCCGACCAGCCGATAGAACGTTGCGGTTTGCGGCAGCAGGTGCACGATCTCGACGCGCCAGATGACAAGAGCCAGCACCATCGCCGCCATCGCGACGCAGAAGGTGTTCAGAGTGATCGCTGGCGGGCGAAGTGCGAATAAGGGCTTGAGCCGGTCGCGGAACCGCGAAGCAATGGAGAGCGGACGCTTGTCATCGCGCGCCGTATTGTCGTGGGGCGTATTGTCTTGTCGGGCCGGCGAAGTCCAGACACCGGCGAGATCCTGTGGCGGCCCCCCGAGTTCGGGGGATTTCGGCAAATCGCTGGCGATCGACGGACTGTCGACGGACGGCATGTCGCCGGTCTTCGGAGGGTCGGTCCATCCCGCCATCTCGTCCGCTCCCGCCATCGTGGGGATGCGAACGTTGGCGATATTGTCAGGCGTCGCCCGCCATGTTTTCTTGCAGCGCGAACAGCGGACGGTGCGGCCCGTTCCGCCGAAACTTGCGAGATCGACCGCATAGGATGTCGTACAGTGTGGGCATACAATGTGCATGGACGAATCGCCAGAAGTGACTGCCGGAAGTCTACGCGCTGACCGTTAACGAATCGGAAACCATAACCGACGCACAAGGGGACGAGGGTGAGCTTTGTTCCAGAGGCCACAGATGTGGTTGGGGCCGCGCCGGCGTCAGCCTCCCTCGACCGAACGTTCGTGTGGTGATGATCCATTTTCTTCATTCAGCGAGGTGATCAAGGGACCTTTCGGTCCAACCACACCAGAATCATTGAGTTGTTGCATGGAGGGCGAACTTCGGAAACCGGCACATTAGTGTCCTTTCGAATCCCAGGTTCGCGAAAGGAAACGCTGGAATATTGCGAACTTGGAAATCGGGACACAAGGCTTGATCCGGTTCGAAAATGTCGGCTTGCGTTACGGGCTCGGCCCGGAGATTTTGCGCGACCTCAGCTTTAATCTTCCCGCCCGTTCCTTTCAGTTCCTCACCGGCCCGTCGGGTGCCGGTAAATCCTCCCTGCTGCGGCTGCTTTTTCTGTCGCTGCGGCCGACGAGGGGTCTTGTCAACCTGTTCGGTCAGGACGTCTCGCTGCTGAGCAAGGATGCGATCGCCGACTTGCGCAAGCGTATCGGGATCGTGTGGCAGGACTTTCGCCTGCTCGACCACATGACAACTTACGAAAACGTCGCATTGCCATTCCGGGTTATGGGCCGCGATGAGTCGACCTACCGCCGCGAAGTCATCGATCTTCTGAAGTGGGTGGGTCTTGGCGAGCGCATGGATGCGCTGCCGCCGGTCCTGTCCGGAGGGGAGAAGCAGCGCGCGGCGATCGCTCGCGCGGTGATAGCGCGACCGCAGCTTCTGCTGGCAGACGAGCCGACCGGCAACGTCGATCCGACACTTGGGCAACGTTTGCTGCGGCTGTTCATCGAGTTGAACAAGTCCGGCACGGCGGTCATCATTGCCACCCACGATATCGCTCTGATGGATCAGTACGACGCGCGGCGGCTGGTGCTGCATCAGGGACGGCTGCACATCTATGAGTAAGGCAGGGGACGGACACGATGTGCTGATGGATCTCGGGCGCGAACGCCCGCAGGTGCCGGTCCGCGCACGCAATATGTCGCCGATCGTACCGCGTGCATCGATCGCAGGCCGTGCTCTGGTGGCCGTTGTTGCCATCATGACGTTTCTGGCGTCGATCACGACCGGGGCGGTACTTCTGATCAACGCTTCGGCTGCGGAATGGCAGTCGGAGGTCGCGAGCGAAATCACCATCCAGGTGCGTCCCGTCGCCGGTCGCGACCTCGAGCGCGATGTAACCGCGGTCGCCGCCGCGGCTCGGGAGCATCCGGGTATCCTCGATGTCCGGCCGTACACCAAGGAGGAGTCGGGCAAGCTGCTGGAGCCTTGGCTCGGCAGCGGTCTGTCGCTCGACGATCTGCCGATACCGCGCATGATTGTGGCGCGCGCCGCGCCGGGGACCAGGCTCGATCTGGAAGGGCTTCGTAGCCGCGTGACGCAACTGGCGCCCTCGACCAGCGTGGACGACCATCGCGCCTGGATCGACCGGATGCGATCGATGACCAACGCGACCGTGTTCGCCGGAATCGGGGTTCTCGCGCTGGTCATTATTGCGACCATTATCTCGGTATCGTTCGCGACCCGGGGGGCCATGGCGGCCAATCGTCCGATCGTCGAGGTGCTGCATTTCGTCGGGGCCAGCGACCGCTACATCGCCAATCACTTTCTGCGTCATTTCCTGCGGCTCGGGCTGAGGGGCGGCGTGATCGGTTGTGTCGCCGCGATGCTGATGTTCGGGTTCTCCGAATCGATCGCCAACTGGTTTTCCGGAACGCCGGTGGGAGATCAGTTTGCGGCGCTGCTGGGCACGTTCTCGCTGCGCCCGTCCGGCTATCTCGTGCTGGCTGGCCAGACGGTCCTGATTGCGGCGGTCACCGCCTGGGCTTCCCGCCGCACATTGTTCGCGACGCTTGATGAGATCGATTGAGCAGTCGCTCAGGGCCAGCGCGACATTCCGGCGCGGCCGAATTCCACTTCGCCCCAAAACGCACTAAAGTCGAGGGGACCAGGACATCGAACGGATGAGTGAACAAACCCGCCATGACAAACCGGAAGCCTCGGGTCGGGTGCCGGCGCGGCGGCGCCGCACGTTGCTCGCGGCCGCGGTTGCCGCCGTTGGGATTGCCTTTGTCGGGGCAGGGGTGGGCTTCGTCGGATTTCTGTCGCAACTGCGAGGGGTGGAGACAAAGCCTGCCGGTAACGCGGACGGCATTGTCGTGCTCACCGGCGGCTCGTCGCGGATTTCCGATGCCGTCGAGTTGCTGGCCGGCGGCTACGGCAAGCGGCTGCTGATTTCGGGTGTTCATCCGACCAACGGGGTCAGCGATATTTCACGCTCGTTGCCGGACAACCAGCGACTGCTGACATGCTGCGTCGATCTCGATCGCTCCGCGGTTAACACCCGGAGCAACGCAAGCGAGACGCGGCGCTGGGTCGACGAGCAGGGCTTCCGTTCGCTAATTGTGGTGACGTCGAATTATCATATGCCTCGCGCCATCGTCGAACTGTCGCACGCGATGCCGAACGTCACCTTGATTCCGTTCGCGGTCATCGGTGACAAGTGGCGCGAAGAGCCATGGTGGACCAGCGCCGCTACCCTGCGGCTCTTGTTATCGGAGTATGTCAAATACATCGCTGCGGAAGCGCGGGTTCGTCTGGCCCATCTTGGCCTCGAACTTCCCCCCGAAAACGGCGATTAGCCGACCGGGGCGTTCGACCACGCCGTCCGGCTTCGGGCTTTTGCAATTAGACTACGCGCCAATTAACACCACGGAATTGGATGCTTGATGATTTCGATCTTTGTGCGCTCGCTGGTCTTCAACGTTTTGTTCTATTTGACGATGGCAGTCTGGATCGTTGCCGCGCTGCCGACATTCGTGATGCCGCGCGCGGTGTTGGTCAGGATGGCGAAGGCTTGGGGACGCTGGAATATCTGGCTGATGCGCGTCATCTGCGGCACGCGCGTCAAAATCCTCGGTACCGGGAGGATTCCAAAGGGCCCCTTGATCTTCGCCTCGAAACATCAGTCGATGTGGGAGACCTTCGCCCTCTTTAGTCTCATTGATCAGCCGGTCGTCATCCTCAAGCGCGAGCTGACATGGATTCCGTTCTTTGGCTGGTATCTGATGAAGACGGGCATGATCGGCATCGACCGCAAAGCCGGCATACGCTCGCTCAAGATGCTGATCCGGATGACGCGGGAGGAGATGCGTCTCGGGCGTCAACTCGTCATCTTCCCGGAAGGCACGCGACGTCCGATCGGAGCCCCGCCAGCCTACAAGAGCGGCGTCGCCATGATCTATGCCGAAGGCGATGTGCCGTGTGTTCCGGTGGCCCTCAACTCCGGTCTGTGCTGGCCCCGCCGGACGTTCCTGCGTTATCCGGGAACGATTACGGTTGAATTCCTCGAACCGCTGCCACCGGGATTGCGGCGCGATGAATTCATGTCGCGGTTGATGGTGTCGATCGAAGGGTCGACCGCTTCCCTGGTCGAGATGGGACTGCGTGAGCAGGGGCGGTTGTTGGGTCGGGCGGCGGAGGATTAGAGCATGATCTCGAAACGCCAAGAGTCCTATTCAAAACTTCTTGCATCGCACCTACTTGGGCAACCGCGCATCATTGTGCAGCAGTTCTGCCAGCTGATGAAGTTTAGGGTCGCGAAAGCCCTGTGACTCGATCGACTTCACGGTCGACAAGACATAGTCCCGATTGTGTCCGGATCGGCCGTGCCCCTGGCGGACATAATGGACCTGTTCAGCCAGCGTCAGCCGTCCGGCATACTGGACATGTCCGCGATCGACCACGTAAGCAAGCGCGCTGACCCGCCGACGCGCGTCGTCCTCGAGCCAGACGGAGCGCGTCACCTCGCGATAGACGTGGGTGGTCTGCTCGCGCTCCCGCAAATACGCAATTGTGGTCTCGCGCCGGTTGGCTGCAACGCGGAATGCGATGCCCCGGCAAGCTCCCCCCCGGTCAAGCCCGAGAACCAGCCCCGGTCTCTCCGGCGTCCCGCGATGGTCGAACGAGTAGACGCAGAGCGCCCGGTGCTCGCCGATCAGCCGCGCCGGAATCTGTTCGGCAAAATCGAATCCCGGTCGCCACATCAGCGAACCATAGGCAAATACCCAGAGATCGCTGTCGGACCTACCAATAGCCGGGTCAACTTGTTCCTGCACACTCATCCACGCTCCAACCAGAGCGTATCCCGCAAATTGGATACCGAATACGCACAAGCTATTATAATTGAGAGCATTTTCTTAGGGCTAGCCGGGATTTACCCGGCCAACAGATGCTTTAACAGAGCCGCACCGCCAGGCGAAGCGGAACGAAAGGGGCTGGTTTTGCCGAGGTTGCGCGACTATGGTCGGAGACCCCCGCCACCTGACAAATTCATGAGCCAGCCTCCCGCATGAACGCTGCCAACGCCTCTCGCAAGCACCGTCTTTGGCCCGTCTTCGTCATGCCCGTGCTGGTGGTCATCGCCGCCGCGGCTTGGAGTGGGTTCTGGTTTTATGCCGCCTCCCAGGTCGATCAGACGGTCGATGCCTGGCGCGCGCGCGAGGCCGCGTCCGGGCGCAACTATGATTGCGCCAAGCGGACTGTCGCCGGATTCCCCTTCCGTCTTGAGGTTCACTGCAAGGACGCGACCGTCGAGCTAAAGTCGCAAACGGCCGATCAGGCGGCGATAGCGCCACTGACTGCGCGCCTCGGGGATATCCTGGTGGTCGCGCAGATCTATACTCCGAAACTGCTGATCGCAGAGTTCAAAGCCCCGGCAACGCTATCCCAACATGGACAGCCGGTGATGGTCGTCAACTGGAGCATCGCGCGCAGCAGCATTGTCGGATTGCCAGGTACTCCGCAGAGCGCGGATATCGTTTTCCAAGATCCTGCGATCGACCATGTCGCAGCCTCGGTGCAGACCCCGGTTGCGCGCGCCAAGCAAGTCGAGCTTCACGGCCGCATCGCGGAGAACTCCAGACCAGATCACCCGGCGATCGAGGCTGTCCTTGAATTGACCGGGGCGACCATTCAGGACGTTCATCCGGTGCTGACTGCGCCATTCGATGCTGATATCCGTGCGATCGTACACGGGCTGAAGGATGTCACGCCGAAACCCTGGCCGGTGCGGTTTCGCGAATTGCAGGCGGCGGACGGCCGCATCGAGATCAAGCAGTCGCGTATCCAGCAAGGCGATCTGATCGCGATAGCCGCAGGCTCGCTAGGGCTTACCGCCGATGGGCACCTCGACGGCGAGTTACACATGACAGCAACCGGTTTCGAGAAGGTGATTCCGGCGCTCGGAATCGATAAAATGCTGGAGCAGGGCGTGCCGCAGGCCACTCTCGACAAGGTCGCGCCCGGCGTGAAGACCAAGGATATCGACAATCTGTTCGGCGCGCTGGACCGGGCTATTCCAGGGTTGGGTAAGGCCGTGCGTGAGAACGCCAACGTCGGGGTCACGGCGGGCCTTAATGCAATCGGTCAGGAGGCAACGCTGGAAGGGAAGAAGGCGCGCTCTTTCCCGTTGCGATTCGTCAACGGCGCAATCTTCATCGGGCCGCTGAAGGTCGCCCAGACGCCGCCGCTATTCTGATCGAGTGCTGATATCTGCTTCGGCGGTCATGCACGTGCTTGACCCGCGCACCCATCATTTCTCGTAAAAGGATGGATTGCCGGATCGAGTCCGGCAATGCCACTATGGCTTCTTTGCACCCGTCTGCAGCCGCCCGAAATCGGGAGCCGCGGAATCCTGGCCGATCTCGACGATGCCGCGGCGGATTGCGCGGGTGCGGGTGAAGTGCTCAAAAAGCGCTTCGCCATCGCCACGGCGCATGGCGCGCGTCAGCTTGGAGAGATCTTCGTTGAAGGTGCCGAGCATTTCCAGCACCGCATCCTTGTTGGCCAGAAATACGTCGCGCCACATGGTGGGATCGGAGGCTGCGATGCGCGTGAAGTCGCGAAAGCCGCCGGCGGAAAATTTCATCACTTCGGAGGATGTGACCTCGCCGAGTTCGTCCGCGGTGCCAACAATGGTGTAAGCGATCAGGTGCGGCAGATGGCTGGTGATCGCCAGCACCAAATCATGATGCTGAGGGGTCATGATCTCGACCCTGGCGCCGATCGCGGTCCAGAACGCGCGCAACTTGTCGACGGCGGCAATATCCGTTTTGTCTGGCGGCGTCAGTATGCACCAGCGATTGATAAACAGTTCGGCGAAGCCGGAATCCGGACCCGAGTGCTCAGTGCCGGCCACCGGATGTGCTGGCACGAAATGCACGCTGGTGGGCAGATATGGGGTCATCTCGCGGACGACGGCGCCTTTCACCGATCCCACGTCGGAGACAATGGCGTCCGGCCGGAGGTGAGATGCGATCTCTTGCGCCACCGCGCCGCACGCCCCGACCGGAATACAGAGGATCACGAGGTCGGCGTCGCTTGCGGCCTCGGCGTTGGTGTCCACCACGCGATCGGCGATGCCGAGCTCCGTCACCCGCGCACGCGTCTTCGCGGAGCGTGCGGTGACCACGATTTCGCCGGCGAGGCCTTGCGCGCGCGCCGCGCGCGCGATCGAGCCGCCAATCAGGCCGAATCCGATCAGCGCGATCCGCCGGAATAAGGGCGGTGCGGTCATGCCTGCGCCATGAAGTCGCGCAAGCCATCCGCCACCAGCCGGTTGGCTTCCTCGGTGCCGATGGTCATGCGCAAGGCATTCGGCAGGCCGTAATTGTCGAGCGCACGAAGCACGAGGCCGCGTTTGGTCAGAAACACGTCGGCCTCAGACGCCGTCTTGCCCTTGGTGTCAGGGAAGTGGATCAGGATGAAGTTCGTCACGCTGGGCGTGACCTTGAGGCCGAGCTTTGTCACTTCGTCCGTTAGCCAGTTGCGCCACTCTTCCGTGTGAACCTTCGACATCTGAACGTGCGCGGTGTCCTCGATCGCGGCCACGGCCGCAAGCATTGCCGGCGTCGAGACATTGAAGGGGCCGCGGATCCGGTTCACGGCATCGACGATATGCGCCGGGCCGAACATCCAGCCGATCCGCAGCGAGGCCAAGCCGTGGATCTTGGAGAAGGTGTGGGTCAGCACGGTATTTTCCGTCGTCGCCACCAGCTCGATGCCGAATTCGTAGTCGTTGCGCGACACATAATCCGAATAGGCACCGTCGAGCACCAGCAATACGTGGGACGGCAGGCCCGCGCGCAACCGCCTGATCTCGTCGAACGGCAGGTAGGTGCCGGTCGGATTGTTTGGATTAGCGAGCCAGACCATCTTGGTCTTCGGCGTGACCCGCTTGAGGATCGCGTCGATGTCTGCGGTATACTCGGTCTCGGGTGCGACGACGTTTGTCGCGCCGTTTGCCAAGGTCGCAATCGGGTACACCAGAAAGCCGTGCGTGGTCGAAATCGCTTCGTCGCCGTGGCTGAGAAAGGTATGCGCCAGCAGGTTGAGAATCTCGTCCGATCCCGCGCCGCAGATAATACGGTCCGGGTCCAGCCCATAGGCGCGCCCGATGGCTGCGCGCAACACGCGCGAGGTGCCTTCCGGATAGCCTTCGAGGTGAGCCACGGCATCGCGATAAGCGTCCATCGCCTTTGGCGAAGGGCCGAACGGCGTTTCATTGGCCGACAGCTTGAACACTTTGCGGCCCGCCTCCGGTACCGGACTCTTGCCGGGCGTGTAGGGCGCAATATCGAGAATGCCGGGATTCGGCACCGGTCGGGACATCATTTGCTCCGGACTAGAGCCGTTCGCTTCTGACGGAATCAGAAGCGGGCTCTAAGATTTTGATTTGACGCGTTTTCTTCACGCGAACTGGCATCCACTTCGCTGGAAAACGCTGTAGCGAGACGTTACGGACGAGCCGCCCTGCTGGAAGGCATCGTATAGCGCGTTGCGTGACTGCCGACGAGAGCCATTGAACGGACCGACGCGCCGGCTTCGATTAGCGCCGATTTGATGGTGTCGAGGCTGGTGCCGTCCGTGATGGACACCAGCAGCGCGGCGCCGTCGAAGGCGCCATCGGGCACTGCAACGATCTCGGCGAGCGGCGACAGTGTGCGGGCGGTATTGGCATTCCAGCCGGAGACGCGCACGCTCCAGGTCTCCACTTCCGTGACCCGCGCATCGTCGGCGACTCGTGAGATCACGAACACCGGCAGCGCGGCCGGATGATCGGCGCGCTCGATGAAGGGCAGGCGGGCGATGATCTTTGGCGCGCCGTCGGCTTCCAGTGCAAGCCACCATGGCGCGCGGCTCGAGGTCGCCGAGACGAGCGCGAGGTCGCCTTTCGCATTCGCCACGGCTTCCACAGCGGCTTGCGCATTGAAGTGCGGCACGAAGGGGATGGTGAAGCCAAAATGGAAGCGCGCGGAATCCCGCATCGCGGATTCGCCGAGTGAGAGATCGGCGTGCAGCGAGAAGGGCGCCTGAACGTAGGTGAAGGTTGCGATGATGACGCGCCAGATGCTTTCGACGGTGTCGAGCGGCAGGATGCCGCGATGGCGCTGCGCCAGACGCCGCATCATGTCAGCCTCGCGCGCCGGCCGGAATGCCGAGCCGACCTCCTGGGTCTGCTTCACCGATATCAGGCGGTCAATGATGTCGCCGCGCTGCATCAGCAGGTTGTGAACCTGCTCGTCGATGGCGTCGATCTCTTTGCGTAAGTCTTGCAGAGATGGAGGCGCGGGGGAGATTTTCGTCATGGATGCAACCTGTCGGCCGCAGGAAGGAGCGTCGGCCGCGGTCCGGTTCTAACATTCGCATCCCGTTTCAGCGAGCCTTCTTGCGAATGTTGGAAGCGACCATAGAGCCACGCTTCTTACAGAGGCAGAAACGTGGCTCTACGGTTTGATGTGATGCGTTTTCTTTACGCGAACCGGTATTCACTTCGCTCGAAAACGCTCTGGCCCCGGTCGTGATCATGGGCCGGCAGCAACCGATCTGCTTATCTTGACGAAAAGCATGCAGCGGACTATTTTTCGTCCGTTCCGTGGTCATTTGAGCCGGCCGGCTTGCAGCCACGTTAAACAACTCGCTAAACAGGCCGGGGACAGCGAAATCCTGATCCCGGCCGAACCCAAGTTCGGGCCGGGTTTTTTATGGCCTGCGGTCCGGTGGTTTCCCGAAGCCCCGGCGGGGGCAGTGCAGGATGGCAAACGTGCAATCGATACCGGGGCCGGCTCAAGCCGAGTATCGAGCCCAGGAAGCAGATCATCCCACGTCGCAGGTCGCGATCTTCGGAAGCGATCAACCGCTTCCGCTCGATTGCGGCATCGATCTCGCGCCGTTCCAGATTGCCTATCAGACCTATGGTAAACTCAATACTGCAAAATCCAATGCCATCCTGGTTTGCCATGCCCTCACCGGGGACCAGCATGTGGCTAACCTTCATCCGCTCACCGGAAAACCAGGCTGGTGGGTGACCCTGGTGGGACCCGGCAAACCGCTCGATACCGAGAAGTATTTCATTATCTGCTCCAACGTGATCGGGGGCTGTATGGGCTCGACGGGTCCCGCCTCGATCAATCCCGCGACCGGCAAGGTGTGGGGCCTGGACTTCCCGGTCATCACCATCCCTGACATGGTGCGCGCGCAGGCCATGCTGATCGACCGCCTCGAAATCGACACGCTGTTTTCGGTGGTCGGTGGCTCCATGGGCGGCATGCAGGTGCTGCAGTGGTGTGCGGCCTATCCGAAGCGCGTGTTCTCAGCGCTGCCGATCGCCTGCAGCACGCGTCACTCCGCGCAGAACATTGCGTTTCACGAATTGGGACGGCAAGCGGTGATGGCTGATCCCGACTGGCGCGACGGCCGCTATGTCGAGCAAGGCACCCATCCCCACCGGGGCCTGGGCGTGGCGCGGATGGCCGCACACATTACTTATCTGTCGGACGCGGCGCTGCATCGCAAGTTCGGACGGCGGATGCAAGATCGCGAGTTGCCGACATTTTCGTTCGACGCGGATTTCCAGGTCGAAAGCTATCTGCGCCACCAGGGATCGTCATTCGTTGAGCGCTTTGATGCCAACAGCTATCTCTATCTCACGCGAGCGATGGACTATTTTGATGTGGCGGCCGATCATGACGGCGTGTTGGCCGCCGCGTTTCGCGATACCCACACCCGGTTCTGCGTGGTCTCGTTCACCAGCGACTGGTTGTTTCCGACCTCCGAATCGCGGGCGACCGTGCATGCCCTCAATGCCGGCGGTGCGCGGGTCTCGTTCGCGGAGATCGAGACCGATCGCGGCCATGATGCCTTCCTGCTCGACGTTCCCGAGTTCTTCGATATCGCGCGTGCGTTCCTGGAATCTGCGGGAAAGACCCGCGGCGTGGCCGATGCAGGGCAATGAGATGAGTGTGGAGCAGCCGGCCCTGCCGTTAGATGAGGTCGCTCCGCGGGCGGGCGACCGTTATCGCAGTGATCATCTCCTGTTGGCGGAGATGATCAAGCCAGGTTCAAAGGTTCTGGACGTCGGTTGTGGCGACGGCGATCTTTTGCAACTGCTCGAGACGCGGGGCATCGATGGCCGCGGCATCGAGCTGTCGCGGGAGGGCGTCAATCGTTGCGTGGCCAAGGGTCTTGCAGTGGTGCAGGGCGACGCCGATACCGACCTTATCAACTATCCCGACGATGCCTTCGACTACGTCATCCTGTCGCAGACCTTGCAGGCCACACGGCAGCCGAAAACAGTGCTGGAAAATCTGCTACGGATCGGCCGGCATGCTGTCGTTTCGTTTCCGAATTTCGGCTACTGGAAGATGCGTGTTCAGCTTCTGATCGGCGGCCATATGCCGCGCACGGACAACCTGCCGGCGACATGGTACGATACCCCGAATATCCATTTCTGTACCATCAAGGATTTCGTCCAGCTCTGCGACGAGATCAACGTCAAGATCGAGCGTGCGGTCGCGCTCAATCTTTACGGCCGGCCGCTGCGGTTCAACGCGCCCTGGTGGTTTTGGAATATGTTCGGGGAGCAGGGAGTGTTTCTGCTTAGCCGGGCGGAGAAGATCGCTCAGGCTTCGGCAAAGGACGAGTAAAGGTACTTTTCGTCCACTCCGCTCAAAATTTGGGTCGATCGCGTTCGTGATGATGGATCGATCGAGCTCCTGAATGGATCGAGTTCCACGCGCTCCAGGGCTCGTGGAACCGGTTTGCGGCGCAACGTGGCCAGTACCTGGCGTCTTAATAAATGGGCTTGGTAACTTACGCCTATCGCAAAATACCTTTTTAAAACATCAATTTGGAAAAATACCGCATTCTACCAAAGGCGTATTGCACCGCAGATATGCGCTACGCGCAATGCAGGTATGACTTCAAAAAGCCTGCCCCCCGTGATTTTAAGGCCCGCGTTTTCTCGGCACGACATAAGAGCGGAGTTCACCGTGACGCGTGTGGGGAAGTGGGAGGTGTCACAGGGGAGCAAGTATGTTCCAGTTAGTTGCGTTGCGCTGGTTGCCGCGTATTTTGGCACTGGCGGTGTGTTTCTTGGCCGTGGTCGCTTTTGCGATACCGGCCTCGGCTAGACCTTACTATCGTGCGGGACATTACGCGCACGTTCACTATAAACACCATCATCACGTTCACCGGCATTATCGTCATCACAGATACCGCTACACGCGGCGATTTCATGCGCGTGAGTGGAGGGACGCCAACGCCGCCTTGACTCCGGGGACGGGATTTTCAGGCGGAGGCTTGGTCTCGAATGTTGTTGCGGAAGCCAGGCGCTACATCGGAGGTAACCCCACCGGTCGTAGCCGGCTCTGGTGCGCGCGGTTCATGAACATGGTTCTGAAGCGCGCTGGACACCAGGGGACGGGCTCCGACATGGCGCGTTCATTCGCGCATTACGGGCGGCGAGTCTCCGGCCCACAGGTCGGCGCCATCGCCGTCATGGGCCGACGCGGCGGCGGTCATGTCGGCGTCGTCAGCGGTATCGATCGGCGTGGTAATCCCATTATCGTCTCGGGCAATCACGGCCATCGCGTCGCGGAGTCGGTCTATCCGCGCGGCCGCATCTACGCCTACGTCGTGCCGAACTGAGGCATATGATGCCGTTTCGCCCTCTCCTGCAAAGGAGAGGGTTTCGCAGTGAACGAGGACCGGCGGGGGCACGTTTCGACGGGCTCCCGCGCTCCGCACGGACGTCGTCCCTGCGGCCTCTCCTGCGGCGGAGCAGGAGTGGAAGGAAGAATCGCGGTCTCTCGTTTACGCGAGCGATTCCGGAAGCGTTTCGACTTTATCGTCGATCCTGATCGTGCCGCCGGTGACGACTTCCGCATAAACCCCACAATCGCAATGCCCCAGCGTTCGCATCAGCGTGCGCGGAATGTCGAGATCGCGTGCCGCGGTCTCCGGGTCGACGTTGGTGGCGGTGCATCGGACGATGCGCTTGACCACCTTGAGCCGGATGTCGCCGATCGCGAGTGTGCGCTCCAGCAAGTCGAGTTCGCTCCAGGCCGGCCAGCATCGGACGTACAGGTTGGCGCGGAAGCGTAGCGGGTGAACCGGCTGCCCCACCATTTTTTCGATCGCGGCGACACTCTCGAGATTGATGATCGAAACCACTTTCCTTGCGACGTCCGAAAAGCTGTGTCCGTTGCCGACGAGAATCTGGGGCGGTCCCCTCAGTTCCTGCGAGAAGTTGGCGGCGAAGAACCGTTCGACCGCGGCGCGGCCCTCGGCTGTTCCGAGGTCGGCGCGCACCGCCTCCTTGCCGCCAGTCCGGATTGTCAAAACTCGGCTGGTGTCGTCATAACGGCTGTGGAGCGTAGCGAGCCGCTCGTCGCGCATCAGCATCAAAAACCTGGATTTTGGGAAGTACCGAGGCACGGCAGGGTCGAATCCGGTCGGACCGTTCTCGATCGCATAGCTGCGGTCGCCAGAAACGGTCTCGCCGGGGGTAAGCATCGCGTGTTGCAAAGGTTCGGCGGACAGACCTTTGACGGGATAGCGGTAAAGGGCGGTAACGGCTGCATTGGAAATTTCGGACATGGTGTTCTTTAAAAGATTCCTGCGAGCCTTGCCATCGGCTTCGAATCTCCGAACCATGCCCCTTCATTTCCTGGGAGCGTATTCCTACATTTGTTACCGCCGGAACGATCCGGCGTCGACCGCTGCCGGTTGAGGAATGTCAATGCGGCGGCGGAACCCCAATGAGGATGCTGCTTTCGTGCCTTCGGGGCGAAGGCGGCAGGCCGAGGGAGATTTCCATGAACGTTGAAAAATATACCGAGCGGGTGCGCGGGTTCATCCAGTCGGCCCAGTCGTTGGCGATGCGTGAAGGCCACCAGCAGTTTACGCCGCTGCACATTTTGAAGGTGCTGCTCGACGACAGCGAAGGCTTGGCGGGAAGCCTGATTGATCGCGCCGGCGGAAATTCGCGCGCGATCCTGAAAGCCACCGAAGCCGAGCTCAACAGAATGCCGAAGGTGTCGGGCGCCGGAGCGGGCCAGATCTATCTGGCGCCGGCCACGGCGCGCGCGCTCGATGCCGCGGAACAGGCGGCCGAAAAGGCCGGCGATAGCTTTGTCACGGTGGAACGGCTGTTGCAGGCGCTGTCGCTCGACAAGGACAGCGACGCGTTCAAATTGCTGAAGGACGGCGGCGTCACGCCGCAGAACCTTAACGCAGTGATCAATGCGCTGCGCAAGGGGCGGACTGCGGATAGCGCCACGGCGGAAAACGCCTATGACGCGCTGAAGAAATACGCCCGCGACCTGACCCAGGCGGCGCGCGATGGCAAGCTCGATCCAGTGATTGGCCGTGACGAGGAAATCCGTCGCACCATTCAGGTGTTGTCACGGCGCACCAAGAACAATCCGGTGCTGATCGGCGAGCCGGGCGTCGGCAAGACCGCGATTGCGGAAGGCCTGGCGCTGCGCATCGTCAACGGCGACGTGCCGGAAAGCCTCAAGGACAAGAAGCTGCTCGCGCTCGACCTCGGATCGCTGATCGCGGGCGCGAAATACCGCGGCGAGTTCGAGGAACGGCTCAAGGCGGTGTTGCAGGAAGTCACGTCGGCGGACGGCGGTATCGTTTTGTTCATCGACGAAATGCACACGCTGATCGGCGCCGGCAAGGCTGACGGCGCCATGGATGCGTCGAACCTGTTGAAACCCGCGCTGGCGCGCGGTGAGTTGCATTGCGTTGGAGCAACCACGCTGGACGAGTACCGCAAGCATGTCGAAAAGGATGCGGCGCTGGCGCGGCGTTTTCAGCCGATCTTCGTGTCTGAGCCGACGGTCGAGGACACCGTCTCGATCCTGCGCGGCCTCAAGGACAAGTATGAGCAGCATCACGGCGTCCGTATCGCCGACAGCGCACTCGTTGCTGCCGCCACGCTGTCCAACCGTTATATCACCGACCGCTTCCTGCCCGACAAGGCGATTGACCTTGTCGACGAAGCGGCAGCGCGGCTGAAGATGCAGGTCGATTCCAAGCCGGAAGAACTCGATTCGCTCGACCGCGAGATCGTGCGGCGGAAAATCGAGCAGGAAGCGTTGAAGAAGGAGAACGATCTCGGCTCCAGGACGCGCCTCGCAAATCTCGAGAAAGAGTTGGTTGGTCTGGAAAAACAATCGGTGGATCTGACCTCGCGTTGGAACACCGAGAAGAACAAGCTGTCTGACGCCGCGAAGCTCAAGAGCGAACTCGATCAGGCGCGAATTGAGCTCGCCAACGCGCAACGACGCGGCGAATACCAGAAAGCCGGCGAACTGGCCTATGGACGGATTCCGGAGCTCGAAAAACGTCTCACGACCATCGAAGCCGGCGAAGACAGTACGATGATGAACGAGACGGTGACGCCGGACAGTATCGCTCAGGTGGTGTCGCGCTGGACCGGCGTCCCCGTCGACAAGATGCTCGAGGGCGAGAAGGAAAAGCTGCTGCGCATGGAAGAAAGTCTTGCGGCCCGGGTCGTCGGGCAGTCCGAGGCCGTGCGCGCGGTCGCAACTGCGGTTCGTCGTGCTCGCGCGGGCCTGCAGGATCCCCACCGGCCGATGGGCTCGTTCATGTTCTTGGGGCCCACCGGCGTCGGCAAGACCGAACTGACCAAGGCGCTTGCCGCCTACCTGTTCGACAACGAGACCGCGATGGTTCGCATCGACATGTCCGAATACATGGAGAAGCACTCGGTGGCGCGGCTGATCGGTGCGCCTCCCGGCTATGTCGGTTACGACGAGGGTGGCGCGCTCACTGAAGCGGTGCGACGGCGTCCATATCAGGTCGTGCTGTTCGATGAGATCGAGAAGGCGCACCCGGACGTATTCAATGTGCTGCTGCAGGTGCTCGACGATGGTCGCTTGACCGACGGACAGGGCCGCACGGTGGATTTCCGCAACACGCTGATCATCATGACATCGAATCTCGGCTCGGAATTCCTGGTCAATCAGCCGGAAGGGGAAGATACCGGTGCGGTGCGCGAGCAGGTGATGGAGATGGTGCGCGCGCATTTCCGTCCTGAATTCCTCAATCGCGTCGACGAGATCATTCTGTTCCATCGATTGCAAAAGCGCGAGATGGGCCGGATCGTCGAAATTCAGTTCTCAAGGCTGCAAAAGCTGCTGGAAGATCGCAAGATCGTGCTCGATCTCGACACCGCGGCACGCGACCGACTGGCCGAGAAAGGCTGGGATCCTGCCTACGGCGCGCGGCCGCTCAAGCGCGTGATCCAGCGCAGCGTGCAGGACCCGCTGGCTGAAATGATCCTGGCGGGCACCATACACGACGGTGACCATGTCGCGATTTCGGTCAAAGACGGCGTACTTACCTTCAATGGCGAGGCGCCGCTGGCCGCCAATATCGAGCAGTTCGAGCGGCCGATGCCCAGGCGCAAGCTGCACTGAGACACGTGTCAATCCTCCCTGCATCGCAGGGAGGATTGGACATTGCCGCCGGCCGGTTACGCGACCGTCGATTCCTTATGTTTGTTGGTCGATGACGCTAACGCGAGTGGGATCGACCCGGTCCTGCATCGGTTTTCATTCCGGAGAAGATCGCTCACGCTGACGATGGTCGCGCACGCTTCCGGAGTACTCGCCCGAGTTATCGCCCGAAACGCCTTACACGTGTAGGACCGGCTAGGACCGGTGTGATCCACATGATGCCGGCGCGAATCCCATAAATGCTCCCCATGCAATGCTAAAAAAGGCCGAGCGGATGAAATAATCGTTTCGCTGCTGCCACTCACCGAAGGGTATTATTCTTTTTTTCAATAACGCATTGTTTTCTCTGTCAAACTAACCCTATTCAAGGGTCCGAATTGTCGAAACTGACGCGAAAATGTATCCGTTTCGCGCAGCGTCTCGATCCGACCTGTGAAGCCTTAATTGCGGCGGCCGGCAGTTCGCTCCCGAGGTTAGCTTGCGATGACAAAATTGGAATTTCCAGGTTCAGCACTCACGACGGATCAGTGGACGCAGGTCAACCAGCTCGCGACGTCTCTCAGTCATGAACAGGCGATCTGGATCAGCGGTTATTTTGCAGGCCTCAGCCATCGGGCGCGAACTGGCGATGCGACAGCGGAAGTCGCGGAGCTTGCACCTCCTTCGCAGAGCGGCCCCACCGCCACCTTCGCGACGCGGCTCCTGACCGTCCTGTTCGCAAGCGAGACCGGAAACTGCAAGACGCTCGCCAAAGCGCTCGTCGACAAGGCTACGGCCAAAGGAATCCAGGCGCGTCTCGCCGATATGGCGGATTACAAGACGCGCGGTCTCAAGGACGAACAGGATCTGCTCGTCATCACCAGTACGCACGGCGAGGGCGATGCGCCGCAGACCGCCGTCGGTTTCTTCGAATTTCTGGAAAGCCGCAAGGCGCCGAAGTTGCCGCAGCTGCGCTATGCGGTACTGGCGCTGGGCGATTCGACCTACGAAAAATACTGCGAGGCAGGCAAGCGGGTCGACCGGCGGCTCGAGGAATTAGGCGCGCAACGCTTGACTGATCGCGTCGACTGCGATGTCGATTACGAGGACGCTGCAGACGCCTGGATTGCATCGGCCGTCGCCAATCTCGCACCGGCAGCGCAAGCGCCTGTCTCAGCGTCGGCGGCTACGACGCGGAGCGATGCGCCGTCGTCCACGGCATTCGACAAGAAGCATCCGTTTCAGGCCGCCGTTATCGACAACATCGTGCTGACCGGGCGCGGATCGTCCAAGGAAACCCGCCATATCGAATTGTCGCTTGCGGACTCGGGTTTGACCTATCAGCCGGGCGATGCGCTGGGTGTCGTGCCGCGTAACGATCCAGCGCTCGTAGAGGCCACACTTGAGAAATTATCGCTGTCCGCCGACGCTCCTGTCACGGTGAAGCAAGACACGATAAGCCTCGGCGAGGCGCTGAGCGGAACGTTCGAGATCACGGCGCTCACTCCGCGCTTTCTCGATCATTGGGCCGACATCACGGGCTCCGATGAACTGCAGGCATTGCGCGCGCCCGATCAAAAAGAGGCGCGCGCCGCCTTCCAGCACAACCATCACATTTTCGATGTCGTTAACCGGTTTCCGGCGCCAGGCATCGATGCCGCACAATTTGTCGCAGGCCTTCGGCCGTTGCAGCCGCGCCTCTACTCGATCGCCTCGAGCCTTGCCGCCGCCCCGGACGAGGCGCATCTTACCGTCAGCGCGGTGCGATACATGCTGCACGGCGTTCCGCGCACTGGCGTTGCATCCGGCTATCTCGCCGCGCGCACCGAGGCGGATGCCACGATTCCCGTCTATATTCAGTCCAACGATCACTTCCATCTGCCGGACGACGATGTGCCGATCCTGATGATCGGCGCCGGCACCGGCGTCGCACCGTACCGCGCCTTCATGCAGGAGCGTGAAGCCCGCGGCGCGTCTGGCCGCTCATGGCTGTTTTTCGGCGAGCGCAATTTCCGCAGCGACTTTCTTTATCAGGTCGAGTGGCAGGACTTGATCAAGAATGGCGTGCTAAGTCGTCTCGATCTGGCGTTCTCGCGGGACGCCGCGCCAAAAACCTATGTGCAGGATCGTCTGCGCCGCCAGGGCCGTGATGTTTACGCGTGGCTCGAGGAAGGCGCATACCTCTACGTCTGCGGCGATAGCGCCCACATGGCGCCTGATGTCCACGCGGCGTTGACCGATATCGTTGCCGAGCATGGCGGCCTCGATCGCGACGAGGCGGGCGCTTATCTCTCGGCGCTGCAACGTGATCGCCGTTATCGGCTCGACGTTTATTGAGTATTGAGGCCAGTTTGGTGGACGCAAAAACACAACCCGATCGCAGCCGCGATGTCTCGCAGCCGCTTGATAAGCTCGGGCCTGACGAGACGCTGAAAGCCAACAGCGACTATCTGCGGGGCACGATCAAGCAGAGCCTCGCCGACGAGATCACGTCGGCGGTGACGGCAAGCGACGCCAAGCTGATGAAGTTCTTCGGCATCTATCAGCAGGATGACCGCGACATTCGTGACGAGCGCCGGCGTCAGAAATTGGAATCGGCGTTCTCGTTCATGGCGCGCGTACGTCTGCCGGGCGGGGTCTGCACGCCCGGTCAATGGCTGAAGCTCGACGATCTTGCGCGCAACTACGCCGGCGATACGCTACGGCTGACCACGCGCCAGACGTTCCAGTTTCATCGCGTGATGAAGCACGACCTGCGCACCCTTATGCAGGGACTACGCGACGTCCTTCTCGACACCAAGGCGGCCTGCGGAGACGATACCCGCGGCGTCATGAGCACCGTCAATCCTGATCTGTCGAAACTGCACGCCGAAATTTATGCGCTTGCCAAGCAGGCTAGCGACCATGCGGTTCACAGGACGGGCGCCTACAAGGAAATCTGGTACGGTGCCGAGCGCGAGGAAACGGACGCTCCCGAGGAACCGTTCTACGGGCGCACCTACATGCCCCGGAAGTTCAAGATCGGGTTTGCGATCCCGCCCAGCAACGATATCGACGTCTACGGCCAGGACCTTGGCTTCATCGCCATCGCGCACCGCGGCAAGCTGAAGGGTTTCAACGTCGCCATCGGAGGTGGCCTTGGCCGGACCGATCAATCGCCAAAGACCTATCCGCGCCTTGCCAGCGTGATCGGCTATATCGACGCGGACAAGCTGTTTCCCACGATCGATGCGGTGATGTCGGTCCAGCGCGATTACGGCGACCGTCTCGACCGCTTGCATGCTCGTTTCAAATACACCATCGACGAAAAGGGCCTCGACTGGATCAAGGCGGAAGCCGAGCGTCGTCTCGGCTTCGCCTTCAAGCCTGAGCAGCCCTACACCTTCACCTCGAACGGTGATCCGCTCGGCTGGGTCAAAGGCGAGGACGGTCGCGAGCATTGCGTCCTCTACATCCAGAACGGCCGCGTCATCAACACGCCGAACTATCCGATGATGGATGGCTTGCGCGCTATTGCGCAGGTCCACAAGGGTATGTTCCGCGTCACGCCGAACCAGAATCTCATCATTGCCGATATCGCTCCTGAGGATCGGCCCGAGATCGAAGCGCTGATGAAGGAATATGGTCTCGATCAATTCGAGACCCGTAGCGGCTTGCGCCTCAACTCGATGGCCTGCGTCGCGCTGCCGACATGTGGTCTGGCGATGGCCGAAAGCGAGCGTTACCTGCCGGATCTCGTGACCAAGATCGAGGCTATCCTTGGCACTTATGGTCTCAAGGACGATCCGATCACCATTCGGATGACCGGGTGCCCGAATGGCTGCGCGCGCCCCTACATCGCCGAGATCGGCCTCACTGGACGCGCGCCAGGCAAGTACAATCTCTATCTCGGCGGCGGCTTCCATGGCGAGCGGCTCAACAAGATGTATCTGGAGAATGTCGGCGAGCCCGCGATCCTCGAAGCGCTCGATAAGACGCTCGGTCACTATTCCCGCGACCGCAAACCCGGCGAACACTTCGGCGACTTCGCTATTCGCGCCGGCTATGTCGCAGAGGTGAAGGAAGGGCGGTTTTTCAACGATTAGGTCGGTTGCGCCTGAGTTTTTGTTCAAAGCGAGAACAGAACGCGTCGCGTTCCATACGCGCAAGCTCCTTGGGATTGTGCAACGCGAATCGCGTTGGCTTCCCAGGATCGTTGTGTTCCGGAAGAAGTCCCTTAAATTTGCAAACGGCTGACCGGCGCGATATCCCGGACGGGATCGTGCCGGCCCTCGCATTTTTATTGAAAGTTCACGAACGTCATGTCCGAATCTATGAATCCGAGAACGGTCGCGGCTGCAAACGGCATCGCGGCGGAAGATACTTTCGGAGCGGTGACGCCGCCGATCTGTCTGTCGAGCACTTTCACTTGGCCAGGATTTGGGCGCAAAGGTACGCACGATTACACCCGTACCAGTAACCCCACCCGGACGCTGCTGGCCGACACTCTTGCCAAACTCGAGGGCGGCGCGGGAGCGGTGGTGGTGTCGTCGGGCATGGCCGCGATCGATCTGGTGCTGTCGCAACTCTCACGCGATGACATTGTGGTTGTGCCGCATGATTGTTACGGCGGCACTCATCGCCTGCTTCTGAACCGCCGCGACCGTGGTCACTTCAAGGTGGCCTTTGTTGATCAGAACGACCAGGCGGCGCTGACATCTGCCTTGAAGGACAAACCCAAGCTCATCCTGATCGAGACCCCGAGCAACCCCTTGATGCGCATCGTCGACATCCGGGCGATCGTCGCGCAGGCAAGGACGGTCGGTGCCAAGGTGGCTGTTGACAATACCTTCCTGTCGCCGGCGCTGCAGCGACCGATCGCGCTGGGCGCCGATTTCGCCGTTCACTCGACGACGAAATATCTCAATGGCCACTCGGACATGGTCGGCGGCGCAGTGATCGCAGCCGATCCCGGCGATGCCGAAGCCTTAACGACCTGGGCCAATATCGTTGGCACGACGGGGGCGCCGTTTGATTCTTATCTGGCGCTTCGCGGGGTCCGTACGCTATTTCCGCGCGTGGAGTGTCAGCAACGCAACGCGCAAGCGGTTGCTGAGTTTCTTGTCTCACACCCCCTTGTCGCGGCATGCCACTATCCGGGATTACCCTCGCATCCGGGTCATGCTGTTGCTAAAGCGCAGCAATCCGGCTTTGGCGCGATGCTCAGCTTCGAGTTGAGAGGAGGCGAGGTGGAGGTTGGTCGCTTCGTCGAGGCCGTGCGGCTTTTCAGCTTTGCGGAGTCGCTCGGTGGCACCGAGAGCCTGGTGGCTCATCCAGCCACGATGACCCATGCCGGAATGTCGGAGGAAGCGCGCGAGGCCGCCGGCATCACCAGCGGTCTCATACGGCTTTCGATCGGCCTGGAGGATGCCGCCGACTTGATCGCCGATCTGGACCGGGCTCTTGCTGCGACCGATCGGCCGGCTCGATCGAGTGCGAACGTCTGAACCACGACTTCAGAGTTATCTGCACGGCAAAACGCGGAGCCAACTGGCTCCGCGGCAAATGGTCCGATGTAGGCGGTGATATAGTGTTCTTGAGCGAAGCACGCCCCTCGGGCTTGACCCGAGGATTGATACCGGGCGCGTGAAGAAAACGCGTCAGATCAAAACTATGAAGCCCCGCTTCTGATTTCGTCAGAAGCGGAAAGGCTCGAGAGTCTGATTCAACGGCGTTGAATCAGACTCTGCTTTATTTTTTTCGACTGAGCATGATCTTGTCCGAAAACCGGTTCCCACTTTTCGGGATCATGCTCTCACCGCGCGATCGAATTCCGGTGTTACGGACAGGGATGACGGTATCCATCGGTGCCAAGATACGTTCCGGATGCCGGATCGTAGGAACGGAAGCGCTGCGCGCAATAGGCCACGTTCTGTTGCGCCGCCGCGGCCGCATTGGCCTGACCGGCCGCAATCGCGCCGCCGACAATGGCGCCAGCCGCCAGACCGCCGATCAACGCTCCGGCTCCATTGCCGTAGCCGTAGCCGTAGCCGTAACCAGGACCATAATATCCGCGACGATAATACTGAACGGTCTCGATTGAGGACGGGGCAGCCTTGCTCATGTTGGACTGAGCCATGAGCGGTGCTGAGGTCGCCGGAACGGAAAATGTGAGTGCAACGGAACCGGCAAACAGCGCCGTCAACAGGATTTTCGATCGCATCATTTAAGCTCCTCAACGGTGGGAATATTGGCCAAAGACATTTGTTCTATTTATTCAAAGTGTCAGATATTTAAGGCGTCACAAATCAGCGCGGCATCAGATTGCCGCGAGCGGCCGTAATTCATGTGACGATCATCGTACGATTAGTGCTCGATGGCCGCTTCATGGTTCATTTTTTAGTTCGATGACCATATAATGGCAAGCTGACCTGTTTGTGTGGATTTGCTCATATCAAGGTAAATCTCATTGGTGATGCTTCGCGGTGAAGCTGTCCTGCTTCGTGTCCCGGATTGATCATTACACCACGACGCTCAGTCGCTTTGCAGCGCGGGTGATGCCCGTGTAGAGCCATCGCGCGCGGCTGTCCTGAAATGCGAAGCTTTCGTCAAACAGGACCACGTCGTCCCACTGCGAACCCTGCGACTTATGCACCGTCAGGACATAGCCATAGTCGAACTCGTCGTAAGGTTTACGCTGTTCCCACGGAATATCCTCGACGCCTCCGGCGAAACAGTCCTGTCGCACCGAGACTTTTGTCACCTTGTGTGCAAATTCCTCGTCGGGCGACAGACGCATCGTGATGATCTTTGACTTTGAGGTGGCGCGCGATTTCACGCGCCATAGTCCGCCGTTAAAGAGTGCCTTCTTGCGGTTGTTGCGCAGGCAGACCAGCTTGTCGCCCGCCACCGGCAGCGGATCCTCGATGTTCTGCCGTTGCCGAAATCGCATGTTGTAGGAACGGCGGGTGTTGTTGCGCCCGACCAACACCTGGCCGGCATCCATCACGCGTGCCGGATCGAGATCGCCGCGCGACACCACCTCGCTTTCGCCGTAGCTGCCGATGTCGAGTTCGCGACCCTCGCGCACGTCCATCGACATCCGTACGATCGGGTCGTCCTGGGCCTGACGATGAACCTCGGTCAGCATCGCATCCGGCTCGGCATTGGTGAAGAAGCCGGCACCCTGAATCGGCGGCAGTTGCGCGGGATCGCCCAGCACCAGCAGCGGACAGTCGAACGACATCAGATCGCGGCCGAGTTCCGCGTCGACCATGGAGCATTCATCGATCACGATGAGCTTGGCCTTGGAGGCGGGCGCATCGTCCCATAGCTCGAAGCTCGGCTGCTCCTCGCCGGATTCGCGGGCGCGGTAGATCAGCGAATGAATCGTTGATGCGCCGTCGCAGCCCTTGTTGCGCATCACCAGCGCGGCCTTGCCGGTGAAGGCCGCGAATTTGACCTCTCCATCGACGCCGTCAGCGATGTGACGCGCCAGCGTGGTCTTGCCGGTTCCGGCAAAGCCGAACAGGCGAAATACCGGAGGCGTGCCGTTCTTGCCGGGTTTGGCTTTGAGCCAATCGGCGACGGCTTTCAGCGCTGTATCCTGATGCGGCGTGAAGGAGGCCATGATCTCGAAGACTAAGGAAGTCGGCGAACGATGCCGCGACTCGATCTTCGAAAGCTAACCATTCGCGGAGCGAGCGCAAGACGCATTGCCCGCGCGGTGAATCGGGTTGTCAGGCCGTTGCGACGAATGCGCGATGATCGCCGTTGCCGGGAGGCGTGATGGCGACGCCATCGTCGGCGTATTCATTCAGCTTGTTGCGCAGGGTGCGGATCGAGATGCCAAGGATGTTGGCGGCATGGGTCCGGTTGCCGAGGCAGTGCTTCAGCGTTTCAAGGATCAGGTCGCGCTCGACGTTGGCGACGGTACGGCCGACCAGCGCACGTGTCACCTGCTCGGCGGCGAGCGTGGCATGGGCCACGGCCGGCGCCGTCTTGGCGAGATCAAGACGGTCGCCTTCCGGCGTCAGGATCGCGTCGGCGCCGATTTCGTCGCCACTGGCCATCAGCACCGCGCGGTGGATGGTGTTTTCCAGCTCGCGGACATTGCCCTGCCAGCGGTTGGCGGTCAGCACGCGCTGCGCGTCCGCCGAAATCGGACGTACCGGCACGCCGTTGGCCGCAGCATATTTTTTGGCGAAATGCTGCGCGAGTTCGAGAATGTCCGCGGGACGCTCGCGCAGGGACGGTATCTTCAGGTTGACGACATTGAGACGAAACAGCAGATCCTCGCGGAAGGTGCCCTGCCGCACCGAGTCCGCAAGGTTGCGGTTGGAGGTGGCGATGATGCGGATATCCACCGGCACCGGCCGGGTGCCGCCGACCCGGTCAATCACGCGTTCCTGGATGGCGCGCAGCAGCTTGGACTGCAGCCGGACGTCCATTTCGGATATTTCGTCGAGCAACAGCGTGCCGCCGCTGGCCTCCTCAAATTTGCCGATCCGGCGCGCGATAGCCCCGGTGAACGCGCCTTTCTCATGGCCGAACAGTTCGGATTCCAGCAGATGCTCCGGGATCGCCGCGCAGTTGATCGAGATGAATGGTCGTCTGGCTCGGTTCGAGCGCGCGTGCACATAGCGCGCCAATACCTCTTTGCCAGTCCCGGATTCGCCGGTGATCATGACCGAGGCGTCGGAGCCTGCGATCTGCTGCGCCAGCTTGATGATCCTGGCCATCGCCTCGTCGCGATAAACGAGATCGCGGGAATCGTTTGCCACCGCGGCGATTACCGCAGCGATCAGTTCCGGGTCCGGCGGCAGCGGGATGTATTCCTTGGCCCCGGCGTGGATCGCCGCGACCGCCGCGCGCGCATCGCTGATGATGCCGCAGGCCACGATCGGGACATGAATATGTTCCGCCTCGAGTCGAATCACGAGGTCGCGGATATCGAGACCGACATCCATCAGCAGGAGATCAGCGCCCTTGCCGCCGCGAAGCACGGCCATTGCCTGTTCGTTGCCGGCCGCGTGGGTGACGGAGGCGCCATTATCCATGGCGATCTTGGTGGCGGTTGTGAGCTGGCCCTTCAATGTGCCAACAATGAGAAGCCGCATGGATCTGCTCCTGTTATGTATCCAGCGCTCGCAGCGCTGGCGGTCAGGCTTTCTCGGCCTTGATGATTTCGGTCATGGTCACGCCGAGCTTGTCCTCCACGAGAACCACCTCGCCCCGCGCCACGAGCCGGTTATTGACGTAGATATCGATGGCCTCACCGACACGACGATCGAGTTCCAGAACGCTGCCGGGCCCGAGCTTGAGCAGCGCGCCGACGTCCATCTTGGAGCGGCCGAGCACGGCGGACACCTGCACCGGAACGTCGAACACGGCCTCAAGGTCGGAGGCGACCCGCGAGACCTGCTCGTCCTCGCTGTATCCAACGTCGTCGATCGTCGGCGCATCGGCGGCGTTGAGGTCGGGAAGCGGAACCTGGGTGTCGTTATCGCTCATTGTTCGCTACCATCTCAGGGAGTGCCGTTCGATTTGCGTGTCGTCATGTAGCCGCGCACCAGTTCGTCGATCTTGGCGTCTATGGCCGCCCGTTCCAGCACGATCCCTCCGTCGGCCCATTCGATCTTGCAGTCGCCGGTCGCGACATCGGGCTCGGCGAGAATGACGAGTTGTCCGGCGAACCCGCTCTGTTTCGCCATACACTCGATCTGACTGCGTACTGCGTCGTAGAGTTGATCGTTGATCCGGACCACGAGATGCGGCGTGGCCACCAGGTGCCGGAAACAGTCGCGGACTAGCGCGATGATTTCCGCCGATTGCTCGGCTGCGATCAATTCGCTGCACAGTTTGCGCGCGACCGCGATGGCGACATCGACCGCCTCGGTCTCCATTCGCATTTCGACGCCCGCGAAACGTTGGGCGATTTCCTTGATACCCGCGGCGCTGCCCTCGATCGCCAGCGCCACGCGGTGATCGCACTGCACCTTGGCTTCGCGCTGCGCAGCCTCGAAGCCCTTTTTATAGGCCGTGGCCTCCGCGGCCGCGATCTGCTGCGCGATTTCCAGAGCCGTAGGCGCCCGCTCCCGGGATTTATGCGGAGCCGAGAAGTCCGTATCGAACAGAAATTTTGCCGGACCGTTCATCAGTACACCAGCTCGTCGTCGGCGCGGTTTTTCGACAGCATGATTTCGCCCTTGGCAGCAAGGTCCTTGGCGAGATTGACCAGCAGCGCCTGTGCTTCGTCGACGTCGCGCAGCCGGACCGGCCCAAGCGCCGCCATGTCGTCCATCAGCATCTTCGCGGCACGGGATGACATGTTGCCCATGAAGAAGGCGCGAACCTCTTCGTTGGCGCTCTTCAGCGCAATACCGAGCTTGTCCTTGTCGACGTGGCGCATCAGGGTCTGTGCCGAACCCGCATCGAGCTTCACGAGATCGTCGAACGTGAACATCAGCGCCTTGATGCGTTCGGCGGACTCGCGGTTATCCTCTTCCAGCGAGGTGATAAAGCGGGTCTCTGTCTGACGGTCGAAATTGTTGAAGATTTCCGCCATCACCTCGTGGGCGTCGCGGCGGTGGGTCTGCGACAGGTTGGACATGAATTCGCTGCGGAGCGTCTGCTCGACGCGCTCGATCACTTCCTTCTGCACCGCTTCCATCTTGAGCATGCGACCGACGACATCGAACGCCATGTCCTCGGGGAGGATGGCCAGCACCCGTGCGGCATGTTCGGGCTTCAGCTTCGACAGCACCACTGCGATGGTTTGCGGATATTCGTTCTTGAGATAGTTCGCGAGAACTTCCTCCTGAACGTTTGACAGCTTTTCCCACATGTTGCGACCGGCAGGGCCCCGGATTTCATCCATGATTCCGGTCACTCGCTCGGCGGGGAGATATTGAGTCAGAAGCCGCTCGGTTGCATCGAAATTGCCCATGAGCGCGCCCGACGCCGACATCCGCGAGACGAATTCGAGTAGCAGATCCTCAACCACGTCGGCCTCGACCGTGCCGAGGGTGGACATTGCCAGCGACAGGTCACGCACCTCGTCATCGTCCAGCATGGCCCAGACCTTGCCGCCGTACTGTTCGCCCAGCGCCAACATCATCACCGCCGCCCGTTTTGGCCCACTCATCGGCTTGGACTTGGGACGGGCGCTTTGCCGGCTCGCAAGCGTGGCGACGACGCTGTTGATGTCGTTGGCGTTTGGGTTGGTCGTGGTTTGCGGTACTGACATGTCAGATTATGCTGGTTCGGCAAGCCATTGACGGATGATGGACGCAGTCTCGGCCGGGTTGCGCTCGGCCAGTTCGCCGACCCGGTGCACCGACTGGGCGTGGACTTGCCCCTGCACCTGGGCCACGTCGATCAATTGCGCGGTGGCGTTGCTGCCGGGAATGAGATTCTGCCCTGGTTCTGCTGGGTGAGCGCTGGCGTCGGCCGGGACCGGGAGCGCGGCCGGTTGCGCGCTGGCCGCGGCCGGCTCCGAGGCCAGGATCCGCTTGACCAGCGGGCGGATCACCATGAACACCACCACGAGGCCAAGCAGCGCCATGACAGCAAGTTCGACGACGTACATCACGTCGTCCTTCGTCAATGCGATCATTCCCAGCAATCCTGCCGGCTCACTGAGCGGCACGACAGCGGGTGGCTCGGCGAATTTGAGGTTGACGACCTCGACCTGATCGCCGCGCTTCTGGTCGAAACCGATAGCCGAGCGCACCAACGTGGCGATGCGGTCGAGCTGCTCCTTGCTGCGTTCCGCGTAGACCGTCTGACCCTGTTCATTCTTGGCATAGGTGCCGTCGACGAGAACGGCGACCGAAATGCGGTTAACGCGGCCGACCTCGGTCACCTCGGTCTTGGTGGTGCGGGAAATCTCGTAATTGTTGGTTTCTTCGCTCTTCTTGCTCTGGTCGCGCGCCGGGTTCGGATTGTCCGATGGCTGATTGCCGGGCAGTTCGTTGTTGACCGTGACCTGGCCGTTGTTCTCCGCGGTGGTGGAGGACTCCTCGCGGGTCTGGCTGGATCGCAGCACTCGGCCTTCCGGATCGAACTTGTCCGAGGTCTGGGTGATCTTGTTGTAATCGAAGTCGGCGGAGAGCTCGACGCGGGCACGGCCACTTCCAACTACTGACGATACGATTGCCTCGACCTGATGACGCATCCGGTTTTCGAAGGCGTTGCGTCGCTCGTCTCCGGTTACGCCGTCGGCATCGGTCGCCGACCCGTCGGCAAGTAACTGGCCGGATTCGTCTACGATGGAGACCCGCTGCGGCTTCAGTCCGTTGACGGCCGAGGCGACAAGATGGCGGATAGCGCGTATCTGTTGCGGTTCAAGGCCGCCGCGGACACGCACCACGATCGAAGCCGAGGGCTGAGGCGCTTCGCGCGTAAAGAGTGGCCGCTCGGGCAGCACCAGATGGACGCGGGCGTCCTGAATGCGGTCGATCGCGCGGATGGTGCGTGCGAGTTCGCCTTCCAGTGCGCGCAGACGATTGATGTTCTGGACGAAGCTGGTCGTCCCAAGCGCATCCGATTTGTCGAAAATCTCATAGCCGACACCGCCACCCTTGGGCAGCCCCGCCTCGGCGAGCTTCATCCGCAGCCGCGTGACCTTGTCCTTCGGCACCATGATCACGGCGCCGTCGTTACGAAGCTCGTAGGGAATTGCCTGACGTTCGAGATCCTTGATGATGCCGGAGGAGTCCTCAACGCTGAGATCGGTGAAGAGGGTCGTCATCTGCGGCGTCGTGACGCGTATGATGACGAACGCGAAGAAACCGATCAGCACGGCGGTGACCGCGACCATCGCCATCAGCCGGGATGCTCCCAGGCCTTTCAGAAATGCCAGCAGACCTTGCAACGAACCAGCCCCTCAGACTCGGCCTGGAAAGGCCGACTCGGCAAATATTGCCTATGGTATGGTTTCGATATGGTTAATGGTGGTTAAGACCCGTGACGAAATTGCAAACAGTAAAAAACCGGCATCCGAATGAATGCCGGTTTGGGTTCGAACTATCCTGAAGAAGCTCTTTTATTGGCGATATTGTTGAATACGGGTGGTGCGCAACCCGGCCAAGCCGTGCTGGTCGATCGAAAACTGCCACGACAGGAATTCATCGACAGTTAGCGTGTAGCGGCTGCAAGCTTCCTCAAGCGAGAGGAGTCCGCCACGTACCGCGGCGACGACTTCGGCCTTTCGGCGAATGACCCAGCGCTTGGTTCCTGGTGCCGGCAAATCCGCAATCGTTAGTGGACTGCCGTCGGGTCCTATGACGTATTTCACCCTCGGGCGGTGCGGTTCTGTCATGGCGTACTCACAAACTCTAAACCATTGAACTCACCGACAAACCTATGCCCTGCGGCTTAAAATTTGCCTAAGCTCTAAGCTTCAATACGATTCTCCTTTGAAATGGCGTTCCCGATAGGGCCCGGCCGAGTGTTGGATCGCCAAGTATGGCGGAAGAGTTCCTGCTATCGGCCAACCGCCGTCAGTTCAGGATGCGCTTGATCTGGCTGATGGTGTAGGTCTGGCCGCCGATCGATAGCAAAGGGGGTGACTGGGTCAGATCGACAGAATTGACCTGCCCCTGAATCTGCGTCGAGACTGCGACCGGATTACCGGACGCATCGGCAGCCGTTGCGGTCAGCGTGTATTTACCGTCTGGCCATTGAGTGCCGTCATTACCGAGGCCATTCCAGGAGAAGACCTGATTGTCGCCGCCATTGACGCCGTAAGAGCCGGAGAAGACATTCTGGCCAGTGCTGTTTGCGATGTTGACGGTGAGGGTGGAGGCCGTCGGAATACCGAGTTGCCACGTCGCCGCATTGTTGGTCATGGTGGCGGTGCTGCCGTCAACCACGGCGTTCTTGCCGACGAAGTCCAGAGCCTGCGTTGCCTGCGTGGTCTGCTGCATGGAGACGAGGTTCGAAAGCTGGTCGTTGGTTCTCAATTGCTGCTCGACGCCCGCGAACTGGACGAGTTGTTGGGTGAACTGGTTGGTATCCAGCGGATCGAGCGGATTCTGGTTCTGCAATTGCGTGGTCAGCAGCGTGAGAAAGGTTTGGAAATTGCCGGCCAACGTAGCGTTGTTGGATGTTGCTGGCGAACCCTGAGAGGAGGCAGGCAGCGCCGTCGTGCCCGATACCACCTGCTGAACCGCAGAACCCACTGACGTCGTCATTTTCCGTCTCCTTAAACCCTGATGTCGAGACCGCGATTCGATTCGAAAACCCGGCCATAATTTCGTCCGGCCGCTGCTACCGGGATATCCTCCTCCGTCACGATCAGACGCTGGTTGTGACGGCCGCCGGTGCCATCACGCGCGTTTTGTTCCTGGGAGGATTGATCCCGCAGGCTGAATTGGAGACCGCCATCGCCGGTCTTCAGGCCGGCATCTTGTAGCGCGCGCTGGAGCTGCGGCGCATCTTGCCGCAGCATTGCAAGCGTTTCCGGCTTCTCGACCGTTAGATGCGACGTAACGCGGCCCTGGTGATCGACATCGAGACGAACATCAATGCGGCCAAGATCGGCGGGGTCGAGCCGGATTTCGAAGCGACTCTTGCCGCTAAGGGCCGTGACTGCGATCTGGACCGCAAGCCCGTTCAGTGGCACGGCCGCGCCGGTAACCACCGCGACATTGTACTGTGGCGTCGCCGGGGTTGCAGTGTTGGATTGGATCGGCGGCTGCGCAATGGCGTTATTGATGCTCTGACCTTCGACCTGACCGGCTTGCGGCTGCGGAGCGACGGCGGCGGCGTCGGCCGCCTGGGCGGGATGCTGCGGCATTGCTGCTCCCGGTTGCGTTTCGGGCGTTCCGGTATCGGATGCGGCGGTCTTCGTACCGGCGGTGGCGGCGGCATCATGCTTGTGATCGGGGAGCTTGGCCTCGGGCGACGAGGGATTGCCGCTGGCTGCCGACGGCGTTGTTAAGTCCGACGCTTCCGGTCCGGGCTGGATCCCCGTGGAGATCGATGCTGCTGTTCTGCCCGACGGCGCATTGTCGAGCGTCCTTACGGTCGCCTTCGTGGCGCCAGATGCTGTCTTGGCCACTGCCGCCGCTAAGGCACTCCCGGTCTGCATCGCGGCTGTCTGCGCAACCTGTTCAGTGTTCGGTGTCTCTTGAAGGATTGGCTCTTGAAGGATGGCAGCTGTGACCGCCGCTGTATCGGTTGCGAGGGCCGGATTGAAACCCGCATTCGCAGGCGATGTCGTCATTGCGCTGGTTTGCTGCGCCAACGGTAGTTCCGCGGCGCTGCGAACCGGTTGGGTGGCTAATTCAGCGGGGGCTCCCGCGACAGGCACCGTAACCGGGATGGCTGCGGCTGGCGGCGTTGCGACCGGATCCGGTGAGGCGCCGGGGACGGTCGTGTCCGAAAACGCCTGCATGGTGTCAGAAGCGTTTCCGGTCGACGCGATTTCGGGATCATCGTGTTGGGTCTCGTGGCGGTGTGCGCCGCTCGATACCTTTGCGCCGGGGGCGGATTGCCAAATATTCCTGTCGGCCTCCCCCGAATCGGCCTGTGGTGGCCGGGCGGACTTTGCCCGAGAGTCGCCCGATTCCGGCTTGACGCGGTCCGGATGGGGAATATTGGGACGTATATTGAACGGATCGCGCGAATTCGACGACTGCGCGACCGCGGTATGTGAGCCTTGCGCGCTGGCATCGACCAGAGTTCCGAAAGCATCTTCGGACGACCGGTCGGCGCGCTGAGAACTCGGCTGCGCGCTTTGGAAAGACACATTGGGGGCGGCTTCCGTCGTTACGCTAAGCACAGGCAACCTCTTGAGGATAGAGACGTTGAGGCAAGCAGCAAGGACCGGGCCATCGTCCGGGTGAGAAAATGATGATGATAGCCAATGAGTTATAGAACGGGTTGGCGGCTGAACCCGCCGATTCGGGTCGCTCTTTTCTGCCCGGCGGCAAGATTTGCCGTCTGCTGTCGTCGTCCGGCCGTGATTGCCTCGCAGGAATACGGACTATATTAAAGGCTGGTCTTTTGGTTTGCTTCAACGGGCGGAATTCCGCCCGTGAACACCGAGAAAGTTTCCGATTCGCAAGGCGGATGTGATCTTGCACGGTCTCATGAATTGACGGGATCAATGCTCAACAGTCTGGATTTGGAAGGCCGTCCTCAGGACACCCGGGTCGTGGTCGCCATGTCGGGCGGCGTCGACTCGTCTGTGACGGCCGCGCTGTTGAAGTCCGAGGGATACGATGTCGTCGGAATAACCCTGCAGCTTTACGATCATGGCGCTGCGACCCATCGCAAGGGCGCCTGCTGCGCCGGTCAGGACATTCATGACGCGCGAAACGTTGCGGAGCGCCTCGGCGTTCCGCATTACGTGCTGGACTATGAGAGCCGCTTCCGCGAAACCGTGATCGAGAATTTTGCTGACAGCTATGCGTCGGGCGAGACGCCGGTGCCTTGCATCGAGTGCAACCGCTTAGTCAAATTCCGTGATCTGTTGACGACTGCGCGCGAGCTTGGCGCTGCGGCATTGGCGACAGGCCATTACGTTGCCTCGCGCCGTTTGCCCGGTGGATCGCGCGCGCTGCTCTGCGCGGCGGACGCGGACCGCGACCAAAGCTATTTCCTGTTCGCCACCACGAGGGAGCAGCTCGATTTTCTACGTTTTCCGCTGGGTGATATGACAAAGTCGCAGACCCGCGAATTGGCGCGGCGTTTTGGTCTATCGGTTGCCGACAAGCATGACAGCCAGGATATCTGTTTCGTGCCGACCGGTCGCTACACCGATATCATCAGTCAGTTGAAGCCGAACGCGATGGAGCCCGGCGATATCGTCGATCTCGGCGGGCACGTCATCGGTCATCACGAGGGTATCGTGCATTTCACGGTGGGACAGCGCCGCGGTCTTGGCATCGCCTCCGGCGCGCCGCTTTACGTCCTGAGTCTTGATGCAGCGAACCGGCGCGTGGTGGTGGGACCGCGCGAAGCGCTGAAAATGCATCGCATCGTGCTGCGCGATGTCAACTGGATCGGCGATGGCGCGCTCGACCGCGCCATCGGTGGTGGACTTGAACTCTTCGTGCGGGTGCGCTCGACTCGTAAACCTCAGCCGGCGTGGCTGCGCGTTGTTGACGGCTGCTATGAGGTCGAACTCGTGGCCGGCGAGGAGGGCGTGTCGCCTGGTCAGGCCTGTGTGTTCTACGACGGGCCGGAAGGGCAGGCGCGTGTGCTCGGCGGGGGATTCATCGCACGGGCCATGGCGCAGCGTGCAAACGAAGCCGCCGCGCAGAACAGTGCGCCAGCGCAACCCTTTGCCGCCGAATTGCGCGGGTAGAGTCCGGGACGCGCGGGAAGCATGGGCAACGACATCGACCGCGCGGGCGTTGCCAGGGCCTATGGCCTCTGGGCACCGGTTTATGATCTGGTGTTCGGCAAGGTGTTCGATCCTGGCCGTCAATCCACGATCGAAATTGCCAACGCAATCGGTGGACGTATCCTTGATGTCGGCGTCGGCACCGGACTGTCGCTGTCGGATTATGCATCCACGACGAAACTGTATGGCGTGGACCTTTCTGAACCGATGCTGCGCAAGGCGCAGCAGCGGGTGCGGTCTCTTAACCTCACCAACGTCGAAACGCTGGCGGTGATGGACGCCAAGAACCTCGCTTTTTCCGATTCGTTTTTTGACGCGGTGGTGGCGCAGTTTGTCATCACGGCGGTGCCCGACCCCGAAGCGACGCTCGATGATTTTGTCCGGGTGCTGAAGCCGGGCGGCGAACTGATTCTGGTCAACCATATTGGCGCGGAGCGCGGGCCGCGCCGCTTGTTCGAACTGGGCTTTTCGCCCTTGGCCCGGCGGCTCGGCTGGCGCCCCGAGTTCCCGTGGGCGCGTCTCGTTAACTGGGCTGCCAAGCATGGCGGCGTGACGCTCTTCGAGCGTCGCCCGATGCGGCCGATGGGACATTTTTCGCTGATCCGCTATCGAAAATCCTGATCGTACCGCGGAACATCCGCTGCGGCCATTCGTTGCCGTTTCATGCGAATGAAGATCGCCTCCCTGTTGGTTGCCCTTTTTGCGTTCGCCGATATTGCTGCTGCGCAGGCGCCACCGACGGCGGCTTCCCCGCCCGGCACGACGGCAACGCCGCCTCCGTCTCCCAATTCCCCCACTTGCTCCCCTCACAATATACCCGCGCAGAACGGAACGGCGGCGGGCGAGCAAAAGCAGCCACTGGGCGAGAAGCTTGCGAAATCCGATGGCGTGCTATGTCCGCCTGCGGGGGTCGATCCGGAAATCCGCGCGCCGACCCCGGAAGGCGGCAATACGCCGGTGATTCCCCCGCCCGGCAGCCCTGGCGGCGATCCGACCGTGCGGCCCAAATAAGCACCATTCATCGATAAGTCGGGGCGCTTGTTGCGGCTTTGCTTGACAGGCCCTCGAGCGGCTTTTTATATGCCGCGCGTTCACGGCATCGTTGATGGACACTGCGGCGAGGTAGCTCAGCTGGTTAGAGCACGGGAATCATAATCCTGGGGTCGGGGGTTCGAGTCCCTCCCTCGCTACCACTCTCTTTCACATATATCCCGGATCAAGCGATCAAGCGTTCCCCGTTGTAAAACGAAAAGCTGATCTGATGCCGAGTTGCGAGCGGGCAAGCGGATGTCGGCAAAGTCTCCTCCGGATTGCGCGAGGGGCGAGCGCGCCTCGGGCATCGACGAAGTCGGCGGCACCCGCGCATCTTGCTTGAGCGTTTGAAATATATGACCGGCTGAGGGGAATGCACGAACTTATTGGCGACATCACGCTTTGCATCCTGTTTGCCTGGGGTCTTGGGTTGGCCGCTCATTTTTCCCGGCAACCGTTGATTCTGGCTTATCTGCTGGCCGGATTCTTCATTGGTCCATTCGGGATGGAATGGGTCAAATCGCAGGAGTCGATCCGGACCATTTCCGAACTCGGCCTGATCTTCATGCTTTTCATGATCGGCCTGGAAATCGATCTGAAGAAGATCATGCGCGCCGGGCCGGTGATCCTGATCGCCGGCGGCGGACAGCTCCTCGGCGGCTGCATTCTGGGCGTATTGTTTTTCATGGCAATCGGTCTGCCCATCGATGTCGGTGGGTTCGATGCGCTTTATCTCTGTGTCGCATGCGCGCTCTCGAGTACAGTCATCATCGTCAAAGTGCTCTATGAAAAACACGAGCTCGACACACTGCCGGGCCGTATCACGCTTGGTGTGCTGGTGCTTCAGGATGTCTTCGCGATCCTGTTCCTGGCGGTCCAGCCTAGTCTCGACGATCTTCACATTACCATCGTGCTGCTGTCGATCGCACGGGCCGGCACGTTAGTCGCGACTGCGCTGATCCTCAGCCGCTATGTACTGCCTTACCTGTTTCATCAGATCGCACGCCGCCCCGAGCTGGTGCTGCTCGGCGCGCTCGCGTGGTGCTTTCTGATCGGCGAAATCGCTGAACAATTGCATCTGTCGCGCGAGATGGGCTCGCTGGTGGCCGGGGTCTCGCTCTCAACTTTTCCCTACGCGCTCGACGTCACCGCAAAGGTGACGACGTTGCGCGATTTCTTCATCACGCTGTTCTTCGTCGCGCTGGGCATGACTATTCCGATTCCGAACGGATCCGTGATTGGGCTCGCGCTGGTGATCGCGGCCTTTACCGTGGTAAGTCGTCTCAGCACGACTTTCCTGCCACTGTATCTGATGAAGCAGGGATTGCGAGCCAGCCTTCTGCCGGCCATCAATCTGGCGCAGATCAGCGAGTTCTCGCTTGTCGTAATTCAAACCGGGCTGATTGCGGGACATATCCAAAGCGAGACCGCGAGCGCAGCGTCGTTCGCGTTCGTGGTGCTGGCGGTGTTGAGTACGTTCGCTATCGGTCGAAGCGACCAGCTCTCTCGGTACGGCATCATGTTCCTGAAACGGATCGGCCTTCGCGATCTCGACCGCCTCCAGGCGGGGGAGGGTGGGCATGGCGCAGGACACGGTGAGCCGCGACGCATTGTCATTCTCGGATTCTTCCGTGCCGCCAGCGCACTGCTGAGCGAGATCGAATGCCGGGACGAGTCGATGCTGGACCAGATCGGAGTGGTCGACTTTAATCCGGTGGTGTTCAGTACCCTCTCGGCTCGCGGCCTGCATGTCACTTATGGTGACATCAGCAACGTGGATACGCTCGTCCATGCCGGGGTCGGCAGCGCCGAGATCATCATTCTGAGCGTGCCGGATTCGCTGCTCAAGGGTGCCAATAATGAAAAGCTTGTCCGCCACGTTCGTTCGCTGAACCCGACCGCAAAGATCATCTCGACGGCGGACCGGTTGTCGGACGTCGAGGATCAATATGCCGCCGGCGCGGACTACGTGACGGTGACTCGGCTGACCGACGCGCAAGAGTTGTTTGCGGCGATTGAAGCCGCCGAAAACGGGTTGTTGGCCGACAAGCGCGCCGAGACCGACGCGATTCTGGAAGGGCGTCGGGAGGTACTGCCGTAGTTGATCCGGTACCGAACTCACCATGCCGGATCATATATGATGGCATGATCGTGTGACCGCTTTTCCGGACGCCGTCGGTTGCACCGCCGCCCGCTCTGCGTCATACGAACTTCCGTCAAACGGGAACGCGCAGACCATGCCCCATCGGATACCGGAAGTCCTCCAGGCTTTTGCCAATGGCGAAATCGTCGTCGTCACTGACGATGAGGACCGTGAGGGGGAGGGTGATCTGATCGTCGCAGCCTCGCTCTGCACCGCGGAGAAAATGGCGTTTGTTATACGGCACACGTCCGGCATCGTTTGCGCGCCGATCACCACGGAGGATGCGCAACGGCTGCGGCTTGATCCGATGGTCGCGCATAACGAGTCCAATCATACAACGGCTTTTACCGTCTCGATTGATTACAAGCCGGACGGCGGCACCGGCATTTCGGCCGAGGCGCGTGCCTCCTGTTGCCGGGCGCTTGCCAATCCGAACGCCGGTGCCAGCGACTTTGCCCGGCCCGGCCACGTCTTCCCTCTGATCGCACGCAACGGCGGCGTCCTGCTGCGCGCCGGCCATACCGAGGCGGCGGTCGATCTTTGCAAGTTGGCGGGCCTGCCCCCGGTCGGGGTCATCAGCGAACTGATGAACGACGACGGCACGGTGATGAAAGGCGAGCAGGTGGCGCAGTTTGCTGCTGCGAACGGGCTCAGGCATGTGACCATCGCCGATATCATCGCGTATCGTCAGGCGCGAGAGAAACTGATTGAGCGGGTTTCGGAATTTGCGATCGACAGCCCGATCGGGCTGCTGCAAGGCTACGCTTACCGCTCGCCGTTCGATACGATAGCCCATGTCGCGTTTGTCTATAACGGTGTCGGCGACGGCCAGAACGTCCTGACCCGTTTCCACAAATCCAATATTGTACGCGACATTTTCGCCGGGCCGAAACGCATGGAGGCCGTGCTCGAACACTTCAGGAAGGCCGGCCGCGGCGTGCTGGTCTATCTGCGAGACGGTGCCGCGGGGGTGCCGGTGGCGCCGCTTCCTGAAGACAGGTCAGCGGAAGCTGATCGCAACAGACAGTGGCGAGAGGTCGGCGTCGGCGCGCAGATTCTGCGCGATCTCGGCGTGACGTCGATCCGGCATCTGACCTCGTCGGCCTACGACTACAAGGGGCTCTCCGGTTTCGGCATCGAGATCGTTTCGAACGAGCATCTGGAAAGCTGACTGTGGTTGCAGCGTCGAATTAGGATATACTCATGATCGCGGCTTTGCCGGCAGCGGTATCCGGAACGACGTGAAAGGATTGTCATGAGTGTTCGTCCGCAAGGCAAGGACAAACCCGTGCCGGTCAGTTTCCAGTGGGACGATCCGTTCAGGCTGGACGATCAGCTGACCGAAGACGAACGCATGATCCGCGACACCGCGCGCGCCTATGCGCAGGACAAGCTGCAGCCGCGTATCGTCAGGGCCTATCAGGAGGAGAAGACCGATCGCGAGATCTTCAATGAGATGGGCGAGCTTGGCCTGAACGGTATCACACTTCCGCAAGAGTATGGTTGTGCCAATGCCAGCTACGTCGCCTATGGCCTCGTCGCGCGGGAGATCGAGCGTGTGGACTCGGGTTACCGCTCGATGAACTCGGTGCAGTCATCATTGGTGATGTATCCGATCTATGCTTATGGCGACGAGAATCAGCGCAAAAGATATTTGCCGAAGCTTGCGACCGGCGAATGGGTCGGTTGTTTCGGTCTGACCGAACCGGATGCCGGTTCCGATCCCGGCGGCATGAAAACCCGCGCCGAGAAAGTGTCGGACGGCTATCGGCTGACTGGTTCGAAGACGTGGATTTCCAACGCACCGATCGCGGATGTGTTCGTTGTTTGGGCCAAGTCGTCGGCGCACGACAACCAAGTCCGCGGCTTCGTGCTCGAAAAGGGCGCGAAGGGCCTATCCGCCCCGAAGATCGACGGCAAGCTCAGTTTGCGGGCGTCGGCTACCGGCGAGATCGTGATGGATGGCGTGGTCGTGCCGGAAGAGAACCTGTTGCCGAACGTGTCCGGACTGAAAGGTCCGTTCGGCTGCCTGAACCGCGCGCGCTACGGCATATCATGGGGCGTTATGGGCGCGGCGGAAGACTGTATGGATCGCGCGCGAACATACGTGCTCGAGCGAAAGCAGTTCGGCCGTCCGCTGGCGGCTACGCAATTGGTGCAGAAGAAGCTCGCGGATATGCAGACTGACATCGCGCTCGGGCTTCAGGGCAGCCTGCGCGTCGGCCGTTTGATGGACGAGGGCAAGATGGCGCCGGAGATGATCTCCATCGTCAAACGCAACAATTGCGGCAAGGCGCTCGATATCGCGCGGATGGCGCGCGATATGCACGGCGCCAACGGAGTTCAGATCGAATATCACGTGATGCGTCACGCCGCCAACCTTGAAACCGTCAATACTTATGAAGGCACCCACGACGTCCATGCGCTGGTCCTTGGCCGCGCCATCACCGGAATCCCGGCGTTTTCTTAGAGGCGTATCGTCGCGCAACTCGAAGCCCTCATGCCCGGGCAGAAGCGCGAAGCGCGTCTCCGCGCAGGTGGCCCGGGTATCCATCTTTGAAGAAGGTTGGATTGCCGGATTCATGGCGCTTTCGGAGCGAAGTGGGTTCGCGTGAAGAAACGCGTTAAAACAACAATCTAGAGCTTCGCTTCTGATGCCATCAGGGGAAAGGCTCTAATCCGACAATGACGGCTTGGGTTAGTTCATGTCCGACACCGAAGACATTCCCTTCAACCGTGACTTTCCGCTGAAGCCGGGCGTCGCCGAGGAAGTCGTGCCCGGGGTCCGTCGCTTGCTTTGCAATAATCCGAGTCCTTTCACCTTCACAGGAACGGTGAGCTACATCGTCGGCCGCGGCAAGGTTGCGATCATCGATCCCGGACCGGATAGTGAGGCTCATGCGAAAGCGTTGCTCGACGCGGTGAGAGGCGAGACTGTGACGCACATCTTCGTCACCCACACCCACAAGGATCATTCATCGAATGCCGCGCGCGTCAGGGCGGCTACCGGCGCGGCAGTTTATGCGGAGGGACCGCATCGTGCTTCGCGGCCACGGTTTGAAAACGAAAAACACAATCCGGAGTTCGGCGCCGATCGCGACTTTAGTCCCGACGTTAGGCTTCGTGATGGCGACGCCGCGACCAGCGATGAATGGGCGCTGGAAGCGGTGAGCGCGCCCGGACATACCGCGAACCATATGGCGTTTGCATGGAAGGAACGCGGAATCCTTTTCGTTGGTGACCATGTCATGGGCTGGTCCACCTCGATCGTCGCGCCGCCGGACGGGTCGATGATCGACTATATGGCCTCGCTCGAGAAGCTCTCGCAGCGCGACGAGCAACTGTATTTCTCCGGTCATGGCCCCGAGATTCGGGATGGGCCACGTTTCGTGCGGCATCTGGCGCGGCATCGCCGGGCGCGCGAAGCCTCGATCCTGCATCGGCTGGCGAAAGGCGAGGCCGATATTCCGACCCTGGTCCGCGCCATCTATATCGGCCTTGATTCCAGGCTGTCCGGCGCCGCCGGCTATTCGGTGCTGGCGCATCTGGAAGATCTGGTGGCGCGGGGCCTTGTGCTCACGAATGGTGATCCCGTCATCGGTGGACGCTACCGGCTGGCGTGAGCCTTATCGCTTGACCGCTCCCTTTCCGGGAGGCTTGACCGGCACGGGCGGCTCCTTCACCGGTTTCTCGACAATGTTTTCGGCAGCGGTGTTGATGTCGTCGATCAGACTGCTAACACGCGCGGCGTTGCTGCCGAGATCGTGCTCGAAATAACGCGACGAGGAGCGGATATCGACGCGCGACCCGTCCTCGGTCGGCATGATGCGGATCACCACGTCTTCGCGGAACCCCATGACTGGCGTTTTCGCCACGGCCTCGATATGGCCGGGCTGCCGCGGCAGCTGCGGCGGGCGTTCATCGATCACCAGCCATTTGCGCCGCGCGACGAGCCGCCGGACGATATCGAAGGCATGCTGGGCCGTCAGATCCAGCTCCACCGGCTCGATCGCGGGATAGGCCACGCGCTGCTGTTCGGCAGAATAAAGACCGGTGTAGACTGCGGAGTTGGCGCCGTCGGTACCGCGCAGCCGCGCCAGCGCGTCGAAGTGAGGCGGGTTGATCGGATCGGTGGTGATATCGTGGATCGGCGGCAGGTTGCGATATTTCACGGCGAGGTATGCCGGATAGGCGAGAATGAGCACGTTCAGTAGCAGCGCTGTCAGGATACGGCCTATGCCGCGTGAGCCATTCCGCCATAGCGCTACAAGGCCTGCGAACGCCACCAGGATCGACAGCCCGGCGCAGGCCAGAGCGCCTAACAAGGTCGCGAGCGCGGGCTTGCTCTCGAGGATACCGAACCTTACGGCTACAATGGACACCAGCGTCGCGACCGCTGAGAACACCGCAAGTCGCCGCGCCCAGGTAGCCAGCGCGGAGAACGGTTCGGATTGATAGCGTGCGGAAAACCTGCGGGCCATCGGAGCGTCCGGTTTCGGCGGGGACGGGTTGCGTGGATCACCTACCTTATTTGCTTCCTTGAAGAAACGCTGCTGTTCGCTTCCGTCAAAGTGGCGAACTCTGCGGCCAGAAAGTCCAGCAGCGCCCGTACCGAGGGCAACAATCCGCGTCGCGACGAGAACACCGCATGGACGATGCCGGCGCGCGGACGCCATTGCGGCAGCACGTCGACCAGCGTGCCATTGTCGAGGTCGGCTTCTACTACCATGGCCGGAAATTGTCCGACGCCGATGCCGCGCAGGGCCGCGAAACGCAGTGCCACCATGTCCTCGGTGATGAGGCGTGGTGTGTAGGGGATCAGCGCAGTGGCTTCGTCAGGGCCGTCGAGGCACCATTCATGATGCTGGTGAGGCGGTCCCCAGCCGATGCTTGGAAGTTTGGGAAGATCGGCGGGAACAAGCGGGTGGCTCAGTCCCTTTAACAGTATCGGCGCCGCCACCAGCCGCTGCGTGCTCTCGGCCAATACCCGCATCACCAGATCGTTGTTTTCGAGTGGCGGAAAACGCACGCGTAGCGCGATGTCGATACCATCGGCGATCAAGTCGACACGGCGCGGCGTGCTTTCGAGATGCACCGCAACGTCCGGACACTCGGCCATGAAGCGGGCGATCATCTCGCCGACCTGGAAATACAGAAGCGGCGGCGGACAACTCACGCGAACGATACCTTGCGGTTTGCTGCGCGAGCGCTCGATCAGTTCCTGCGCCGCATCGGCTTCCACCAGCATAGCGACGCAATGCCGATAGTAGTCCTGCCCGATCTCGGTGACGCTGAAGCGCCGGGTCGAACGCTGGATCAACCGCACCCCGAGCCTGTCCTCCAGCATTGCGATGCGGCGGCTCAATCGCGAACGCGGCATCCCCAGCGCGCGGGCGGCGGCGGCAAAACCGCCATGATCGACCACCTGAACGAAGAAATACAGATCGTTGAGATCCTGCATCATCGTCTCATTAATAGGACAGTGATGGGTGATATTGCCAGCTACCGGGGTATTTGTCCCACCTATATCCTTCGTTGCAACAGCGGTCGAACTAGGCCGCGTCACGGAGGTTCATCATGCGAAAGGTACTTGGTGTCTTTAGCGGTCCCCGGCAGCATTGGGTGGGCGACGGTTTTCCGGTTCGCTCGCTATTCTCGCACGCCAGCCACGGCGACCATGTCAGCCCGTTCCTGCTGCTCGACTATGCCGGGCCGGCCGACTTTACCCCGGTGGAGCAGCCGCGCGGTGTGGGCGTGCACCCGCATCGCGGTTTCGAGACCGTCACCATTGTTTATCAGGGTGAGGTCGAACACCGCGATTCCACCGGCAACGGCGGTTTGATCGGGCCGGGCGACGTGCAGTGGATGACGGCAGCCTCAGGCATCCTGCATGAGGAGTTCCACTCCCGCGCCTTCACCAAGAAGGGTGGCACGCTGGAGATGGTGCAGCTCTGGGTCAACCTGCCGGCCAAGGCGAAGAACGCCGATCCCGGATACCAGACCTTGCTCGACGCCGACATTCCGGCGGTGGATTTACCGGATGACGCCGGCAAGCTGCGGGTGATCGCCGGTGGGTTCGACGGCCGAAAAGGGCCGGCGAAGACCTTTACGCCGATCGACATCTACGACGTGAAGCTCAACCGCAACGGCGTTGCCACGTTCAAGCCGGCGGAAGGGCACACCGTCGCGGTGGTGGTGCTAAAGGGCACGGTGCTTGTCAACGGTAGCGAGATCGCCCGCGAGGCGCAGTTCGCATTGCTCGACCGCAACGGCGGAGAGATGACTATCGAGGCAAATGGTGAGGCTTCAGTACTGATCCTCTCCGGCGAGCCGATCGACGAGCCGGTGGTGATGCGCGGTCCGTTCGTCATGAACACGGAAGGCGAAATCCGCCAGGCTATGATCGATTTCCAGAGCGGCCGCTTCGGTACTCTGGAGCCGGTCGCGGCCGGCGGCTGACGGCGGTTGAGAGAGACGCGATTCGGCTAGCCGGATCGCGTCTCATCCTTCAACATTCAGCGGCGGTGCGCTCGTCCCGCCGTCGATGCACCCGCGTCAATGTCAGCGAGCCCTTCAATAAAAGGAAATGACCCGTGGTCAGCGAAGCAATCCGTGATCCCGCAAAGGATGATCTTCTGACACCGCAAAATTCCACGTTCATCATCATCGACTATCAACCGGTGCAGGTGAACTCCATTGCATCGATGGATCGGCAGATCCTCGTCAACAACATTACCGGTGCGGCGAAAGCGGCGGTCGTCTACGGACTGCCGATTATCCATTCGACCGTGAACGTGAAGACCGGACTCAATAAGCCGCCAATCCCCACGATCCGCAAGGCGCTCGACAAATATCCGACCTATGATCGCACCACGATCAATTCGTGGGAAGACGTCGAATTCCGCAAGGCGGTCGAGGCGACCGGCCGCAAGAAGCTTATCATGACGGCGCTGTGGACCGAGGCCTGCCTGACCTTTCCGGCGCTTGATGCGCTTAAGGAGGGTTACGAGGTGTACGTGCTCGTCGATGCCGTCGGCGGGACGTCGGTCGCGGCTCATGAGGCGGCCCTGCGTCGCATCGAACAGGCCGGCGCAAAGCTCAGCAGCGTGCCGCAGCTCTTCTGCGAACTGCAACGCGACTGGAAGCGTGCTGAGACCGTTCCGGCCTTCATAAATTTGTTCATCGAGACGGGTGGAACGGCCGGTATTCAATTCTCTTACGACAAACAGGGTTGAACCATCGCGATGCCTCACTTCGTTGCATGAAAATGCTTGGCCTCACGGCCCAGGCATTCGTTGGTTCAGCGCCGAAATGTCACGCCGCGGCGTTAGGAAAGCTGTATCCCCTGAACTGTTCGCGCAGCGCCGTTTTCAGAATCTTTCCGGTGGCGGTGTGGGGAATGCTGTCGACGAATGCGACGTCGTCGGGCATCCACCACTTGGCGATCTTGCCATCCATGAAACCGAGAATCTCTTCGCGCGTCGCGCTCTCGCCTTTCCTGACTTGGAGAATTAATAGCGGGCGTTCGCCCCATTTGGGATGGTGTATGCCGATTACGGCGGCTTCCGCTACCTTGGGATGTTCAACGGCGAGATTTTCCAGATCGATCGACGAGATCCATTCGCCCCCCGATTTGATCACGTCCTTTGATCGGTCCGTGATCCGGACGTAGCCGTACTCGTCGAGGGTGGCAACGTCGCCGGTATCGAAGAAGCCCTCCCCGTCGAGGATGTTGTCATTGACGCGGTAGTAGGCGCCGGAGATCGCGGGGCCTCGCACCTTGAGCCGGCCGGGGGTCGTGCCATCCCACGGCAGTTCGTTGCCGGCGTCGTCGGTGATCTTCATTTCGACCATGAAGGGCGCGTATCCCTGCATCTGCAGCCGATCGAGCTTGGCGTCTCCCTTGAGGTGGCTGAACTTGCCTTGCAACGCGCCGGCAGTGCCGCGCGACGACATCTCCGTCATGCCCCAGGAGTGGCGAACCTCGATGCCCATGTCGTCGAAAGCCTTGATCACCGAGCGCGGCGCCGCCGAGCCGCCGCAGATCACCACCTTGAGGTCCGGCAGCCTGAGGTTGTTTGTTTCCATATGCTGCAGCAGCATCAGCCACACGGTAGGGACGCCCGCTGTGAAGGTGACCTTCTCGCTCGACAGCAGTTCGTAAACCGATGCGCCGTCGAGTTTGGCGCCGGGCATCACGAGCTTTGTGCCCATGGATGGCGCAGAGAACGCTATTCCCCAACTATTGGCATGGAACAGCGGGACCATCGGCAGCATTGTATCCTTCGATGCCGCACCCAGCGCGTCAGCGCTGTTGACAATCATCGAATGCAACACATTGGACCGATGCGAGTACACCACGCCTTTCGGATTGCCCGTGGTTCCCGACGTGTAGCACATCGCGGCTGCGGTGTTCTCGTCAAAGGTTTTCCAGGTGAAGTCGCCGTCGGCTTCCGCGATCCAGTCTTCGTATGGGACCGCATTTTTCAGCGCGGTCTGCGGCATATGCACCTTATCGGTGAGGACGATGTAGCGTTCCACGCTTGGCAGCCTGTCGGCGATCTTCTCCAGAATCGGGATGAAGGTGATATCGGTCATCACGATGCGATCTTCCGCGTGGTTGATGATCCAGGCGATCTGATCCGGAAACAGGCGAGGGTTTACGGTATGGCAGACCGCGCCGATGCCCATGATGCCATACCAAGCCTCGAGATGACGCCAGGTGTTCCAGGCGATGGTAGCGACGCGGTCTCCCAGCTTGATGCCTTGGCGATCGAGTCGCTGCGCCAGTTTCAGCGCGCGGCCGCGAATTTCGGCGTAGTTGGTCCGATGAATCGGACCTTCGACCGATCGCGTGACCACCTCGCGCCCGCTATGAACCTTCGCCGCGTGATCGATGATCCGATGACACAGCAGAGGCCAGTCTTGCATCAAGCCGAGCATTCGAGCCTTCCTGTTGATCCTCGCTCTCTTTATCGTTCTCCTGGCGGGGATTTGCCATGACGAAGTCTGGCGTGGGGATTTCAGGCGGCCAACTGCTGTGCGGTGCTTTAGCCCGCGACCCATGGGCCATGGTAGCGTTCGCAGCCCTTTTAATGCCGGCAACGGCATTGGCTGGGAGCAGGACGCCGTTGCCACAGCCTCGTCCGGCCGCTGCGCTGGCTCCCGATGGCAAGGGTAGCACGCAGATGGAGGAGGATCGCCCCGCGACGCCCGAGATTGCGCCGGAGCCTTCTTCCTGCCGCCTGGCGTTGACCGATTCGGTCGCTATCGCCCCGAGCATTCCTGCGATTGCGGGGCCGGGCGAGTGCGGCGGTGACGATCTGGTCCGGCTTGAAGCCGTGGTGCTGCCCGACGGTGGCCGGGCAGCGGTCAAGCCTGCCGCCACCCTCCGTTGCAAAATGGCGTCCGCGATTGCGGACTGGATTCGCAGCGACATGGCGCCGCTGGCCGAGGGACTCGGCAGCCGGGTCAGCGAACTCGACAATCTCGACTCGTTTGAATGCCGAGGGCGCAACCGGGTCGCCGGAGCAAAGCTGTCCGAACACGGGCGCGCCAATGCGCTCGACGTGGGTGCCCTCAAGCTCGCAAACGGACGGACGATCGATTTGGCGGATCGGGCGGTGGAGCGGGATCTGCGCGAAAAGGTGCTGGGCTCGGTTTGCGCGCGCTTCACCACGGTGCTGGGGCCTGGATCGGATGGCTATCATGAGAACCATATTCACCTCGACCTGATTCAGCGCCGCAACGGCTACCGGATCTGTCACTGGGAAATCTACGACCCTGTGCCGGCGGTCGCGCCGTTGCTGCCCACCGAACGCCCGGCGGAAGCGCCGCAGCGTGAAATGGCGGAAGAAAAAGGCAAGGCGTTTGAAGCGGTACCAGAGCGCCGCGCGGTATCTCGCGCTGCCCCGCGAGCTGGATCTGTAGCGGCTATCTCGGCGGAGATGGTGCCTCAACCCCAGAAGCGGCCTACGGCCGCCGACGCTGCGGGTAAGGTTGCAAAGTGGCCGACGCCGTCGACTTCAAAACCGCCAACGCGACGCTCAGCCGCTGACTCTGTGAAACGCAAACGGAGGCTCCGCAGCAATCTTCCGCCATTCCTCCGACCGCTATTCGACTGATTGACGGCTATAGGCGAAGCATATTCGCGAGTTTGCCCCGAGATGCGCACCGGTTCGCATGAAGAAGCGTTCCCAATACAAAGCTGGAAATCGGTTTTGATTCCATCAAACGCTGGTACGGCCCGACACGCCGGGGGAAACAGACGGCAATAAAAAAGCGCCGGAGAACCGGCGCTTTGCAGATTGAGAAATCGGTCGATCAGTTAAAGTTGCCGCCGCCATTCCACGAGGCCATCTTCGCGCCGTGTTTCGGCTCAAGCACAACCACCACCGTTCCCACCTTGACGCGATCATAAAGATCGATGGCGTCCTCATTGGTCATGCGAATGCAGCCTGAGGAAATCGAGGCACCGATATATTCCGGCTGGTTGGTTCCGTGGATCCGGAACAACGTATCCTTATTGCCCTGATAAAGATACAGAGCTCGCGCGCCGAGGGGGTTATCCGGCCCACCCGCCACGCGCGACGGCAGTCCCTCGATGCGCTTGTGAATGTCGGCGGTCGGAATCCAGTCCGGCCACTCACGCATGTTGCCGACCCTCGCCACGCCGGAGAACGCCAGCGCTTCCTCACCGACGGTGACGCCGTAGCGGATCGCCTTGCCGTTATCGAGCACGTAATAGAGGTAGTGGTTGTCGGAATCGACCATGATCGAGCCCGGCGCTTCCTTACGGTGATAATCGACGATCGCGCGGCGGAACGGCGCAGCCACCGGCGTTCTCGTGTAGGAGACCTTGGACAGCAACTCCTTGTCGCGCGGCTTGAAGTTGTTGGCGTTCGTGGCCTCGTAATGCGTGGCCTGCATGCAGCCCGACAGCATCAGGCCCGCAGCCAGAATCCCAAGTTTAATCCGAAGAGACGACATCGTTGTTTTCCAAATGCCCACTGAAATCCTGGCGACTTGCACCCCAGAAGCCAAGAATCTTCTAAACTCATTATTGTCGGAATTCCCTCGAATTCCAGCACTTAGAAGCCTCTGTCGCTATGCAAACTCGCGCCTGTGGTATTTTTGCCGCAAATGCCGATCCGCAAATCAGCGGCGCAGTATCTCAAGACGGTAGCAAGAAGCGTGTAATTGCTGGTTCCCAGCGCATCGGAATAACTGCATCCGCTGCAGCGGCGGTGCCTTGCCTGCTTTTCAATGCTGCGATTGGTTCCGATTCCAATATTTGCATTCCGTTGCGGGGGAAGCCCTTGCAAAGGTCGGGATCAATCGGCCACTAGACGTTCTACTAGACTTTCAAGTTCGTTTGCCGGGTTCGCTACAAAGTGGCTGGCGAATGCCAAATTCAATCCACCAGCGTCACTTCAGATTGTTCGTGTCCACACCTTGAGTCGGTGCCGTTATCTTCGGAGGGGCCATGCTCTCGATCTTCGCGCCAGATGGCATGGCGCTGCGAAAGACCGGTCCGGTCGATCCCGCCGCGCTGCCCGACAGCGCCGTGTGGATCGATCTCGAGAACCCGACGCCGAGCGAGGACCGCGCCGTGGAGGGGCTCGCGGGGGTTGCGGTGCCAACCCGGGAGGATATGCAGGAGATCGAGATTTCCAGCCGCCTCTATGTCGAGAACGGCGCGCGCTACATGACGGCCAGTCTGATGTGCGGCAGCGAAACCGACCGCCCCCGCATCACCCCCGTCACGTTCATCCTGTCCGGCCATCGTCTCGTCACCGTGCGCTACGACGCGCTAAAACCGTTCGCTCTGGTGGAGAACAAGCTTGCGCGCGCGGCTGCACAGGGTTTGACCGGCGAGGGGGTGTTGCTCGAATTGCTCGATGCCGTGATCGATCGCTGCGCCGACATTCTGGAGCGCGCCGGCGCCGACATCGATCAAGTCAGCCACGACATTTTCGAGCCGAACGAATCCGCGCGCACTGGCCGTGCCAAACGCTATTCCGAAATCCTGATCGTAATCGGCCGCAAGGGCGATCTCACCTCGAAAGTTCGCGAGAGCCTGGTCTCGATAGGCCGTCTCGTCACCTTCGTCGCGACCGAATCCAACAGCATCAAATGGTCTAAGGACATGCTCGCTCAGCTCAAGACGATGCAACGTGATGTCGCCTCGCTTTCCGATCACGCCTCTTATCTGTCGAACAAGACCACCTTCGTGCTCGATGCGATGCTTGGAGTTGTTAATCTCGAGCAGAACAATATCATTAAACTGTTTTCGGTAATGGCTGTGGTGCTGATGCCGCCGACGCTGATCGCTTCGATCTACGGCATGAATTTCAAGATAATACCTGAGTTGAACTGGTCGCACGGCTATCCGTTCGCGCTCACCATGATGGTGATTGCTGCGGTGCTGCCCTACATGATCTTTAAATGGAAGAAGTGGTTGTAGGACCAACTCTCGAGCACCGGCCTTGCGACAGGGCTTGCCACAATTTTCCCCGTAAAATTTGAATGTTCGCCTGAACGCTTTCCAAGAAAAATTGCTGCCATAACCCGTGCATGACATCGCGGGAGTTACAATGGTTGAGAAAGTCGTAACAAGGGATCGCAACATCCTCGATTTTCGCAGCTATCAACGGTTGCGCAGATTCAGTGCGGACAATGCTGCGGTCGCTCCCATACGCACATGCCGGCATTGCGGTGCAGCGTTGCTCGAGGGTGAGAATGACGACGATTGTTCCAGCGCGGGTCTCGCTGCGCCGATAGCGCGCGCGCCATCACGAAGGTCTTGCGCGGATTGAACTTAGCGTCCTCATCCCGGATACGCGATTTCACGTGAGCTCGGATTTCCATGGCGGGAGCTATGGAGTCCGACGGCGACTGCGATTCCGGAAATGATACGTGCCAATGGTGCTTGTCCGCGTCCGGTCTATACGTGTTGGCCGCCGTTGATGTGGATCTCCGCGCCGTTGACATATGAACTCGTCTCCGTGCAGAGCACGTAGACGATTTTTGAGACTTCGTCCGGGGTGCCGAGGCGACGCAGCGGAATCTGGCGCTGGACGATCTTCTCGGTTCCAGGCGACAGGATCGAAGTGTCGATCTCGCCCGGCGCGATTGCATTAACGCGTACGCCGAGGCGGCCGAAGTCCGCCGCCATCTCGCGGGTCAGTGAGGCCAGCGCCGCTTTTGAAGTTGAATAGGCCGCGCCCGCGAACGGATGCACGCGCGAGCCGGCGATCGATGTGACGTTCACAACAGAGCCTTTCGCAGCCTTCAGTTCGCCGATCAGTCCGCGCGCCAGCATGATCGGCGCCATGAAGTTGACACGGAATACCTTCTCCCAGGTCTCCATGTCGGTGTTCAGTGAGCCAAGCCGCGCGCCGCCCTCGCCCTTCGGCGAGATCGCGGCATTGTTGACCAGCGCATGCAGCTTACCGCCTTCGAGCCGCGATCGGATCTCCTGGATGGCCTGCATCGTGTTTTCGGGGTCGGACAGGTCGACCTGAATGTGGTCTTCGGGGCCGGCATCCCAGGGGCACTGTTCCGGAAACGGATGCCGCGAGCAGGTGATGACCCGCCATCCCGCGCTGGAAAACCGGATTACGGTCGCGTGGCCGATGCCGCGGCTCGCGCCGGTCAGCAGCAATGTGCGGCGCGGCGCGTTGGGGTCGACCGCCGTCGCCATCTCGGTTCGAGGATTTGCTTTGTCGGGGGTCATGGGTACAGCCTTGTCTTGGTCCACGGAGCATCAGGCGCCGTGCGGCGGAATTCGATGCGGTCGTGCAGCCGGAATGGGCGGTCGTGCCAGAATTCGAATTGCGTCGGTGCGATCCGCCAGCCGCTCCAGCCCGGCGGTCGCGGCACACCGCCGATGATGTATTTTGCGGCTTCCTTCGCGATCGCCTGCTCGAACGCGAAACGGCTTTCCAGCGGCTGCGACTGCTTGCTGACCCAGGCGCCGATCTGCGCCTGCTTCGGACGCGTGGCGAAATAGGCATCGGCCTCCGCATCGGTGACGGGCGTCACGGGCCCGCGCACACGGACCTGCCGGCGTAGCGACTTCCAGTGAAACAACAATGCCGCTTTGGGATTTGCGGCGAGTTCGCGGCCCTTGGCGCTGGCGATGTGGCTGTAGAACACAAAGCCCCCGGCATCGAAGCCCTTCATCAGCACCATGCGCACATCAGGCAGGCCGTCGGCGTCTGTGGTAGCGAGCGCCATGGCATCGGGGTCGTTTGGTTCTGACGCGACGGCTTCCGCGAGCCACGCCGCGAAGAGGGCAAAAGGATCCTGGGCTTCCGTGAAATCACCGGACGTTAACTGGCTTGTGTTCTTGATGTCCGTGGTGTCGTTCATACGGGGTCCACAGGTTGCGCCGGTCTATCGTCGAAAGTCCGTTGCGGTCCTTATACAGGGCAAACCTGTATAGGGCACGTCTGCGCGTTGGCCTATCCGCGATCGGACCCTTCGCCGCCATCGTGGCGGCGATCATGATTGGGGCTACGACCGGAGGCTGCAGTATGGCACGGAATCAAGCGGCGTTCGCGCAGATGGGAGACGACGAGGCTACCGGATCGATCGCAGCGCTCTCCCATGCGCGTCCGACGGACACCGATCTTGCTTTCGCGCGCACAGCCGCCTCCGACGTGCTGACTAAAGGGAATAAGGATGCGAGCCAGCCATGGGAAAACCCCTCGACCGGCGCGCGGGGCTCGGTAACGCCGCTGGCACAGGCCTATAGCGCCGAGGGGCGCACTTGCCGTGATTTTTTGGCGAGTTACGTTAACGGAAAGTCCGAAAGTTGGTTGCAGGGGGCGGCGTGCAGAGCCCGCGGCGGTCAGTGGGAAATCCAATCCCTCAAACCCTGGCGAAGCTGATGCAGAACGGCAGCTGCGAATAGCTGAACCACCTCGTTGCAAAAATGCCACGGATACCCCAAATGATAGGCACGGTGGGTCCGGGGGCTCATTGTCCAGATTCCTGAAGGAGACGGTACGGATGCGCGACCCCTATGAGGTCTTGGGGGTGCAGCGGGGCGCCAGCGCCGCGGCGATTAAAAGTGCTTTTCGCAAGCTCGCGAAGAAGCACCACCCTGACGCCAACACGAACGATCCCAAGGCCGCCGAACGGTTCGCGGAGGTGAATTCCGCCAACGAGATCCTAGGCGACGAGGTCAGGCGCAAGCAGTTTGACCGGGGCGAGATCGACGCAGACGGCAAGCCGCGCTTTCAGGGTTTCCCGGGCGGTGGAGGTCGCGCTGGCGCGCGGCCGGGCGGCGGTTTCGAGCAGTACGGCTTCCGCGGTGGCGGTGGCCCCGGGGGTGATGGTGGCGGGTTTGAGGACATTATCAACAGCATGTTCGGCGGCGCGCGGGGTGGACGCCGGCCGGGCGCGCAGGCGTTTGATTTTGAGTCCAGCACGTTCGGTTCGCCTGATCTCGATCTCAATATCGCCATGACAGTCACGCTCGAGGAGTCGGTCAAAGGTGGCGAGAAACGCATCCGCCTGCCCAGCGGCAAGGAACTCAATGTCAGAATTCCGGCCGCCGTAACGTCGGGCCAGCAGATTCGGCTGAGAGGGCAGGGCGACACCGTGCCCGGACATCGCCCCGGTGATCTCCTGATCACGGTGACGGTCGCCCCGCATCCGTTCTTCAAGATCGACGGGGGCGATTTGCGCGCCGAGTTGCCTATCACGCTCTATGAGGCGGTGCTGGGCAGCAAGGTGCGGGTGCCGACGCTCGGCGGCGCAGTTGAACTGTCGATCCCGAAGAACACTTCGGGCGGTCGCACCTTTCGCCTCAAGGGCAAGGGCATCCCGAAGGGGGGGTCCTCCGGCGATCTGTTCGTTACGACGCGAATCGTCCTGCCCGACGGCAATGACGCCGAGCTTGAGGCGCTCATGGAGAAGTGGCGCGAGGCGCGCTCCTACAGCCCCCGTCGCGATCTCGGTTAGCGCGTGTGCGTCGGGGAGCCTGATCACGCGATGCGTTGGCCGGGATTTTCATCCGGCTGTCGCGCTACCGTGCCCGAGGATGCTCGGCCCATTTAAGTCTTTCCTCAACTGGCCACGCTGCTCGCTCCGGTGGGAGGGCGTTTTTTTTGCGGCGGATAGCTGCAAAACCCAACGTTCTGTGACTGTCGGCTCTATTGCAGTTGTCGACGAGCCCCCGTTCGCCTTTCTGAACGCTTAATCTCGTTTGAACCGATCGCGGCCTGCATCTCCTCATAAAGTTCAAGTTTCGCCATTTCCAGGAGGAGTTTCACCAAGCCGAGATCGAGTTGGCAGGACATTTCCCAAGCGTCATCGATCAATTGCTCAACCGCTGCATATCTTTCGAGACGAACTAACATTGTCGTGCCGCTCCAACGGGTATGGCCATAAAAAATGATTGCTAGTGATCGAATCCGCCGAACATCCGGCACCGAAACGGGCCTGAGTTTTTTGGCTACGCACGAAGCCGCTGATCCGCTTCAGGTTGGGCAACAATGGCTTGGGCGACATTGCCCCGCATTTCCTGAAGTTTCTGCAGCGTGCGTCGATCGAACGCCGCGGTAACGGCAATAATTGAATCTTTCCCGATCTGCTGCGGCAATCCGAGGGGGGTCACGCGAAAGTTCAATTGCACCAAGCGAAGAAGCCATAACGGATTCATCTCGATGATGATCTTTCCGACGCCGCTCGCTAGGCCCCATTCGACGATAGACGACAAAAGCAGGTTTCCGGCCGGGCTCAAAATGCGTCCGCGATCGCGATGTTCTCGCGTCACGCAATAGCGCGTCCATTCCCAAATATGAGGTCCTACAGGGAAGTCGCCTTCGCACAAGTGCGGAAGCACCTCCGTGAGGAGGTGTGGGCGCATCGATGGCAACATCCGTTGATATCCAAGGACGCGATCGTCTTCGATGTAGAGCATGTGGAGTGCGCGCCCGTCGTCGAACTGGTCGATCTCTCGGCCGTCAGGCTTGCGCAGATCTTCCCACCCCATTTCGTCGACAAAAACATTGTGACGCAATCGATAGGCCTGTTCCATCTCGCACTGATAGGCACCGATATTCTCAGCCGTTACGATGTGAATCATTGAAGTTCTCCGCCCATGTCTACGCCGAGTTAGGGCGAAGGAAGGGCGGCGAACAAGTACGGGAATCCGTACCTTGACCTATCGGATAAGGTTATGTCTGAGCGCGGTCGCGACGGTCTGGGTGCGGTTCGTGGCGTTCAGTTTGGCGCGAAGCTGACGTGCGATCTTGTCGACGAGGTGTTCTGAGACCTTCAGAATAACACCGATTTCCCAATCACTTTTTCCTTCCGCCATCCACTGCAGGATATCCATTTCTCGCGGAGTCAGATTCACTGGGGCTGAGTTATATTTTTGCGCGAGGGCTCGCGCGAAAGCGTGCATGGCGATGAGTTGTAGCTGTCGCCGCACCTTGGGGGGGACTTCAGCACGCTCACTTGCCAGGGAGAAACCGGCCGTTTGACCGTCAAGGGTGATCATCGGAACAGTGAATCCGCACCCGAGATTAAACTCGCGCGCTTCCCCCATGATGCGCGTCGGCGTTGGTGTGTTCCGATACGTTGGTTCAAGCTCGGACCATAGAAATGGTTCCGTGGATGTGTTGACCCGATGGATGGTGGGATCGTCGAAAAGATAACCTTGCGTGAAATAGCGCTCGCTCCACGCTTGCGGCCATTGATGCAAAACGACATTTGAGATTTGCTGCTCTGCAGTCATCCCTGGAACGGGAATGATGCCTGCGAGCACATGCGAAAAGCCGAACGGGCGCGCGACGTCAACAACGACATCGGCTATCTGTGCCAGGGTCGAAGCCTTATCAAGTCTCGCAATACAAGTTAGGGTATCGTCCAGCGTCTGTCGCGACATTCCGGCCCCCGAACTGCCTATATAGGCGGCTGAGTACACTATCGAGCGACATTTGGATTAATTGCAACTGTTGTATGATGCGGCGTGTCGCTACGGCCGCTACAGCTAGGGCTTGGCTGCCCGGGTAACTTGGCGATTTCCTCAAAGTTCCCTAGATTCATCAGCTTCGCGATCCGTTCGCCTTGATCGTTGTCCAAATCTAGCGGTTCTGATTCGCTGCGCGGGTCAACCGTGTTGTCCGACCTTAGTTGAATTTGGAAGCGATGTTTTGAGCCAGTCGACGACGGTTTGCAGTTCCGCGATTCGGTAGGGACAATATTGGAGCATTTTTCGAAACTCACGGAATTTATTTTAGTACGGGGCGTTACGAATGGGTAGTGATATCGCGGCAGGCCGATGACCTGAAAACGCCCCTTGCGGTCCGGGATGCGATATTGGCAGGCGGCTTCATAGCCTCTGTATTTCCGCTGAACCAATAGTGTATATGCGGTCATCAACCATCACCGCCTGTCCGACCTCGGGTCGGGCGTCAACGGCCCTCACGGCCTTGCAAGTGAAAACATGGAATGACTTCGTTGATTCTAATCGGTTGTCAGTCCAGCCGCCCTTGATATGCCCACCATCTATTACATCCGTCACGGCAAGACCGAATGGAACGCCCTCGGCCGCTTCCAGGGCCTCCAGGACATTCCGCTCAATGATCTCGGCCGCGCCGAGGCGACGAAAGCCGGGGACATTCTGCGCAAGCTGCTTGCGCGTGAGGATCGCGATCCCGTCGGATTGGGTTTCGTCACCAGCCCGCTTGTCCGCGCGCGCGCTACCATGGAACTGACGCGCGGCGTATTGAACCTGCCGCTTCATGACTATTCCGTCGACGATCGGTTGCGCGAGGTCGGTTACGGGCATTGGGAAGGTCTGACCCTGGCGGAGATGAGGATCGCCAATCCCGATGTCTATGCTGCCCGTGAGGCTGATAAATGGAGCGTGGCGCCGCCGGGCGGCGAAAGCTACGCCTCAGCCACCTCCCGGTTGCACGACTGGTATCATTCGCTAAGGTCCGCCACCGTCGCGGTCGCGCATAGCGGCACGGCGCGGGCGCTGATGGTCGTGATGGGGCTTCAGACTGCGAAAGCAGCTGCCAGTCTGCGCATCGAGCAGGGTGCGGTGTATGTGCTCGGCGAGGATGGGCTGGCCAAGCATAGTTAAGCAAGAAACCGCGCTCCCCCGGCGGTTCCATAGCCTGAGGTGATAGAGCGGCCGAACCGCAAGCCGGAAAGTTGCGATTTGCGCAACATGCCGCTACGAGAAGTAGCGGTTTCGCGCTTTGGATTATCGATGTCTCACAATACCTTCGGTCATCTGTTCCGGGTCACGACCTTTGGCGAAAGCCACGGGGTAGCAATTGGCTGCGTGGTCGACGGTTGCCCGCCGCAGCTCGCCCTAACGGTCGAGGAGATCCAGCGCGATCTCGACCGCCGCCGTCCCGGCCAGTCGCGTTTTACGACGCAGCGGCAGGAGCCGGATGCGGTGAAGATTCTGTCGGGTGTTATGGCGGATCCCGAGACCGGTCAGCAGGTGACGACGGGTACGCCGATCGGACTTTTGATCGAGAACGCCGACCAGCGCTCAAAAGATTATTCCGACATCAAGGACAAGTTTCGCCCCGGCCATGCCGACTTCACCTATGAGGCAAAGTACGGTCTGCGCGACTATCGGGGGGGTGGGCGCTCCTCGGCGCGCGAGACCGCGATGCGGGTCGCGGCCGGAGCGATCGCGCGCAAGATCGTCCCCAATATGACCGTGCGCGGCGCGCTGGTACAGATGGGTCCGCACAAGATCGATCGTGAGAAATGGGATTGGGACGAGATCGCGCGGAATCCGTTCTTCTGTCCCGATAAGGACAAGGCCGCGTTCTTCGAGAGCTATCTCGATGGCATCCGCAAGAGTGGTTCATCCATCGGAGCCGTGGTTGAGGTGGTGGCCGAAGGGGTGCCGGCAGGACTCGGCGCGCCGATCTATGCCAAGCTCGACGGCGACCTTGCCGCGGCGCTGATGAGCATCAATGCGGTCAAGGGCGTCGAGATCGGTGCTGGCTTTGGTGCGGCCGCGCTGACCGGTGAAGAGAATGCCGACGAGATGCGCAGTTCTTCGTCCAATATGGGCAACCATGGTCCGGTGTTCACCTCGAACCATGCCGGCGGCATTCTCGGCGGTATATCCACCGGCCAACCCGTTGTGGCGCGGTTCGCGGTGAAGCCGACCTCGTCCATCCTGTCGCCGCGTAAAACCATCGATCGCAACGGCACCGATACCGATATCCTCACCAAGGGCCGTCATGATCCTTGCGTCGGCATCCGCGCCGTACCGGTGGGAGAGGCCATGGTGGCCTGCGTCCTGGCGGATCATTTCCTGCGTCACCGAGGGCAGGTCGGCGCGCGCTAGAGCCTTTCCGCTTCTGATTGAATCACAAGCGAAGCTCCAGATTGTTGTTTTGACGCGTTTTCTTCACGCGAACCGGTATCCACTTCGCTCAAAATCGCTACACACGTGGCCCGCAGGACAAGAGCCGATCTGTCGGCTCAGACTCGTGCCTCCAGCACCAGGTTAAACGGTGTTTCCGCCGCGCGGCGTAACTGAGAGAAACCGGCAGCCTTGGCGACCTCGCGGAGCCGGGTCTCGCCGGCTTGCGCGCCAAGCGCGAGGCCGACCTCTTGGGCCATCGACGCTGGCGTGCAAACCATGGTGGACGCCGCGTAGAACAGCCGGCCAACCGGATTGAGGTTGTCTTCCAGTTTGTCCTGGGCGAACGGCTCGACCAGCATGCAGGTGCCGTCCTTCGCCAGCGTCGCCCGGACGTGACTGAGCGCGCCGACAGGGTCGCCCATGTCGTGCAGGCAATCGAAGAAGCATACCAGATCGTAGTCGTTGGCCGGATACGTCTTGGCGGTGGCGACTGCGAAGGTGACGCGCTGGCTCAAACCCTCGCTGGCTGCGGCGGCTTGTGCGGCGGCGATCGAGCCCGGATGGGCGTCGAAGCCGAAGAAATGCGAATTCGGATAAGCCTTGGCCATCAGCAGCGTCGAAATGCCATGGCCGCAGCCGACATCGGCGACCTTGGCGCCGCGTTCGAGTTTGGCAACCACGCCGTCGAGCGCGGGCAACCATTCCTGCACCAGATGATGCTTGTAGGTTGTACGGAAGAAGCGCGCGGTGCCACAGAACAGGCATTCGGCGCGGTCGTTCCAGCCGACGCCTTTGCCACTCTTGAAGGCTTCCGAGACCTTCGGCTCATCGAGCATGATCGCGGCCATCATGTCGCCGATCGCGCCCATGAACACCGGGCTGTCGTCGTCGGCGAACACCATCGCCTGTTCCGGCAGCATCGAGAACGTCTTCGTCGTTGCGTCATACTCGACGTAACCCGATGCAGCCTGCGCCGACAGCCATTCGCGCACGTAACGCTCAGTAGTGCCGGTGGCTTGCGCCAGTTCGGCTGATGTCATCGGGCCTTTGTTCGCCAACGCCTTGTAGAGCCCGAGGCGGTCGCCGGTCCGGATCAGGGCGGCATTGGCAGCGGCGCCGATGTCGGTGACCATCTTGCCCATGAATTGATGCAGTCGATCCATATTCACGTCCATGAAAGCCTCCTGTGAAGTTTCATCCTGGGTCCATCGACCTGCCTTGATACGCGCGAGCCATGGCGTTGGAGGAAGCGATACCTCCGGATGACAAACGGAGCCCCTCGGTCGTGGGTCATTGTACGCCGCGAACGGTTCACCGCCGGCGTGAAAATTTCGCGACCAGTTCGATGTGCGGCGAATGTCGGAATTGGTCGACGGGCGTTACAGTCTCCAGGTTGTAGCCCCCATCGATGAGGATGCGCGCGTCACGCGCAAATGTCGCTGTGTTGCACGACACAGCGACAACGACGGGAATCCTGCTGGCTGCGAGTTGTTTGCTTTGTGCCTCTGCGCCCTTCCGGGGTGGATCGAAGACCGCCGCATCGAGGTCACGCAGTTCCTGGGCCATCAACGGGCGGCGGAATAGATCGCGAATCTCGGCCTTGATCGGTTTCAGCCCGGGGACTGCTGTCGCCTTCTGTAACGCCGCCACTGCGGCTGCGTCATTGTCGAAGGCCGCGATCCGCGCTCGGGCCGCCAGGCGCAGCGCGAATGGGCCGACGCCGCAGAACAGATCGGCGATATGCCTGGCCTTGCCGCAATGCGCGGCGACCCGGGCCGCCAGCGTTTCTTCGCCGGCGACCGTCGCCTGTAGGAATGAGCCCGGCGGAAGGACAAGCCGGGACGCGCCGATCTCGATCACAGGCGGCGCGCGCATCAGCACCAGTTCGCCGTGGCGGGTCAGCCGGGCCAGCCGGTGCGCCTCTGCGATACGCGATAGTGTTGCGACCAACGCGGCGGGCAGTTGTCCGGAGCCGCGGACGTCGACATCGAGGCCATTGCAGGTCGCGGTCACCTGGATATCGAGCGGCTTGTTCGCAGGCTTCAACGCTTCGGCCAGCTCACGCGCTGCATCAATCGCGCCGTGGAGGGCAGGGTCGAGCACCGGGCACGCATCGATCGGCACGATGGCATGGCTGTTCGGTGCGGCGAAGCCCACGCGCAGCTTGCCGTCGTCGCTCCGGGCATGGAGGGTGATCCGCCGGCGGCCGGCGCCATGCGCGTCGATGAGTTCGTCCACCGCACAGTCGATGCGGGCCTGTGCCAGCGTGTCGATCACGATCTGCCGCTTCCAGGCGCGGTAGGCCTCCGGCCGCCAGTGCTGGATCGCACAGCCCCCGCATGCGCCAAAGTGAGTACAGAACGGCGCGATCCGATCCGGGCTCGCTGTCTCGATGCGGAGGAGGCGCGCGCGGTCTCCATGGCCGGCGAGCGGTTCGATCTCGACGGCTTCTCCGCCCAGTGTGTAAGGGACATAGACGTTGCCGCCATCGGTCTGGGCGACGCCGTCGCCGCGATGGCCGACGTGATCGATGGTCAGGTGTTTGGTCATGCGGTGCACGAGTTCTGGAAGAGAGACGTCGTCATTGCGAGGAGCACTTGCGACGAAGCAATCCAGTTTTTGCTACGACAATCTGGATTGCTTCGCTGGCGCTCGCAATGACGGCAATGTGTTCAGCCACGCTTGGCACCCAGGAAGAATTCGATGTTGCCGTCGCCGCCTGGGATCGGGGACGGGAAAATCTCTATATCGCTGCATCCCAGAGTCGCCGCGAAGGCAGCGATATCGTTGCACACCGCACGATGCACCGCTGCATCGCGGACGATGCCCTTTTTGATCGCGACACGCGGCGCCTCGAATTGTGGCTTGATCAACACGAGCAGATGCATCGGCGCTGCCGCCAACGATAATGCGACCGGAAGGATGGCTTTCAACGAAATAAAGCTCGCATCCATCACCACCACGTTCGGCCGTTGCGGCAGCCGCGTGCCCTCCAGCGAGCGGATGTCAGTGGACTCCATCGACACCACCCGGGGATGACCGCGCAGGCTCGGATGCAGTTGATCGCGGCCGACATCGACGGCGAACACCAGCGACGCACCCTCGCTCAGCAGCACTTCGGTGAAGCCGCCGGTCGAGGCGCCGACATCAAGACAGATATGGTTCTCGATTTCGATCGGATACTTCGCGAGCGCGCCGGCAAGCTTCACGCCGCCACGCGATACGTAAGGGTGCGCGGGTCGCGCCTCGATCGCGGCATTGACGTCAATCGTCTCGGAAACTTTTGTCACCGCCTTTCCGTCGGCGGTAACGAACCCGGCCTCGATCGCGGCTTGAGCCCGCGCCCGGCTTTCGAACAGGCCGCGCTCGACCAGCAGAACGTCGGCTCGCTTGCGAGCGTGGGGTCCGGTATTGTCGCGCTTCGCCATGGTGAGCTCAAAGCCTGGAGACCGGCTGGAAACCGATCCGATGCGCGCGGACGATTTATATCGTCTTCATTGCGATGAGCACTTGCGACGAAGCAATCGGGTCTTCGCGTGCAACGCTGGATTGCTTGGCCCAGCGCAAAATTGGCAAGGGCCAATTTTGTCGCGTGCGTGCAATAACGGCGAGCGCATCATGTGATGCTCAGGCCAGCTTGACGGTCTCGGCGCTGACGTCCTTGCCGAGTGCCTCGAATACCTTGGCGACGATGCCTTTGGCATCAAGCCCGGCGTGAGCGTACATCGCGGTTGGGGTATCGTGGTCAAGGAACTCGTCGGGCAGGATGATCGAGCGTACCCGCACCAGGCCGCTGTCCAACGCGCCGTTATCCGTCAGCGTCTGCAACACGTGGGAGCCGAAGCCTCCAACCGAGCCTTCCTCGATCGTGACAAGCACATCGTGGTCCCGCGCGAGTTTCAGCACCAGGTCAACGTCGAGCGGTTTCATGAAACGGGCGTCGGCGATGGTGGTGGACAGGCCATGCGCTGCAAGTTCGTCGGCCGCCTTTTCGCATTCGGCAAGACGAGTGCCGAAAGACAATAACGCGACCTTGCTGCCGTAGCGGACGATGCGGCCCTTGCCGATCGGAAGTGGAACGCCGACCTCCGGCATTTCGACGCCGCGGCCTTCGCCGCGCGGATAGCGTACCGCGCTGGGGCGGTCGTTGATCGCGACCTGCGTCGCCACCATATGCACCAGCTCGGCCTCATCGGACGCCGCCATGATGACCATGTTCGGCAGGCAGCCGAGAAAAGCGTTGTCGAACGAGCCGGCGTGTGTCGCGCCGTCGGCGCCGACGAGGCCGGCGCGGTCGATGGCGAAGCGCACCGGGAGCGACTGGATCGCCACGTCGTGCACCACCTGATCGTACCCACGTTGCAGGAATGTCGAATAGATAGCACAGAACGGCTTGAAACCCTCGGTAGCGAGGCCGGCGGCGAACGTCACAGCGTGCTGCTCGGCAATGCCGACATCGAAGGTGCGTTTCGGGAAAGCCTTGTTGAAGATGTCGACGCCGGTGCCGGACGGCATCGCCGCGGTGATGGCGACGATCTTGTCGTCCTTCTCGGCTTCCTTGACGAGACTCTGGCCGAATACGTTCTGATAGGCGGGTGCGTTCGGTTTCGATTTGGACTGCGCGCCGGTGGAGATGTCGAACTTGACCACGGCGTGATACTTGTCGGCGGCGGCCTCCGCTGGCGGATAGCCCTTGCCCTTCTGGGTCACGACGTGAACCAGGATCGGGCCGTTCTCCATGTCGCGGACGTTCTTCAGCACCGGCAACAGGTGATCGAGGTTGTGACCGTCGATCGGGCCGACATAGTAGAAGCCGAGTTCCTCGAACAGCGTGCCGCTGTTGGTCATGAAGCCGCGCGAATATTCCTCGACGCGCTCGGCGCGGTCGGCGATCATTTTAGGCAGGTGCTTGCCGAGCTGCTTGGCCGCCTCGCGCAGCGAGCGATAGGTCTTGCCGGAGTATAGCCGTGACAGATAAGCGGACATTGCGCCAACAGGCGGCGCGATCGACATGTCGTTGTCGTTGAGAATGACAATCAGCCGCGAGTTCATCGCGCCGGCATTGTTCATCGCCTCATACGCCATGCCTGCGGACATTGCGCCGTCGCCGATCACGGCGATGACGTTGTTCTTGCCGCCGGAGAGGTCGCGCGCCACCGCCATGCCGAGGCTGGCGGAGATTGAGGTCGAGGAATGCGCGGCGCCGAACGGGTCGTAGTCGCTTTCGGTGCGCTTGGTGAATCCGGATAGGCCGCCGCCGGTGCGCAGCGTGCGAATGCGGTCGCGACGGCCGGTCAGGATCTTGTGCGGATAGGCCTGATGGCCGACATCCCAGATGAGCCGGTCGCGCGGGGTATCGAAGACGTAGTGGATGGCCGTGGTGAGCTCGACCACGCCGAGACCGGCACCGAAATGCCCCCCCGTCACCGAAACCGCGTCGATCGTCTCCAGGCGCAACTCGTCCGCAATCTGCCGGACCTGCTCCACCTTGAGCTTGCGCAGGTCTGCGGGGGTGCGGATGGTGTCGAGAAGCGGGGTCTTATTGAAAGCGGTCACTGCGACATTTCCAATCTTGCATGTCCGGGAGCGGCAAACGGACGCTGGCGTGGTCACGCATAAAGCGTCCAAGAGCCACGAAACCTCCCGCGCTGAGAAACGTGAGTCCGAAGTTTACCTGATGCTCCGGCCGGGAATTATGATAGGCGTCACTATGTGTCGGATCGCGTAGTCCAATCATTTTTGCAAGCTGCTTGAAGCACTTACTCCACTTGAGCGCCAACGGCGGAGCCGGTTCGCATCGTTCCAGAAGCATTTACACCAAACCCGCCGCTAAAGCCAACGGGCACCCCCATTCACTCGAGTAGAGGTGACTCTGCCGCAGGTTCAAGAGTTCCTGAACCGGGCTACTGAAATGTTAACGTGGTCGAGGAGCGTAGGTTGCAGCCTTGGAAGCCCTCGCGGGACCACAATAAAATGACAATTCATTCAAGGGTTTTTAATACCTCTTATAACGCTGACCTTTTGACAGACCATATGAAGAGCATGCCATAGCGATCCGTCCGACTTCCCGCGACGCGCGGTGCTTCACTATACGTCGAGCGGCTCGGTGCCTGTGACCTGGCCGGAAGCATCCGTGGTAATTTTCTCCACCCTTGCTTCTGCCCGGCGCAACAACTCCTCGCAGCGCCGTTTCAGCGCTTCTCCGCGCTCATAGATTGCGACCGATTCCTCGAGCGCGACCTTGCCGTCCTCCAGGCGCTTGACGATCGATTCGAGTTCCTCAATGGCATGCTCGAAGGAAAGCGTCTTCACGTCAGCAGGGGCATTTTCGGCCATCTGGGTTTTTCCGACTCGATTGTTTGGGCGGATTATGACGTTTTTCGGGAATATCGCGGCACATTGTCACGCACCCATGAGTGCGGCGACATGCGCGGCCACCGAATCCTGCAATCCTTTTAGATCATAGCCGCCCTCGAGCACCGAAACAATTCGACCGCCTGCCGTCGCGTCAGCGATATCCATCAATTTGCGGGTCACCCATCCGAAATCGCTCGCGGACAGATTGAGATTGGCCAATGGATCGCGACTGTGCGCGTCAAAGCCTGCGGAGATTACCAAGAGTTCCGGCGCGAATTTCTCGAGCCGAGGAAGGATCAAGTTGTCGAACGCGGAACGAAATTTGGCCCCACCGTCGCCGGACGCCAACGGCGCATTGACGATGGTGTCGTGATCGCCGCGTTCGCTGATGGCGCCGCTGCCCGGGAACAGCGGCATCTGGTGCGTCGAGCAGTACATGACCGATCGGTCGGCCCAGAAAATATCCTGCGTGCCGTTACCGTGATGCACGTCGAAGTCCACCACCGCCACGCGGTCGATCCCGTGCTTGCGCTGGGCATGCCTCGCCGCGATGGCTGCCTGGTCGAACAAGCAGAAGCCCATCGCTCTACCGGTCTCGGCATGATGTCCGGGAGGGCGCGTGGCGACGAACGCGTTGCTCGCATCGCCGGTGATGACGGCTTCTGTTGCCGCGATCGCGCCGCCGACGCCGCGCATCGCCGCCTCCCATGTCCCCGGCGACATTGAGGTGTCGCTGTCGAGATAAACCAGACCATCTGTCGGCGAGAGATGCCGGAGTTCTCCGATATAATGCTCGTTGTGGCAGAGAGCGACTGAATCCAGCGATCCTTCGGGGGCCTCGCCGCGCGTCAGATTCCTGAAGCGATCTCCGGTCAGCACCTCCTCGATGGCACGAATCCGATCCGGCCGCTCCGGGTGACCGGGCGGCGTCAGATGACCGAAACTGGCAGCATGCGTGAGAACCAGCGTTGTCATGCAGTATCCTGGCCGCCACGTCGGCATCGCGGGGCAGTGAAAGTCGATGGTATCGGGTCGGGCGAGGTTCCGAAAGTGCGCGTTGGCGCCTCATGGTACCATGGCTGACGCGGCAAGAGCGAGGGCGAACCGCGGCTTGCGCTTTCGTCCTCCATGCAGGCGGGAGCCTCGTGGATCTCGCTATCGCTCGTCATCGCTTCTTGCGGGCGAAGAACGTTTGGAATGCAGCGATCGCTTCCTCCGAGCGCAACCGCTCCCCAAACAGACGGCTTTCCAGGTCGATCCGGCGCGTCAACTCCTCCGGCTGCGGTTTCAGAAGCTTGCGCGAAAGCGCGACGGCTTCCGCCGGCAGTGCGCAGATTTCGCGGGCGATCTTTTCGGCCTCGGCCGCGGCTTCGCCCGGCGTGACCACGGTATTGACGAATCCCGCCTCGCGAGCCTCATTCGCGTTGAGTGTGTGCCCCATCACCAGCATGGCGAAGGCGCGCTGATAACCGATCGACTGTGGCGCGAGCAGGCTGGATGCGCCTTCCGGAACCAGACCGAGATGGATGAAAGGAGTCGAGAACGTCGCCGAGCTTCCGGCGAGAACATAGTCGCAATGGAACAGCATGGTGGTGCCGATGCCGACGGCGATACCTTCCACCGCTGCGATCAGCGGCTTGGTATTCTGCACTAGCGAGTAGAGGAATTTCACCGCATCGGAAGCGGGTTCATCGCCGCCGCCAGAAGTGCCGTCCTTCAGGAAATCGTCGAGGTCGTTGCCTGCCGTGAACACGCCGGAGTTGCCGGTGATGACGATGCAGCGGATCACCGGATCATTCTGCGCGCTGTCGATGGCACCGCTCATCGCGCGATACATGTCCCGGGTGATCGCGTTCTTTTTCTCGGGGCGTTGCAGAGTGATGACGCGGATGGCGTCATTGTCGCTGACCAGGAGATGTCCCATGGGTTCGAGCCTGTCGGTGTCGCGGGAATTCAGTCCAGCAAGATTGCCTCGGCGCTGTTGATGGCTTCTGCGCCGTCGATCACCGTGCGCTCCAGCGCTGGAGCCTGCACAGCGACATTCTCGGCGAAGAAGCGCGCCAGCGTAACGTAACGCAAAGGGTCGCCGAACCCCTCGCTGGAATCGCGCGCTGCGAGAGCTTCTTCCGCAAGTTTGCATCCGCCGAGCGTCGACCCGAACAGCCGCAGATACGGCGTTGCGCCGGCCAGCGCATCGTTTGGCGAGGAGGTCAGCCGCTCCAGAATCCAGTTGCTCGCGCGTTCGAGCGACCCAAGCGCATCGCGCAGTCTTGTACCGGCCGTGCCGAACGCGGGATCGTTCGAGGCTTCGACGCGCGCGACGATCTTGGACAGTTCGTCGAGAAGAGCGCGCACCGCAGCGCCTCCGTCCGCCCCCAGCTTGCGTGTCACCAGATCGATCGCCTGGATGCCGTTGGTGCCTTCGTAGATCGAGGTGATGCGCGCGTCGCGATAATGCTGCGCCGCGCCGGTCTCCTCGATGAACCCCATGCCGCCGTGAACTTGAATGCCGAGCGAGGCCACCTCGTTGCCGGTGTCCGTCGAAAAGGCCTTTGCGATCGGCGTCAGAAGTGCGCCGCGGGCGACGGCGGCCGCGTGCACCTCGGGATCGGTCGCGCGCGCCGCTACATCCAGTGCGACGGCGGTGGCGTAGCAGATGGAGCGGGCGGCGGCGGTGAGGGCGCGCATCTGCATCAGCATGCGCCTGACGTCGGGATGTACGATAATGGCGTCCATGCTGTCGCCGGATACGCCGACGGCGCGTCCCTGTCTGCGCTCCCGCGCATAAGCGAGCGCCTGCTGGTAAGCACGTTCCGCAATGCCGACGCCCTCGAGTCCGACGGCGAGCCGGGCCTGATTCATCATCGTGAACATGCACCGCATGCCGCGATTTTCCTCGCCAATCAGATAGCCGACGGCGCCGCCGTCATCGCCCAGGGTCATGGTGCAGGTCGGTGAAGCGTGGATACCGAGCTTGTGCTCGAGGCCGCTAACGTGGATGTCGTTTCGCGCGCCGAGCGAGCCGTCGGCGTTGACGAGGAATTTCGGAATCAGGAATAGCGAGATTCCCTTGGTTCCGGCGGGCGCATCGGGCAGTCGTGCAAGCACGAAATGCACGATGTTCTCGGTCATGTCGTGGTCGCCATAGGTGATGAAGATCTTGGTGCCGAAGATGCGGTAGCTACCGTCGGGGGCGCGTTCGGCCCGGCTGCGCAGGGCACCGACATCCGAGCCCGCCTGCGGCTCGGTCAGTTGCATCGTGCCGGTCCAGTCGCCGGACACTAGTTTTTCGAGATAGATCGCCTTCAGCGCGTCGCTGCCATGGGTGTGCAGCGCTTCGATCGCGCTGAGTGTCAGCAGTGGACACAGGCCGAAGGCGATATTCGCCGCGCTCCAGATTTCGGTGCAGGCGGCGTTGATCGCAAGCGGTAGCCCCTGTCCGCCGAAATCCTCCGGCCCCGAGACGGCGTTCCAGCCCGCCGCCGTCCAGCGCCGGTAGGCGTCGGCCCAGCCGGGCGCGGTTGTCACGTGCCCATCGTCCAGCCTCGCGCCATGCTGGTCTCCGGCGCGGTTGAGCGGCGCCAAAACCTCGCTCGCGAACCGGCCCGCCTCTTCCAGTATCGCTGCCGTGATCTCAATATCGAAGTTTCCGTAGTAACCAGCCCCGACCGCGTCCTTCAGCCCGGCGCCGTGGTTGAGTGCAAGGAGCATGTCGCTGATCGGAGCGCGATAGGTCATGACGGTGCCTCGGGAGCAAGGGCCTGACAGGGAGAGGGCCTCCTGTCATATTATGAGTCGAGAGCAGTCTTTCCACCAAAACGCGCGGCTCTCAACCTTTCCAGGAAGGCGGGATGCGGTCCCGCGCTGACGGGAAGGGGTTTGAAATGGGTCCAACCTTTTCAGGCGTCGCCGGCCGGTTGAAAAGACACGGCACTGTCTGTAGACCGGCAGGGCTCGAGAAAGTCTGCGAGACTATGTTCCGTGCATTTTCGGGCCGTTGGGGCGTAGCCAAGCGGTAAGGCAGGGGATTTTGATTCCCCCATTCGGAGGTTCGATCCCTCCCGCCCCAGCCATCCAGTCTGATATTTTGTGGAATCTCTGAAGAATTAGCGAAAAGGTCCGCCAATAGCGGGTTTTCGTGCGATTGGCTTTCGTCTCCGGGCACCTTTTTTACGATCTGGGGGCGACTGAAAAGCCAAAAGTCTCCGGCTGACGCCCGGATTATTCCCGTTTTTGGGAAGTCGAGACCAGAGACATAGTTCGATCTAGACTGCCGCCGGAGAGTGGCAGTCTATGTTTGAAAGCCTTACAGGCGTTGAAAACGAAAGCACACTGCACCCGCTCTATGCAACCAGAAGACGCAGGATGTCAGACGTGTTATGTTAGCAAATTCGAATCTTACAGAAGGCAGCGAATTGCCTCCAACCGCCTTCAATCTGCGCCTCGAAAGTGGTCCGCAGCTATAAAAATATCCTGGGCTACATGGAAGTAGATCAACCATTTGAGCGGCCGCGCTGGCTTCGTGATGTCCTTCGCTACTTGCCGCTCAAGCCGCAGTTTGTCCTGTCGGGCAATGTCCGGGACCTTCACCTCATGGAGATCGCGCCAGGCTCCGTTGTGGCGCAGCCTCTGCCGGTTGTATTAGCCGCCAGCCTGCGCAGCACCGGCTACGAACACGTGATCGCCTACGATCCTGTTCAGGGCTTCCGCCCGGTTCTTTCGCCGGGCGAAGACATGGCACCGGCGATCGCGGTATTGACCGAGCTCGGGCTGCCGCCGGCAAACAATGCGGCTGCGGGGGCGGAACTATTTGCAGCGACCCTTGCGGCCCTGGTCTCCCGTGCCGGCCCGCCGATCGCGTTGGTCGTCGATTTCGCGTCGCGGCTGCTCGTCCGAAATGAGGCACTCTCAGCCATAGAACACCAGGTATTCACGCGGGCGCTGGTGCTTTCGCATAGCGCCCGGCCTCGTCCGTTCGGAACGCCGCCCAGCCCGGTGCACAACACTATCTTCTGGATTGCCGATAAGGAAGGAGATCTTCCGGATTGGTTTGTGGTCGATAATCCGCGGATCCGGCATGTGCCGGCTGCCAAGCCGATCACCATGCACGCCGCGTTCTTGGTGCCTCGCTTCTGCGGGGATTCACGGGCTACCGCGACGCAGCCGAAGCAGACGTGCGCGACGCGCTCGGCGCCTTCGTGGAGGGTACGGAAGGGCTGCTGCTGGTTGACATGACGGCCATCGCCGAGCTCGCGCGTGCCGAAGGCCTCTCGCTGAATCAGATTGGCGACGCTGTACGACGGTACAAGGTGGGCGTGACGGACGATCCCTGGCAGCGGCTTGACAAGGATCGCATCCGCAACGGAAGCGACTTCATCCACACGCGCGTGAAGGGGCAGGATCACGCGGTCACGCACATCCTCGATATTGTCAAACGGGCGGTGACGGGCATCGGCGCGCCGCGCCGCGGCGGGCGCCCGCGCGGCGTCGCGTTCCTTGCGGGCCCGACGGGCGTTGGCAAGACCGAACTCGCAAAGACTCTCACGAGCTTATTGTTCGGCGATGACAGCGCGTACATCCGCTTCGACATGTCGGAGTTCTCCGCCGAGCATTCCGATCAGCGGCTGATCGGGGCGCCGCCCGGCTACGTGGGATACGATGTCGGCGGTGAGCTCACGAACGCGGTCCGCGAGAAGCCCTTTGCCGTTGTGTTGTTCGACGAGATCGAAAAGGCGCACCCACGCATCCTCGATAAATTCCTGCAAATCCTCGACGACGGCGTGCTGACGTCAGGGCGCGGAGACCGGGTCTACTTCTCGGAAGCGTTCATCCTGTTCACCTCGAACCTCGGCATCTATCGGCAGGAGACCGATGGTTCGCGCGTACCCAATGTCCGTCCGGAAGACGGGTTTGCGGACGTGCAGGCAAAAGTACGAAGCGAGATCGACCACTACTTCAAGCTCGTGCTGAACCGGCCCGAAATCCTGAACCGGATCGGCGACAACATCCTGGTGTTCGATTTCATCCGTCTGGAGACCGCTGCGCTTGTGTTCGATGGCATGGTCGACGGGATTCTCGCCGATATCAGCGCCACGAAAGACATCCGGGTGACCCTTGCGCCTGCGGCGCGCGATGCGCTTCGCACGGCCTGTCTTGGCGACCTGTCCAATGGAGGCCGGGGCATTCGCAACAAGGTCGAGAGCCTGTTTGTGAACCCGCTGGCACGCGGTCTCTTCGATAGCGGCACGGAGGGTGGCACGCAGGTCGTGATCAATGCGCTCACCGTCGAGGCTGGCGGTGTGACGAACATGTGCCTTGCACAAACAGGGGGGCGCGGATGACCGAGCTTGCGCTATCGCGAATCCATTTTCCTGTTACAACGCTCGGCCCAGGAATGCGCATCGGGATATGGTTCCAGGGCTGCTCGATCCGGTGCTCCGGATGCATCTCGCTCGACACGTGGGCATCCGAACGGGGTATCACGAGCGTCGAAGCGGTTTTCCAAACCATGCAGCCCTTTTTGCCGCATGCGGACGGCCTGACGGTGTCGGGAGGCGAGCCCTTTGACCAACCTCTCGCCTTGGGCGCGCTTCTTGCTACTTGGCGGCGTAGTCACTCAGGCGACGTGCTGGTTTATTCTGGCTATGCGCTTGAGCGTCTTGTTCCGCAGCTTGGGCGATTTGCGGGTTTGATCGATGCGCTGATCACCGATCCGTTCCAGCTCGAGACGCCACAAACGCAAGCACTGCGCGGAAGCGATAATCAGCGGCTGACGCCGCTAACCCCTGCAGGTCTAGTCCGCTTTCAATCCTTCGACCGTGCGCTCCGCGACGACGAGCGTGAACTCGACATCATGTTCGACGATGCAACTGGAACGGTGTTCCTTGCCGGTATCCCCCGTCGCGGTGACATGAATCGCCTAGCCAACCTCATGAGTTTAGCGGGCCACCGTATTGTGACGACGCAAGACAAGACTCACGCCATATGACCACACTCGCCGCCATCCGCACCTATATTCGCGTCTGCCCGAACTGCGGCAGTAAACGTCCTGTCGGCGAAATGGCGTGCGAGGCGCTCACAGATGACGGCGCCGTGTGCGGCTGGTCCCTGACGGACGTGGCAATCTGCGTCGCCGGCATGGTCGATGCGGCAGTTCCCGTGGGCGATATCGCGCCGCTCGCCTTTCAGCATTGCACGAACGGCCATACGTTGGATGCCGGCGACGAGATGTGCACCGTATGTGGCGCCGATCCTGCGCCCGCCGAGATTGAAACTGTCACTCCGCGGGAGGATGGGGCCGAGCGCGCAGTGGTGCCGACGGCCATCGACGATTGGATCGCCGAACATCGGTTGCCCCCAGACGCGGTGGACGAGCCCTGGGAGCGCATCATCGTCTCGCGCCAGGGCGACGCACGCCGAGCGCTGCTGACCCTCTACCAGCCCGGTTTCGAGCCGGATCCAGCGGTCCACAATGTGCTCCGGCGCATGCCGCTCGACCATGTTCCCGAACTGATCGCCACCGGCCGCTTTGAGGGCCGCGCGTATGAGGTTACGGAACGCATCGAGAGCGGTTCGCTCGCAGAGGCTGGTTGGTTTCAGCAACGAGAGCAGCTCCGCACTCTGGTCGATGAGCTCGGGCGTGCGTTGGCGACCTTCGCGGAGATGGGCCTTCGCCATCGCGATCTGCGCCCGTCCACAATCCTGCTACGCACCCGCGACCCCCTCGATCTCGTTATCACCGGCTTTGGAAGCGCGCGTCTTTCCGACTACGATTTGGAGGCGGTCGCCCCTCTGAAGCTGACACGCTATTCGGCGCCTGAAGCGATTGTTGGCGCCGTCAGCGCGTCTTCCGACTGGTGGTCCCTTGGCATGCTGATTCTGGAGCAAGCCACGCAGGGCCAGTGCTTCACCGGCGTAGACGATCTTGCGTTCCGCTTGCACGTGGTAGCGCGCGGCATCAGCCTTCCCGATAGCATCGATGGTAACATGCGTCTATTGCTTCGGGGGCTCCTTGCCCGGGATCCGCTTTGTCGCTGGGGGGCGGAAGAAGTCCGGCGGTGGCTCGCCGGCGAAGCCGTAACTGCACCAGATGAGGTTGCGTCGGCCGAGCAGCGGAGCGGTCCGTCCATATCGCTGGGATCGCGTGCCTACACGCGCCCTGATCTTTTTGCGCTTGCAGCGGCCGAGAGAGGAAATTGGGAGGAAGCGCGCGAGCTGGTACTTCGTGGCAGCGCGGCAACCTGGCTTTCGGCACGGAACGAAGATCAGCGCATGCAGGCAGAAGTCCGCCGGCTCACGGGTGATGAAAACCTACCGGAGGATCAAAGGCTCGCACTGACGCTGCTCGCGATGAATCCGTCACTGCCGCTCAGCGTCGCCGGAGAGATCGTCACACCCGCGTGGCTCATGGCCAATCCGAACGCCGGATACGCCCTCGTGGTCGGTGAAACCGCGCGGCATCTAGATCGGATGAGCCGCGAACCATGGCTGGTGCGGCTCGCCACTAGGGCGAGCGCCGTGGGTGAACGCGCAAAGCTCCTTGAAATCGAGCTCGATGAGGAACGGCTACGGGTTGCACTCCTCGCGACGTCGCGCGCGAACCTCGAGGCTGAGCGGAGCCTCGTGCGCAGGCTCTATCCGGATACAGACCATCCGGGCCTTTCCGCGCTACTGGAGCGCCAGCGGCTGACGGACGAAGATCTCATCATCCTGATCTCTGCTGGATTCCACCAGTTCGTTTCCTTGGCGTCCCTGACCGATGCTGCCCTGCAGACCGCTGCGCAGGCCGGCGTCCAGGTTGACCCAGAAGCACTCACTGACATGCTGGTGAAACCGCGGCGCGAGATTTTTCAAGTCGTCGAACAGCGCACCGCGAATTTTGCGCGCTGCCAGAACGTGCGGGTGAATGACTGGGCGGATGCGTTCCGCGTGGAGCGCCGTCTGCCGCTTGACCGGGCCGCCGCGCTGCTCGCTATTCCGGCTGCAAACTGGCAGGAGCCGCCCCATCAGCAGTACGTCGCGACGCTGCTGGAACTGTTCGAGAAGCGCGTGTCCGGGGCCGTCGGGCGGGGCGTGCTCGTTCGCTTTACGCTCGGCAAGACCACGCCACGCTTCGATCTGACGGAACTCGGTACTGCGCTACGTCCTGCCGAAGCGCTCCTCAATCACGTTCTCTCGAAGGTAGAGCTTCCGACCGACATTGATTCCGCTGCCTACCTCGACGATCCCGCCCGCGAAAGCCGTCTGCGGCGTCTGGTCAGCCACGCTCAGACGTTCCGCCGGGATACTGGTATCGACGGGCGTTACCTGGGCTTTCCGTTTGTGCTGGTTCGGACGAGCGAGACAACGAAGCCGCGGCTTGCGCCGGTGCTGCTATGGCCCGTCGCCGTCGAGATGCAGAGCGGAAGTGCGCGTACCGCCACGCTGATGTTCGACCCGCAGCGCGATGAGGTCCGCCTCAACCCTGCCCTGGAAGGCATCCTCGGTACGGAGGCTTTCGGGCGCTGGCGCACGGCACGTGACGAGTTACTGGCTCGCGCCTCGTTTAGGATGGGTGACGTGATCGACGTCTTCGGCGCACTTGTCATCACGCCGTCGGGCAGATCCCTTGTTCCCTTGCCGGGGAAGGATGTGCGCGCTCCTAACGGTATGCAGAAGCTTCTACCATCCGCCGCGCTCTTCAACGCGGAGAGGCTTTCGAAGCGGCCGGTAACGCGGTTAACGGCGCTGCCGTTTGGTCCGTTTCTCGCGTTCGGTCTGCTTGCGGTAATCCTTCTGCAGCAACAAGG
>NZ_MWPQ01000003.1 GCF_002028545.1 Nitrobacter vulgaris
CGCTCGGCTACATCAGCCCCGTGCAGTTCGAGGAGCAACATATCCGGCCCATGGTCAAATCAGCAGTCTGATTCTGTCCAGCACCAGGGGCCCACTCCAATACGGGGTCAAATTTGCGAGCCGATTGACAATCAGCCCAACTCTCCCTCCGGCGGACGGTTGTCGCATATTGAGTTGGGAGAATTCCTCAGGAGTGGAAAAGGCCCTGAACAGCAGGCACTGCTCCGGGTGATTGGTACGCTCGTGGAAGTGCCGCCATTTTACAGCGCGGATTGAACTTCCATGTTCGGCTCACGTTGCCGAACATGGCACGGCAATGGACATCAACTGACGATCGAGAACTTGCCTTGTTGAAAGAAACTCGGAAGCCCACTTCTGTAATCGCCAAACTCTTCCGCACCACAGAGGCGTCTGTCAGTAGTCGGTGGTCCGTTCTGCGTCGATCTATGTCTTCGGCGGATCGCGACCCAAATCACCAGAAAGCCAGCTCTTCGCCGTCTCGTCCCGTAGCCAGTCGCAGTCGACGCACGTGAGAACACGCGGACCTTTGCCGCCTGGCGGCAATGCCATGGTCATTGGCTTCCGGCAGATAGGACAGTTGGTTGTTTTGAGGAGTTGGCCCATCAGACAGAAAACCATGGCAGAGCGCCAAAGTCGAGCCATGTTTTGTCCAAAGCTTCCACCTCTGCGGGTCGTTGGTGTTTGGCGCCGTCTGAACAATCACGTCGACGGCGCGCTTACTTGCAAACTCAACCCCGCTCCGGCGGGGTTTTCTATTCCGGGAGCTAGAGGCTCTTTCGACCTTGCTAATCGATCGATTCGGCCGCCTCGTCGGCCTGGCTTGGGCGCCTGCGACCGACGTCACCTATTGACGTTTACGATCGCGCCGGTGCGCGCATCCACATCTACTTCCATATAGCTTCCGGCAACGTCATAGCCCTCGACCTGCCACTCGTTGCCCCATTTGTTCGTGTTTGACACGGAAACCAGTCCGATACCGTTGGCGATATCGACTGCCGCCTGAAGCGGCAGTGGTCCCGCCTGGGTGTAGCTCTCGGTCACCGGTTCCTGAACGTAGCCGACGTCGGCTGCCGACGCGGGAACAGTGAATCCGATCATGGCTAAGGCGGCGGCGGGAAACAGATTTTTTCGCATGATCGTTCTCCAAGCGCGTTCAGACATTAGACGTTGTTGACACATCTCAGCAAAACGCATGTGGCGGAAGACCGTTCCGCATTCATCGCTTCAACCGGGTCGAGGGGGGCCGGTCTGCTCGGACAGTTCTGCTTCTGATCCGCAAAAAGGCCCGCCGGGATGGGTATCGCGGCGGGTCTAATCGAAACGGTGATCATACGTCAGGCATGAGCCCGTTCCTCCGACCCAATGCGCGGAGCAGAAGGCGTTCCTATCGCTTCGCCTTCAGCGCGCGCTCCGGTGGGGTTTTCTTGGAGTTACGCTCCAAAGATCGCTTCGGAGGGGTTTTCTGGCCCACTCGGCAATGCCTTATCGACGATCGCCAGGATTATCTCTAAATCGCGCTTCATGACGGCGGTGTCCTCACTCTTTATGGCAACACGGGCCAGTGTTCGGATATCCACCAAGGCTTCCCTGGGATCGAGGGAAGGCTCTTTATCCCCCTGTCGAGAGGGGACTTCCTGCCCACGCGCCTTTATCAGTGTTCGGATGTGAGACAAGTTCTTACGCTTGTTCATCAAACCCTCCTTTTGTCGCGGCGACGTCTGGGGCGACGGCGTCGACCAACTCAGATGTAAATGGCGACGAAGACGACCGTCCCCAAATGCAGAAACGGCAGATGAACCACTAGCGACCGTATCGGTCATGGCCATCGTTCGAATGGGGTCTTTAACGCTTCGGTGCCCTGCATCCCGCGGCTTCGGCTTCTTTCTCAGAACAAAACCATCTGTGATCCGGCTTAGCCATGTTCATGTCCGCATACCAGCGATCACCCACGATGTGATAGATGCATTCGCCGTCGTGCACGCCGGCCTTAATGGTGCATGCCGGATCGGGAGCTTCCTGTGACGACATTCCTTCCAGCAAGAGCTTTTGAGCAGTCGCGGGCACTGAGACGGAGCCGAGAATGACGGTCTGTTTGCTCCGGGATCGCCAGTCCCATGGGGCAATAAACGCGCCAGACCAAAGTCCGGCGTGTATCTCGCGGGACCATGATTCATCAGCGACATAGCGGTTGGAATCCCTAACGGATGCGAGTGCCCATCCGTGCTGGACCATCCACTGATTGATGTCATGGCCGGCGATGGAGCAAAAAGCGAGCGAACGATCATAGCTTTCCTTGCCAGATACTTCGCAGGACCACGGCCGGTTGTTGGAGAAGTCCGAGAGAGCATCACGCGCGGCGATGCCACATGCCCATTTCTTACCTTCGGCATCCAGACACAGTTGGTCCGATTCTGGGGCATCGATACTCTGCAGCCGGATCTTTTTCTCTCCAATATCAACGGTATCGCCGTCGATAATGCGCGGCTCGCCTGAGATGGTCTCAGCGTGAGCTACGAGGCCGGCTAAACAGAGCAATCCAACAAAAGTAGTGGCGGCGACAGTGCGTGAGAGGGTGAACATTGGTACCGCCTGGGTAGGTGCGTTTCTCACTCTCTTGTAGCCTTAAATATCATGGCTGTATCGTTATGAAGAAGCTTTTGCTGTTCGCGGTTGTCCCACTTGATGACGGAGCGGCCACTGCTATGGCGGTCGGAACCGTCAACACTCCGGCCGCGCTGCAAAAGGCGAGGCCGGCGCCCCACAGCGTCATGTCGAGCGTTTTCTCGCAGATGCTGACGTGTTTTTCCTCCCAGAAGTGGCGAAGTCCATCTGCGATCGAAAGCGCCTTCGCGATCGGCTCTCCGTCTCGCTTCGCATTCGCAGCCAGGAATTCTTCGACGCGATGCTTCAGATTGCTGAATTCGTCGATTTCAGAATTTGAACCGCTCTCGCGCAGCAAGCTTGATCTTCAACTCGATTGCGGTGAGCAGCGCCACAGCGGTGAGCTGCGCCTGAATCTGGTTGCCTAAGACCGTCCGGATGATGACGTCCGCGTGGGGACCACGTGACCGTCAATGTGCGCCCCGTCGGGTTTCTCGACCAAAATGGCTTGGCCGTCTTCCGTTAAGAGCCGCGCGCCGTTTTCGTTGGCGAGATTAACCCAAGCATCGCTTGCCGATTCCTCGCCACCGGCCATTGCTCTAACGGCTGCGCCAGGAATGTCGATTTGCTTGTCTTCCTTTTCCAGCCAGTCATGTCCAGCTGGAGTCAGGCTGTGAACGACGACGCGATCTGCTCTGCCGCCCGCTCTATGAACAAGTGCGTGGATCAGCTTTTGTTGCTCTGCCAAGCCCAGATGGTCGACCACATCTTGGGGGCCTTCATCATCGATCGTCAGGTCATGCGGCCCGCCCGATGGTAAGGCCTCGACCTTTAGAAGGATACGGCGCAGCAAGTCTCGATTCCAACGCATCAACGCCCTCCGTCAAATTATCGACCGTTACCATCATAGCAACGCGCCCTTGACCGCAAATCCGCGCGGCGATGCTGACGGCTGGAAGTGGTGGCGAAGGGCCGCCGGGCCGTGCTGCCCTATTCGATAATGGCTTTGCCAACATAATGCCTACACGAGGCATTTCCGGATTGCGGTGATATGAGTTTAAGTTATTGATTTTGTTGGTGAGCGCGGAGGGACTCGAACCCTCGACCCCATGATTAAAAAGCCAGGTGCGGGCCAGTTACAAGCACGGGCGCGATGTTAAAACGGGCTGGGTTTGATCCAAGCATGGAGAACCCAATGCCAGTCCTGAAGTCCCTTTCCTTCACCGCAATGCCCAAGTCCGCCAGTGATCCGGTCCATATCCGGAGGGCTAAATTCATTGAAAAGCTGGAGGAGCAGAAGCTTCTTCTTCAAGATCCCGGATATGTCCGTACTGTCCAGAGGATGGCTGAGGTGGACGGCCAGAAGCAGGCGGTCGTCCGTAGGCAGAGGGTCCGGCCATGGTGGAAGATGGATTCCACCGGCCAGATCATCATGTCGGTCAAGTTCGGTGCCAAGCCCATCGAGTTTGAGAAGGGCAAGGCCGGAATCGCCGTCCCGTCGAAGGACAAGCTGCCGACGGTGATCAACACCCTGATCGAAGCCGTTCGCGCGGGCGAAATGGATGATCTCTTCGCAAATGCCAGCAAGTCGCGACCTGCCGTCGGGAAGAAGTAGAGCCCACCTGATAAACCGGGAGGCTCAATCACTCCCGGTTTCTGGGCTTCTGGAACGTCCAAATCCTTGAGAAGGTATTTCTCCATTCTTCAGACCCCGGACGTTCTGGTGTGTCCTGAAGAGGGATGAGTTGAGCCAAAGGATCTTCGGATGATCAGTCACCGGGAATCCTGTGAGCCGGTGAATCCTGTGCAGCGCGGATTTCAACGCAGGAATCTAGCGCTTACGGCCACGCCTCGGCGGACGTTGTAATAGGTCAGCTGGCTCGACACCAAGAGCGTCGCTGAGCTTGACCATGATTTCCAGCCCCACCCACGTATCGCCCTTTTCCACTTTGCTCATGTACGTCCGATTGACCTCAGCCTCATAGGCGAGCTCTTCCTGAGAAATCCCTTTCTCATGCCTGATCCGGCGCAGGTTGGCGGCAAAGACTTGGCGATAGTCCATACGGACAGCCAACCGCCGTGTCCGCTATAAACCCACCGCTTTAAACAGACATTATTTTCTGATAGGCCAGTTACTCATTCTGGGACCGAGGGTAGAATCTCGTCTGTGATGAGATGAAGGGAGGCTGAAATGCAAATTGACAAACTGTCGGCACTCGTTCTGGCCGGAGCACTGATCTTGTGGTTTCCGGGATATCGCTGGACGGATAAGGGAGCCATCTGGACGATGACGGCCTTGATCATCGTTGCGGGCGCCTACTTGGTGATGTGGGAGAAGCAGCGTTGGCGGAAATGACTAACTCTTCCGATCAGCCAGCGGAGCGGCCGACCTCGTTTGTCAGCCAGCGCGGGTTGGCGCTCACCGTCTACATCCTCTACCTCATCGGCTACGTGAACGGCGTCACGGCGCTGGTCGGGGTCATCATTGCGCACGTCAAGGCACCGTCGTCCGACGAGGTCCTGCGAAGCCACTACCGGTTTCAGATTCGGACCTTCTGGATCGGGCTTCTGTATCTCGTCGTCGGTTGGCCCCTTGCCTACGTCTTGATCGGCATCCCGGTGCTGGTCTGGTGGCTCATTTGGAGCATCATCCGCATCATCAAGGGAATGGTCGTCTTGAACGATGGCAGGCCGATTGCCAGACCCAAATCCTGGTTATTCGGTTGAGAGATCCCTTTAGAAGAGCGTGAGGCGTCCGAACTTCGATGGGCGGTTCAATCGAAGGCACCCGCCGACGCGGCATGCGGATCACGTAGTTTAACGCGTGCCGATGCAATTTTCCGGCCGCACCATCGAAAACGTCTCATTCCTCAAATCGCAACACGCAAGGCGACAAGCGGAAGTCCCATAGAAAAATAGAGGCTCTTCATGACCCAGAAAGTTCTGATCTTTTCTGCCGCAGTTGTCGCCGTTGGCCTATCGGCTGCTGTTTTGAGTGGCGCCTTCACCACGTCGCCGCAAGCCATGTGCTCGGCAAGGGACGTTGAGGGGACACTACATCGGGAGTGGGTCGACATGTTGTCTAACACCACTTTCGCCAGCATACTTGGACTTCCGAAAGATGCTGTCATTGGTCTGACGGAAGCTGAAATACAGAGTGATCCAGCCTATAAAGAAGCTTACGCGCAACTTCTGGAAGTGCAACGGGCTAAGACAATCGACCAGGTCAGGGCTAAGGAAATTCGTCAGGAGATGCTGCGAATTAAACAACGCGTCATTGACGAGTATAAGGCCAACCACCCGACGCCTAAGGCACCGCCGACAGAAGTCAGGTTCGTTTCAGACCCGGTCGCCCTCGAATTTGATCCCAATATTGAGCGGGTCACTTGCACTCGGCAGTTGGCCACCAACAATCAGTTCATAAACCTCATTCTCGGGGCCGACGGAGAAAACGGCGTGACAACGAGATACAGCGTTCAGCCGGGAACGGATGGGGGATATATGGTCTCGATCTTGGACAACCGCTGAGCTTCGTTACTTTCAGAAGTCAAATTTCGAGACGCACAAGTGCGGGAATCACGGCTCGGGTTTAAGTGGTCCGTGGGAGATCGCTATGGGTGACCATCGACGACCGAGGACATACATTGCGCCGTGACGGTTCGGAATGCAGTGCGTCGAAGGATCGATTTCAGACTGACAAAGACGCTGGCGCTATTTCTCCGGTGAGCGACCTTTCACGCGCCCGATCACATGTTCGTCTCCGTGAATTCTGGCTGGCGGTGTCTAAACATATGAAAGCCCGATGGCTCCCCTTGACGTTACGATACTGTTGATCGGAGCTGAGTGCCTCATTTGGTGTGAATCATCGGCTTCCATTTGCCGTCTCTGATCGCCAACATCACTTGCTCGCAATCAGCCTCGGCGCGGCGACCGTGTCCCAGTAGCCGACGACGGAGACGCCGATGATGATAGTCACATTGAATATTTGATGATGGGTAAAGCGCAGCTTGCTTCTCCTGAAAGCGTAGCACGGCCTATCCAAAGCGTCTGCCCGATCGCCGGCGTGCCGGACAGGTTGGTGGTGAATGAGGTGATTGCCGCCGCGAGCGCGGTGATCGCGTAGAACGCCACGCCGACCAGGCTATGAAGTCATGCCGAATTGCACGGCGCACGGAATCGAACTCATGTTACCCGTTGCCTGCATGAAGGATTGGACGGGCGGCGAACCCTCAGGCCCGTCCTTGCTCTCACGCGTGCGTGAGCGTACGCCTAGCTCGGTTGCTGTTCCTAACCATGCACAGCATGGTATTGGACTGCATTCCCTCGGAGGTTGAACATGAGTAGCGTAAGGCAAGGCTGGGTTATCGGAGGCGCGGTCGTCGTGCTGCTGGCCCTCTTTTCCTCCTTTTACAACGGAACGGGCACGCATTACCGGCCTGCCGGGACTGCCGTAGCGCAATCTGAGTGAGTTGAACTGGTTTCGCAAAAACGAAGCCGCCAGACCCTTCACAGGCGATGGCGGCTTCCTCTGCTCTTAGCTCTGTTTCTACGGCAGAATGTCGCTCTTTCCCGGCTTGGCGTACTTGATGTTCTCGTCGCCGCCCTTCTTTATCTTCTCGGCCAATTCCTTATCCGCTTCCTCGGTCAGCTGTTCCATAGTCTTGCCGAGCGTCTTCGTCGGGTCCTGCTTCGGCTCGCCCGCAGGGGGGAAGTTCGTGCTGCTGTCGTTGCCCATATGAAAGTCCTTTCGTTAGGGATGCGAGGACAACGGGTGCCTTCTGGAAGGGTTCCTCCGTGCAGCGGTTTTGCTCAACACGATTTCCGGGATGCATTCACGCGCCGTGCGCGACCAAGCCGCCGTTTCTAAGAGGCTAACAATTCATAGCGGCGCGACTGCGATCTTGATGCGGGGCTTCTGCTGGTCGTCGGCGAGCGCGACGGTCACCTGCCGTATCTGGCTGTTGTCATATGCGATGCTGTTGAGCGCGTCGCAGCTCAATTTGTGGAGATTATCCCAGTTCGCGCGGGGTGCTGCGTTGATTTCGGCTCGCCCGAGAGTAGGCGGTCTTCACCGATTAAGTGCAGCACCCGAATGGGCGAAGGGAGGGCTTCTGCGGTTAATCGGCGCCCTGTGCACTTCCTCGCCTTCGAGGTTGGTGGCGGAGATCGCGTAGTCCTTGCCTCTGAGCTCCGGCCGGTCCTTGTAGAGCTCGGACGCCATCCTGTCAGCTTCGTCCGCCGCGGCGATGTCATCCGCGAGATCGCGGCCGCCTTCGTCGGCAAGCGTGCATCCGTCTATGAGATCGAAATGGTAGTGCGCCATACGCCGCTAACGCTGAAGCGGCAGCAGCGTTCCAACAGAAACAAGGCCGCGCGGGCCTGTAGGTGTTTATGTCAATTCTGCTTGCGCTTCTCGTGAACCCTGCGGCTGTATCGGATGCGGTCGGCCTCCTTGCGGAGTACCGGCATGTCCCGCTCCAGATTTCCCTTCGCGCGCTCGGCGTCGAGGTCGGAGAGCGTGCAGTCGAGCCTGATGATGAAGTTCTCAAGCCGCTTGATGTACGCGTGGGTGATGCGGCTTGCTCCCGCTTCTCTTCCGAGAAGGCGCGAAGGTAGTCCGTCGCCTTAGAAGCATGCTCGCAGCCGATAGCATCGCTCGGCTGTCCTGCCTGAACGAATGAAAGCACAATGGCTTCTCTTATGACTTCACGATCCTCTTGAACTGGGATTCTCACTTGCCATGATTCATCGGCTTCCATTTGCCGTCTCTGATCGCCAACATCACTTGTGCCTGCGGCAATAGAATCGGATTTGTCTTGCTGGCTGCAGATGCTTCGACCTCGTCCCAGTCAATCAGAACTGTGCCGTCGTCTTTTACTTCATAAAGCGCAGTGTCGTTCAGAGGTTGGATGACTTTGACTGTCTTGATGGATTTTGGCTCTTGGGCTGAGGTAGTTGTCGCGTAAGCGAGCGCAGCCATCAGAACGATGCGGTGTAACATTTTTCCTCCCACCAAGGCAGCTTGAGCCTTCCAGACTACGCATTCGATGGAGCGGCAGATTTTCCATCCATACCGATGCAAGTTCCGGCCACGTCAAAAATGTCTCGATACCGCAAGCGTAGCGCTCAAACCCACAAGCAGAAGGCCCGAGAATCTAGGACGCTCTCGGACAGACCATATTGCCAGTAGAATGATCAACAGGCCCCGATTGGGGCCGAATGCCCGCATAACCGTGCCCGCTTGGGCAAGAACTCCTGTGACACCACTTTCGTTATCAGACATCCCGCAAAGTCCCTCGTCATCCTGCATGGGAATATAATCCCATAAAAATGCGGCAGGATTACGAGGTGTATATTCCTAACACCATCGCTTGTTTCAAGCGGACTAGCGAACCTGGCTAAGTTCTGAATTATTTGTCTCCGTATTCCACGGCAAAACGCTTATCGTTTCCCGGATGATCTGTAATTTGCTCCTCGTATTTGAGCGGGTCGTCATCACGTGGATAGACGACACGCACCGCATTGTTTCGAAAGCCCACCGCGAAATACCGCCTTGCAGTCTTACCCTCATTCAGACGTTTCTTCAGATGGGATATCACGTCTTCGGAATCGGGTTGCTGCTCAAGAAACTCGATCGTTCGTTGAAGTTTTGGCCTATCGCCCAAAGTCGCCACGCTAATCGTTAGCACAAGGTTTTTCAGCCGTGAGGCGATCTGCGCTCGCAGCTTGTAGAGCTCAGCGCCGGAGGGCCCCTGCAGACGCTCTAGGAGATGCGTGAGCCCGGCCCTGCTTTGACGCAAGCTTGAAGCGCGCAATGCTAAAGCATCACGGACTCGTTTTTTCTCGATCAGCTTAGTGTCACATTCATTGTCGCGTTGCTGCAATTCCTTAAGCTTGGCGGATACGAACTCCACAGCGCTGCCAGCGTCCAGCAGCGCGTATGTTTTCTCCATCGACGCCTTGATGTCGGCTAGCTGCCCCTCTAGCGAAGAGATCTCTGATTCGATCAGTTTACGTTGGGTCGCCTCGGCATCCTGATCGATCAAGCTCTCCAGATCGAGCTCAGAAACAAAGGCAAAAAACGAAGTCTCAAAGTCTTGGTAACGCCATCGCACGGCTTCACAGCCGAGGTGGCGTCGAGCGTTATCACAGACTAGGTAAGTACCACCTTTGGGCGTAGCTCCCTTGTTTTCGAACGACATCGAATAGTTGCAGTGAGCACAGTTAGCCAGCCCTGAAAAAAGATTCGTATAGGTCGGACCCTTCCGTCCAGCCCCCGCGCCACCACTGCTTCGCAGACTTTTGGCAGCTTGCGCCTGGAAATACGTCTCGCTGTCCATGATCGCAGGGTAGTAGTTTGGTATCGGGTCGCCGTCTGGAACGCGCTTCCCGTCCACTTTTCTGTGTGGTTGGAATTCGCCAAGCACCGCACGATTCGCTAAGGTTTTAGCGATGTAGGACTGATGCCAGCCGCTCTTACCTACGAACGCTGGTATACGGTCCTGGTTGAGGCGCTTCGCAACGGAATACATTCCGACGCCGGCGATTGTTTCCTCGAAAATGCGATGGACGATGTCGACCCTAGCCGGAATTATCTCATAGGCCTTTCGATCGGACGATAGGCGAAGCCACGCGGGGCACCGCTGAGTCATAGGTGTGCCTTCAGCAGCCTTGAGACGCTTATGATTCCAAGCTGCTCCAACCCGCTGACTCTTCTTAAGCGACTCCTCGTGTGCGGTGCTCATGATGACGAGCGATATGACGAGGTCTCCGAGATTTGTCTCGCCAGCGCGATACACTCGACCATCAGTTAATGTGACGAGATTGATCCCAGCTTGAATAATCCGAAGGAAAACTCCTTGTGCAGCGAGGACGTGCTCCCGACTAATTCGGTCTAGAGACTCGACAATGAGATATGATCCTCGCGCGACGGCACCCTGTTCGACTGCTTCCAGGAACCGGCCGAGGGCACCTTCTCTGAGGTTGGCCCCCTTGAACGCTGATATGCCGATGTCTTCAAGTTGAGCGTCGTCAGCGAGATCCAGCCCATTCCGATCTGCGTATTCTCGGGACGCCTCAAGCTGACGTCGACGACTATCCCCCTTCAATTGAAGGTCAGTCGACATCCGAAGATAAGAATATGCTTTCGAGTTCAAACGGTTGGGCTACATTCGAAGAGGACTTCTTCGGATACCACAGGTCCGGTTAATTGTACACATTATCAGCAGATGATGTCCGCCGGCGGCTGCGATCTCGAGCGCACGCTTGGCGCTCTCCTGCCCTTTGATGTCGCGAAGATCAAGAGCGCTACCTTGGGTTTCACGAATCCGGGGCTGCGGGCGAGACAGAACCTGAGTTCCCTTGAAATGATTTGCGATCTGAATGAGCGAACTGGCGGCGACGATCTGGATGTCGGGGCTCGCCCAGGCTGCCTCAGCGCCGCAGGCTGCGGGGCAGATCAGCCCTTCATCGCGCGCATTCGCACCGATCGCAGCGGGTAGAACCCCCGCCACCGCCGCAATCGATCCGTCGAGGCCGAGTTCGCCGAGTACCGTAAACCCCGACAACGCGTCGGAGGGAATCGCTCCGATCGCCGCCATCAGGCCGAGCGCAATAGGGAGATCGTAGTGACTGCCTTCCTTGGGCAGATCGGCCGGAGCCAGGTTGACGGTGATTCGTCTCGCCGGCAGCGCAAGACCTGAAGCGATCAGGGCCGCCCGCACCCGCTCCCGGGCCTCGGACACGGCTTTGTCCGGCAAGCCCACAATGTTGAAGGCGGGCAGGCCGGGAGCGACCTGCACCTGCACGTCGACCGCGCGCGCCTCGATCCCTTCAAATGCGACGGTGGATACCCGCTGAACCATGGCCGCCCCCTTTGCCACGGCGAAGCTAGCTTACAACTCCCCGATGTACAAGAACATTAAGGGAACGCAGGCTGCAGGATTTCTGGGTGAGCCTATTGGCGCTTCGCCTCGATCCCGTCCCAGATTTTTCCGGCGACATCCGGGCCGCCCAACGCGGCAAGCGCCCGAATTCCGGTCGGCGAGGTAACGTTGATTTCGGTGAGCAAGCCGTCGATGACGTCAATGCCGACAAACAACAGACCGCGCTCGCGCAGCGCCGGACCGATGCGCTTACAAATCTCGCTCTCGCGGGGAGAGAGGTCGGTTGCCCGCGCCGCACCGCCGCGCACCATGTTGGAGCGCAGATCGTCAGCGGCAGGCACGCGATTGACAGCACCTGCGAATTCGCCGTCGACGAGGATGATGCGCTTGTCGCCCTGTTTGACCTCGGGCAGGTATCGCTGGATCACCCACGGCTCGCGAAACGTCACCGAGAACATGTCGAACAGCGATCCGAAGTTCATGTCTTGCGGCGTGACGCGAAACACTGCGGCTCCGCCGTGACCATGCAGCGGCTTCATGACCACCGCACCATGCTCGTCACGAAACGAATTGATCTCATCGAGATTGCGCGAAATCAACGTCGGCGGCATCAACTCCGGAAAATCCATCACGAACAGCTTTTCCGGCGCATTGCGCACGCTTGCCGGATCGTTGACCACGAGCGTCTTCGGATGAATGCGCTCGAGCAAGTGAGTACTCGTGATGTAGGCGAGATCGAACGGAGGGTCCTGGCGCAGCAATACGACGTCGAAGGATTCTAGGTAAGCACGCGCCGCTTCACCGAGCGTATAATGGTCGCCCTCCTGATCCCGAACGGTCAACGGCTGGACCGACGCAACCACGTCCTTGCCGCGAAGCGATAACTTATCCGGCGTGTAGTATGAGATTTCGTGGCCGCGTCGCTGTGCCTCCAGCAGCAGCGCAAAGGTCGAATCGCCGCGAACGTTGATGCGCGCGATCGGGTCCATCTGAACGGCGACTTTCAGTTTCATCTTGTTGGTCCGGGTTGTGTCAATGCGGAAAGCGTCTGAATACGTCAGGCTATGTGCTGGCGTCGAATGCACCTAACAGATGACGCGGCAGACGTCGCGGCGCAATCAGCATGGCGTCAAAGCGGAATTCGAAAGCCGCATGTTCGGGGTGCGCCATCAGCCAGGCTTGGGCTGCGTTGATGATCCGCTGTTGTTGTCTTTGCGTCACTGCATAGGCAGCATCGTCGAGGCTGCGACGGGCTTTGACTTCGACGAAAGCGAGAAGTTGCCGCCGGCGGGCCACGATATCGATCTCGCCATGAGGCGTGCGAAACCGGCGTGCCAAAATCCAGTAGCCCTTGGCGATCAGATAGGCTGCGGCGAGACTTTCCGCCGAAAGACCGGTACGAAACGCCGCGACGCGCTCGGGCGCCGCCGCCTCTGGGCCGTTTCGGGAGCGGTCCTTACAGGCTGCCATTGTTGTCACTGTCCCTCATCTGTCCGGCGAGCTCAAGCGCGCGGGCATAGACTTGACGTCGGGGGAGGCCCGAGATTACGACCGCGTGAGCCACGCTGTCTTTGACGCTGCTCTCCTTCAACAACGTCAGCAGCAGATCGTCCAGCTGGTCGGAGGACATCGTGCCTGCATCAGCCGTTGGTGGTCCGACGACCAGGACGAATTCGCCCCGCGTTTCCAGCGTTTCGGCTCCTTGCGCGAACTCCGTGAGGGTCGCGCGGCGGATATCCTCGTGCAGCTTTGTCAGTTCGCGGCAGATCGCGGCGTCGCGATTGCCGAGGATGGCCGCGAGGTCGTGCAAGGAATCCCGGATACGACTGCCGGACTCGAACATGACCAGCGTGGCATCGATCCTTGCGAGTTCGGCAAGGCGCGTGCGGCGCGCGACCTCTTTTGCCGGCAGAAACCCCTCGAAGAAGAACCGGTCCGTCGGCAGCGCTGCTATGGACAGCGCCGCTAGCACCGAAGATGGTCCCGGAACCGCGATCACCTGATGACCAGCGGCACACGCTTCACGCACCAGCTTGAAGCCCGGATCGGAAATCAGCGGTGTGCCGGCATCGGAGACCAGGGCGATGGAGGCGCCTTGTGCCAGCTGCGCCAGGATTTTCGGCCGCGCTGTCGCAGCATTATGCTCGTGGTAAGGCTTGAGCACGCCTGTAATCGCGTAGCGTTCGGTGAGGCGGCGGGTGATGCGGGTGTCCTCGCAGGCGATGATATTGACGCCTGCGAGGGTCTCAAGCGCCCGTAAGGTGATATCTCCGAGATGACCGATCGGCGTAGCGACCAGGTGAAGACCGGGCGCGGCCGTCGGGGCAACCAGTTGATGGCCCGCTATGGAAAAGGTCCGGGTCCCCGGGGTTTCGATGTCCGATTTCAGAGAGGCGGGTTTTGCACGCATACTGCGACATTCTATAACATTTTCGAGAAAATGAGTTCGGCCCGTGTCAAGAAGCGTCTTCGGTGCCGGAGCCGGATAACACGAAGATTGCGTGCGAACGGATCCGTCCCATGCTTTCCGATGTTCCGCGGCACCCAAGGTTGGGTATGGAGCTAAATTCGGGGCGGACACGATCCGTTTGTTTTGGTTAACTGGCGGCATCGGCAATATGGCTGATTCTGCGGGGCTTGTGCCCGGACCTGTCCGGAATGGGTGCACTGCAAGGATAATGATGAAGGATCCCTTCGAACCGAAATCTGAGCGCCAGGGAGCGACTCGGCGAGCCGCGCTGGGCCTTGTCATCGGCGCGCCTCTGCTTGGCGCCTGCTCGGGCGTCCAGCAAACGCTGACGAACAATTTTTCCAGTTCCCCCGGTTCTTCTCCGCAGCCAGAGGCAGCCGGTCCGCCTCAGCAGGCAGCTACAATCGGTACGGGTCAGGTCAAGGTCGGTTTGATCCTTCCGTTGTCGGCCGCAGGCAATGCGAGCGTTGCGGCGCAGTCGATGAAAAACGCGGCCGAGATGGCGCTGTCTGAATTTCAGAACCCGAATGTCCAATTGCTGGTCAAGGACGCAGCCGGCACGGCGCAGCGTGCGCAACAGGGAGCGCAACAAGCGCTCGATGAAGGAGCCGAAATCATTCTCGGTCCGCTGTTCGCAGCATCTGTTCCGGCGGTTGCTCAGGCGGCGCGGACACGCGGCACGTCGGTGATTGCGTTCTCGACTGATTCGAGCGTGGCGGGCCGGGGCGTCTATCTTCTGAGTTTTCTCCCTGAATCGGACGTCAACCGGATCGTCGAATATGCCACCAGCACCGGAAAGCGCTCGTTTGCCGCCTTGGTGCCCGAAAATGCGTATGGCAATGTCGTCGAGGCGGCCTTCAAACAGACAGTTGGTCATCGCGGCGGGCGTATCGTCGCATTCGAGAAATATGGCGCCGATCGCGCCAGTGCGGCACGGAAGGTGGCGCAGTGGCTCCGCTCGGCTGATGCGCTGCTGATCGCCGATGACGGCGATGCGGTGGTTTCGGTCGTTGACGCGCTCGCCGCGGCGGGTGCGAATCTGCGCAATGTCCAGCTTCTGGGTACCGGTCTGTGGGACAATCCTCGCGTATTCGCCAGCGCGTCGCTGCAGGGCGGCCTCTATGCCGCCCCTGATCCATCCGGTTTCCGCAGCTTCGCAGGGCGCTACCGCGCCAAGTATGGCGGCGATCCGGTACGTACGGCCACCCTTGCCTATGACGCCGTCGCGCTGGTGGCGGCTCTTGCTCGCACCCAAGGCCCGCAGCGCTTCGCGGCCGAGACGCTGACCAATGCGTCAGGCTTCGCAGGCATCGACGGTCTGTTTCGGTTCCGTTCCGACGGCACCAACCAGCGGGGCCTCGCCGTCATGCGAGTCGCATCCGGCGGCGGCCAACCGGCGGCAGGTTCGCCAAAAAGTTTTGGCGCCTGATCTGTAGCCCGCGTCGTCAGATCACGATGATTTTGGATCGATTCGATCCAAAATCATGACGTGATTGGTTCCAAATATTTGAGACACGGGATGCGGGCGGAAAACCGCACCACACTTTCCTCTTCCCGCTCTACGCGGCGAGATCGGCCACCACGGCATCGAGGAGGGGAAAGCCATCCTGCGTGACGCGCAGGCGGCCCTCGGTGCTGATTGTGATCGCACCTTCGTCACGGAGGATTGCGATTCGCCGCGGATCAAGAGGGCGGCCCGATAGCGCCGCGTAGCGCTGCGGATCGATGCCCTCGCGCAAGCGCAGTCCCATGAGCAGGAATTCGTCGGCGCGTTCTTCGCTGTTCAGCAGATCGTCGGCGACGATTCCATTGCCGATCGCCTCGACCCGCATGAGCCAGGCTTCCGGCCGCTTTTCCGTGGCGACGGCATGCCTGATGCCGTCGATGTCGAGGCGACCGTGCGCTCCGGGTCCGATTCCCGCATATTCCTGGCCGCGCCAGTAAAGCAGGTTGTGCCGGCATTCCGCGCCGGGCAGCGCATGATTCGAGATCTCGTAGGCTGGCAGGCCGTGACGCGTGCAAACGTCCTGCGTGACGTCGTACAGCGCGCGTGCAATCGCTTCGTCGGGGGGCCTGAGTTTTCCGGCTGCGTGCAGGTCGAAAAACGGCGTACCCTCCTCGATAGTCAACTGGTAGAGCGACAGATGCTCCGCCGCTTCCGAGATCGCCTGCCGCAGTTCCTCGGTCCACATCGCTGGCGTCTGGCCGGGTCGCGCGTAAATCAGATCGAAGGAATAGCGATCGAAGACGGAGCGTGCGATCGCCACTGCTTCCAGCGCCTCGTGTGCGGTATGCAGGCGTCCGAGAGCCTTTAGCGAGGAATCGTCGAGCGCCTGCACGCCGAGCGACACGCGGTTGACGCCCGCTGCGCGATAGCCGCGGAATCGCGTGGCCTCGACGCTGGTCGGATTGGCTTCCAGCGTGACCTCGACGTTATCAGCGACGCCCCAATATTTTCCGATTGCGTCGAGGATCGCGCCAACGGTCTGCGGCCGCATCAAGGACGGGGTACCACCGCCGAAGAAAATGGAGGACACCTCCCGGCCGCGCGCGCGTGCGGCGGTGGTCTCGATCTCGCGCTTGAAAGCACGAACGAAGCGCTCTTCATCGATCGGCGCGTGGCGGACATGACTGTTGAAATCGCAATACGGGCATTTCGACAGGCAAAACGGCCAGTGCACATAGATGCCGAAGGCAGTGGTCGGATCAGCGCCGATCAAGAGCAATCTCCGCCAGCTTCACGAACGCGCGGGCGCGATGCGACAGGCCAAGGCCGCGCGGCGGAAGCCCGTGCTTTTCAATGCCCGTCATCTCGCCGAAGGTGCGCGTATGTCCGTCCGGGAGGAACGCAGGATCATAGCCAAATCCGGCCGTGCCCCGCGGCGGCCATACCAGCGTGCCGTCGACTCGTCCTTCGACTTCCTGGAGATGGCCGTCCGGCCACGCGACGCAGAGCGCCGAAACGAAGTGAGCCTTGCGCTTGTCCGCGCTCGTCGCGCCGCGCTCCTGCAGCAGGCGCTCGATCCGCGTCATCGCAACGGAGAAATCCTTGGTCTCGCCGGCCCAGCGCGCGGAATAGATGCCCGGCGCACCGTCAAGTGCGTCGACCACGAGGCCGGAATCGTCGGCAAAAGCCGGAAGCTTTGCGCTCAGGGCCGCAGCGGTCGCCTTGATCCGAGCATTGGCGCGGAAATCATCGCCTGTTTCCTCAGGCTCGCTGAGACCGAGCTCGCCTGCGGAGATTGCCTCGACGCCATACGGCGCAAGTAGCTCGCGCATCTCGGCGAGCTTGCCGGGATTGTGGGTGGCGATCACGAGCTTGCCGGCGATCCGACGATTCATGGCCGATCCTAGAGCCATTTCGACTTTGACGGAATTCAAAGTCAGGCTCCGGTTTCTTGTGTTGACGCAGTTTCTTGACGCGAACCGCTACCCACTCTGCTCGAAAACGCTATTGGAGGAGCATCCCACGGAGCGCTCGCAGAACGAATCACGCCAACGCCATTTTCTGCAAATCCACCAGCCGTGCGACTCCTTTTTTCGCCAGCGCCATGAGCGCAAAAAATTCGTCGTCGGAAAAAGGTGTCTTCTCGGCGGTTCCCTGCACCTCGATGATGCGTCCCTCGCCGGTCATCACGAAGTTTGCATCGGTGTCGGCTTCCGAATCTTCTGCATAGTCCAGATCGAGGACGGGCGTGCCATTGTAGATACCGCATGAGATCGCTGCGACATTGTCTCGAAGCACGCTGGCCTTGAGCATGTTGCGGGCCTTCATCCAGTTGACGCAGTCGGCTAACGCGACCCATGCGCCGGTAATCGATGCGGTGCGCGTGCCGCCATCGGCCTGAATGACGTCGCAATCGACTGTGATCTGGCGTTCGCCGAGCGCCTCGAGATCGATTGCGGCACGCAAAGAGCGGCCGATCAGGCGCTGGATTTCGACGGTCCGGCCGCCTTGCTTGCCGGCGGAGGCCTCGCGCCGGGTTCGCTCCAGCGTGGCGCGCGGCAGCATTCCGTATTCGGCCGTCACCCAGCCCCGGCCCTGGCCCTTGAGCCACGGCGGCAGCCGCTCCTCTAGCGTCGCGGTGACCAGCACATGGGTATCCCCGAATTTCACCATGCAGGAGCCTTCGGCGTATTTGACCACGCCACGTTCCAGCGACACGGCGCGCAGTTCATCCGGTGCACGGCGGCTAGGCCGCATGGGAACCCTCCAGCTATTCTATGAAAATCGTCGTGCCGTGCTTTTAGGGGTGAGGAGCCGCACCGGCAAGGGTCAGAACTGCGATTGCCAAAGGCTGCTTGTAACTGGTGCGCCGGAGAGACAAACTAGATCCGGTCCCAGGCGCAACAGTCATTATACGCGGGAGATATCGTTGGCCCATCACGATCCGATCGGTCTGATTGCGCCGAACGCCGGGCTTGCCCAGTTGAACGAGCGGTCGCGCGACATTTTTCGGCAGATCGTCGAAAGCTACCTTGCAACGGGCGAACCGGTGGGTTCCCGCAACGTTTCCCGCCTCATCGCGGTGCCGCTCTCGCCAGCGTCGGTCCGCAATGTGATGTCGGACCTCGAACAGCTCGGGCTGATTTATGCACCGCATACCTCAGCCGGCCGCTTGCCGACCGAGCTCGGCCTGCGGTTCTTTGTCGATGCCTTGATGCAGGTCGGCGATCTGACCGAGCCGGAGCGCCAGTCGATCCAGACTCAACTCGCGTCGGTGGGCAAGGCGCAATCGGTCGAGGCTGCATTGGGCGAGGCCTTGACACGGCTGTCCGGATTGACCCGGGCGGCGGCAGTGGTTCTGACGGCGAAATCCAATGTACGGTTGAAGCATATCGAGTTCGTCAGGCTGGAGCCCGACAAGGCGTTGGTCGTGCTGGTCGCCGAAGACGGGCAGGTCGAAAACCGCGTGCTGACGCTCCCCTCCGGCGTCCCGGCTTCGGCGCTGACGGAGGCGTCAAACTTTCTGAACGCTCGAATTCGCGGCCGGACGCTGGCCGAGGCAGGGCTCGAGCTTGAAACCGCGTTGACGCAGAGCAAGGCGGAGCTCGACCAGCTCACACAAAAGATCATCGCGGCAGGAATTGCGAGTTGGTCTGGCGGCGACAGCGACGACCGGCAATTGATCGTGCGCGGCCATGCCAACCTGCTCGGAGATTTGCATGCGATGGAGGACCTTGAGCGCGTGCGGCTGCTGTTCGACGACCTCGAAACCAAGCGCGGCGTGATCGATCTGCTTGGCCGCGCCGAACGCGCCGACGGCGTAAGGATCTTTATCGGTTCGGAGAACAAGCTGTTCTCGCTGTCCGGATCCTCGACGATCATCGCGCCCTACAGCGACGGCGCCGGCCACATCGTCGGCGTTCTCGGAGTGATCGGACCGACCCGGCTGAACTACGCGCGCGTGATCCCGATGGTGGATTACGCGGCCCGCATTGTCAGCCAGATGCTCGGCGGCTGAGCCCGCCCGCCGCCCTGCGCTTGATTTTTACGCCTGAAGCACGATATCCCGCACGACCATCCCTTTTAATTCGAGACCATGTGCAAGAAGGCTGTGTAATGACCGATTCCGACGGCAAATCAAACAATTCCGGCGATCCGGCTCCGGAGGCCGAGCCAGTGGTATCCAAGCCTTACATTATGCCCGACGATCCTGAGGAGGGGGCGGTTGAAGCGCTGACCAAGGAGGTCGCGGACGCCAAGGACCGGATGCTGCGCACGTTGGCGGAGATGGAAAACCTGCGCAAGCGCACCGCGCGAGAGGTGTCGGACGCGCGGACCTACGGCATCTCGGGGTTCGCTCGCGACGTGCTGGATATTGCCGACAATCTGCAACGCGCGCTTGATGCGGTGTCCGCCGAGGCACGCGCGGCCGCCGACCCCGGACTCAAAGCCCTGATCGAGGGCGTGGAGTTGACCGAACGCTCGCTGCACAACGCGCTGGAAAAACACGGTGTGAAGCGGTTCGATCCGGCTGGTGAAAAATTCGATCCCAACGTCCATCAGGCCATGTACGAAGTTCCCGATTCGTCCATCCCCGTCGGCACGGTCGCGCAGGTCATTCAGGCCGGCTACATGATCGGCGAGCGGGTGTTGCGTCCGGCGCTGGTAGGTGTTGCGAAGGGCGGAGCCAAGGCAGCCGCGTCCGAATGAATCCGCCCGTTCGCGGGCTTACCAATATTATGTCCTCGGGCTTGAATGCGAGAATCAAACACCACTGGCCGATATTGGTTGCTGGTCGAGTTTTGAATTCGACATTCACGCCCGGGACGCGCGGCTAGGTGGGTCGCGAATGTCAAATTCACTCCACTAGCGCGGCCGGATACCGTCACGAACCGCGCGGAAGCGCGAAAAAGCTTCAGACCACCCATCCCGCGGCGTACTTCCGATCAGACGCATTGCCGTTTTTCCGCTGCCAAACACCAGCCACTGCACGACCGTCACTGGCGTATTCGTTCGTGTGTTCGTGCCGTCGATCCGCGTTTCAAAACCGGGCGATCCGTTGATCCGCATCGACTCCGACATGGTGATACGTCCCTCACGCAGGTTCGGGATCGTGGCCGCGATGTCGCGCGCAAATCTGTCCCGGTCGTCCGGTCGTTCAGGGACCGAACCGATCGGGCTGATAATCATAAAGGCTTTGCTGTCGATGTCGTTTTCTGCTTCTGCGTCGGAAAGCAGGATAACTGCTCCTGGTGCCAGCGTGCGGATCAATTTGAAGGAGCTCAATTCGCTCAGCTTGAAGGGCAGCAGGCCGAGTTGCTCCTCGACCGGTACGTCCTTGCGCAAGGCGACCGTTGCGAACATCTTTCGCACCGCTTCATCGGAATAGATCTTTCCGACGTTCTCTGGCACCTGCGCTGCGACGTATCCGGAAAATGTGCCGCCCGAAATTACCATTGAATAGCGCCGGACATTGTCGTCGCCGTTCTTGGCCGCCTCGACGATGAAATAACCCTGTCCGCTCGCCGTCTCGAGGCCTTGTGGCTTCTGGCCTCGAGGGTCGGCCACGTTCGATTTGGCGACGTTTTCCACGTCTCTGAAGGCGGTGACGGGGAGTTCGGCGACGATGACCTTGACCCGCTGATCCGCGGTTTCGAAACCCGGAAATGTCTTTGCCGGGGTCAGACCTATCAGCGGAACCAGCCCGATCCGGCTGCCCGGCGCATAGACCACGTCGTCGGCGAGGGCCGAATTTGCGCTGCTCAATATGCAAAGAGCGATCAATACGTGCAGAAGGTGTCTCATGCGCGCTTATTGGATTTGCATTAAGGCCGTTCAATGATCGCCAGGTCGGCGGTGCTGGAAGGAGATTTGACTGCCGCCTCAAGCGCATGATTCGTCGGCAATCGGCCGAACCTCTCGTCGCTGTTGTGCGGCGGCCTACCACCGTTTTGATTATGAGGCCAAGGTGTCCGGTGAGGCTGGGTTAATTATCTGCCTATTCGGGCCGTCTCTGGCTGTCCGGGATTGCAAAAGAATTGCGTTTTCATCCGGTGGAGAGTGGTCTGGTCCTTGCAGCCCCCACCCCCCCTCCTATATGAGGCTCACCGTCGCTAATCGCGAGTAATTGATATCTGGGGGTCTGGATGAGGGTGCCGTCAGGGCCTGGCCGGACTGCCGCAACAAGAAGGATATGAGGACCATGGGAAAGGTCATTGGGATCGACCTCGGCACCACGAATTCGTGCGTGGCGGTAATGGACGGCAAGACGCCGAAAGTCATCGAAAACGCGGAAGGGATGCGGACTACGCCGTCCATCGTTGCCTTTAGCGACGATGGCGAGCGTCTCGTCGGGCAGCCGGCCAAGCGCCAGGCTGTGACTAATCCCGAGCGGACCATTTTCGCCGTCAAGCGTCTGATCGGCCGGCGGTACGACGACCCCACGGTTGAAAAGGACAAGAAGCTTGTCCCTTACAAGATCTCGAAAGCCGGCAACGGCGACGCCTGGGTCGAGGTCGACGGCAAGACCTATTCGCCGTCGCAGATTTCAGCCTTCACGCTTCAAAAGATGAAGGAAACCGCCGAGGCTCATCTCGGTCAGAAGGTTGATCAGGCTGTCATTACAGTTCCTGCCTATTTCAACGACGCGCAACGCCAGGCGACCAAGGACGCCGGCAAGATCGCGGGCCTCGAAGTGCTGCGCATCATCAACGAGCCGACTGCGGCCGCGCTTGCTTATGGCCTCGACAAGTCGAAGGCCGGCACCATCGCTGTGTACGACCTGGGCGGCGGCACCTTCGACGTGTCGATCCTCGAGATCGGCGACGGCGTGTTTGAGGTGAAGTCGACCAACGGCGATACGTTCCTGGGCGGCGAAGACTTCGACATGCGCCTGGTCAACTATCTGGCTGACGAATTCCAGAAGGAGCAGGGCATCAACCTGCGCAACGACAAGCTGGCCTTGCAGCGGCTGAAGGAAGCCGCCGAGAAGGCCAAGATCGAGCTGTCGTCGACCACGCAGACCGAAATCAACCTGCCATTCATCACCGCTGACCAGTCAGGTCCGAAGCATCTGACGATGAAGCTTACCCGCGCCAAATTCGAGGCGCTGGTCGACGATCTGGTTCAGAAGACGATCGAGCCGTGCCGCAAGGCGCTGAAGGATGCCGGCCTGACGGCGGGCGAGATCGGCGAAGTGGTGCTGGTCGGTGGCATGACCCGCATGCCGAAGGTCCAGGAAGTCGTCAAGCAGTTGTTCGGCAAGGAGCCGCACAAGGGCGTCAACCCGGACGAGGTTGTCGCGATCGGCGCGGCGATTCAGGCCGGCGTGCTGCAGGGCGACGTCAAGGACGTGCTGCTGCTTGACGTCACGCCGCTGTCGCTCGGCATCGAGACGCTGGGCGGCGTGTTCACCCGCATCATCGATCGCAACACCACGATCCCGACCAAGAAGAGCCAGGTGTTCTCAACAGCCGAGGACAACCAGAATGCCGTCACCATCCGCGTTTTCCAGGGCGAGCGTGAAATGGCGGCCGACAACAAGGTTCTCGGCCAGTTCGATCTGATGGGCATTCCGCCCGCTCCGCGCGGCATGCCGCAGATCGAGGTGACGTTCGACATCGACGCCAACGGCATCGTCAACGTCTCGGCGAAGGACAAGGCGACCGGCAAGGAACAGCAGATCCGCATCCAGGCATCGGGAGGTTTGTCGGAGGCCGACATCGAGAAGATGGTCAAGGACGCGGAAGTGAACGCAGCCGAGGACAAAAAGCGACGCGAGTCCGTCGACGCCAAGAACCACGCCGACAGTCTGGTGCACTCGACCGAGAAGGCTCTCGCCGAGCACGGCTCGAAGATCGAGGAAAGCGAACGCCGCTCCATCGAGGATGCCGTCAGCGATCTGAAGGAGGCGCTGAAGGGCGACGACGCAGAGGCGATCAAGACCAAAACCAACACGTTGGCGCAGGTATCTATGAAACTCGGCGAGGCCATGTACAAACAGCAGGCGGAGGCCGATGCGGCCAAGGACGCCGCGAAGGACGATGTCGTCGATGCGGAGTTTACCGAAGTCGACGACGACAAGAACAAGAAGTCTGCTTGAACGGCAGGTATGACCATGGCCCCGGCCCCCAAGGAGTGCGCAGCGCGTCTCGGAGGACGGGGTCATGTTTGTTTAGGTGGGACGCTGCATCCAGCGACAAGCGAATTTCTGACGCGTTTTCCGGGATAAAACGACGTTCGGGCGGAATGGACTGATGTCGACCAAGCGCTGTTACTACGAAACCCTTGAGGTCGAGCGGAGTGCGGACGACACCAAACTCAAGGCGGCCTTCCGCAAGCTGGCGATGAAATGGCACCCGGACAGGAATCCGGGCGATTCGTCCAGTGAGATGCGTTTCAAAGAAATCAACGAAGCCTATGAAGTTCTGAAGGACGGCAACAAGCGGGCGGCTTACGACCGCTTCGGTCATGCCGCGTTCGAGCAGGGCGGCATGGGTGGCGGTGGCCCCGGGTTCGGAGCCGGCTTCGCCTCATCATTCTCTGACATCTTCGAGGACTTGTTTGGAATGGCCGGCCAGCGCGGTCGTACCGGCGGTCGCGAACGAGGCGGAGATCTTCGATACAACATGGAGATCACGCTGGAGGAGGCTTTTCAGGGTAAGACTGCTCAGGTCGAAATCCCAGTCTCGGTGACTTGCGAATCCTGCTCAGGCACGGGCGCCAAGGCCGGGACCAAGCCGAAGAACTGTTCGATGTGCGGCGGTGCTGGCCGGATCCGCCAAGCCCAGGGTTTCTTCACGCTGGAGCGCACCTGTCCTGGCTGTCAGGGGCGGGGCCAGATGATTGAGGATCCCTGTCCGTCCTGCGGTGGGTCAGGTCGTGTCAACCGGGAACGCTCGCTATCGGTCAATATTCCCGCCGGCGTCGAGGATGGCACCCGCATTCGCCTGGCCGGCGAGGGTGAGGCGGGAATTCGTGGCGGTCCGCCGGGTGATCTCTACATTTTCCTCTCGCTGGCTCCGCATGAGTTCTTCCAGCGAGACGGTGCCGATCTGCATTGTCGCGTTCCGATCTCAATGGTTACTGCCGCGCTTGGTGGAGAACTTGAGGTGCCGACCATCGACAAAAGCAAGACCAAGGTGAGGGTGCCGTCTGGGACCCAGTCAGGCCGACGTTTCCGCGTTGCAACAAAGGGGATGCCAGTGCTGCGCTCCCGTCAGACCGGCGACATGTATGTGCAGATGGTGGTCGAAACGCCGCAAAATCTGACCAAGAGGCAACAGGATCTCTTGGCCGAGTTCGAAAAGCTATCTTCGGGTGAGACTCAACCCGAGACGGCAGGTTTCTTCACTAAGGTCAAAGACTTCTTCGGCACTCGCGCCACTCCGTAATGACCGTTTTGCTTGACCGTGTCGATTGTCGGTTGTACCTGTGTATAACTTAAGCCTGACTTCCTGCCAGTAGTGACCCACCTGGGTGCGAAATGCCTTTGCAATTGTCCGCGCGTGCGTCGAAGAAACCCCTTCGTCTTGACGACGAGGTACGCTTTCTCCGCTCGTGGATTGAAAAGCCGCTCCATATGGGTGCCGTCATGCCGTCCGGCCGCATCCTGGCACGCACGATGGCGCAGTATGTCGATGTCGGATCGTCCGATCCGGTCATCGAACTGGGACCGGGGACCGGTGCGATCACCAACGCGCTGATTGAGCACGGCGTCGATCAGAAGCGGTTGGTGTTGGTTGAATACGATCCTGGTTTTTGTGCGCTGCTTCGCGACCGCTACCCGCAGGCAACGGTTGTGCAGGGTGATGCCTATACGTTGCGAGATTCGCTGTGGAACGTGCTGAGCGCTCGCGCCTCGGCGATTGTCTCCGGGCTGCCGCTTGTCACCAAGCCGATGTTGACCCGGCTCAAATTGATCCGGGACGCTTTCGCGACGCTCGCTCCCGGCGCTCCGTTCGTGCAGTTTACTTATTCGGTCGTCCCTCCCATTCCCAAATCTCTCCCCGGTATTTCGACCGAAGCGTCCGAGCGGATTTGGATGAACCTCCCTCCTGCACGCGTCTGGGTATATCGCAAGCGCTGATGAGCTCGTGTGGTGGTTCAGAAGTTCGCTATTTTTTCTCTGCGAGTGCTTCGAGCGAACTTCTGAACCCAAACCACAAGATAGCGTTTTCGAGCGAAGGGATCCGGTTCGCGGGAAGAAAACGCGTCTAATCAATAGACGGAGTCTTTCACCGTTTCCGTGAAACGGGGAAAGAGAATTATGAACGTGCTAATGCCCTTTCGAATCTGAAGTCCGCTCTGGAAGGCGCCGCACAATGAGGCAAACTTCAGATTCAGGGCACGAGCGCGGCGGCTGGTGTCCCTGCAATGCGATCGACAGTTCTGTTCGCACCGAAAATTCTCATCATTCCCGGCTCGCTTCGCACCGGCTCGCAGAATGCAAGGCTTGCCGCCGTCGTAGCCGAGGAATTTGTTCGAGCCGATGTCGAGGTCACCCGAATTTCGCTTGGAGACTTCCCGCTGCCGATCTACGACGCCGATCTACAGGCAAATTCCGGCGTGCCCGCAAGCGCCATCAACCTCAAGCAGATGATCGGGGCGCATCATGGGATTCTTATCGTGACGCCCGAATACAACGCCTCGCTGCCGCCATTGCTCAAGAATGCGATCGACTGGATATCGTGCGTACAAAGTCCGCATGAAGCACGCGGTCAGGTTTTCCATGAACGCGCGTTCGCGATCGCCTCGGCCTCCGCGGGCCGGTTTGGCGGCGCAAGATGTCTGGCTCAGTTGCGTCTGATACTTACGGCGTGCGGGGCGATGGTGATTCCTAATCAGCTCGCGCTGTCGTTCGCCGGCGAAGCCTATGACGATATGGAACGGTTGAAGCGTTCGGCGGATGCGGATGCGCTGAAAAAGATGGTACGCCAGTTGATCACCATCGCCGGGGATATGCGATGAGGCCGCGCCTGATGTGAGGCACTGCGCTGATGTAGACCTGATCGGTTGCCGCGAAACGCAGCCCCCGCTATACCCGAAGAGCATTTGAGGAGTCGTGGCTGACATGCGGTTGATCGTTGCAGGAGCAGGCGGCCGGATGGGCCGCGCGCTGGTGCGCGCGATCGCGGAAACCGGTGACGCAGTGCTGGCCGGCGCGCTTGAGGCGCCCGGATCCGAGCTGATCGGGAAAGACGCCGCCGTCCTGGCCGGACTTCCCGCCAGCGGAATCGAAGTGTCGGCAGATCTCTGGTCTTTATCGGCAAATGCCGACGGTATTTTGGATTTTACGGTTCCGGCCGCGACCATCGCGAACGTTGCCGTCGCTGCCGAGCGGGGTCTGGTTCATGTCATCGGCACCACCGGACTCTCAGCGTCGGATATGGCGGTGATCCGAAGCGTGACCTCACGTACGGCGGTTGTGCAGTCGGGCAATATGAGTCTGGGCGTCAATCTGCTCGCCGCGCTGGTGAAGCGGATGGCGCAATCACTCGACGAGAGTTTCGATATTGAGATTCTCGAGATGCATCACAGAGCCAAGATCGACGCGCCTTCGGGCACCGCGTTGATGTTGGGACAGGCGGCGGCTGACGGCCGCAAGATCGGGCTGGATGAGCGCGCGGTACGCGGGCGAGATGGCCTGACCGGCGCCCGCAAAGCGGGCGACATCGGTTTTGCCTCGCTCCGTGGCGGCTCCGTGTCCGGAGATCACAGCGTCATCTTCGCGGGTCCGTATGAGCGCATAACGTTGTCGCATCACGCCGAAGACCGGATGATCTTTGCCCATGGTGCGTTGAAGGCCGCGAAGTGGGCGCGCGGCAAGGCGCCCGGGCTTTATTCAATGGCCGACGTGCTTGGGTTGGGCGTTTAGAATTTAAGAAACGGAGCAAACAGAATGAGCGAACGTCTTCTGGTGCTCGTGCGTCACGGCCAGAGCGAATGGAATCTGAAAAATCTGTTCACTGGCTGGAAGGATCCGGATCTGACGGATCTTGGCGTGACTGAAGCGAAGAATGCAGGGCGCAAGCTGAAGGGGCAGGGCTTTGTTTTCGACGTTGCCTTTACCTCGACGTTGATCCGCGCCGAGCACACGCTCGACCTTGTGCTGAAGGAATTAGGCCAGACCGGAATTCCGATCAGGAAAGATCAGGCGCTGAATGAACGGGACTACGGCGATCTTTCGGGTCTCAATAAGGACGAGGCTCGTAAGAAATGGGGTGACGAACAGGTGCTGATCTGGCGCCGCTCGTATGACGTGCCTCCGCCCGGCGGCGAGAGCCTGAAAGATACGCTGGCGCGCACGCTGCCGTACTTCGTGCAGGAAATCCTGCCATGCGTCCTCCGTGGCGAGTGCACGCTCGTCGCGGCGCACGGCAATTCGCTGCGCGCGCTGGTCATGGTGCTGGAAAAATTGTCGCCGGAACAAATCCTCGCGCGCGAACTGGCAACCGGTGCGCCGGTGATCTATCGGCTCAATGCCGATGCGACAGTGGCCTCGAAACTTGATCTCGCAGCCTGATAAACTTCATTCTCGAGTCTTTTCGTCGCTTCACGGGACCAGTGAAAGACTCTAGCTTTTTGATTTGACGCATTTTCTTCACGCGAACCGGGACTCCCCTTCGCTCGAAAAGGCTATAGGCCGATCTGCCCGGCTTCCCACCCCAGCATTGCTTGCTTGCGGGTGAGTCCCCAGTGATACCCGGTCAGCGCGCCGCTTTTGCCGAGCACGCGATGGCAGGGCACAACGAATGATACGGGGTTCTTGCCGACGGCGGCGCCCACAGCGCGCGAGGCGTTCGGGCGATCGACATTGGTAGCAATGCTCGAATAGGTCGTGGCCTTTCCCATGGGAATCCTGAGCAGGGTCTGCCAGACCCGAACCTCGAAATCCGTCCCGATCAGAACCACACGCAGCGGCTGATCTGCTCGCCAGAGCCTCGTATCGAACACGCGCTGCGCCAGCGCACCGGTGCGACCGGCATCCTCAACATAGGTTGCATTGGGCCACCGCCGCTTCATGTCGGCAAGCGCGGTCTGCTCCTCGCCTGGGTCGGCGAAAGCGAGTCCGGCGAGTCCACGGTCGCTGGCAATCACGATCGCGATGCCGAAGGGCGAGGGATGAAAGCCGAAAGCGAGCTTCATACCGGAGCCGCCATTCTTCCATTCGCCGGGTGACATCGCTTCATGCGTGACGAACAGGTCGTGCAGGCGCCCCGGACCGGAGAGTCCGGAATCGAGGGCTGCGTCCAGCACGCTGGCGGAATTGCGCAACAGCCCCTTGGCGTGGTCGAGCGTCAGCGCCTGCATGAACAACTTCGGAGTCAGGCCTGCCCAGCGCCGGAACAGATGATGCAGTTCGTCGGACGTCACTCCAGCGGAGTCAGCCATCGCTGCGATGGGAGGCTGCGAGCGCCAGTTTTCCGAGATGAAGGCGATAGCTCGCCGTACGGCGTCGTAGTCGCGCAATGCGGCACCCGGCGCGTCCGTGATGCAAGAATCACTCGGAGCGAGATTTTTTGTAAGCGTCATCATGGCCAAGATGTAGAACGGCTGCCGCCTCGCGGCCACCCGATTTACCGCGGCCCTCAAGTCGCCAGATTGTAGGTCGGTCCGCGTTTTGCGAGTTGGAGCGCTGCTGATAAGGCTTTAACGAAACTCAACTTCTCGTCCGGACCAAGAAAACTTGCGATCGAGATCCGGCGGCCGCGCGAAACCAGATAAAGCCGCTCAATGCCATATTCCTCGTGGATTTTCTGGTCGAGATGCACCCACAGCGGATTGGAAACCCACTCGACGATGTGACCGCGGTGACTGGTGCGGCGCACCCGCAACTCATAATGGGTGATGGAGATTTCCTCGGTCGCTTGGGCGCGCCGGAAGTTGATGCGGAAAGCCCAGTAGATGGCGAGGACGTCGAGACCTAAAAAGCCGAACACCGGCCAGGCGCCCATCATCAGGAATATCATTCCCGCGACAAAGCTTCCCATGGCTACAATCGTCATCATCACAACAAATCCAGTTTGAGACAACGAGCGATGGGGCGTTAGCAGCGCTGAAAACAGCGTCTGTTCAGGTAACTTCGGACCAGCCTGTGTATGGTCTAATGTCATTGGAAATCCACTATACCACGATCATGTCTAAAAACACCCGCCGCACATTTTCAAGGCTGAAGCCCGCTGGCGCCGGGACCGACAAACCACCCTCGAACAGCCCTGCGGCGAATTCTCGGCAGCAAAAAACCTCCGCGGCGAAATCGGAGCAGCCCGCGACGGCAAAAAAAAGGAAAACCGGAAAGCCGGCGGCACGCCAGACGGGGCCGACCTCCAAGGCCAAGCAGCCTTCCAGCGCGACGCAGGGATCCGCAGTGCTCCCGCCACCCCTTAAGCCCTGGACGCCAGCCGAAGTCCGTGAAGCCTTTGTGCGCTTCCGCAAAGCCAATCCCGAGCCCAAGGGCGAACTCGAGCACCTCAACCCCTACACGCTGCTCGTCGCCGTGGTGCTGTCGGCTCAGGCGACCGACTCCGGCGTCAACAAGGCCACTCGGGCGTTGTTCGCTATCGCCGACACGCCTGCCAGGATGCTGGCGCTCGGGGAGGAGAAGGTCCGCGACTATATCAAGACCATCGGGCTCTATCGCACCAAGGCGAGAAATATCATAGCGCTCTCCGAAAAACTGCTTGCGGAGTTTGATGGCGAGGTCCCGCACAGCCGGGCAGGGATCGAATCGTTGCCCGGCGCGGGACGCAAGACCGCCAATGTCGTGCTCAATATGGCCTTCGGGGAGCACACCATGGCGGTTGACACTCATGTTTTCCGCGTCGCCAATCGCACCGGTATGGCACCAGGCAAAACGCCTCTTGACGTCGAGCTCGGGCTCGAACGCGTCATCCCCGACCAATTTATGCTGCATGCGCATCACTGGCTGATCCTGCATGGACGCTACACTTGCCTAGCGCGATCACCGCGCTGCGCAGTGTGCCTAATCAATGACCTATGCCGTTGGCCCGAAAAGACGCTAGAGGGCTCCCGGTCATAATCGTCTGGTCCGGATGGCGCGGATACCTCCATCTTTAACAGTAACCGGGTACGCAGCGTTAGGTTCCCGTGAGTCGGAGTCTGATGTCGCGTGCGTTTGCGAACAACGAAAAGGCCCCGGCGAGACCGGGGCCTTGATACAATGCGCCTCATTGGGAGCAAACGATGACGGATCAGGAGCGATCCAGATCCGTCACAAGGAAGCTGCGCTTATTTGGTGTCGGTGCGCTGTTTCAGAGCGGTGCCGAGAATGTCACCCAGCGTCGCGCCAGAGTCGGAAGAGCCATACTGCGCGATGGCTTCCTTCTCTTCGGCCACTTCGAGCGCCTTGATCGAGACCTGCACCTTGCGGGCCTTCTTGTCGAACTGGATGACACGGGCATCGACCTTTTCGCCGACGGCGAAACGCTCGCTGCGCTGGTCGTTGCGGTCCCGCGCCAGTTCCGAGCGCTTGATGAAGGTCTGGAACTCGGTGCCGGAAATCTGCACCTCGATGCCGCCGTCCTTGACCTCAAGCACCTCGCAGGTGACGACCGCGCCCTTCTTGACGTCGCCCGGTTCGGCAAACGGGTCGCCCTCAAGCTGCTTGACGCCAAGCGAGATGCGCTCCTTCTCGACATCGACGTCGAGCACGACGGCCTTGACCATGTCGCCGCGCTTGAAATTGTCGATGACCTGCTCGCCCGGCTGCTTCCAGTCGAGGTCGGAGAGGTGGACCATGCCGTCGACATCGCCCTCCAGGCCCAGGAACAGGCCGAACTCGGTCTTGTTCTTGACCTCGCCCTCCACGGTCGATCCGACCGGGTGCTTCTCGACGAATGCCTCCCAGGGATTGCGCATGGTCTGCTTGAGGCCGAGCGAGATGCGGCGCTTGACGCTGTCGACCTCGAGCACCTGCACCTCGACTTCCTGTGAGGTCGAGACAATCTTGCCCGGATGCATGTTCTTCTTGGTCCAGGACATTTCCGAGACGTGGATCAGACCCTCAATGCCCGGCTCCAGCTCCACGAAGGCGCCGTAATCGGTGATGTTGGTGACGCGGCCGGTGAAGCGGGAGTTCAGGGGATACTTCGCTTCGATGCCCTGCCAGGGATCGTCGAGCAGCTGCTTCATGCCGAGCGAGATGCGGTGGGTCTCGTGGTTGATCTTGATGATCTTGACCTTCACCGTCTGGCCGATCGCCAGCACTTCGGTCGGATGGTTGACGCGGCGCCAGGCGATGTCCGTGACATGGAGGAGGCCGTCGATGCCTCCAAGATCGACGAAGGCGCCGTAGTCGGTGATGTTTTTCACCACGCCGTCGATCACCTGACCCTCTTCGAGGTTCTGCACCAACTCTTGTCGCTGTTCGGCGCGGGTCTCTTCCAGCACCGTGCGGCGGGAAACCACGATATTGCCGCGCCGGCGATCCATCTTGAGGATCTGGAACGGCTGCGTGTTGTTCATCAGCGGACCGACGTCGCGAATGGGGCGGATGTCCACTTGCGAGCGCGGCAGGAAGGCGACGGCGCCGTCCAGATCGACGGTGAAGCCGCCCTTGACCTGATTGAAGATGACGCCGTGCACCTTCTCGTTATTCTGGAATGCTTTTTCGAGCTTGCCCCAACTTTCCTCGCGGCGCGCTTTGTCGCGCGACAGCACGGCTTCGCCGAGCGCGTTCTCGATGCGATCAAGGAACACCTCGACCTCGTCGCCGACCTTCAGGGCGCTCTCGCGACCGGGTCCGGAGAATTCGCGCAGCGCCACGCGGCCTTCAGTCTTGAGGCCGACATCGATGACGGCCATGTCCTTCTCGATCGCGACCACCTTTCCCTTGATGACGGAGCTTTCCTGCAGGCTGCCGCCAGCGAAAGACTCATCGAGCATCGCGGCGAAATCGTCACGGGACGGATTGAGGGTATCAGTCGAAGCCATGTGTTCTCCAATGCGGGGTACTTGCCGGCCGTTCGGGTTGATGTGCGTTTCGCGCGGGAAGGGTCAGGGTCCGCAGTCCTGACGACCGTCGTGCAGAGAGCAACAACGGGCCGGCAGAAGCCTTCACGTTCGAGACGATGATTTGGTCCGGAGCCTGATTAAGAGCGATCGATCGTAAGGACGATCGATATGGAGACTGAGCGGGACATTCCTCCAATGGCGGCGGGAATTTGAGATTCCGGCCGGTCCGCTCGGACAGCCTCGACACTTCGACGATGGTCCGGATGCCGTGGATATACCGTCAAAGCCGCAAGCGAACAAGGCTTTTGTAAAACGTCCTACAGTGGTTTCGAGGGAAGTGGATACCGGTTCGCGTGAACAAAATGCGTCAAATCAAAATCATAGAGTTCCGCTTCTGATGAATCACCCGCGGCCGGAACCGATCCTCACCGCCTCGACGATCGCAATCGCCGCTTTCAGGCCGGCCTCGATGTCAAGATGGGAGTTGTCCAGCACATGGGCGTCCGCGGCCGCTTTCAGCGGTGCGACGGGCCGGTTGCGGTCCCGTTCGTCGCGCTTGAGGATATCAGCTAGAACCACCGCCTCATCGGCCTCCTCGCCACGCGCCCGCGCTTCCAGCGTGCGCCGCCGGGCCCGCACGACAGGATCGGCCACCACGAAAATCTTCACGTCGGCGTCCGGGCAGATCACGGTTCCGATGTCACGGCCGTCAAGCACCGCGCCGGGCGGCTCGGCCGCGAATTGGCGCTGGAAGGTCAGAAGCGCCTCGCGCACTCCGGGAAACGCCGAGACCACCGAGGCGGCCTCACCGATCGCCCGGGTTTTCAGGGCCGGATGGCCGAATTTTTCCGGGTCGAGCTCATGCGCGGCCGCGACCGCGTGTGCCTCGTTGGCCAGGTCCGCGCCGATGTCGAGCAGGGCCTTCGCGACCGCACGATAGATCACCCCGGTATCGAGATGGCGGAAGTGATAGTGATGCGCCAGCCGCTTGCCGAGCGTGCCTTTTCCCGAAGCGGCAGGTCCGTCGATGGCGATGATCATGCGAAATCCGCTCCCAACCGCTGCATCATCGGAACAAAATCGGGGAAGCTCGTGGCGATGAAGGCGATGTCGTCGACCTTGACCGGCGCGTCCGAGGCGCAGCCCATCACCAGCGCCGACATCGCGATGCGATGATCCATGTGGGTGGTGACGAGACCGCCGCCGGGCACACGGCCGCGGCCTTCGACGATAAGGTCGTCGCCGGCGATCTCGACTGCGACGCCGTTGACGCGCAGCATCGCTGCGGCGGCTTCGAGGCGATCGGATTCCTTGACGCGCAATTCGTGCAGGCCGCGCATGACGGTGGTGCCTTCGGCAAAAGCTGCGGCGACCGAAAGCACGAGATACTCGTCGATCATCGACGGCGCGCGTTCCGCCGGCACCTCGACCCCGCGCAGCTTCGATGCGCGCACGCGCAGCTGCGCCATCGGTTCGCCGGCATCAAGGCGTGTTTCGCTCTCCTCGATCGACGCGCCCATCTCGCGCAGCGTGACGAACAGGCCAGTTCGCAACGGGTTTGTCATCACGTCGTCTAGCACGATGTCGGAGCCTGCGGTGATCAGCGCGGCAACAATCGGAAACGCTGCCGATGACGGATCGGCTGGCACGGTGACTCCGGCTCCGTGCAGTTCGGGCTGTCCGGTCAGCGATATCCGGCGGCCGTGCGCCTCGTCGGCCACGGAAACGATGTCGGCGCCAAAATGCTTCAGCATCAGCTCTGTGTGGTCGCGGCTGGCTTCGCGCTCGATGACCGTCGTGACCCCAGGAGCGGACAGTCCCGCCAGGAGCACCGCCGATTTGATCTGCGCCGAGGCCACCGGCGTGCGATAAACGATCGGCAGCGGATCGTGCGCGCCCTCAAGCGTCAGCGGTAGGCGGCCGCCTTCGCTTTGTGAGATCACCCGCGCGCCCATCAATTCCAGAGGATCGAGAATGCGCCGCATCGGCCGCGAGCGCAACGAGCCATCGCCATCAAAGGCTGCTCTGATAGGGCAGCCGGCCACCGCGCCCATCACCAGGCGGCATCCAGTGCCTGAATTGCCGAAATCAAGCGGCGCCTGGGGTGTCGCGAATCCACTGGTGCCGACGCCGCGCACCGACCAGGCGATCCCGCCTTTGTCGTCGGTCCGTTCGACCTTCGCTCCCAGCGCCTGCATCGCCCGGGCCGTGTTAAGCACGTCCTCACCCTCGAGAAGGCCCCAGATTCGGGTTTCACCAACCGCCAGCGCGCCCAGGATCAGCGCCCGGTGGGAAATCGATTTGTCTCCGGGCACCCTGACGCGCCCGGTCAATGACTGGCATTTTCGCGCCTCAAGCGGCATGGTCTGGCCGGAAAGAGTCAAGTTGCACGTCCCCGTTGTGGCGGCTGGTATCACAGGGACGACGGCGCGTCACGCCTGCGAGCCGGTCTGCAAAGCGCTATTGACAGGGCCGCCGCAACTAGCCAAGTGAAGCACCGTTTTTCAAGAACTCCCGGGATTCCAACACGTGGCCAAATCCGAGCTCGGAACCAAGCGCATTTGCCCGACGACTGGCAAAAAGTTCTACGATCTGAACAAGACCCCGGTGATCTCGCCCTACACCGGCGAGGTCGTGCCGATCGTCGTGGCGCCGGTTCGGGGGCGAGGCGAGGCCGCCCGCGCCGCCGCTTCTGCGCCTTCCACATCCGACGCTACGCCGGAGGCCGAGACCGAAGAACTGGTTTCGCTGGAGGAGGCCGATGCCGAGGAGAACAGCGGAAAGGTCAAGAAGGCCGTCGTCCCAGAGTCTGAGGATGATATCGAGATCGACGACAGCCTCGACGACGACGAGGACGATGACTCCACCTTCATCGCCGACGAGGAAGAGGGCGACGAGGATGTGACCGATATCATCGGTGACGTAGGAGATGACGAGGAGACTTGAGATCGGCCCTGAACTGTGGTTCAGGGTCTTTGCAGATCGCGCCGCTCCCATTGGGTGGGGTCGGTCGAGGGGCCATAGCTCAGCTGGGAGAGCGCTTGCATGGCATGCAAGAGGTCGGCGGTTCGATCCCGCCTGGCTCCACCATATGCCGTCATCTTCCAAGGCGTGGCGATGTATGCCGGCGCCGGACAAGCGACATCCCTTCTAGCGCCTGTGAGGACAAATGGCGCGATCCTGACCTAATTCCAAAGCCTTAAAGGGTAGGTCGCACATCTTGAATGGCGTGCAAATCATGCCATATTTTGAGTTGACCGGCTGGGAGCACCAGACGGCCAAGCGGGGTGCCGCAAGGGCCCTGCGCGTTGACCCGCCGAAGTGTAGGCGGTTCGGCGATCCGGATCATACGCCAATAAAGTTGGCGCGCGACCGGACGCAAAACCGGTTTCACTTTGCTGGTCGCGCGCGTCAAAGTCGCTTCGAGAGGACTTTGTAATGTCTCGTGTTCCTTCGTTGTCCAGTCCGTTCCTTTTGGGATTCGACGAGATCGAGCGGGCGCTCGACCGCGTCGTCAAAGGCGCCGACGGTTATCCTCCCTACAACATCGAGCGGTGCGACCGTGACAGCGGAGAGCCCGAACGCCTGCGGATCACGCTGGCGGTGGCGGGATTTACCCGCGACCAGCTTGATGTAACCATTGAGGAAAATCAGCTTGTGATCCGAGGCCGGCAACAGGAGGATAAAGCCCGGCAATATATCCATCGCGGCATTGCCGCGCGCCACTTCCAGCGTACCTTTGTGCTGGCGGAGGGAATGTTGGTGCTGGGCGCGGACCTCAAAAACGGGCTATTGTCCATCGATCTGGCCAGGCCGGAACCTGAAAGGGTCGTTAAGACAATCGCGATCAATGAACACGAATGATGCATGACCCGAAAAAAGACCGGTTATCCGGCAAAAAAAGCTTTCGGGTGCAACGAGTAGCGGACTCGACCGCTTAGTCTAGCAAAAGGAGTCGAGACCATGAGTGAAGTGATTTCTACGTTCCGACCCGAAAACGTTTCGACCGAAGCGCTGGCGCAGCTTGGCGAGGGCCACATTGCCTATGTGAAGCAGGTTCGTTCCGAGGACGTTCCGGATCTGTTTCCGCAGGCGCCGAAAATCGCGCCCGGTCTCATGCTGTTCGCACTGCATGCTGCTGACGGCACGCCGATCATGCTCACCGATTCGCGCGAGGCCGCGGTCGCGAGCGCCTGGAGCAATGAATTGCAGGCCGTCAGCGTTCACTAGCGGTCATGCCGCAAAAAACGGGTACCGGCCTGCGATCAGAATACGAGCAAGTATCCGTTGAATGAGCCGCGTCGATTGCGCGGCGGAGTTGACGGGAAGCGGCGGCGCGTTGAGCGCTGTCGCTTTCTGGAGCAGGGATGAACAGAGGCCGGCATCGACCCCAAAATATTGCAATCGATTGATCATGATCGATCCGATCCCCAAATCATCTTGATCGAGGCCCCGCATCCGGCCGCGCGAGGCCTTCGCGGATGACAGCATTCGACGGTTGCATTTGACCTTGAGCGGCCGGCCTGTATGGTCACGCCAAGCTATTGAACCTTCGGGAAAAACCTTATGCCTGCCTATCGCTCCCGCACTTCCACACACGGTCGCAACATGGCCGGCGCTCGCGGCTTGTGGCGCGCCACCGGTATGAAGAACGAGGACTTCGGCAAGCCGATCATTGCGGTGGTCAACTCCTTCACCCAATTCGTGCCCGGGCACGTTCACCTCAAGGATCTCGGCCAGCTGGTGGCGCGCGAGATCGAGAAGGCCGGCGGCGTCGCCAAGGAATTCAACACCATCGCGGTGGATGACGGCATTGCGATGGGCCACGACGGCATGCTCTACAGCCTGCCCTCGCGCGAGGTCATCGCCGACAGCGTCGAATACATGGTCAACGCGCATTGCGCTGACGCCATGGTCTGTATCTCCAATTGCGACAAGATCACGCCCGGCATGCTGATGGCGTCGCTGCGCCTCAACATTCCATCGGTGTTTGTCTCCGGAGGCCCGATGGAATCGGGCAAGGTCACACTCAACGGCAAGGTCAAGTCCGTCGACCTGATCGACGCCATGGTCGCCGCCGCCGACGAGAATGTGAGCGACGCCGATGTCGAGGCGCTCGAACGCTCGGCATGTCCGACCTGCGGCTCGTGCTCGGGCATGTTTACCGCCAACTCGATGAACTGCCTGACCGAAGCGCTCGGCCTCGCATTGCCCGGCAATGGCTCTGTGCTCGCCACTCATGCTGACCGCAAGGGTTTGTTCGTCGAGGCCGGACATCTCATCGTCGATCTTGCGCGTCGTTATTACGAACAGGACGACGAACGGGTGCTGCCGCGTTCGGTCGCGAGCTTCAAGGCGTTTGAAAACGCGATGACGCTCGATATTTCGATGGGCGGCTCCACCAATACCGTGCTGCATCTGCTCGCCGCGGCCTACGAAGGCGACGTGCCCTTCACCATGAAAGACATCGACCGGCTGTCGCGCCGCGTGCCGGTCTTGTGCAAGGTCGCACCCTCCGTGCCGGACGTGCATCTGGAAGACGTGCATCGCGCCGGCGGCATCATGGGCATTCTCGGCGAACTCGATCGCGCCGGTCTGATCGACGCCGGTCTGCCCACGGTTCACAGCACCTCGCTGAAGGATGCGCTGGAGCGCTGGGACATCAAGCGGACGAAAAGCGAGAGCGTGCGCACCTTCTACATGGCCGCGCCGGGGGGTGTCCGCACCGAAGTCGCGTTCAGTCAGGACAAGCGCTTCGAGGAGCTCGACGCCGACCGCGCCAGAGGTTGCATCCGCGATGCTGAACACGCCTTTTCAAAAGACGGCGGTCTCGCCGTGCTTTACGGCAACATCGCGCGCGACGGCTGCATCGTGAAAACCGCGGGCGTGGACGACAGCATCCTGACCTTCTCAGGTCCCGCGCGCGTTTTCGAAAGCCAAGATGCAGCGGTGGACGCCATCCTTGGCAACAGAATCAAGCCAGGAGACGTGGTGTTGATTCGCTACGAGGGGCCGCGCGGCGGCCCCGGAATGCAGGAGATGCTGTATCCGACCAGCTATCTGAAATCGAAGGGGCTAGGCAAGCAGTGCGCGCTGATCACGGACGGCCGCTTCTCCGGCGGCTCGTCGGGCCTGTCGATCGGCCATGTCTCGCCGGAAGCAGCGGAGGGTGGTGCGATCGGTCTCGTCGAGGAAGGTGACGCCATCGCGTTCGACATTCCGAACCGGAAGGTTCATCTCGACGTCAGCGACGCTGAGCTGGAGCGCCGCCGCACGGCGATGGAGTCGAGGGGCGACAAGGCGTGGAAGCCGGCCGCTCCGCGCAAGCGCCGCGTGACGATGGCGCTGAAGGCCTACGCTGCGCATGCCACCAGCGCCGCGCTCGGCGCCGTGCGTGTGGTGAAGGAATAGCGTGCTCGGGTTGAAGCTTTTCGTCATGGTTGGGCATTGCCGTTCACCGAACGGCGAACGTTGTCCGCCTATGGGCTGAGCCTCCATGTCTTCGAACGCCCGAGACAGAACGACGTGTGCGTCTGGCCCAAGATCGGGCATGACAGATCCAGTTCCTGTCGTGAATGTTTGCCCCAAGCGTTAGAGCCTTCTTTTCACGGAAACGATGAAAGACTCCAGCTTTTTGATTTGACGCGTTTTCTTCACGCGCGTTCGCAATGTCGGAGTGGTCCGTTCCGTCAAAATAAGAATCGCTCCAGGGTTTGCTGGATTCGCAGCGATCAGGGGACTGTCGCCGGCGGCAGCGCCAGCACGGAATAGATCGCTTGCGCATCGCGGGAGGCCCGCAGCTTGTTGGCGATGTCCTGATCGCGCAGCAGCCGTGCGATCCGCGCCAGCGCCTTCAGATGATCCGCGCCGGCGCCCTCGGGAGCGAGCAGCAGGAAGACGAGATCGACCGGCTGCCCATCCATTGCTTCAAAATCGATCGGACGGTCGAGTCGCGCGAAAAGACCGAATATCTTGTCGAGTTTTTGCAGCTTGCCGTGCGGGATCGCGACACCGTAGCCGACAGCCGTGGTTCCGAGCTTCTCGCGCCGCAACAGCACCTCGAAAATCGCGCGGTCGTTCTGTCCCGTCAATTCAGCGGCACGCGCGGCCAGTTCCTGCAGCGCCTGCTTCTTGCTGTTGACCTTCAATGCAGGAATGATCGCCTCGGGTGCGACCAGATCGGTAATCATCATATGACGTTCCGAGGTGAGGTTTGCCGTCAGGTTGCGAAAGACACGTCAGACAAGCAGCAACAAACGTGAGCCCACATACGGGCGAACGCACACGCTAAGCGGTTCGCGGCCCTCCGGCCAGGATGACCGGCCTTATAGTCTAACGCGAGCCCGATGCCAATTCCCGAACTTTTATGTAGACCGATCGGGAAGGCCGCGGCCCATATGGATCGTCGTCCCAAGCGTCAATGGCAACAAGTCAGGCCGCGCCGTTGACGGACGGCGGGTCGATCCAGCCCACATTGCCATCAGGTCTGCGATAGATCATGTTTACGCGGCCGCTGGAGCCATGCTGGAACACCAACATGGGTGCGCCGGTGAAATCGAGTTCCATCACCGCTTCGCTAACCGAGAGCCGCCTCAGCGAGGTGACGGTTTCTGCGATGATCACCGGATTGAAGGCGGTGACCTCGTCTTCGCCGTCCACAGCTGGCGCCTCGATAACGTAGCTCGGCGCGTCGAGCCCGGCGATCGCCTCCGCAGCGGCGTGCGCTTTGCGCGCCGAGCGATCCTTGAGACGGCTCTTGTAGCGGCGCAGACGCTTTTCGATTTGCAGCAGTGCCTGATCGGCGCTCGCATAGGCATCCGCGGCATTAGATTCAGCCTCGAGCGTTACTCCAGAATCCAGATGCAGCGCGCAGTCGGTGCGGAATCCGAAACCGTCCTTGCTCAGCGTGATGTGGCCCGAATATTGTCCATCAAAGTATTTTCGGAGAACCTCGTCGGTACGGTTGTTGAGGCGCCCTCGCAGCGCCTCGCCGACGTTAATGCTCTTGCCCGAGATTCGAAGTGTCATGACAAGCCTCATCGATCATGAGTGGGGAGAGATTATCGGGTGTCGCGGGTGCGCAATCAAGCCGGTGCGGCATTGCGCGAGCGGTTCGGCGACGGAGCAGACGCCGTCTGCGCGCCGCCAAGCAGATTCTGCTTTTCGCGGCGGCGCTGCACTGAAGAAGGGATTCGCAGCGCTTCGCGATATTTAGCGACGGTGCGGCGGGCGATGTCAATTCCGGCTTCGCGCAGTCTTTCCACGATGGTGTCGTCGGACAGAACAGCCGACGGCGCTTCTGCATCGATCAGTTGCTTGATGTGGTGACGGACCGACTCCGCCGAGTGGGCGGAACCGCCGTCGGCCGCGGCGATCGATGCCGTGAAGAAATACTTTAACTCGAAGACGCCGCGATTTGTCGCCATGTATTTGTTAGCGGTGACGCGGGACACGGTGGACTCATGCATCTGGATCGCATCCGCCACGGTCTTGAGATTGAGTGGTCTCAAATGGGCGATGCCATGCGCGAAAAAGCCGTCCTGCTGCCGCACGATCTCTGTCGCCACCTTGAGAATGGTGCGGGCACGCTGGTCGAGCGCGCGGACCAGCCAGGTCGCGTTTTGCAGGCAGTCCGTAAAATAGGTCTTGTCGCCGTCCTTGTGGATCGTCTTCGACAATTCGGCATAGTACGTTTGGTTGACCAGCACGCGCGGCAGCGTATCGCTGTTGAGTTCCACGAGCCAGCCGCCGTCCGGACCGGGCCGCACGTACACGTCCGGCACCACCGTCTGCGTGCGCGTGGTGCCGAACCTCAAGCCCGGCTTGGGATCGAGATGACGGATTTCGCCGACCATCTCGGCGAGGTCGTCGTCGTCTACGCCGCAGATCCTGCGCAAGGCTGCGAGATCACGCCTCGCCAGCAGCTCGAGATGCTCGACCAGCGCCTGCATCGCTGGATCGTAACGGTCCTTCTCGCGCAACTGGATCGCAAGGCATTCGCTTAAGCTGCGGGCGCAGATGCCGGGTGGATCGAAAGTCTGCAACACCGCGATAACGGCCGCCAACTCGCTTTCGCTGGCGCCGAGCTTGTCGCCGACTTCGCTAAGATCGGCTGGCAGGTAACCAGCCTCGTCGACGAGATCGATCAGATACCGGCCAATCATGCGCTGCGCCGGCACCGTGACGGCCACCGCAAGCTGTTCGGCGAGATGTTCGCCGAGCGTTATCTCCGCCGCGACGAAGGCTTCGAGATTGTAGCTATCATCGCTGGAGGCGCCGCCGCCCCATTCCGTGAACGTGACCGGTGCGGCATCCTGCGCGGTCCGCGCTGCAGCCTCGGCCGGTTCTTCCGGAAAAACGTTTTCCAGGCCGCTGTCGAAGGTCTGTTCGATCTCCGCGCGGCTGCCGAGATCACGATTCATCCATTCGTCGGGCGCGGGTTCCAAATCCTGACCACCGGTGCCCTCGCCTGCGCCGCGGTCCGCGAACGCCGCCGCGTCGTCACCTTCTGAATATTCAGTGTCCCTTACGGCCGACCCTCCGGCGACCGGCGGGTCGGGGTCCTCGCTCGCGCGCTCCAGCAGAGGATTCCGCTCCAGTTCCTCCTCGACAAACGCAGAAAGGTCCAGATTCGACAGTTGCAGCAGCTTGATCGCCTGCATGAGTTGCGGCGTCATCACCAGCGACTGGGACTGTCGAAATTCGAGTTTCTGCGTTAGCGCCATGCCAAGAGCGGTCCAAATGGTCCGATTCTTGCTTAGCTTTTTTATGGCCGGATGTACACGCTTTACGATGACAATCCGACTTTTGGCTTAGTAATCGAGGGCTTGTACCGGAGGCAGCGTGACTTTCGGGGGAACCGCACGCGGTTCAGCGGCCATCGCTGCTGTCGATGTTGCGGTCCGGCTTGCCGTCTGCGCATCGGGTGCGCGGCCGCCGCTATCGGTCACGGTCGTCCGTCCCCGATGCCCTTGTTTGGAGGATTGCCGTCGCGACTTGGTCGATGAGTGGCGCAGTCCCCACGAACGCGCGATCGACGGCCCCGCAGTATAGCCAACCACCGCGCCGGCGACCGCCCCGACCGGACCCAGCACCACCGCGCCCGACAACGCGCCGAGCGCAGCGCTGCCGGCACGTTCCTGCGCCGCCGCCGCAGACGATAGCAGCGCGAGCGAGGCAATTGCAGCAAGGACTGTCTTCATTTCACGCTCCCCGTTTTGTCGACGAGAAAGAACGAAGAATGCGGCGAGACGGGGGTCGGCCCGCCGCCGATACGCCCGCGGAAGTTCCCAATTCGGCCATCGGCGCGGTTCAGCTTCGGGGCGTTGGCCGGCCGCCGCCGCGCCAACCACGCGAGGAAACTGCACATGTTCAAGACCAGCCTTCTTGTTGCCGCCGCGGGATTGTTATTCGCGCTCCCCGCGTTTGCCGCGGATTTCTCCTTCACCGGCGAAGCCCCGCAGATGATTTGCGACGACGACGGGAATTGCTACCGCACGCACGCGCCGCCGTTCGTCGAACGCTGGCAGGATGATGATGACGATGATGGCGTCTATGAGCGCCCCGGTTATCGTTCCCGCTACGGGGCGCCGGGCGTCGGCGTCTATCGCAACTTTGACGACGGACCGGCAATTGATGTCGATGTCAATGACGACCCCTGGTGAGGGGTCGAATCACGCGTAGCGTTGCAAGGATCGAGCGGAAAAGTCTGGCGGCGACTATCTACAACCGGAATTCCTCGCCCAGATACAGGCGCCGCACGTCGGGGTCGTTGACGATCGCCTCAGGGCTGCCCTCGGTCAGGATCTCGCCCGCATAGACGATGTAGGCGCGGTCGGTCAGGCCGAGCGTTTCGCGGACGTTGTGGTCGGTGATGAGCACGCCGATGCCGCGATTGGTCAGATGGCGCACAAGATCTTGAATATCACCGACCGCGATTGGGTCGATGCCGGCGAATGGTTCATCCAGCAGCATGTAATTCGGGCGCGTCGCCAGCGCGCGCGCGATCTCCACGCGCCGGCGCTCGCCGCCGGACAGCGCGATCGATGGCGATTTCCGCAGGCGCGTGATGTTGAATTCCTCGAGCAGCGCGTCGAGCTCGGCTTCGCGCTTCTTCTTGCTTGGCTCGACAACCTCGAGCACGGCACGGATGTTTTGCTCGACGCTGAGGCCGCGGAAGATCGAGGCTTCCTGCGGCAGATAGCCGATCCCGAGCCGCGCCCGCTGGTACATCGGCAGTTTGGTCACGTCGTGACCGTCGAGTTCGATAGCGCCGCGATCCGCAGGGATCAGACCAGTGATCATGTAGAATACGGTGGTCTTGCCGGCGCCGTTCGGACCCAAAAGTCCGACCGCCTCGCCGCGGCGGACATAGATGCTCACGCCGCGCACGACCTGACGGGAGCCGAAACTTTTTTCCACCCCGTGTACGGCCAGGTAACCAGGACGCGCGGCCATCCGTGGCGCGGCAGTCCCGTTGGAGGCGGTGCGCGGCCGGGAAGCTTCTGGCCGGGACGTTTCAGGCGCTGAGCGCGCCAGAACCCGGGGTTGCGAAACGGACGGGGCCGGCGGAGCGTTGCGACGGGTCCCGTGAGCGATCGGCGGTGCGTCGCGCACCGGATTGGTCAGCATGTCGCCAATGGTATCGCCGAGTGCCGTGATGTCCGTCCGGGTCCGCGCAAACGCTTGCGCCCCGCGCTTCTGCGGCCGCTTACGGAATACATTGAAGATATCCACCATGGGCGCCTGCTCAGCTTCTCACGGTCGTTCGCCTGCATCCCGCAGCGTGCCTGATTCGTCGCCTCACCATGAATGAGGAAACATCCGTTGCCCGCAACACCCGCCTCCGCCGCGGCAGCTTTAAATCCGCTTGCGGTAGATACAAACGAGCGACTGCGGATTCAACTTCCTGCCGCCATGTCCTTGGACAATTAACTGATATCATTTGGGCTTTTGTGTTGATCCGGGGAGCGACAGCGGTCCACCCAGCGGCCCTCCCTGCCCGGACGACTGAAACAGGCCCTGTACCCGCCCATTCTTTGATTCGACGCGGGAAACGCCGGTGGTCATGTCTACGATCAGCCTGTCGCCGCGTAATACGTTCTTGCCCTGGGTCAGAACAACTCCGCCGAGCATGGTGACCAGATTTGTCTTGGTGTCGAACACCGCGGTTTCGCCGGTCACGACCTGGTCCTTCTGGGTCACGACCACGCTGCCCTTGGCCTCCAGCCGCTTGATCGAGGATGCACCCGATGGGCCCGGTTCCGCCGATTTCATCGCCGTCCTCGCTGGTGCCTTGGCCTTGCCGTCAGCGGTCGAACTGCCGCCCTCGTAATAGACCACGAGCGTCTTCGATGTCATCGTGGTGTCGCCCTGCACCACCTTGACGTTTCCGGAGAAAGTCGCCTCTTTTTTCTTATCGCGCATCTCCAGCGCGGCGGCCTCGATCTGGATTGGCTGATCGCGATTCTGGGAAAAACCCTGCATCGCGTTGGGAACGCCCTGCACCGAGCTTTGTCCGGCCGCTTCGCCGACAGCCATCACGGCGACGGCGACCAATCCGCCGCGCAGCAGGAGAGCTATGCGGGAAACCGGGGGAAAGCAGCGAAAACTTGGCACGGTCGAATTCATTTCGTATCGCCGCCCGCACCGGCAGTTGCGGGAGGGCGGTCCATCACCAGATGCATGACGACATTTTTCTCGAATCGCACCACGTCGCCCTTTTCGGTGACCTGCATGGTGTCGGCGGTCAGCGTTCCGTTCAGCAGTTTGACATCGACGGGCTGGTCCGAGGTGACAGTGCCCCGGCCCATATCGACCATGGCATGGGTCAGCCGCGCCTCGTATCCGGTCGAAGACTGCATGAGGATATCCTTATGCAGGTCGAGCACTTGCGTTTTCGTGTTGAACATCCCGGTGCGGGAATTCAAGGTCACCGTCGAGTTGTCCTCCATCCGCACTTTGGCCTGCAAGGTATGCAGTTCGACATGATCGGGGTCGGTGACGTCCTGCGTTGCTGTGGTGGCCTGCATCTCGTAGGGCCGCTTATCCGGCGTGAAGCCAGCGAGGCGCGGCGATTCCATCGTGATCTTGGTGCCGGAGACGACGAGATTATCCATGTCGAGCGGCAGGCTCGCCAGCGCGCGGAAGGGATTGAAGGTTGCGATCCCGATCAGCGCGGCCATCGCCAGCCCAACCGCCCCGGGCACCGCGATCCGCAATACCCGCACCAAGCGGCTGTGTCGGGCGGCGCGGGCGAACCTTGCTTCCAGCCCAGTCTGCATTCCGGCTTGATAGGTGGGATTGTGAACCGAGTACACCGCTGCTCCGGGCGCCTGTTCTGGTTATCCTACCCCGAAATGGGGGTCTTCGCAGCCCGGACATCGTGCGGCGGCACACCCGCACGCGCATCTTTCGGTCGCTGCTGGTGCCGAGCGCGTTTGCTGCTTTAGCCGCTTTGACCTCGAAGCCTGCCCCACCGAGGACGAGGAGTGTGACCGAAAGGGGGCGAAAGGCCGACCACGAGGCTGCGATCTTCGGGCGCGGCTCACGAATGCGCGAAAATGTCGTCGGCTTCCCAGCCGGAGAGATCGAGCTTCGCTCGCGTCGGCAGGAACTCGAAACACGCTTGCGCCAGCGCGGTGCGATCCTCGCGCGCCAGCATCATGTCGAGCTTGGCGCGCAAAGCGTGCAGATGCAGCACGTCGGAAGCGGCGTAAGCGAGCTGCGCGTCGCTCAGCGCCTGCGATCCCCAATCGCTCGATTGCTGCTGCTTCGACAGGTCGATGCTGAGAGCCTCGCGCACCAGATCCTTCAAGCCGTGCCGATCGGTATAGGTACGGGTCAATCGCGAGGCGATCTTGGTGCAGTAGACCGGCCGAGGCATCACGCCGAATGCGTTGTACAGCGCGGCGAGGTCGAAGCGCGCGAAGTGGAAGATCTTGACGACGGCCGGATCGCCGAGAAGCTTCTTCAGGTTCGGCGCGTCACCCTGCCCTTTGGCGATCTGAATGACGTCGGCCGAACCGTCGCCCGGCGACATCTGGACCACGCACAGCCGGTCGCGGTGCGGATTGAGGCCCATGGTCTCGGTATCGATCGCCGCCGAACCGGTGTAGCGCGTAAGATCCTGGTCCGGTAGGTCGCCACGGTGCAGACGGATGGTCATAATGTCTCGGCCTCGTCGAATCGATTGGGGCTAAAATATCGTTGCAATGACTATAGCGTTTTCGAGTGAAGTGGGCACCGGTTCGTGCAAGAAAACGCGTCAAATCAAGATCATAGAGCCCCGCTTCTGATTTCGTCAGAAGCGGGAAGGGCTCTCACAAACGGCGGACGATTCCTTTAAAAGACCTGGGCGGCCAGCAGCGCTCGCAGCGGATAAGGCCGGGTGGCTTATGAATACTTCCAATACAAGGAAAAATCTGGGTTCTTTCACAAGATTTCACTGACTCCGGTCCCTGCTTGTGTGCCTGACGGCGGCCCATCTTTCAATAATATCAACGAAATCGCGACAACATCGGCAGGTTACGTCTCTCAAGGCGTTGGATGAAAGTCGAACAACAACGATCGCCCCGTTATGGACCTCTGCATGACGGTCGGATCAATGGATTTTGCCTGGTCTCGTTGGACAGTGATTTCACGAGTCTTGCCACCGGGCTGCGGCGTGAAGGCGCGAAAGTTTATGGGTTTGACGAAAAGAAAACTCCGGGCGGCTTTGAGCGAGCTTGCGATAGGATCTCGCTTGAAAAGCTTCTTCCGCAAAAAACTGAACTCAAACCCGTAGCTGTTCCGTCACCGATATCGCCCCACTCTAAAATCCTGAAGCCGCCGCGCCGTTCCGATCCTTAACAAGGCCCTTTCGCAGATCGAAAACGAGAATGGATGGGGGCTTCTCGGTCCTATGGGGCAACAGAGATCAAAACTGGCTTCGGATTTCGATGTCCGTACCTATGGGTTCGGAAAGCTCAGCAGTCTTATCCGAGAAATCGATGTGTTTGAGATCGACGAGACGAACGGACCGATGCGCATCCGCCGTGCAAAACGACGGAAACCGACGCCCCTAGGGCGTCAAGTGAAGAATTGACCATGAACCTTGAAACCACGGGCAGGCAGTTCGGCCAGGTCGTCCTGATCCTTGCGTGGCGAGTTTCCCGACGATACGATTCCGAGCAGCGGAGTAGCTGGAGGCGAGGGTAGCGATGCAGGCGGATATCAAGGAACAGATACTTTCCATAATAAACCTCCGGCTGCTGACGATCCTGCTGCCGGCAGTCGTCCTGTCGATCCTGGCGGGATGGATAATGTACGCGCTGGGCTATCCGGCGATGGTGTACGGAGAGGTGGCGCTCATTCTTAAGACGCTCATGCACCTATTGCTCGCAGTCTGGTCGGCGTTTAAGGCGATTCTTCTGGGGATCGTGGTCTTTGGGCTTCTGCTCGTTTTTCTATCGCCGGTCCTGATCGTCCTGCGGGAACTGCGGAAGCAGCGGAACCTGCCATCCAACGCCTCAAGCCTGGCGGCCTCATCCAGCACGGCGGTAGAAACACGGCCATAACCGCGCGCCACGGCATCCAGGCGGCCTGCCTCAGTGGCGGTCTCTGGCTCAGGCATGGGTCCCACCGTCACCTTGCCTGCGCTCATCCTGACGGCGTTTTCGAGCGAAGTGGATGCCGATTCGCGTGATTTTATCAGAAGCGAAAAAGGCTCTAGGGACTGCCGGTGCTCCCCTTCTGGGCGCTATACAAGTCGTCCAAATTGCTCCGCGATTTCACGACATCAGCGTGATCGGGGCCGAGCCCTTTCTCCCGGATCGCCAGCGCTCGTTTGTAGAGCGGCTCGGCATCGGCGTAGCGGGCCTCTGCTTTGTAGAGTGAGGCCAGATTGTCCAGCGCCGACGCGACGGAAGGGTGACCCTCGCCGAGCGCCTTCTCGAAGATGACGACAGCCCGCTTGTAGAGCGGCTCGGCCTCGGCGTAGCGGCTCTGGGCGGTATACAGTTTGGCCAGACCGTTCAGCGATTGCACGAGATCGGGGTGACTAGGCCCGAGGGCTTTTTTCCAGGTCGCCAACGCCCGCTTGCAGAGCGGCTCGGCCTCGGCGTAGCGGCCCTGGAGGCCGTAGAGTTCGGCCAGATCGGTCAACCCTAGCGCGACAGAGGGGTGATCGAGCCCGCGCGTCTTCGCGCAGATCGCCAGCGCTTGTCTGTAAAGCGGCTCGGCTTCGGCGTAGCGACCCTGCTCTTTAAAGAGCTCGGCCTGATCGTTCAGCCTCGCCGCCAGCATGATATCGGACACGGCCATGAACGGTGCACTCCTGACGCATGGATAAGTTTAGCAAGAAAGCCGGTATGCCACTAATTCCTACCCATTGGCAGTGGGTGCTTTCGGCCCCTCGGCGACAGCAAAGCGAGGCCGTTTCCGGTACGGGGTTGAAGGCTCGCCAACGCGCGCAACTCAGCGTTAGTATGTGGAACTCGGCAGATCAAGCATCGTTCTATCCACCAGCAGTTCCTCGCACGCAGCGTCTATTGGAGATCTGACCTGCTTACGAATTCCTCGATTCTCATACCGGGACAAACCGTGTGGTTCAAGTGCCGGGCGCCTCGAATGGCGGTTCTCAATGATGCCGCCGAATACTTCGCGGCGTTACGGGAATCCTTTCTGCGGGCCGAAACACAAATACAGATTGTTGGATGGGATATTCATAGCGAAACCCCGCTGGTCGGGCCCTCGGGGGTCGTCAACGACGGATTGCCGCTTTCGCTGGCCTCTTTTCTAAAGGCGCTGTTAAAACTCAAGCCCAAACTCACAATCAACATTCTCATTTGGGACTTTGCGGCGCTGTACGCCGCCGAGCGCGAAGTCAGTTCTGCTGCCAAATTCGCCGGTGCGGCCGATGACAGGATTCGTTTCTGCTGGGATTCGTGCCTTCCGCTTGGATCGGCGCAGCACCAGAAATTTGTCGTCGTCGATAACTCGCTGGCTTTCGTCGGTGGGCTCGACCTGACGATCCGGCGCTGGGATACCAGCGACCATCTTCCCGAGCATCCATTTCGAAAAGATCCGCAGGGAAAGCGCTATCCCCCCTTCCATGACGTCCAGTGCATGGTCGACGGCGAAGCGGCAGCGGCTCTCGGTGAGCTTGCGATGCGGCGCTGGCAGGCGGCGGGTTGCAATTTTGAGAAGGTCGGTTCTGCCGGCGACGACCGGTGGCCGAAATCCGTACCGATCGGAGCCCGGGAAGTCACCGTCGGGATCGCCAGGACAGAGGTGGCAGGCCACTCATCCGAGGACGTTCACGAGGTTGAACTCCTGTTCGAAAGGTTGATTGGCGTCGCGACGACGTTTGTCTACCTCGAAAACCAGTTCATCAGTGTCAGGAAGATCGCCGAGCTCCTCGCCCAACGGATGGCAGCTGTCCCATCACTTCAAGTGCTGATTATCGTGCCGAAGCTACATTCGTCATGGCTTGAGTCGCGGGCGATGCAGAGCGGTCGCGACTCCTTTCTTGATCCATTCAAGAAAGCCGGCGTCACGGAACGATTGCGCATTCTTCATCCATCTACGGCGGGCCAGCCTATCATGGTCCACAGCAAACTGATGATTATCGACGATGATCTCGTCCGGATCGGATCGGCCAACCTCAACAACCGCTCAATGGGTGCGGATAGCGAATGCGACCTTGCGTTTGAAGCGACGACCGAAGCCCATCGCGACTTTGTTCGCAGGTTGCGTCGGCGACTCATCGGTCATTTTTGCGGCGCGGCCGAAGAAGAAGTTGCTGAGAATGAATCTCGTCTGCTGCGGTTCCTCGATGCTTATGCAGTCGCGGGAGCGACCAAGGCGTTGCAGCCGATCGAGGTCGGTCAGGTTTCGTTTCGTGCGCTCAATGATTTCATCCAACCCATTGCCGATCCCCGCATACCTTTGAATCTCAAACGCGCCGCAAACAGAATGTGGACCACAAGAACCCTCCTGGGAACGGCGGGCCTCGTGCTTATGCTTATGGCCCTGACGTTGCTCTGGCGTTACACGCCGCTGCGCAGCTACGCTGATATCGGCTTTCTGTCGGCCATCATGAGTCAGCACGACTCCCCGTTTGCTGCGCTCATCGCGGTCGCCTGCTTTGTGCTCGGCGGTTTGATCATATTTCCTGTCGTGGTTCTGATCGCAGCGACAGCCGCAGCATTGGGACCCTGGACCGGCGCGATAACTGCTGTGGCAGGGGTCATTTTGAGCGCCTCTCTACTCTTCATGATTGGGCGCTATCTTGGCCACAAACGGCTGCAAAACCTTCTCGGGCCTCGCGCGCTGCGCGTTCAGGGGCGGCTGGCTGGGAAGGGGATTATCGCGGTCGCCATCCTCCGGATGGTCCCACTCGCACCATTCTCGATCGTCAATGTTGTCGCGGGCGCGAGTCAGTTGAAATTGAGAGACTTCCTGGTGGGTACGATTTTTGGCATGATGCCGGGTATCGTGGTCATGGCTGCGCTGGGTTCACAGATCGCCGATTTTGCGAAGAGCGAATCCTGGGGGAATGTGATTTCTCTCGGATTGACGATTGTTATCTGGATTGCGATCTGCCTCGCGGCTCAGTTTGTCGTCACCTGGCTCGCCGGGCGGAAAGCATGACGCTTACAATCCGCGTGATGACGTGGAACGTACACGGCACATTCAATCTCAATCCGCGCTTTGATATCGGGGCGGTCTCGTCGATCATTCGGAAATGGTCGCCCGATATTGTGGGACTGCAGGAGATCGACTCTCGCGGACGCAGCGACAATCCTTTCGAACGTCTTGCAGGTGTCGTGGGCGCGCATAACGTCGATGCCAGATCGATCGTCACGGCGGATGGCGATTACGGACAGGTTTTGCTGAGTAAGTGGCCCTTCATCCGGGCACCGACCATCGTGGATGTTTCATACCGGGAGCGAGAGGCGCGCAGGGCGATTTCCACTTGTATTCAGTTCCCGATCGGGGAGGTTGCAGTGATCGCTACCCATCTCGGGCTGAGCATCCGCGAGCGTCAGGAGCAGGCTCGCGCAATCGTCAATCTCATCGATGCTCCCAGAACGATCGTGCTCGGTGATTTCAACGATTGGTTCTGGGTCAAATCGGTCAGGCGAATATTGGCGCAGCGATGCCCTGTGCGGACCAGACTGCGCACCTTTCCATCATGGTGTCCCGTGCTTCGACTTGATCGCATTTACACCGTGCGGACGGGGTGTATCGCCAGGGCATGGACCGATCCCGAAGCCCGCGCTTGCTCGGATCATTTGCCGGTCATCGCCGACGTGACGTTCTCCTGAGAGAACGCTTAGGTTCCGCAGGCGGAGCAAGGACCGGGCCAGGCAAGCGCTCACTGATCGCACTGCTGCTTGGTCAGTGTATCTGCCGTTGAAAGAACGACGCGCGCAGCCTGGAGGAACGATCTCCGAGGCAGCCCGTTTTTCTTTCCTGAGCGATACGCAGTTCCACAACGGATACCCAACAGATTTTAGGAGCGATCGAATGGCAAAGATGGAAAACGGACACATCGTCGAAACCGCAACGGAAGCACGGGGCGCAGAGCGCGGACCCACGGTGCGCAACGTGCTCGTGGCAGGAACCGGTTTGGTCGTGGCCGCCTTCATAGTTGTCTATATCGCGTACTTCGCAGCCTGAGGGCTGACGGGCATATCGCCGCATCGCGAGCGGCCCTGCGAGCTTTCCGCTCGCAGGGCAGTCCCTCTCAAGATTCCATCGTCCAATCCAAAATCAACTATGAGAAAACCCCACCAAAACCCCACCCCGGCACAGATTCGCCGCCGTGCGTATGAGCTATGGCAGCAAGAAGGCTTCCCTTCCGGGAAGGATGAGGAGTTCTATCTTCAGGCCGAGAAAGACTTGTCCGGCGAAGAAAAAGCAGATCCCATTTCAGAACGAGTAGCGTGGACTGAATGACACCAGTCTGCCAGGTTCGATCGGATTATTCTGATTTATCGGGTGGATGTTTCGACAATCGGAGAAGGGCAGGCCGATAAGGAGGATAGGGATCTTCGTCGTCGGGGATCGCGCAATATCCAAATTCCTGCTGTATCCGCTGGATCTCAGCGGCGCGTTCATTCAAGCGTTGGGCATGCTCCTGCGACTGGGCCCTCCAATAGCGGAAGGTTTCGGGCGTGACGGGTACGAACGCCGTGCCGAAGAGCGTCGGATCGGGGACGGCGGTTCGCCCGAGCAGGAGAAATTTGTCAGAACCGACGAAGACGAGGGTGGCATAGCCGGGGTTTCCTCTCGCCCTTATCCCATTGAGTGACAACTCGCACAGCTTGCTGAAGTACGGCTCCTGTCGCCATCGGTCGGGATATTCGGGATCGACCTGAACGTTGACCGTGTTCTCGCTGAAATGCATCACCAGGCGAGCCTTCTCGGGAAACCAGTCGTCGTTGAAATGACCTTGCAGCCAGGCGCACGTGAACGATCGGCACATTTGAGGACGATCGTTGTAGATGGTGCATCCTTTGCCGGTCTCCCAATACTTGCATAACTCATTCACCGGTTTTGCGACCGCTGTCACCTCGAGGATATCGCAACAGCAGTTGCACGATCCACATTGCCGGACGTTTGGTTTCGTCGGCTTGCCCGGTGGCCTGAAGCCTTCACTGTCGCGAACAATCCGCTTCTGCTTCTCAAGCGTTTGCAGTGCGCGTTCGACTTTAAGACGAGACAACCCGGTCACATCGATAACACCACGAACCGTCGTTGCGCCTCTTTCGACCGCGAGAGCAACTTGCGAAATCGCTTCCATCGCTTTTTTCCTACTTATGACTCAGCTGCGGCGCGCTTCTTCTCACCCTTTCGTTGAGTAGCCGTCTTGTCCGAGTCACGAGTGCGCTATTCTACGGGAATGCGCCGCACATCGTCTCGATTCCGAACCGAAAAGAGGATGGTCGGGAGTCGGCCTGAGTAGAGGGACAACGAAATATCCGCAAACACCAAGAATTGTAACGGCTCCGACGTCTCATTGGCTTGCGTCTCGATTACGCGCTGCCAGCCGCCACGGGGCTTTTGCTCAATGGCCGGGGCTCCGGGCGCGATTCTTAACCGTCCGCCCAAATGCGATAGAGCTCGCCGCGAGTGCGGTGGCCTGGTAATGCGCGCATCTACGGGAATCCGCTACACGAAAACCGGAATACGAGAGCCATCGCGCTTCATCGGACCGACTAGCCGAAACAGCATTGTTGCGCACCCTTGTTACACAGCCGGGCAAGTGCAACACTCTGATAGGGCTTAATTTATTGAAGGAGAAGAGGTCTTCAATGAAATGGTGCCCAGGAAAGGACTCGAACCTTCACGACCTTGCAGCCACTGGCACCTGAAGCCAGCGCGTCTACCAATTCCGCCACCTGGGCCCGGCCGGGTTAGTAGGCATCGGCCGCGCGCTTGTCAAATCCTTGAAGGCGTCCTCAATAGGTGGCTGAGCGGTCCGCCGGTTGACGTGCCGCGGAACGGCGGAATATCCATTCTCTAGACCTGAAATTATCGCCCTTGAGGACCGCATCATGGCATCGCATTCGGACACGCTCGTCACGGTTTTCGGAGGCTCGGGCTTCCTCGGCCGGTATGTGGTGCGCGCTCTCGCCAAACGGGATTACCGTATCCGGGTTGGTGTTCGGCGCCCCGAACTGGCCGGACATTTGCAGCCGCTCGGCAAGGTCGGCCAGATCCATGCCGTGCAGGTCAATCTGCGTCATCCGGGGTCGGTCGGCGCGGCCATGCGGGGGTCCCACGTGGCCGTCAATCTGGTCGGCATCCTGACCAAGAACGGCCGGCAGACTTTCGATGCCGTGGTGGCCAAAGGCGCCGCCACCATTGCGGAGGCAGCCGCGGCGGCCGGCGCGCGCATGGTGCACGTCTCGGCCATCGGCGCCGATGCGACATCGGCTTCGGCCTACGCCCGCGCCAAGGCTTCCGGGGAAAGGGCGGTACTGGCGGCGGTGCCGTCTGCGACCGTCCTGCGGCCGTCGGTGATGTTCGGCCCCGAGGACCAGTTCACCAACCGGTTTGCCGCGCTGGCGCGGATGTCACCCCTGCTGCCGCTGATCGGCGGCGGCGCGACCCGGATGCAGCCGGTCTATGTCGGCGACGTCGCAACCGCCGTGGCCGACGCGGTCGACGGCTGGACCAAAGCGGGCGCCGTCTATGAACTCGGCGGCCCCGAGGTGCTCTCGATGCGCGAGATCATGCAGATCATTCTGCGCGTCATCGAACGGGAGCGGATGCTGGTGCCGCTGCCGTTCGCGATTGCCCGGCTCAAGGCGATGGTCCTGCAGTTCGCGCCGGGGCCGCTGAAGCTGACGCCGGATCAGGTCACGTTGCTCAAGACCGACAATGTCGTTTCCGATGCGGCGACGGCCGCGGGCCTGACGCTGCAAGGGCTGGGGATCGCGCCGGACTCCATGGAGGCGGTGGTGCCGCAATATCTCTGGCGCTTCCGCAAGGCCGGTCAGTTCGCGCCGAAGGGGGCGTGACCTTTTTATCGTTGAGAGAGTTATGAGCGACGAAGCGGTTAGCTTCGTGGATTTCCGAGTTGATCCTGCGCTCGCGATGATGATGGTCCGGTGGGATTCTACCGCCCCAGCGCCAGCGCGATCAGACCGAGCGTGCCGACGATCACCCGCCACCAGGCGAAGAACGTAAAGCCGTTGCGCGTGACGTAGCTCAGGAATGCTTTGACCACGATGATCGCCGTGACGAACGATGCCACGAAGCCGATCGCAACGATTCCGAGATTGTCGGTCGTCATGTCGGCGCGGTTCTTGTAGAAATCATAGGCGAAGGCTCCGATCATGGTGGGGATCGCGAGGAAGAATGAAAACTCCGCCGCCGCGCGCTTGTCGGCGCCGAGCAGCATCGCGGAGACAATGGTGGCGCCGGAGCGCGACACGCCGGGAATCATCGCAACGCATTGTGCGATGCCGATCCAGATATACATCGGCAGCGGAAAGGCCGTGGCGTCGTGTTCGCGCGGCCGGTGATCGAGTTGATCGACCCACATTAAAGCCGCGCCGCCGACGATCAGCGAGAAGCACACCACCCACGGATTGAATAGTAGTTCCTTGATGTACTTGCCGGCGATCAGGCCGACGATCACAGCCGGCAGAAAGGCCGCCAGCACGCCGATGACGAAGCGCCGATCCTCGGCGTTGGAGAACATGCCGAGCGCGATCGGCCACAGTTTCGCAAAATAGATGACCACAATCGCCAAAATTGCGCCAAGCTGGATCAACACCGTGAATGTGTTCCAGAAGTTCCCCGAACCGAGATCGAAGAAGCGCTCCGCCAGTAGCAGATGGCCGGTTGAGGACACCGGCAGGAATTCGGTGACGCCCTCAATGACGCCGAGAATCACGGCTCTGATCACATCGGAAATCATGGGAAGGGCCTACCCTGAATTCTAGTCGACTGCGAACGATGCGTCCTTCTCGCTTATTCGCCGCAGGGCAGCAATGCCCAAATCCATGAATCTGGCCCAGGCGAACGCAGTTTCACCCGCTACTCGACAGCTCAGCGGAGGCGCGCGTGCCGCTAACGCTCTGCCGTTAACGCTTTGGAGATAGTTTCTTAAGCATCGCAAACTTATCAAGGGGCCCCATGTTCACGTTGCTTCACCATCCATTCTGTCCGCAATCGCGCTTTATTCGCCTGATTCTCGGCGAACACGGACTCGATGTCCGACCGGTGGAAGAGCGGGTGTGGGAGCGGCGTGAAGCTTTCCTGACACTCAATCCGGCCGGCACCACGCCGGTGCTGATCGCCGAAGGCATCCCCGCGGTTCCCGGCGCCGGTATCATTGCGGACTATCTCGACGAGACCTATGGCGAGCGCGTCGGCGAGCGTCGGTTGTTGCCGACGTCAATGCCCGAGCGCATCGAGGTGCGTCGTCTGATGGCCTGGTTCAACGAGAAATTCTTCGAGGAGGTTTCCGGTCCGCTGGTGACCGAACGCATCTACAAGCGCTTCATGGGAGAGGAGATCGGCGGCGGTCCGCCGGAGACCGACGTGATGCGCGCTGCCCGGACCAATGTGCGCTATCATCTGGCCTATATCGGCTGGCTGGCGCGAACGCGGAATTATCTGGCCGGCGATCGGTTGACCTATGCCGATCTCGCCGCGGCGGCTCATCTGTCGGCGATCGATTATCTCGGCGACGTGCCGTGGGTCGAGGACGAGGCGGCGAAGGCGTGGTATGCGCGGATCAAGTCGCGGCCGTCGTTCCGTCCGTTGCTAAGCGAATGGCTGGCGGGCGTGCCGGCATCGCGCACTTATGTCGACCTTGATTTTTGAAGATCTGGATTTTTGAAGACGGCGGGGCGGTCGCGGATGCGGCAATCATTCCCGCTGGTTCTCGTACGCCTTCAAATGCGTATAGATGGTGCGAAGTTTCGGTATCGGCAGCTTTGCGGCCTCGGCTCGGGTGATGAGATCGCCGATGATATGATCGGCTTCGACCCGCGCGCCGGCCTCGATATCGCGGAACATGGATGCGGTCAGCGGCGATCCCTTCGCCGTCAGCATTGCGGATGCGCTGCTCAGGAAATCTTCGCGCGGCGCGTGACCTGCCGCGCTCGCAAGAGCGGCAACTTCGGCCAGCACGGCAAGGATGAAATCGTGTCCGCCAGGTGCGGCGACGATCTGGCCGATGGATGCGCGCATCATGCAGGTCGTGCCGGCGAGCGTCGCTAGAAACACCCACTTTTCCCACATGTCCTGAATGATGGTTTCGGATGCCTGTGCTCCGCAACTGGCGCCGGCGAAAGCTTCGGCTATCACCCGAACGCGTTCGCTTGTGCCGCCGTTGCGCTCGCCGAAACGGAGCGACTGCATTGGCGCGAGGTGGACGACTTCGCGCTTCTCGTTGAGCGTGACCGCGAGCGAACACAGGCCGCCGAGCACGCGCTCGCGGTCGAATGTTGCGTCGAGCATCTCCAGGTGCCGCATCCCGTTGAGCAGCGGGAGGGTCGCCGTGCGCGGCCCCGCCGCCGGCGCGAACGATGTGATCGCGCCTTCGAGATCAAACGCCTTGCAGCTCAGCAGAACCAGATCGAATGTCTGCTTCAAGCCAGTAGCCTGGACTGTCGGCGGATTGCGGAGCGTCAACTCGCCGTGCGGACTCTTGATGACAAGACCGGTGCTTGCCAGCTCAGCGGCGCGTTTGGGACGCACCAGGAAGGTCACATCCTGACCCGCCTGCAGCAGCCTGCCGCCGAAATAGCCACCGGTCGCGCCGGCCCCGACAACGAGAATGCGCATCGCTCTTTTCTGTTTTGCCTTTTAAGTTTCTTCGACACAGGTTCGCGGGGCGCAAGGCTCGTTCCTGTTTCGTCAGATCAGCCGCTCGATCTTCTGTTTGCGCCAGACCATGGAGCGAATGTCAAATCCGCTCCACCAGTTTGACGATGTGATCACGGATGTCGTCTGGCCAGCCGGCGATCAGGGCTGCTAGCCGCCGCCGGTCGTTGGCGAACAGCGCGCGTGCGGCTTCCTCGAAGTTTGCAAAATCGCCCGCCATCGCAGACATGAAGTAATAGGCAGCGTCGCGTGCCGCGCGGCTGCGATCCTTGTCGCTATTTGCGCGGCGCGCCTCGTCGACCAGCTTGCGCAAGGCGACCGACGCCCCGCCGGGTTGCGCGCTCAGCCACTCCCAGTGCCGCGGCAATAGCGTCACCTCGCGCGCGACCACGCCGAGTTTCGGCCGGCCGCGGCCGCGCGGTTCGCCCGGTTTGGAGGCCCCGCTGGCTTCGGTCGTTTCCACCGACAAGGTCTGCCGCAGGCGAGCCGCGATCTCGTCGTCGGACCCACGCAAATCGAGGTCGATCGGGCGCCCGGTTTCGTCGCTGTAGATTGCGATCGGAGCGGTCGTGCGCGTGCCTGCGTGTTTGACGGCGAGCGCGACTTCGGTGAGCGGGCCAGATGCGATCCGCCGCTGGCCCTCGAAAGCGGTAAAACAGGAGGTGTGATCATGCATCATCGGAGGTGTCCGGCCGCGGGTTGGCTGGTATTTATTACCCGGATATAATTAATCCGTCAATATTACCCGGATAAATATTACGAGCCATATCGTTCGGCTCCAGACGGGTGCGCCTCAATATCCCACAGCATGCGAGCCGCGGGTACGCGGGTCGGGCGCACCGAACAATCCGTCCGGGGTGATGGCGATGGAGTTGGCCGAAGTCTGTCCCATCGGCACGACAACGGTGTGGCCTCGCGCCTGCAATCCCGCAATGATGCCATCGGGGAATCCGTGTTCGGCGCGGACCTCGTCCGGCAACCACTGATGGTGCAGCCGAGGCGCCTGGACCGCGGCTGCAATGTTCATATCGTAGTCGAGCACGTTGACGATCACCTGAAGGACCGTGGAGACGATGCGGCTGCCGCCGGGCGATCCCGTCACCAGCACCGGCTTTCCGTCCTTCAGAACGATCGTCGGAGTCATTGAAGACAGTGGTCGCTTGCCGGGGCCGGGCAGGTTGGCCTCGAATCCGACCAGCCCGAAGGCGTTCGCTGCGCCCGGCGCGGCGGTAAAATCGTCAAGCTCATTGTTGAGCAGGACGCCGGTGCCATCTGCCACAAGTCCGACGCCGTAGCTGAAATTCAGCGTATAGGTGTTGCTGACCACATTGCCGAAGGCGTCGGCCACGGAAAAATGCGTGGTGTTGTCCCCCTCGCGCTGCGGCCGCACGGGCACGGCGGCCGCAGGCGTTGCATGCATCATGTCGATCGACGCGCGCTGTTTTGTTGCATAGTCCTTCGCCAGCAGGGTTTGGATCGGGGCGTTGACAAAAGCGGGATCGCCGAGATAGCGGGCGCGGTCCGCATAAGCGCGCTTCATCGCCTCGACCAGCACGTGCAGCGAATCCAGCGATCCCTGATGCAGATCGCGCATCGCGAAGCCTTCGAGGATGTTCAGCGATTCGAGCAGCACAGTGCCGCCCGACGAGGATAACGGCGTCGAAACGACGTCGTAGCCCCGGTACCTGCCACGCACCGGCTCTCGGATCAGCGGCCGATAGGACTTGAGGTCTTCAAGCGTGATAATGCCGCCGGCTGCGTCGATCGCTCTCACCAGGTTCGAGGCCACCGAGCCTTCATAGAATCCTTGCGGTCCGCGATCGGCGATTGCGGTCAGGGTCGCGGCCAGATCGGTTTGGACGAGCCGGTCGCCCTCGCGCAGCGGAGTGCCATCAGGGTGCGCGAAAATCTTCATCGAGGACGGCCAACGCACAAAACGGTCATGCGATTGCGACAGCGTATCGGCGTTGTCGTCGGCGATTTCGAGTCCGTCGCGCGCCAGCGTGATCGCAGGCTTGAGAAGACGGGCGAGGGTGAACTTGCCCGAGCCGTATTTGTCGAGCGCCAGCGTGAGCCCCGCGACGGTGCCGGGCACGCCGATGCCGAGCGCGGAATCGCGCGACTTCGCAGGGTCGGGCGCGCCGTCTGCGCCCAGGAAGATGTCGCGTCTGATCGCATCCGGTGCGGTCTCGCGATAGTCGATGGCGATGTCGCGTCTGGAATCGGCGAGGTGTATCAGCATGAACCCGCCGCCGCCGATGTTTCCGGCGCGCGGGTAAGTGACCGCGAGGGCGAAGCCGGTCGCGACCGCTGCGTCGACCGCATTACCGCCCTGCGCGAGCACCTCCGCCCCGATCTTGGCCGCGAGCCGCTCCTGCGCCACCACCATGCCGTGTTTGGCGGCAACCGGACGGCTCACATCGGAGGTCGCGGCCGGAGCTGTGCCGCGTGCATCCTGCGCGACCGCGGGCCATGACAGCGGTGCAAATGCTACGATCACGCAGAAGGCGATCACGGAAAAAATGGACCGACGCGGCTCGCGGTGGATCATCCATTCGGTTCCGGATCTGGAGGAGTCGCTCTGTTGATGGGAGCAATGCTATAGGAACTCAGGCGCAAGGTCAGACGCCCACATGATTCGACACAACATATCGGGCATGACGGTGACGACAGCCTTACCGGCGGCCAGGGCGAATCTCGGAGAGGGCTATGCCTCTCGCGCCGCCATTGCCAGCTGGATCATGTTCGACTGGGCGGCGCAGCCCTATTTCACGCTGATTACGACCTTCGTATTCGCGCCGTATTTCGCGACTTTCGTGGCGGCGACACCGGCCGAGGGGCAATCGCTTTGGGGATTTGCGACCGGCGCGGCTGGCATCGTGATCGCGCTCGCCTCGCCGGTGCTGGGCGCCATCGCCGACGCCAGCGGCCGGCGCAAGCCGTGGATCGCGGCCTTCGGCGCGCTATTGGTCATCGGCTCCAGCCTGATGTGGATCGGCAAGCCCGGTGACGCCAGCCTGATCCTGCCGCTGTTGATCGCCTACGGCATCGCTACCGTCGGCGTCGAATTCGCCACCGTGTTCAACAATGCGATGATGCCGTCGCTGGTGCCGCCGCACAAGATCGGTCGCCTGTCGGGGACCGGATGGGCCACCGGCTATATCGGCGGCATCCTCAGCCTGATCCTGGTGCTGGGTTTCCTCGCCGCCAATCCCGCCACCGGCAAGACGCTGTTCGGCATGACGCCGTTGTTCGGTCTCGATCCCGCAACCCACCAGGGCGATCGCATCACAGGCCCGCTGACGGGCCTCTGGTTCGTCGTCTTCGTCCTGCCGATGTTTTTGCTGACACCGGATTTCCCGGCCAAGCGTCCGGTGCGAGCGGCGCTGCGCGAAGGGTTGATCGAGTTGCGCGGCACGCTCCGCGAATTGCCGAAACGACCGTCGCTGGCGATCTTCCTGCTCGCCAACATGATCTACACCGACGGGCTGGTGTCGCTGTTCGCGTTCGGCGGGATCTATGCCGCAGGCACCTTCGGCTGGCATACCATCGAGATCGGAACGTTCGGGATACTGCTGGCGATAGCCGGCGCGCTCGGCGCGTGGATCGGCGGCAAGCTCGACGACCGGGTGGGTCCGAAATTCGTCATCGCCGCGAGCATGACTGTTTTATTGTTGGCGATCGTGGCGATCCTGATGGTCGACAAGGATTCGATCCTGTTCGTGAAGGTCGCGCCGCCCGTGCCCGGCGGCGGGTTGTTCGCAGCACCCGCGGAAAAAGCCTATCTCATCCTCGGCTGTCTGATTGGCGGCGCCGGCGGTCCATTGCAGGCGGCCTCGCGCACGTTGCTGATCCGGCTGGCGCCGAAGGATCGCATTGCGCAGTTTTTCGGATTGTTCGCGCTGACCGGAAAGGTAACGTCGTTCGTTGGCCCGCTGCTGGTCGGCTTCATCACCGCGATCACCGCTAGCCAGAAGGCGGGCATGGCGGTGCTGGTGTTGTTCTTCGTCGCGGGGCTTGCACTGCTGTCGCGCGTGCGGGAGTAACCGCCTGCATGCGGATCATGGCCTGGATTCCGGAGTCGGGGCCGGTGCTGCCACAGGCAAACTCTCGTAATACGCGGCCACGCTTTTGATTTGATCGTCGGTCAGCTTGTTTGCGACATTGGCCATCACCCCCATGGGATCGACCTTGCGATCACCGGCTTTCCACGACCGGAGTGCTTTCTCGATATAAAGTGCTGATTGTCCCGCGAGGCGGGGAAAGTTCGCTCCCGCGTCAAGGCCCGCTGCACCGTGGCACTGTCCGCAACCGGGCAAGTCGTTCGAGGGATCGCCGGTCGCGGCAATCTTCGCTCCGGCCGCGATCACGGCTTGATCAGCGGGAGCGGTTTCGGGCTTCGGTGTCGTCATGCCCGCATAGTAGTTGGCCAGCGCCTTTCTTTCGTCGTTGGACAGATCCGATGCGATCATCAGCATGACACGGTTCTTGCGCGCGCCGTTATTGAAACCATCGAGCTGACGTTCAAGGTATTCCGCATTGAGACCAGCAAGGCGTGGAATGCCCCTTGCCGGCTGGCCCTCTCCATTCCGGCCGTGACACGGTGTGCAGGTTGTCGCTCTGCCCGGCGGCTTGGTGATAACCTCACCGTTGCCCGCGAGCACGGGTAGCGACGACACGCCCAGCAGCAGAAGCGCTCCGCCTATCACCGGTCTCATCCGTTCTGCCCGCATCCATCTCAACGTGTAGTATCTCGCTTTAAAGCGGGATGAGGAAAAGTGTGAAGCGGTTTTCCGCTCGCATCCCGCTTCTCAGAATACTGGAATCGATCACGTTCATGATTTTGGATCGATTCGATTCAAAATCATCGTGATCTAATGATGGAAATGCCTGATGCCGGTGAACACCATGGCGATGCCGTGCTCGTCGGCGGCCTTGATCACCTCTTCGTCGCGCATGGAACCGCCGGGTTGAATGACCGCGGTGGCGCCGGCCTCGACGCAGGCGAGCATTCCGTCGGCGAATGGGAAGAACGCATCCGACGCCACGACCGAGCCTTTGGTCAGCGGCTCGGTGAGGTTCAGCTCGCGCGCCGCATCTTCCGCCTTGCGTGCTGCGATGCGCGCGGAATCGACGCGGCTCATCTGTCCCGCGCCAATGCCAACGGTGGCCAGATCCCTGGCATAGACAATGGTGTTTGACTTGACGTGCTTCGCGACGCGGAAAGCAAAGCGCAGGTCGCGCATCTCAGCCTCGGTCGGCGCGCGCTTGGTTGCGACCTTGAGCGACATGTCGTCGACAACAGCGTTGTCGCGACCCTGCACTAAAAGTCCGCCAGCGACGGTCTTCGCGGTCAGGCCGCGCGCGCGCGGATCGGGCAGGCTACCGGCCAGCAGCAACCGCAGGTTTTTGCGCTTACCGATGATCGCAATCGCTTCCTCGGTCGCATCGGGCGCGATGATGACTTCAGTGAAGATGCCGGCTACCGCATTGGCGGCGTCGGCGTCGATCGTGCGATTGAACGCGATAATGCCGCCAAAGGCCGAAGTCTGGTCGCAAGCGAGCGCTTTGCGATAGGCCTCGGTGAGGCTTGAGCCTTCAGCGACGCCGCAGGGGTTCGCATGCTTAATGATGACGCAGGCCGCGGTGCGCGCCGCGTCAAATTCGGCGACGCATTCATAGGCCGCGTCGGTGTCGTTAATGTTGTTGTAGGATAATTCCTTGCCCTGCAATTGCCGCGCGGTGGAGACGCCGGCGCGCCGCTCCGGCGTGCGGTAGAATGCGGCGGTCTGGTGCGGGTTCTCTCCGTAACGCAACGTCTGCGCGAGACGTCCGCCGACGGCGCGATAGTCGGGGGCATCGGTCTCAAGCCGCAGCGCGAACCAGTTGGAGATCGCGGCATCATAGGCGGCGGTCCGGGCGTAAGCTTTCGCGGCGAGGCGCTTGCGCAAGCTCAACGTGGTCGCACCCGCGTTGGCGTTGAGCTCGTCGAGCACCGCCTGATAATCCTGCGGTTCGACCACGACCGCGACGTCATCATGGTTTTTCGCGGCGGCGCGGATCATCGCGGGGCCGCCGATGTCGATATTCTCGACGCAGTCCTCGTAAGCAGCGCCTTTGTCGACCGTCGACTCGAACGGATAGAGATTGACGACCAGCAGGTCGATCGGAACGATGCCGTGGTCCTTCATGGCTTTTGCATGATCGGCATGGTCGCGGATGGCGAGCAGGCCGCCGTGTACCTTTGGATGCAGCGTCTTGACCCTGCCGTCCATCATTTCCGGAAAGCCCGTCAGGTCGGAGACGTCGCTGACCTTCAATCCTGCCGCTGCGATCGCCTTGGCGGTGCCGCCGGTCGACACCAGATCAATGCCAAGGCTGGCAAGCGCGCGGGCGAACTCGGTCAAGCCGGTCTTGTCGGAAACGGAAAGCAATGCGCGGGTCACGCGGCGCGGTCGGTCGGTCATGATTGTCGATCCTGGAAGGTCATAGCGTTTTCGAGCGAGGAGGGTATCGGTTCGCGTCAAGAAAACGCGTCAAAACGGAAGCCCGGTGCCGACTTTGATTCCATCAAAGCCGACAACTTTAGCGCAGCCGGTTAGCATGAATTTGCCGGTGATGAAACCGGCCTGCTCTGGCAAGGCCGCCGGCACATTTCGTCTACAGCGGCAATTCCGGTTCGCGCCGCGCATTACGGCGGGCGTTGGTGACCGCGGCCGACGTCGTCGAACGCACGAAACCCCAACGCACTCGGGGGACTTCCCGGGCATTCTGGTGAATCACGATCTGTGCGGACCGTCGCGGACCGTCGTTGCCGGCGAGAAAAACGCTGTCTTCGAGCTCGACCCGGTCGTCGGCCGCTTCGAACGTCCAGACCTCGCGGTTTGGCAAAACCAGCATCACGGCATGCGCATCATCGAGGCGGCTGGCCTTGACGGACGGATGCAGGTGAAAACGCAATGCGTAACGAATCTGGCCGCCTTTGATGCGGCCGCCCGGGGCAGGCGCTAGCATGTCCTCGCCCTCCAGCCGCGAGCCGTCCGGTGCCATCGTCAGCACACGGCGATGGATCAGACCAAACCGGGCGAGATAGCCGTCATGCGAAGCCGTCAGCCGCTCGCCGTCGTCATTGGTTTCGCGAAAAGTTTCGACGTGGGCCGGACCGCTGACAATCGGCGCCCCCTGGAGCAGCCGCTTCATCGCCGATTGTTCGACGAACTGGCACGAGGATGTTTGATGGCAGACCAGTGTGGAATGCGCTGCTGTCGAGCGCGCGAAGACGCGCCATGTCTCGCGGCTGGTCGAGGACATTCCGCAATTCGTGACGACCCGGTTCAAGCCGGAAGACAGCTCGAACGACAGGCAGCCGGCATGCGCTTCCTCGCTGAGGTTCGGTGGTGGCGGCGGACCGGCATCGACGATCAGGATTGTCGCGCCGGCGTCGATCCGCTGGAAGCCCGTGTGCGGCATGCTGGCCATCGGTATGCCGCGGGTGTCGTCATAGGCCAGGAGCGTCGCCAAAAGGTCGGACGGTGTGCTGCTCATGCCGTTGAACAGCGCAAAGCCGCCGTCGCCGTGACGGAAGAAGCGCAGCATCGGCATCACGCGGTCGATGGCGTTCAGCAGCGCCGGCGGCGGTGCGATGTTGCGCGCGGCGAAGGTTTGCCGGAGCGGCAGCAGGTCGATCAGCAGTTCGATTAAAGCTCCCGGATTGCGCGAGACATGTCCGCCGTCGGGCAGGATTTGCCGCCGCAATTCCTCGGAGAGCTTGCGGGTCGCGTTGCGGATGGTGCGGGCCTGGTTGGCAAGACACAGCGAGGCGTAGCACAGCGCGATCAGAACCTGCAGCCGTGACACGCCGTCAGGCGCGTCGTGCAGGCCGAAACGTAACAGACGGATGTCGCGGGCAAGCGCGCGCAGATAGCGGCGGTAGAATTTTCCATCCGCATCGCCGAGCACAAGCGGGGCCTGCGACAGCAGCGAGATCACGCGCCTCGACATGACGTCGGCGCGCCGACCTACGGGCCGCCTGCGCGTGGGATTCGAGATCCAGTCTTCCATCAGCGATCGCGCATTGGCGCGCGTAATCGCCGTATCGGCGGCGCGGAGATGCCGCAGCCAGCCGAAGCCGAGCAGGGCGGCTTCCCAATCCTCGGACGGCGGTTCGAGGTCGAAAATGGAGCGGGAGTGACAGGTGACGATCTTGCCCGCGAATACGAAGCGGCCCGCATAAATTTCGGCGGCGCGGGTGGCGTCGGCCGTACGAAGGTCGTGTGGTGCGATGGTCAGGCGGTCGGCGCGGCCGGGCCATAGCCGCGAAAGCGCCGCAGGCCCGTCGCTGGCGCGCGCAATCGTCCGACGAGCGAAACGGCGGACGATCAGAATTGAAATGCGTCTGCGATGAGCGACCGACACGCGCGCCTTCGGTGTGAGGATTCTCGCGAATCCCTTTGCAGTGATGAGGACTGAGTCCTTGTAATCCGGAAAGGCCGGCAACGCACCATCTTGAAATGCCGCGAATCTCTCGCCCTTGCTTTGCGAATCAGGACTTGGTCAATCGTGCCGCATAGAAGCCGTCTAGTCCGCCCAGCGTGGGATCATCGTGTGGCAGATGGCAGGGCAGAGTGCGCAGATCCCCCGCGGGCGTCACGATATCAGACAGTCCGGCCACTTCGGCGTCGCTGACTGGCACGCGCCGGATGCCTGGTTCGGATGCAAGCAGCGTGGCAACGACCTGTTCGCCCTCCTCGGGTTCCAGCGAGCAGGTGCAATAGACCAGTGTTCCGCCGGGCTTGAGCAGTGTGATCGCCTTTTTCAGCAGCCTTTGTTGCAGGGTGGTCAGCGCCGCGATATCCGATTCTTGCTTGAGCCAGGCCACGTCCGGATGACGGCGGATGGTGCCGGTTGCGGAGCAGGGCGCATCGACGAGCACGCCGTCGAAGCCGTCGCTGGCGACATCATCGTGCCAGTCGATGGCATCGGCGACGAGCGACCGTGCGTTCAGCGATAGACGGCCAAGATTCTCGCGTAGCCGCGCTACCCGATTTGGTGATCGGTCGATCGCGGTTACGTCTGCACCGGCCTGCGCGAGTTGGGCTGTCTTGCCGCCCGGCGCCGCGCAGAGGTCGATGACCCGCCGTCCGGCGACATCGCCGAACAGTCGCGCGGGCAGCGCGGCGGCGGCGTCCTGTACCCACCATTGCCCCTCGGAGAATCCTGGCAGCATCGTCACCGGACCTTGCAGCGAGGTGCGAACGGTCCCAGTCGGCAAGGCCTCGCCGTGCAATCGTGTCGCCCAATGTGCCGCGTCGGCTTTGATGGTGAGATCGAGGGCGGGCTCGTGGTTGATCGCGTCGGCAATCGCTTTCGCGGTGCTTTCACCGTAGTGTCCGCACCAACGCGCCAATAGCCATGGCGGGATATCAAGCGACTCGGAACGGACCTCATCGATCAGGGACTGGCCTTCGCGCGCGCAGCGGCGGAGCACCGCGTTGACAAGTCCGGCATATTTCGCCGCGCGGCGGTCGGATTGCACCAGCCGTACTGACAGATCGACAGCGGCATGATCCGGCACGTCCATCCAGAGAATCTGCGCCGCGCCGATCAAAAGCGCGCTTTGCGCGCGCGGCGCATCGGTCGGAATACCGCGATCGAGCAACCGCGACAGCAAATGGCCGAGGGTTCCGAGCCGGCGCAGGATCGTCGCCACCAGACGCCGCATCAAGGCACGGTCGCGGTCGGCAAGCGATTTCAGCGCGGGATGCGCGGTGGGACCCTCGAGCTGTTCATCGAGGGTGCGACGCTTATGAAGGACGCCGTCGAGGATATCCGCTGCGATGCGCCGGGCCGCAAGGCCCGGAGCCTCGGTCGGCGGTGCGAATCTGGTGGACGGCATGAGGCAGGCACATCGCTTAAGGGGATCAGGGGATGGCGGACGCATCTGCTGTGCGTCCGTCGCGGCGGATCCAGACTTATGACATGCGAATAAGCCAAATATAAGAATCGCCACCATCTTCACGCATTTGCATGATCTGTGGAAACGGTTTCATACGCTTCCGCTTCGTCTCGCTGACCGGAGAATGTGCATGACCGACGAGCCGTCCGCGTCGCTGCGGAGCGCAGAGATGGACCCGCGCAAGTCGCCGACGCCGGCGGCTCAGCGCGCGCTTGCCGAGGCCGAGGCTCGCCGCGCCGCGCAGACCGATGCATCTGCATGGGTTAAAGAGGTTTTGGGGCCGAAGGGTCCCGAACCGACGCGGTTCGGCGATTGGGAACGCAACGGCATCGCATCGGATTTCTGAGCGGCGCGCTTTTTCCTCCTGCCACCGCTTGCGTGGGCTTGCCGGGTGACCCGACTCGCTCTATGCTAGGAATATGTACCCATACACCAGAATAAATGCATTGCCCGGGCCGCGCTGGCGCCACCGATTGTCGCCGGTTCTGCCCTGGATATTCATTGTGGGCGTGGTGGCCGGAACCATGCTCCCGATCCGAAGCTGGATTGGCTGGCCGCAGGTCGTTGACTCCCAAACGCCGACGGAGACGCGGGCGATCTGGGCTCGCGCCGCTGGTTCGGCGGGACGGCACCAGGTCGACGTGATCAGGACGATCGATGGCGATACCTTCGAGGCGCTGGTTCATTTGTGGCCCGGCCTCGATATGACGACGCGGGTGCGGCTACGCGGCATCGACACAGCGGAAATGAAGGCCTCATGTTCCGAGGAATTTCGGCTAGCGAAAGCCGCCAGCGCCCGGCTGCGGGATCTGCTCGGCGAGGGCGGCGTCACGATCGCCAATATCGGCCCCGACAAATATAACGGACGGGTGGTTGCCGATGCCGCGACGGCGCGAACCTCCGACATCGCAGCGGCGATGGTAGCGAGCGGTCTTGCCCGCGCCTATCATGGCGGTCATCGCGAAAGCTGGTGCAACAGCGTGAGCCGGTAATCACCGCAAAAAAAGCCGCGTGAGCCGCGGCTTTTTTTGTGTGTAACGATTCGCTGCCGCGTTGTGATCGCCTCAGAAGCTTAAGAATCCAGGAATTCGCTCGCGGTGAACAGGGAGTCGAATTCAATATTTCTCCCTTTATAAACGGCCACGGCCCCCTCGCCTCTGTCGACGATCGATAACACCATCGCGACTTCGGCGCCTGCAGCTTGGGCGGCCGACACCGCGATCATGGCTGACTCGCCGCTTGTCGTGACGTCTTCCAGGATGACCACCTTCTTGCCGGAGAGGCCGCCGTTGGGAACCCCTTCGATGAGCTTTTGGGTTCCGTGTTTTTTGACTTCTTTCCGAACGAAGAAGCCGGGAAGCGGTTCATTCTTGATGTGGCTGAGAAGGCTAACGGTCGAAATCAGCGGGACCGCTCCCATCTCCAATCCACCGATAAAATCTATGCTCTTGCCGAAAAGGCGAGCGAGAATGAGTTCGGACAGCGCATGGGCTCCTTCGGGAAACAACATCGTCGGCTTCATATCGAAGTAAAACGTGCTGCTTTTCCCGGAAGACAATTTGATGTCGCCGCGACCGAACGATCGGGCCTTGATAATCTCAAAAGCCCTTTGGCGGACTTTGCTGTCTTCAGCCATGGCTTCGGGCTCAGTCGATGTGGCGAATTGACGGGCCATCGTGTCCTATCAGCGTATGGGAAAGAAGCCGGTCTATACGCTCAACCAGTCGCCGTGACAATGATTCCTCAGATAGTAGACCGATGTCGAGCATATTCGCGACTCGTCGCGATCTATTGTTGCGTTACCACCACGGGCGTGCCGACTGACACGCGCCGGTAGAGATCGTCAATGTCGTTATTGTACATGCGGATGCAGCCGTATGACACGAAGCGGCCGATCGTCCCCGGCCGGTTGGTGCCGTGAATGGCGTATTGCCCGCCGCCGGAGAGCGTCATCGCTGCGACGCCCATCGGATTCGCAGGCGAACCGCCAGCGATCACGTCCGCGATTTTCGGATTGTCGCGTTTTACATCGTCCGGGGGCGCCCATGCCGGGTCGCGATACTTGCCCTCGATGCTCGCGGTGCCTGTCCATTGCTTGCCGGCTTTGCCGACGCCAACGGGATATCGCAGCGCGCGATTCGAATCGATGATCAGATACAGCCGGCGCTCGTTGGTTTTCACGACGATGGTACCGGGCGCATAGTCGCCCTGATAGCCGACCATATCAGGCCGCGCTTCGGCTGATGGGATGCCGGAAAAGCCCATTGTGATCATGGCGGCAAACACCGCCGCAACCCGCCTCAACATTTTTCGCTCCAATCCGCTTCAAAACGAGTCCGCTTCAGAAAAAGTCCTGCTTCAAATCTGTTTGCAAATGAGCGGAGGGAGAAAGATGCTAACCCGCCCGCGCCAAGGTGCCGTCTATCATCGCGATGGCATTCTGCGCGCCGTAGACCGCGACGAACGAGCCGAAGCGCGGTCCCTTCTCCTGACCCAGCAACACCTGATAGAGCATATTGAACCAGTCGAGCGAGACGCCGGGCCGTCCGTCCTTGGCGAGCTTTTTGTGGTTGAGAAAAGGTTCGCGGCGGCCGATCTCGTAGACCGTGTTCTGGATGTCTTCTGCCGAGACGTCTGCGGGCAGTTGTGACAACGCATCGCGCAGGTCTTGCAAGGCGGCTCGTTCGCTCGCGGTCGGCTCGCGGAACGTTTTGGTCGGTGCCACGAAATCGCGGTAATAGTTGATGGCATAGCCGACCAATGCATCAAGCTTCGGATGGGTGGTCGGCGTGACGCCCGGCCGATAGCGGCCGATGAAACCCCACAGGGTTTCGGCATTCTCCGCGTTCGAGGACGAGACCAGCGTCAGCAGCAACTGGAACGTGACCGGCATGTCGGCCGCGGGCGGATGGCCGGCATGAATATGCCACACCGGATTGACCAGCTGCTGCCTCGCATCCTGACGCGGATAACCTTCGAGGAACTGCTGATAGTCGTCGACGTTGCGTGGGATCACGTCGAAATGCAGCCGCTTCGCCGCCTTCGGTTCGCGGTACATGAACAGCGACAGCGATTCCGGCGAGGCGTAGCGCAGCCACTCGTCGATGGTCAGCCCATTGCCCTTCGACTTGGAAATCTTCTGGCCCTTGTCGTCGAGGAACAGTTCGTAGTTGAAGCCTTCCGGAGGCGTGCCCCCGAGCGCCGAACAGATTTTGCCCGACAGTTTGACCGAATCGATCAGGTCCTTGCCGGCCATCTCGTAATCGACGCCGAGCGCGGTCCAGCGCATCGCCCAGTCCGGCTTCCATTGCAATTTGCAATGCCCGCCGGTGACGGGGACTGTGACCCGCTCTCCGGTTTCGGGGTCGTCGTAGGAAACCGTGCCGGCTGCCGCGTCGTGCGCGACAATCGGCACCTGCAGCACCGCGCCGGTGCGCGGGCAAATGGGCAGAAACGGCGAATAGCTCGCCGCGCGTTCCTCGCGCAAGGATGGCAGCATGATCGCCATCACCTTGTCGATGTTTTCAAGCACCTTCAGAAGTGTCGCATCGAAGCGGCCCGACGTGTAGTAGGCGGTCGAACTGGCGAACTCGTAGTCGAAACCAAAGGTGTCGAGGAAAGCGCGCAGCCGGGCGTTGTTGTGCTCGCCGAAGCTCGGATGAGTGCCGAAGGGATCGCGGACTTTCGTCAGCGGCTTGCCGAGATCCAGCGCCAGCAGCTCTTTGTTGGGCACATTGTCCGGCACTTTGCGCAAGCCGTCCATGTCGTCGGAAAACGCCAGCAGCCGTGTCTTGATTTTGTCTTCGGTCAGCACGCGAAAGGCGTGACGCACCATCGTGGTGCGCGCGACCTCGCCGAAGGTGCCGATATGCGGCAGGCCGGAGGGGCCGTAGCCTGTCTCGAACAGCACCTCATCCTTCGGCGCCTTCTTCAGGCGAGCGACGATCGCCTTGGCCTGTTCGAACGGCCACGCATTAGATTGATCGGCGAGTTCACGAAGATCGCTCGCTGATGGGACGTCAGACATTCTGCTCTCCATGGCGCGGCGTCTTCCGCTGCGCCACATTTTTTCAGGATCGTGCTCTAAAACGGACTGACGGAAAAATACCGCAGCCACAGATCGGTATACCGGCCTTTCTCCCAGATCCGGAATAGCGCCCAGTTCAGTGTCTGGCGCAGCACGTCATTGCCCTTTTTCACAGCAATGCCGATGCCCTCGCCGAAATAGCGGCTCTCGATAAAGGGGCCGCCGCTGAATGCGCAGCAGCTTTCCGAATCGGTGCCGTTGATCCAGAACGCCAGTGAGATGGCGTCACCGAAAATAAAGTCGACTTCGTTCCGGCGCAGCGCCTGCCGCAGCGTCTCGTCGTTCGGATAGCCGTGGAGTTCGGCGTCGGTGAAGAAAACCTTGAGGTAGGCCTCGTGCGCGGATCCCCCGATGACGCCAACCTTCTTACCCTCGAGATACTCCGGGCGCACCTCGGCCATGACGACGTCGCGCCGTGACACGAAGCGGGCAGGCGTTCGATAGTAAGGGTCGGTGAAATCCACACGCTTGCGTAATTCCGGAGTGACCGCGAGAGAGGCGATGATGGCATCGCCCCGGTTACTGGAAAGCGCGTCCACCAGCGTCTCGAATCGCCGCATCTGTACCGTGCAGGTGACCTTGATCTCCTCGCACAGGGTGCGCGCCAGATCGACATTGAAGCCGGCCGGGTTGCCGTCGGGACCGGTATAGTTGAAGGGCGGATAGTCGGTTTCCGTCAAAAAGCGAATCACGGTGAGGCGGGACAGATCGGGCCGGTCCGGACGGTGGCGCGGATCCCAGAAGCCCGGCACGGCCTGCGGCGCGACGGTTGCGGTCTGCGCGCGCGCGCAGCCGGTCGCTGCTCCGGCAACCAATATCCAGCCGGCGGCGAGCAAACAACCCAGCGTGGCCGCGCCGCGGCGGATCAATCTTTCGTTGTCGGAAACTGTAATCTGTGGTTGCATTGACGGGGGCTTTTCGAACGGAGGGTTTTATAGACCATCCGGAACGGGATGCGAGTATCGTTTGCGTGGGGACGCGACTTGCCGGGGCGGAATCGTGTAGAGGATGGCGGCCGGGCCGACGCGCTCCGCCGTGCTGTGCCTGAGAGTTCGGCGCTTGCTCCCGGCTTCATTTGCATCCCCCGGTCGAGCAACGATAACTGGTTGGGCGACCCCGAGCCCGGTCCGGCGAGCGAACTGGATTGCCTGCGGCATGTTCTCGCTCCGGCGCTGCTGAGCGCTGCCGAGGCGCGCGGCCGGGAAGTGGGCACCGGCGCGGATCAAGCGCTGATCCGGTCGGGCGTCATTGATAAAGACGCTTATCTGCAAGCACTTTCCTTTCAAACCGGTCTTGCGATCGAGACGTTCGCCGAGATTTCCCGCTCCGATTGCCCCTTGCCCGATCGTTACTTATCCCGCGTCGCACAACACGGGCTGCTTCCGCTGCGCCAGCGAGGACAGTTGCTTTGGGTTGTCGCGCCGCGCGGGTTCACGGTACGGCGACTCTGCCGTCTCGCCGCCGCCTATCCATCTTTACGCGACCGGGTCCTGCTGACATCGAAGCAAAACCTCGATCACTTTCTGCTGCGGCAGGAGGCGGGCGACGCGCTCGGCCGCTCCGCCGCCAATGCGCTCGGCCGACGATTCCCGGCCCTGTCCGCTGCGCCGGCTGCCGACGACACCTCCCGCGGACGCCGGCTGCGCACAATGCGACGGCTTGCTCAGACTGTCCTCCTGAGCGTTATGATGACGCTGACGCCGACGGTCGTCCCGGACATCTGGAGCAGCGCGCTGGCGCTGTGGTTCCTCGCATTTATCGGCTTGCGGCTCGCGGCCAGCTTGACGCCGCGGCGCTCGGTCCGGAGCCCGCCACGCATTCCCGATAATTGTTTGCCGGTCTACACGGTGATTGCGGCGCTTTATCGCGAGGCCTCATCGGTCGCGTCGCTCTTACAAGCCATCGGAGCCTTGGACTACCCGCGCGAAAAGCTCGACGTTATCATCGTGATCGAGCTTGACGATCTCGAAACCCGCGCCGCTCTGGCAAGACTTGGGCCGATGCCGCAAGTCCAGGTCCTGCTCGCTCCGGCGGAAGGGCCGCGCACCAAACCGAAGGCGTTGAACTGCGCGCTGCCGTTCGCGCGCGGCAGCTTCACCGCCGTATTCGATGCCGAAGATCGTCCTGATCCCGGCCAGTTACGCGCCGCGCTCGATGCCTTCCGTACTCAAGGCGTCGATGTCGCCTGCGTGCAGGCCAGCCTTTGCATCGAAAACCAGTCGGACAGCTGGCTCTCGCGCATGTTTGCCGCCGAATATGCCGACAGTTCGACGTCTTCCTTCCCGGGCTCGCGTCCTTCGGCGTGCCGCTGCCGCTCGGCGGATCGTCGAACCACTTCCGCACCGCGGTCCTTCGCGAGGTGGGCGCCTGGGATGCTTACAACGTCACCGAGGATGCCGACCTCGGCTTTCGGCTGGCGCGCTTCGGCTATCGATCGAGCACCTTCGCGTCGACGACTTTCGAGGAGGCGCCGGCGCGTTTCGGCGGATGGTTGCGCCAGCGCTCGCGCTGGATGAAGGGTTGGATGCAGACCTGGAGCGTGCATATGCGCCGGCCCCGGCGGTTATGGAAGGACGCGGGCGCAAAGGGGTTTTTCACGCTGAATGCCATCATCGGGGGCAACGTGCTGACGGCGCTGACCTTTCCGATCCTCGTCGTCGATATGACGTTGCGCTTGCTGGCGGATGCCGGCGCCATCAGCGGCGGATTTGCCACGGGCGCGGTCACGCCGCTGCATCTGACCACAATCGCCGCCGGCTTCGTCTCCACGATCGTGGTTGGCCTGATGGGCCTTGCGCGGCGCGGGCAGTTGCATCAGGGCTGGATCCTGGCGTTGACGCCGATCTATTGGGCTTGTCTTTCGATTGCGGCGTGGCGCGCGCTGTATCAACTGCTGAGCGAACCATATAAATGGGAAAAGACCGAGCATGGCCTTTCCCCGCAAATCCGATCAGCCGCCGCCTCGCGGATGCTCGTCCCCCGCGACACGGCTGCGCAACGGTGGCAGCGCTACAGATAACGCTTGAGATCGGCGGCGGCCGCTTCAGCCGAACGTTTGAGATCGAACGGCGAGACGAAGCGGCCCTCGCGATCCATCAGATAGATCAGCGCCGTGTGATCCATCGAATAGGCACCATCCTTCAGCGGGACTTTTTTTGCGTAAACCCGAAAGGCGGCCAGGGCTTTCTGGACAGCCGCCGGATCGCCGGTCAAGCCTTTCAGATGTGGGTCGAAGCTGGAAAGATAGCTTGCCATCGTTTCCTGCGTATCGCGTTCCGGATCGACCGTGACGAAATAGGCGTTGATGCGGTCGGCGTCCGGCCCCATCGCCCGCAACACCTCCGACATCTCGAACAGCGAGGTCGGGCAGACGTCGGGGCAGTGGGTATAGCCGAAGAAAATAATTGTCGGCCTGCCGACCATGCTCTTTTCGGTGACAGTCTGACCGGTCTGGTCGGTCAGTTTGAATGGGCCGCCGCCGATCGACGTTGCGGTGCGCGTGCCGGCGAACCCGCCGAGCAGCCAGAGCACCACCGTGAGACCGACGACGAGACTACCGGCGAAGGCCGCAAACAGGATCAGCGGACGGGCGAATCTATTTGACATCGGGTATCCTTGGTATCGCGCCTTCCGAAGGCCGCGTCCTCGCTATCAAGCCTTCGTAACTTGCGGAAAAGCCTAGAGCATTTTCGCTTCTGACGAATCAGAGGCGAAGCTCTAGATTGTTGTTTGACGCGTTTTCTTCACGCGAACAGGTCACCACTTCGCTCGAAAACGCTATGGAAGCGGGCGGCGAGGCCGGAAGCGTGCGTCGCGAAGACCCAGTGGTTCCGTAGCGCGCCCACAGCGCCCTGCCGACACGGCGAGGCTTCAGATAAGGCCAGTCTCGCCCTTAAGGCAAGCGCAACCGGGTGCGATCACGTGGTGATGAATTGGCCACTTTTGACGATGAATTGGCAATGTCAGATCAGCGCGCCGACGATGCCTGCGCGTCAAGGTAGCATGGACGATACATGTCAGCGAGTTGGCGGCCACGAAGAAAGATCATGCGCCGCGTCAAACCACCGCGCTCTTTGATCCAGCGCTGGATTGCGGAAGGGTACATCGAATACAGCATAAGGGTCGCCTCGGAATTGGTGACGGCGCGGCCGTTCGATCCGAGATCCCAAGCGGCATGAAACCCGAGAGCAGCGTGGGACGTCACGCAAATCTTGTCATGCGGGACCGTACCGAGAACGATGGTGCAAGCTGATGCACATAGACCGTCGATGATGACGGACTGGCCAGAATTGCGAACGGCCTCATATTTATCAAGATAGGTTCCGATCCGGCCGCCCCGATCCTCTCCGATCCGAACCACGGCATGACTTGCAGCAACATGTCCCAGCAGGAATATCACTGCAAGCAATCCCGTCACGACCCTCATCATCTGCCCCGTGTCGATTTCGAATCGGCGGTGATCTTTGTGCGACTCCAAGTCCGTAGCCTCTGGTGAGATTGGCGTTTTGTCCAGATCGCCTTGATCACTCAAATAAGATTCGAATTCAGTGTTGCCGACGCGCTGCACTTACCCGAGCGTGTTCGGCTTAAACCCAGGTCGCGTGAAGAAATGCTTGATCAATTTGCTCGGATACCGAGGCAAAACCGGTATCTACTTTTTCTCACGCCGCTCGAACGGGACGATTCATCGGGACAGCGGAATTATGGTTAACAAACTAATGCCGGGAACCTGGCCGACTTTGCCGCATCTATTCCTCTAACGGTGGAGTATCCCGAGATCCGGAGTGAGGCGCATGCAACAGGTTCAGTCCCGGCTCGTCGCCGGCCCGTGCGACGACGATCTAGAACTGGTTCGCCGCGCTCGTGCGCGCGACGAAGGCGCAATCCGTGCCATCATGCAGGCGAATAATCGCAAACTGTACCGGATCGCGCGTGGCATCCTGCGCAACGATAGCGAGGCCGAGGACGTCGTGCAGGAAACCTACGTTCGTGCCTTCACGCATCTTGAGAGCTTTCGTGGCGACTCCCGTCTCGCAACCTGGCTGGCGCGTATCGCCATCAACGAGGCGCTTGGCCGGAGGCGACGCCTGCGCCCCACCGTCGACTGGACCACGCTGGAGCCGGGTGTGCTGAACGCCCAGATCATCCAGTTTCCCGTGTCCGCCGTTTCCGATGACCCCGAAAAAACCATGGCCCAGCGCGAAATACAGCACATCGTCGAGCAGGCGGTTGACGAACTGCCCGAGGCATTCCGCATCGTCTTCATCACCCGCGTGATCGAGGGAATGAACGTGGAGGAGACCGCTGAGCTCCTCGATCTCAAGCCGGAAACCGTGAAGACGCGGCTTCATCGTGCTCGCACGATGCTGCGTGCGAACGTGGAAAAGAAGGTCGGCCCGGTCATGATGGAGGCCTTTCCCTTCGCCGGCAAACGATGCGCGCGCCTGACCGATGCGGTTCTCGGCCGGCTTGGTCTGACTAGATAATTCGGGAACCTGTTCCGCGGGGCCGCATCCAATCCTGTGTATCGCAACAAAACGTCCGGCGATTTTCGAATCGCGGCGTCACAGGAGTATCAAGAATGTTCGTTCGACTGAGCACGGCGATCGCCGCCGCAGCACTGCTAAGCAGCGGTGCCTTCGCGCAGGGCGCGAAACCCACCGATCCGCAGATCGCGCATATCGCCTACACCGCCGGCGTCATCGATGTCACCGCGGCGAAGCAGGCGCTGGAGAAATCCACCAACAAGGACGTGAAGGCCTTTGCCGCCGATATGGTGCGGGATCATGAGGCGGTGAACGACAAGGCGCTCGCACTGGTCAAGAAGCTGAAGGTCACCCCTGAAGACAACGACACCAGCCGCACGCTGTCCAAGAACGCCGCCGCCAAACTCAAGGAGTTGTCGAAACTGAAGGGCGCCGCGTTCGACAAGGCCTATGTCGACAACGAGGTCGCCTATCACAAGGCGGTCGACAACGCCCTTGAAACCCTGCTCATTCCGTCGGCCAGCAATGACGAGCTGAAGAGCCTGCTGCAAACGGGGCTGAAGATCTTCCAGGGCCACGAGCAACATGCCGAACAAGTCGCGGCCGAACTGAAGTAGGGCGCGCCATGAAACCGGACGGATATCTCCCGATTGCCGCAGCCTTGGTAATCTCAGCCCTGAGCATCGTGGGCATGGGGGTCGCGACCTTGGGACTATCCGCCGCGGCCCGCGCGGCGACGGTTCGAGTTTCGATGCAGGACCTCGCTTTCATGCCGGTCGAGACGGAGGCCAAGGTCGGCGACACCATCGAATGGGTCAACGAGGACATCTTCGCACATACCGCGACAGCGCGAAACGGCGACTGGGACGTGACGCTGCCGCCGAACAAAACCGTCAGGCTCGTTCTGAAAAAGGCGGGAATGATCGACTACTACTGCCGCTTCCATCCCAATATGAAAGCCAGGCTGACGATCGCGCCGTAGTCCTTGGAAGCCGGAAGCGCACGGTCGAGCGGCAGGAGACCACCGAACGACGTTGGAGCGGGCGAAGGGAATCGAACCCTCGTATGCAGCTTGGGAAGCTGCCGTTCTACCATTGAACTACGCCCGCTTATCGGCTCTCCATCCCCTGATGTAACCGATGGCGCTCAGCCCGCCAAGACGTCAAGCGAGCGAACCGCTCCGCAACAGCGGGGAAAATGTCCGAAGGATCGTTCTAAAGCACCCGCACGATCTGTAAGCCCGCGATCACCGCGCCAACCGATAGCACGACGGAAACGATCATGTAAAAGGCGGCGGCAGCCACTTCGCCCCGCTGGATCAGATAGAATGAATCGAGCGAGAACGTGGAGAACGTGGTGTAGCCGCCGCAGATTCCGACGATAAGGAAGATGCGTACGGCTTGAGGCAGACTCCATCGGACAGCGAACAGGCCGGCGAACAGTCCGATCAGAAGCGACCCCGTGACATTGATGACGAGCGTTCCCCACGGAAACTTCGGGCCCAGCAATTTGCCGAAACCGATGGCGACGAGATAGCGGGCCACCGATCCCAGCGACCCGCCGGCTGCGACGGCCAGGATATACGTCCACTTCAAGGCTTTTGCTCCTTCTGCGGCCATTCGGCCATACCGCCCAAGACGCCGATGACCACCAGAGGGATCGCCAGAAGAACCGCCAGAGAGATCAATAGGGAAATCACCGGGAGGGTCTCGGAATCCATCAGGTAGCCGATCGCAACGGCCACCCAGCAAACGCCGACGCCCCACAACGAGACCGATAGCGAACTCGGAAGTCTGTTCATCACGCGCCCTTTCTCGGGCGCAGCGGGGAAGGAAATAGCTCCTACCGACGCAAAGGCGCCCGGTAGGAGTCATCAGCCTGCGGCGGTTGTCGGGGGACTCCATCCCCATCGATTTCGGTTATGCTAGAGCATGATCCCGAAAAGGGGAAGCCGGTTTTCGGATAAGATCATGCTCAATCAAAGGATGAGGCTAGTGCCTTTCCGCTTCTGATGGACTCAGCAGCAGGCCTTTACGATCTTACAGCCGGAAATGCTTTGACAACTTGAGGCCCTGGGCCTGGTAGTTGGAGCCGATGCGCTGGCCGTACATCGCGTCGGGCCGCGACAGCATCTTCTCATAGACGAGGCGGCCGACGATCTGGCCGTGCTCGAGAATGAACGGCACCTCGCGCGAGCGCACCTCGAGCACCGCACGTGACCCCTGTCCGCCCGCGCCGGCATAGCCGAAGCCGGGATCGAAGAAGCCCGCGTAGTGCACCCGGAACTCGCCGACCAGCGGATCGAACGGCACCATTTCCGCGGCGTAGTCCGGCGGCACCTGAACAGCTTCCTTCGAGGCGAGAATATAGAACTCGCCAGGATCCAGGATCAGGCTGCCGTCCGGCCGCGCCGCGATCGGCTCCCAGAACTCACCGACCGCATAGCCGCCGCGGCGATCGATATCGACCACTCCGGTATGGCGCTTGGCGCGATAGCCGACAAAGCCGTTGGCATAGTCGCCCGAAAGATCGACGCTGAGCGCCACGCCGTTGACGAGATCGGCGTCGTCGACATCGACGAGCCGCTCCCGTTCGTGCAGGGCTTCGAGCTCGTGGGCATCGAGAACGGCCTCTCCGGTGCGGAAGCGGACCTGCGACAGCCGCGATCCCTCGCGCAGGAGCACTGGAAACGTCTTGGGACTGATCTCCGCATAGAGCGGCCCGTGATAGCCGGCGCCGATCATGTCGAAGCGCCGGGTGCCGTCGGCGATCACGCGCGTGAATACGTCGAGGCGGCCGGTCGAGCTTTTTGGATTAGCGGCGGCGATGATTTCGGGCGGCAGGGCCAGGCTCTCCAGCAGCGGCACGATGTAAACGCAGTTGGTCTCCAGCACCGCGCCGTCGGAAAGATCGACTTCGTGCAGCTTGAGCTCATCAATGCGTTCAGCGACGGTTGCGTCAGGCCCCGGCAGAAAGCTGGCGCGCACCCGATAAGCCATGGCGCCGAGCCGCAGATCGAGGCTTGCCGGCTGGATCTGGCTCTCGACAAACGGATATTCCGGCAGGATCAGGCCTGCGTCGGCCATCGCCGCGATCATGCGGTCGGGCAGAATGCCGTTGGCGTCGGGAGGGAGCGAGAATGACACGATGTCGTCTTTACGGCCTGGGCGATATCGACCCGAAACAGGAGCAGGGGCTTTAGTGCTTGTCCGTCGGCGAGAGGCAGGGTTCTGGCGTCTGAATCCGGATTTGCAGCCAGCCGATTGCGATTGTCAATTGATTGGCTTGACGGACGGGAGAGGCGGGACTAGGCATGACAGCGTTCCGTGGTGATTTGAGCCGGCCGGCTTGCAGCCACGTTAAATAAGTCGCTAAACAGGCCGGGGACAATGTGATCCCGGCTTGTGGAGTTCTTCCAGGCCGGTTTTTTTGTGGCCGCTGTCCGCGGTGGACACGCAGGAGATCATATGTCCGAGACCAAGTCCGCACCCCGCTATCACCCTGAAACCCGGCTGGTTCATTCCGGCACGCTGCGTTCGCAGTTCGCCGAGACCTCGGAAGCCCTGTTCCTGACTCAAGGTTACGTCTACGACACCGCCGAACAGTGTGAGGCGCGATTCAAGGGCGACGATCCCGGCTTCATCTACTCGCGCTACTCCAACCCGACGGTCGCGATGTTCGAGCAGCGCATGGCTGCGCTCGAAGGCGCGGAGACCGCGCGCGCCCTCGCGACGGGCATGGCCGCGGTGACCACCGCGATGCTGGCGCCGCTGAAGGCGGGCGATCATGTGGTGGCGGCAAAGGCCTTGTTCGGCTCCTGCCGCTATGTGGTCGAAGACCTGCTGCCCCGCTACGGCATCGAATCCACGCTGGTTGACGGCCTTGATCTCGATCAATGGCGCAAGGCGATGCGGCCGAACACCAAAACCTGCTTCATCGAAAGCCCGACCAACCCGACGCTCGACGTGCTCGACATCGGTGGCATCGCCGAGATCGCGCATCAGGCTGGCGCTCGGCTGATCGTCGACAATGTGTTCGCGACGCCGATCTGGCAAAGCCCGCTGGAGCTCGGCGCCGACGTCGTGGTGTATTCGGCCACCAAGCACATCGATGGCCAGGGACGGACGCTCGGCGGCGTCATCCTGTCGTCGAACGCTTTCGTCCAGGATCATCTCCAGACCTTTATACGCCAGACCGGACCGTCGATCTCGCCGTTCAACGCCTGGATTCTCCTGAAGGGATTGGAGACGCTCAGCGTCCGCGTGCGCCAGCAAACCGAGAGCGCCGCGGCGATCGCGGAGGTGCTGGCGTCGCATCCGAAAGTGTCCCGCCTCATCTATCCCGGCCGGCCGGACCATCCGCAGGCGGCGCTGGTGAAAAAGCAGATGCGCGCCGGCTCGACGCTGATCGGCTTCGATGTCAAGGGCGGCAAGGCGGCGGCGTTTCGGTGTCTCAACGCGTTGAAGCTCGCGCGCATCTCGAACAACCTCGGCGACGCCAAGAGTCTCGTCACCCATCCGGCAACCACCACCCACCAGCGTCTTGCCCCGGAAGTCCGCGCCGGGCTCGGGATCGGCGAAGGCTTCATCCGCTATTCGGCCGGTCTCGAACACAAGGACGACCTGATCGAGGATCTTGTTGCCGCACTGGAAAAGGTGTGAGGCTTTCTTCCCTTTCCAACAAGGAGAGGGGGTAAAGTCTCACAAAGGCCGATTGACAGTCGCGGCCGCCGGTAAACTGGCGCCAGCCTGGACCTGATCCACCGACTTGATGATGTTGTCGCCGAGCAACTGGGCGAAACAGGCATAACCCCAGTCGTTCATGTGAAGGCCGTCCTTGGTCACGAAGGTGTCGAACGGTAGCGACTGCCGGTCGTGCCAGTCGCGCATGACCTCGAAGCGCGGGAAAATCCCCACATGCCTGTAGTGCGCGACCCGGTTCAGCAGACCGACCATTCTGCCGGCACTCTCGCCCCTGGCATTGACGGCGGGCGCGTATTGCGGATCGATCAGGACCAGATCGGCGCCGGAGGCCTGAATGGTCGCGACGCCGTCTTCGACGGTTTTTGCGGTGCTCGCGGGATCGAGATTGCGTAGCACCGCGTTGGTGCCGACCTGCCAGATCACCATGTCCGGCTTGGCATCGATCACTTCCGTTCGCAGCCGCTTTATCATCTCGGGCGCGTCCTCGCCGCCCTTGCCGCGATTGAGCACGGTGATGGCGGCGGCCGGATATTTGCGGTGCAACTGGGCCGCCAGGCGGTTCGGATAATTGAATTCTGGCGACGTCGCGCCGTAACCCTGCGTCGAGGACGAACCGAAGGCGACGATGACAACCGGTTTGTTGGCTGCAAGCTTGGCCGCCACATGAGGCAGTGATCCCACCGACTGCGAGACACCCTTCGGCGGCAGGCAAGGGACGCGATTGAAGATGTCGCGCGCGCGGGCAGCAATTGTCGCTACCTTGTCGATCGTCCTTCCGGACAGGCTCTGCGTCGGCGTGCCGGATTGCGCGGTTGCGACCGAAGAAACGGGTGCGGTGCTGCCTGTCGACAGCGCGGAGGCGTTGGCCGGCGCCGTTTGTGCGAGCGCGGTGGAGGCCGATACTGCCGCCAGTATGACCGCCGCGGCCGGGCCGAGGGTTCTGCGGAAGCGAAGGATCATCATCAACGCTTGGTCCCGAGTTCGGTGGGGTTGATGCGAGCGGTCTCGATCACGAAGGTCGATAAGGCGCTACCGAGACAACTGTGAACGCGTTTGGCAAGGCTTACTCCCCGCACTGGGCTGAATAGATCGAATTCACCGCTCTCGTTCCACTTACTCATGATTGTAAAGCGGTCGAACACTGGTACGTCGCGCTGCTGCGCGACGACGCGCATGTTGTCGATGTAAGATGTCATTGAAACCATGGTTTCCGTGCGCGGGCTGTACTGCATGTTCATCAGCACGACATCCGCTCCCGCTTTCTGCAATGAGGTCACGCCTTGGTCGAGGGCCTCGCGAAAGTCGTCGATGTCGACGGACCGGATGGCATCGACAATGCCGGTCTGCCACACCACCAGAGTTGATTTTTTCGCCTCCGCGAGCTTGCCGAGGCTGGGCGCGACATCCTCGGCGGTCTTGCGCAGAGCCAGTTCCACGGACACGTTCACGAGAATGCCCGGCAATTTCTCGCGAAGTGCAGCCTGCAATTTCGCCGGATAGGCTTCCTCCTCGGCTCCGGATATTGATGAGGAACGGCTGCCCACCACCAGAATGTTGAGCGGGCCGCCCGCCCTGACCGCCGAGGCGACCCGGGATAGTGTACTATCGCTGGTCAGCAGATAGGCCGGCACGGCGCAGTTTTTGGTCACATCGTCAGCACACGCGGAGACGCTGGCCGATGAAGCGGCCAGCGCGATCAAGACCGACGCCAAGCCGGTCCTCATGCTCCTCCTCCCGCAAGATCCGAGTCGCCATCGGCAGGTTTGGCGCGGCTTCCGCCCTTGCCCGCAACCCTCTTGTACCACGAAAACACCCATGCGGCGGCGGACATGATCAGGATTCCGCAAATGCTGATAATGAGGTGAATCGTGGCGCCGCCGGAGCACTCTGCGAGGATGAACTGCCCGGCGAAGGCCAGAAAGACCCCGATACAGAAGATCTGGAGCGAACTCTGGCCGCACAGGATCAGCGGCTTAAGCCAGGGGGACGCCAATCCCGGCCAGTTCCTGGGCAGGAAGCGGACGGCCAGCGCGGCGAGCGCCAAAAAGTGGATGATGCGCAGCACGTCGAGATTGGTCTTGTCGATCGGATACATCCACTGTTCGGCGATGTCCGGCATCAAATGATTGAGCTGCGGCACATGCCAGGTCAGCGTGGTGTAGAAAGCGAACAGCAGATAGGTGACGCAAATCCAAAGTGTTGCCGGCAAAGACAGGATGCGCGAGATGCGCTTGGCGCCTCCGAGCGCGCACCATGCGCCAAACACGAACAGCAGTTGCCAGGCGAACGGATTGAAGAACCAGACCCCGTTGGGATAGGCGGGGAGTGCCAGTTCGAACCACCGGGTGAGTGCATAAAAACCGACCGACAGCGCTAGCCCCAGATCAGCCTTGCGCTGCATCACCAGCAACACCGGCGGAAAAAAGAGCATCAGCGCGACGTAGAGCGGCAGCACGTCCATGTTGACGGGGCGGAATTTCAGAAGCAGCGCCTGCACGATCGTGACGTCGGGCTGCTTGAGAAAATCGAGGATGCCCATTTCCTCGGTGTAAAGCGGGTTCTCAAAGCTGCTCGCGACGTAGGAAATTTCCGCGAGGAAAATCGTGAATAGAAAGATATGTGCTACGTAGATTTGCCAGACTCGCCTGAGAATGCGCGCGGCGGCGACGACAAATCCGCGCTCGCGCATAGCGCGTCCGTAAACGAGGGCGGCGGTATAGCCCGAGATGAAGATGAAAATCTCCGTGGCGTCACTGAAGCCATAGTTGCGGAGAGTGAGCCAGGTCAGGAGGTTCTGCGGCAGATGGTCAATGAAAATCAACCATAGCGCGAGCCCGCGAAACAGATCGAGCCTCAGCTCGCGCTCGCGCGGCGGGGTCGGAATCAAAACGGCCGGCGCATCGCGCGTGACGCCCGCAGGGGCCGCCCTCGTGCGCGCTCCGACAATCTGATCGGTAACTGGCGGCATACGCTCGGCTTCGATAAGGCCATCTCAATCGCCTGCGCGATCGAGATGGATTTACGGGAGGACAGCTTCACGCTAACGGTGGCAAAAAATCAATATTGCCGCCGGGATCATAGTGTGGAACCAGGCTGACGCACGATCACAACGAAGGGGGCTGGTTCATGCGCCTGTTTTGGCTATGATCGCTCGAATACTAGAGAGTTTGCGATGTACCGTGCCGTTACCCGCCAGATCGAAGTCACCGTTGAACCGAATTTCATGCCGGAGAGGTCGTCCGCCGAGCGAGGCCATTTTTTCTGGTCCTATACGGTGGTTATCATAAACGCCGGTCCCGAGACCGTGCAGTTGCGCACCCGGCATTGGATCATCACCGATGCCTCGGGAAGGAAGCAGGAAGTCCGCGGCGAGGGCGTCGTGGGCGAGCAGCCGGTGCTTGCGCCCGGCGAGCGCTTCGAATACACGAGCGGGGTTCCTCTGCCGACCGCCACCGGCTTCATGAGTGGCCGCTACCAGATGATCTCGATCCGAAGCGGCGAACCCTTCGAAATAGACGTTCCGACCTTCTCGCTCGACAGCCCCGACAGCAAGCGCGTGCTGAACTAAGGTCGCGTCCAATCGCGCCTACTCCACGCCGGCTTCCTGCGGGGTAAATTCGTACACCGAATTGCAGAACTCGCAGGTCACGGCAACCTTGCCATCCTGCACCATGCCCGAGCGGTCCTCCGGCGTGAAGCTTTTCAGCATGGCCGCCACGGCGTCACGCGAGCATGAACACCGCGCGTGCAGCGCTTGCGGCGAAAACACCCTGACGCCGCGCTCATGGAACAGGCGGTAAAGCAGACGTTCACCGGACAAGTCGGGATCGATCAGTTCGAGGTCCTCGACGGTGCCGATCAGCGACTGACCCTCGGCCCAGGCATCATCCTCGCTCACCGTATGCACGGCGCCACCGTCGGGGGCATCGCCGGGATGGAGATCGGCCTGGCGCGCGCGCTCCAGCGCCTTGGGCAGGAATTGCAGCAGCATGCCGCCGCCACGCCAGCCGCGCTTCGGTCCATCCCCCTCCCGGCGCCACTCCTCGCCGACCGCGAGCCGGACCCGCGTCGGAATCTGTTCCGAGCGCAGAAAATACTCATGCGCCGCATCTTCGAGGTTGCCGCCTTCCAGTGCCACAAGACCCTGATAGCGGTTCATGTCCGGACCCTGATCGATGGTCATCGCGAGATGGCCGCGGCCCAGCAGCGCGCCCGAGTCGGAAGCATCGCCGAGCCGGGCCTTGTCGAAACGGGCATAGGCTCGCAGCCCGGCCGGGGCCCGAAAGTCGACAATCAGGAACGACACCGGTCCATCGGTCTGGGTTTGCAGGATGAACCGGCCCTCGAACTTGAGCGATGAGCCGAGCAGCGTCGTCAGCACGATCGCCTCGCCGAGCAGCTTGGCGACCGGTGCGGGATAGTCGTGCCGGACCAGCAACTCGTCGAGCGCCGGCCCTAGCCGGGTCAGTCGTCCACGCAGGTCGAGTGTGCTCACCTCAAACGGAATCACGGCGTCGTCGACCGGAATGGATGAGGGCGCGCGCACGGGGGTTTCACGCGACGTGGCGGGGTCGGGCATTTGTGAGGTCATGCCCTCTATCTGGGGTCGACTGGCCGGGATCGAAACCCCATGAGAGGGAGGAGCGTCATATAAAGCTCCGTTTGAGGATGGGCTGCGGAATATCGGCGCAGCAGCTGAGAAATAAAAGTCACGCGTTTCAAATATTTAGGGGATTTCCGTCAACGAGAAAACAGATATTCTGGAGATGCCGGCTGCAGCGCATCATTGCTCAAACCGGTGGGTTGAAGCATGGATCCGTCACATGCAGTTCACAAACTGCGGTGACAGCGCGCGCGGCCTCCGTTATCCGGATAAGCGATGGACCTCGCAACGACAAAAGAAGCGGCGGACGGCGCCGGTTTCGATACCGTCCGGATCATCGGCGAAATTGATGCGCTGGCCGAAAAGCACGCTGGGCACGGGGACGTTTTCCGTTCTGCCGTGTCCAGGTTGTTGAAGGTCGAACTCGCGAAAGTGCGCGATGCGGCGCAGGCGAGGCTTCTGCGTGACCGCCACGGGCGGCGCTGCGCCGAATGGCTTTGCTTCGTTCAAGACGAAATCATTCGTCTGGCGTTTTCGGCCGCGACCCGTCATCTCTATCATTCCCCTATTCCGTCCGATGGCGAGCGCATGGCCGTGGTGGCGACCGGCGGCTACGGGCGCGGTTTGATGGCGCCGGACTCGGATATCGATCTGCTGTTCATTCTGCCTTACAAACAGACGGCGTGGGGCGAACAGGTCGCCGAGGCTATCCTGTATTGTCTATGGGACATGGGGTTGAACGTCGGTCACGCGACGCGCTCGGTCAATGAATCGATCCGGCAGGCGCGGGGCGACATGACCGTCCGCACCGGAATTCTGGAAGCCCGCTTCGTCACCGGCGACCGGGCACTTTACGACGAACTGGTTAGCCGCTTCGACACCGAAGTGGTGCGGGGAACAGCGGCGGAATTCGTCGCTGCCAAACTTGCCGAGCGCGAGGAGCGCCATCACCGCGCCGGCCAGTCGCGCTATCTGGTCGAGCCTAACGTCAAGGATGGCAAAGGGGGATTACGCGACCTGCATACGTTGTTCTGGATCGCGAAGTATGTCTATCGGGTGCGTGAAAGCCACGAATTGCTCCAGTGCAATGTGTTCGATGTTCGCGAATACCGGACCTTTAGCCGCTGCGCCGATTTTCTATGGTCGGTACGCTGTAACCTGCACTTCGCGACAGGGAGGGCGGAGGAACGGCTGTCGTTCGACTTGCAGCGGGAGATCGCGGTCCGGCTCGGATATACGTCTCATCCGGGGATGCAAGATGTCGAACGCTTCATGAAGCACTACTTCCTGACCGCCAAGGATGTCGGCGACCTCACCGCAATTCTATGCGCGAAGCTCGAGGATCAGCAGGCTAAGCCGGCACCGGTTCTCAGCCGCGTGATGTTGTGGCCGCGGGGCACGGAGGTTCGGCGGGTTCCGGACAACGACGACTTCATCATCGACAACAACCGCATCAATCTCGCGACGCCCGATCTCTTCAAGCGCGACCCTGTCAATCTGATCCGTTTGTTCCGCCTCGCGCAGAAGAACAACCTGGCTTTCCATCCGGACGCCTTGCGGCTGGTGACGCGGTCGCGACGGCTGATCAACGCGGAGCTTCGCGAAAACCCGGAAGCCAACCGGCTGTTCATGGAGATCCTGACCTCGAATGATGCGGAGACCGTGCTGCGCAGGATGAACGAGACCGGGGTGCTAGGTCAGTTCATCCGCGCCTTTGGCACGATCGTCTCGATGATGCAGTTCAATATGTACCATCACTACACGGTGGACGAGCATCTGATTCGCTGCATCGGCATCCTTCAGGATATCGAGCGCGGCGACAATGACGAGGTCGCGCTCGCCAGCGAGCTGATGCGCAAGATTCTTCCCGAGCACCGGCCTGTCATCTACATCACCACACTGCTTCATGACGTTGCAAAGGGCCGGCCCGAGGATCATTCGATCGCAGGCGCCAAGGTAGCGCGCAGATTGTGCCCGCGCCTTGGCTTCAACGCAGCCGACACCGAACTGGTCGCGTGGCTGATCGAACAGCATCTGACGATGTCCAAAGTGGCCCAGTCTCGCGACCTATCCGATCGCAAGACCATCGAGAATTTCGCGGCCGTGGTCCAATCGGTCGAGCGGATGAAGCTCTTGACCATCCTGACGACCGCAGACATTCGCGGCGTCGGCCCCGGCGTCTGGAATGGCTGGAAGGCCCAGCTGCTCCGCACTCTTTATTATGAGACAGAACCCGTGCTGACCGGCGGCTTCTCCGAGGTCAATCGCGCGCAGCGCATGGCGGCGGCTGAGGCCGAGTTCCGTGCCGCTTTCACCGAATGGCCCGACCATGAGCTTGATGCCTACATTGTCCGGCATTATCCGGCCTACTGGCTCAAGGTCGATCTCGAGCACAAGATCAGGCACGCGCGCTTCCTGCGCGCCAGCGAAGGAAGCGGCAAGAAGCTTAACATCAACGTCGGCTTCGATGAGGGGCGCGGCGTCACCGAGCTGACGATCCTTACCGCCGATCATCCCTGGCTGCTGTCGATCATTGCGGGAGCATGCGCGTCGGCCGGGGCCAATATCGTCGATGCCCAGATCTATACGACCATCGACGGGCAGGCGCTCGATACCATCGCGATCTCACGCGAATATGAGCGCGACGAGGACGAAGGCCGGCGCGCCGGCCGCATCGCCGAGATCATCGAGCAGGTGCTCGAAGGCCGGTTGCGCCTGCCCGACGTGATACCGAGCCGCGCCGGGGGAAAGAGGCTGCGGCCGTTTGTGGTCGAACCCAAGGTCACCATCAACAATCAATGGTCGGACCGCCACACCATGATCGAGGTTTCAGGGCTTGATCGACCTGGGCTTCTGTTTCAGCTCACCACGGCGATCTCGAAGCTCAACCTCAATATCGCCTCGGCCCACGTGGCGACATTCGGCGAGCGCGCGCGCGACGTGTTCTACGTCACCGACCTGCTCGGCGCCCGGATCACCGCTCCGACACGGCAGACCGCGATCAAGCGCGCGCTGGTCCATCTGCTCGCTAACGGCAGCACTGCGAAATAATTCGCCGTCGGGAGGCAGCGTCTTGCAAACTCCCCTTGCAATGGGTTTGGCCCTCATTCTGGCCGGACCAGCCGGTCGGGCTGTGAACGTCGCGCGGATGACAGGACGCGGCTTGTTCGACTTGGGTCGGCGGTTCCAGCCCTAATGTTGCATTAACTTTCAGGTAACCGCGCCTTAAAGCCCGGCCGCTAGGGTCCGTCTGATTTTGACGTTCGCATCAACGGTTGCTGCAAGAACATGCGAACTTCGAAATCGGCACACTGGCGTGCAGGGTCGGCGTGAGCGTTGTTGCGTATGGCGTGGGGACAAAAAAAGCGTAGCGGGCGCAAAGAGCCGGTATTCAGTGGGTTCGCAGCTTCGCTTTCGGAGTTGCGCATCAATCCGCTCGACCGCGTTACGATCGCTGACGACAAGCCGCCGGACAGGCGAGCCCGCCCGCGCAAAGCAGCCGCTCCGAATACTGAAGGCCCGCGCAGGCCTCCGGGTGAGGGTGGACGGCGAGCGAAGAAGCGTACACGCGCGCGTCTCTCGCGGCTGTTTTATTGGGGCGCCGTCCTCGCATTGTGGGCGGTTATCGCTGTCGTCGGCCTGCTGATCTATATCGGCGCGCATCTGCCGCCAATCCAGTCGCTCGAAATTCCAAAACGTCCGCCGACCATTCAGGTTGTCGCTGCGGACGGCAGCGTGCTGGCGACGCGCGGCGAAATGGCCGGAAACAACGTCTTGCTCAAGGACGTGCCGTCCTATTTGCCGAACGCCTTCATCGCGATCGAGGATCGCCGGTTCTATTCGCATTACGGCGTCGATCCGATCGGCATCCTGCGCGCAGCCGTTGCCAACGTGCTGCACTTCGGCGTATCGCAGGGCGGCTCGACGCTGACCCAGCAACTTGCCAAGAATCTGTTCCTGACCCAGGAACGTACGCTTGAGCGGAAGCTCCAGGAAGTCGAACTCGCGCTCTGGCTGGAGCGCAAGCACACCAAAGCGCAGATTCTCGAGCTTTACCTCAACCGCGTTTACTTCGGGTCTGGCGCGTATGGTGTCGAAGCGGCGGCGCAGAAGTATTTCGGAAAGCCCGCGAAGAACGTCACGCTCGCCGAAGCCGCCATGCTGGCCGGTCTCGTCAAGTCGCCGTCGCGGCTCGCACCGGATCGCAACCCGGAAGGTGCCGAAGCCCGCGCAAAGATCGTGCTCGCGGCAATGGCGGACGCTCACCTCATCACGGCGCAACAGGCGCACGCCTCGGCCGCCCAACCCTCCTACGCCGTGAAGCCGGCCAGCGCCGGTACCACCAACTACGTTGCTGACTGGGTCGGCGATGTCCTCGATGATCTGGTGGGCCAGGTCGATCAGAACATTGTCGTCGAAACGACCATCGATCCGAAATTGCAGAGCGTGGCGGAAGCCGCCTTGATCGACGAACTGGCCGCGAAAAGCGTCAAGTTCAATGTCAGCCAGGGCGCATTGGTGGCGATGACGCCCGACGGCGCGGTCCGCGCCATGGTCGGCGGCCGCAACTACGCCGACAGCCAGTTCAATCGGGCGACCATGGCAAAGCGTCAGCCCGGCTCCGCGTTCAAACCGTTTGTGTATCTGGCCGCGATCGAGGCCGGGCTCACGCCCGAGACGATCCGTCAGGACGCTCCGCTCGACGTCAAAGGCTGGCGGCCGGAGAACTACTCTCATGAGTATTTCGGCGCGGTGACGCTAACTCAGGCGCTCGCAATGTCTCTCAATACCGTCGCCGTCCGGCTCGGACTGGAAGTCGGTGCTGCAAAAGTGGTGCGAACCGCGCACCGCCTCGGCATCACATCAAAACTTGAGACGAACGCATCAATCGCGCTTGGCACTTCAGAGGTGTCGCCGCTGGAGCTGGTTGGTGCCTACGCGCCATTCGCAAACGGCGGATATGCCGCCAGTCCCCATGTCGTCGAGCGCATCCGCACCGTCGACGGCAACAAGCTTCTCTATGCGCGCGGGAAGGAAGCACCCGACCGGGTGATCGATCCACGGGGGGTCGCCATGATGAACACGATGATGGAGCAGACGCTCATCAGCGGCACCGCGCGCAAGGCCGAGATTCCCGGATGGACAGCCGCCGGCAAGACCGGAACCAGTCAGGATTTTCGCGATGCATGGTTCATCGGTTATACCGCGCGGCTCGTGACCGGGATTTGGCTCGGCAACGACGACAATACGCCGACCCGCAAGGCGACCGGCGGCGGTCTGCCGGTGGAGGTCTGGACCCGCTTTATGCGAGCCGCTCACCAGGGCGTGCGGCCCGAGCCGATTCCCGGCACACAGCGGGGCGGCTTCCTGCCTGAAGTCGCGCAGTTCGGCCAACCCGTCGACGTACCGGTCCCTGCGGCTTCGCCTGCGGTCGAGCGCCAGCCGCAGCCGGTGCGGACCAATGTGCGGCCGGAAGCTGCTGGCGGTCTGGATGGCTGGCTCGTGGACCGGCTGTTCGGCGGTCACTGAAGCATGACAAAATAAGATGAAAGCACTCAACGCGTCATTGCGAGATCGCGACAAAATTGGCTGCCAATTTTGTGCTGAGCGAAGCAATCCAGATAGCAAGAAAGAGAGTTGGATTGCTTCGTCACCGTCGTTCCTCGAAGACGAGGAACTGTGCTCCTCGCAATGACGAAGCGCTTCAGTTCCAACCAAAGCAATCAAGCCCTCGTACGGCTTCGGCCGCGTCGGCAGTTCCGAGGTTAGTCCTGAATACCGTAGCGATGGAGGTCGTTGCCTTCAACGTCGAGCCACTTCTTGGCCCGCTCGACATGATTACAGATGCGAGCCACCACCTTCCAAAACCGTGGCGAGTGATTCATTTCAACGAGATGGGCGACCTCGTGCGCGGCGAGATAATCCAGCACGAACGGCGGCGCCAGGATGAGCCGCCATGAGAACGAGAGCGATCCGGAGGACGTGCATGATCCCCAGCGGCTCGATTGGTCGCGGATCGAAAGGCGCTTGACCTTGACGCCAAGCGCGTCGGCATGGCGCTGCGAAGCTTTTTGTAGGTCTCGTCTTGCTTCCCGTTTCAGGAAATCATGGACCCGCCGGTCGAGATATTCGAGTTCGCCGGCGACACAAAGAATACGCTCGCCGCTATCGCGCGTCTCGGTCCACACGGTACCGCGCTCGCCGGCGCGATGCACGATCCGATGGGCGATGCCGCGCAGCGGAATGACCGCGCCGTGGTGGAAGGGCGCCGCCTTCGGCAGCCGCCCGAGACGCGCCGCGATCCAGCCGCCGTGACGTTGCGCAAAGTCTTTTGCTTCCGCGAGCGTTCCTCGCGGCGGCATCGTCAGGATCGCTTCGCGGTCACTCGGATGGATTCGCAAGGTGTAGCGGCGCGCGCGGCGATGCCGGCGCAAGCGGACTGAATAAACCTGGGATCCATGCTTGATGAGAAGCCGGGATGGTTCGGCGGGACGTCGATAAAGGAGCGCACGGGCCATGTCTGCAAATCCGGGACGGGAAATCTCGCCCGGATTCTGCCATATCCGGCGCCACTCAAATCGATCGGCGCAAAAACAAATCATTTGCCCAATATACAGGGGTAACCTATCCCTGATTGGCTATATAAGGGGTGCAGGAACAAGAAAATTTGTACTTCATTCGGCTGAGTTGACCCTCGAAGCGATGAAAATGAGTTCATCTCTTGAAAACGAAAGAAATGAACCGATCATGGGAGGGTTGCCGCAGGATCCCGCGCCCCTGACTGCGGGATCGATCAGGCGATTGTTTCCGTTCGGATTTACGTGCGATCGATGCAGCGGCCGCAGCGTGCGATGCTTACGCTGGCTGTCTGGCGTTCGACTGCATGAAGTCATTGATGCGAGGGACGATCTCCGATCTGAACCGCGACCCGTTAAACACCCCGTAGTGACCAACATCCTTTTGCACGTAATGGGTTCGCCGGTTGTTTGGGATCGATGTGCATAACGCGTGCGCCGCTTCGGTCTGGCCGAGACCGGAAATGTCGTCCTTCTCACCTTCGATCGTCATCAACGCGACGCGCGTGATCTTCGAAGGTTCGACCAGCCGGCCGCGATGGGTCATCTCGCCCTCGGGCAGCGCGTGCTTGACGAACACCAGATCGACCGTTTGCAGATAATACTCGGCGGTCAGATCCATCACAGCGAGATACTCGTCATAGAAATCGCGATGCTTGTCGACCAGGTCGCCGTCGCCTTTAACGAGATTCTCGAACAGACTCTTGTGCGCCTTCATGTGGCGATCGAAATTCATGCTGATGAAGCCATTGAGCTGCAAGAAGCCGGGATAGACGTCGCGCATCACCCCAGGGTGCGGAAACGGCACCTTGGTGATGACGTTATTGCGGAACCAATCGGTGCCCCTTTCGGCGGCGAGATTGTTGACCGCGGTCGGATTCTTGCGGGTATCAATCGGCCCTCCCATTAACGTCATCGACAGCGGAACATACGGATCGCGCTCGGCCTCCATCACCGACACGGCGGCCAGCAACGGGACCGACGGTTGGCAGACAGCGATGACGTGGACGTTTCCGCCGAGCACATGCAGCATCTCAATCAGATAGTCGACGAAATCATCGAGATCGAAGCGCCCCTCGGCGACCGGTACCATTCGGGCATCGGACCAGTCGGTAATGTAGACGTCATGCGTCGGCATGAACGCTTCGACGGTTCCGCGCAGCAAGGTCGCGTAGTGACCCGACATCGGAGCCACCAGCAGCAGGCGCTGCTGCGGCACGCGCAGTGGACGTGTGTGCATTCGATCGAAGTGGAGCAGACGACAAAAGGGTTTCTCCCAGACCGAGCGGATCTCGATCGGTGTGCGCACACCGTTGACTTCGGTTTCGTGGAGGCCCCATTCCGGCTTCGCGTAACGGCGGGTGGTGCGTTCGAACAGTTCGCAACCCGCGGCGACGGATTTGCCCAACTCGGTATGCGCCCACGGATTGAGCGGGTTCTGGAACAGCATCCTGGTTGCATCGGTGATGGCGCGAGCCGGGTTGAGCGACGCCTGAGCCATTTCGTACATCCAGTACATCGGCGCCGTCATCGACGGGCTGACTTCCGCCGGCATCTCCGGCGGCCGTCCAAATTCACCGATCGGCATTGGCTTGTTCCCCTTTTTGCGTCGCAACATAGTGACCGTTGCGATACAGAGCGTCAATCCACCGCTTGCCTAGATATAGTAGGTTGATGCTTTTAGAGAAACCTGAGGTGGAAAAAATCTCTTTCCGGCCTCGTTTGAGGCCAGAACGCTGCTATGCCGCGCAAGGTGGCGCTGTGTTATCAGTCTCGGAAATTTCATGCGGGCTTGGCCCGGTCCCATGAAATGAAAGCCGGCTCCGCATTTTATTTTAAGATGTCTTCTCCGAAAGCAGTTCTCACCTTTCAGAATGATGCTCTAGTCTTCGAGAATGACCGACGTTGCTGCTTCCGTTTCCCGCCACCCCCGCCGCTACGTCCGGCTGGACACTCTTTTGCGGCTGCGGTGGCTTGCGGTATTGGGGCAGCTCGCGGCGATCTTCGTTGTCGAGCAGGGACTTGAGTTCGATCTGCCAACCGCTCCCTGTTTGACGATCGTCGGGTTGTCGTCGCTACTCAATCTCGCTTTGCAAGTCAGCTTCAATCCGATGAAGCGGCTCGAGCCATGGCATGCGGCAACGCTGCTTGCGCTGAACATTGCTCAACTAGCCGCCCTGCTGTTCTTCACCGGCGGTTTGCAGAATCCATTCTCCTATCTGTTTCTGGCGCCGGTACTGATCTCGGCCACCGCCTTGCCGACGCAAATGACCATGGCGCTCGGCGGCTTCGCGGTCGCCTGCGCGACGGTCCTGGGCTTCACGCATTTGCCACTGCCGTGGGATGCGTCCAATCCGCTCGTCTTGCCGCCGATCTATCTCATAGGAGTCTGGCTATCGATCGTCCTGGCGATCGGTGTCACGAGCCTTTACACATTCCAGGTGACGGAGCAGGCGCGCAAGCTGTTCGACGCCCTGGCGGCGACCGAACTGGTGCTGACCCGCGAACAGCATCTGACCCAGATCGACGGCCTTGCTGCCGCGGCCGCCCACGAACTCGGAACACCGCTCTCAACCATCTTTCTGATTTCGCGCGAGCTGGAAAAAGCCTTGCAGGAGAATGGCGCTCAGGATCCACAACGGCTCGCCGGCGATCTCGGGATCGTACGGGAGCAGGCGCAGCGTTGCCGCGATATTCTCGCCAAGATCGCGCAACTGTCCTCATCTGGCGCGCCCTTCGATCGTATGCCGCTGTCGACGCTGATTGAGGAAACCGTTGCCCCGCATCGTGACTTCGGCATCGACATCAAGACCCGGATCGAGGCCGCAGGTGACCACGAACCGGTCGGCATGCGTAACCCCGCGATCCTTTACGGCGTCGGCAACATTCTCGAGAACGCCGTCGACTTCGCCCGCAGCGCGGTCGAAGTGAATGCCTGGTGGGACAGAGACAATGTTGAGATCGTCATTGCGGACGACGGACCGGGCATTGTCCCCGACATTCTGAAGAGGATCGGCGAGCCTTATCTGTCGCGCCGTCGCAACGCCGGCGATGCCCAGGGCGGACGTACAGGACTGGGTCTTGGAATTTTTATCGCCCGAACCTTGCTGGAGCGAACCGGCGCTAAGGTATCATTCAAGAACCGAAAGTTTCCTGAGCATGGCGCGGTGGTCAGGATTGTGTGGCCACGTGTCCGTTTTGAAACAGCAAAAACGATTGCGGAGACAATAGGATAGAGATCGCGGCCGTGGATTTGGGCAACAATTGCTTGCGGTGCGGTGTTCAGCGATCATATGATTTCAGACCAATCACGCGAGGTATCAATGTGAACGCCACCCCCGACGTTATCCCGCAAGCCGACCGCTCGCTGCTTATCGTTGAGGATGACAAACCGTTTCTGGAGCGGCTGTCGCGCGCCATGGAAACGCGCGGCTTCACTGTGACCTCATGCGGCAGCGTCTCTGATGGTCTTGCGCATATCGGAAAGTCCGCGCCGGCTTTTGCCGTGGTCGATTTGCGGCTGGGCGACGGCAATGGCCTCGACGTTGTGTCAGCGCTTAAGCGCGAGCGGCCCGATGCTCGAGCGATCGTGCTAACCGGCTACGGCAACATCGCGACCGCTGTGACGGCGGTGAAGATGGGGGCGATCGATTATCTGTCCAAGCCTGCCGACGCCGACGACGTGGTCGCAGCGCTGCTTGCCAGCGGTACAGAAAAATCCGAGTTGCCGCCGAATCCAATGTCCGCCGATCGCGTGCGCTGGGAACACATTCAGCGCATTTACGAGATGTGCAGTCGTAACGTGTCGGAAACGGCGCGGCGGCTCAACATGCACCGCCGCACGCTGCAACGTATTCTGGCGAAACGCGCGCCTCGCTGAGACTGAATTGTTATCCTCCGTTCAAGGGGCGACAGCCGTTCAGCTTTAAGTCAGACGCAGCGTTTCGAGCGAAGTGGCTTATCGCCTTGCGCTGGCGCCGCCCTCGAGTCACATTCATGCTTTAAAATTCACCGTCGGTGTAGCCCTGCGGATCGGCCAGGCGATTGAGACGTTGCGCCGCCGCGATCCCGAAGCGCAGCATCATCGCCTTGCGCGTCGGTGCCGACAGGCGGTGCTCGGGCGCCTCGCAATGCAAGTAGGCGCCATAGGCGTCTGCAACGATTAGCCCCGTATCGCCGGGGAAAATATCGCACGGCAGATCGCGCGTGAAAGCGAAGAACAGGCGATCACAATGCTCTCGGTAATCCTGCCACTTCCTGTCCGCACGCAAATCCTCGGCCGATGACTTGATCTCGACGATCCAGATCTCGCCGCGTGCATTCACTGCAACGAGATCGGCACGGCGCCCGGACGGAAGCGACAATTCGCTGAGACACGCAAATCCAAGCGATCGCAAAAGTCTGCCGGTCCCGCGCGCGATCGCCAGCGCGGTCTCCGACTGGCGGCGATCCGGCAGGGCCACAAAGGCGATGTGAGCGGTATTCGTTTCCATGCGACTATAGCGTCTTCGAGCGACGTGGGTGCCGGTTCGCGTGAAGAAAACGAGTCAAATCAAAACCATAGAACACTACTTCTGATTCCGTCAGAAGCGGAAGGGCTTAGAGCATTTTCCAGCTAAGTGGAATCCGGTTAGCCGTACGAAAATGCTCTTAATCAATAACGTGTGCGTACTCTGACCGCAAAACGGTATCCACCTTTGCGGAGTACGCGCTAGGCTCGGTGTGTCGCCGGTGATGACGTTAAATCGCTTGGCGAGGCCGTAAAAATCGGCATTGTGCGCGTATGAGCCGGGACGACCAAAGCAGCACCAAAGTCGGCGCCACCATCATCCCGGTGACGCCGTTCCGACAGAACTGCACCCTGTTGTGGTGCGAAGCCACCAAGGATGGGGTGGTGATCGATCCTGGAGGCGATATTCCGCTTGTCAGGGCCGCCATTAAAAAGGCCGGTGTGAGCGTCGGACGGATCTGGCTGACGCACGGCCATATTGATCATGTGGGCGGCGCCGCGGAGTTGCGCGACGTGCTGAAGGTCCCCATCGAGGGTCCGCATATCGCCGACAAGTTCCTGCTCGACCATGTCGTCGAAAGCGGATGCCACTACGGCATGACCGGAATGCGCAATTTTGTCCCGGACCGCTGGCTCGAGGAGGGCGACCGGGTCGAGTTCGGCCAACTTGCATTCGATGTGCTTCATTGTCCCGGCCATTCGCCGGGAAGCGTGGTTTTTTTCAGCCCGGAGATGCGCTTTGCGCATGTCGGCGACGTGTTGTTCAACGGTTCCGTCGGCCGCACCGACTTGCCAGGCGGCAGCCATGCCATGCTGATCAAGTCGATTACCGACAAGCTGTTGCCGCTTGGGGATGACGTTGCTTTCATCTGCGGACATGGTCCGGGGTCGACCATCGGCTACGAGCGCGCAAGCAATCCGTTCCTGACCGGCAACGTGTGACTCCTCTCAGGTTCGAGACCAAGAGTGATCGCCTGTCGGTCTCGACACAGAACGGATCACGCCATGCGCAGGACCGCCGCCACTCTCCACGGCGATGGATGATGGATGGTGCCGACACACATCTCGCAAGCCGATATCAGCGGGAAATGATGTCGCGGACCCGCTGCGAAAGATGGCTGAGATCGAACGGCTTGGTGATCATGTCCATGCCGGGCCTGAGGAAGCCTTTGGCGTTTGCGGCATTGTCGGCATAGCCGGTCATAAAGAGGATTTTCAAATCTGGCCGGAGTTCCCGCGCCTGATCCGCCAGTTGGCGTCCGTTCATGCCCGGAAGCCCGATGTCGGTGAGCAGGAGATCGACGGGAGTGTCCAGTTGCAGGATCCGCAAGCCCGCCGCTCCGTCCGCGGCCTCGCGTGTGACATAACCTTGATCGTGCAGCATTTCGACAATGATGCTGCGCACGACCGGTTCATCCTCGACCACCAGCACGGTCTCCCCGGTCGCGGTGATCCTGTTCACGGGAGACGCCTGATGAGCCTCGGCAATGCTATCATGGCGCGGCAGAGACAGGCTGATCGATGTGCCTCGTTCCGGCACGGTGTCGAGTGCGATGTGGCCATTCGATTGCCGGGCGAATCCGTAGATCATCGACAGGCCGAGTCCGGTACCCTGTCCGATCGGCTTGGTGGTGAAGAATGGATCGAAGGCGCGCGCCGCTATATCGGCGGTCATGCCTGTTCCAGTGTCGGCGACGGTGATGCAGATATAGTCGCCCGGTTGCTTGGCGGAGGCCCCGGACTCGATGGCCTCGAGGGTCACGTTCGCCGTGGTAATCGTGAGCCTGCCGCCGCTGGGCATGGCGTCCCGTGCATTGATCGCGAGATTGAGCAGCGCGCTTTCGAGCTGATTGGGGTCGCACAGCGTCGGCCAGAGCTGTTTTGATGGGGCGATTTTCAGCTCAATGGTCTCGCCGATCGTCCGGCGCAACAAGTCTTCCAGCGAGAGGATCAGCTGGTTGGCATTGACCGGCTTCGGCACCAGGGGCTGTCTGCGGGCGAACGCCAGCAGGCGGTGCGTCAGCGCCGCGGCCCGATTGGCGGAGGTCATTGCGGCCTCGATGTAGCGTCCCGCGCGATCGGTCCGCCCCTGATTGAGGCGCGTCTGCAATAAATCCAGCGAGCCCACGATGCCGGTGAGCAGGTTGTTGAAGTCGTGGGCGATGCCGCCGGTCAACTGGCCGACTGCTTCCATCTTCTGCGATTGACGTAGCGCTTCTTCGGCCGCCCGCAACCGTTCGGCAGCCGCCTTCTCGGCAGTGACATCGCGCGCCACGGCGTAAATCAGGTCCTGATCCGGAACAGCGGTCCAGGACAGCCACCGGTACGAGCCGTCCTGGTGACGAAGCCGGTTTTCGAATCGAACGGTAGCCTTGCCGCGTGCAAGGCGGCGGACCTCAACTCGGGTCTTAACGATATCTTCGGGATGCTCGATCCATTCGGCGGTGCGCTCCATCAGCTCGGCTTCGCTCCAGCCGAGCGTCCTGGTCCAGGCAGGATTGACGGAGCGCCAGATACCGTTCTGGTCCATGACGAGCAGCAAGTCCCGGGACACGTTCCAGATTCGGTCACGCTCGCGGGTTTTTTCTTCGACGCGCTCGGCGAGCGTCGCATTCAACTCGGCGAGTTTTGCCGCGATCCGCTTCTGATCGTGGACGTCGGTGTTGGTGCCGATCCAGCGGGTGATACGACCGTCGTCATCGCGCGCCGGCACCGCGCGGGATAGAAACCAGTGATAGCTGCCGTCAGACCTCCGCAGCCGAAACTCGATCTCATAGGGTTCGCCGCTGTTCACCGCGCGGGTTCTTGCGGCGGCAGCGGCCGATGCGTCCTCCGGATGGACGATCTTACTCCAGTCGTAGCCGCTGAGTTCGCCCGGTTTTTTACCGACATAGTCGTAGAAGCGTTGATTGAACCAGTTAAATGAGCCGTCGGACGTGGCGGTCCAGACGTGATGCGGCAGCGCCTCTGCAAGCGTACGAAATTCCTGTTCGCGCTCGCGGATCGAACGCTCCGCTTCGACCTGGTCGGTGACATCGATGTGCGCGCCGAACAGACGGAGCGCTTTCCCCTCCGCATCGCGCTCGATCACTGATCGGGCGGAAATCCAGCGTGTCGCGCCGTCGCTCGGCCGGATGATACGGTAGCGTACCGCGTACTCGCGATCACCGCCCCGCACCGCATCGATGAACTGCCCTTCGGCGACCGCGCGATCGTCGGGATGAACGCGGCGAAGCCAGTCTTCACGATTCTCGTGGACGGCTTCGGGCGGAAGGCCATGTATCTTCAAATACTCGGGCGACTTGCGACTGCGATGCCCGGTGCGCAGATCGACTTCGAGGCCGCCGATCCGTCCAATCGCCTGCACGCGCGCGAGCTCGGTCTCCCGCTCCTGCAAGGCAAGTCTGGCAAAATGTTCACGCGTGACATCGCGGCATACGACGAGCACGCCTCCAACACCTTCATCGTTATCGATGGGGCTGAAGCCGTAGGTCCAATAGACCTGCTCCAACCTGCCGTGCCGCGTGACCGGAACAAGCTGCTCCTCATGCCACGTCGCGCCGCTGCCGGCCATGACGTGCTCGATCTGGGGGCCGATGATGTCCCAGATCTCGGTCCAGCACTCTTTGCCCTTCTGCCCGAGCGCGCTGGGATGCCGCTCCGGTCCCATGGTCTGCCGATAGGCATCATTATAGAACTGGATCAGGTCCGGCCCCCACCAGATGAACATCGGGTGGTTGGTGTTCAGCATGATCCGGACTGCCGTGCGCAGACTCTGGGGCCAGGTATCGGAAGCGCCGACCGATGTAGAGGCCCAATCGAATCGGCGCGTCAAATCACCCATCTCCCCGCCTCCGGCGAGAAAGGCTCCGGAACTGACACCTTCCTTCTCAAACATTGATGGACAAGTTTTGTTAGGTAGCCCGTCGGGAGGGGTGACCCCAATGACGCCGCATACCGGGTCACAATCGGCACAGAACGCGCTGTCCTCCCTTTGGTTCCAATTATTTTTTTGCGGATGTGACGCCGGCGCCCCCGGAGCCGACGTCGCGCCCCGCTCTCGCGGCGGACGGACAGCCGTCAGTTCAGCTTGACCACTTCCACCCGGCGATTCCTGGCTCGGCCGTCGTCGGCGTCATTCGAGGCGGCGGGCGCCATCATGCCGACGCCGGCTGCGCGCAGCCGCTTCGGATCGATCCCGTGGTTTGCCGCCAACACCTTCACTACCGCCTCGGCCCGGCGCCGCGACAGGTCGAGGTTGTGGTCGAACGCGCCCTGATTGTCGGTGTGGCCGACGATCAGCACCGCGAGCTTCGGGTCGTTCTTGAGCAGACCTGCGATCTCGGCCAGCGTGGGGCCGGACTCGGGTTTGAGCTCGGCTTTGTCGGTGTCGAAGAAGATGCCGTAGAGCGCGACTCGGCCGGTCGTACCGATGCTCCGCGCCATCTCCTCGGCCTTAACCACGACCATCTTTTGTTCGCGGGGCTTGGGTTCGACAATATGGACCAGCGCCACGGTTCGTTCATTAAATGCCTTGCAGTACAGGTTGTCCTCGACCTGAAAGGTTTGCACGGTGACATAGGCATCGCCGCCGCCTTGCGGGATCTTCGCAGCGAAGAACCGCTGATCGTCGACATGGGATGTCAGCGCGCATTTGCCGTTTGAAAAGTCGGCGTCCTTCAGCTGGTTTGCGTAAACGAAATACATCATGAGGCTCATTTCGCCGCCGCCGCCCTCGCTGGAGCGCTCGGGATCGCCGCCGCATTCTTCCTTCTTGCAAGTGTAGAGGATTTCGCCACCGGCCTCCTTCACGACGTCCTGATAGTTGCGCAACACCTCCAGCGGCGAGCGTCCGGCCGGTAGCAGATAGGCAATACGAGTGCGCGCGCCCTCGATTTCGATTTCCTTTTTCGGTTTGAACACCTGATTGTTCATCCGATCGCGCTGATCGTCGCCCGCCTTCTCAAGCCTTGACAGCGGCACCTTGAAATCGGTGAAGGCGAGGCGCTCATAGCTCACGATGAACGAGCCGTCGTAACGCTTCAGCAGCGCGTTATCCCTGGCGCCGGCAATATCCTTGGTTGGAATGACAGCGTCGGCGCGAGCCGCGGTCGCACCGAATAAACCGATCGCAACAGTCAGCATGGCAATCTGCTTGAGCATTCTATGAAATCTCCATGGCAAAGCATCACACCAAGCCGATTGGCTGTTCTCTGACAAGGGACTATCGTGTCGAAGGATCGCTGGGGAAAAGGAGTCGATGGACGTGCGCCGTCGGACTCGCCCGACCGCGCTGATTACCGTTGCTCAATACTTGACGGACTGCGGCTCCTTAACCCCACGGACCCCGGCGAGGGCCACTGTTCCAGGGGCCGCGGGAGTCAGGCGCCGCGCGGGGGGCAAGACCTTCGCCGGACTGCCCGGCGAGCTTCTGCAATGCGGCGATGCGGTTTTCGGTCGAGGGATGAGTCGCGAACAGGTTATCCATACCGTGTCCCGACAGTGGGTTGATGATGAACATGTGCGCGGTCGCGGGCACGCGCTCCGCCTCCATGTTTGGGATCTGATGCGCGGCATTGTCGATCTTGGCCAGTGCCGAAGCGAGCCACATCGGCTGGCCGCAGATGCGCGCGCCCATCTCGTCGGCGGCGTATTCGCGGGTGCGGCTGATCGCCATTTGCACCAGCATGGCTCCGAGCGGCGCGAGGATCATCATCGCCAGCGAGCCGATGATACCGGGGCCGTTGTTGTCGCGGTTACCACCGAAGAACATGCCGAACTGCGCCAGCATCGAGATCGCGCCCGCGAAGGTCGCAGTAATGGTCATCAGCAACGTGTCGTGATGTTTGATATGCGCAAGTTCATGCGCGATCACGCCGGCCAGTTCCTCGCGGCTGAGCGACTGCATCAGTCCCGTCGTCACCGCCACGGCGGCATTCTCCGGATTGCGGCCGGTGGCAAAAGCGTTGGGCTGCGGTTTGTCCATCACGAACACGCGCGGCATCGGCAGGCTGGCACGCGCAGCAAGCTCGGACACCAGCCGGTGCAGGTCTGGCGCGGTGCCGGCATCGGCCTCATGTGCGCCGTACATCGACAACACCATGCGGTCGGAGTTCCAATAAGCGAAGATATTGGTCGCGGCGGCGACGACGAGCGCTATCGTCGCGCCGCTGGCGCCGCCGATCAAATAGCCCACGCCCATGAACAGGCCGGTGAGCCCCGCCAGCAGGATCGCAGTACGGAAATAGTTCATTAAACCTCTCGAAACCCTCACCGGATTTGGTGGCCGGCATCCAGAACATGGGAATTGCGTATCAGGGCGCGCAAGTGCGGCGGCCCGTCGCGGCGCCAGATAGATCGATTTTTCTTCTATGAAGCGATCAGCTGGCCAAATCTGGTTCAGGATCGGCATAGGCATGGCCTGCGACGCTCCCGCCAATTCCAGGACCAGAAACGTCGCCATTCCAGCGCTCCGAAGCTCCGAGTCATCCGGCGAGATCCGGAGCGACAAGCTCGAAGGTCGCGGTCCCGAAACGGACGGCGTGATCGGACTCGGTAATGGCGAGAAGGTCGGCCCCAAAGGGGCTTGGATCAGGTGATGGGGTTATGGCGCGAGGGCTATTTCCGCTTCCGCCGAATAACGGACTGCCTTTGGCCGGACCCGTACCGTGCCGCATATTACGATCGTAAGGCCTTGCGCAAGGACAGCGCATCCGCAGAGCTTCGGTCGCGGAGCAAGAGCGCTGCCTGGCTAGAGTCTTTGATTTGACGCGTTTTTTTCACGCGAACCGGATTCCACTTCGCTCGCGACCGGTTCATGAAGAAAGCCGCATCGCGATGCGATGCGGCTTTCTTGCCCACTCCCCCAAGATTTATTCCGTCAGACCAGGACTTTGAAACCCTGGCCTTTTCCGATCAGTAGTTTGCGACCGTCGGCGTATTGAAGTGATAGTTCAGGCCGGTGCGGAAGATGTGCTCCTCCGCGCCGGTGCTCATTACGAACGGCCCGCCACCGATATTGAATCGTGAACGGCCGAGATCGACGTAGAGATATTCCGTCGTTGAGGTCCAGTTCGGCCCGAACAGGGGGCCGCCGAACAGGTTCACGATGGGAAGCGGCGTCTCGATGCCACCGCCCACGGTGTAGCCGGTGCGGGTGTTGGAGAAGCTAAAATTGTTGAGCGCAGTCTTGACGTTGCCATAGGCGAAACCGCCGGTCGCGTAGAACATCGAGGGTCCGATGGCGTAGCCGAGGCGGCCGCGCGCGGTGCCAAACCACTGCAGCTTCGAATTGAAATTGACAGAAGCCCCCGGCACGCAGCCGAAGCAGGTCTTGTTGTCCTCCAGGGTCGAGCCCTGGAAGTCGGTCTCGAGGCCAAAGACGATGTTACCAGCCTGCCAGTTGTAGCCGATCTGGCCGCCGCCGATGAAGCCGCTGGGCGCGAGATTGAATCGGGCGAGCGGATTTCCAGCCGCATCGGAGATGGTGTTGCGGTTGCGACCGAGTCCGCCGCCGGCATTGCCGCCGATATACAGGCCGTTCCAGTTTGCCGTGACTGTCGGTACGTACGGGCTGCCGGGGCCGCCGATGCGATAGTTCACGCCGGCGCGGAAGATATTCTCGTGCAGCTCGGAACGCAGCGCCTGACCGGGAAGACCTGCGAAGGCTTGGTTACCCAGATCGAGATAAAGGTACTCGATCTTGCCGGTCCAGTTGCCGCCGAGCGCGGCTTCGACGCCGCTGCCCCAGGTCCAGCCGCTGCGTCCGCCGCCGAACGCGGACGGCACGCCACCTTGAATGACTGTGGTGCCAACGTTACCGTAGGCCCAACCGCCGGTTAGGTAGGTCATCATCGGACCGTTAACCAGACCGACGCGGCCGCGCGCCGTGCCGAACCAGTTGAGTCTCTGATTATACTGGAGCGCGCCGACAAAATTGGTCCGGGTGTCGGTCATGTCGGCGCCTTGGAGGTCAGCTTCGACGCCGAATACGATCGGGCCCAGGAACGAATTGGTCTGCCAATTGTAGCCGATCTGGCCGCCGCCAACCGCGCCGAGCGGCTGCAGATGCGTCGAAATTGCCCCGGGGGGACCAAAATTATGCACGGTTTGATTGCGACCAACCCCGAGGCCGGCGTTCACGCCGAAGTAAAGGCCAGTCCAGTCATAGACCGGAGCCATCGGCGGAGCCTTGGTGTAAGGCCGCGGTGCAAGATCCGCCGCCTGGGCGCTCATCGCGGTGCTGGCCAGCAGAACGCCGAGCAGAATTTTTTTCATTTTCATTATGATGGTCCCCGACTGCAAATGACCGCGAGACTGTACGCTTCGGCGGGAAACTTGTCTGTGGTTCGGTAGCCACACCTGATAGGGAATGATGTGGTGACGGCGAAAACCTTGCAAAATCAGCATCAAAATCAGCATCTGGCATAACAATGCCGGACCCTATCGCGGCTTGTCCGCGCCTCCCAAGCCGCGCTGAACCCCACTCCGACCGTTTGCGGGGGGATGCTGATTCGCTTTCGATCCCCGCCAACTCGACCGGACGGGCGGGACGGCCTACCTTCTCGGAGCGTGGGAATCGCTGATCGCGAAAAGCAGCCCTTGCTGCCTGACGGCTTTCTGCGCTGGTTTGCGGCGCGGGGATGGTCGCCGCGTGCCCACCAGCTGGCGTTGCTGCGAAAGGCCCGTGCCGGCCGTTCGGCGCTGCTGATCGCCCCCACCGGCGCGGGCAAGACGCTGGCCGGATTTCTGCCCACGCTGGTGGACATCTCTTCTCCCTCTCCCCTTGCGGGAGAGGGAAGGCACCTTCACACCCTCTATATTTCTCCACTGAAAGCGCTGGCGGTCGATATCGCCCGCAATCTGGAAACCCCGATCACCGAGATGAATCTGCCGATCCGGGTCGAGACCCGCACCGGCGATACGCCGGTGTCACGCCGGCAGCGGCAGCGGCGTTATCCGCCGGACATCTTGCTGACTACCCCTGAACAGATCGCGCTTCTGCTGGCGTCGGACGATGCGCCGTTTTTGTTTTCGTCGTTGCGGCGCGTTGTGCTCGATGAACTGCACGCGCTGGTGACCTCGAAACGAGGCGATCTGTTGTCACTGGCGCTCGCCCGGCTGTGGCTGCTCGCTCCGCGAATGCGTACGATCGGCTTGTCGGCGACGGTGGCCGAACCGGAGTCGCTGGCGCGATTCCTGGTGCCGCAGCCCGAAGGCAAGGCCGTTTCGGCTGACATTGTCGAGGCCGAAGGCGCAGCCGCTCCAATTGTCGAGATGCTGGATACCAGCGAACGGCTGCCGTGGGCGGGACATTCGGCGCGTCATGCGTTGACTGAAATCTACGATCTCATCAGGCGCAACAGGACCACGCTGGTGTTCGTCAACACCCGGAGCCAGGCTGAGATGTTGTTTCAGGATCTCTGGCGCATCAACGACGACGGTCTCGCCATCGCGCTGCATCACGGCTCACTCGACGTCGCGCAGCGCCGCAAGGTGGAGCAGGCGATGACGGATGGCCGGCTGCGCGGGGTGGTCTGCACGTCGTCCCTGGATCTTGGCGTCGATTGGGGCGACGTCGATCTCGTCATCAATATTGGTGCGCCCAAGGGTGCCTCGCGGCTGATGCAGCGGATCGGCCGCGCCAATCACCGTCTTGATGAAGCCTCGCGCGCAGTTTTAGTGCCGGCTAATCGGTTCGAAGTGCTGGAATGCCGCGCCGCCATTGATGCGGTCAACGAAAATGCGCAGGACACGCCGCCGTTGCGCTCCGGTGCGCTCGATGTGCTCGCGCAGCATGTTCTGGGCTGCGCCTGCGGCGAGCCGTTCCGCGCCGATGAGCTTTATGACGAGGTGCGAACCGCCATACCCTATGCGGCGCTGACGCGTGCTGATTTCGACGGCGTGATCGATTTCGTCGCCACCGGCGGCTATGCGCTGAAAAGCTACGAACGATTTGCCCGCATCCGGCAGGACAAAGAGGGGCGCTGGCGCGTCGCCAATCCGAAGGTAAAACAAAGCTACCGCCTCAACGTCGGCACCATCGTCGAGGAGGCGATGCTGAAGGTGAAGCTGGTGCGCTCGCGGCACGGCGGTTCCGGTTCGACCGGCGCGATCGCGCGTGGCGGCCGCATGTTAGGTGAGATCGAAGAATATTTCATTGAAGGTCTCGTCGTCGGCGACACCTTCGTGTTCGGCGGCGAGATTGTGCGTTACGAGGCGCTGTCCGAGGATCAGGTCTATGTTTCGCGTGCCAATGACGAGAGCCCGAAGGTGCCGTCCTACATGGGCGGCAAGTTTCCGCTCTCGACCTATCTGGCCGAGCGGGTTCGCAACCTGCTCGACGACAAGCGCGCATGGCGCGGCCTGCCGGAACAGGTGCGCGAATGGTTGATGCTGCAGTCACATTTTTCGCGTGTGCCGCATGCGCGCGAGATGATCGTTGAAACCTTTCCGCGCGCCGACAAGCATTATCTGGTCTGTTATCCGTTCGAAGGCCGGCTTGCGCACCAGACTCTCGGCATGTTGCTGACGCGGCGATTGGAGCGTGCGCGTGCGCGACCGCTTGGCTTTGTCGCCAACGAGTATGCGCTCGCGATCTGGATGCTGGGGGACGCTTCGTCGATGATCCGGGAGCGCCGGTTCGATCTCGATGCGTTGTTTGATCCGGACATGCTGGGTGATGATCTCGAGGCATGGCTTGCGGAATCCGCGTTGATGAAGCGCACCTTCCGCAATTGCGCAATCATTTCGGGCCTGATCGCCCGCCGTTTCACCGGGGCGGAAAAGAGCCGACGGCAGGTCTTGTTCTCGACCGATCTTGTTTACGATGTGCTGCGCAAGCATCAACCCGATCATGTGCTGCTGCGAGCGGCCCGCGCCGACGCTGCGACCGGACTGCTGGATATCCGCCGCTTGAGCGATATGCTGGCGCGGATCAAAGGCCGGATTACCCACAAGCCGCTCGATCGCATTTCGCCACTGGCGGTTCCGGTGATGCTGGAAATCGGCCGCGAGGCGGTTTATGGCGAGGCGTCCGACGAGTTGCTCGCGGAAGCGGCCGACGATCTCGTCAAGGAGGCGATGGAGCGGTGATGTCCTCGCGGTCCATATTTGCCGTGTTCCCATGGCCTCCGCTCTTTTCGGAAGATCGTTCGCATGATCTATGAAAGCAACGAGCCTCTTTCCGATTCGGATCATCTCTTGAGCGTGCTTGCGATCAACGACGTCCCGTTCCGCGCGACCGTGCTTGTCGGCGGCGTCGAATTTCTGGCTGATCTTTCGGGCGCGCTGTTCTGGGAACGGGAACGCTTGCTCGTCGTGTCCGACCTGCATCTCGAAAAGGGTTCGAGTTTTGCCATGTGCGGCGTGCTGCTGCCGCCCTATGATACAGTTGCGACGCTCGGTCGTCTCGCTGCGGTCATCGCACGGTTCGATCCGCGTACGGTGATCGCGCTGGGCGACAGCTTTCATGATAGCCAAGCGCATGAACGCCTGTCCGCACTGGACCGCGAGGCGCTTTCGGCTGTGCAGGCGCGCCGCGACTGGATCTGGATTTCGGGCAATCACGATCCGGCGTTGCCATCCGATCTCGGGGGCGTTGTCGCCGAAGAAGTTGCGATGGGTGAGATCGTATTTCGCCATGAGCCGACCGGTGCTTTCGGCGAAATCGCAGGTCATCTGCATCCCAAGGCGCGGGTTTCGACGCGGGGTCGTTCGATAGAGCGGCGTTGTTTCGCCAGCGATGGCGCGCGCATGGTGATGCCGGCGTTTGGCGCCTATGCGGGAGGCTTGAGCATCCGAGACAGAGCGTTCGCCAAAATCTTCTCGGCCGATTTCACCGCGCACGTGCTCGGCTATGCCCACATGCATGCGATCGCGGCCTCGCGCTGCTGTTGAAAGCCGCGACGCCGCGGCTCATTTCACTCGGACAATGCCGCGCGGCGCTCGTTCGCCGTCGGCGGCGTCAGACGGACGGGGAACCGGAACCGGCCGGTCCGTGTTGTCAACGCGGTCGGAGCTAAGACACACATTCAAGAGCGACAACGCGCGGATAACATGGAAAGTGGACGCCGGAACGAGCCACCTATGAAAGGTGCGCCTTTACGGCCGTTTCGTGATGTCTTCAAAACGCTCGGGCCGGGCCTTATCACCGGGGCCGCGGACGACGATCCCTCCGGCATCGGCACCTACAGCCAGACGGGTGCACAGCTCGGCTACGGAGCAAGCTGGACGATGCTGCTGACGTTTCCCCTGATGGCAGCGATTCAGGAGATTTCCGCGCGGGTTGGTCGCGTCACCGGACACGGCATTGCTGGCAACGTCTGCCGCCACTATCCCGCAAGCCTGCTGAACGGCATCGTCTCGCTGCTGTTTATCGCTAACACCATCAACGTCGCCGCCGACCTTGGCGCCATGGCGGATGCGTCCAGGCTGCTGTTCGGCGGTCCCGCCTTTGCCTACGTGCTGCTGTTCGGCATCACCTCGGTCGTGGCGCAGATCTTTCTTGATTACGCGCGCTATGTCGCTGTTCTGAAGTGGCTGACACTGAGCCTGTTCGCCTATGTCGCCGCGCTCGCGGTCGCGCATGTCTCCTGGGGTGAGGCGGTTGCGGGATTGCTGATTCCGCGCGTCGAGTTCAGCGCGCCGTTTCTCACCACCATCGTGGCCATTCTCGGCACGACGATTTCGCCGTATCTGTTCTTCTGGCAGGCCTCGCAGGAAGCGGAAGACCAGCGTGTCGATGCCCGAAAACGGCCCCTGATCCAAAGGCATCACGGCGCGCAAAAGGAATTCCACCGCATCCGCGCCGATACCATCGTCGGGATGGCCTTCTCCAGCTTGATCGCGATCGCGATCATTCTCACCGCCGCCGCGACTTTCCATGCCACCGGCAAGACCGACATCCAGACATCGGCCCAGGCCGCAGAAGCCTTGCGGCCGATTGCGGGCCGGTTCGCGGAAGTGATTTTCGCGCTCGGCATTGTCGGCACCGGGTTGCTGGCGATTCCGGTGCTGGCGGGTTCGGCGGCCTATGCCGTTGGCGAGGGGCGACGATGGCCGGTCGGGCTGGCGCGCAAGCCAAAGGAGGCTGCTGCGTTCTACGCGGTGCTGGCGTTGTCGGCGGCGATCGGAATTGTCCTCAATTTCACCCCCATAGACCCCATCCAGGCGCTCTACTGGAGCGCGGTTATCAACGGTGTGCTTGCGGTGCCCGTGATGGTGCTGCTGATGTTGGTGGCGCGGCACCACGAGATCATGGGCAATTTTAGGGTAGGGGGGCCGCTGTATTGGCTCGGTTGGCTCGCCACCGCCATAATGGCGTTCGGTGTAGTGGCGATGGCGATCGCATGGGCGCTATAGGGATATGACTCCAAGACCCTCAGTCTCTGCGGAAAACGATCGATGCCATCCAGCCGGCCATCAACGCCATAAGCGCCGTCGCCACGCCGTAAACCAGGCCGTGTTGTTTGGCGGCGGTGGCCACGAACTGCTCGAAACCGACCTTGACGATTTCGAACGCCGTATCGGTCTTTGCGATCAGCGTGCCACCGGCAAGCAGCTTGATTCCGATGGTGTAGGTGCCGATCGGCACCTCTGCCGGGAGCGGGATGCCGGTACGAAACAGGGTTGGGGTCAGGAAAGTCACGGCCGAGGTGTTCTCGCGGTACAGCCCTTGTTCGCTTCGCAGCCTTATGAAGGCGCGCCGGAACGGATCGCTCGGTAGCACGTCGGCGTAGTCGGGACCGACGCGCTGCGTCAGCAGCACGTTGTTTAGTCCGAGTCGCTGCTGGCGCAGGATGTCCGGCGCGGCGATCTTGTCCAGCGGCCGGTCGGCGAAGACCGCAAGATAGGCCGGAACCTGGAGGAATTGCCGGGAATTGGCGTTCACCCAGATGCCGAACCACCGCTCCTTGCGGCGCGTGATCATGTCCGCGGGAGGGCCGCTGACAGTTACGACGAGATTGTAGCCGGCGGACGGAAGCGGCGCACCGCCGTCACGCTCGATCGAGCCGAACAGCACCAGTTCCTCGCCGGAATAGTTCGGCGTGACGGTGACGCGATGGTTCGATACGGAGACGATTAGGTGCTCGGCGCGCGCATCGTCCGCGCCGAGCATGACCCCTAGCAACAGGGCAAGTCCGGCCGACCATGTTGCGCGCATCCTCATATGCCGCCCGTCGCTTCGCGGACGGCGTAGAGATCGGTGGGTCGGATGCCCAGTTCGATCGCGAAGCGAACACCGACCGCCAGAATTAACAGCCCGAGCAGTAGCCGAAGGTGTTCGCCGCGGATGCGCTGCCCGGCCCGGGCGCCGAATTGTGCGCCGGTCACACCGCCGGTCATCAGGATCAATGCCAGCACGGCGTCGACGAGATGGTTGGTGGCGGCGTGCAGCACCGTGGCGAACGTCATGGTGATGAGGGTGAGCATCATGGAGGTACCGATCACAGTCGACGTCGGTACGCGCAGCAGGTAGATCAGCAGCGGCACCAGAATGAAGCCTCCGCCGATGCCCATGATCGCACCGATGAAGCCGATGAAGAGGCCGATGACGATCACCGGAATGGCCGAAAGGTAAATCTTGGAGCGCTTGAACCGGATTTTCAGCGGCAGGCCGTGGACCCAGCCATGGCCGCCCGCGCGTCGCAGCGGAATGGTCCCTCCTTTGCGGGACCGAAGCATGGCGCGCAGCCCCTCCCAGGACATCGCAGCGCCGACGCCGGACAGCAGCACAACGTAGGAGAGCGCGATCAAAAGATCGAGTTGCCCTAGCGAGCGCAGACGCGTGAAGGTCCAGACCCCGAATATGGTTCCAATAATGCCGCCGCTCAGCAGAACCAGCGCGAGCATTGGGTCAACTGTCCGCTTGCGCCAGTAGGACAGCGCTCCGGAGAAAGATGAGGCCGCGATGTGGCTAGTGACCGTTGCAACGGCAACCGCCGGGGCGATGCCGACAAAGATCAGCAGCGGTGTCATCAGGAAGCCTCCCCCGATGCCGAACATCCCCGATACGAACCCCACAGCTGCCCCCATCGCCAGGATGAGGAACACGTTGACCGGAATATCGGCGATCGGGAGATAAAGCTGCACGCGCGTTGTCTTCGGATTTGGCTGCTGGCTGGCCGGCGCCTTTCGCAGCTTGGACCTTCAGTCGCGGCACGGCCGCGAGCCGCACCCCTGCATAACCGAAATCATGGGCGGCCGGGGTTAAAGAATTGAGGACGGCCGGGCCTGCTGCCCCACCGTCACACCCGAAGTTGGTGAAGCTGGATTAATGCGCGATATGCCGCGCCATCGCCGGGGTCGCCGTCGCGGACTTGCGTGGCGCGGTTTTGGCGTGGGGCTTCGCGGTCGCGCTGTCCCATCCGCCGGCAGGACTGGGAACGTTGACGGCATCGTCGGGCTGAGGCGTGGGCGCGAACGTTTGAACCGCCAGCTTGGCCGCAGCGAGCGACTGCGGATCGAGTCGCTTGGCGACTTCGTCGCGCTTGCGCCCTGAATCCACGTCGCCTTGGGCGGCGGCGAGGCTGAACCACTTGTACGATTTCGCGAGATTCTGTTCGACGCCAATGCCGCGAGCATAAAGAATACCGAGATTGAATTGGCTGTCGGCTATTCCCCGCTCGGCCGCCTTGTGAAACCATTGCGCCGCGCTCGTGTAGTCGGCGCCCTTGCCGCCGCCATCGGCATCAAGTACGGCGAGGTTATGCATCGCCTTGGCGTTACCCCGGTCGGCCGCCTGTATATAATAATGCCGCGCCGTATCAACGTCCTTACTCGCGCCGAGTCCCTTTTCGTGCAGGGTGCCAAGTCTGAACATGGCAGGCACGATGCCAGCATGCGCCGCCCGTTCGTACCACTTCGCGGCTTCGTCGTAATTGACCGTGACGCCTTTGCCTTCGGCATAGCGAACGCCGACTTCGAACGCGGCCGCGGCGTCACCATGGAGCGCGGCGGTGCGCAGCGTAGCGCCGCCGATGCTCTCGGGGAGTGATTCGGAAGGCGGAGTTGCAGCCGGTTCGAGCGCGTGTGCGTCCGGGACCGTACCGGTGACGTCGGCGGATGTGGTCTCCGGCTGGCTCGCAGGCGTCGCGTCTGATGGGTTTGCGGTCGGCGCCGCACTGTCGCCGGCCGACGGTGCAATCATCGAGTGGCGGTCGATCGGTGTGGGCGCGATCATCGACGGCGACGGCGGAGTTTCAGTGCCGGGTCCGGCGTCGGCTGGCGGCTTCGTCACGGGAGCGGCCGGGCCGCTCTCGCTGAGGGTCTCGCGCGGAGAGCCGTCGAGCAGCGTCATCGCGAACTTGAAACTGCTGAGAACGATGACCACCACGCTCGCTGCAACGAGCAGGGAGCGGACCTTGGAGGTGATATTCGATCCGCCTGTGGCGGGACGTGCCGGTTCGATGGCGACCTTGGTTCGTCCGGCCTTGTCGGGGGGTGGCCCAGCGGCGGCAGCCGCCTTCGCCGCGCGGCGCGCGGCGGCGATGAATGATGAGCCGGACTGTTCGCGTGAGGCTTCGGCGGCGTCGCCGATCGCGCTTTCGGAGGCCGCGATTCGCTCCGACGGCGATGCTGTGCGTCCTGCCGGACGGGTGCCAGGCTCGAGTGGATGATCGGGCGGCAACTCCGGGCCGACCGCAGGATGCGGCGAGGGCGCGGTCGCGGATTGCGCAACCCGATCCGGATCGATGGTGTCTTTGGGGATCAGAACGTCAGCGATGGCGCGCGGGATCGGCGCCGCTGTTGCGGTGACGGCCGGAGCGGACTGCGTGGCCATCTGCGACAGCACGGGGTTCGGCAATTCCGGCTTGGGCGGCAGACCTGTCGCCTGTTTCGGCATCCCGTCGCGGGATGGCTCGGCCCGGACGGGCTGGGCGCGAACCGCGCGAAGGTCGCTTTCGATCATCGCCAGCCGGTCAACGACATGCTCGAGCGTGCTGTGAACGGCCTCAAGCGAGTCCTGGGTATGACGGTCGCTTTCCGATTGGCAGAAGCGCATCTCGGACAGTTCGCGCTTGATCGCCTCGACGACCTCGCTGTCCATGGTCGGGCCGGCGCTTCGTGGACTGTTCTCGGCCAGTGCCGCCAGACCGGCCTGCTGCCGTTCCAGATATTGCAGAATGTCCTGCAAACCTTCCTCGACGCGACCAAGATTGGGTCCTGAATGTTCGCCGGCGGCCTCCAGGCGTTCGAGCAGCAATGAGACCCGCTGTTCGAGGTGCGCCAGCGCCGAGGACGAGTCGTGGCCGGCCGGCAGCCGGTCGAGACGCTCGGACAGCGCCCGCACCGCCTCCTCAAGTTGTTCGGAACTGCTGCCCGAGGCCGTGCTTTCGCGGTTTTCGAGGGTCTCCGTCAGTGCGGCCACGCGCTGTTCGAGCGCGGAGAAAGAATCACCGTGGCTCTCAGGTCGGCCGAGCTGATCAACTTTAGACGACAGCATGTTGAGTTCGTCGCTGAGCCGCACCAGCGCGTCATTGGAGGCAACGTTGGAGACGATGCCGCGAAGCGCGCCGATCGCGTTCTCGAGCTGCTGCATCGTTCCGGTATCGCCGCTGCCCCGCACGATCGTATCGATCTTGTTGCCGAGATTGCGAATCGCGTCGTCAAATCCTGCGAGCTGTTCCGCCGGTTTCAGTGATCGCAGCGCATCGTGGATTTCATTGAGGGAGCGTTCGATATTCGCCAGCGCCTGACCATCGCTGCCGTTCTGGCGGATCTCGTCGATGCGCTGCGAAAGTAAACGAATCTCGTTTTCGATCGGCTCGATTGCACGGCGCGGCATAGCTTCGGTAATGACATGGCGGAGACCGGCCAGCTCGATGCGGAATGCGGCGATCGACTGCTCGATCCCGTCCGGGCGTTGCAACGATTCGATCTGGCTCGTGATTTTGAGCAGTTGCCGTTCGAGGCCGGAGAAATCCGCCGCCGGTCGCGGTGTTCTCATCGCTGAGGCTGCAGGTGCTGAGCTGTATGAGGACGACGCGCGTGAAGTCTCATCGAGTTCGTGCTGACGCGCGATGACTTCCGCTATCGCAACTTCGAGCGTGACAGGCTCCGGTGATGACGATCGATTGTAAACCTCGGTTACGCCTCGATCGGCCCTGTAGGCATGTTGCTGCGTATTCTCTGTGGGTGTCTGGGCGGCGACCCGGGCGAGCCGGGCATCGAGCCGCGAAATGGCATCGTTGAGCTGGCGCGCGACCGCTGGTTCGCCGTTTGCGGCCGGGGTCGACAACTGATCGATCTGGCGCGTGATGGAATCCAGCCGCTGATGAATGTCCGCCATGTCGCGGTCATCCTGGCTCGAGACTACCGGCTGCGTTGGACCCGGTATGAAACCGCCAGCGTCGGGGCTGAGCCCGTCGTCGCGGGATACGCCGGCGCGCCGCGCGGCAGCGTCCGCCCCCTCGCGGCCGGATGGTTCGATTCCGTCGTCGCTCGACGATCCACGCGAATTCATGCTTTCGTCCAGTGTCGACCGCGCAAGATGCGCCCTCACGTTCCCCGAGCCCGTCTGGAATAAGACAATTCCAAACCGGCGCGGGTCCCGCCCTCGAGGCTCAACCTTTTCGTGTTACGGTAAACAAGGAGTTAAAGACTGGGGCGCTGCTCGCCAAAAGTGTCATTTTGAGACTGTGACGTGCAGGATCAACACCTTAAGCGTGTGTAGATTTTCTTTTTGCAACCTAAGATTGTTGGATTTCGGTTCTACCGTGCGACTGGGTTTTCGTGATGGTGCTCTCATTATTTTCCAATAGTAATGAGCGCCATTCCGGAGCCGTCAGGTCATTTAAGCCGAGCCGATTCGTGCTCGACCTTTTGCACCGCAAACGAATAGTCAGCGACCACGAACTGGGTCCGTCAGAATTCTGGCGTCGGTCGAGCGGCAAGTCGGCTCCAAACGCTCGGTTGACGCCGCAATGCTTTGCGGGCTGCTTGACCGGCCCGGTTGTTCCTGCAATGAGGCTCAGGCGCTTGCAGTGAGAGACGGTGCGTCCGCGCGATGATGTCTCTTTCATCTTTCGCGATTGCGGGCCACGGCTCGATACTCTTCTAAACCGACACCGCGTGCGCTCGATCGCAACGCCCCGCATCGGGATCTTTCATGGCGCGTGACCAGATCGATATGACGCCGCTGCAATCGCGCGACGAACTCGTGGCTTGGCTGGAGGCAGGCGTGAAGCCTTCGTCCGAATTCCGCATCGGCACCGAGCACGAGAAAACTCCGTTCACGCTTCAGGGTCACGACCCGGTGCCTTACGAAGGGTCGCGCGGCATCGGCGCCTTGCTCGAGGGTATGCAACTGCTGCTCGGCTGGGAGCCGATCATGGAGCAGGGCAACATCATCGGTCTTTATGACGTCACCGGGGGCGGTGCGATTTCACTGGAGCCGGGAGGACAGTTCGAACTGTCGGGTGCGCCGGTCGAGACAGTGCATCAGACCCAATCCGAGCTTGCAGCGCATCTGGCGCAGGTCAAGGAGATCGCGACGCCGCTCGGTATTGGATTTCTCGGCCTCGGCATGACGCCCTCGTGGTCGCTGGCGCAGATTCCGATGATGCCAAAGGGCCGCTATAGGATCATGCGCGACTACATGCCGAAGGTCGGCCGCTACGGCCTCGACATGATGTTTCGGACCTGCACGGTGCAGACCAATCTCGACTTCTCGTCCGAAAGCGACATGGTCAAGAAGCTGCGGGTGTCGGTGGCGTTGCAGCCGGTTGCGACGGCGCTGTTCGCAAATTCTCCGTTCACCGAAGGAAAACCGAATGGTTTCCTGTCGTATCGTTCGGAAATCTGGCGCGACACAGACAACGCTCGCGCCGGCATGATCCCCTGGGCGTTCGAGGACGGCATGGGTTTCGAACGCTGGGTCGACTACGCGCTCGACGTTCCCATGTATTTTGTCAAACGCGGCGAAAATTATATCGACGTATCCGGCTCATCGTTTCGTGATTTTTTTGACGGCAGGAATAAGGCCATCCCCGGCGAACGGCCGACTCTTTCGGACTGGGCCAATCATCTGTCGACAATTTTCCCGGAGGTGCGGCTCAAGCGGTATCTGGAAATGCGCGGCGCCGACGGCGTGCCTTGGGCGCGTCTGCCGGCGCTTTCGGCGTTCTGGGTCGGCTTGCTCTATGACGACGCCAGTCTCGATGCCGCGTGGGACATCGCGAAGCGCTGGAACGCGCAGGAACGGCAGGCGTGGCGCGATGACGTCTCGCGCTTGGGATTCAAGGCTCGGATCAAGAATCGCTATCTGTTCGAAATTGCCAAGGAGTGCCTTATGCTGGCGCATGGAGGCCTGCGCCGGCGCGGTCGTATCGACCATTTCGGTCGCGATGAGTCGCGGCATCTGGAGCCGCTCGATCAAATTCTGGATTCGGGCCGCTCTCCGGCAGAAGAGATGCTGGAGAAGTTCAACGGCGCGTGGGCTGGGTCCGTGGAACCCGCCTATAGCGAATACGCTTTTTAGAGGAGCCTTGGGTCGCGTCGCGAACAGGCGGCGGAACGGGCGACAAATACAAATCCGTTCCGTTTGCTTTGCGGGTGTGGGAGATTCGATTCTGCCGAATCGAGGGATCATTGGGTCAGCGGGTTGTTTCGCGGCAATTGTTCATCCGACGTACATCGAGGTCGCGATTTAATGAAGCCCATCCGCGCACGTCCTTGTTCGGGATACGTCGTTTTGCGGCACGTGATGAAAGCCTATGCACCCAAGGTCGGCCTGACGCTGCTGGCAGCACTGTTGTCGATCTCCGTTCCGGCGACGCGTCCGGCCTATGCCCAGACGAATTTCGATCGACCGGGCGCTGACTATCTGCGGGCGCCGCTGCGCTCGGGCGATCCGGCCGATTGCGGCTTGGCATGCGAACGCGACCGCCACTGCCGAGCCTGGAGCTTCAGCTATCCCACCGAACGGTCGGAAACCGCGGTGTGCTGGCTCAAGAACGCCGTACCGCCGCGGATCGCGAATCGGTGTTGCGTGTCCGGCGTTCGCGGCGCGGGCGTGATCGAGCGACGGATCGGTCCGGTGGAGACCTCCACCGATCGCTCGGGCGGCGACTATCGCAATTTCGAAGTCAAGAAAGACGATAGAGCCGACGCGGATCAGATTTGCAGGCATGCCTGCGATACCGATAGCAAGTGCCGGGCCTGGACCTATGCGCGGCCGGGATACGCCGGCAAAGCCGCGCGATGCTTCCTGAAAAAGGAAATCAAACCGCCGCATCGTAGACCCGGATTCACGTCCGGTGTCGTGCGATAGCTCGCGCAATCGCTATCCGTGCTGGGCCGGGACGCGCCTTTTGAGACGCCGCAGATTCATACGTCCACATTGGCGCTGAGCGAGTTGTCCTGGATGAACTCGCGACGCGGTTCAACCACATCGCCCATCAGCTTGGTGAAGATGTCGTCGGCCTCGTCGACCTCCTTGATCTTCACCTGCAGCAGGGTACGCTCGCCGGTGTCGAGCGTGGTTTCCCAGAGCTGGTCCGGGTTCATCTCGCCGAGGCCTTTGTAGCGTTGCAGCGCCACGCCCTTGCGCCCTGAGTCGGTCACCGCCTCGAACAGACTGACCGGACCATGGATCGCGGTTTCCGTATCTTTTCGGCGCAAGAGGCCGGGCCGCGGATAGGCGTCCTGCAGCTTCGCGGCGTATTCATCCAGCTTGCGCGCATCGGCCGAGCCAAGCAGCGCGTCGTCAATGATGGCGACGTCCTTGACGCCGCGCACGGTGCGCTCGAAGAAAAAGCCCTGACCTTCCGCAAAGCGGCCGATCCACCCGCGTTCGACTTCGTCGGCGAGCGCGTCCAGCCGCTTCGCGATGTAATCGGCGGCGGCGTTGGCAGTGGCCAGATTTTCGGTGATCCTCGGATTCATCACGCCGGCGATAGCCGCCTGCTCGATCACCTCGCGGTTGTAACGGCTATGCAGATTCTGCAGCACGTTCCGGATCACGCGGGCGTCCTCCACCAGCGCCAGCAGATCGCGTCCGCCGCGGTTTTCGCCGGTGGCGAGCTTGAACACGCAGTCGTCGAGGCCAGTCTCGATCAGATAGTCCTCCAGCGCCCGCTCGTCCTTCAGGTACTGCTCGGACTTGCCGCGGGTCACCTTGTAGAGTGGCGGCTGTGCGATATAGAGATGGCCGGCCTCGATCAGCGCCGGCATCTGGCGGAAGAAGAAGGTCAACAGCAGCGTGCGAATATGCGCGCCGTCGACGTCGGCGTCGGTCATCACGATGATCTTGTGATAGCGCAGCTTCGCGAGATCGAAATCCTCGCGGCCGATGCCGGTGCCGAGCGCGGTGATCAGCGTGCCGATCTGCTCCGACGACAGCATCTTGTCGAAGCGCGCGCGTTCGACGTTCAGGATCTTGCCGCGCAACGGCAGGACGGCCTGGAATTCGCGGTTGCGTCCCTGCTTGGCGCTGCCGCCGGCCGAGTCGCCCTCGACGATGAACAGTTCCGACTTCGCCGGGTCGCGTTCCTGGCAGTCGGCGAGCTTGCCGGGGAGCGAGGCGACGTCGAGCGCACCCTTACGCCGCGTCAGTTCGCGCGCTTTGCGCGCGGCCTCGCGGGCGGCAGCGGCCTCGACAACCTTGCCGACAATGAGCTTCGCCTCGGTGGGATGTTCCTCGAACCAGGCGGCGAGCGCCTCATTGATGACGTTCTCGACCACGGGCCGTACTTCCGACGACACCAGTTTGTCCTTGGTCTGTGACGAGAATTTCGGGTCCGGCACTTTCACCGAAAGCACTGCGGTGAGGCCCTCGCGGCAGTCGTCGCCGGTCAGCGCGATTCTCTCCTTCTTGGCCATGGCTTCGGCATAGCCGTTGACCTGCCGCGTCAGCGCGCCGCGGAATCCGGCCAGATGGGTGCCGCCGTCGCGCTGCGGAATGTTATTGGTGAAGCACAGGACATTCTCGTGGTAGCTGTCGTTCCACCACAACGCCGCCTCGACATTGATGCCGTTCATGTCGGCGCGGATCATGATCGGATCCGGTACCATCGCTTTCTTGTTGCGGTCGAGATATTTGACAAACTCGGTGACGCCGCCGTCGTACATCATCTGCTCGCGCTTCTCGACGGCGTGTCGCATGTCCGAGAGCAGGATGTTGACGCCCGAGTTCAGAAACGCGAGTTCGCGCAGGCGATGCTCCAGCGTGGCGAAATCATATTCGACGCTGGTGAAAGTCTCGGTCGATGCGAGAAAGGTAACTTCGGTGCCGCGCTTGCCGCCGGCGTCGCCGACGACTTTCAACGGCGCCAGCGCATCGCCATGGGCGAATTCGATCAAGTGTTCCTTGTCCTTGCGCCAGATGCGCAGGATCAGCTTGCTGGAGAGCGCGTTGACCACAGAGACGCCGACGCCGTGCAATCCACCGGAGACCTTGTAGGAATTCTGATCGAATTTTCCGCCGGCGTGCAGTTGCGTCATGATGACTTCAGCCGCGGAAACGCCTTCACCCTTGTGAATGTCGACGGGAATGCCGCGACCGTCGTCGCGTACGGTCACCGAATTGTCGGCGTTGAGGATGACCTCGACGGCGGTGGCATGTCCTCCCAGCGCTTCGTCGATGGCGTTGTCGACCACTTCATAGACCATATGGTGCAGACCGGAGCCGTCATCGGTATCGCCGATATACATGCCCGGCCGCTTGCGCACGGCGTCGAGGCCCTTGAGAACCCTGATCGATTCCGCGCCATATTCGATTGGCGTGCCAGATTCGGTATCGGCAATTTGCTGCCGGGCAGGTTCGATCATGAAAGGCCTTCAGAAGGTGTCCCGAGAAGTATGCGGTACATGCGGCTGAGAAGTCTATTTCTGGCATGAAAGCGGCACCGCGCCTAGCGCAAAGTGACCCGCTGCAAGTTATTGAATAGATGTGATTTTTATCCGGTTTTTCAAGGACGGAAAAAGGCGATTCGCGGGGCCCTTAAAACGGCGATTCGCGACTCTGAAAACAGCCGCCCGGCCGCATTCCGATTGCGGCGGATAATAACCCGCTCAACCGCATCAGGAGCGGATCCGATACATCGGGGCTGATGGTCGCCGAGGAGCAGGTCAGTTGGCTGGTTTGAACCTCGGCGTAGACATGCGCGTGACATCAGTAAGCCTGCAGCGCCAGCACACCGCCATCGGGCCCGAGCATCAGGCCCCAGGCATCGTCGGCGCCGAGCTCAATCTGGCCCGACTTGGCGGGGTGTCCGGCCACTTTCGTTGTGTACTTGTATTTGGCAGGCGGCAGATCGAGCGCAGGATGCTGAGATGATTGCGGACCGCCTGCGCCTGCCGCCAGCTTGATGGTCTGCTTGTCGATGGTGATGGTGGCGTCCGATTGTCCCATGTTGCCCAGCATCAGCCTCGCCTGACCCGGCTTCGGCAGCACTTCTCCCTTGGCGGCGGCGGCCGGAATCTTCTGCGCGAGGTTGACTGTGGTCTCGGCGTTCTGGCGGCCGAGCTTCAGCATAGCTGGGCCGTCGGGAGAGGTGAATGCCAGTTGGACGCGATCCGGTTGGGTGATCGCGCGATCCGGCAATTCCTTCCATCCGCGCTTGCCCAGTTCGTCGCGATAGAAGGCAAGCACGGAAGCCAGATCGGCCGGAATGCTGGCCTCGAGCTCCTGGCGGAACGGTGCATCGCTGCCCGGCAGCTTGCCCGTTGAGAGGGAACTCAAGGTATGTTCCTTCGGGACCGGCAACGCGGAATCCGGCTCCGCTTCGAGCGGCTTTGGAGCTGCTTTCGCAGCCGATTGACCATCCGCGGCAGCGCCGGAGCCGGCATCTGCCATCTCGAGACCCGAACCGTTCGCGCTGACATTGGTTTTAGGACCCATCTGCATGACGGTGATCGAAATCTCCTTGCCGCCCTTGGAGAACTGCATCGCGGCCATGTTGGGATTGTTGATGACCGACGGCTGCGCCTTCCAGCCGAGCGGCTTCAGGGCGCTGCGATAAAAACCTGCAAGCGCTTTCACGCTCGATTGTGATTCGAACTCGAGTTTGCCGTCCGAGCCATCGAACTCGACATTCTCCGCGCCTTCCGGCAGCGGGATTGGCGTGGCCTTGCCGAACTGCGCATGCAAGGGAGCATCCGACAGCTTCGCGGATTGTTGCGCGCGATGAGCACTGTCGGCTGCGATCAGCTCCGTCGCCATCGACATCGCGTCCTTCATGAAATCGTCGTCGGCCTGCTTTTTCGCGCGCGCCCGGGCGGCCAGTGCGGCCGGCGTCACCTGCATGACGAAGCTGACGAGGGTCAGATCATGTTTGTGGCCGAGCTTGAGCGTGCCCGTCTCTTCAGGGGAGGTGAAATTGAGCGACACCTCGTCTGGTGTGATGATCGCTCCCTTGGCCTCTTCCTTCCAGTTACGCGCGGACAGTTCGCGACGATAGAAGGCGAGCACGGTAGGCATCTCGGCGGTCACCGTGGCGTGCGCCTCCCGGTGATCCGACGTCGCGTTGCCGGTGGTTCCGGCGTTTATGATATGGTCCGGTCGCGGTAGGCCGTCCATATCGGGACCCGCTTGGAGATCCTGCGGCAGGGCAAATGGCGCGATCCTGATGTCGACAGCGGCTTTGTCGTCATCGAGTCGCCGTAACGACACCATGATCGGTAACTGCCTGTCACGATCGTCACGCCTGAAATAGGCGCGCGCACCATTGTCGATCTTGTCGTCGATTGCGGCATTCGGCCAGCGCGTCTTGGCGTCGTCGGCGGATAACGCCGTCCACCCGGTTGCGGTGAGTTCGCGATTGAAGAAATCAAGATTCGCGTCGGTGTTGCCGGGGGCTGTGCAGCTGAAGTAAGGCCTGCGCTCATCGTAGACGATATCCGTTGCTCCCGGTGGAAACGGAATGTCGGCGTAGATCCGGTTGGCGCTGTAATGGACCGCGGATCGGTCCGGGCGGCCGAGAGCCTGTGTGAAGGATACCGACAGGCCATGGACGCCCTTCTTGAACAGCAGACCGGTCGCCGTCTCCTCGAGTGGCCGCACATATTGCATCCAGCCAGTGTCGGTCATCAAAGTCTTCACCGACTGAACTGTGGAAGGCACCACGCCCTGCACCGTGTAGACCACGCGGTCGGTTTGCGAGTCCGTGGTTTCCTGCGCGTCCGGAAGGCGCGGCAACTGGTTGACCTCGACCATGCCGCTCTCCGCCATCGCTACTGACGCGCCGGCAATCCACGCCAGCCAGAATGCAGCCAGAACGTATCGACGTGCCGGCGCGTGAGGTCGGCATTTCGGTGCGGGCATGATTGATCTCTCCGGAAAACACCAAAAGGGGCGGGCGGCAAGTGCGCCGGTCAGGATGTCGTACAAAGCCTGGAGCATGGTCCCGAAAAATGAGAACCGATTTTCGGATAGGATCATCCCGTTCAAAAGGACGAGCATTGAGTCTGATTCAACGCCGTTGAACAAACTCTAGTCGTGCAGGATGAACCTTTGGTTCAAAGCGATGCCGGTGCCCGGCGGGCGATCCGTCCCGAGTCGACGTCGAAAATCTCGCTGCCGGCGCCGACGTTGGCGAACGCGGCCGGGTCGGCTCCACTCATCCAGACCTGGGCGCCAAGACCTTTGAGTTCGCCGAACAGCGCGCTGCGGCGGTCAGGATCGAGGTGCGCCACCACCTCGTCGAGCAGCAGCAGCGGTGTGATCCCCGTCATCTCGGCCACGAGACCCGCATGGGCCAGCACGAGCCCGATCAAAAGCGCTTTCTGCTCGCCGGTGGAGGCGTCCTTCGCCGGCATGTTCTTGGGCGCATAGATCACTTCGAGGTCGATGAGGTGCGGGCCATCGAGCGTGCGGCCGGCGGCGGCATCGCGGGCACGGCTCGCGCGCAGGATTTCGCGGTAGCGATCCTCCACCGTCGTTGCGGGTTCGGTGAGCAGCGCGTTTTCCATCCAGCCGCCGATGCCGATTCTTGCCGAAGGGAATGAGGAGGCTCCGCCGCGCGCCTCCAATGCTGCGGAAAGGCGTGTCACGGTTTGTGCGCGCATCGCTGCCACCGCAACGGCAAGCTCTGCGGTTTCACGTTCGACGGCGCTGCACCAGAGATCGTCGTAGTTGCGCATCTCGAGCAGGCGGTTGCGCGAGCGTAGACTGCGCTCCAGCGCCGCGACGCGGCCGGAATGATCGTTGTCGATCGCCAGCACCAGGCGGTCGAGGAAGCGTCGCCGTTCCGATGCCGCACCAGCGAACAAGCCGTCCATCGAAGGCGTCAGCCACACCATGCGCAGGTGGTCGCCGAAAGCGGCTGCCGATGCGACGGGCTCGCGATCGATCCGGTAGCGCCGGGCGCTTGGTGCGGCTTCATCATTCGGCGCGTCGATGCCGGTGCCGAGCGTCGCAAGACCGAGCGCGCCCTGCACCTCGGCCGACACCGCCCAGGAGCCGTCGTCCGTGTTGTCAGCGATGTCTTCGCGCGTGGCACGCCGCAATCCGCGTCCCGGCGACAGGAGCGATACGGCCTCAAGGCAATTGGTCTTGCCGGCGCCGTTTGGCCCGACCAGCACGACCATCTCGCTATGCGTCTCGAACGTCGCGGCGCGGTAGTTGCGGAAGCGGGTGAGGCTCAAACGGCGAATGCGGGAGGAGATCATGGGCAACGATTATCACATCCCCGGTCATCATCCGCGAAGGCACGATGATCCGGTCGTCCATAAGGTGCGATGCGGGCAATGGATGTTCCAACGGAATACTGTATGCCCGCCTTCGTGGGCGTGACTTTGATGTTGGTTCGTTGTCGCCGGGTGCGGCTAAAGGGCCATCACACCCGCATCGGCATCAGCACGTAGAGCGCGCCCTTGGAATCCCTGTCCTGCACCAGCGTTGGTGACCCGGGGTCGGCGAGCTTCAGCACCGCAGCTTCGCCTTCGATTTGCGCGGCGATATCCAGGAGATAGCGTGAATTGAATCCGATATCGAGTGCGTCGGAGGCGTATTCGACCTCGAGTTCCTCGGTGGCGCTGCCGGAATCGGGGTTGGTCACGGACAGAACCAGCTTGCCCGCTGATAACGCCAGCTTCACGGCGCGGCCGCGCTCACTGGAAATCGTCGAGACGCGATCGACCGCGGCCTCGAAGTCCTTTTTGTCGACGACCAGTTCCTTATCGTTGTTCTGCGGGATCACTCGGCCGTAGTCCGGGAAGGTGCCGTCGATCAGCTTGGAGGTCAGCACGACGTGGCCGATGGTGAAGCGGATCTTGCCCTGCGACAATTCGATCCCGATCTCGGCCTCGCTGTCCTCGATCAACCGCTGCACCTCGCCGACAGTCTTGCGCGGGATGATGACGCCGGGCATTCCCTCAGCACCCTTGGGCAGCGCGAGATCGAGTTGTGCCAGGCGGTGACCGTCGGTCGCAACGCCGCGCAGCGTCGCGCTCTTTGCGCTGCCCGCGCCGTGCAGGTAGATGCCGTTGAGATAGTAACGGGTCTCTTCGGTCGAGATCGCGAATTGGGTACGATCGATCAGCCGTTTCAGGTCCGCTGCAGCCAGCGAAAAGGCATGCGTCATGTCGCCAGCCGCGAGGTCCGGGAAATCGTTCTCCGGCAGCGTCTGCAGGGTGAAGCGAGAGCGTCCGGCGCGGATGGTTAAAACCGAGCGGTCGCCGTCGCCTTCCAGCACGATTTGCGCACCGTCGGGCAGCTTGCGGACGATGTCGTAGAACATGTGCGCCGGAACCGTGGTCGAGCCGCCGGTTCCGGTTTCCGCTACCAGCGTTTCCGTCACCTCCAGATCGAGATCGGTGGCCTTCAGCGACAACTTGGCGGTTTCGGCGCGAACCAGCACGTTTCCCAAGATCGGGATCGTATTCCGCCGTTCGACCACGCGATGCACGTGGCTAAGCGATTTCAGCAGTTGCGCGCGTTCGACGGTGACCTTCATTGCAAATCCGTCCGATCAAATTCCCGTCATGTGCTGAAAATGCCGCGGGACCGCGGCACGTAAACCCCGAGTTCAACGCCGATTTCGCTTAAATTCGGCGGGACCGCAAGGTGGCGCGGAAGCCCGTCCGGCGCAAGCCTGCGGTTCGCTCCGGTCCGGCCTTTTCCCGATATTTTGGCAGAAAGTTCTCGCTGCGCCGCGCCTATTCCTGAAGCTGACGTTTCAGCAATTCGACTTCGTCGGAGAGCGTCACGTCTTTCGACACCAGCGCCTCGATCTTGCGGACGGCGTGCAGCACGGTGGTATGATCTCGCCCCCCGAACCGGCGGCCGATCTCGGGCAGGGAACGCAGCGTCAGCGTTTTGGCGAGATACATTGCGACCTGCCGCGGCCGCACCACATTGGCGGTGCGGCGCGAAGACAGAAGGTCCGAGCGGCTGACATTGTACTGCCGCGCGACGACCCGCTGGATGTCCTCGATCTTGATGCGCCTCGGTTCTTGGGGGCGGACCAGGTCACGGACCTCGCGCTCGGCCATTTCGAGAGTGACCGGCTGGGCGTTGAGCTTGCTGTGCGCCAGAAGCCGGTTGATCGCCCCCTCGAGGTCGCGCCCGTTGTGCGTGATCGTTTTCGCCAGATAATCCAAAACTTGCTCAGGCACGTCGAAACTGGCGTGATGCGTGCGCGCAGCTTCAACGCGCGATTTCAAAATGCCAAGCCGAAGCTCCTCGCCGAGCGAACCCATTTCGACCACGAGCCCACCGGCGAGCCGGGATCGTACGCGATCGTCGAGGCTTTCCAGGTCGGACGGCGGCCGGTCGGCTGCAATGACGACCTGGCGGCCCGCATCGATGAGCGCATTCAACGTGTGGCAGAATTCGGCCTGTGTCGATTTGCCTTGCAGGAACTGCAAGTCGTCGATGACGAGAACGTCGATGCCGCGGAGTGCTTCCTTGAAAGCAAGCGCTGTCTGCGTCTTGAGAGCGGCGACGAAGCCATACATGAACTTCTCCGCCGTCAGGTAGAGCACTCTGCGCTCGGTGCCCGCATTGCCCGCCCACGTGACGGCTTGCAGCAGATGGGTTTTGCCGAGACCGACGCCGGCGTGGATGTAAAGCGGATTGAACATCACGCTGTCGCCGCGCCGGCCTTCCGCCACTTGACGCGCCGCCGCATGGGCCAGCGTATTGGAGCGTCCGGTGACGAAACTTTGAAACGTCAGCCTCGGGTCGAGGGGCGAACCGCCGAGGGCGTCGTGGTTGGCGGACGCCGGCGCGGTCGCAACCGTTTTCAGCTCATTGCCGTTCCGGCCCTCACTGCGTTCGAGACGGTGCACATCGGTTGCGGGCGCTTCCCTGACCGGTGCTGCGCAGCGCATGGCCGAGCGCACGGTAAGATCAATCCGGTGAACGTCCGGCAGTTCGGCCTGCCAGCAGGCCAGCACACGCTCGGCGTAATGCGCCTGGATCCAGCTTTTCAGGAACCGCGTCGGCACCGACAGACGGACACTCTCGGCATGGACGCTCTCCAAATCCATTCTCGCGAACCAGCTCGAATAGATGTCCTCTCCAACGGTCGAGCGCAATCGACCCTTCACACGCGACCAGCGCTCCTGTTCTGTGTCTGACATTTCTCGTGACGACTTTTCTGGTTTGATGATGTTCGGATGCGGCTGCTTCTCCGGAAGGCCACGCATTCGCTGTGATCCTTCGGAGCGCTTCGTTTCGGCCATGAACAATCGTTCGGCAAAGCACCGCGAGCGATTTAGATGGCTGAAAACGGAACGAAAGCGATGTCAGTAGCGGCTAGAGGGTCCGCCCGAAGATTGACTGAGCGCGCGCAAAAATGTCGTCGTGTTCGTGAAAACGTCCGTAAGATAATCCCATGAATGAAATCTGGTGGTGTTGTTTTTGTTTGACATAAACCCCCTCCTCGCTGCGACGGACCGCGCCGAGACATTTTCTCACATCAATTTCAAATTCAGTCTGCGAAACCCGACGCCATATTGTCGGATCGCTACGCGCGCACTCTAACTCACCAAGTCAACTCGCCCGCTCCCCGTGGCGGAGATGCGGCATGGCCTAAGCGTATTCCCTCGCTGGCAAACGCTTGACGTAAACGTCTCAGTCGAGAAATTTCGGCACAGAACATCCGTTCTCATGTTGCTATGAGTTGCCATTCGCCATCACATGGAAAGCGTCACTAACGTGAATACCGCCGCCGATATGCACGTCCACCCAGGGCTCTCTTAAACAGCACTATCTGAAGAGCCGCGAGTGTCGCGAACGCTCAGAGAAATACACCACGCCTCAATTCTCGCAACGTCTTTCGCGTCGCGGCTGCGTCGCGCAAATCGAATGAGGACACGGGACCTGCTCCACCTCCAGCGCGTCCAATCAGCAACGGTTTGAATCTGCGCGCGGATTCGATCTCCTTCGTGAGGTGTTACAAATCCGCCGCGTTGTCTAAAATATTTTAAGAAAGGATGAAGCGGGGCGAAGCGCGAGGTCGTTTTGGAAGTGTTCTGTCACACTATGGAGATAAGTGATTAGCTCGGCGCATTTTTTTCTGGCTGTTTTTGCGGGTAACCCGCGTCAGCCAAGCGCTCATTTGGGCTGTCTTTTGAGCCCTTGCGGAGTTTCCGGTTATATCAGGATGGAAATATCGAAATGGGAGTCGTGCGAAAGCGTCGACTCTGAATGAGAGTAGGCCGCCGAACTCAACCGGATGGCTATTGTGATGGGTCCAATCGACCAGATCGTGGTGTTTGTCGTCGTGCCTCGTATTCGCATCGTGGAACGTGAGCGAATCGAACGGCCGTGGCAATGGATGCCTGATGTCGTCGCAAGGCGATGCTGCGTAACGTGTTGAAGTGTTCTTTCTCCACTTGATCTGGTGAATAAAAGATTCTGGCACGTCCGCGCAAAAAAAGGGCCTGGCGATTGGCCAGGCCCTTTGAGATATTCTGACGAATAACGTCTTCGATCAGTTCATTTTGCAAGCTTGGCGATTCGATGCGTCAGCCGGGACACCTTGCGGCTCGCATTGTTCTTATGAATGATGTTTTGCTGGCCAGCCCGCATCAATTCCGGCTCTGCGCGCTTCATCGCCTGGACCGCGGCGTCGCGATCGCCCTTCGCGATCGCTTCCTCGACGATCCGGACCGAGCCGCGCATCAGGGTGCGCCGCGACCTGTTGATGGCGGTCCGGCGGGCAATCTTGCGTGTCGCTTTCTTGGCGGATGTCGTATTGGCCATGGTCTCGAAGTATCCTTCGGCAGTGCTCTCGCGAGAGGCCAGCCAGTGGCCGGTCATTCGATTGCGCGGATGAGCCTGAATGTGTTTTCCGGTGTTCTCGAAAATGCCGTCCTCAAAACTTGCGAGGGGCCTTTTTCAAAGAACAGCGGCGGCAGGATCACCCCACCGCCATCAGCGGTCTTATAGAGCCCCTGTTTTCAAGCGTCAACGCCTGCCGGCAGGTCCGGCGTCCGGGTGGGTGGGCAAAGAAGGGTCTTCGCAAGGACTCGAAAGAGACGCTGGCGAGGTTGAATTTCGTGCCTTTGAGGACTAAGGGGCGAGCTGCAACTGCGGACAAGGAGCTGGTACGGGCATGATCCGGGCGATTTTTCGTTTCATCGGGTTGCTGCTGCTGGCCGGCGGCTTCATTTTTCTGGTTTATGATGGCGCTCGGTCAATCGCCGATCAGACCCTGCGGTTGACCAAACTCGGCGAATTCTGGAACGATATTCATCAAGCCAGCCAGCAAGCGGTTCGTACTCAGATCGAAGCCTCGGCACCCTGGATGTGGGATCTCGTCAAGCTGGTTTTGAATCAGCCCGCCTTCGCAGTGCTCGGGGGTGTGGGCATTCTTCTGATGCTGCTGTTCCGGCCACGACCGCCCTTGATCGGCTACTCACGGGAATAATCGCCGGACATCGGTGCCAATCTCGCCACAAAGAAGAGGTTACCTTCTGTTAACCATAGCGGGTGCAGAACCGGGTGATCTCGTGACAAGGGACAGGCCCCGGTGCGGCTCTCGCGCGCGTTTCCAATATCTTTGGTTGCTGCGCTAACCGCGCTGGCTTTGTCAGGATGCATGCGGCAGCCGACGGCGATGGTCCGTCCGCACAACGCTCTCGATGCGCTGGCCTATGGAGGACGGATGGCGTTTGCGCCGCCGCCGGCCGCCCCTCGCCGTGGCCTATGGAACACGCCGGGTCTGTGGGAAACGCCAGCTATCGCCGCTACGCCCGTTGTCTTCGCTGCCGCGCCGCCGCCGGTTGTGCACGATCCCGCGTACCGGCTCGATGCCGGCGACCGGCTGCGCATCGTGGTCTACGGCCAGGAGGGTCTCACCAACACCTATCTGGTCGGTGCCGGCGGCAGCATCACCATGCCGCTGATCGGCGCCGTCACCGCGCGCGGCCGCACGCCGGCTGAACTGTCCGCC
>NZ_MWPQ01000026.1:0-24968 GCF_002028545.1 Nitrobacter vulgaris
CCTACCTGATCAAAGGCAGATTCCTGCAGACCGCCCCCAACGCGCCTGCCACAGCCGACACCTTCTACGGCTATCTCCAGACCAGCTTCTTCTTCTAAAAACCACGCCGGCCCAACAGCAAATGCCTGTGGGCCGGCATCTATTTTTTTCGGCCGTGTGAAATTTCGTCCCTAGCATTCCTCGATTGAGGAAAGAGTAGGCGATCAAGTCTGGCATCAAACACCAGAGCGCGTACCGCTTTAAGTCCCGTAGCTCTGCACGAGACTGCCGGCCACCAGCGCCCAGCCGTCGACCAGCACGAAGAAGATCAGCTTGAACGGCAGCGACACAACGACGGGCGGCAGCATCATCATGCCCATCGACATCAAGACCGATGCTACCACGAGATCGATGATCAGGAACGGCAGGAAAAGCAGAAATCCGATCTCGAAGGCGCGCTTCAGTTCGGAGATCATGAAGGCCGGCATCAAGATGCGCAGCGAGAGTTCAGCGGGCGTACCCGGCGGCGGCTCGCCAGACAGATCCATGAACAGCTTGAGATCCTTTTCCCGCACGTTCTTCTGCATGAAGCCGCGCAGTGGAACGGACGCGCGCTGCAAAGCGTCCTCAACCGTGATTTCGTTCGCAACCAGCGGCTTGATGCCATCGTCGTAGGATTTCTGCAGCGTTGGTCCCATTACGAAGGCAGTGAGGAACATCGCAAGTGCGATAATGACGGAGTTGGGAGGTGCGGTCGCGGTGCCTAGCGCGGTACGCAGCAGTGAAAGCACCACCACGATGCGCGTGAACGACGTCATCATGATCAAAATCGACGGTGCAATCGACAACACGGTGAGCAGCGCGATCAGTTGGATCGCACGCTCGCTCACGCCGCCGTTGCCGGCGCCGCCAAGATTGATGCTGATATCCTGCGCGAACGCCGGATCGGTGAGCGATCCGGCGGCTATCAGAATGAGAAGGAATGAAACTCTACGCGGGTGGGTCGCCGCACTCACGAAGGGGACTTCGAGCGCCCGAGCAGAGACGCCATCTCGTTCTCAAGGTGCTCGAACCCGGATTTCGGACCGGGCGGGGCGACCGGCGGTGCCCCTGACGATTCGCTACGGGATGCGGGACCGGGTGTAATTTCCGTACTGCGCGGACGAGGCGGTGGTTCGGAGGTCGCGGGCGCCACGGCCGAAGGCTTGCTGTCGCCCGTCGGGCGCCGGAGTGCGGCCTCGAGACGTTGCGCCATCTCCGCGAGATTTTGATCCGCGTTGGAGGCAGAGGGAGGCGGTGAGGGCGTCGGCGCAGGAGGCGGTGCTGGACGCGGCGGCATCACCGGTTCCTGTCGCGCCGGACGGGCGCCGCGAATGTCGGTTCGGCTCATGGGCTCGGGCGTGAAACCGGCCAACGGATCGCTGCGGCGCTCAGCGGCAACCGGCCGGCGTGGGGCATCGGCGAAGGGAGGGCGGGCCGGGGGAGGCGATTCCGGGATTGGAGGCTCGGGATGGCCGGACGGATCGGAGCGAGTGCCGTCGGACTCCATCCAGCCGGTCTCGGCCAGCGGTGGCAGCCTCGGCATTTCAACGTTCGATAGCGGGCGTTGCGGAGCCTGATCGCGTCCGGGGCTGGCGGCGCGAACGATGTTGTGCTCCACGACAATGTCGGTCGGTCCTCCGATCATCAGCAGGTGCTCGACATTGTCCCGGCGCACCAGGACCAGCCGCCGACGTCCGTCGACTGCGGCGGCATCGATCACCGCCAGACGGGGCATGCGTCCGCGATTGGCATTGACGCCGAGACGATCTCCCGCGAATCGCCGCACGAGCCAGGCGGCCCCGGCGATCAGCGCCAGGACCACAATGAATGCGATGACGAATGTGACTGCCTGCATGCTGTGTTCCTGACAGAAAGCGCCTTTAATTCAGCTTCGGATCGTCGAATGCCTTCCGGCATTCCTCCCGTGACGATCGAGCCTTGGCCCAGTCTATTGATCCCGCCCGGCAAAAACTGCCGCCGACAGCCTTAATAACCTATGAATCGACGAGACCAAAACAACTTCTGCGCGTCGTACGCTCCGGTTAACAAAGGTGGTTAACGCACTCGTGGCAAGTATCTGGGCAATCCGAGATTTTAACGTGCGCCTGAGCGGAAAGCGGGTTTAGGCAAGATCCGCCGCTTTGCTGTTCTTAACCCGCTGTTAACCATGAGGGGGGCAAATTCTGCCTACCTCGGCGGCGCCCCGTCCCGAGGCCGGAGCAAAGACCCGTGCCCCTCAACGATATTACCTCGCTGGCGGCGCTGCGCACCCGGATGCAGTGGCATCACGAGCGCCAGCGTGTTCTGGCCGAAAACGTCGCTAACTCCGATACGCCGAACTTCAGGCCGCACGATCTGGTGGAACCGAGGTTCGACGCGCAAGGCGGCAATGCCTCGGGCGGCGCGACTCTGGCGATGATCCGCCCCACCTCAGGTCAGAGCATCGCCGGTTTCGAAGCGTTCTCGCACTTCGGACAAAACGGCAATGGCGGCTTTCAGACCCGTCCGGCTGGCAACGCCGTCAGCCTTGAGGATCAAATGCTCCAGGTGTCGGCCAACCAGATCGACTATGCCGCCGCGACCTCGCTCTACAGCCGTAGCCTGCGGCTGCTGAAGATGGCTGTCGGCAAGGCGTGACGCAGGGCTAAACGGAAGGAGACCGCATCATGGCAGACAACGGCGCCGACTTCATGCGATCGATGAGCATCGCGACCTCTGGTCTGCGAGCGCAGGCCGGGAGAATGCGGGTGATTTCGGAAAACATCGCCAACGCCGACTCAACCGCGCAAGGGCCAGGCGGCGATCCTTATCGCCGCAAGGTGCCGACCTTTTCTTCGGCCCTCGATCGTGCGCTCGATGCGAAAGTGGTGACGCTCGGCCGGGTGAGGCCTGACATGTCAACGTTCCGCGTCAAGCACGAGCCGGGCAATCCGGCCGCAGACGCCAGCGGCAACGTCAAATATCCCAACGTCAATTCGCTGGTGGAGATGACCGACATGCGCAACGCGCAGCGGTCCTACGAGGCGAACCTCAACATCATCAGCGCAACGCGCCGGATGATCCAGCGCACACTCGATATCCTCAAGTCCTGATCGGAGATCTGACCATGGCGTCGCCCACAGTTGCAGCAAATGCCTATGCGAGCCTCGCGAGGATGATGGATTCCGGCGCCGCCGGTGGCAAAGCGCCGGGCGGTGATGGTCCCGCGTTCAGTGCGGTGCTGAAAGATGTGCTCGGCGGCGTGAGGGAAGCGGGGCGGGCGTCCGATGCGCAGACGGTGGCGATGGCATCAGGCAAGGCCAACCTGATGGATGTGGTGACCGCGGTCGCGGATACCGACGTCGCGGTGTCGACGCTGGTGTCGGTGCGCGACCGCGTCATTCAATCCTATGAAGACATCATGAGGATGCCGATCTGATTGGAGCGCACATCAGCTCGCTGATGCTGCGTCATTCCTTATCTGGCCGAAAAGAGGTTTGTCATGACCGGCGCTGAAACACTGGATGTCGCGCGTGACGCGATCTGGACCATCGTTCTGGTCTCCGGACCGCTGCTGGCGGTCGGACTCATCGTCGGCGTCGCGATTTCGCTGGTGCAGGCATTGACGCAGATTCAGGAGCAGACGCTGGTGTTTGTGCCGAAGATTCTGGCGATCTTCGTGACGCTGGTGCTGGCGCTACCGTTCATGGCCGATGCGCTGCACGCCGAAATGATACGGATTTCATCGCGAATCATCGGCGGCTGACGCACAGTCGCGAGATGCACATCGATATCTCGCTTCTACCCGCTCTCGCCGCCACCTTCATGCTGGTATTCGCCCGCATTGGCGCGATGGTGATGCTGTTGCCTGGGTTCGGCGAGGGCTTCATTCCGGTGCGTGTGAAGCTCGCCATCGCTCTGCTTTTGACCCTCATCATCCTGCCGCTGCATCGTGCCGCCTATCACGTTGACATGCAGTCGGTCGCGCCACTGGCGGTTTTGTTGGTGCACGAGATCATTATCGGCGTCGTGCTGGGCGCAACGGCACGTGTCACGCTCGCGGCCTTGCACGTGGCAGGCTCGATCATCGCACAGCAGCTCGGGCTTGGATTCGTCACATCGGTGGACCCGACGCAGGGCCAGCAAGGCGCGTTGATGGGAAACTTCCTGACCCTTCTCGGGATCGCGCTGCTGTTCGCAACCGACACCCACTATCTGGTCATTGCCGCGCTCAACGACAGTTATAAGATATTCTCGCCAGGCGAACTGATGCCGAGCGGCGACGTGGCGGCGCTGGCGACGCGTGCTTTTGCCGGCGCTTTCAAGATCGGCCTGCAACTGTCGGCTCCGTTTCTGGTGTTCGGACTGGTCTTCAATATCGGGCTTGGCGTGCTCGCGCGGCTGATGCCGCAGATGCAGGTTTATTTCGTTGGCGTGCCGCTCTCGATTCTTATCGGCTTCATGATCTTCGCCGCCGTGCTGGCGTCCATGATGGGAACCTACATGGATTATCTGGTCGGCGTGATGCAAGATCTGACGTCGCTGAACTGAGGTCTCCGCGATGGCCGACGAGAGCGACGATACCGAGAAAACAGAAGACCCGACGCAAAAGCGCCTCGACGATGCGCTCGAGCGCGGCGACGTCGCCAAGAGCCAGGAGATCAACACCTGGTTCGTGATTGCGGGTGCGACACTGGTACTTTCGACGTTTGCTGGTTCGATCGGCGACGGGTTCCAGACGCCGTTGCGCAATCTGATCGCCAATTCCTGGCAAATTCGGACCGACGGCCCCGGTCTTTTGGCGCTGACCGAGCAAATCGGGTATCGCCTTGCTGCCGTGCTGGGCATTCCGTTGCTTTTGCTGATGATGGCTGCCGTTGCCGGCAATGTCATTCAGCACCGCTTCGTCTGGTCGGGGGAATCGCTCAAGCCGAAGCTCAGCAAGATTTCAGTGGTGTCCGGCGCCAAGCGGATTTTCGGCAAGCAGGCTGCTGCGAACTTCGCCAAGGGACTTTTCAAGCTGATCGCGCTGGGCGCGGTCATGACGGCGGTGCTTTGGCCGGAGCGCTCGCGGCTCGACGCGATGGTGCGGCTCGATCCGGACGCCCTTCTCGGAATTACGAAAAGCCTGACGCTGCAATTGCTCGGCGCCGTGGTTGTGATGCTCGCGCTGGTCGCGATCGCAGACTACCTGTTCCAGTACCGGCAATGGTTCGAGCGACAGAAAATGTCGCTGCGGGAGATGAAAGAGGAGTTCAAACAGTCAGAGGGCGATCCGCATATCAAGGCTCGCATCAGACAGTTGCGCCATGTCCGCATGAAGAAGCGCATGATGGCCGCCGTTCCCAAGGCTTCGGTGATCATCACCAATCCGACGCACTATTCGGTCGCTTTGTCCTACGAGCGCGGCATGTCGGCGCCGGTCTGCGTAGCCAAAGGCGTGGATAACATCGCGCTCAAGATCAGGGAAATCGCCCGCGAGCATGACATTCCAGTCGTCGAGAACGTGCCTTTGGCCCGCGCGCTGTATGCCGTTGTCGAAATCGACGACGAGATTCCGGCCGAGCACTATCACGCCGTCGCCGAAATCATTGGTTACGTCATGGGCCTGAAGCGCGGGTTTTCGGGGCACCGGATCTGAGGCCGGTGGCCGGGATCGGAGGAGCATCGGGGTGGGGGAAATGGCGGGAATGAGCCCATGAGGCGCTTGCGCTGCCGGGTCCGATTCAGGCACTCAGGACCCGGCGCATGCGCATTCCGCGCCCGCCGCGATAGGCCCCGCCGGATTCCATGACGCCAGATCCCGACATCGATTCACCGCAGGTGGGGCAGGAGCCGGCGCGGCGGAGCGGCAGCATCCTCCTGGTTCTGCTGGTCGCGGGTTCGATCGTCGCGGCCGCCGTGGCGTTTATGACGCTGGGGAGTACTAACGCCCAGCCTTATATTCTGGCGCTATTGGCCTCGCTGGCGATGGTCGGGCTGTTCACGCTTTTCGCGTTCGCGGCCGGGATCGTCCGCTTTGCCGACCGCACCATTGATGATCCGCTGATGCGTCCGATAGCGGATCACGCCTTCGACGGTATCGCCGTCACCGATTCCGGCGGGCACGTCATTTATGCCAACTCCGCTTATCTCGCCCTGACCGGAGCTACGTCGATGCAGGACGTGCGGCCGGTGGAGCGCGTATTCATCGGCAATCCCGACGTTTCCGAGGCGGTGTTCCGCCTTTTGAAGGCGGCGCGCGAGGGTAAACGTCAGCAGGAAGAGGTGCGCGTTGCCGCCGCCGACGGCACGAACGGTCGCTGGCTGCGGCTGAGGGTCCGCCGGCTCGCACAGGCAAAGCGGTATTCTCGATATGCCGTGTGGTCGATCGCCGACATCACCCGTGATCGCGAGCGGCAGGAAGATGTATTCCAGGAACTGCGCCATGCGATCGAATATCTCGATCATGCGCCGTGCGGGTTCTTCTCGGTCAACCAGTCAGGCGATCTTGTCTATGTCAATGCGACGCTTGCCAACTGGCTGGATCACGATCTGGCGGAGGTCGGCTCGGGTGGCCTGAAGCTCGCCGACATCGTTTCGGGGGACGGCGCGTCTTTGCTGACATCGATCATTGCTGCGCCCGGCGAAGTCCGCACCGAGGTCTTCGATATCGATCTGCGGATGCGCAATGGCAAGACTATGCCGGCGCGGCTGTATCACAAGTTGGCTTTCGGCGCCGACGGTGTGCCCGGTCCCTCGCGAACGCTGGTGATCAGCCGCGCCCGCGACGAGCGCGTCGATCCGCAGCGTGCGGCGGAAGTACGCTTCATGCGCTTCTTCGACAACACGCCGATGGCTATCGCGACGGTCGATAAATCCGGCGCGGTTGGTCGCGCCAACGCGCGGTTTGCGAAACTCGCGCAAAGCCTCAGTCCGGACGGCGCCGTGGCCAAGTCGATTCTTGCGGCGGTCAAGGAGCGCGATCGTGGTCAATTGAGCGCGGCCATCCACGCTGCGGCGGACGGGCAGGGTGATATCCCTCCCGTCGAGGTGATGCTGGAGGGCGCGCGCGAGCGATGGGGACAGTTTTTCGTCACCGCGGTGGAGGACGATCGCGACGCGGAAGCAGCCATCGTCTACATGCTTGAGACGACCGAGCGGCGCACGCTCGAGAGCCAGATCAATCAATCCCAGAAGATGGAGTCGGTTGGCCAGCTTGCCGGAGGCATCGCGCACGATTTCAACAACGTGCTGTCCGCCATCATGATGGCAAATGACTTCCTGCTGAACGCGCACAAGCCGACCGATCCGTCTTTCCAGGATATCATGCAAATCAAGCAGAACGCCAACCGCGCCGCAGCCCTGGTGCGGCAATTGCTGGCGTTCTCACGGCGACAGACCCTGCAGCCGAAAGTGCTCGATCTCGGCGACACCCTGAGCGACATCGGCATGTTGCTTAAACGTTTGATCGGCGAGAAGGTTACTTTCCCAGGCGTCGTGCACGGGCGAGACCTGTGGCCGGTCAAGGCCGACGTCTCGCAGTTCGAACAGGTTATCGTCAATCTCGTGGTCAATGCGCGCGACGCCATGCCAAATGGCGGCAAGCTCGCGATCCGCACCGCGAACGTCGCGGCCGCGGAGGTCGCGGCGTTCGGCCACAAGGGAATGCCGGCCGCGGACTATGTGCTGGTCGAGATCGGCGACACCGGCACCGGCATTCCGCCCGAGATCGTCGATAAGATTTTCGAGCCGTTTTTTTCCACAAAAGAGGTGGGCAAGGGCACCGGGCTCGGTCTGTCCACGGTCTACGGCATCGTCAAGCAGACCGGCGGTTTCATCTACGTTGACTCCAAAGCGGGCGAGGGCACGACGTTTCGTATTTTCCTGCCGCGCCACCATCCCGAAGCCGAGGCGCCGCCGGCGTCGTCCGGCGTGATCGGCGCGGCGAAGGAGCCTTCTCCCGCGGCCAAATCGGTCAACACCGATCTGACCGGCCAAGGCACTATTTTGTTAGTGGAGGACGAAGAGGGGCTGCGTTCGCTTAATGCTCGCGGCCTGCGTTCGCGCGGCTACAGCGTGATCGAGGCATCCAACGGCATCGAAGCGCTGGAAGCGCTCGACGAGAATGGTGCCGTCGATCTGGTGGTTTCCGACGTTGTTATGCCGGAAATGGACGGGCCAACTCTGTTGCGGAAAATGCGGGTGCGCAATCCCAATCTCAGAATCATTTTCGTGTCGGGTTACGCCGAAGAAGCATTCGATAAGAGTCTGCCGGAGAACGAGCAGTTCGCTTTCCTTGCGAAGCCTTTCGCGCTCAGTGCGCTGATCGCCAAGGTCAAGGAGACGATGACGGCATCCTAGCCTCGATGTTTCGGCCTACCCTTGACCGCTCGGCCTTCAAGAACCGGTTTGGCAATCCGCTCATCTACCCTTTTATTGGATTGCGTCCGGTTCCGCGCGCGGCAGGCGCCGTGCCGGGTTGGACAGCGCCGTGACGCCCGTGCGCCGGCGCTGTCCGCGTGCGATTGCGCCCGTCATCGTAAAGGGTGGAGCGATACTTCGCCCGAGCTTCCGTCATCGTGGCGCCGCGCCAGGCGGCCAGCATGATTCGCGCAGAGCGTTCACTGAGCGCGTCGTAGAGGCGCGAGAGCCGATAGACCTCAGTGACGGACGTGCCGATGGCCGGATCGAGAAACAGCAAAATCTGCTGGAAGATTTCAGAGGGAATGCCGATGGCCTTGGCGGCGCAAACGAGTGGCTCGCCGCCCGCATCCTTCACCACCTGTTCGGAGATCGCGGCGGGAAGCATCAAGGTTGCGCTGAGTTCGGTCGCGAAGCTATCAACGTCGGACGCGAATGCGGCCATGTGCAAAATCTCGATCGCCCGCAGGGCACGGGACGGATGAATATGCGGCGACGGCCGCAGCGGGGCCGTGGACAGATTGTGCAGGATCAAAGCGCGATCTTTAGAGCTTGCGCCAAAGAACATCTCACTTATTTCGGCGGCGTCACCTGGTGCCATCGATAGCGTTGCGACCGTGTGCTGTTTCGTCGCTGAGGCCGCCGTCGCGGGCGGCGATGGCGGCGCGGGGCTACCAGCCTGCGGTGGGGTGGTGGACGCGTCGAGCCGCAGCTTGCTCATGATCGCCGCCGGCGTCCGCGGGTAGATCGACAGGCGGGCGCGCACTACGGCGCGGGTGGCGTCGTCGACATGATCGATCAGGCGTGAGGTGAGTTCGACGAAGTGTCGTTCCTCTTCGACAGAGTGTGTGCTGGTCTGCACGTAAAGGTCGGTCAGGACCCGTAGCAGAGTCGGACGGATGTCAACGCCGTCCCGGCGGGACAGCATCAACAACCCGTCGAAGCCGGGAAACATCGGAGGTGCGGTCATGGCGGCTTACGCTTACGGAACCAGTTTGTTCTCAACCTAGCGCGGCCGCTTTAACAGGCCGTTAACCATGCGGGGTTCTAAATCCCGACGCGTCGCTGCCCAAATCGCGACGAGCGCTGGGGCGAGGAGAGACTGAGCATGGGCACCGTTATTGCGTTTCCGGCAGATGCGGCTTCGCGGCTGGGATCAACGGTAAATCGCTCTTCGGATCAGATGAGGGGAACGGTGGTGATTCTGCCGGTCATACGCATCGACCGCGAGACCGACGAAACCAGCGGTGGAAGCGGTCCCGAGCAAGGCACGGCTGCCGGGCGGCGGCGCCGCCGCCGCGCCCGCTCCTGATTTTTCCGGACACGCCCGATGCAGGAGACGTCGCTTGCGATGCCAGGGCTGAAACGTTCACCTCTCACTTCGCTTGTTTCCGTGATTCTATTAGGAACTGCGCTCGCAGCATGCAGTGGTGGTGACTTCGGCCGCGTTCGTCAGGATGCACGCAACGACGACATGCACCGCTGGATGGGCGCGGAAGCGACCGGCAGCATCGGTCGTCAGCCGTCGCGGTTTCAACTAACCGAGAGCGAGAGGATGTTGCGCGATCTCGCCTATCCGCTGGTCGAGCCGCCGCATTCGCGGCCGGCCTGGAAGAGTGTGTTCGGCGACTACGACCCGCTCGCTACGCCATGGCGGCAAAAGCCTGCATATGATCGCTCCGCTTACGGCCGCCTGCTCATCGACGAGCCGCATCGTTCTCACACTTCGCGCTATACGCAATTAATCGATGACGTCCGCGACGACATCACCCGTTTTGATCCGTTCTTCAACACCGCCCGGCAGGTCTTCGTTCTCGACGGCAAGCGCAACGCCAGCCTGAGATTGGTGTCCGACCTATCGCCGCGTGAGCACGCTGACGCCGTCGCCCGCATGGAGGAAAACACTCTGATCGTGCAGTGGGTGCAGCAATGCCTCGAGCAGCGGATCGCGTCCTATCGCTGGGCGCTCGAGCATCTGGTGGTTCAGGCGCCGGACGGTATGGCGGCCGACGCAGACCGCCTGATCGGGCAACTTGCGGCGTTGACCGCCAATCCCCCTGTGACCGCGACCCCCGTGATCGGCCGCGCCCTGCGTACGCGCGGGTAGCGTATTCTTGATTGTAACGAACGCTTGACGAGAGCAAAACCGACCAAGCCTCGTTAACCCGGATTTCCTCGCAAACGTCCTATCGTTTCGCTTCCGGTTTCACCACGGGCGGCTCAGTTTGCAGCCGGCATTTTGCGGCGGCGAGAGATGATTTCGCCTGCTGCGTCATGCCGGACTCAGGCGCCAGCGCCTTCAGAACGATCAGCCCCGTCGTCGAGGGGGAGTCGATGATGAGACGGTCCGCGGCCGTCACGTCCTCTTCTTCGGGCAGCTCTGCGTGCTGTGCTTCGGTCATCAGATTGAGTTCGATCACCTTGCGTCCAGCTGAACGGTCGTTGATGGCGTAATAGGCGACGTTGCTTTGGGTGTAAAATGACACCGACGTGTAGGCCTCGCTCACGGGCACCGTGAGCTTGATCGATCCGTCTGACAGGTCGTAGCGGCAGACCGCGACGGCAAAGGCGGGGTCCATGAAAGGCATCAGCGAGTTGGCGGGATCCGCCGGCGGCAACGGCGTCACGGCGTTCAGCGTCGTCATTTCCGTTAGTCGCGAATAGGCGTCCTGCGAGGCGATCCGCGGCAGCGCCAATACGCTGACGAGATGCACGATCCCGCCGAGCAGAATGCCGCCGACGATCGCAAACAGCAGGCGGATCATGAACACCTCTCTGTCGCGATGGAAGGCATTGGGGCGTCGCGTCGGGTTCGCGTACCCACTCCGACGGGCGTGTCATAGAGTCGAAGCATCAGCACATAGCTCTCGATGCCGCCGGTCGGCAGCCAGTTGCCGGCACGCGCGCGAGATGCCACATGCACCACGAATGAGCCGTCGGAATTCCGCACAATTTCCTGGCTGGTGAAGCCATAGCGTTGCAGCGAGTTCGCCACCAGATGGCCCTTGCGGTCGTGGAGCGTCAGCGTCCAGAACCGCGCTGCCGGTGTGACGCCGCTGATGATGACGTCGCATCGGCCATCGAGCGGTCGCTTGGCGTCGTCGGTCGTGGCAAGAAATGCTATGCCGTCTCCCGCTCCGATCGGCAGCTCTCCACTTCGCGCAATTGCGGCGCGGGAGTAAGGGTCGATCTCGGCGGATCCAATCCTTGGTTTTGCCGTCCATGCGCCGATGGTCAGCGTGCCGAGATTAGTGCCGCGCGTTGCGGTGATCCAGGTAGTTCCGAGGCCTATCGCGGTGGCGAGACCGAGGCCCAGCAAAATGACAATCAGCCGCACGTGTCGGCGCTCCGGTGTTGAAGCCATTCGAGTCGCGCATCTGTAATGCGAATGTCGGAAACACGCCACGTTTGGATCAGAAAGATCCAAATCATAACTGTGATCGATTCCATTGTTTATAGCGGTCGCAAACCGTACACACTTCCGCATCCCACTCTAATTCTTGCTTGGCGCCGGGTCTGCTCGGTCGCTGGACGTCGCGGCCGCCAAGTTTTCTGCGCCGCCGCCAGAGGAGGTGGGACTAAGGGCGCCGGAGCGAGCCGGATCGACCGGTTTTCCGGCCGAGGTTTTTCCGATTGTCTTGGCTGCTTGATCCAGCATCTTTTCCACGCGGACTAGGATGTCGGCTCCGCGTTTGGTCAGGATCGGCGGGGGGGCCGGTTTTGCATTGTCGTCGCTGGCGGCGGTTTTGGCTGCCGCGTCGGCGGTCGGCTTCGCTGGCGCTGCAACGCCGGCGAGGTCTTTGACTTCGATACCGCGATGCGCGGCCGTCATGATGTCGTGCCAGGTTTGGGCGGGCAACGCGCCGCCGGTCAGGCGATTGGTTGGCGAATAGTCGTCATTGCCGTACCAGACACCACATACAAAGTTGCCGGTGTAGCCGACGAACCATGCGTCGCGATAAGCGTTTGTGGTGCCGGTCTTGCCCGCGGCCGGAATGCCGTCGAGAATGGCGCGTCGTGCGGTGCCTTCGCTGACCACATGACTCATCATACCGGCCATATCCGCGGCGACTGAAGGCGGAATGATCTGGCGCGGTGCGGGGCCGTCGCGGTCGTAGCGCCACACCAGATCGCCGGCGCCGGTCCGGACCTCCAGAACCGCGTGCGGCGCCACCGCCTTGCCCTTGTTCGGGAATGTCGCATAGGCGACGGCGTGTTCGAGCACGTTGACCTCGTCGGCCCCGATCGGCAGCGAGGGCGTGTCGGGCAGCGGTGTGACAATGCCGAACTTGCGGGCGACCTCGACGATCTTGGCGCGGCCGGCTTTAGCGGGATTTTTTGCCCCCTTGCCGAGCGCGATCGAGAGTTTTACCGGCACGACATTGATCGACCGCGTCAGTGCCTGGGTTAGCGTCACCGTCCCGGAGTAGGAATGGCCGTAATTCTGCGGGCACCAGTTGCCGAGGCAGACGGGGCCGTCGACGATCTTGGATGTCGGACTGAAGCCGTTGAGCAACGCTGTGGTGTAGACATACGGCTTGAACGATGATCCGGGCTGGCGCAGGGCATCCGTTGAGCGATTGAACTGACTTGCGCCATAATCGCGTCCACCGACCATTGCGCGCACGCCACCGTCGAGATCTGCGACGACCGTTGCCGCTTGCGTCGCGTGATAGTCGCGTCCGAACTGGCGCAACTGGCTCTCAATCGCTTCTTCCGCCGCTTGTTGCACATTCATGTCGATTGCGGTGCGGACGACAAACACGCGCTCGGTGTAGGAGCGCGGAAACGTGTCGACCAGCTTGCGCATTTCTTCGAATGCCCAGTCGAGATAATAGTTCGGCGAGTTCTCGTCGCGGCGGTCGACCGCGGTGGCGGGATTGCGCCGCGCACCGAACACCTGGCCCTCGGTCATGAAGCCTGCATCGACCATGTTGTCGAGCACCTGGTTGGCGCGGGCGCGGGCGGCGGGCAGATTGATGTGCGGCGCGTATTTTGTCGGCGCCTTGAACAGGCCGGCGAGCATCGCGGATTCGGCGAGGTTGACGTCACGCACCGACTTGTTGAAGTAGAAATGCGCCGCGCCGTCGACGCCGAAGGTTCCGCCGCCCATGTAGGCGCGGTCGAGATACAGTTTAAGGATCTCGTTCTTGCTCAGTCGGGTTTCCAGCCAGACGGCAAGGAAGGCCTCATTGACCTTGCGCTCGATGGTGCGCTCGTTGGAGAGAAACAGATTCTTCGCAAGCTGCTGGGAGATCGATGAGCCGCCTTGCCGCACGCCGCCGGCTTGCGCATTGGTTACCAGCGCGCGGAAGGTGCCGCCGACGTCAATACCGAAGTGATCGTAGAAGCGGCGATCTTCGGTCGCGAGCGTCGCCTTGACCAGGTTGTCGGGAAATTCCTCCAACGGAATCGAATCGTTGTGTTTGATGCCGCGGCTGCCGATCGGATTGCCGTAGCGATCGAGGAACGCCACCGCGAGATCGGATTTCTTCAGCCAGTCCTCGTCGGCGGTTTCGCGGAACGCCGGCTGTGCCAGCGCCAGCAGGAGGATGAGACCGCCGAGACCCAAGGTCGCAGCTTCAGACAGCGGCTCGACGATGACCCAGCGCTTCCAGTGGCCGACATAGAAGCGGTCCATGAACGTGGAGAAGCGCTCATAAAGTTCCCGCGCGCCGGCCGCCGAGGAGAACAGGGTCGAATCGATGCGCGAATCGAGATCCAGCAGGATGTGCCGGATTCGCTTCTTCCAATCGGAGGGCAGGTTGTTGCGCACCAAGGCCTGTGACCGATCTGCGGCATCGCAGCGCCTTCTCTAAGGCGCCATCTCGCCACCCTCATGCAAGAACGTTACGGCAAACCCAAGGCACTCGAGAAGGCATCTCAAAACCCGCGCTGGACCATCATCTTGGCATCCTCGGGAAAGCCGATTTTCTTCTATCCGAGCGCGGAAGATAAACCAATGGCCGGTTGCGATTTCAGCCTGGCATAGCCGCTATTGGCATCCCAGATCCCTAGGGCGCTTGCGCGAGGTGCCGGCGAAGCCCATAGACGGAAAATCGGTTTTCTTCGGCGCAACCTCTGGCACACCCCTTGGCTCACTCCATGACCCAACGACCCGCGCGATCATCGGAACAAAACGGGTTCTTCTGGAAGACCAAATCCTTGGATGAAATGTCCAGCGCCGAATGGGAAAGCCTGTGCGATGGTTGCGCACGCTGCTGCCTGGAGAAGCTGGAGGACGAGGATACCGGCGACATTTATTTCACGCATGTTTCCTGCCGGCTTCTGGATGCCGGGCTCTGCGCCTGCAAGGATTATCCGAAGCGTTCCGAACAAGTTCCGGACTGCGTCCGCCTCACGCCGGACAATGTCCGGACCTTGAACTGGTTGCCGCCGAGCTGCGGTTATCGCCTGGTCGCGGAGGGGCGCGATCTCTACTGGTGGCATCCGCTGATTTCCGGCAATCCCAATACCGTCCACGAGGCCGGTGTTTCGGTGCGTGGCCGGGTCCGCGGCACCGAGGATGAGATTCCCGATTCTGAACTGGAGGATCATATCGTGCAGTGGCCAGTTCGGTTGCCGAAGCGCGCCCGGCTTCGGAAATCGCCGAAGGGTTGACCGGTCTCCCATCACAAATTTGCGATTTTGCATTGGAGGCTTTTTATTCCGTCGGTCGCTGTCCGAACGCGGGCCTCAAGCGTTAATGTTTACAAAGCAGCGAACCGCACCGGCCTCCGCCTCTTGTTAGCCAGTTCATATTTTGTCTGTCCGCATGAATACATTCGAGCGTCTGGGTCGGGGTCCGTCGGATCCCCCGATTCTGTCCGGCGACGCCGCGCCAGAAGCTGCGGCGCGTTCCGGCAAGGCTGACGGTGACGCCAGTGCGCCGCCGGTCGTGACGCCCGCGCCGCTGAGCCGGAGCGAGGTGCGCACCATTCTGGTCAGCCTGATGCTGACCATGTTCCTCGCCGCCCTCGATCAGACCATTGTCGCAACCGCGCTGCCGACCATCGGCCGCCAGTTCCACGAGGTCACCACCCTGTCGTGGGTCATTACGGCGTACCTGCTGGCGTCCACAGCGGTCGCGCCGTTGTTCGGTACCTTGAGCGATATCTACGGTCGCCGTGCCATGATCGTCACCGCGCTCGGTCTGTTCGTTGCGGGTTCGGTCCTGTGCGCGCTGGCGCCAAACATGGCGGCGCTGATCGTGGCGCGCGGCGTGCAGGGCATTGGCGGCGGTGGTATCCTGCCTGTGGTGCAGACCGTGATCTCCGATGTGGTGACGCCCCGGGAGCGTGGTCAGTATCAGGCTTATTTCAGTGGCGTATGGACTGCGGCAGGCATCGCGGGGCCGGTGCTGGGGGCGTTTTCGCCGAGCACTTGCACTGGTCGATGATTTTCTGGATCAACGTGCCGCTCGGCTTTGTCTCGCTGGCGTTGCTGTTGCCGAAAATGGGTAAGATTCCGGTGTTCCACCGCCGCCGCAGAGTGGATTGGACCGGCGGCCTGTTGCTGATGGCATCCGCCGTTGTTTTCCTGCTGGTGCTGACATGGGGCGGTAACCGCTTCGCCTGGGCGTCGCCGCAAATCGCCGCCATGCTTGGCGCCTCGCTTGTGCTTGCCACGGTCTTTGTCCGGCACGCGCGCAAGACGTCCGAACCATCCCTGCCGCTGTCGCTGATGGGCGGCCCGGTGGTTCCGTATGCGATAGCCGCGGGTGCTTTGGCGCTCGGCGCGATTATCGGGATCACCGTGCATTTGCCGCTGTACTATCAGGTCGTCCACCATCTCAGCGCGAGCGAATCCGGACTGGCATTGATTCCGATCGCGGCGATTTCGACCGGCGGGGCGGCGCTTGCGGGCCGCTCCATGACGCGTACCCTCCACTACAAGCGGGTCGCGGTACTGGGGACCACATTTGCCGCCGTCGTGGCCGCCATTCTGGCTGTGGTGACGCCGCCTCTATGGCCGCTGCTTGCGTTGCTATCCTTGTTCGCCTTCGGCCTCGGCACGATATTTCCCGTCAGCGTGGTGTCGCTGCAGAACGCGGTGGCGCGTCAGCAGGTCGGAACCGTCACCGGCGCGATGAATTTTTTTCGCGCGTTGGTTTCCTCGTTCGCCGTCGCTGCATTTGCCGCCATCCTGCTGATGGCGCTGGGAACCGATGCCTCGATCGGCAATGAGGGCGGCGGTCGGGTCGGTGTAATCTCCGCCTCCGACCTCACGACCGCATTTCGCTATGTATTCGCCGCCACAGCCGCGATGCTGGCGGGCGCCGCGCTGCTGCTGGTGCGAATGGAGGAACGGCCGCTCACCGGCCCCCCGGCTTGATCCGCACGCAACTTTTGCTATCGCTCTTAAGCATTCTTTCAGAGTGTCGGTTAGGCTCCGAGAAATCTTTCAACTCTAGCATCCTATTTTTGAAAGGTTGTCGCGCTGCGCCCGATCACTATTGGAGCATCCGCGGGGATTCAAAGGCTGGAGTTGGCGTTGCACCTCATTCCAAAACTTGCGTCGGATTTTCTGCGGGACGAAACAGGCGCCACGTCGATCGAATATGCCCTGATTGCTTCCGGCATCAGCATCGTCATCGTGGCCGCGGTCACCGGCATCGGCAGTTCGCTCAAGGACCGCTTCGACACGCTGAACGGGCTGCTGAGATAAGGCCAGGCGACAGGTAAATTTTCCTAGGAAAATATACCTTGACAGCGTGACGCTGCCGGAGTAGGTTTACGCCATGCTCCACAGTTGCGCCGAGACATCACGCGATGCTTTCTGATCGCGCGGCTGACGAAACCGTCAAACGAACATTGCCGGGAATTCCCGGATGAAGCTCATAGCGAGTCGTAACCACGGCTCTTTTTTTGCACGGAACATCGCAGGGAGTCTGCTGTTGTCCTGAACAATTGGCATGCGATGGCGGACCGTGGGGGAGAACGAACATGACGACGGAAAAACACAGTCAAACTGTGAAGACATCCATGGAGATGCGACGGTCCGAGCCTGAGCTTCCCGCCCTTTTGCTGTCGACCATCAGCACCGGTCTGGTCGCGTTGATCCTTTGCGTAACGTGGCTCGTATTCGTCCATCAGTGAGATCGGACTCAAGGGTCTACACAATAAAAAATACGGCTTTGGTCGGCGGGGATGAAACCGGCCAAGGGATCCGAAATCTTCATCGCAATCCAGCTAATCCAGGAATTCAGCGGCATTGGGTCCGCTTGAAGGGAGTTCTTGATCTTCATGTGTGCGACGCGAACCGGCAAGCCGGCACGAAAGCCGGCGGCGGGGCGCGTTGCCTCTCGCTCAAAGCTGACGCCATCCAGGACCGGAACGTCCTCAGCATCGAAGAAGAAAGCGTCGTCGTCATCGGAGCAGAATAAGCCGCTCACGCCGGCCGAAGCGGCGATAAAGCGAAGCGCGGTTAGAACGTCGCCCCCCAGCAAGACCCGCGCCGCCGTTCTCGCGCGCAAGGCGACAATCGCTGCCACCACACGGTACGTTGATGATGTCCCCGTTATCGTTGATGAAGACGACGATGCGGCAAAGGCCGGATTGAAGCGGCAGCGCAAGCGGCCGACAACCGCCCGCCGCAAGGATCAACCAAGCCCGCGCATCAAGCGCACCGCAGTCGAGCGTGTCGACGATCCGCCGCCGGCGACAGGCGCGCTTTTGATTGAGAGGGTGACGCGCGCGATTGAGCGCGAGCTGTCCCTGATCGAGGTGATCGTCGGCGGCAGCCATCTGAAACCGCAGCAGCGCACGGAGGCCGAGCGCCGTGCCCGGACGCTGGCGAGTCTCGCGCGTACGCTCGGAGAGGTGACGCGGCTGCGCGCAGGTCAGGAGAAGGTGAAGCCAGCCGATGACGACGCCGTGCCCCGCGACCTTGACGAGTTCCGGCGCGCGCTTTCGCGCCGACTGGAGCAAATGGTCGCCGCGCCAACGCCGGCTCCTGCTGGAGAGCATGAGTGAGACGGAACTCGGATTTCTTGCCCGACAGTGGGATGTTTTCGCGCATCCACATCAACGGCCTTCCGAACTCGCTCCGAACGGCGCGCCGTGGCTGATCTGGCTGATGATTGGCGGCCGCGGCGCCGGAAAGACCCGCGCAGGAGCTGAATGGATTCGTGCGCAGGCGTTGGGTCTGCCGCCGTTCGCCAGCGAGGCGGTGTCGCGCATCGCACTGGTCGGCGAGACCGAGCATGACGCGCGCGAGGTGATGATCGAAGGCGTCTCCGGGTTGCTCGCGGTTCACGCCGCTCATGAGCGGCCATCATGGTCGCCGTCGCGCAAGCGGCTGGAGTGGAACAACGGCGCGGTGGCGCAGGCGTTCTCGGCCGAAGATCCCGAAAGCCTGCGCGGGCCGCAGTTCGGCTGTGCCTGGTCCGACGAGATGGCGAAGTGGCGCTACGCCGAAGCCGCGTTCGATATGCTACAGTTCGGCTTGCGGCTGGGATCGAAGCCGCGCCAGCTCATCACGACGACGCCGCGGCCGACCGCGCTTTTGAAACGCCTGATGAACGACCGGGCGAGCGTGGTGACGCGCGCGCCGACGCAAGCGAATGCTTTCAATCTGGCGCCGACCTTCTTGCAAGGCGTGATGGCGCGCTACGCCGGAACGCGGCTTGGACGTCAGGAGCTTGATGGCGAAATCATCGAGGATCGTCCGGATGCGCTGTGGTCGCGTGCGCTTCTGGAGCGATGTCGCGTGCACGAGGCGCCGCCGTTGCAACGCATCGTGGTCGCGGTCGATCCGCCGGCGAGCGCAAGCAAGCGCGCGGACGCCTGCGGCATTGTCGCGGCGGGGCAAGCCGCGGACGGCACTGTTTACGTGATTGCCGACGAGACAGTGGCGGGCGTGACGCCGGCTCTGTGGGCGGCGAAGGCGATCGCGCTGTGGCGGCGATGTGAGGCCGATGCGCTGGTGGCGGAAGTCAATCAGGGCGGCGACATGGTGAAAGCCGTGATCGCGGAGGTCGACGCGGAGGTGCCCGTGATCGCGGTGCGCGCGACTCGCGGCAAATGGCTGCGCGCCGAGCCGGTGGCGACGCTTTACGAGCAAGGCCGCGTCAGGCACGCCGGCAGCTTCGCCGCGCTGGAAGACGAGATGTGCGATTTCGCTCTGTCCGGCCTGTCGTCGGGGCGCTCGCCCGACCGGCTCGACGCCCTGGTGTGGGCGGTGACATCGCTGGCGCTCGCACCGCGTGCTCAGCCGCGGGTGAGGGGGTTCTGAGAGGGAACTGCAATGCCGCACAGAGCGCTGCGTTGCAGCCACGACATAACAGGAAAATGGCCATGCGCTTGCGCTTGAAAAACATGTTCACCCCGCCCGAGACAAAAGCCAGCCGCACGGCCAGACTGCTCGCCTTCGAGAGTGGCGGCCGCGCGCGCTGGACACCACGCGATTATGCTGCGCTGGCGCGCGAAGGATATCTAACCAATCCCATCGTGCATCGCGCGGTGCGGCTGATTGCGGAGAACGTTGCGTCATGCAGCTACCTCGTGTTCGAGGGCGCGCAGGAACACGAAGCGCATCCGCTGTCGCTGCTGCTCGCGCGACCCAACACACGGCAGGACGGCGGCGCACTTCTCGAGATGCTGGTGTCGCATCTGCTGCTGGCAGGCAATGCCTATGTCGAAACCGTCGCTCTTGACGGGGCGGTTCGGGAGCTTCATGCGCTGCGGCCCGATCGCATGAAGGTGGTGCCCGGATCCGAGGGCTGGGCGGAAGCGTATGAATATAGCGTCGGCGGGCGCAGCGTGCGCTTCGATCAAGCGTCATCCGTGGTGCCGCCGATCCTGCACCTGACATTCTTTCATCCGCTCGACGATCACTACGGTCTTGCGCCGATCGAGCCTGCTGCCGTCGCCATCGACACCCACAACGCCGGATCGAAATGGAACAAGGCGCTTCTCGACAACGCGGCGCGGCCGTCCGGCGCGCTGGTCTATTCCGGGCCGGAAGGCGCGGTGCTGTCGGATTCACAGTTCGATCGGCTCAAGCGCGAGTTGACCGACACCTATCAGGGCGCGGTGAATGCCGGCCGGCCGCTGCTGCTCGAAGGCGGACTCGATTGGAAAGCAATGTCGCTGACGCCGAAGGACATGAACTTCCTGGAGGCCAAGCACACGGCCGCGCGTGAGATTGCACTCGCTTTCGGTGTGCCGCCAATGATGCTCGGCATTCCCGGCGACAACACCTATGCAAATTTCCTGGAGGCCAATCGCTGCTTCTTTCGTCAGACCGTTCTTCCGCTGGCGTCCCGTATCGGTAACTCATTCGCGCAATGGCTGTCGCCGCAGTTCGGCGAGAGAATCCGTATCGTCGTCGACACCGACAGGATCGACGCGCTGGCCGCCGATCGTGCGGCATTGTGGGAGCGAGTCAGCAACGCGGCGTTTCTTACGCTCAACGAAAAGCGCGAAGCGGTCGGCTATGCACCGATCGAGGGCGGCGACAGGCTGGAGTAAGCAGCCATTTTCCGCAAGGGAAAGAGGCGAGAAAGATCGTCATGCCGGACCTCATCCGCATCTTCAGCGAGCGCGGCGATCTTGCGCATCTCGCGCTGTTTCTTTGGGCGAGCGCCGCGAGCGCGGGTCTGCTGTTCACGCTTCGCGAACTGTCTGCGGCCTCGCGCCGTTTCGATGATTTCGTTCGCGAATTGCAGCGCTTCAACCGCAAGGCGCATCGCCGCGCCGGAAACCTCAAAGAGGATCTGGACTGATGGATACCCTTCACAGCGTGTTACGGTCGTTCGGCGCCGAAACGAAATCCTCGCGCGATCATCTCACCGTGTTTCGCGAATTCCTCGCGCATCTTGATCGCGTTCAGCGCAAGCCACCCGCGGCTCGCGCGCCTCGTGCCAAATCGCAGACGCGGCGCAAGCCGGTGAAGCGCAACCGCAAGGGATAGCGTTCATCCAGTGACGCCCGGTGCCCTGATGGGCGCGTGGCGCAACGTCCTGTTACGAATTTCAGACATCCTCCCCGCCTGTTGCGAGGCCGATCATGCATGCTCCGTTGTCATCCGTCTCGCGTCTGTCGTTCTCCGGTGACGGCACGGTCGAAGGTTATGCCAGCCTGTTCGGCGAGATCGATCAGGCGCGCGACATGATGATGCCCGGTGCGTTCACGCAGACGCTGAAGACGCGGGGGCTGCGCAGGATCCCGATGCTGTTCCAGCATGATCCCGCCGAGCCGGTCGGCGTCTGGCTCGAACTGCGCGAGGATTTTCGTGGCCTGTGGGCGCGGGGAAAGTTGATTCCCGACGTGATGCGCGCGCGCGAATTACTTTCTCTGGTCGAGGCTGGCGCGGTGGACGGACTGTCGATCGGCTATCGCACCGTACGTGGTCGAATCGATCCGCGCACGCGCGTGCGCCATCTCTATCAGGTCGACTTGTGGGAGATTTCCATCGTCACGTTCCCGCTGCTGGCGGGAGCGCGTGTCCGCGCGGTGAAGCAGGCGACAACCCAGTCGCCGCGCTCACGCGTGCGGACACAGGCCGAGCGCGGCTGGCGGAGCATGACGGAGGCCGCGGATGAACCGGCACCGCAGCTCCGCCCGCGTTCGGCGATGGTTTCGGCGTCTCTGCGCGGAAGGGAAGCGCGGCGCGCTGCGCTTCACGGCGCGGTGCGCGCGCAGTTGGCGGGAGCGCGCTGATGTCAAATCATGCTGGCATATTCGAAGCCGCGCAGTGCGCGCGCTGGATCCGGCCGGACGCCGCGCGCTTTCTCGCTCCCGGCATTGATCCTCGTGATGTCTATCCGGCGCTTCAACGCAAGTTCAACCCGGACCAGCCGCGCGTGCCAGCGGGCAATCCGGACGGCGGACAGTGGACGGATGGCGGCGGCGGCATCAACGAACGGATCTTTCGTCTCCGTAGAAAGTGCAAACGAACCGGACACTTGAGCGGAATCCGGATCAAGTCGAGGCCGTGGCGACTGGGCGGTTAGCTAAAAAATTTATAACATATCGTTTTGGCTACAAGACCGGCCGCGAGGCTTTCAGGGAAGACGTCGATGCGGTGCCTTACCTCCGAGACACCTATGGGGTCGGCGTATCTATCGTACATGATCCACGCGCTGCCAGGGGTTTCAGCGTGATAACGGCCTATCCCAGAAACGAACCTAGCAAATAGCAAGGAGAGGTCATGTTGGTTCCGAAAGAGTTCGACCACGTGGTCCAATGCTTCTATCAGGGCAGCAGCGCTGAAGTCTCCTCGATGGAAGAGTGGGTTGCGCTGGCCCTGGGATATTCGAACAAACAGGATCAAGCGATCGTCAAGCGCTTTCTGCAGGAATTGCTCGCGCAAAACCTTACGGACGCCGAGTTGGGGCGGATATGGAACGATGCCGGGGCCGACTACTTCTTTGACAACATACGCGGGGTATTGACGCTGATACGGGACGCGATCGATTAGGAGACAGCGAGAAACGCAAGGGCCGGTAGACACGCGTTCGCACGCGTGAAGGAAACGCGTCAGATCAAGATCTGACAGTTCCGCTTCTGATTCCATCAGAAGCGGAAAGGCTCCAAAAATCTGATCTTATGGCTTCCAGAGTCCGATTTCGGCTCGCAGCCGCTATTTTGTAATCGGCGCGGACGGTATCCTGTCGCGGTTTCGCCTGCGGACATATCGGATCACCGTTTGAACGCCAGCGCCAGCGCGAGGCCTGCGATGGCTCCGACGCAGATCGCCGCGCCGCCGGTGGCCATGCTCCAGTTCAAAAGATAAAGCACTATCGACAGCAGCGATTTTTCGGCGCTGGCGCTCAGCATTACGAAGGATATCCCGAACGCCGCCAACAGGACGACGCAGGCGGCGATCGCGAACCAGGCGACGACCCGCCTCAAGGGCTGCATCGCATACCACGCGCTTCCGGCCGAGGCGACGGCCAGAGTTATCCAGACAAAGATCAGAAATCGCATTGTTCGCCTCAACGTGCTGCCGTTGCCGGAAGCCATTGTAGCGCACAACCGCGCGCAAGTCTTGGGTGTCAGAGAAGCCTTGGGGTCAACAGGGTCTTGGGGTCAAACAAGTCTCAAACGTCAGACACGACGGGGCGAAATTATTATCACCGAGGAGAGCATGAATGGACTTCGATATCACCGACATCGCGCCGGAGCATAAATCCGGCGGCGCCGTCCGCGGCGGCTACGACGACTTCCGCGTCACCTTCGAGGAATTCAAGGCGGCCAACGACGAACGCCTGGCAAGGCTGGAGCAAAAGCGCGGCGACGTGCTGCTGGAGGAGAAGGTCGATCGCATCAATGCCGCGCTCGATGCCCAGCACAGGCGCATGGATGAACTGGCGCTCAAGAGCGCTCGCCCGGCGCTCGAAGGCCGCGCTGGAATCCTCAGGGATGCTGGCTCCCGCGAGCACAAAAGCGCCTTCGAGGCTTACGTGCGTGGCGGCGAGACCGGCACCTTGCGCGCGCTCGAGACCAAGGCGATGTCGGTCGGCTCCAATCCGGATGGCGGTTATCTCGTGCCGGTCGAACTCGAGCACGAAATCGGGCAACGCCTGGCGGCGATCTCGCCGATCCGCGCGCTGGCGTCGGTTCGTACCATCTCGGGCAATGTCTACAAGAAGCCGTTCATGACCGCGGGTCCCGCCACGGGTTGGGTCGGTGAGACGGACTCGCGAACGCAAACCACCTCGCCGACGCTGGATGCCTTGAGCTTCCCGGCGATGGAGCTTTACGCCATGCCCGCGGCGACTGCGACGCTGCTTGACGATTCCGCCGTCAACATTGACGAGTGGATCGCGCAAGAAGTCGAGCTGACCTTCGCGGTGCAGGAAGGCGCGGCGTTCGTTAACGGTGACGGCACTAACCAGCCGAAGGGTTTTTTGCAATCCGATACGGTTGCGAACGGCTCGTGGGTGTGGAGCAAGCTGGGTTACGTTGCCAGCGGCGCGGCCGGCGCGTTCGCCTCGAGCAACCCGTCGGATGCGCTGGTCGATCTGATCTATGCGCTGAAGGCTGGCTATCGCCAGAATGCTGCTTTCATCATGAACCGCAAAACGCAAGCCGCGATCCGCAAGTTCAAGGACACCGGCGGGGCCTATCTGTGGCAGCCGCCGGCGCAGGCTGGCGGACGCGCCTCGCTGATGACCTTCCCGCTGGTCGAGGCCGAAGACATGCCGGATGTCGCGGCGAATTCGCTGTCGATCGCGTTCGGTGATTTCCGCCGCGGGTACCTCGTGGTGGACCGCGCCGGCGTGCGCGTGTTGCGCGATCCCTATTCGGCAAAACCTTACGTGCTGTTCTATACCACCAAGCGCGTCGGCGGCGGCGTGCAGGACTTCGATGCCATCAAGCTGATGAAGTTCGCAGCGAGCTAAGGAAGGTCGCCGGTCCTGCATCCGGCGTCATGGCCGGACCAAACCGCGAAGCGTGTCTTCACGCAGGCCCCCGCGTATGACCTGAAATTCAGCGGCGCGCCTTTCTGGCGCGCCGTTTTTTTGGAGCGCGCGTCGTTCCTCAAGGACATATTTTCATGCCACCGCATCACGACGCCTGGCTGCGCCATCAGCAATCGCGATGGCTGCGGCCGGA
>NZ_MWPQ01000026.1:25065-127914 GCF_002028545.1 Nitrobacter vulgaris
CCGTTTTTTTGGAGCGCGCGTCGTTCCTCAAGGACATATTTTCATGCCACCGCATCACGACGCCTGGCTGCGCCATCAGCAATCGCGATGGCTGCGGCCGGATGCGGCACGCTGGATTCGTCCCGACGCCGCGCGCTTTCTTCCGCCCGGAGCGGATGTTGCCAAAGCGTTTCCCAGACTGGCGCGCAAATACAATCCAAACCAGCCGCGCGTGCCGGTCGGAAATCCGGACGGCGGCCAGTGGACGGATGGCGGCGCAGGAGGAGGCAGTCTCGGCCTCTTTCAGATCACGCCGCGCGATAACACGATCGACGGCGTGCGGCTCGCGGGGGATTGGCCGCCGGATGACGGACCCGGCATTCCGAGTGACGAGCCGCCGCAAATTCCGCCAAAGCGACCTAGCACAAGCGCCGAACGAACGAGCTATCTCCGTGCGGCCGCTAGTTGGCTGGTCCGGCACGGAGGGCTCGCAGGCGAAATTTACACCGGCGCAATGAACAATGCGGAATGGCTCAAGAATTAACGTGATCTGGTTCAAGCGGCGCGCGACGAACCGAAGTCGCTTGACGAATTACAAGCCAATGTCGGTTTGAAGCGGCCAGGTTACGATGATCATCATATCGTCGAGCAGACGTGGGCAGAGCGGTTCGGCTATAGCCGCAGCGAGATCGACGATCCATCCAATCCTGTCAGTATTCCACGGTTGACGCATTATCAAATAACAGGCTGGTATATGACCAGCACCGAAGAATTTGGCGGGCTCTCGCCGCGTCAGTATCTTGCGGACAAGGGCTGGGATTCGCGTCGGCGGGTTGGCCTGCAGGCTCTTGTAAGGTTTAAGGTATTAAAGCCATGAACGTCAAACGGGTTCGCTTGGCTGACGTATCAACAGAAGACCTTGTTGATCGATTTGCGCAGATCGGTGTTGAGCAGGATCAAGCGCTGCTCGGTGGGCAAATCGCGAAATTCAATCGGTTGTTCGAGCTAATGAGTGATGTCTCCAACGAGCTGAAGGCGCGCACAGGGGATCATCGCCGTAGCCTTGTAAGGCTGTACGAATATCCAAACATGCAGGTGCGGCTTAAAGCGGCCAAGCATACGCTTGCTGTCTTGCCGATCGAAGCAAGACAGCAACTCGAGTCTATCGCGGAGACACATTGGATGCCGCAAGCTGAGGATGCTGGGATGTGTCTTGAGCTTCTCGAAAATGGCACATTCAAGCCGAGCTGATGGACCACGGGGCTTGTCGTAACTTATATCCACGCTCCCCAGCTTCGTGCCGTTGTTAGAACCTAGTCGCGGTAGAGCGCCAGCGTTGCCGCGCGTTTCGCGCCTGCGTTCAAGCATGACCGGAAATTCAGCGGCGCGCTTCTTTGGCGCGCCGCTTTCTTTTTTTGGAGCGCGCGTCGTTCCTCAAGGACATATTTTCATGCCACCGCATCACGACGCCTGGCTGCGCCATCAGCAATCGCGATGGCTGCGGCCGGATGCGGCACGCTGGATTCGTCCCGACGCCGCGCGGTTTCTCCCGCCCGGCGCAGATGTAGCCAAAGCGTTTCCGACGTTGGCCTGGAAATACAATCCAAACCAGCCGCGTGTGCCGGCGGGCAATTCCGACGGCGGGCAGTGGACGGATGGCGGCGCAGGAGGAGGTAGTCTCGGCCTCTTTCAGATCACGCCGCGCGATAACACGATCGACGGCGTGCGGCTTGCGGGAGAACCGCCGTCCACCGAAGAACCGCCGGAGATTCCACCAGCTGCCCGGAAGCCAGGGGAACGACCGATCGAGCTTATTCGCCGAGTGATTAAATATCTTCGCGTCGTCGGTCCTATGTCGCCTGCCGCTGACTCAGTTTTCGAGGCGCTGCGGCAAGCCGAGGGACTTAGGGGAGAGACGGCGGCGATCAAATCAGCAAATGATCCGCCGCGCACGCTCGAGGAGTTGCAAGCCCGCGCGCAGCTGCCCAGCGAGCCCGGCTACCAGGATCATCACATCGTTGGTCAATTCGCGCAAAACAGGCTGCAATTCGGGCGCGTGCGGATTGACAGCCCTGAAAATACGGTGCGGATTCCTGTCGTAAAGCACCTCGATATCAACGGTTACTATTCAAGGGCCAACGAGCAATATAATGGTCGGTCGCCCAGAGATTATCTTCGTGGCAAGAGTTGGGATGAGCAGACACATGAAGGACTAAAAATCCTGCGCAAGAATGGGGTGCTCAAGTAATGATATTTGTTCAGCCGGATGATGCTCTTGTGAAGAACCTCGTTGCGCAGTTTGTCGAGGTCGGTATAGCGCAATATGATGCGATTTATGTAATCGACAATGCTAAGTATAATCGCTTGTACAAGGAGATGGAGCGTATAAGAGCAGAGCTAAAAAAGATGCCTGGCGATCAAAGGAGGGCTCTGTTGCCGCTGCTCTCCCATCCGAACGTACAGGTTCGACTGAAAGCGGCTCACTCTCTTCTTGCGCTCTATCCGGATTTGGCTCGCAATGCGCTTGAAAGTATCCGCAGATCGGGCATCGAGCCACAAGATGGAGAGGCTGCAATGGCAATCAGCGGGCTTGATGAGGGCAGCTATATTCCAAAGTGAGGAACGACAGAGACAAACCTTGCTCTAGTTAAATTCAAGGTTCTAAGCCAATGAAACGCGCCAACTTGAAAGAAATGAGCTCTCCTGATCTCGTCGAGCGTTTTACAGAGATCGGTGTTGCGCAGGATCAGGCATTGCTTGGGGGGCCAGACCTCAAAATTCAATCGCCTATTTAAACAAATGGTTGAACTATCGAATGAACTGAAGAAGCGGGACGGTGATCAGCGACGGGCGCTTGCATCTCTTTATCAGCATCCAAATATGCAGGTCAGGCTCAAAGCCGCGATACACACGCGCGAGGTTTTGCCCGTTGAGGCTCGCCAGCAAATCGAGGCTATCGCCGAGAGCCACTGGATGCCTCAGGCGGGCGACGCCGGCATGGCACTGGCCATCATGGATGGTGACTTGAAGCTGGCGGGATTGAAGCGGGATTAAACCGGCTCGCTCCCTATATCCTCGCATTTCAACTCCGTGCCATTGTCGTGACTATCTTCGCGGCAAGAGTTGGGACGAGCAGATGCAAGAGGGATTGAAGATTCTGCGCAGTAAAGGAGTGCTTAAGTGATGACCTCCGTTCAAATCGGATGACGCCCGAGTACAAAGTCTCGTTGCGTAGTTCATCGAGGTCGGCATCGCGCAATATGATGCGATTTATGTAGTCTGACAATGCTAAGTATAATCGCGCCGCTTTCCTTTTTGGAGCGCATGTCCTCAAGGACATACTTTCTCAAGCCATGATCTTCAGAAAAATTAGACTCGACGCAATGGCCGTCGATCAGCTGGTCGTTCGATTTGCGGCAATCACTGCCGCACAGGATGACGCGCTTCTCGGCAACGAACTCACAAAGTTCAATCGTCTCTTCGATCGAATGATGGAAGTCTCGGAAGAACTGAAAGGACGTCCAGGCGATCAACGACGCGCATTGATAGCGCTTTATAACCACCCCAACATGCAGGTTCAGCTGCAGGCAGCCAAGCTCACGCTGGCTGTTGTGTCTGACGAGGCTCGCAGGAAAATTGAGGCCATTGCATCTTCGCGATGGTTACCTCAATCTGGCGATGCCGGCATGTGCTTGCTTAACCTTGATCGTGGAATTTTCAAGCCGACGTAGCTCACGGCCTCCGCCAGCTTCGCAACGTCATCGCCATCAAGTTGCGATAGAGCGGAGAATGCGGCGTGGATTTCAAAGGTCCAACATCTTCGCATCAATGGATGGTACTCTACGCCTAGCCCGGATTATGGTGATTTATCGCCACGGGACTATCTTCGCGGCAGGAGCTGGAATGAGCAAATGCGAGAGGAGTTGAATATCCTGCGCGTAAAGGAGTGCTTAAGTGATGACCTCCGTTCAATGGGACGACGCTCGAGTACAAAGTCTCGTCACTCAGTTCGTCGAGATCGACCTTGCGCAATATGATGCGATCTATGTGATCGACAATGCTAAGTACAGTCGCTTGTACAAAAAGATGGAGCGTATAAGGGCGGAGCTTAAGGAGATGCCTGGCGATCAGCGAAGGGCGCTGTTGCCGCTGCTTTCACATTCGAACGTTCAGGTTCGGTTGGCAACGGCGCGTTCGCTCCTCGCGCTCTATCCGGACTTGGCTCGCAATGCTCTTGAGAGTATCCGTGAATCCGGCATCGAGCCACAGAACGGGGAGGCGGCGACGGCTATCAGAAGGCTCGATGAAGGCAGCTACATTCCGAAGTGAGGGACGAACCTTTTTCATATCCCAGCGCCCCAGCTTCGCGCCGTTGTCAGAATCCAGTCGCGGTAGAGCGCGAGCGGCGTGACGCCGGTAAGGCCGCCGCAGCCTGACGCGTTGTTCGGTCCCGTCGACCAGCTCACGACACCGACGATGACAGCGCCGCCGCTGGAGTCGAGAATCGCCGGCGCGCCGGAATCTCCGGTGCAGGCGCCAAGACCCGCGCGCGCGTTGTTGGTTGAAGGATCGACCAGACGGATCTGCAAGGTGCCGGGCTGCCCCGTCACCGCAAGGCTTGCGGCCCGCGCCACGCCGCCGCTGCGGCCGTCGCCAACGGTTGCGACGCCCATGCCCACGACGGTGAGGCGCTGACCGACGTTGATCGGCATCAACGCGCCGCCGATCCGGAGGGGTTGCACAGCGAGCGGCGCGGCGAGTTGCAACAAGCCGACGTCGGCGGTGGCGCGGTGCGCGAACACGCTCTGCGGGTTGAACTGCGGATGCACGGCTACGCTCTTGATATCAAGCAGGCGCGGCGGCTGACTCTTGTAGTCCACCATCTTGGTGGTGACGCCGGGCGCGATGCAGTGCGCGGCGGTCAGGATGATATCGCGCGCGATCAGCGTGCCGGTGCAGGATGAGCCGCGCGAGCCGACGATGGTGACGACTGCGTTCGCCACCGCGGGCGAAGGCGCACCGCCGCCGCCGACCATGGCAAGGGCAGGGTGCGTCAGCATCACGGCTGTCGCGGCTGCAGCCAAACGAATGAATTTTTGAATCATGCAGCGATGTGAGCCATCGCGTCGCGTGTCTGTCAACATATGCATCGTCACAGCGAGGATATCCGATGCCGTCGATACTCCTGACCGGATCTGCGGTCGAACCATGGTCGGTCGAAGAGGCCAAGAGCTTCCTGCGCGCGGAGAACGATGACGACGACGCGATCATCGCGTCGCTGATCGCAGCGGCACGAAGCCATGTGGAAGCGATGACTCGCTGTGCTTTGATCGCTCAGACCTGGCGCTTGGTGCTGGACCAGTGGCCGAATGACGGCCGCATCAAGCTGGGCCGGGGACCGCTGCGGGCGCTCGCCGCGGCGCGCGTCTACAACTCCGCGGGGATCGCCACGCCGATCGACGCCGGAACGTTCGTTCTCGACAAGGCGGCGGGCGTGATCGTCTCATCCGCGTGGGTGCTGCCGGGCCGCGCCAGCGCCGGCATCGAGCTCGATGTCGAGATCGGATTTGGTACGAGCGCGACCGACGTGCCTGATGTGCTTCGCCATGCGGTGCGGACGCTCGTGGCGCACTGGTACGAGAACCGCAGCCTTATCGCCATCGGCCAGAGCGTCGCGATGATGCCGGCCAGCGTCAGCGCCATGATCGCGAGCTATCGCGTCCATTCGCTCTGATCGTTCTCGCATTCTCGAAAAGGACATCATCATGACCAGCGCCAATGCAGCGCTTCGCGCTGCCGTTCACGATGCGCTCGCTGCCGACAGCGGCCTTCAGGCCGTGCTCGGCGGCAAGCGGATCTATGACGAGCCGCCGCGCGGAGCGCTGTTGCCTTACGTTTCGATCGGCGAGGCGCGCATCACCGACGCATCGGTGGACGAGGGGCCGACACAGGAGCACCAGATCACGCTTCATGCGCGTTCCCGTCAAGGCGGCCAAAGCGAAGCTCATGCCATCGCCGGCGCGGTGTTGCAGGCTCTCGACGACGCGCCACTGACGCTCGCCGCTCACCGGCTGGTCAATTTCCGCTTCGCGGTCGCCGACATCCGGCGCGAGTCCGACGGCCGCACCTATCACGCACAGGTGCGTTTCCGCGCCGTGACCGAACCCAGAACCTAATCAAGGAGCCGTCATGGGCGCACAAAAAGGCAAGGACCTGCTTCTGAAGATGAGCGATGGCTCGAGCTTCGTCACGGTGGCGGGACTGCGCAGCCGCAGGATCGCGTTCAACGCGGAGATTGTCGATATTACGAATGCGGAATCGACCGACCGCTGGCGCGAGTTGCTTGCGGGCGCCGGCGTCAGGCGAGCGTCGCTGTCGGGACGCGGTCTGTTCAAGGACGCCGGATCCGACGCGCTGGTTCGACAGGCATTCTTCAACGGCACGATCAATGACTGTCAGGTGGTGGTACCGGACTTCGGTGCCATCGAGGGTCCGTTCCAGATCGCAAGCCTCGAATTCGCGGGCGAACACAATGGCGAGGTGACGTTCGATCTTTCGCTCGAGTCCGCTGGCGCTCTGACGTTTACGGCGCTGTGAGACGAAAGGATTCAAATGCCCAACAAATATCGCGGTGAGATCGGTGCCGAGCTTGGCGGACGGCAGCGCACGCTGGTGTTGACGCTGGGCGCCCTGGCGGAGCTTGAATCCGCATTCGGCGCTGGCGACCTGATGGCGCTCGCGGAGCGGTTCGGTTCGGGGCGAGTGTCGTCGCGCGACTTGATCCGTATCATCGGTGCCGGCCTGCGCGGTGCGGGAGAGGCTGTCAGCGACGATGATGTGGCCGTGATGACGGTGGAGGGCGGCGCGGCTGGCTTCGTCAGGATCGCGGCGGATCTGATCGGCGCGACCTTCGACGAGAGCGGGGCTCCATGAAGCCGTTCCCGTGGCAACAGGCAATGGGCTTCGGCTTCGGCGTGTTGCGTCTTGCGCCGGATGATTTCTGGCGGATGACGCCGCGCGAACTGGCGCAGGCGATCCGCGCGATCCAGGGGTATGCGACCGCGCCGCTGGCGCGGGCCGAGCTCGATGAATTGCAGGCACGGTTTCCGGATGCGCCGCCCAAGGGAGGACGCGATGACTGACGACACGAGTTTGCAGGATACGTCGAGCACGCTGGATGGCCTCACCGCAAAGACCCAGGCGCTGACGATCAGCGCAGGCGGTTTTGCACGAGCGATGACGCAGGCTTTTTCATCATCGGTCGTCGGCGGCAAGCAGTTCGACGACGTGCTGAAGACGCTGGCGCTGCGCGTCTCGGGTCTCGCCGTGACGGCGGCGTTCAAGCCGCTGACGGCGAGCCTGACCAGCGGCATCTCCAGCCTATTTTCGGGGCTTGCTGGCAGCATTGGTTCGACCGCGTCCAACGCGCTTGGCTCGATCAAGCCGTTCGCGACCGGCGGCGTGATCGGCATGCCTAGCTATTTTCCGATGATGGATGGCGGCGTTGGTCTCGCCGGGGAGGCGGGACCAGAAGCGATCATGCCGCTGGCGCGCGGGTCCGACGGCCGGCTTGGCGTTTCCGGCAAGGGCGGCGGTAACAGCATCACGGTGCAGATCGCGACGCCCGACATCGACAGCTTCCGCCGCTCCGAGAGTTACATCGCGGGCCAGATCGCGCGCGCGGTGGCGCGAGGACAGCGGAGCTTGTGACACATGACCAGCTTTCACGAAGTGCTGTTTCCGCTCGACGTCGCGCTGAAGAGCGCGGGCGGGCCGGAGCGGCGAACCGATATCGTCAGCTTCGGCTCGGGCCGCGAGGCGCGCAACGCGCGCTGGGCGCAGTCGCGGCGGCGCTTTGACGCCGGCTACGGCGTCAAGACGCTGGATACCTTGCAGGCTGTTATTGCTTTCTTCGAGGAGCGGCGCGGAAGGCTTTACGGCTTTCGCTGGCGTGACCGGCTGGATTGCGGTTCCGCGACGACTGGGAGCGTTATCTCGCCGCTCGATCAGGTCATCGGAATAGGAGACGGAACGACATCGACGTTTCAGTTGATCAAGACATATGGCGGCGCGTTCGCGCCTTATGCGCGCGTGATCGCCAAGCCGGTGAACGGCAGCGTGCGTGTCGCGGTTGCCGATAGCGAGATGGTGGCGGGATCGACCTTCACCTGCGACGCCACCGTCGGCGTTGTGACGTTTCTTCCGGGGCACACGCCGCCGCCGGGAGCGGCTGTCACCGCCGGATTCAATTTCGACGTGCCGGTGCGGTTCGACACCGACTATCTCGAAGTCGATCTCGCGACCTTCGCCGCCGGCGCCATTCCGAAGATTCCGCTGGTGGAGATCCGCACGTGAGAAGCATTCCCTCCGCGCTTCAGGCAAAACTCGATTCCGGCGCGACCACTCTGGCGCGCTGCTGGATTGTGACGCGGCGCGACGGCGTCGTGCTCGGCTTCACCGATCACGATTGCGATCTGACGATCGGCAGCGTCGTCTGTCGCGCCGCGACCGGCTTTACCGCGTCGGAAGCCACCAGCCGCTTCGATCTGGCTGTCGATGGCGCCGAGATATCGGGGGCATTCTCGGACGATACTCTGAGCGAAGCCGATCTCTCCGCCGGACGTTACGACGCCGCCGAGGTCGCGACCTGGCTGGTTGATTGGAGCGACGTCTCGCTGAAGATCCTGATCGCCCGCGGCACCATAGGAGAGGTCCGGCGCGAGGGGGCCGCGTTCACCGCGGAATTGCGCGGGCTCGCGGATGCGCTGACGCAGGATAGCGGACGCCTGTTTACGGCGCGGTGCGGTGTCGATCTTGGCGACGGAAAATGCCGTGTCGATCTGACCAGCTCGACCTTTCGCAGCAGTGGGACGGTCACAGCAATCGAAGGAACGTCGATCCTCGCCGTTTCGGGCCTTATTGGCTTTGCCGGCGGCTGGTTCACAGCGGGGCGATTGAACTGGACCGGCGGGGCCAACGCCGGGCTTGCGATTGAGGTCAAACAGCACCGCGTCGTCGCGGGCGAGGTGCTGATATCGCTGTGGCAGGCGATGGCGGAGCCGATAGCTATCGGCGACAGCTTCGTGATCACCGCCGGCTGCGACAAGAGTTTCGCGACCTGCCGCGACCGCTTTGCCAACACCGACAATTTTCGCGGCTTTCCGCAGATTCCCGGCAACGATTTCGTCGTCAGCTATCCGCTGCCCGGTTCGCCCGACAACGGCAACGGCAGCAAGGCGTTGTGAAGGAGCCGCTCGTGACTTGCGCGTATTCGACCCGCGCGGCCATCGTCGCGGAAGCCCGCGCCTGGATTGGCACGCCCTATCGGCATCAGGCCTCGCTCAAGGGGGTCGGCTGCGACTGTCTCGGCCTCGTGCGCGGCGTCTGGCGCAATTGCATCGGCGATGAGCCGGAAGTGCCGCCGCCCTACGCGCCGGACTGGGCCGAAGCAAAAGGCGACGAGACACTGGCCGCGGCGGCGCTGCGCCATCTCGTTCCGGTCACGTGCGACGGTTTCGAAGCGGGCGACGTGCTGCTGTTTCGGTGGCGTGACGGGTTTGTCGCCAAGCATGTCGCGATCGCATCGAGTGAGCGCACCATGATTCATGCACATGACGGCGCGGCCGTCTGCGAAATCGTCCTCGCGCCGTGGTGGCGGCGACGGCTGGCTTATGCATTTCGTTTTCCCGGAGTTTCTGACTGATGGCAGCGCTTGTTCTTTCCGTCGCAGGCGGCGCCGCTGGCGCGTTGTTCGGGCCGGCAGGTGCAATTGCCGGGCGTCTCGCCGGCGCGCTGATCGGAAATGTCGTCGATCGCAAGCTGTTCGGGCCAGGAAACCAGACGATCGTCGGGCCGCGCCTCGCCGATCTCGATGTGATGGCCTCGACCGAGGGCGCGCCGATTCCGCGCGTTTACGGACGCGCCCGGCTGTCGGGTCAGGTGATCTGGGCGACGCGGCTCGAAGAGGCCGTCAACAGCGAAACCTCGTCGTCCGGCGGCAAGGGCGGCCTGTTCAGCGGACCGAGCACGACGACCACCACTTACAGCTATTTCGCTAATTTCGCGGTTGGTCTTTGCGAAGGCGTCATCGGCCGTGTCGGGCGGATTTGGGCCGACGGCAGTCCTCTGGATGTGTCCGGCCTGACCTTCCGGGTCCATCGTGGCACCGAGGATCAGGCTCCTGACGATCTGATCGTCGCAAAAGAAGGGGCGAGCAACGCGCCGGCCTATCGCGGGCTCGCCTATGTCGTGTTCGAGCGGATGCCGCTGGCAAAATTTGGCAACCGCATTCCGCAGCTCTCGTTCGAGATCATCCGCCCCATAGGCCAACTTGAACGGATGGTACGTGCCGTGACGCTGATCCCCGGCACCACCGAATTCGGCTATGAGCCGTCCGCCATCGTGCGATCGCTCGGTCCGGGTCAGTCGGCGCCGGAAAACCGGCATGTGATGAATGCTGAATCCGACGTGATCGCGGCGCTCGATGACTTGCAGGGCATGTGCCCCAATCTCGAACGCGTGGCCGTAGTGGTGGCGTGGTTCGGATCGGACCTTCGCGCCGGAAGCTGCGTGGTGCGTCCCGGCGTCGACAGCGCGAGCAAGATCACGCGCGGCAGCGACTGGTCGGTGGCTGGGGTGACACGAGAAAGCGCTTATGTGGTGTCACAGGTCGATGGTCGTCCGGCCTTCGGCGGCACGCCGTCCGACGACAGTGTCGTGCATCTGATTGCAGAACTGAAGGCGCGCGGCCTCAAGGTCACGTTCTATCCCTTCATCATGATGGACCTTCCGGCAGGTAACGGCCTGAGCGATCCGTGGAGCGGAGCCTCGTCGCAGCCAGCCTATCCCTGGCGCGGCCGCATCACTTGCGATCCCGCGCCGGGACAAACGGGTTCGCCGCAGGACACCGCGCCGGCGGCGACGCAGGTCGCCAGTTTCTTCACGAGTGGAAGCTGGAACTACCGCGCCATGATCCTGCACTATGCCAACCTGACGGCCTCCGCGGGAGGCGTCGATGCGTTTCTGATCGGCTCGGAGTTGCGGTCGTTGACGCGCGTGCGCTCGGGGGCCGGCATCTATCCTGCCGTCGATGCGCTGGTGACGCTTGCGGTGGACGTGAAATCCATCGTCGGCTCGTCGACGATCGTGACCTATGGCGCGGACTGGACAGAATATGGCGCGGATGTCGTTGACGCCGGTGCGTCCGAGGTTCGCTTTCCGCTCGATCCGCTGTGGGCGTGCAGTGCAATCGACGCGGTGGGGATCGACTACTATGCGCCGCTCGCGGACTGGCGCGACGAGGCCGGACATCTGGATGCAAGCGTCGCAGCCTCGACCTATGATCTCGATTACCTCGCGGAGAATGTCTATGGCGGCGAGGGTTTCGATTGGTATTACACAGATGACTCGGCGCGCGCCGCGCAGAACCGCACGCCGATTACCGACGGACTTGGCAAGCCGTGGACATTCCGCGTCAAGGACATCAAGTCGTGGTGGTCGTCAGCGCATTATGAGCGGGTCGGCGGGGTCGAACTTCCAAGCCCGACCGCGTGGGCGCCGCAAAGCAAGCCGGTCTGGCTGACGGAGGTCGGCTGTCCGGCGGTAGATAAAGGCGCCAACCAACCGAACGTGTTTCCCGACCCCAAATCGTCGGAAAACCACCTGCCGTATTTCTCGAGCGGTAGCCGCGATGATCTGATCCAGCGCCGCTATCTGCAAGCCTTTCTCGGCAAGCTGGATCCATCGTTCGGCGCGGCGGATGCCGACAATCCCGTCTCTCCGATCTATGGGAGCCGCATGATCGAGCCGTCCGCGATCCACCTTTGGACCTGGGATGCGCGACCATATCCGGCGTTTCCCGCCGCGACCGAGGTCTGGAGCGACGGACCGAACTGGCAGACCGGGCACTGGCTCACCGGCCGTCTCGGCGCGGCGCCGATGGATGCGCTGGTGCAGGCGCTTCTTGCCGATTGCGACGTCACCGGCGCCGACACCTCGGCGCTGCGCGAGAGCTGCGACGGCTACGTGGTCGACCGGCCGATGTCGCCGCGCGCCATGATCGAACCGCTTGCCGGGGCTTACGCCTTCGATGCCTCCGCGGCAGACGGAACGCTGCGCTTCGTTTCGCGGGGCGGTATCCCGATTGCGGAATTTGTGGAAGATGATCTGGTGCTGACGGGCGACGGCGGGCTGGCGCGGCTCACGCGCGCGCAGGAAACCGAATTGCCGCGCGAAGCGCGCTTTGGTTTTACCGACGGGACGGTCGATTACAGGCGCTCTGCTGTGACCTCGCGCCGGCTGGCCGGTGGTTCGAACCGGAGCGTTCACTCCGATCTCGCGGTTGTCAGCGATGACGCGGCGATGGCGCGCCGCACCGAGGTTTGGCTTCAGGATTTGTGGGCCGGCCGCGAAAGCGCCGCGTTCGCGCTCGGACCGCAATGCCTGTCGCTCACGCCGGGCGATGTAATCGCCGTGACGATCAACGGGCGGAGACGGCTATTCGAAATCAGCGCACTGCTTGATGCCGAAGCGCGGCAAGTCACTGCCCGCAGCATCGATCCCGAAGTCTTCTCCGTGCCGCTGTCGACACCGCGGCCGACGCGACCCGGAATTCCAGCGGCGCTCGGACCGGTTCAGGTTGCAGTGCTCGATCTGCCGATGATCGAGTCATCGGAGCCGCCGGTCCTGACGCGGCTCGCCGTCTTTGCCAGCCCCTGGCCGACGTCGGTGACGGTATGGACCTCGCCGGACGGTGCGGGTTTTCAGCCGGCGGCGATTATTCCGGCGCCCTCGACATCGGGCGAAACGCTCGATCCGCTGCCGGCCGGAGCCCCAGGGCGATGGGACCGCGGCAACGCCTTGCGCGTGCGTCTCTACGGCGGCCTGCTCACGTCGGTGTCCGATGCCCGCGTGCTCGCCGGCGCCAATGCGGCGGCGGTGCAGAACCCGAACGGCGATTGGGAGATCCTACAGTTTGCCAATGCGGAGCTGGTGGACAGCGGCACGTATAAACTGTCGCGCCTGCTGCGCGGGCAGGCTGGCAGCGATTACGCCATCACTGATGTGTTGCCGCCGGGCGCGCCCTTTGTTCTCCTCGACACGCGTCTTGTGCCGCTGGCGAAAGGATTGAACGCGCAGGATCGTCCGATCCTGGTGCGGCTTGCCGCCGCCGGACGCAACCATGACGATCCCACGGCGGTGGCGCTGACGGTCACGCCGCGCGCGACTGCCCTGCTGCCGCTGTCACCGGTGCATGTGAAAGCGTTCCGCGAGAACGGCGGTGTGCGTATCTCGTGGATTCGCCGGACGCGCATCGACGGCGACGGCTGGGGCGTCGAAGTGCCGCTCGGCGAGGATGTCGAAGCATACACGCTCGACGTTTTCTCGGGCGGAGCGATCGTGCGCAGCATCGCATGCAGCGCGCCCGAAGCGTTTTACCCCGATGCCGACGAACTGACGGATTTCGGCGCGCCGCAGAGCAGTCTGCACCTCCGCGTCGCGCAAGTATCGGCGACCGTCGGCCCCGGTCACCCTACTGAACTTACTCTCACCCTCTGAGTTGCCATGACAGACACACCGAATCTCGGACTGCCGTATATCGATGGCAGCCAAGCCCAGAAGCACGTCACTCACAATGAGGCGCTGCGCATTCTCGACGCGGCGATTCAGATCGGCGTGCTCGATCTGACGCTCACCGCGCCGCCCTCCAGTCCAGCGGAGGGCGAACGTCATGTGGTCGCAAGCGGCGCGACCGGCGCGTGGGCCGGGCAGGACGATACAATCGCGACCTGGCAGGACGGCGCCTGGGCCTTCCTCGCGCCGAAGACCGGATGGTGTATCTGGTCGGCGGCAGATGAGAGCCTGTTCGTGTTCGACGGTTCTGCGTGGCAGGGCGCGGGCGGTCCGTCGGCGCTCGATAACCTGGCGCATCTCGGCGTCAACACCGCTGCGAGCAGTCCCAATCTGCTCGCGGTCAAATCCAATGCCGCGCTGTTTGCCGCCATCGACGCTGCCGACGGCGGCACCGGCGACATGCGACTTCAGGTATCGAAGGAAAGCTCCGCTAACACGGCGTCGATCTTCTTTTCCGACAATTTCTCAGGTCGAGCGGAGTTCGGCCTCGTCGGCGCTGATACCTTCAAGCTCAAGGTGTCGGCGGACGGATCAAGCTGGACCGAGGCTCTCGATATCGATCAGGATACCGGGCAGGTGACGCTGCCACGCGGATTGGCACTGACCGGTGTCGTTGCTCCCGCACAGATCACGGCCGATCAGAACGACTATAATCCCGCGGGCCTTGCGGCGGCGTCGGTGCTGCAAATCAGTTCGAACGCTGCGCGCAACGTGTCCGGCCTTGCGGGCGGAGCCGAAGGGCGTTGTCTCATCGTCATCAACGTGGGCAGCCAGCCGATCACGCTGCTGAACGAAAGCGCATCGTCGTCGGCATCGAATCGTTTGTCTCTCGACAATAACCTTACGATGTCGGCGAAGCAGGCCGCGATCCTTCGTTACGACGGCACCGCCGCGCGCTGGCAAGTGATCGCGCGCGGGGCGGGGGCGGCTGCAACCAAGTCGCAGCAGCAGGCGGGCGCCGACAACACAGTGGCGGTAACGCCGGCGCATCAGCAGGATCATGACAGTGCGGCAAAGGCATGGGGCTATTTCACCCAGTCCGGCGGCACATACACCTTGTCGGCCGGCTACAACATCGCAAGCATCAGCAAAAATTCGACGGGGAATCTCACAATCGGCTTCACGACGCCCTTTGCCTCGACGAGTTTTGCACTAGTTGCCACCGTCAACCAGTTCGGAGGGGTGGGGACCACGGAAACGGTTCAGGAGGTGTTTGCGAGCCGCTCTTCATCCAGCGTGACGCTTGCCATCACCGGGACGGGCGCCGGCGGCAGCGCGATCGATCGCGCCTTCAGTGTCGTCGTCTTCGGTCGTCAGTGAATTTGCGAAAAGCATCAGATGCCCTCGCCGGGTGAAGCCCGGCTCCATCGCCAAAAGGACCAATCCAATGCCCAACGCAGCCTCGGCCGCGAACGCTTCCGCCATGCCTGATTTCGGAGCAGCGCTTCGCAAGCTCTGGCCGTTCGGCAATAGCAGAATTGCCGGGCTGGTCGAGACCATCACGGCAACGGCACCGGCCGTATTCGACGAACACGAGATCGCCACGCCGCTGCTGATTGCCCATGTCATGGCCCAGATCAGCCATGAATGCGGGGCCGGGACTGCCGTGATTGAGAACCTGAATTATTCGGCGGGCCGAATGACCCAGGTTTGGCCGTCGCGGTTTCCGAACGCGTCCAGCGCCGCGCCTTACGCGCATAATCCGCGTGCGCTCGCCAACAAGGTCTACAATGGCCGCATGGGCAATCGTGCGGACTCCGACGACGGCTGGAATTTTCGCGGCCGAGGCGCCGTTCAAACAACAGGAAGGGACGGCTATCGGCGACTAGCGGCGGCGACCGGCCTCGATGTCGTGACGCATCCCGACCTAGTGAACGATCCGGCGCACTTTCTGAAATGCGGAGTCGCAGATTTCGTCAATTGCGGATGCCTTCCGTTCGCTCAAAAAGACGACGTGCGCGGTGTCACAAAGCGGCTGAACGGCGGTTATGTCGGGCTGCGAGATCGCGAGGCGTGGCTTTCAAGATGGAAGCGTAGCCTCGGAATCCACTAAAGGGAAAATCTTTCATGCTCTCTCAAATCGTTGGGCCGGTGGATTTCAATTCCGCCGCCGTGCTTTGTGTTGCCTTCATCTGCCTTTCAGCCGTTGCGTCGCTCGCGGTCACGCGGCGCAGCCGTCTGGCCCTCGATCAGGAACTCGAACTCGCGAAGATCCGGCTTCGCAACGAGGACGAAGCCAGCAAGCGGCAGACCGACGCCAAGCGAGACTACGAGCTGGCCAGAATGGCGAGCGAGCGCGAAATCGAGTTCAAGCGCATCGATACCAATCTGATTACTTCGCACGCGCGGGTCGCGAGTGAATAGAACGACCGCCGCGCGACGGGCTCGCGCAATCCTCAAAACATTACTGGAGACAACACATGACATCGGATTCGGTGTGGCAGATCGTGCGCTACCTGCTGATCGCGGCGGGAAGCTTCGCTACCGGCAAGGGATGGGTCACCGCTGACCAGGTGACCGGCATCATCGGCGCGATCGGTACGCTCTTTACGGTGGCATGGGGGCTCTACGTCAAGGCCGACACCAGGACGGTTCGCTCGGCCACCGCCGCGCGTCCCGACGTGCCGACCGTCAGCGGCGCGACCGGCGCGGTCAAGTAATCCAGACAACAGGAGCTTTCATGCGAAAACTTGTCGCCACGATAGCGGTCGTTTCCGGTCTGGCGCTGGCAGGTTGCCAGACCGTCGCGCTGCCGTCGCTGAATCTGAACACCGCCGTTTCGCTCAATACGGTGTACGGCATCGAGAACGCCTTTGGCGTCGCGGTGAATGCCGCCAATGCCTATAAGGCGCTGCCACTTTGCCGGACGGGAACCGAGCCGGGGGTGGCCAACATCTGTGCCAAACGTTCGGTGATCGAAAGGTTGCAATCGGCGATGCGCAAGGCGCGCCTCGCCGTGAACAATCTGGTCGCGTTGCAGAAGGCCTATCCGTCCGTCGACATCACCAACGCGCTAGCGGCGGCGCGGTCGGCGCTGATCGTCGTCCAGCAAATCCTCTTATCAGGAGCATAGCGCATGGTCACCGCAGCAGAAGTAACAGCCGGCCTTGCGGCCGCTGAAGCCATCGTCAGCGCCATCGTCAAGGTCGCCCCCGCGATCGAGCAAGGCGTGGTCTCCTCGATCCCCTACGTTCAGGCCATCGCCGGCCTGATACGCGGCAGCAATGCAACCGCCGAAGAGATCGATGCGGTGCTGGCCCGGATCAACGCCGAGGCCGACGTGTTCCTGAGTCCGCTGCCGCCTGATGATGGCTCGACCACGACGTGACCTGGTAGGTCGGCTCGGCGGCCAGCGCAGGCGTGTCCGCCCCCCGGGCGGAAAAAAGGCGTAAGCGGGTTCTTGCTGTTCATTTGCCATTCACGCGGTGGCGGTCCATCTTGACGGGAGGAATCAGGAGTCCGCTTTGCGCCTTCTCGTCGTCGAAGATGATCCCGACCTCAATCGCCAGCTTACGACCGCGTTGACCGACGCCGGCTACGTGGTCGATCGCGCGTTTGACGGCGAGGAGGGACATTTCCTTGGCGACAGCGAGCCTTATGACGCGGTGGTGCTGGACATCGGCCTGCCGAAGATGGACGGCATTTCCGTGCTGGAGGCTTGGCGACGCGGGGGACGGACCATGCCCGTCCTGATTCTTACCGCGCGAGACCGCTGGAGCGACAAGGTTCAGGGATTCGACGCCGGCGCCGACGATTATGTCGCGAAACCGTTCCATCTGGAGGAAATCCTGGCACGGATGCGGGCGCTGCTGCGACGGAGCACAGGACACGCCCAATCCGAACTGACCTGCGGGCCGGTGACGTTGGATACCCGCACGGGCCGCGTCAGCGTCGGCGGCAATCCGGTCAAGATGACGTCGCATGAATACCGGCTGTTGGCCTATCTCATGCACCACACCGGTCGGGTGGTGTCGCGCACCGAGCTGGTCGAACACCTTTACGATCAGGATTTCGATCGCGACTCCAACACCATCGAAGTTTTTGTCGGCCGCATCCGCAAAAAGCTGGACGTCGATATCATCCAGACGGTGCGCGGACTCGGCTATCTGCTCACGCCGCCGGCAAATGCGCGCTAGGCAGTTTCCGGGCGTCCGTTCCAATTCGCTGGCTACGCGGCTGTTTCTCTCCGCGACCGCGTGGGTTGTGGTCGTTCTGCTCATCACCGGCGTGGTGTTGTCGTCGGTCTATCGCTCAGCGTCCGAGCGTGCCTTCGACCGTCGCCTCAACCTCTATCTTCGCACCCTGATTGCCGAAGTGACGGCGCCTGACGAGCCTGCCGATCATCAGTTCCAGTCGCTCGGCGAGCCGCTGTTCGATCTGCCGTTATCCGGCTGGTATTGGGAAATTGACCGCAGCGATCCGGACAAGAAAAAGGAAACCCGCGCGTCACGCTCGCTATGGGACAATAAGCTGCCGAAGCTGGAGGATCAGGGGATTGAGCTTTCCTTATCCGGAGTCCGCGTCGGATATGTCGACGGGCCAGAAGGGCAAACCCTGCGCATGGTGGAGCGGCCGGTCGATCTTGGCGCCGACGGCAAGTTCCGTGTCGCTGTGGCCGGAGACGCCAGCGAAATTTTCGATGAATCGCGGACTTTCGACTATTATCTCGGCGGCACATTTGCCGCGCTCACGATCGGGCTGCTTTTTACAACGATCTTTCAGGTGCGGTTTGGTCTTGCGCCGCTGAAACGCATCTCAGACGCGATCGCGGATATCCGGTCCGGCCGTGCGGAACGACTGGAGGGCGAATTCCCCGTCGAAATCGCGCCGCTCGCCCGCGAGACCAATGCGCTGATCGATGCCAACCGTGACATCGTCGAGCGTGCCCGCACCCACGTCGGTAACCTCGCGCACGCGGTCAAGACACCGCTTTCGGTTATCATCAATGAGGCCAGCTCGCATGAGCGCGATCCCTTCGCCGTGAAAATGCTCGAACAGGCCGAGATGATGCGCAATCAGGTCGCTCATCACCTGGAACGCGCCCGCATGGCTGCGCGGCTCACCGTCGTTGGAACGGTGACCGATGTCGCGCCCGTCGTCGAGGCGCTGCGCCGGACCATGGAGAAGATTCACCGCGACCGCGATGTCGCTATCGATGTCGACGTCAGCCCGGCGGCGAAGTTTTGCGGCGAGCGCCAGGATCTCGAGGAGATGGTTGGCAATCTCGTGGACAATGCCTGCAAGTGGGCGCATTCGCGGGCGTTCATTAACGTCTCGGTCCGTCCGTCTTCCGGAGCGGAACCCGCGATGTTGCGGATTATTGTCGACGATAACGGTCAGGGACTGTCGGATGCCGAGCGGATGCAGGCTTCGCAGCGCGGGCGCCGCCTTGACGAGACCAAGCCAGGTTCCGGACTGGGTTTGTCGATCGTCACCGATCTGGCGGCTCTCTATGGCGGTCGCCTGACACTGGATACGGCGCCGACCGGCGGATTGCGCGCCGAACTCTTGCTGCCGGCGGTTTGAGTTCCCGTTTCGCTGGCCCCATGCCAACTCCCTACTGTGCGCAGAACCACTTGCCGGAATGCCGACGAGAACTGGGGCGCGATCGGAAGGCCCGCGAGTTTGAATCAAATCAAAGCTTTGCTGATTTGTGTTCGAGTCTCGAACGAGCCCTTTCGCTTCCGATGGAATCGGAGCGGGATTGTGATTTTATTTGAGGTATTTTCTTCACGCGAACCGGTATCCCGTTGTCTCGAAAGTCCTCTGGCCTTCTGCAACGCATCCTTAAGACCGTCTCTGATATGACACGCTACGGCTTTCCGGTGCCCGCGCGATCGTTCGCGCGAAGATGTGCGTGCATGGACCAGACCTCGATTGAACGGCTGAAGGACTATCTCGCGCAGCTTCCGCCGAAATCGCAGGCGTTGCTTATGCGAGAGTTCGAGCGCGCGGCGGAGCGCGGCGAAGACGCCGCGGTCGCCAACCTTGTACTCGATCAGCTGCGCCGGATCGTCCGCAGATCGGGTGACGGCGAGCAGCGGAATGAAGACCCGGCTCAACATCTGTTCCGTCATCTGCATCCGTTTCTTGTGGAGGACGGCGTCGTGTTACGCCCCGGGCAGATCCGGCGCACCTCGCTCATGCCGGTCTGGCAGTGGCTGGCGCGCGAGGGTGCACCGGCCGCCGCGCACGCGTTCGAGGCTGCGTTGGCGACTCAGATTGGATCGACGTCCGATATCGAGGCGGCCGCGCGGACTTTTCAGCTGGCCGCGGCAGCCGCGATCCAGCGGACCCTCACGGATCGTTCCGATATGGATCGCCAGCGCGCACTTGGTCGCATCGGAGCCCCCAGCGTCGTTGAAGATCTGGCCGCAATCGGAGCGGTTCTGAACGCGCGCGATGCCCTCGACACCCTAAATAGCCGGCTGCCGAGTTTTCTGCACATCTTCGGCGAGTCGCAGATCGCCTCCGTGATGATGGCGCTTAATGTTCCTTCCCTGCAAACGCCGCTGGCCTTGCCGTTTGCATTGTCGCTGGTGATGCAGCGGTTGTCCGCATCGTGGCAGATCATCCGCCTGGCGGTCCGGGTAGCGGGTTCGGACGACGAGATACGAGTGGCGGCGACGCCTTATGGCGTGGCGGTCAAGATGGCGCTCGACGATCTGTCGCAGACGTCCGCAGGCTTGCGGACCGATATCCGGCGCGGCCGGTTCGAGAATGTCTCCCAACACTTGAAGACCTTGCATGATGGCGTTCGCGGGCTGCGGACCGAACTCGATATCCGCTCCGATTCAAACTGGGGTCGTCAGCTCGCGGCGATCAGGGTCAATATTTCCGAGGTTCTGCAATCGGAAATCGAGGGCGTCTCCGGCCGCGTGCGGCGTCTGCTGCGTCAGCGGCCCGACAAGGACATTCCATCCGGTGCGCAGCTCGACCCGATCGAGGTCGAGGAAACCGCCGCGTTGATCGATTTCGTCGCGGTGTGCCGGAACTACGCCAGCGAGCTGGCTATCAACGAAGTCACCATGCGGACCTATTCGGATTTGCAGCATTACGTCGAGCGGACCGCCGAAACACTGGTCGAATCGCTTCGCAACGGTGATGAGCGTGTCCGCGCATTCCGCCAGCAACAGGTCAAGGCGGTGATCCGCTTCTGCGAGGTTCTGTTTGGTCAAGACTATTCGTCGCTGATGAGCCGGGCGGCAGAACAAGCGCTCACGGTCGAACGCAAATCATCGCGGGCGGGGTGAGCAGGCAGGGGCGTTTCTGAATAAACTCCATCAAATCATGCGGTTGTGGATGTTTGCCGCCGATTGTGCCGCAATTGTCAATTGCGTCCTTTTCCCAGTCGTGATGTAACCCGGCCATCGGATCGGCCGTTTCCGTCGCCGGTCCAACGGAACCCTGATGAGATGACGTTGTGGTTTGTGTTCGCGCTGATGACCGCCGGAGCGGCTTTTGCGGTGCTGTGGCCCCTCGGCCGGTCGAGCAAGCGGCGAACCTCGGGTGGCAGCGAGACCACAGTTTACCGCGACCAGCTGGCAGAGGTCGGACGTGATGCCGCCGCGGGCCTGATCGGCGAGCCAGAGGCGGCTGCGGCGCGAGTCGAGATCGGACGGCGGCTCCTGGAGGCGGCTGATGCGGAAAGCCATCAGCCCCAAGAGTCGCAACTCTGGCTGCGTCGTGCGGTGGCGGTCGTAGCGCTGGCCGGGATACCGTTGCTGGCGTTCGTGATCTACCTTCCCCTGGGGTCGCCCCAACTGCCCGATTTTCCCCTTGCGGCGCGCATTCAAACGGCCGATTCATCGCAATCCCTAGACAACCTCGTGGCGCAGGTCGAATCGCACCTGGAAAAGAATCCCGCTGACGGCCGGGGCTGGACCGTTTTGGCGCCGGTGCTCGCAAAACTCGGTCGCTTCGATGAGGCAGCGCGCGCCTATCGCAACGTGATCACGTATGAGGGCGAAACCGCGCAACGCCGCGCCGAACTCGGCGCAGCGATGACCGGGGCCGCCAATGGCATCGTCACTGCCGACGCGAAAAACGAGTTCGAGCGAGCGGTCGCGCTGAATCCTCAGGAGGTGAAGGCGCGCTTTTTCCTCGGAATGGCCGCGGAGCAGGACGGCCGCACGACCGACGCGGTCAAGATATGGAAGGCCCTGTTGGCCGATGCGCCTGGGGATGCGCAGTGGCGTGCGACCGTACAGGAGGCGCTGGCGCAGGTCGGGGACGGCGCGCCTCGTCCGACGGACGAAGCGGTGGCCGCGGCGAACGACATGAATGAAGCGGATCGCACCGCAATGATTCACAGGATGGTCGACCGGCTTGCTGCGCGCCTGAAGCAGGACAGCAACGATGTTGAAGGATGGTTGCGGCTGGCTCGCGCCTATATGGTGCTCAATGAGCCGGAGAAGTCGCGCGCCGTGCGCGATGACGCGCGCCGCGCGCTCGGGCAGAATGAAGCAGGTTTGCGCCAGCTCAACGAAGGGTTCAAGGCGCTCGGGATAGATGGATGATCGAGGTATTTGCTTTGCGCGCAGGTGAAACATGACTCGCAAGCAGCGGCGCTTGACGATGATCGGCGGATCGCTCGTGGTGCTCGGTATCGCAGCCGCGCTGGTGCTGAATGCACTGCGCGACTCCATTGTGTTTTTTTCGACGCCGATGATGGTGTCGGAGAAACACATTCAGCCGGGGCAACGCTTCCGGCTGGGCGGACTGGTGCAGACTGGCTCGTTGGTCCGCGGTGACAATCTCGCAGTGACATTCCAGGTGTCTGACGGAAGCGCGACTCTCCCGGTGACCTACAAGGGCATTCTACCCGATCTGTTCCGCGAAGGGCAGGGTGTGGTCGCCGAGGGGGCGCTCGATAGGTCGGGTGTGTTCCAGGCCGACACCGTGCTGGCTAAGCACGACGAGACCTACATGCCGAAGGAGGTCGCTGATGCCTTGAAGAAGCAGGGGCATTGGAAGGACGATTATGGCGCGCAGGCCGGAGCTGTTGAGGCCTCGGGCAAGCCGGAGGTGTCGCAATGATCGCTGAGATCGGACATTACGCGCTGGTGCTGGCGCTCGGGCTCGCCTTGATACAATCCGTGGTTCCGATTATCGGTGCGAAACTGCACGACGGCGCGTTGATGAACGTGGCGCGCTCGACCGCGCTAGCGCAATTGCTGTTTGTCGCTGCTTCGTTTTTTGCGCTGGCGACACTGTACGTCGTTTCCGATTTCTCGGTCGTCAATGTCTTCCAGAACTCCCATTCGCTGAAGCCTTTGATCTACAAGATCACCGGCGTCTGGGGCAATCACGAAGGCTCCATGCTTTTGTGGGTGACGATCCTCGCGCTGTTCGGCGGACTGGTCGCCGCGTTCGGCAATAATCTCCCGCTGACGCTGCGCGCCCATGTGCTGGCGGTGCAGGGCTGGATTGCGACAGCGTTCTACCTGTTCATCCTGTTGACATCGAACCCGTTCATGCGGATCGCCAACCCGCCGATGGAAGGCCGCGATCTCAATCCGGTGTTGCAGGATATCGGGCTCGCGGTGCATCCGCCGATGCTGTATCTCGGCTATGTCGGATTCTCCATCGCGTTTTCCTTCGCCGTCGCCGCTCTGATCGAAGGCCGCATCGATGCAGCCTGGGCGCGTTGGGTGCGGCCATGGACGCTGGTGGCGTGGATTTTCCTTACCCTCGGGATCGCGATGGGGTCGTACTGGGCCTATTACGAACTTGGCTGGGGCGGCTGGTGGTTCTGGGATCCGGTCGAGAACGCCTCGCTCATGCCGTGGCTGGCGGGTACGGCGCTGCTGCATTCTTCGGTGGTGATGGAAAAGCGCAACGCGCTCCGGGTATGGACCATTCTGCTCGCGATCCTGACCTTCTCGCTATCGCTGCTCGGCACCTTCCTGGTTCGCTCGGGCGTGCTGACCTCGGTCCACGCCTTCGCCACCGACCCGACGCGCGGCGTCTTCATCTTGCTGATCCTCTGCACCTTCATCGGTGGCAGCCTGACCCTGTACGTCTGGCGTGCCTCCGCGTTGAAGCAGGGCGGACTGTTCGCGCCGATCTCGCGCGAGGGTGCGCTCGTGCTCAACAACCTGTTCCTGACCACCGCCTGCGCCACGGTCTTTATCGGTACGCTGTATCCGCTTGCGCTTGAGGTCATCACCGGCAACAGGATTTCGGTCGGCGCGCCGTTCTTCAACCTGACGTTCGCACCCTTGTTCGTTCCGCTCCTGATCGCGGTGCCGTTCGGGCCGCTGCTGGCGTGGAAGCGGGGTGATCTGCTCGGCGCTTCGCAACGGCTGATCGCCGCCGGCGTCGGCAGCGTGATCGCAGTGGCCGTGCTGTTGGCGTGGACACGGGGCGGCAGTACATTTGCGCCGCTGGCGATCGGGCTGGCGGTGTTCGTGATTCTCGGGGCCCTTTGCGATCTCGCCGAGCGCATCAACCTGTTCCGTACGTCGCTGGCGGTGTCCTTGCGCCGGGCGAAGGGGCTGCCGCGCTCGACCTGGGGTACGGTCTTCGCCCACGCCGGCCTCGGAGTGGCCTTGATCGGCATCGTCTGCGAAACCACCTGGAACACTGAATACATCGCCTCGATGAAGACGAACGATGTAGCGCAGGTCGGTGGCTACAGTCTGACGTTCGAGGGTACGACGCAGCAACAGCGATCCAACTATCGTGAACAGATCGCGCGCTTCACCGTCAGTCGAGACGGGCAGCCGATCGCGGTGATGACGCCGTCGAAGCGTAACTTCACGACGCGCCCGGCTTCGACTACGGAAGCGTCGCTGCTGACGCGGGGTGTGAGCCAGCTCTACATCTCGCTCGGTGATGCCTCCGCCGATGGATCGATCGCGGTGCGCATCTACCACAAGCCAATGGTGCTGTTGATCTGGTTTGGGCCGGTTCTGATGGCTTTTGGCGGCGTGCTATCGTTGTCAGACCGCCGTTTGCGGGTCGGGGCGCCGAAACCGGCGAAGTCTGGCCACGCTCTCCAGCCGGCGGAGTAAGGCCGCCATGCATGAACTCGTGCAAGCATTATCGTCGCTACGCAGACGGTTCATTGCACCGGGCAGGTTCCTGCCTGTTTTCGGCGCCGCCTTTTGTTTTGTGCTCGTGGCGGTGTCTTCCGCTCATGCGGTGCAGCCTGACGAGATCATGTCCGACCCCGCACAGGAATCGCGCGCGCGCGACCTGTCGCGCGGGTTGCGTTGCATGGTGTGCCAGAATCAGTCGATCGACGATTCTTCGGCGCCGCTGGCCCGAGATCTCCGTCTGCTGGTGCGCGAGCGCATCGCCGCTGGCGACAGCGATCAGCAGGTGCTGGATTTTCTGGTGGACCGTTATGGCGACTTCGTCCTGCTGAAGCCGCCTTTCGAGACCAGCACGCTGGCGCTTTGGCTTCTGACTCCCATTCTTCTGGTCGGCGGCGGACTGGTGCTTTGGGGATACAGCCGGCGGCGGTCGAAAGCGTTGAAGGCGGCCCAGGATACGCCGCCGCGATTGAGCGAGGAAGAAGAGGTCCGGCTCGCGAAGCTGGTGGCGACGGAACGCCCTGCGGGTGAGACGTCCAAGGGTTGAGTCGACTTCAACCTCATCTGCGTTGACATGATCGCATCCTAAACCGCGTACGATTTTTGGGATCGTGCTCCAGCGAGCGGTTTTTGGCTTTGTGTTCTGGAGTGCGACGGTTGACGACCCAGTCAGCTCACAGCGGCTCCGAGCAAAGTGTCAAAGGGTTCGCGAGAAAAAAGCGGAGAACTCACTTCAACTCCATCAGAAGCGGAAACTCCTTGATGTGCGCCAAACCGCCGCATGAGGGCGCTTGCTGTTGTTACGAAACATTAATTTCACGGCCAGCGTGCCGTAAGGTGCAAATACCCATCTTCAGGGACATGAAGTGCTGGTTTTCAGCACCTATATCAAATCTGTCTCTGGAGATTTTCGCATGATCGACTTGCCGACCTCTCAGTTAAACCCCGCTCGTTCTAAAGTCACCGCGCGCAAGTTCGCGTTGATGGCGTCGGTCGTCGCGGGCGTCGGCGTAGCCGTATACGGGTTTAACCCTTCCGCAGACAAAGCCGAGTTCTTCACCAGTCCCGCCCATGCGCAGGTGAACACCGACGTTAGCAAGGTCGCGCAGCCTATCGGCTTTGCCGACATCGTCGAGCGCGTGAAACCATCGGTGATTTCGGTCAAGATCCGTATGAAGGAGAAGGCGGAAGCCGGCGGCGAGGAATGGTCGTTCCAGCCGGGTTCGCCGATGGAACGTTTTTTTCGCCGCTTTGGCGGACCGGATGGTCTGCCTCCAGGAATGCGTGGCCGGCGTGGCCATGGCCTCGTAACAGGGCAGGGCTCCGGCTTCTTCATTTCGGCTGACGGGTATGCGGTAACCAACAACCATGTGGTCGACGGCGCCGACAAGGTCGAAGTCACGACAGACGAAGGCAAGACCTTTACCGCCAAGGTGATAGGGACCGATCCGCGCACAGACATTGCTCTGATCAAAATCGAGGGCGGCTCTAATTTCCCGTTTGCAAGACTGTCGGACGACAAGGTGCGGATTGGCGATTGGGTTCTCGCGGTCGGTAACCCGTTCGGTCTTGGTGGCTCGGTGACCGCCGGCATCGTATCCGCCAGCGGTCGTGACATCGGCACCGGTCCGTATGACGACTTCATCCAGATCGACGCCCCGGTCAACAAGGGCAACTCCGGCGGCCCGGCTTTCAACATGAAGGGCGATGTCATCGGCGTGAATACCGCGATCTATTCGCCGTCCGGCGGCAGCGTCGGCATTGCGTTTTCGATTCCCGCAAACACGGTGAAGAGCGTCGTCGCTCAGCTTAAGGACAAGGGCTCGGTGAGCCGCGGATGGATCGGCGTCCAGATCCAGCCGGTGACATCCGACATCGCCGATAGCCTCGGTCTCAAGAAAGCGGAAGGCGCGCTGGTGGCGGAGCCGCAGCCCAACGGCCCGGCGGCCAAGGCGGGTATCCAATCCGGCGACGTGATCACCGCCGTCAACGGTGACCATGTCAGGGATGCGCGAGAACTGGCGCGGACCATCGGCAGCTTCGCACCGGGAACGTCGATCAAGCTGAATATCCTGCACAAGGGCACGGACAAAGTCGTCAATCTGACGCTTGGCACCCTGCCCAACACTGTGGAAGCCCGGGCTGATCTTTATGGCGATCGTGACTCATCGCACGATAGCGACGTTCCGAGGCTTGGCTTGAGCGTTGCGCCGGCGGCGTCAGTGGCGGGTGCTGGAACGGAGGGTGTTGTTGTCGTCGACGTGGATCCAAAAGGCGCGGCGGCCGATCGCGGGTTCAAGGAAGGCGACGTGATTTTGGAAGTTGCGGGAAAGAGTGTGTCCAACTCGGCCGACGTACGCGATGCAATCAAAGCGGCACGCGCGGACGAGAAGAACAGCGTTCTGATGCGGGTTCGCACTGGCAGCACGGCGCGATTCATCGCGATACCGATCGCGAAGGGCTAAGCCTGATGCCGAAAAGTGAATCTGGATTTTTGAATAGGATTATGCCCGATCGATAAGGCTCAGTCTGGTTCAGCGCAGTTCAACCAGACTTGAAGTACGAGCCTTGCGGGAGATGGGAAGCGTCGTCGGCATCAGTCGCCCCCCGCCGACGGCACTTTCCGGGGAGCGGGTCAAAAGCCCGTTCCCTTGAGTTACCTTCCGATGGGAAAAGCCCCCCTCCGTCGGAAGGACTAGGGCGGTGAAGTTGCCCCAAGCTTCACCGCCCGTTTTTTGCGTAGTGGGGTCTGGTCTTGCAGTCTTGCGCACGGGGCATGAGCACGCCATGGTGATGGAAAGACAATACCTCTTGGACAATTCCAGTAGCCAGATGCGCCTGCTGATCATCGAGGACGATCGCGAGTCCGCAGACTACCTCGTGAAGGCGTTTCGCGAGGTCGGACATGTCGCGGATCTCGCCAGCGATGGTGAGGAGGGGCTCTCCCTTGCCGACGGTGGGGATTACGACGTGCTGGTGATCGACCGGATGCTGCCCAAGCGCGACGGGCTTTCCGTGATCGGTTGTCTGCGCGACAAGGGTATCCGGACTCCGGTGCTCATCCTCTCTGCGCTTGGCCAGGTTGACGATCGTATCAAGGGCTTGCGCGCTGGTGGCGACGACTATTTGCCGAAACCCTATTCATTTGCCGAGTTGTTGGCGCGGGTGGAGGTTCTGTCGCGCCGTCATGGCGGCCGGGCTGAGGAGACCGTCTATCGCGTCGGCGATCTCGAACTCGACCGGCTGTCGCATCGCGTCGCGCGGGGTGGGGAGGAACTGACGCTGCAGCCGCGTGAATTTCGTCTCCTGGAGTATCTTATGAAACATGCGGGTCAGGTCGTGACCAGAACCATGTTGCTCGAGAACGTCTGGGATTATCATTTCGATCCGCAGACCAACGTTATCGACGTGCACGTTTCGCGGCTGCGCTCCAAGATCGACAAAGGCTTCGAGCAGCCCCTGCTGCACACGATCCGAGGCGCTGGATACATGATACGTGATGGTGTTCACTCATCCCGAGCTTGAAATCATAGATATCCGTAACAGCGTTTCGATCAATGGACGGCAGTAACCCTATGGTCCAAGAGTGACGATCCGTGACGGCGTTCGGTAAGCTGTTCCGTACCACGGCGTTAAGGCTGACGTTGGTCTATCTGCTGTTGTTCGCGCTGTTTGCGGCCTCCCTTCTCGGGTACTTCGCCTGGAATACTCGCCGCCTGATCACCGATCAAATCACGGCGACAGTCAGCGAGGAAATCGACCTGCTCACGGGCGTGTTCAACCGCCGCGGCTTGCGCGGATTGGTTGGCGCCATTGAAAATCGGGCGCTGCGACCCGGTTCCAACCTTTATCTGGTGACGACGCCGGCAGGACTGGCGGTGGCGGGCAATGTCGGGTCGCTTCAGCCCGGTGTGATGGAGACCGCTGGCTGGGCCCAAACCGCCTATCGCCGGTTGGACGAGCAGGACCAAGCCCATCACTACGCGCTGGTTCGCGTGACCGAACTGTCGAACCATTTCCGGCTTCTGATCGGCCGCGATCTGGAGGAGCGGCATCGCATTATCGGCGTGGTTGCTTCGGCCGCGCAGTGGTCGCTGCTGATCGTCGTGGTCCTCGGCCTTTGCGGCGGCATCTTCGTGGCGAGGCGGGTGCTGCACCGGATCGACGCTATGACCGGGACCACGAAGCGCATTATGGCCGGCGACTTGAGCGGCCGGCTTCCGGTCGGTCGTAGCGGCGACGAACTGGACCGGCTGGCGGAAAACCTCAATGCGATGCTCGAACGCATCGAAGCGCTGATGAATGGATTGAGGGAGGTGTCCGACAATATCGCCCACGATCTCAAAACGCCGCTCACGCGGCTACGCAATCGCGCCGAGGAAGCGCTCGCCAAGTCCGGCAATGAAAGCGATTATCGCGCGGCATTGGAACAGACTATCGAGGAATCCGATGGTTTGATCCGCACCTTCAATGCGCTCTTGATGATCGCCCGGGCGGAATCCGGACATGCACGTGACAACATGGCCGATTTCGACGCGGCAGTGGTCACGCAGGGAATTCACGAACTCTACGAGCCGCTAGCCGAAGACAACGGGCTGAAACTCCGCGTTCAGACCGAGTTTGCGCCGCTGCATGGCAATCGCGAACTGATAAGTCAGGCGCTTGCAAACCTCGTCGAAAATGCGATCAAGTACGGGCAGCCGGCCAAGCCTGCGCAGCCGCCCGACGCGGATGAGGCCGCGGCCGGCGGCACGATACTGATCGAAGCTCGCCATGACGGCGATCGGATTATTCTCGCCGTAACCGACCATGGCTGCGGAATTCCCGAAGCCAACCGCAAGCACGCGGTCGAACGGTTTGTGCGGCTCGAGACCAGCCGGACCCTGGCGGGATCCGGGCTCGGTCTGAGCCTGGCGTCGGCGGTAGCCAAGCTGCATGGCGGCGATCTCACGCTCGACGATGCGCAGCCGGGTCTGCGCGCCACGCTGTCGCTCCCCGCGCGAAGCGCCTCAGGGCTTGCAGCCCCGACGGTGGACGTGCAACAGATTGATGCATGATTTCATCCGTTAAGGGCGACGCGGACGCGGCCTGTCTGGCGGCGCGTCTTGCGGACGGACCAAAACTGTTCGCGCCTATCGAGACCGAACGCCGGCTGGAAGATTGGCTGTCCGATCTGACACCGCAGCAATCGGGCGAGATCAGGACGCTGGCCGGTACATTTCCGCAGGTCAAAGCCATCCTGCTCGGCATCGCGGAGTCCTCGCCCTATCTTTTTGATCTGGTGTGCTCCGATCCCGACCGGATGCTTCGTCTGTTACAAGGCGATCCCGAAGGCCGTCTCGGGCGGCTGATCGCCAAGATTTGGGAAGCAGCGGAGGCCGCCGATGAAGCCGAAGCCATGCGGCGGCTTCGGGCGGTCAAGGCGGAGGCCGCGCTGTTGATTGCGTTGTGCGACATCGGCGGGGTATGGCCGGTGATGCAGATCACGGCGGGATTGACCGACATTGCCGTCGCCGCGGTTCAGAGCGCGTTGCGATTCCTGTTGCGGCAGGAGACGGGGCGTGGCCGTTTGAGCCCTCCTGATCTCGACTATCCAGAAGGCGGCAGCGGCCTGGTGGTGCTCGCAATGGGCAAGATGGGCGCCGGCGAACTCAACTATTCCAGCGACATCGATCTGATCGTGTTTTTCGATCTTGCGGCTCCGACGCTCGCGAGCGGGATCGAGCCGCAGCCCTTCTTCGTGCGCCTGACGCAGGGACTTGCGCGCCTGCTGCAGCAAAGGACCGGTGACGGTTATGTTTTCCGGGTCGATCTGCGCCTGCGGCCGGATCCCGCGTCAACGCAGGTCGCCGTCTCGACCGCCGCCGCGCTCGACTACTACGAGCGGGAAGGACGGACCTGGGAGCGTGCCGCCATGATCAAGGCGCGGCCCTGCGCCGGCGACCAGAAGGCTGGCGAGATCTTGATCGCGGAGATATCGCCCTTTGTCTGGCGCAAGCATCTCGATTTCGCGGCTCTTGCCGAAGTTCACGACATGAAACGGCAGATGCAGACCTTCCGAGGGCAAAGCGAGATCGCGGTCGAAGGCCATAACGTCAAGATCGGACGCGGCGGTATCCGCGAGATCGAGTTCTTCGCGCAGACGCAGCAGTTGGTGGCTGGCGGGCGGCACCCCGAATTACGGGTGCGTCCCACGCTCGATGCGCTGAATATTCTCGCTTCAAGCGACTGGATCACCCATCAGGCCCGGGATGAACTGACCGCCGCATATCTGTTTCTGCGAAGGGTCGAGCACCGCATCCAGATGGTCGCCGATGAGCAGACCCACGCTCTGCCCGCGGACGCCGAAGCGATGGAGCGGTTCGCTCGCTTTCTGGGGTTTGAGGATCGGGCGAGTTTTGCCGCAGAGCTGCTGGCGCACCTGGATTGCGTGCAGGGACACTACAGTCGGTTGTTTGAGGGCGACCCCGCGGGTGCAGAAAAGCTCCCGGTCGCGGATTACAGGTCCGGACCCGACGACCCGCGACTTCTCGATCATCTCACGAAGCTCGGTTTTAAGCAGCCGAGAATGGTTGCCGACACCGTCCAGCAATGGATGGCAGGCGGATATCGAGTCCTCAAGGCCGAGACGACGCGTATCGCGTTTGAAGCATTCGTGCCGACGCTGATCGACGGTTTGGCCCGTGCCGAGGAGCCGGATAGCGCCGTGGTCACGTTTGATCGTTTCCTGCAAGCGCTGCAGCGCGGCGGTCGGCTGATATCGCTGCTGAGCCAGAACAGGGATCTCGTCGCGCTGGTTGCACTTGTGCTCGGTGCGGCGCCACGTCTCGCTGATATGCTGGCTCGACGGCCCCAGATCATGGACGGGCTGATTGATCCTCGCTTTTTCGGCGCCATGCCGGATCGGCTTGAGTTGTCCACGCGGCTCTCGGCCACGCTCCAAGACGCGGATTCCTACGAGGAATTTCTCGACCGCATACGGCTGTTCGGCCAGGAAAGCCTTTTTCTAATCGGCACCCGCATCCTGTCCGGTACCGTATCTGCGCGGCAGGCGGGACATGTGTTCGCCGATGTTGCCGAGGGTATCGTTGATACCGTGCATGGGCTGGTGAATCACCAGTTCGTAAATCAATACGGCCAGATCTCCAGGCAGGAGACTGCGATTGTTGCGATGGGCAAGCTTGGCGGTCGCGAAATGACTGCATCGTCCGATCTCGATCTCATCCTGCTGTATGATTTCGATTCCGATCATCCGGATTCCGACGGGGCGCGGCCGCTGCAGGGCGCGCAATACTTCGCGCGCTTCACCCAGCGTCTTATCAGTGCATTCACCACCCGAACGAACTACGGCGTTCTCTACGAGGTCGATATGCGGCTGCGCCCGTCAGGGCGTTCCGGTCCCGTCGCCTCGCATATCGATTCATTTGCCGAATATCAGGAGCATGAGGCGTGGACATGGGAACACATGGCGCTGACGCGGGCGCGTGTGATTTCGTCGTCGCCCGACTTTTGTGAGCGGATCGAGCGAGTTATTCGCGATATCCTGATGCGACCGCGCGACGCCCGTCTTATCGCCAGCGATGTCGCGGAGATGCGCCGCGCGATCGCGCTGGAAAAAGGCGAGGACGATATATGGGACCTGAAAAATGCCGCTGGAGGCATGGTCGATATTGATTTCATCGCGCAGTATCTTCAACTCGTGCACGCTGCGGACATGCCGGACATTCTCAACGTCGATACCCAGCAGGCCCTTGATAACGCGCAGCGGCTTGGCGTGCTGTCGTTGCCGGATGCGGAAATCCTGCGGCCAGCAGCGCGGCTCTATCACGACCTGACCCAAATCCTGCGGCTCTGTGTCAGCGACAAATTCAATCCGGAAACGGCAGGCGATGATCTGTTGCCGGTGCTGGCGCGAGCGGGGGACGCTCCCGATTTTTCGGCGCTCGAGGCGCGCGTTCGCGATACTCAGGCAGATGTGCGTGCCGTATTTCTCAGATTGTTAGAAGGCAAGACTTGAGCTGCGCTCAGGCCGCCGTTCGCTCTTGGCAGTGACGGGGCAGGGTGACGCGAACTACCGTCCCCGCACCGGGTTTCGAGCGAAGCCGCATCGAGCCGCTGTGTAGGCTGACCAGCGACTTGGCTATAGCAAGGCCAAGGCCAGATCCCGCGTGGATTTTGGTCAATTGGCTTTCGACCTGCTCGAACGGTTTGCCAAGTTTGCGGAGCGCGTGTGATGCAATGCCGATTCCAGTGTCGGCAATCGTCAGAGTTATAGAATTCTCGAATATCTTGCTTCGCGCCATGACTCGCCCGCCGTCCGGCGTGAATTTGACTGCGTTGGAAAGCAGATTGACGATGATCTGCTTGACCGCGCGACGATCGGCATGGATGGAGATGTCATCATCGCTTTTGACGTCGAAGGTCAGGCCCTTGTCGCTGGTGCGGCCCGAGACGACCCGCAGCGATTCGTCGAGCACCCGGGTGAGATCGAGTGCCTCCAGGTCAAGATTCATCCGGCCCGCTTCAATCTTGGACATATCCAGGACGTCATTGATGACCTCAAGGAGATATTGGCCGCTAGCCAGAATGTCGCGGCAGTATTCGCTGTACTTCTTCGAGCCGAGGGTTCCGAACATGCCGTTGCTCATGATCTCGGAAAACCCGATGATGGCATTAAGCGGCGTTCGCAGTTCGTGACTCATGTTGGCGAGGAATTTTGATTTCGCCCGATTGGCGTCTTCGGCACGATTTTTCTCATCCGCGTACTTCTGTGCCAGGTCCGCGAGTTCGATGGCTTGTTGCTCAAGCGTTGCCTGCGTTCGTTTAAGATCGATAACGGTCGCCCGCAGTCGGAGGTCGTTTTCGACAAGCTTTTGCTCATGCTCCTTGATACGGGTGATGTCCGTTCCAACCGACACATAGCCGCCATCCTTGGTGCGGCGTTCGCTGATGTGAAGCCAATTGCCGTCTGCGAGCTGCGCATCAAAGGTGTGCGACTCCAATATCACCGTTCCGGTTTCGGACTGCCGCGCCCTGATTTCGGGCATGCGGCCGACCTCGACCACGGTCTCGTAGGGGGTACCGACCACAACCGCGCTGTCCGGAAGCTTGTGGAGCCGCTGGAAGTGAGAGTTACAAAGTACCAGGCGGTCGTCTGCATCCCACAGCACAAAGGCCTCGGGAATGGATTCAATCGCGTCTCGCAGCCGGAGATCGGCTTCGACCGATCTTTCCGCGAGGCTCTTCTGTTCCGTGATATCGACGGCAATCCCGATCAGATGAGCGCCGCCGCTCGCATTGCGACTGAGTTCGCAACGGACGCGTAACCAGATCCAGTGTCCGCTGTTATGTCGCATCCGGAAACTTTGATCGATATGACCAATCTTTCCCGAGATGAGCTGGTCCGCTATTTCGAACAGGTCGATGTCTTCGGGATTCACCAGTGAGGTCACCTCGCCGAAGGTGAGTAGGTCGCTGCGACTTTCCAGTCCGAGCAAGGTGAACATCGATTGCGACCAGAAGATTCGGCCGCGCGACAAATCCCAATCCCAAAGTCCGCATCGGCCGCGATTGAGCGCGGTATCGATGCGACCACGGACCGCATCATTGATCAGATCACCTTCGCGAGCTCTGGTAGATTGCCAGTGAAAGGCAAAGCCTAAAATCAGGACCACGAACCCGGTCGTGGCCGACAGGGTGATCGACAACGCGGTGTCCGGGCGCCACACTGTGTCGGCTTCCTGAACGACGGTGACCTGGCCCAGCAATGATCTGACGACTCGCTGGACCGCAAGCGCGCTGCTGCCATCCAGCAGGACGATGTCGGCGACGCTTGCAGGCGACGTGCCGCGCAAGGCCGGCGATTGTGTGATGTTGATGAGTTCGAATATCCGGCCACTTTCGCCGGATTCGGTCCCGATCGGCACCCGCGCGAGAACGCGTTGATCAGCGCCGGTGACGATGACGTGGCGACCGGCGGCAACGCCCCAAGATGGAATGAGCTTTGGCAAAAGGTTTTGGAGGCGCTCGATAGAGGCGGAGCGCTTTTGATCGACGACGCCGGCATGCTCAAGCTGTTCTGCCAGAAGATCGGCAAGTGCCAGCAGATCATGTTTCGTCATTACCTGCTTTTGCCGCGTCTGATCGATGACTTGCACCAGCGCGCCAACGCATATCGTCACAAGGAAAGCGATGATCAGGGCTGGGACGGCACGTCGAAGCAAAGGCTCGGCGGTCAGCAGTCTACGATAGGCTGGTTTCGCGATCGATTGCGCCAATCCTTTGATCGAATCGGATTGAGCGCAAGCGCTCGCCGCCTGAGCGCGCGCCATGCCTTTAGCCCCCGTGTGAATTTTTCCGCACATCGGAGTAATTTCTGACTTCTCCGAATCACTCCGATTTGAATCCACTTTTTTGAATCTGTCGAGAGTCAACGATTCGTTAACGCGAAGAATTTTGTCCAACAGAGAAATTCAGTACCTAGCTGCCGTTGCCGCTTGAGTCCGAAACGAGAACATGTGAGCGGCGAGGATTTTCAGCTTTCGCGCGGTGGCTCCGCGTGGCTGATGACGCGCTTAACGCTCGGGAATGCGCGACGCAGAGCCCGTTCGATCTCATCGACGCTTTCGTGCACCTTGGCGACACTCATCGACGGCGCGGCGCGGCAATGGAAGTTGACGATTTCGCCGGCTTCGGTGTCTCTGACTCGCACGTTGTGAATGTCGTGGATCGCCCCGCCGGCGGCGAAACCAGACAAGGCTGTCCGGATGGCGTGGATACGCGTGGGGACAGCATCGGTCCCGAGCGGAAGCTCAGGCTCCAACGGCTCGATGTGCGTATCCACTTCGACATCTGCACCGAACTCGTGACGAATATCATGCTCCAGCCGATGCGCGATTGCATGGGCATCCACCAGGGGCATTTCGCCGTCGACCTCGAGGTCGATGCTGACCGTCAGCTTTTCTCCAAGGTCATGCACCGTGACGTGATGAATCGCGAGACCCGAATTGCGAGCAATCACCATGATGCGTTCGCGTACGCTTTCGTTGTCGCGAGCGACCGGTATCGCAGTAAACGTCAAATCAGCATCGCCGAGAGCGGCGGACACTGCGTTCTGCGCCTGCTGTTTGATGGCGTCGATGCGGTCGATCGGATAGGTTCGAGGGACTTCGGCGGTCACATCGACGAAATGCCGAGGACCGACCATTCTCACCCTTAGTCTCGCGATGCCGACGACATCCGGCAGCGCTCTGATCGCCGCGTCTGCTCGTTCGGCAACACCATCCGGCGCACGATCCAGGAGGGTTTCGATGGTGGCGCGTCCGAGCCGTAAACCCAGAATGGAAATCAGGACGGCGACGCCGATCGCAGCAGTGGCGTCGCCCCACGCGTAGCCCAGTCCAGACAGCGTTAACCCGATGATGACCGCGATGGATCCCAGGACATCGGAGGCAAAGTGCAGGGCGTCGGCCTCCAGCGCCTGACTGCGGGTGTCGAGCGCGGTTCGGTGCAGCACACGGGCGCGCCAGGCATTGACGACAATGTCCGCGACCAGCACGACGAACGGAATGGCGGAGAGGGTCGGCGGCGGCACGCCTTCGCGCAAATGAACGTAAGCCTGCACCACAATGCCGCCGGCAAGGACATACAGCATCGCAATGACACCGAGGGCCGAGAGACTCTCGATTTTGCCATGGCCATAATGATGTTCGGCATCGGCGGGACGGTCGGAAATCCGCACCACAATCCACGTGACGATCGTGGCGACCAGATCGATCGAACTGTGCAGCGCCTCGGAAATCAGCGCCAGGCTGCCGATCGCAATTCCGACCACGAGCTTGATCGTCGCCATGCTGGCGCTGGCCATCATCGAGATGGCGGCGACTTTGGTTTTTGACTTGGAGGCAAGGCGTGACATCTGCGGGGTTTAGCAGCCCGCCACCCAGGATAAAAGCGCGGCCCGATTGCGCAAGCGCCTTTCATTTGCAGACTCTGTTATTGCGAATTGTTCTGATTATAAAGCGGTTGAGCTGCGGTTAACGACGCTCATGTGTTATCGGGATACTGATCCACGCAATCGCGCGGTAAGCCAGCCGATCGCGGCAGCGCCGACAAGGCCGAGACACGCCGCCGCGGCATCAACTAGAAAATCCTCTAGCCGCGCATGGCGGCCGGGCGCCCACAGTTGCATGATCTCAAGAAGGCCGATCAGGAGGATGGCTACCGCCGCGACGCGTAGCCGTCGCTGGGGAAACGAAAGGCCCACCGCGAGACCAAGCAGAATGAAGGCTAGCGCGTGTTCGCCATCTTGTCCGAGCGGGGCATGCGGACGATAGCGCGCCGGCCCGAGTGTCGCGAACACGACCGCCGTGATCAGAACGAAAGCGCCGATGCGGAAGAAAATCTTCATCGCTGGCGCATAGCACAATTTGCCGCTACGGGAAGGCCGCGTGAACCGCAGCCGCGCTTTACATCTGCGGGCCGCGCCGGCCCGAGTCGAAGCATTCCTGAAGGCGGCTGCGGGCAATTCCTGCTCGTCGAACCGCCCCCGACCGTGGTTTTGCTTGCAAATCGCTGGGGGAGACCAGCCCTGCGGTCGAAGTAAGCTGTTATAAATCCCACAAGGCGTGTTTTTTTCGTTGGATTTGGAAATATTGTTTTCTGGGCCGAATCAACAGACAGGATCGATGATGGCAACCCAGATGACGAAATCGCAGCTCGTTGAGAAGATCTCGGCTCAGGCCGGATTGTCCAAAAGTGACGTAAAGGGCGTTCTCGAGGCGCTTGCGACGACAGGTTACAAAGAGCTTAAAAAGACCGGTGTCTTTTTGGTTCCGGGTTTTGCGAAGTTCGTGGTTATCAAGAAGCCGGCGACCAAGGCGCGCAAAGGAACCAACCCTTTCACCGGTGAACCCATGACTTTCAAGGCGAAACCCGCCCGAAAGATCGTCAGAGCGCGGCCGGTCAAGGCTGCGAAAGACGCGGTGTGATGCAGGGGCCCTTCGGGGCCCTTGTTTTTCCAAGCGCTGGTTCGATGTTGAGGCTTGCCTACGGTTCATCCGCAGGTGCCGATTGGGTCGAGGTTTTTGCCGGTATCTCGGTAACCGGTATCAGGCCACGGGTATGTTCCAGATGTCCTCGGCGTATTCCCGGATCGTGCGGTCCGAAGAAAACCAGGCCATGCGCGCGACATTGAGTATGCTGGAGTGAGTCCATTCCGGACTGTCCCACTTTGTGTCGACAGCGCGCTGCGTGCGGTAATAATCGTCGAAATCGGCAGATACCAGATAGTAGTCCAGAAACCGCAGCGCGTGAGCAATGGGCACGAAACGCGAAACGTCATCCGGCGAAAATACACCGCGCTCGATGGCCTCGATCACGCCAGCCAGTTTCGGCGACGACGCTATGACATCGGTTGCATCCAGCCCCATGGCGCGGCGTCGTACAACTTCATCCGCTTTCATGCCGAAGATATAGATATTTTCTTCGCCGACATGTTCGGCAATTTCAATGTTGGCGCCGTCGAGCGTTCCGATTGTGATTGCACCATTCAGCGCGAGCTTCATGTTGCCGGTGCCTGACGCTTCCATGCCTGCGGTGGAAATCTGTTCGGACAGATCGCTCGCCGGGACGATTACTTCAGCAGCGCTGACGTTGTAATTGGGAATGAAGACGACCTTGAGAAGATCCCTGATTCGAGGATCGTTATTGATCACATTACCAATGTCATTGATGAACTTGATGATGAGCTTGGCCTGCCGGTAGCTCGCGGCGGCTTTTCCGGCGAAAATCTTGACGCGCGGCGTCCAGTTGCCTTGGGGGTCCGCCAGGATGGCCTGGTAAAGGGCGACTATCTCAACCGCGTTGAGAAGCTGGCGCTTATACTCATGGATGCGCTTGATCTGGACGTCGAACAGTGCCGACGGATCGGCGACTATCCCGAATTGTCTGGCTATGATCTGGGCGAGCGCAGTCTTGTTGGTTCGCTTTATGGCTCGAAATCGCTGTTGAAACGCAGGGTCATCCGACAACCTCTCCAGCATCCGTAACCGTTCGGGCTCATCGAGAACTGCGGCTCCGCATGCATCCTGCAGCAGGGAGGTGAGTTCCGGATTGCACTGATGCAGCCAGCGGCGGAAGGTAATTCCATTGGTCTTGTTCGTAATGCGATCCGGATAAAGGCTGTTCAGATCGGAAAATACGGTCTCACGCATGAGTTCGCTATGCATGGCTGAAACGCCATTGATGCGATGAGAACCGACGAACGCAAGATGACCCATGCGGACACGACGGCCGCCGGTCTCGTCAATCAGCGACACCGAGGCTTGCGACCGCGTGTCTGCTGCAAAATGTTTCTCCGCAGCTGCAAGATGATTCACATTGATCCGGTAAATAATATCGAGATGCCGCGGCAACATCCGTTCGAACAGTTCGACCGGCCATGTCTCGAGCGCCTCAGGCAACAGCGTGTGGTTGGTGTAGGAGATTGTCTTCGTTGTGATGTCTAAGGCATCGTTCCAGCCAATGTGATATTTATCCATCAGCAGCCGCATCAGTTCGGGAACGGCCAGGCTGGGATGGGTGTCGTTGAGCTGGATTGACGCATGGGACGGCAGAGACCGGAGATCTCCGTCGGTGTAGAGATGACGGTTGAGAATATCCTGCAACGAGGCGGAAACAAAAAAGTATTCCTGACGCAGGCGCAACTCGCGCCCGGCTGGTGTCTCGTCGCTTGGATATAGAAATTTCGATATCGCTTGTGCCCGCGCCATCTCGGACATCGCGCCGAGGTGATCGCCGCTGTTGAAGGTATCGAGGCGCATCGGATCGACCGCGCGCGCGGACCATAGCCGCAGCGCATTGACGTGACGGCCGCGCCAGCCGACGATCGGCGTATCGTACGCGATCGCCTGGATGGTCTCATCGGGTATCCATCGTGTCTGGCTTTCCTGCCCGTGCTTCTCAATGCGATCGAGATGTCCACCAAACTGGATGTCGAACACGACATCACCGCGTTCGAACTCCCACGGGTTTCCTGAGAGTAGCCACTGCTCCGGAAACTCTTCCTGCCATCCGTCTGAAACAATCTGGCGAAACAGCCCGTGTTCATAGCGGATGCCATAACCTCGTGCTGGAATCGCGAGCGACGCCATGCTTTCCATGAAACATGCGGCAAGTCGGCCGAGGCCGCCGTTTCCGAGCGCCGCATCCGGTTCGACATCGCGTAACTCGTCGAAGTCGATACCGAGATCCTCGATCGCCATTCGGAATGGTCTCATCAGCGACATATTCGTCAGCGCGTCTGTCAGCAACCGTCCGATCAGGAACTCAAGCGAGAGATAATAGACGCGCTTGGCGCCATGATTCTGAGTGGCCCGATCGGACTTGAACCATTGGTAGACGATGCGATCACGTAGCGTCAGCGCCGCCGCTATGTACCAGTCGTGAATGTTGGCATGTTTGACGTCCTTTCCCGCCACCAGAACGATCTTGGACAGGATCGCACTCTTGATTTCCGCGACGATGTCATCGTCTTCAAGCTCGGGCCACGCCGATGCGTCCTCTTGGAGGCGACGAAGTCGCTTTGGCGAAATCTCTAAAACCATCCAATCTCCCGATCTGTTTCCGCCTGGATCACTCGTAAGCCGCAACTGGCACGACTTAGAGTATGTGACGCCTTCTGCAGTCCGGGATCAACTGGCGGTTTAGCAGCGTTGACCTTTCGTTTTCGACTATATCGTTCCTGTTCTGTCTGTGGAACCTTTGTTCACCGCTTACGCGCGGAATGCCTGTTTATCAGGTCGCTCCCACGGACCAGAAAACTGACCATGCCGGCAGGCGTGCCGGCAACTCACCACCCCAAATCGGTCGCCCCGGCATCGGCGACGTGTCATCAGTCACGTTATGATCCGAAATATTGGCGCGAAGGTGCAACTGTGCGCCGTTGCCCAGCGACCAGCGTGCGATCAGCAGACGGTCGTTCTGGCAAAGCTCAGCGGAAGCGAACATTGCGTTGCCAAGATGCGGCATGAGTTCATTCCGGCGGACCTGCAATAGCCGCTTGACGAGTGCATGACGCGGTAGGTGCTGGCCTGGGTCGGGCCAAGCAAGAATCGCCGCTTCGAATGTGGACAGCGCCAGGGGATCCGGCACGTCATTACCGAACATTTCGTAGGCGCTGGCGAATTCCCTCCGCCGGCCTGCTCGTACCGCATCGGCGAGATCGCCCTTAAAATCGCAGAAAAAAGGGAAGGGCGTGGTTGCTCCCCATTCCTCGCCCATGAACATCAGTGGCGGCATCGGCGCTAGCAATGTGATCGCTAGCGCCGCCTCGATAGCACGCGCGTCAGCGGACCATTCGAGTCGATCGCCCAGCGCGCGGTTGCCGATCTGATCGTGGTTCTGAAGGAAGTTCACGAAAGCGGCCGGGGGCAGTTCGCCGATCAATTCTCCGCGAGCTCGCCCGCCGCGATGAGCAGAGGCCTCGCCCTGGTAGGCAAAACCCGTCCGGAGTGTTCGCGCGAGAAGATGGCGTGGATGGATGGCATAATCTTCATAATAGCCGTGGGTTTCCTGAGTGAGAATGACGTGCCACACATGATGGTAGTCGTCATTCCACTGTGCGCGATACTTCCCGTTCGGCACACCTGAAGAAGGATCGAGCAGACCCGCGCGGTTATCGTCGTTCTCCAGCACGAGGTGGATATGGCGTCCATCTTGCCGCGCCAGAATCCCGACAGCGCGGCTGATATCGTTCAAGATTGACGGCTCGCCTGGCTCGGGGATGGCATGCACCGCATCGAGGCGAAGACCGTCAAATCGATAGTTGCCTAGCCAGTGCAATGCATTGTCGACGGCGAACGCGCGAACCTCGGGAACGCGATAATCAATTGCCGCTCCCCAGGGAGTCTTTACATCACAAAAAAAATGCGGTGCGTAGCGCCCCAGATAATTTCCCTCCGGCCCGAAGTGATTGTAGACGACATCGAGAAAGACCATCAGGCCACGCAGATGAGCCTGATCGATCAGTTCTCTCAGATCGTCCGGCGTGCCGTAAACATGATCAGGCGCATACCACATCGCGCCGTCGTAACCCCAATTTCGCGATCCAGCGAAGTCGGCGAGCGGCATCAACTCGAGGGCGGTGATTCCAGTTGACGCCAGATGGTCGAGCTTGTCGATCATGGCACGATAGGTGCCCTCAGGCGTAAAGGTACCGACATGGCATTCTAGGATGACCGTTTCATGCCATGGCCGCCCACGCCAATCGATTGCCTTCCAACGGAAACGGCGGTGGTCGATAAGTTCGCTCCGACCGGACACATCATCGCGTTGATAGGATGACGCCGGGTCCGGTACGTCTAGCTCATCATCGATCCGGTAGTGATAACGCGTACCGGCGCTTGCTGCGGCCACTTCCGCGACGAACCAGCCGCTACTGTCTTTTTCCATCATATGTGCGGTATCGGTAACGATGGCCACTTTGCCGGCTGCCGGCGCCCACAGCCGGAACGTTGCGCCGTCTGGCGTGAGAGTAGAGCCGAAGCGGCCGACGCTCATGGCTGGCCTGCGAACGCGATGACACTGCGAGGCGGTGCCTGCATGGTCGCGTTAGGGTGGTGCGAGGCGACGTCGATGTCGTCGTTCGTGGTATGAAGCACGATCGACCACGTCTTGTACTCTTCCAGGTTCGGAATTTTAAACTCGATCGGCTCCGGCGCCGCGTTGAGGACGATGTAAAGCGCCTGCTGGTGTGGCTCCGTGGGTCCGAGCACGTAGGAAAGAAACCTTCCTTCGGGGAAACTCCAGTCAGCCTCGGTCATTTCGTTGCCTTCCGGCGTGAGCCACAGCACGCCGTAGGAACTGTCTATCCTTTTCCCTGTCACCCATTGTCTTGACCTGATCTGGGCAAAGCGCCTTCGGATTGCGGTAAGGCGTCCGATGAGGTCGGTCAGGTCGTTGTCCTTGTCGCCAAGATTGCTCCAATCGATCCAGCCGATCTCGTTGTCCTGGCAATAAGCGTTGTTGTTTCCACTCTGGCTGTTGCCGACCTCGTCGCCCGCAAGAAGAATCGGCAACCCTTGGGCTAGCAGCAGGCACGCGAGCTGGTTCTTGCGAAGCTGACGGCGGAGCGTCAGGATTACAGGATCGTCAGTCGGCCCTTCGTGTCCACAATTGTTGCTGAGATTATCATTGGAGCCATCGCGATTGTCCTCGCCGTTGGCTTCGTTGTGCTTCTCGTTATAGGAAAACAGATCCGCCATGGTGAAGCCGTCATGGACGGTGACGTGATTGATGCCGGCGCGCGGTGCGCGGTCGTCATGATTGAAAAGGTCGGATGATCCTGTCATGCGGCCGCTGACATCGCCGATCAGATTTCCTTCGCCGGCCCAGTAACGGCGCATTGTGCTGCGATACCGGTCGTTCCATTCCGACCATTGCGAAGGAAAGCCGCCGACCTGATAACCGCCGGGGCCGACATCCCACGGTTCCGCGACCAGCTTAACGTTAGCGAGAACGGGATCCTGCCGGATTGCATTGAAAAAAGCGCTGTTGCGGTCGAAACCGTGAGGGCCTCGCGCCAGTGTGCTTGCGAGATCAAAGCGGAAGCCGTCGATGTGACAGACTTCGACCCAATAGCGCAGCGAATCCATAACCATCTGGAGCACGCGCGGATGGGTCAGATTTAGCGAATTGCCGGTTCCTGTGAAGTCGTCATAGTAGCGGGGATTGTCCGGCATCAGCCAGTAGTAGGAGGCGTTATCGATGCCGCGGAATGACAGAGTCGGGCCAAGGTGATTTCCTTCGGCGGTATGATTATAGACGACGTCGAGCATGATCTCGAAGCCTGCGTCATGAAGACGGGCCACGGACATGCGGAATTCGTCCAGCGCTGCGTCCTTCGCGTAACGCTGCTCCGGCGTGAAGAACGAGATGGAGTTGTATCCCCAGTAGTTGCTTAGCTTGCGCTCGACAAGGTGGCGATCGTCGACGAAGCCATGAATCGGCAGAAGTTCGATCGTGGTGACGCCCAGGCGTCGAAGGTGATCGATCATGGCCGGCGCAGCCAGCGCACCGTACGTGCCCCGGAGTTCTGGAGGAATATCCCGGCGCGTCTTGGTCAAGCCCTTGACGTGAGCTTCGTAGATGATCGTGTCTTCCCAAGCGACACTGGGCCGCGGCTCACGCCTTCCCCAGTTGAAGGTCTCGTCGATGACGGTGGCTTTAGGCATGGCGCGAGCGTTGTCGCGTCTGTCGAAGGATAAATCCTCACGCGGACTTCCGGCGCGGTAGGCGAAATGTGCATCGCTCCAGACCAGTCGCCCGCTGATCTTCCTCGCATAAGGATCGAGCAGCAGCTTGTGAGCATTAAACCGATGGCCACGCTGAGGATCGTAGGGGCCATAGACGCGGTAGCCATAGAGCTGCCCGGGCGCGACATCGTTCAGATAGCCGTGCCAGACGTTTTCGGTGTGCTCGGGCAGGGCGATACGCTCGATCTCTCTGCGGCCCTTACTGTCGAACAAGCAAAGCTCGACCTTTTCTGCGTGAGCGGAAAAAAGTGCGAAATTCGTTCCGCGGCCGTCCCAAGTCGAGCCGAGGCGGACATGTGTACCTTCTGAAATTCTCGTCATGCAGTTTCCGGAACCAGAAAAATCACCCCAAGAGGCGGCAACGTCAGCCTGAGCTCGGGAATGATTTCCCCTGATGTCTCGACCACGCCATCATTTCCGACGTTGGTCCCACCATAATGAGTGGAGTCGGTGTTAAGCGCTTCGCGCCACCGCCCGGTGAAGGGGACGCGCACGCGATAATCGCAATGGACCGTCGGTGTAAGATTCGCGACTATGAGACAGCGGGCCCGCCCGCTCTCACCCTTTCGCATCCATGCGAAGACGCTGTGATCTGCATCGTCGGCTACAATCCATTCGAAGCCGGCTGGATCGCAATCGAGTTCGTGCAACGCCGACACATCGCGATAGAGCGCGTTGAGATCCCGAACAACAGCCTGGACCCCTTGGTGACGAGCTTGATCGAGAAGATGCCAGTCGAGCGAGTGATCGTGGTTCCATTCGTGCTCCTGGCCGAACTCAGCCCCCATGAACATCAATTTCTTGCCGGGGTGGCCGAACATGAAGGCATAATAGGCGCGCAAGTTTGCGAACCGCTGCCAGTCGTCGCCCGGCATGCGGCCAAGGATGGAACGCTTACCGTGCACCACCTCGTCGTGCGACAGCGGCAGAATGAAATTTTCCGAGAACGCATAGTGTAGTCCAAACAAAATTTGATCATGGTGGTGCTTGCGGTGAATGGGGTCCTTGCCGAAATAGCTTAACGTGTCATGCATCCAGCCCATGTTCCATTTGTAACCGAACCCTAAACCGCCGAACTCGGTCGGTCGCGAGACCTGTGGCCAAGCCGTCGATTCTTCAGCCACGGTTGTAGCGTTCGGAAATCTGCCAAATACTTCCCTGTTGAACCGGCGCATAAATTCGATGGCTTCCAGATTCTCCCGGCCGCCGTGCTTGTTCGGAATCCATCCGCCTTCGGGGCGGCTGTAATCGAGATAGAGCATCGACGCGACAGCATCGACGCGAAGACCATCCACGCCATAGCGTTCAAGCCAGAACAGTGCGTTAGCGACGAGAAAATTGACAACTTCGGTGCGGCCGTAGTTGTAGATGAGGGTATCCCAATCGAGGTGGCGGCCCTGCAATGGGTTGGCGTGTTCGTACAGAGCCGTTCCGTCGAAACGGCCGAGCCCGTGCGGATCGTCAGGAAAATGGCCTGGCACCCAATCCAGCAAAAGACCGAGTCCTTCGCGATGGCAGGCTTCGACCAGATATGCAAAATCGGCGGGCGTGCCGAAGCGGCTGGTCGGGGCGTAGAGGCCGGTTGGCTGGTAGCCCCATGAACCGTCGAACGGATGCTCGTTCACCGGCATCAGCTCGATATGCGTAAATCCGAGGCCGCGTGCATAGCGCGGCAGGGTCTCGGCAAGCTCACGATAGGATAGCCAGCGATTGCCGTCGCCACGGCGCCATGATCCAAGATGAACTTCATAAATCGAGATAGGTGCGTTACGTGCATTGATCGTGGTGGCCGTCGGTGTCGGGCGGGGCAAGGCTGTTTCGTCGAATACGATCGACGCCGTGTTCGGACGGACCTCGGCAGCGAACGCCATCGGATCGGATTTCAGCGGGAGCAGAAAGCCATCTTGAGTCGTAATCGCGAATTTGTAGCGATCACCCACCTGCGCACCGGGGATGAACAGTTCCCAATATCCGTTACCCCGCACACGCATCGGGTGTCGGCGTTGATCCCAGCAGTTGAAATCGCCGACGACGGCCACGGCCCGAGCGTTCGGCGCCAGCACGACGAATCCCGTTCCGTCCACCCCCTCCATCGTTATGGGATGAGCGCCAAGCTTGTCGTACAGCCTCTGGTGCGTTCCTTCTCCGAGCAAATAAAGGTCGAAATCATTTAGGATGGGCGCAAAGCGATAAGGGTCCTCAAGCTCAACCATGTCGGCACCATACCGAGCGCGGAGACGGTAGTGCTCCGCCCCGTCCGGTAAATTTCCAAGGAAAAGTCCGGCGTCATGAATCCGCGTCAGAGGGACCTCTTCGCCGGTCTCATCGACCAGGCGTACTTCGGATGCCTCGGGTAGATAAACGCGAACCACGTTGCGATCTGTCTCGCGATGACAGCCGAGATAGTGAAAGGGGTCCGAATGTCGCCCTTCAACGATGGCGCGTGCTTCGGATGACAATTCGGTCATGCCCGATCTCGCTTCCTGTTGCGCAGCACCCGTAGTGCGCCATCCAGCGCGACCCGCAGCCAATCTGGGCGATGCGCCAGCTCGTAGTCGATCTCATAAAGCGCCTTCTCGAGCAGGAAGAATCGCAGCATCCCGCCTTTATCGTCCAGCTCCTCCGGCCATAATCGCGAATCGGACATCGCTTCTTGATAAGCGGCCATAAAGGTCTGCGTCGCCTCGTCACGCCATGCCGACAAGGCCTCCGTCAGTCGTCCATCGTCGTCCGCTCCGGTTTTTAGAACGCGCTCTTGCGCCGAGGTCACGGAATAATCGATGGATCTGATCAGCCCGGCGACATCACGAGCTGCCGGCGCCTTCATCCGCCGCTCGGAAAGGCTTCGTCGCGGTTCGCCTTCGAAGTCGATGATAAAGACGTCGTCGCGAACGACGAGAACCTGCCCTAGATGAAAGTCGCCGTGATGCCGGATATTGTGCATTTGAATCGATGACGGCAGCAACTCGGTGAGCAAGCCATGCAAATCTGGGCGGAGACTCTGGATTTCGTCGACAAGAATCCGATCCGCTTCCGAAAGTTTAGCTTGAGCGAGTCGATCAAACGTTTGCTCCGAACGTGCCATCAGCCGATCGATAAAATGTGCGATATCCGAAGCGGTCACAGGCTCAGGACTGAAATTCTCGATATCGTCGCGGCTGGCCAGTGCCACGTGCATTTCCGCGACGCGCTTACCGATTTGCATCATGTAACGCTGATAGGCCGCTTTTTCTTCAAGCGCTGGAGCTGAGTCGTTCGCCCCGACGAGCCGCTGTTCGTCGACGAAACGATCCAGTGCGGCGCTGCTGACGGTCCATGCGTCGCCCTGGTTACCGACAAAGGCATGAACGATAGCTATGGCGGCCTGCACGTCAGGTCCCGTCAACTCCACGCTGCCAAGCAGAGCGGGCGTATTGGTAAATCCAGCAACGTCCGTCAGGAAGCGTCCCACTTCCACTTCGGGATTGATGCCATTCTCGAGCGTTCGGTAGAGTTTGACCACAAATTTTTGATCGACCAGCGCGGTGCTGTTCGACTGTTCTGTCTGAACTGCTCGCACGTTCTCAATGGGCTCCTCCGCAATCGAAGCCAGCCGCTCCGTAGGAATGTAAGCAAGCCTCAAGTGACCTTCCTCAAAGGTTGCACAGTGGCGCAGATCGTCGATGATGCCCGCGATCAGATCACCTTCATAGGCGGCGTCGATCAGCGTTCCTTCGCGCGAGCCCTGCCGCACGGCGGCGAGGTTTTTAGCGTCATAGTTTCGGCGGTCCAGTCGATCCCACCGGATTCGGATCGGTATCGCGTATCGCCCTGATTGTCCGCGATGGGCGGCGTCGAAGATCACGAGCCACGGCCTGGATTCCTGGTCCTTCGTAAGTGGTATCGCCGCCGGCACGCGCGCAGTGATGGCGCCAGCGGATCGCTCCGGAAACCAGCGCGCGCGGGCGAGATGGGATGGCAGCACATCACGCTCGAAGATCGAGCGTGTCCGTGCCAGCGACATCCAGGTTGCACCCAGCGGTACGACCAGCGTTTCGTAATCAGGTACGGTCGCGGTCGCAACGTTCGGGGACGGCGGTTTTTCATTCAGCCGAAACCAATAGAATCCATAAGGCGCGAGCGTAATTAGGTACGGCAACTCGCCGATATCGGGAAAGGTCGTTCGTCCCAGCATTTCAAGCGGTGAACGACCTTTCCAGTGGGACAGATCGAGTTCGGAGGCTTGCGCTGATCGCGACAGGTTGGCGACGCAGAGCACGACCTCATCGTTGTATTGTCTCACATAAGCGAGAACGCTCCGGTTCGAAGAGCGCGCAAATGACATCGTTCCCCGGCCGAAAGCGTGGCTGGATTTGCGTACCGAGATCAGCTTCTTCATCCAGCTCAGTAACGAAGAAAGGCTTCGCGACTGGGCCTCTACATTGACAGACTCATAGCCGTAGACGGCATCCATGACAGGAGGAGCATAGAGCCGCGCAGGATCGCATCGAGAAAATCCACCGTTGCGATCCGGAGTCCATTGCATCGGGGTGCGAACGCCGTTGCGGTCGCCGAGATAGATGTTGTCGCCCATCCCGATTTCGTCGCCGTAGTAAATGATCGGCGTTCCCGGAAGCGACATCAACAACGAATTCATCAGCTCAATTTTGCGCCGGTCGTTATCCATCAAGGGCGCAAGGCGGCGGCGAATACCGAGATTGATGCGCGCGCGAGGATCTGCGGCATAGGTCGACCAGAGATAATCACGCTCGATATCGGTCACCATCTCAAGCGTCAGTTCGTCATGATTTCGTAGGAACATCGCCCACTGACAACTGTCGGGAATGTCGGGCGTCTGCCGCAGAATGTCAGTGATCGGAAAGCGATCCTCCTGAGCTATCGCCATGTAGATGCGCGGCATCAAAGGGAAGTGATAGGCCATATGGCACTCATCGCCATCCCCGAAATAGAACTGAACATCTTCCGGCCATTGATTGGCTTCGGCAAGAAGAACCTTTCCTTTGGCGTAGGCATCAAGCTCGGCGCGAATATGTTTGATCACCGCATGCGTTTCAGGGAGATTTTCGTTGTTGGTGCCCTCACGCTCGCAGAGATACGGAATGGCATCCAGCCGAAACCCGTCGACGCCCGTGTCGAGCCATCGCTTCATCACCTGGATGACAGATCGGACGACCCGCGGGTTGTCGAAATTGAGATCCGGTTGATGACTGAAGAAGCGATGCCAATAGTAGGCGTTGGCTTCGGCGTCCCAGGCCCAGTTCGACTTTTCCGTGTCTGTGAATATGATCCTGGTGCCCTGATATTTTTTGTCGGTATTGCTCCAGACATACCAGTTGCGCGCGCTCGATCCTGGTGGACTGCGCTGGGCTCGCTTAAACCATCTGTGCTGATCGGATGTATGATTGATAACGAGTTCGGTAATAACGCGTAAGCCACGCCGCTTTGCTTCCGAGATGAACCGGCGGAATTCCTTCATGGTGCCGAAATCGGGATTGACCGAGCCGTAATCGGCAATGTCGTATCCGTCGTCGCGCCCTGGCGATGGATAAAACGGCAGTAACCACAGAGCGGTAACGCCGAGCTCCTGAAGGTAATCAAGCTTGTTGGTCAGACCTACGAAGTCGCCGATGCCGTCGTTGTTGTTGTCGGCGAATGCCTTGACGTGAAGTTGATAGATAATAGCGTCCTTATACCAGAGATCGTCGGTCTGGACGTATCTGTCGGCATCTATCTGCGACATTTCGTTCATAACGGACCTCACGCCAGACATTGAAACAAGAGCGCGGGATCGCGTAATGGATCAAGTCTCAATCGTACCCCGCCCCACTCAATGGCGTGACGCTCGCAGGTCATGAGGTTTTCGATTGCGACGGGAGGCTTTGATCCATTCACGGTCTCCATCCGGATCGACTCAAGCGGAAGCCAGAGTTCACGGCTCTCGCGCGAAAGCGCGATGGCCCCGACGATCGTGTTGGAGCCATCGTCGGATTGCTTGGTGAAGGCGATGATCTGATCGTTGTCGACAGGGAGAAACCTCAGATTACGAGTTTGCAAAAGCGCCGGATTGGTGCGCCGCGCCCGATTGAGCGCTGCGATGTAAGATTTGATATTTCCGGGTGCATCCCAGTTGCGAACCTTGATCTCGTACTTCTCCGAGTTGAGATATTCTTCGCGCCCCGGAATGGCCTCGTGCTCCAGAATCTCGAAGCCGTTGTAGATTCCGTAGGTACTCGACAGCGCAGCTGCCAGGGCAACCCGAGACTTGAACATCCACGGCTCGCCACTTTGCAGATGGTAAGGCAGAATGTCTGGCGTGCTGACGAAAAAGTTGGGCCGGTAATAGTCGCGCTCAGGATATCCCGTCAGTTCGTTGAGATAGGATTCAATCTCTCCTTTCTGGGTTCGCCAGGTAAAGTAGGTATACGATTGTGTGAAGCCGAGCTTGGCGAGACCCTTCATGACCTTGGGTCGGGTGAACGCTTCGGCAAGGAAGATGACGCCGGGATCCTTGGTCTGGACCTCACGGATTAGCCATTCCCAGAAATTGAACGGCTTGGTGTGCGGATTGTCGATTCGAAAGATGCGCACGCCCTGATTGATCCAGAACAAGATCACATCGCGAAGCGCGTTCCACAGTGACCCTGCGTCCTCGCAACCGAAATCTGGATTGACAATATCTTCATATTTTTTGGGTGGATTTTCCGCATAACGCATCGAGCCGTCCGGAAGCCGCTTGAACCAGTCGGAATGCTGGGTGAGCCAGGGATGATCGGGCGAACATTGCACGGCGATGTCGAGCGCGATCTCCATGCCATGAGTCTTGCAGGCTGCTATCAACTCCCGGAAGTCGTCGAAAGTACCGAGATCGGGGTGAATGGCATCGTGCCCACCTTCCTTGGAGCCGATGGCGTAGGGGCTGCCAGGATCGTCGTCGGCGGCCGTCAGCGCATTGTTGCGCCCCTTCCGATTAGTTCTGCCGATGGGATGAATTGGCGTGAAGTAAAGGACGTCAAATCCCATGGCCGCGATATCGGGCAGCCGAGCAATACAATCCCGGAACGTGCCGTGCTGGCCGGGGACGGCACTCTGGCTGCGTGGCACCATCTCGTACCACGCTCCCGCGACGGCAAGGGTGCGGTCGACCGTCAGCGGGTAAGACCGGGAGCGTGTGAGATCGGACCGGACACAACCTTCGGCCATGGCGCTCGTCAATTCCGGCACGAGCAGGCTGGCGGGGTCACCCTTGTGAAGAAAGTCTTCGCATTGACGGAGGATGATCGCGGTCGCGTCCTTGTCGCCATACTGCGCGCGCGTCAGCAGCGCGGCGCCTTCGAGTGCGTCGAGGGTGATGTCCTGACCGGCCTTCTGCTTGAGTTCGAAATTACGCTTCCAGGTGGCGAATTCGTCGGTCCAGGCCTCTATGGCATAAACGTAACGTCCTGGTTCGGCCGGTGCGAGGATTCCAAACCAGCGATCATTGTCTTGCAGGGTCATAACCGACCTTTGCCAGTCGCGATCCTGCTCATGCCGCCATATCAACTGTGCGACGATGACGTCATGCCCGCTTCGGAAGATGTCGGCCCAGACATCGATCCTATCGCCAGCGAGGCGCTTAACGGGAAAGCGTCCGGCGTCGATGCAGGGATAAACGTCTTCAATATGAAATGTGCCGACGGTTGCGCCTCTTTCGTCTGCACGCAACGGCATGCTTTTTTGCGTCGATACGGACATCACGCGCCAGTTAACCTGCTGATGAATAATGAAAGACTCGAAAGCTAACCCCAGGGCAGCCGCAAAGTTCCCGATGGAACTGCCCTTTTGTTCCCGAGTTTGTTCCCTCTGTGAGGGCCGGTACGGGGATGGATATCTATTCAAAAGCGCGCGATTTGGGCATCAATCTGGACTTTGTCGACGGACTAGGCCGCCGTCATCTCCTGGAAAATGATCGATTGCGCGCCTTTATTGAGAGTTTGCCATCGCCCCCGCGCCATCGCTTCTTGAAACAGCCCGTGGTCATCGTCGCCGACAAGGCTAAGTCTCGCATTCCTGTCGAAGCCGAGGCTAACGGCATCGCCTGGCGACTCGTGCAACGTGATGCGGTGCTCGCTCAAGGATACATCGCTTCGGCAACGATCGATATCCGGCGTTCAATAGCGGTCGGTACTTATCGATTGGAACTCGAAAGTGGCAATGGCACCATCATCGATTCAGTTCCCTTGCTGGTCACGCCTGAAAAAGCCTTTCAAGGCTCGTTCGAGCGCGTCTGGGTCCTGTCTGTTCAACTGTACGCGCTGTCATCGTCGCGCAACTGGGGAATTGGTGATTTCACCGATCTTGCATCGCTGATCGAACTGTCCTCGGATTGGGGATGCCAGGGCATCGGCCTCAATCCACTTCACGCCCTGTTCGATGACCGCCCTCTTGAATGCAGCCCCTATGCGCCAAACAGCCGGCTGTTTCTTAATCCGCTTTATATCGATCCCGAGCGGATGCCGAATTTTTCGAGCGCGTGGCTGAGGCAGCATCGTGAACAACTCGATCGGGTCCGGGAAGGCAAACTGGTCGATTATGCGGCGGTTGCGAAACTGAAATACGCCGCATTCCGGCAGGCTTTTTCGGAGTTTCAGCATGATCAGGCCGCGCAAGCCGCATTCGAAATCTTCAGGAAGGAGAGAGGCGAGCTGTTGAAACGCTACGCCTGCTTCGAAGTGTTGCGGCGGAAATTCGGTCCGTCGCCTTGGTGGCTGTGGCCGGAAGAGTGGCGCCACCCGACTGATGCCGGAATTCAAGCCATATGCAGCGGCCTACAGCGCGAGGAGGTGAAGTTCGTCGAGTTCGTGCAATGGTGCGCGGCGGCTCAGCTACAGTCATGCGCCGATCTCGCTGCTAAACGCGGAATGGCGGTCGGGCTTTATCTGGATGTCGCCGTCGGTGTTCAGGCCGGCGGGTTCGACGCCTGGAATGAGCAGAATGCCATCTCGCGCGCGCTTTCGGTTGGAGCGCCGCCAGATCAACTCAACACGTCGGGGCAGGATTGGGGATTGGCGGGATTCCATGCCGCTGGCCTCGAGGCGAGCGACTTTGCACCGTTTCGGGAGATGCTGCGCGCTTCGATGCGTTTCGCGGGAGCCATACGGCTGGATCATGTGCTCGGTCTCAGCCGGCTTTACTTGATACCGGCCGGAGCATCGCCTCTACAGGGAGCATATGTGGAGATGCCGTTGCAGGCGATGCTCGGCGTTATCGCGCAAGAGAGCGTCGGCCAGCGTTGTATCGTCATCGGCGAGGATCTTGGAACGGTACTGGAGGGTTTTCGCGACAGTCTTGCGGCATGGGGTGTGTGGTCTTACAAGGTGATGATGTTCGAACGCGGCAACGATGGTGCTTTTATTGAGTCGTCGGAATATGCCGCGAATGCGCTTGTCACCTTCACGACGCATGATCTTGCGTCCTTCGCCGGCTGGCAATCGCATTCCGATCTCAGGGTGAAGCGGGAGCTTGGGATCGATCCCGGCGAAACCGACGCGGAGCGGACGAATGCGCGCCACGCGTTCGAATGGAAGCTCGGTGAAGAACATATCGCAGCGAAGAATTTTCTTGGGGCCGTTGAATTTCTCGCGCGCACGCCGTCTCGCATTCTCGCGATCGCGCTCGACGATCTGATCGGATTGACGGATCAGCCGAATATTCCAGGTACGGTGAATGAGCACCCCAACTGGCGAAGACGAATTCCAGTCAAGTTGGAAGATCTGGACCAACACATCGACCTCGGCGCGCTCCGACACGCGCTCCGTGATCGCTGAAACAGCGTTTGGGATAATCCAGATGCTCAATATGCTAAGCGGCTACGACGCATCACCTAAAGAATGGACCGTCAGGAACGGGCTTATAGCCCTAACGACAAGGACGCAGTCAGAGCGGCTCAGGGATAGCCGCGCAGCATCAACCGGTCCGCGCGAACTTCCCAACTCTCGAGTCGATTGAGGAAGCTCATCCCTAAAAGGTTGGCTTTCATCTGGCCGCGCGGCACGACGAGCGCAGGCACGGATCGCTCGACAAGTTTCCCAACTGCGAGCCTGTCGAGCGTCAGGCGAGCGGCGCGCGCTCGCCCGCCGGCGGTCTCGACATCGACATCGTAGTTCAGCAATTCCAGCGGTAATCCGGCAGCCTTCGCCGTTTCGTAGGTGAGGACGACGGACGTTGCGCCGGTGTCAATGATCATTGGCGTCTTCACGCCGTTGATCTTTGCGTGAAGTGTAAAATCGCCGTTCTCTGTCCGAGGAATCTGGACGCTCCGTGGGGGGCTCGCGGCGGCCTTGTGCAGCATCGTCGAGACCAATTTTCCCGCAGCCGATATTCGTGCGGGATCCCCATAGGCAACCACCGCTCCGGCGGTTGCCACCAGCATTCCGATCACGAGCAGGATGCGGATCACAACGCACCTGCCGCGTTTTCGGCCAGACCTGGAGTGCGAGTCGCCATCATGCTCTAAGACCTGTTCCAGCGTTCATGATCGGCGTGTTCCGCAGGCGGCGTCTTTCGTCGGCTATGTGATCGTCCGCTTGCCCAGGTTGAAGCCGCGGACTTTCCTCCGCCATGGGCGCCAGAGCAGACATCACGCGTTCCGGCGGAAAGGTAACGATGACCTCCGTGCCAACGCGAAGCTTGGATTTCAGCGTGAACGTACCGCCGTGCATGTCGATCAGGCTCTTAGCGATCGGCAAACCAAGACCCGCGCCTTGTTCTGCGGATTTGATCGAATTCGATCCCTGTCCGAACGAGGCAAGCACAATCGGGATTTCGTCTTCCGCGATCCCGGAGCCGTTGTCCTTGACACTGAGGTATTGCCCGCCTGAAGCAGTCCATCCGACCTTCAGCAATATCTCTCCGCCTTGTGGCGTGAACTTGATTGAATTCGACAACAGATTGAGCACGATCTGGCGCGTGGCGCGCTCGTCACCCCAGATGCGAGGCATATCTTGTTCGAACACGTCATAAATTGTGATGCCGCGGTTCGAGGCCCGTAACTTCAGCAGATGGTGACATTCGGTCACGACATGGACCAGAGATACGGCCTCTTCGTTGAGTTCATAACGGCCGGCCTCGATCCGCGATAGATCAAGAATCTCATTGATCAAATTCAGGAGGTGAACGCCGGAGTTATGAATGTCGGCCGAATAGGTCTTGTAAACTGCAACCGCGTGCTCGCCGAAAATTTCACTCTTCATGACCTCGGAAAATCCGAGAATGGCATTCAAGGGCGTCCGCAATTCGTGACTCATTTGAGCCAGAAACCGTGATTTTGCGACGTTGGCCGATTCCGCGCGATGCCGCGCTTCGTCCGAAATAGCCTTCGCCTGCTCAAGTTCGCCGATTAGGGCGTCCTTCTCCGCCCGCGCTTCGAGCGTCGCCAGCGTCGTGGAATGCAAACGATGCGCGAGCAGGGCGAAGAAGCCCTCCGCAGTCAGCGCCAGAATGGCAAGGATGTAGTTGTTGAAGCTGCCGGCAGTCGCGAACTTCAGCGCGATTGCCGAGGTTACGGGGGCGGTTGCGGCAAGGGCGGCAATCGGCAGACTGGCCGAGAGCATACTCGATACCGCCACGACCAGCAGCATCAGAAACATCATCAGGGTATTTGTGACCTGATCCGAGCCGGCAGGATGCACTAGAATCGTCGTCCAACACAGGCCGTATAGGAGATCGAGCAAAATGAAACGCGCGCGCCATTTGCGTGTGCTATTGGCCGATGATGGTGTCTTGAGATAATTCTTGCAGTTGTAGATGATGACTGCGTGGAGGCAGAGCATTCCGAACGTCCACGCCGCGGCGGCGGTGGGCGCTATCCAGAAGCCGAAGAGCACGCCAGTTGCAACCAAGAGCAGCATCACGACAAACGATGCCGACAGTCGTGTTTGCGCATATTGCCGGAGCAGTTCGTGATCGAACGCCGGCCGTGTTCCGCTGGTTGAAGTCAGGCGGTCGCGCGCTTCGCGGACGCGCTGCGTGGTGGCGCGGCGATGACGTGCGGACGGTACAATCGCGGGAGCGACCGGAAGCTGGACGACTTCAGGTTTATCGGCGGGAGTACTCATCAACCAGACACAAATCCTGTACGCGGCCGCGCGAGTCGTTACTGATCCATTTCTCGCGCCAAATCCTTAAAGGCGGCCTTAAAAAGCAGGATAATCCGGTTAACGGGACGTTAATTGCTTTCGACGGCGATCGACCGGGGCAGGGGGAGCGTCGTGAATCGGACAGCCGTTAACGTTCGAGTCGCGCCAGAAGGCTGGACGTGTCCCAGCGGCGGCCGCCCATCTTTTCGACTTCCGAGTAAAAGGCGTCCACAAGGCTTGTGACTGGCAGGCTTGCGCCGTTGCGACGGGCCTCGGAGATGCAGATTGAAAGGTCCTTGCGCATCCATTCGACGGCGAAGCCGAAATCGAACCTGCCTTCATTCATCGTCTTGGAACGGTTCTCCATCTGCCAGGATTGCGCGGCGCCCTTCGAAATCACGTCGACAACTGCATTGACGTCAAGTCCTGCCTTTTTGGCGAAGTGGATACCTTCCGATAATCCCTCCACGAGGCCGGCAATGCAGATCTGATTGACCATCTTGGTCAATTGACCGGCACCCGCTGGGCCGAGCCGTTTGCACATCCTGGCATAGGCCGCGATGATCGGTTCGGCGCGAGTATAAGCGTCCTCTTCTCCGCCGCACATCACGGTAAGAAAGCCGTTTTCGGCGCCGGCCTGGCCCCCGGAGACCGGGGCGTCCACAAAGCCAAAACCGCGCCTGGTTGCTTCGGCATCAAGCTCGCGTGCGACCTGAGCGGAGGCCGTCGTATGATCGACGAAGATTGATCCTGGCTTCATTCCCGCAAAGGCACCGCCTGCGCCGATTGTGATCGCACGCAGGTCGTCGTCGTTGCCGACGCACGCCATTACGAAATCCTGACCTCCGGCGGCCGCTTCCGGCGTCGCTGCGGTTTTCCCGCCAAATTTTTCGGCCCATGCCTTGGCTTTGGCCGGCGTTCGATTGAACACGGTCACCTCGTGGCCGCCCTTTGCGACGAGATGTCCTGCCATGGGGAACCCCATGACGCCGAGACCGAGAAATGCGACTTTAGCCATGACCGAGCCTTGTTCAAATCCTGAGGTTTCACTGAAAGAGTGATGAGCGCGTTGCGATGAACGAGTTGCGAAATCTCGCCATCATCAGCATAGCTCTTGAGATCGCAGCGGCAAAGGTCGGAAAGCCTGAAGGAGTCCGGAGGCGACGGGTATTGTGACGAACGAATTTCCAACGCGATTCAAAACGCGTTAGAGTGGAATGGGACAATCATTTTCCGGGCCGGACAAGGGAGCGCGCGCATGAGCGTTGGGATGCTCGATCATTTCAATATCCGGACCCGCAAACTTGCCGAGACGGTACGGTTTTACGAGGAGATTCTCGGTCTGACGAACGGGGATCGACCAGATTTCGCGTTTCCGGGCGCGTGGCTCTACAGCGAGGGCAAGCCTGTGGTTCACCTCGTCGACATTGCGCCGACCTCCGAACCCCAAAAGCCGGATTCCGGTGTTGTCCATCATATCGCCTTCGCAAGCCGCGATTTCGGGGGCATGAAACAGCGCCTTCAGTCGAAAGGGTTCACGTTCAGGTCTCGCGAAGTCCCCGGCGGAGCCATCTGGCAGATTTTCGTCAGCGACCCGAACGGCGTGTTGATCGAACTCAACTATGACGCTGTGGCTGAACGGGTCTGACTTTTCCGGCCTTGACGGGGTGAGGCGGGCTGCGGCCGTTCGTTCGGCCAAGGTTTGCTTTCTCGATTAGCCAAGATACAGGCGTTGACCCGGCTGCGGCGGGTAGCCATGTAGACCCTGTTTTCGAAGCAGAGAGCGCCTACTCAGGAGAGACGACTTGAATGTAACACCACAGCAAGTTCTCGACCGGCTGGCCGGTGTGCTCTCTCCCGGTGGCGTGGCGCTGACCGTCGCCGATGTGCTGTCGGAGATCGCTGTCAACGGCGACAAGGTATTTTTCTCTATCAACGTCGAGGCGCCGGAAATCAAGGTCTGGGAGGAGGTTCGCGCCAACGCCGAAGCGGCCGTGCGCGCGATTCCGGGAGTGTCGGTCGCGATGGTGGCTTTGACAGCTGAACGCAAGCCGGACAGCACGACGCCAAGTTTATCGTCGCGGTCGGAGCAAGGGATTCCGCACGTGTCGACACGTCGGTCAACACAAAATTCGGCATCAGCTTCACCGATGGCGCGACAGGCGGATATTCCCGGAGTCGCCGCCATTATTGCCGTTGCTTCCGGCAAGGGCGGTGTCGGCAAGTCGACCACCGCGCTTAATCTCGCGCTGGGCCTACGGGATCTCGGTTTGCGTGTCGGTCTGCTCGATGCCGATATCTACGGGCCATCAATTCCAAGATTGACCGGTATTCGTGAAAAGCCGCAATTGACAGACGACAAGAAGATAGTGCCCATCGGGCGGTTTGGCCTTGCCATCATGTCGGTCGGCTTTCTGATCGAGGAAGAAAGTGCGATGATCTGGCGCGGCCCGATGGTGGCCTCGGCGATCAGGCAAATGCTGCGCGATGTGGCTTGGGGCCAACTCGACGTTCTGGTCGTGGACATGCCGCCCGGAACCGGCGATGCTCAGCTGACGCTGGCTCAGAACGTGCCGCTCAAGGGCGCCGTCATCATTTCGACACCGCAGGATTTGTCACTGATCGACGCACGGCGCGGACTTGCCATGTTCAGAAAAGTCAACGTGCCGGTTTTCGGCATTATCGAAAACATGAGTTTCTTTCAGTGTCCACATTGCGGGGGGCGAAGCGATATCTTTGGCCATGGGGGCGCGCGACACGAGGCGGAACGGCTGGGAGTACCGTTCCTTGGCGAAATCCCGCTTCATATGTCGATTCGCGAGACTTCCGATTCCGGTTATCCGGTAGTCGAGAGCCAGCCTGAGGGTCCCCATGCGGCGATCTATCGTGCCATCGCCGAAACTATTCGTGACCGGCTCCACGACGCGGTCGCCGTAGCCCGGTGATCCGATTCTAAGATTTGCATTTCCGTCACGGCGGGAGGCTTGCAAATTTCAGAATCAAAGTACCACTAGCTACAGTTTCAAGTTTCGAGTTTGAGATTCGCTTGCGGGGTTCGCTGCAACGCGATCAGCGAGGCTCAAATTCGTGTCTTCGCTGGAATCTCAAGAACTATCGTCAAAGGGATATCTAATGAAACGTCGTGATTTTTTGAAAGGTTCGGCCGCGGGTGCCGCTGTCTCGGCCGTTGCCTCACCGGCGATTGCGCAATCGGCGCCTGAGATCAAGTGGCGTATGACGTCGAGCTTCCCCAAATCGCTCGACACGATCTATGGCACTGCCGAGGTCTTTACCAAGCAAGTTGCGGAAATGACCGACAACAAATTCCAGATCCAGGTTTTCCCGGCCGAGGAGGTCGCTCCTGGATTGCAGGCGCTCGATGCGACGGCCAACAAGACGGTCGAGATGAGTCACACCGTTTCGTATTATTATGTCGGAAAGGATCCCACCTTCGCGGTTTTCGCGTCGGTCCCGTTCGGGCTCAATGGGCGCCAGCAGAATTCCTGGCTGGTTCAGGGCGGCGGCAATGAGCTTGCAAATGAATTCTTCAAGAAGTTCGGCGTCATCGGGTTTCCTTGCGGCAACACCGGTACGCAGATGGGCGGTTGGTTCCGCAAGGAGATCAAGACCGTGGCTGATTTGTCTGGCCTGAAGATGCGGATCGGTGGCATTGCCGGTCAGGTGTTGCAGAAGGTCGGTGTGGTACCGCAGCAGCTTGCCGGGGGTAACGTTTATCCCTCGCTTGAGAAGGGTGCGATCGACGCGGCCGAATGGGTTGGCCCCTACGATGATGAAAAGCTGGGTTTTCAGAAAGTCGCCAAATATTATTACTATCCGGGTTTCTGGGAAGGCGGACCGACAATCCATGCGTTCTGCAATCTCGAGAAGTGGAACACGTTACCAAAGACCTATCAGGCGATATTGATGAACGCGGCGGCGACGGCCAACACCTGGATGGCTACTCGCTATGACATGCAAAATCCGGCCGCCCTTAAGCGGCTCGTTGCAGGTGGTGCCCAACTTCGGCCGTTCAGTAATGATGTTCTCGACGCCTGCCTGAAAGCCACGAACGAATTGTGGGACGAGATTTCAGCGAACAACCCGGACTTCAAGAAGGCGATCGACGCGATGCAAGCTTATCGATCGGACCAGTATTTGTGGTGGCAGGTGGCCGAGTATACCTATGACACCTTCATGATCCGATCGCGGACGCGCGGCTGATCACATTCCAACATCGATCGTTGTTTCGCGTCCTATTTCGCGCGAAGGCGAGGTGTCCTTTGTCCGATATCCAGGCTCGCTTGTAATCGCTTGAGCGAGTGGAGTTCGCTACAACGCTTTCGAGCGAAGTGGATACCGGTTCGCGTGAAGAGAACGCGTCAAAACAACAATTCAGAGCTTCGCTTCTGATTTCATCAGAAGCGATAAGACTCTAGGAACGAATCCTGAAGTTGCATCTATTGTCGGTTTGTTGGTGCTGGACCCAAATCGAGCGGCGCTACATCGATAATCGGAACCTCGATCTCGATCTTGATCTTGTTGAGATCGACGGCTGTCGCTTTGCCAAGCAGACTTGTCACGCTCGCGGGGACCGCGATCACAAGAACGACCATGATGATTTGCAATCCAATCCAGGGCACCGCGCCCCAGTAGATGTCGGAGCTCTTTACCTCTCGCGGGGCGACGCCGCGCAGGTAGAACAGCGCAAAACCGAATGGCGGGTGAAGGAACGAGGTCTGCATATTGACGCAGATCATAACGCCGAACCAGATCAAGGCCGCATCCGCACCGACGATGGGAGCGAGAAGTTTCTGGGCCACCGGAGCGATCATTGGCAGGATGATGAAGGCGATCTCGAAGAAATCGAGGAAGAACGCCAGGAAGAAGATGAAGACGTTGATGAAGATGAGAAAGCCCCATACGCCGCCTGGCAGCGATGTCAGCAGGTGTTCCAGCCACTCGCCGCCGGATACCCCGAGAAACACCACCGAGAAACATGTCGAGCCGATCAAAATGAACGTCACCATGGTGGTGAGGCGCATCGTCGATCGATAACCCTGTTTGATGAGGTCACGCAGTCCCGGGATACGGACGGCTTCCAGACAAATCCACACGACTGCGAGATAGGTAACAGCGAACGCGATCTTGAAGACCAATCCCTCGGCCAAGAAAATTCCGACGAGCGTTCCGATGCCTCCGGTGGTCGCGCCGATGATCAGGAGTTTTCGGCCGGTACTGCTGAAATCTTTGTGGTGAATGGTCGCCAGCACGATAGCGCCGACAGCGCCCATCGCACCTGCTTCCGTCGGAGTCGCAAGGCCCAACATCATGGTGCCGAGCACGACGAAGATTAGGACGGCGGAGGGAATGATGCCCATCAGGCACTTGCGCCAAAGCGGCCAGCCGGCGAGCGTGCGGGATTCCTGTGGCACCGGGGGGACGTGATCGGGCTTGAAGAGGCCAAGCAGGAAAGTGTAGCCGGCGAACAGCATGATCTGAAACAGCGAAGGCCCCCACGCGCCGAGATACATGTCGCCGACCGATTTTCCGAGTTGATCGGCCAGGACGATCAGCACCAGGGAAGGCGGAACGAGTTGAGTGATGGTGCCGGATGCTGCCAGCACGCCCGTGATGTAGCGAATGTTGTAACCATACCGCATCATCACGGGCATCGAGATGAGCGCCATGGCGATCACCTGAGCAGCGACCGTGCCGGTGATGGCGCCAAGGATGAACCCGACAAGTATGACCGAATAGCCAAGGCCACCGCGGATTGGTCCAAACAGTTGGCCCATCGAGTCGAGCATGTCCTCCGCGAGGCCGCAGCGCTCAAGCACCGATCCCATGAACGTAAAAAAAGGAATCGCGAGCAGCAACTCGTTAGACAGCACGCTCCCGAACACGCGCCCTGGTATGGCCTGAAGGAAATTCAGATCGAAGAAGCCAAGATGGATCGCAAGGAATCCGAACGAGAGCCCCACAGCAGCCAATGTGAAGGCGACCGGAAAGCCGATCAACATCGCCAGAACCAGGCCGCCGAACATCATCGGCGGCATCATTTCCAGCGTGATCATTGAGTCGGTCTCTCGTACGTCGCATCGATCGTGACAACGCCGAGTAGCGCCGCGACCCGCTTAATCACTTCCGAGACACCTTGAAGCGCGAGCATGATGAATCCGAGGGGGACGACGAGCTTGATCGGCCAGCGGACGAGACCACCGGCATTTCCTGACATTTCGCCGATCGCATAAGACTGCATGAAGAAAGGCCATGACAGGTAGCTGAGCAACAGGCAGGCCGGAATGAGAAGAAAAAGGGTTCCGATGAGATCAAGCCAGAGCTTGCCGCGCTCGGACAGGAACAGATAGAAGATCTCGACGCGGACGTGTTCGTTGCGTTTGAAGGTATAAGATGCACCGAACATTACGAGGATGGCGAACATGTACCACTGCAATTCGAGCCAGCTGTTCGAGCTGTAGTCGAAGGCATATCGGATCATCGCATTCCCGGCACTCACCAGCACGGCAAGCAGCACAAGGATATTGCATACGTACCCAACCTTTTCATTGAGCCGGTCGATAGCCGTGCTAAGCGCCAGTAACGGACGCATCAATTTCCTCCCGGTGGCCGCCGAGCGCGATCACTGAAGCCAGACTTCAGACCCCCAGTATCTCCGAAGCCGCAACACCGGTTGTTTGTGCCAGATTGTGGAATACGGCGGCCTGTCGGATGCTGGCTATGAAGGGCGTCGCACCATTCCAATGCTACGTTGCCACAGTCAACCGGGCCGTTGATGGTTTTGGGGTGTGGCGGACCGCTGAGCGGTTATAGCGTTTTCGAGCGAAGTGGATACCGGCTCGCGTGAAGAAAACGCGTTAGATGAGAGTCATGGAGCAGCTTCTGATTTCGTCAGAAGCGGAAGGCTCCAGGAAATCACGACTTGGATAGAAGCCTTTGAGAATGTCATTGCGGGCATGGGGTTTCGGATCAAGCCCCACGCATAATGGATCACCGATACCGTCAAGGCAGGTCCGCCAACCTTCGCTTCGGGATGCGGCCAGACGGGCGAATGTCTAAATCGCTACCCGCCGGTTACGCTCATGTGACGGCTTACACTCGGACGGTTGTGACGGTCGATAATAAAATCGTGGCCTTTCGGCTTGAGGCCGATGGCGCGATCGATCGTCTCGTACAGCAGATCGTCGGTGGGTGATGCGCGGAGCGGCCGGCGCAGATCGGAGGCGTCTTCGTGTCCGAGGCAGGTATGCAGGGTGCCGGTGCAGGTGATACGGACGCGGTTGCAGGATTCGCAGAAATTGTGGGTCATCGGCGTGATGAAGCCAAGTTTGCCGCCGGTCTCACTGACTCGAACGTAGCGGGCGGGACCGCCTGTACTGTCATCGAGGTCCGTGAGGGTGTATTGACCTTCGAGCCGAGCGCGCAGCATGGATAGCGGCAGGTACTGATCGGCGCGGGATGCGCCGATATCGCCCATCGGCATGACTTCGATGAGAGTCAGTGCCATATCTCGACTGTGCGCCCATTCCATCAGGGATGGAATTTCGTCCTCGTTCAGGTGTTTGAGCGCAACCGCATTGATCTTGACCGCGAGGCCCGCGGCTTGTGCAGCGTCAATGCCTGCCATGACTTTCTGGATGTCGCCCCAGCGCGTGATCTCACGAAATCTGGCAGGGTCAAGCGTATCGAGCGACACGTTGATCCGTCGCACGCCGCAATCCTTAAGCTCGTTCGCGAAACGGGCCAATTGCGATCCGTTTGTCGTGAGCGTCAGCTCCTTCAGCGCCCCTGTCCCGAGATGGCGAGACAAGGAGCGGATCAGCGACATCACGTTGCGGCGAACCAGCGGCTCCCCACCTGTCAGCCGCAGCTTGCGCACGCCCTTGGCGATGAAAGCCGAACACAGACGATCAAGCTCCTCCAGCGTGAGCAGATCCGCCTTGGGCAAAAAAGTCATATCCTCGGACATGCAATAAAAGCAGCGAAGGTCGCAGCGATCCGTGACCGACACGCGCAAATAGCTGATGTTTCGGCCGAACGGGTCGACCATTTTCCGGGAGCCCGAAGTCTCGGCGGGGGCAGAACAACCGGTCATTTCATTTGCCTTGTTGCAACGGCGTATGAGGTATTTGTTTCTTTTCTAATGTAGGCGTGTTCTGGCCGGGGCACAATGTACCGGCTCTGCTGCGGTGCGCAAGAAATCCATTGAGATTAACGCACCGGAGCAGGCCGAGACGGCGCGTGATCCCTCGAGGCGGCGAACCGTCCCACCATCGCCGGCTGGACCGTGTGGCGGGAAGATCGCCCGCTACGGCCTCGGTCGCGATAATATCTCAAGATCCGCTCGACTGGACCGATCGATCAGCCGGTTACGTTCAGAGTTGCAGCTTGCAGTGCGGCGACTGCGTCCGGCAGCTCCCTCATGTGGCTGATAACACGGTCGGGTTTGAGTTCTGCGACCGGGACTTCGGTATAGCCGAATGTGACCCCGATAACGGGGATTCCAGCCCGGCGCGCCACCCCTATGTCGGGACCTGCGTCACCAACCATAATGGTGGTTTGGGGGTTGCCCCCCGCCTGCGCGATGGTTTGCCGCAAGATCGCGGGATCTGGTTTGGACACGCCGAAGGTGTCACCGCCACAGATTGCAGAAAACCGCGAACTCAACCCCAGTTGGTCAAGCAGCAGCTTGGCAAGCGCTTCCAGCTTGTTGGTGCAGACGGCGAAACAATGTCCTCGCGCCGACAACTCGTCGAGCGCCTCGATAAGTCCCTCAAACGGACGCGATGCGTCGGCGATATGCGCCGTATAGTAGTCGATGAAGTCGCCCATCATCCGCGTGACCTCATCGGGTGTCGCCGCGCGATCCTCATGCTCAAGGCCACGTTCGATCATGCGGCGAACCCCTGCGCCAATCATCGAGCGGGCTGTCGGCAACGACACCGTGCGCAGGCCCTCGCGGTCCAGGACGAAGTTGAGCGCGGCGGCGAGATCGGGCGCGGTATCAACCAGCGTCCCGTCGAGGTCGAACACGACCATGGGAGGAGGGGAAGATGTCATGATGGTGGATCGGTATCCGCCTCCCGTCGGACATGCAAGGGTGAAGTGCGGCTGGCCTCGGCTCTCGGAAGGCTACGAAAAACACCCGACGCCCTGTTCCTTCCGGCCAAACGCCGCTAGTAACCATCCTGGAAATGCCTCGCAGCCAGGGCGAGGCCGCGCAAGATCGAGGTCCTCATGACGTTGGATGCATTGAAAAGACAGGCTGCGGCGCGTGCCCTTGAATATGTCGAGGACGGCATGAGACTGGGTCTCGGAACGGGATCTACCGCCAAGCACTTTGTCGAGCTTTTGGGCGAGCGCGTGCGCGACGGGTTGAAAGTTGTGGGCGTGCCGACATCAGAGGTCACGCGAGCCGACGCGGAGCGGTGCGGCATTCCCTTGACCACCCTGGACGACCTCGACAGGCTCGATCTGACGGTTGATGGCGCCGACGAAATCGACCCCGATCTAAATCTGGTCAAGGGTGGCGGCGGGGCGCTTCTGCGCGAGAAAATCGTGGCTGCAGCGTCGGACCGCATGATCGTAATCGCGGATGAGACAAAGTGGGTGGCGCGGCTGGGCCGCTTTCCCCTGCCGATCGAAGTCATTCCGTTCGGGCTCGCCGCAACGCGACGTGCGATTACGGAGGTGTTTGCAAAAGCCGGCGTTTCGGGTGAACTGGTCATCAGAAAGGGACCGGATGGTCATGCTTTCGTCACTGATGGCGGCCACTGGATTTTTGATGCCCATCTTGGGCAAATACCCGATGCATCCTATCTGGCCGGACTGTTGAATCCGATACCTGGCGTCGTCGAACATGGCCTTTTCATTGGCCTGGCAGGCGTGGCGATGCTGGCGGGCGCGCAGGGAATTCGCATTGTCGAGCGGCGATAGCGCCGCAATAAGGAGAATTGAGATGAGGTGTCTTTCAAAGTTTCTGCCAGCAGCTTGTCTTGCCGTGGCGCTGGCGTTCCCAGCCCTTGCACAAGCTCAGCAAGCCAGCCAGCCGACGGCCGCCGCCGTCGCTTCGGCCAAGGAACTTCTGACGCTGAAGCACGCGGGGGCGATATACGCAAATGCCATTCCGGGCATGGTCGAGCGGACCAAGACCACGCTGCTTCAAGCCAACCTGAACTATCAGAAGGATCTCAACGAGGTTGCCCTGATCGTTGCAAAGTCGCTGGCGGGCCGTGAGAAGGAGATCGGCGACGGCATGGCAAAGATTTATGCCAGTCATTTCACGGAGCAGGAGTTGAAGGACCTTGTCACGTTCTACAAGTCTGCGCTGGGGCAAAAGCTGATCACAGAGGAGCCCAAGGCGATCGAAGCGAGCATGAAGTACATGAACGAATGGGCGCAGCAGTTCGCCGATGTCGTCAATGGCGAATTTCGTGCGGAAATGCGCAAGCGCGGCAAGGAAATCTGAGTTCGGCTAGCTCCTCAGCATGGCTGATTTCGACGTCGATCTGATCGTCATAGGCGGTGGGTCGGGCGGCGTTCGCGCCGCGCGCATCGCCGCCGGGTATGGCGCGCGCGTCATGATTGCGGAAGAATACCGGATGGGCGGTACCTGCGTCATCCGGGGGTGTGTGCCGAAGAAGCTATTGGTCTACGGCTCTCATATCCGCCACGACATCGAGGATGCCGCCGGTTTTGGCTGGTCGATTTCGTCCGCAACGTTCGATTGGCCGACGCTGATCGCTAACAAGGACAAGGAGATCGCCCGGCTCGAGGCGGCTTACACGTCTACCCTCGAGAAGGCGGGCGTGCGGGTCGTCAAGACGAGGGCGGTCTTTGAGGATGCGCACACGCTCCGACTAACGACTGGTGAGACGATCCGTTCGAAGCATGTGTTGATCGCAACAGGGGGCGCGCCCAACCACGGACGTGCCATTCCCGGCATCGAGCACGTAATCTCTTCCAACGAGGTGTTTCATCTCGCGGAGCTACCGAAGCGAATTGCGATTCAGGGCGGCGGATATATCGCTCTCGAGTTCGCCTGCATCTTTGCCGGGTTCGGCAGCGATGTGACCCTGATCTATCGCGGCGATAATATCCTGCGCGGCTTCGACGATGACGTCCGCGCTCATGTCCGCGCCGAAATGGAAAAGAACGGCATCACGATCCTGACGGGTTGCGTCGTCGAAAGGGTCGATCGGCACGGCGACGAGTTCACGTCTCATTTATCGAACGAGTCGAGTATTGCCTCCGATCAGGTACTGTTTGCGATCGGCCGGCATCCGAACGTTGCAAATCTCGGCCTCGAGAAGGCGGGCGTTGCCATCAACCCGGAGAACGGCGGCATTGCCGTTGACGGCTTTTCGCAAACGAACGTACCGCATATCCATGCGGTCGGCGATGTGACGCATCGCTTCAACCTTACGCCGGTTGCCATCCGGGAAGGGCACGCGTTTGCGGATACGGTGTTCGGGAACAAGCCCACGCGCGTGGATCATGCGGATGTTCCGACTGCGGTCTTTTCCCAGCCCGAGGTCGGCACGGTAGGTTTGACCGAGGCGCAGGCTCGCGCGCAGTTCACCCACGTCGATATATACAAGACGACCTTCCGTCCGATGAAAGCGACATTGTCTGGTCGCGATACCCGTATCCTGATGAAGCTTGTCGTGGATGCGACGACGGATCGCGTGCTGGGTTGCCACATCGTCGGCGATAGCGCGGCCGAGATGGTGCAGGTTCTCGGCATTGCGATCAAAATGAAGGCGACCAAGTCCGATTTCGACGCCACCATGGCGTTGCATCCCACCGCGGCCGAAGAACTCGTGACGATGCGGACGCCCACTGAACGCCATGTGCGTAAAAGCAGCGAGTGAACGTTCGGACCAAACCCCGTGGGTATTGAGGACTTTGATCCGGCGACATACCTGAAAGCAACTGTTGTCCGACGCCAATCAGGATCGGGGTCTTTCTCGATAAGTCGGAAGAAAGTATTCCTTTTATCACAACGCCTTGTGCGGCAAAACTTAATGCCAACTGGCGCGGCCCGGCCGGTGAGTGTATATACCGGTCTTCATTCCCGTTAAGTGACGGTTTTTGCTCAGGAGTTGACCTTATGTCCGAGCGCTGGGCACCCGATAGCTGGCGCACCAAGCCCGTGCAGCAGGTTCCGGTTTATCCGGACACGAAGGTATTGGGCGAAGTCGAGGCGCAGCTTGCTACGTTTCCGCCGCTGGTGTTTGCGGGTGAGGCGCGCAATCTGAAGAAAGCCTTGGCCCGAGTCGCAAACGGCGAGGCATTTTTACTGCAGGGCGGAGACTGCGCCGAGAGCTTCGCCGAGCACGGCGCCAACAACATCCGCGACTTCTTCCGTGTGCTGCTACAGATGGCGGTGGTTCTGACTTATGCCGGCGCGTTGCCGGTTGTGAAGGTCGGCCGGATTGCTGGCCAGTTTGCCAAGCCGCGCTCATCTCCGATGGAGAAGATCGACGGCGTCGAATTGCCGAGCTACCGCGGCGACATCGTGAACGACATTGCGTTCAGCGCACAGTCGCGAATACCCGATCCACATCGTCAGATCATGGCTTATCGGCAGTCGGCGGCGACGCTAAACCTGCTGCGTGCCTTCGCGACCGGGGGGTTTGCCAATCTTGGCAGCGTGCATCAGTGGATGCTTGGTTTTCTGAAGGACTCCCAGCAGTCGCGCCGCTACAAGGAATTGGCCGATCGTATTTTCGACGCGCTCAATTTCATGCGCGCCTGCGGGCTCAACCTTGAGAGCCACCCGGAACTGCGGTCGACCGACATCTATACCAGTCACGAAGCGCTGCTGCTCGGTTACGAGCAGGCCTTGACGCGGGTCGATTCCACGACCGGCGACTGGTACGCGACGTCGGGCCACATGATCTGGGTCGGCGATCGCACCCGCCAGCTTGATCATGGCCACATCGAGTATTTCCGCGGCATCAAGAATCCGATCGGGCTGAAGTGTGGCCCGTCGCTCAAGCCGGACGAACTTTTGAAGCTGATCGACGTGCTAAATCCTGAGAATGAACCGGGGCGCCTGACGCTCATCGGCCGCTTCGGCTCGGACAAGGTGGCCGATTATCTGCCGCAACTGATCCGCACGGTGAAGCGCGAGGGCCGTGCTGTCGTGTGGTCATGCGATCCGATGCACGGCAACACCATCACGTCGACGAGCGGCTACAAGACCCGTCCGTTCGACCGCATCCTGTCGGAGGTCAAGTCGTTCTTTAGTATCCATGCCGCGGAGGGCACGCACGCTGGCGGCGTTCATCTGGAGATGACCGGGCAGAACGTCACCGAGTGCATCGGTGGCGCGCGCGCGATCACGGACGAGGATCTTAACGACCGCTATCACACCGTCTGTGATCCGCGCCTGAACGCCGAGCAGTCGATCGACATGGCATTCCTCATTGCCGAGTTGCTGAGGCACGATCGGAACGGAAAGGTGAAACCTATTCCGGCGGTCTCTGGTTTCTGAGACGCCGGGCGGGTAACAAGCGTCCATGACCGAAACAACCTTCAAGATCACGCTCGGCCAATTGAATCCGACGATTGGAGACATTGCCGGCAATGCCGCCAAGGCTCGCGCGGCGCGTGCCCAGGCCAAGGCCGACGGGGCCGCGCTGGTGGCGCTTCCGGAGCTGTTCATTGCCGGCTATCCGCCCGAGGATCTGGTTCTGAGGCCAGCGTTCCAGGCTGCCTGCCGCGAGGCGATCGAAGGTCTCGCGCGGGAGACCTCCGACGGCGGCCCGGCCATGCTGATCGGTACGCCATGGGTCGATGGCGGCAAACTCTATAATGCGTATGCGCTGCTGGATGAGGGGCGGGTCGCGGCGATCCGCTTCAAGGTCAATCTGCCGAACTACGGCGTGTTCGATGAAAAGCGCGTATTCGCGCGGGGGCCGGTCGGGGGACCCCTGAAAATTCGGGGCGTGCGGATCGGCGTGCCGATTTGCGAAGATACGTGGGTCGAGGAATCCGCCGAGTACGAGAACGTCGTCGAGTGCCTGGCGGAGACCGGCGCGGAAATTCTTGTCGTTCCCAACGGCTCGCCCTATGCAAAAGGCAAGAGCGACATCAGGCTGTCGATCTCGGTCGCGCGCGTGACCGAGAGCGATCTGCCGCTGGTTTATCTCAATCAGGTCGGCGGTCAGGATGAACTGGTGTTCGACGGCGCTTCTTTTGTGTTGAATGCCGATCGCTCGTTGGCGGCCCAGCTTCCAGCCTTCGAAGAAAGCATTATCACCCTGCAATGGACCAGGTCCGCGGCAGGATGGCACTGCAACGGACCTGTCGCCCCCCAGATCGACGATGACGAAGCCGACTATGCCGCGTGTGTGTTGGGCTTGCGCGACTACGTGCGGAAGAACGGATTTCCCGGCGTGCTGCTCGGCGTATCGGGCGGCATCGACTCGGCCTTGTGCGCGGCCATCGCCGTCGATGCTCTTGGAGCGGAGTGCGTCCACGGTGTCATGCTGCCGTTCCGCTTTACCGAGCAGGTCTCGCTCGACGATGCTGCGACGCTCGCAAAGGCGCTCGGCATTCGCTACGACGTGCTGCCGATCGCGCCGGCAGTGAATGGTTTCGAGGAGATTCTCTCGGGCACGTTCGCGGGATTCCCCCGCGATATCACGGAGGAGAACCTGCAGTCTCGCGCCCGCGGCACGCTTCTGATGGCGATGTCCAACAAGCTGGGTGCGATGGTGGTGACCACCGGCAACAAATCGGAAATGTCGGTAGGTTATGCCACGCTGTACGGTGACATGAACGGCGGCTTCAATCCGATCAAGGATATCTACAAGACCGAGGTGTTCCGGCTGGCAAGCCTGCGCAACGCGTGGAAGCCGGACGGCGCGCTTGGTCCATCGGGCGAGGTGATCCCGCCCAGCATCATCGCGAGGCCGCCGACGGCCGAGTTGCGTGAGAACCAGCTAGATCAGGATTCGCTGCCGCCCTATGAGCTACTCGACGCGATTCTCGAGCGGCTGGTCGAGCGGGAGGAACCGCTGGCGTCGATCGTCGCGGATGGGTTCGACCGCGATGTGGTCGTGCGAGTCGACCGCTTGCTGAACGCCGCCGAATACAAGCGTCGCCAGGCGGCGCCGGGCGTCAAGGTCACGCGCCGAAATTTCGGTCGCGACCGGCGCTATCCGATCACCAACCGGTTTCGCGATTCCGGTAAACCATTGCCGGCACCGGATGAGAATCTCGTCTCGCGGTCGGGGACGGTTTCGGCGGAAGCCTTCGAGGGATGACGGCTGAAATCAGAGTATGACCCCGCCCCGAAGGGCCGCGCCAGCGCAAATGGGAAACCGCCATCCAATTTTCATCCCGCTCTAATGCGCGGGTATGAACGTTGGCCCCACCGACCGGATCGGCTTGTTCGAGGGTGTGGAGGCGGTCGGCGCAGTATCCGCGGGGCTGGTCTGGGGTGCATCGGCTTTCGCCGCTGAGTTTTTCTTTTGCGAACCTTTGTCTCCGGTCGGCTGTGAGATTTTCCGCGCGCCGTCTTCCGTGACGATGATGTCGCCCTGCTGGGCGGCCGTCGCCTTGTCGTCAAGTCCCTTCAACGCTTCTGCCCATGTCTGGCCCGCAGCCTTGCACGAGCACGACGGATTGAACTCCTGGCGGTATCGAAATGCGTTCGGCGACGACGAATAAGGCTGCCCGCTGGTAGAGACGGCCTGATTCATGTCTTCGCCGGGATTACGATACGCGTAGAGAGCAGCGTCTGCCGCAGGACAAAGATTCTTACAGGTCCGCTCGTCGTCGGGAAACCGGCTCGGAGTGGTGGCGAACGAGATCGGAAAGTAAAAACCGTCACACGAACGTACACAGACGGTCCGATAGGTTCCAGATTGCGCGCCCGAATCGACCGGCGGCAGGATCGTCTGATTGTCGGAGTGGTTGCCGAACAGGTCGTCGAAGAAGGAACCCTGGTTCCTCGCGGCTGCCGCATATTGCGGGCCGCAATTGTTCTGGGCCAGTGCAATCAGCACGGAGCGGCGCTGACTGTCGCGCTCGGGGCTGGCGCCGTTGCCGGCCCGCAGCCGCTCCAGGTTGGTGGTGATCTGCTGGAGGTTGGTCCGCATGCGCTGGATCTGGTGGGTGACCGGTCCGCATTGCGCGGACTGGGCATTGAAGAGCTGAAAGAATCCTGAACTGTCGCAGCCCGTGCTCCTCGCTTGCGCAATGACGTGTTCGAGCTCGGCCTGTTGCCGGCCTGCTGCCTCCTCATAGCGCCGGATCTGTCCGGCTCGCGCAGGATCGGTGCCGCCGCGGTCGATGCTTGCGAGCTGCGCCTCGAGCCGCGGGCAAATCGGATTGCCCCCTGGCGGAACGCCTTGCGCCAAGGTATCGGCGGCCGCGCCCGCAATGCCGACGGCGCAAGCCAATATTCTTATCGTGCGGGCAAAGGAAAGGTCAGGCATGATCCGCCATCAGAGCGATCCCGGAGCGATTCTGCAAATTTGCTCTACGAAGAGGAACTGTCTTCCGCACAACGAGCCCATCGCGATGATCTTTCCGCAACCAGCGAGCCTGATTGCGTTGCGACACGCTGATGGTGCAGGCTGGATGCGTTACTTAGATGGCCGTTCGCCAGCGTGGCCGTGTCTTATCCGCTTCTCGCGGCAGCGTCACGTCGTTTCCGGGGCGCGAGTGTGGCGGCCTTGGTGCGACACAGGCTTTTCCTGCTATGAATCGGCGCGTTAACGTTGACAGGTAATTGCGACGTACTCGTTGCAGCCGCTGTGCCGGCAGGAATTTGTGGACCCTCGAATCGAATCCGTCATCTCGTCAGGCCGGACGCGTCTGTAAGCGATGGCCTGTGCAAAATCGCGTGACCGGCAGTAGGAATGCGCGGCGTAGGCTCCGCAGCTTTCGCCTTGGGCAAGGCACTGGTCAACGCCATACCCGTCGGCGTGGTTGGCAATGATGAAGATGCGGCTGTCGGCGCATGCGGTGGCTGCAAAGAGAGCCACGCCTGCCAGAATGACGGGAAAAACCCGAACTGCGGGGAGAATATGCATGATGGGCCGGGAAAAGGAGAAGGTGATGGCGGAGTTCGCCACGGGGAATACGGGGCGATTTCGCGGCGAAATAAGGCGTTTATGGGGCGCAACTTGACGATGTACCCCGGCTGTTCCATGTTGACCGGAATGAACGGTTTCCTCGCCATTTGTGGCATTTGCCGCGAGATTACGGGCTAGCGATTCGCTGGCCGAGGCCGTCTTTTCTCACAATAGAGCACTGGACGCCCGGCGGTTTGGAGCGGGATTCTATGGAACTGCGTCTTTACGATACGCTGACTAAGGAAAAGCGTGTTTTCACGCCGATCGATCCGTCGAACGTGCGGATGTATGTCTGCGGGCCGACCGTCTACGACTTTGCCCATATCGGCAACGCGCGGCCGGTCATCGTATTCGACGTGCTGTTCCGGCTGCTGCGACACATCTACGGCACCGACCATGTCACCTACGTCCGCAACATCACCGACGTCGACGACAAGATCAACGACCGCGCGGGGCGGGATTTTCCGGGCCTGCCGCTGAACGAGGCGATCCGCAAGGTCACCGAAAAGACGGCCGCGCAGTTTCAGGCCGATGTCGCCGCGCTCGGCTGCCTGCCGCCGACGCATCAGCCGCGCGCCACCGAATTCGTGGCTCCGCGCGCCGACGGCAAGGCTGACATGGTGACGTTGATCAGGCAGTTGATCGCGCGCGGCCATGCTTATGAGGCCGGCGGCGAGGTGCTGTTCGACGTGCAGTCGATGCCGGACTACGGGCTGCTGTCAGGCCGCAGGCTGGATGAGCAGAAGGCCGGCGCGCGGGTCGCGGTGGACGCGCACAAGAAGAACCCGGCCGATTTCGTGCTGTGGAAACTGTCGTCGGATAACGAGCCGGGCTGGGACAGCCCGTGGGGCAGGGGTCGTCCCGGCTGGCACATCGAATGCTCGGCCATGAGCGCGGCCTATCTCGGCGAGGTCTTCGATATCCACGGCGGCGGCCTCGACCTGATCTTTCCTCACCACGAAAACGAGATCGCACAATCGCGCTGCGCCCACGGCGCGCACGCCATGGCGAATTATTGGATGCACAACGGCTTCCTGCAGGTCGAAGGCGAGAAGATGTCGAAGAGTCTCGGCAACTTCGTGACGATCAATGAGCTTTTGACCACGGAGAAGTTTGGTGGACGGAAGTGGCCGGGTGAGGTGTTGCGGCTGAATATGTTACGTACCCACTATCGCCAGCCGATCGATTGGACGACCAAGGCCTTGGAAGAAAGTGAAACTATTCTTCGTCGCATCTGCGGTAGAATAAAACAGTTTGATTATGTGCGTCGCGGAATGGCGGCGAAAGAACGATCGGGTCAACTGAATCTCTCACCGGAAATATTAGAGGCGCTCGTTGATGATCTGAATACTCCGTTGATGGTCTCGAGGGTTGGTGAACTCAAGTACGACGACGATTTTGATCAAGCGCTATTGTCCATTGGTATCGACGTATTTTCATACGCGCGTTGGCTGCGATCGCAGGAGCAGCAAGCAGGTTCGAACGTCGATGAATTAGTGGCCGCTCGCCTTGAGGCAAGAAAGCGAAAAGACTTCGCCGAATCCGATCGCATACGCGACGAACTCGCCGCGATGGGCGTTGTGCTGAAGGACGGCAAGGACGCCGACGGCAAGCCGGTGACGACATGGGAGATCGCGCGATGACCAAGCCGGAGACGCCGTTTCCGAAACACTGGCGCTATTACATTTTCATCAAGTGGGCGGTGATTGTCGCAGCGGTCGTGCTGGTCGCCCGTCTGTTCGGAGTGTTCTGACGCGATGGGACAGGCGCTTCTCAAACCCGCGCTGCGGCCGATGTTGCCTGCCGATGTTCCCGTGCTGGCGGCGATCTTCGTCGCAAGCATCGAGGAGCTCACCGGCGATGACTATAACGAGGCGCAGCAGATTGCCTGGGCTGCCGCTGCGGATGATGAGGACAAATTCGGCGCGCGGCTCGCGCGCGAACTGACGCTGGTGGCGACGCTTCAGAGTTCGCCGGTTGGCTTTGCGTCGCTCAAGGGCGCCGATCACATCGACATGCTCTATGTGCATCCGAGCGCGGCGAGGCATGGGGTTGCGACCGCGCTATGCGATGCGCTTGAGAAGCTTGCCGGCGCGCGCGGCGCCACGGCGCTGACCGTGGAAGCCAGCGATACGGCGGAGCGATTCTTCGCCAAGCGCGGCTACGTCGCGATGCAACGCAATTCGGTGACGATCGGCGACGAGTGGCTGGCCAATACCACGATGAAGAAAACGCTGGCGGAGGGAGGGGCGGCATGAGCCGCGAACGCCTCTATCTGTTCGACACCACGTTGCGGGACGGCGCCCAGACCAACGGCGTCGATTTCACGTTGCAGGACAAGCAGGTGATCGCGAAGATGCTGGACGATCTCGGCATCGACTATGTCGAGGGCGGCTATCCCGGCGCCAATCCGACCGATACCGAGTTTTTTTCGCAGAAGCCAACGCTCCGTCATGCGCGGTTCACCGCTTTCGGTATGACGCGCCGTCCTGGCCGATCTACCTCCAACGATCCCGGATTGGCCGCGCTGATCGAGGCCGAGGCGGATGCGATCTGCTTTGTCGCGAAATCGTCCGCCTATCAGGTCAGGGTCGCGCTCGGAACCACGAACGACGAAAATCTGGCGTCGATCCGCGACAGCGTGAAGGCAGCCAAGGCAGTTGGCCGCGAGGTCATGGTGGACTGCGAGCACTTTTTTGACGGCTACAGGGAAGACCCGGTGTTCGCGCTGGCCTGTGCCATGGCGGCTTACGAGTCTGGCGCGCGGTGGGTGGTGCTGTGCGACACCAATGGCGGCACCATGCCGAACGAGATCGAGGCGACGGTTCGCGAGGTGACGAGGCACGTCCCCGGCAGCCATCTCGGTATCCACGCCCATAATGACACCGAGCAGGCGGTCGCCAATTCCCTTGCCGCGGTGCGCGCAGGGGCGCGGCAAATTCAGGGCACCTTGAACGGCCTCGGCGAACGTTGCGGCAATGCCAATCTCTGTTCGTTGATACCGACGTTGAAGTTAAAGAAAGAATTCGCCGACCTCTTCGACATCGGGGTAACCGAGGATCGGCTTGCGGCTCTGACGCAGGCATCGCGCACGCTCGACAATATGCTCAACCGCGCGCCGAACCGGCATGCGCCCTACGTCGGCGAAAGCGCGTTCGTTACCAAGACCGGCATTCATGCGTCTGCGATCCTCAAGGATCCTGCGACGTACGAGCATGTCCCGCCGGAATCGGTCGGCAACCGCCGCAAGGTGCTGGTATCGGATCAGGCCGGCCGTTCAAACGTGCTTGCCGAACTTGAGCGCGCCAACATCGCGTTCGACAGGAACGATCCGAAGCTCGGGCGGCTGATCCAGGAGATGAAGGAGCGCGAGGCGGCGGGCTACGCCTACGAATCCGCGAACGCGTCGTTCGACCTCTTGGCGCGGCGCACGCTCGGCCGCGTGCCGGAGTATTTCGACGTCGAGCAGTTCGATGTCAACGTCGAGCAGCGCTACAATTCCCACGGTCAGCGCATCACTGTTGCGATGGCGGTCGTGAAGGTCAGGGTCGACGGCCGGCCCCTGATTTCGGCTGCCGAAGGTAACGGTCCTGTCAACGCGCTCGATGTCGCCTTGCGCAAGGATCTCGGCAAATATCAGAAATACATCGAGGGGCTGAAGCTGATCGATTATCGCGTGCGTATCCTCAACGGGGGCACGGAAGCCGTGACGCGGGTACTGCTCGAGAGCGAGGACGAGGAGGGCGAGCGCTGGACCACGATCGGCGTGTCGCCCAATATCATCGATGCGTCGTTTCAGGCCCTGATGGATTCGGTTTTTTACAAGCTGGTGAAGTCCGGCGCGTCACCGTAAACGATCCCGTTGCCGTTTAGTTATAGTCGGTCGGCGACGTCGGCCGGCATGTGTTTCGAGTCCAGCGTGCCGCTCGCGGCGATGCGGAGTTTCGGCAGGATGTCCTCCACCCGGTCGGCCTGCAGGACATTCACTGCGAGCGTGGGTCGGATGAAGGCGGTATCCCTCATATGAGCGAGCAGAGCGAGCAGCGGCTCCCAGAAACCGTCGACATTTGCCAGCATGATCGGCTTGCTGTGTCGTCCGAGCTGCTGCCAGGTGAGCTGCTCAACCAGCTCCTCCAGCGTGCCGACCCCGCCTGGCAGAGCGACGAACGCGTCCGAGCGCTCGAACATCAGGCGCTTGCGTTCGTGCATATCGCGGGTGACGATCATCTCCTGCACGCGCGACAGCGCATGTTCGCGTGCGGTCAGGAAATCCGGAATGATGCCGGTGACGATTCCGCCGTGATCGAGGGTCGCGGTCGCGATGGCGCCCATCAGGCCGACCGAGCCGCCGCCATAGACCAGCCCGACCTTGTTCCGGGCAAGAGCTCTACCAAAATCAACGGCAGCTTCGACGAAATTGGGATTTGTACCGGGACCTGAGCCGCAATAGACACAGACCGTTTTGATGGTGTTCATAGAATCGATGTGGCCCAGAACAATTGCAGCGTCAAGGCTCGGCTATTGCCGGCACGGGGTCAAGTGCCGGCGGGTGGCCTCCGTAGCGAAAAGAATTGCCGGGTAAGGGTGCATGCAGCATCCAAACGCTCTATATGACCTGGATATATGACCTCGACTAGACGATATTTGCGGCTGCGGACGCCATTTCCGGGTTCAGGCCTCAGCGATGCCTGAGGCGGCTTTCCATCAGGCAACCGTGCCGGCGAAACCTTCAGCGGACCCCACCCGGAACGCGACCCTCGGCAGGGCGCTCTTGCATCTGTGGCCCTATATGTGGCCCGGAGACCGCGCCGACCTGAAGATGCGCGTGGTATGGTCGTTGGCGCTGTTGCTTGCGGCAAAAGTCGCGACCCTGGTCGTTCCTTTCACGTTCAAATGGGCGGTCGATGCGTTGAACGGCGCAGGAAGTGCGCCCGTTCAGCCCGAAAACTGGGCGATGTGGCTGATCGTGTCGCCGCTCGCGATGACGCTGGCTTACGGCTCCGTCCGTGTGCTGATGGCGCTGCTAACCCAATGGCGCGACGGCATCTTTGCCAAGGTCGCGATGCACGCGGTGCGCAGGCTGGCTTATCGGACGTTCGTCCACATGCACGAGCTGTCGCTGCGGTTTCATCTCGAACGCAAGACCGGCGGGTTGACGCGCGTGCTCGAGCGGGGTCGCAACGGCATCGAAGAGATGGTGCGGCTCGTCATCCTTCAGCTTGTTCCGACGGCGGTCGAAGTCGGATTGCTCACGGGCGTACTGCTTTGGCAATTCGACTGGCGCTACGTTCTGGTGACGCTGGTGACTGTCATGGTCTACATGGCCTTCACCTACAAGGCGACGCAATGGCGTATCGAAATCCGCCGCCGGATGAACGATTCCGACTCCGATGCCAACACCAAGGCGATCGATTCGCTTTTGAACTACGAGACGGTAAAGTATTTCAGCGCCGAGACGCGTGAAGCAAAGCGCTATGACCGGTCGATGGAGCACTTCGAGACGGCAAGCGTGCAGACCTATACGTCGCTGGCGGTTCTGAACGCGGGGCAGGCGGTGATCTACACGGCCGGGCTGACGGCCGTCATGATTATGTGCGCGCTCGGCGTGCGCAATGGCACTCATACGGTGGGCGATTTCGTCATGGTCAATGCCATGATGATTCAGCTTTACCAGCCGCTCAACCTGATGGGTATGGTCTATCGCGAGATCAAGCAGGCGATCATCGATATCGAAAAGATGTTCGCTGTGCTGACCCGCCGTGCGGAGGTGCAGGATCGTACGGGTGCGCAACCGCTACGCATCGAGCGGGGGTCGGTGAGGTTTGAGGATGTGCGGTTTGCCTACGATCCGGACCGCCCGATCCTCAAGGGTTTGACGTTCGATGTACCTGCGGGAAAAACGGTGGCCATCGTAGGGCCTTCGGGAGCTGGAAAATCGACGCTGTCGCGGTTGCTGTTCCGCCTTTACGACGTTTCTGGCGGCCGTATCCTGATCGACGGTCAGGATATCCGCGACGTTACGCAGGAGTCCTTGCGCGCGGCGATCGGGATGGTGCCGCAGGACACCGTGCTGTTCAACGATACCATCCGCTACAACATCCGCTATGGCCGCTGGGACGCGTCGGACGAGGAGGTCGAGGCCGCCGCCAGAACGGCGCAAATCGACGACTTCATCAGGATGTCGCCTAAAGGCTATGAGACCGAGGTCGGCGAGCGCGGACTAAAATTGTCCGGCGGCGAGAAGCAGCGCGTGGCGATCGCGCGCACGGTGCTGAAGGCGCCCCCCATCCTCGTATTGGACGAGGCGACGTCGGCGCTCGATAGCCACACCGAGCACGAAATCCAGGAGGCTCTCGAACGAGTCTCGCGCAACCGGACTTCGCTGGTGATCGCGCACCGGCTCTCCACCATTGTGGGCGCCGACGAGATCATCGTGCTTGATCGGGGGCGAATTGCCGAGCGGGGAACCCATGTCGAGCTTCTAGCAGCGGAGGGTCTTTACGCGAGCATGTGGAATAGGCAACGTGAGGCCGAGGAGGCGCGGGAGAGGCTTGCGCTGATCGGCGAGGACGAGGGCACCCCGAATCGCGCCCCACCTCCTGTGGACGATCCCCTGGTGGCGCCAACCGCCGCGGCGGGGTAGAATAGGTCCAAGGTGACCCTCCCGAATCAGGCATCGGACCAAACGGTGCTGATCGAGGGTCGATCGTGTTTTCATAAGTCACCTTCACCTCAGGTTCATTCCATATCATTAGGTGCTCATGCCCATAGATCGACAGACTCTCCTATCCATCGCGAAATCCGTTCGCTCCAGCGCCAGATCCGTGCGAGCGCAGATTTCGCCGATTCATCCGAAGGGGTATCCCTTCGTCGGTGGCTTTGCATTGGCCACCATCATCTTGTTCTGGATCTGGAGCCCGCTGGGCTGGATCGGAACGCTGCTGACAATTTGGTGTGCGCTTTTCTTCCGCAATCCCGCCCGTGTGACGCCAATCCGAGAGGGTCTTGTCGTCTCGCCCGCGGACGGACGAATCTCGATGATCGCTTCGGTTGTACCGCCCGCCGAACTCGAGCTTGGCGAGATGCCGCTGCAGCGCATTTCGATTTTCATGAGCGTGTTCAATTGCCACGTTAATCGCAGTCCGGTCGCGGGGCGGATCGAACGGATTGCCTATCGCCCGGGCAAATTCATCAATGCCGAACTCGACAAAGCGAGTGAGGACAACGAGCGCAACGCACTCGTGATCTCAACGCCGAATAACGGGCCGGTGGGCGTGATCCAGATTGCGGGGCTGGTTGCGCGCCGTATCGTCTCTTTCGTGCATGAGGGACAGACGGTCGAAGCGGGCGAACGCTTCGGGCTGATCCGGTTCGGCTCGCGGCTGGACGTCTTTCTGCCGGAGGGGACGCAATTGTTGGTGTCCGAAGGCCAGACCGCGGTCGCCGGCGAGACGGTGTTGGCGGATTTCCAGCAAACAGACGGCAGTCGGACCTTTCGAACCAGTTGACCATTGAGTACCTTGCCGGGGTGCCTAGCGGATGGCAGCCCCGGCAAGGCCTTCCTATATGGGGGACGTGCACACGTCATACGACCCGAAATCATCCGAGATGCGCCGCCGCCGGTTTCGTCCGATCCCGGTACGGATGCTGGTGCCAAATTTCATCACGCTGCTTGCGATTTGCGCGGGACTAACGGCGATCCGGCTCTCGACCGAGGGACGGATGGAGCTTGCGGTCGCGGCCATCGTATTCGCGGCCGTGCTCGACGGGCTCGACGGACGGGTGGCTCGGATGATCAAGGGCCAGTCGAAGTTCGGCGCCGAACTCGACAGTCTCGCCGACTTCGTCAATTTCGGTGTAGCGCCCGGCCTGATCCTCTACTTCTGGCAGTTGCACGATCTCAGCAATGTTGGCTGGATCGCAGCGATGATATTTGCGATCAGCGGCGGCCTGCGGCTCGCCCGCTTCAATGCGACGATGAATGATCCGAACAAACCGGCCTTCGCTGCGAATTTCTTCACCGGCGTTCCCGCGCCGGCGGGTGCGATCGCGGTGCTTCTGCCGATCTATCTTTCGTTTCTCGGCATACCGCAGCCCCCCGCTGTATTAACGGCGTTTTACACGTTGCTAATCGCGATCCTCATGGTGTCGCGGCTGCCGGTCTTTTCCGGCAAGGCGGTCGGGATGCGGGTGCAGCCGGAGCTCGTGCTGCCGGTATTCGTGTCGGTGGTATTCTTCATCGCGCTCTTGATCAGTTACCCTTGGGTTGTCCTCTCCTTCGGCTCGATTATTTTTCTGTTGACCCTTCCGATCGGTTGGAAATCCTATCGTGATCAGGATCTCAAGGCGGCCGTGCAGGAAACGTTTCCCGATGCGCCGTTATCCGCGGGAGCAGCCTCGCCATCCGCCGAGGCTGGCTCGCCCACCATTCCGGTCCGGCAGCGCAAGCCAGACAACCGGTCTTCCCGTCCGCATTGAGAAACCCTGCAGAAAGCAGTCGGGCAGCCGGACCATTGTGCGCTTGAGCGGAAATATTCAGTGATCGTTGGTCGCCGGCGGCGACCGGGCAATCTATCCATCGAAGATGGGATGCGGGGGCTTTAGCGCGTTTTTCTTCACGCGAACCGGTGTCCATCCTCGGGTCAAGCCCCAGGACATGCTTCGCTCGAAAACACTATAGGTCCCCAGCGCTATTCCCCGACCGGCTGCGCGGCCACCGCACAAGACACCACGGCATCGTTGATCTCTTGTCTAGAGCTGCTGTGGTTCGACGTTAACACATTGGCAACAGTTACCTTTCCGGTAACGGGTCTTTAATGGCGCAAAAGCTAGGGTGTCCAGGCGTGACTCAGAACGGTTCGCGCCGCCGTCCAGGATGGCCGGTCGAGTACGCGTGGGGTTCATCATGGATATCATGACCGGTGCCGGACTTGCCTTCGGCATGCTCGTAGTCGCCATGATGATCTTCATGGGTGGCGATCTGCACATGTTCGTCAGCGAACATGCAATGATCATCATTTTCGGCGGTTCGATCGCTGCGACGATGATCCGCTTCCCGCTCGGTGCGATTCTGCACGGCCTGCCGCTCGGCGCCAAGTTCGCCTTCACCATGAGCAGGCTGTCGGCGCGCGACCTTGTCGATGAGCTGGCGCGGATTGCGGAGATCGCTCGCAAGCAGGGACCGGTAGGTCTGGAGAAAGTCGAGACCAACGAGCCGTTCCTCGCCAAGGGAATCCGCTTCGTCGCCGACGGCTACGACCTTGAATTCATCCGCGACAATCTCGAGCGCGACCGCGACAATTTTCTCATGCACCTCGATGAGGGAAGCAAGATCTACCGCGCAATTGGCGATTGCGCGCCGGCGTTCGGCATGATCGGCACGCTGATCGGCATGGTGCAGATGTTCGCCAACATGACCGATCCTTCCAAGCTGGGGCCGTTCATGGCGACCGCGCTGCTCGCGACGCTTTACGGCGCGCTCGTCGCCAACCTGTTCTGCCTGCCGATCGCGGATAAGCTCCACGGCAAGCTGCTGGACGAGGAAACCAATCGTACCTTGATCATAGACGGCATCCTGATGATCCGGGATTCGAAGAGCCCGGCGCTGGTGCGCGAAATGCTGCTGGCCTATTTGCCGGAAAAGCATCGCCACGAAGAAGGCGAGCCGGTTCCAGCCTAGGCGTTTTCAAGAATGGATACCGGTTCGCGTGAAGACAACGCGTCAGATCAAAAATCATAGAGCCACGCTTCTGATTCTTTCAGAAGCGGAAAGGCTCTAGTCGGGAAACCAGCGATGGCCAAAAAGAAGCGCGGCGATGCGCATGGCGGAGGGCACGGCTGGTTCGTCACGTTCGCGGATCTGATGGGCCTTATGATGAGCTTCTTTGTGATGCTTGTCGCATTCTCCACGATGGATAATCAAAAGCTCAAGATCGTCGCGGGCTCGATGCGCGATGCCTTCGGTTCCCAGACCCAGGTGCGATATTCCGGCATCATCGAATCGGATGGGCTGCCGACGCGGCCCAAGCTGAAGAACGCCGCGCGCGTCCCGCCGGATGAAACCTCCACGACCCCGACCCCCGATGAACAGGAGCGTTCCAAGACTGCCGGCGCTCGCCTCAAGACGGATCGCGAGTTCGCGCTTGCGTCCGCGTCGCTGCGACAGGCGCTGCAGGATATGCCGGAACTGACAGAGCTCTCCAAACACATCATGTTCGAGGAAACCAAGGAAGGCCTCAACCTGGAAATCGTTGACCAGGATGGCCGGTCCATGTTCGCGGAGGGTTCAAAACAACCTTATGAGCGGACGCGGATGCTGATCAGTAAGCTTGCGGCTCCGCTCGCGGCGACGCCGTTTCGGATCTCAGTTACCGGCCATACGGCTGCGAACTTCATCGCAATGCGCAGCGATTATGACGGCTTCGACCTGTCGGCGGACCGCGCCAACGTTGTTCGTCAGATCCTTGAGCGGGAAGGGCTACCTCCGAGTCATATCTTCGCAGTATCGGGCAAGTCGGACAGCATGCCTTTGTTTCCGGACGATCCGTCACTGGCGGCAAATCGGCGCGTGACCATTACCTTGATGCGCGAGCCTCCTCCGTTGCCACCGAATTTGAAACCCTGATTTGCCGCGAGTATTATGTTACCGGACGAAGTTGTCGGCCGCCGGGCAGGTTGGTGGCGGACTGTCAATGTTATTCGATGATTGACGGACCGGTGCTTGTGCGCGATAGCCCGGATCAAAACCATCATCAGAGCGTTGGCACGATACCATGGCCGTCAGCGATCCAATTGCCGGAGCCAAAGGCGAAGCTCCGGCGAAGACGAGCGGCCTTTGGGCGTTAACGCTCGGAAGCATCGGCGTGGTCTTCGGCGATATCGGAACGTCGCCCTTGTACGCTTTCCGCGAGGCGGTCGATCACGCCGCGCAACAGGGCGTGGTGACGCCTGCGATCGTGCTCGGTGTGCTGTCGCTGATCCTGTGGTCGCTCTTTATCGTCGTGACTGCGAAATACGTTCTCCTGCTGCTGCGTGCCGATAACAACGGGGAGGGCGGAACGCTGTCGCTGATGGCACTCGGGCAGCGAGCGCTGGGGCGGCGGAGTTTGCTTCTGCTGGCGCTCGGCGTGGTCGGCGCCTCAATGTTCATCGGCGATTCCATGATTACGCCGGCGATCTCGGTGTTGTCCGCTGTCGAAGGATTAAAACTCGCCGCGCCGGGGCTTGAGGATTACGTCGTTCCACTGACAGTGGTGATTCTGATTATGCTGTTCGCGGTGCAGAGCCACGGCACCGCGCGGGTTGCTTCGGCGTTTGCTCCGGTGATGGCGCTGTGGTTCGTGACGATTGCAGTCCTCGGCGTTCTGCACATTCACGAGGATCCGAATGTGCTGTTGGCGGTGAATCCCTGGTACGCCATTCACTTCCTGCTTAATCACGGTGTGCTCGGCCTCGTCATCATGGGCCTGGTCTTTCTGTCGGTCACGGGCGGCGAGGCGTTGTACGCCGATCTCGGCCACTTCGGTCGCAAACCAATTCAGGTGGCCTGGTTCTGTCTGGTATTGCCATCGCTGCTGCTGAACTATTTCGGACAGGGGGCGCTGGTCCTCGCCCATCCCGACGCCATCGACAACACCTTCTACCGTCTGGCACCCGCGCCGTTGATCCTGCCGCTTGTTATTCTTGCGACCGCCGCCACGGTGATCGCCAGTCAGGCAGTCATTACAGGCGCCTATTCGCTGATCCGTCAGGCGGTGCAGCTCGGCCTGCTGCCGCGCTTCGAGGTGCGCTACACATCCGAGGCCCATGCCGGTCAGATTTATCTGCCGCGCGTCAACATGCTGTTGCTGATCGGTGTGCTGATGCTGGTGCTGTTATTCCGCACCTCCAGCGGCCTCGCGTCCGCCTACGGTATCGCCGTATCCACCACGATGGTCGCTGACGGCATCATGGGCTTTGTCGTCGTCCGGAAGCTTTGGAATTGGCATGCAGCGACCGCGGTCGCATTGGTCGTCCCGCTTGTCATTGTCGACGTGATGTTTTTCAGCGCCAATCTGCTCAAGCTGTTTGATGGGGCATGGGTGCCGCTTTTGTTCGGCATCGCCATGGTGGTGCTGATATGGACATGGCGCCGCGGCGTGGCAATTCTCATCAAAAAAACCAGGCGTATTGAGGTGCCGCTTCAGGATCTCATTCAAAGCCTTGAAAAGCGGCCGCCGCACATCGTCAAGGGCACAGCGGTGTTTCTGACCAGCGATCCCAATTTCGTGCCCACTGCGCTTCTACACAATTTGAAGCACAACAAGGTTCTTCACGAACACAATGTCATCCTGACGATCGAAACCGCGCAAACGCCCCGCGTCGATCCCACCGAGCGCGTGCGCATGGAAAACATCAGCGAAAAGTTCTCGATCGTCACCCTCCGCTTCGGCTTCATGGAATCGCCGAATGTTCCGAAAGCTTTGGTGATCGCGCGCAAGCTTGGCTGGCAGTTCGATATCATGTCGACTTCGTTTTTTGTCTCGCGCCGGTCGCTGAAGGCTTCCGCGCACTCGGGAATGCCTGCCTGGCAGGATCGGCTATTCATCGCGCTGAGCCGGTCGGCCAACGATGCGATCGATTATTTCCAGATTCCGACCGGACGCGTTGTCGAGGTGGGAACGCAGGTCATCATTTAGAGTCTGGCGGCGCTTGATTTTATGGGCGCAAGGGGCGACCTTGCGCGGCCGGAAAGCGGACGAGCGGCGGGCGAACGCCCAATGCAAAAGCGCAAGGGAGAGTGCGTTGGCGGATCAGAATTTTGTAGTTCACGATTTGTCGCCGGAAGAGGTATCGAAAGGCATTGCCGATGGCCGCTACCTGCTGGTCGACGTGCGCGAGCCGAACGAGGTCGCGGCGGAGGCCTTTCCGGACGCGGCCGTTGTCGCTCTGTCGGCCTTTGATCCTGCGGCGATTCCCGACCCGCAAGGCAAGCAGGTCGTGTTTGCCTGCCGCTCCGGCAAGCGCTCGGTGACTGCTTCGCTGGCGGCGCAGGAGGGAGGTCTTGCTTACGACAAGCATCTCGCTGGCGGGATTCTTGGATGGAAGGCGGCAGGATTGCCGACGCGGCCTGGCGGCTGAGAGTTGATACTCTCGATGAACAAGGTCTTCGCCGACCTGCCGGTTACCATTTTCGAGACCATGTCGCAGCTTGCGCGTGATAACGATGCCATCAATCTCGGGCAGGGTTTCCCCGACGATCCGGGTCCGGAGGATATCCGGCGCGCGGCGGCAGACGCCGTTCTCGACGGCTACAATCAATATCCATCGATGATGGGAATTCCGGAGTTGCGGCAGGCGATCGCCGCTCACTACCACCATTGGCATGGCCTCTCGGTCGATCCGGCGACCGAGGTTATGGTTACCTCTGGCGGCACGGAAGCGTTGACCAGCGCCATTCTTGCCATGGTCGAGCCTGGCGACGAGGTCATCGTTTTCCAGCCGGTCTACGACTCCTATCTCCCGATCATCAGGCAGGCCGGCGGCATTCCGCGCCTGGTTCGTCTGGAGCCGCCGCATTGGCGGATCACGGAGGATGCGTTGCGCGGCGCTTTCACGCACAAGACGAAGGCGGTGCTTTTCAACAATCCGCTCAATCCGGCCGCGGTGGTCTATCCGCGTGAGGATCTGGAGTTGCTGGCGCGGTTTTGCCAGGAGTTCGATGTGGTCGCGATCTGCGATGAAGTCTGGGAGCACGTCGTTTTCGATGGCCGCGAGCATCTTCCGCTGATCACCATTCCCGGTATGCGCGAACGCACTATCAAAATTGGCTCGGCCGGGAAGATATTTTCGCTCACCGGCTGGAAGATCGGCTTTGTCTGCGCCGCGCCGCCGCTGCTGCGGGTCACCGCGAAGGTGCATCAGTTTCTCACCTTCACGACGGCACCCAATCTTCAGGCTGCGGTTGCCTACGGCCTCACCAGGCCCGACGATTTCTTTTTCGAGATGCGCCGCGAGCTGACGCGACGCCGGGACCGTCTGACTCGTGGTCTTGAAGACATTGGATTTCCCGTACTGCCCTCACAGGGAACCTATTTTTTGACGGTGGACCTTGCGCCGCTCGGCCTCAATGAAACCGATCAGGCTTTCTGCAGGCGTATCGTGACGGACTATAAGGTCGCGGCGATCCCGGTTTCCGCGTTTTATGAACGGGATGCGATCACCTCGGTCGTGCGTTTCTGTTTCGCAAAGAAGGATGCCACGCTCGACAGCGCGCTGGAGCGCTTGTCCGACGCGATGCATGCTCTTTAGGACGATGCAAGCGATGATTCAAAATCGATACACATGGATTTCTGTTGTCGCCGCGTTCGCGCTGGGCCTGGGCGTGTTGTCGACACCGCGCGCCGATGCCGCCGCGCGAGTCGTCAATTTCTACAATTGGTCGAACTACATCGCGCCGGGTGTGCTCGAGGCCTTTACTAAGGAAACCGGAATCGAGGTGGTCTACGACACCTTCGACGCCAATGAGACGCTCGAAACGCGGCTCCTTGCCGGCAAGTCGGGATATGATGTCGTGGTGCCAACGGCATACTTCCTACAGCGTCAGATCGGCGCGAATACCTTTCGGAAATTAGACAAGTCGAAGCTGCCGAATCTGGCCTCCGCTTGGCCGGAGGTGGCGAAGAAGCTCGCAGTGTACGATCCCGACAATCGGTATGCCGCGAACTACATGTGGGGTACGACCGGCATCGGCTACAACGTCAAAGCGGTGCAGCGCATTCTTGGACCCGACGGCAAGATCGATAGTTGGAATATCATCTTCGATCCGAACAAGCTCGCAAAGTTCAAGGACTGCGGCATTCAGATGCTCGATTCCGCGGATGATATCTTGCCTGCGGCGCTCAACTTTCTGGGCCTCGATCCGAATTCGACAAAAAAGAACGATCTCGAACAGGCGGCGGCTCTCGTTAGTAAGATCAAGCCCTATGTCCGAAAATTTCATTCCTCGGAGTATTTGAACGGCCTTGCCACTGGCGAGATCTGCCTGGTCGTCGGTTGGTCCGGCGATATCAAGCAGGCCCGAAGCCGCGCGGCGGAGAGCCATAACGGTGTCGAGATCGGCTATGCGATTCCGAAAGAAGGCGCGCAGATGTTCTTCGACAATCTGGCCATTCCCATGGATGCCAAGAACGTCGCTGAAGCCTATGAATTGATCAATTATCTCTATCGGCCTGACGTCGCGGCGAAGAATTCCGACTTCCTGTCTTACGCCAATGGCAATTTGGCCAGCCAGAAGCTTATCGATCCGAAAATCTTCAATGACAAAACGATCTATCCGGACAAGGCCGTGATGAAACGGCTGTTCGTCATCACTTCGCGCGATCCTGCAACGCAACGTTCGATCAACAGACTCTGGACGCGCGCAAAGACAGGGTGGTAGCAGGACACTTTCTTGCGGCTAACCGGATTCCACCTAGCCGGAAAATGCTCTAGCGCCAGCGGCGGTGCAGCCACAGCCATTGATCGGGGTATTCGCGGATCCAGCCTTCGATCACCGAGGTGATGACCTGCATCGTTCCCTGCACGTCGATCTGCCCGTTTGCATCCCGCGCCGGTGTAATCTCGTCCGACAATTCGGCACGGAAGCGATGGTCCGGCAGGCGGATGATCCGCACGCCATGGATCGGGCATTCGATCTGCCGCAAGAGACGCGCCAGCGTGGGATTAGCCTTGGTCTTTCGCCCGAAGAAGGTGACGTCGACGCCGTTGGTGAAATACTGGTCTACCAGCATGGCGACGTGCTGACCGTTTTGCAGCGCTTGCGCTAATTTGAACGGAGCCTCGCGACCTGCCGGGATCAGCGTCCCCATATTGACAGAACGCAATTGTTCGATTGCGCGATCGGCCGATGCGATGTTCGGCCGGCGATACAAAATTGCCGCATTGAGCCCATGCGCGACGGCGGCGACCGCAGGCAGCTCCCAGTTGCCGAGGTGGCTTGCGAAAATCAGCGCCGGCTTGCCGTCGTCGCGTAGTCGCTCAAATAGCTTTTTGCTCTTTGGCTCGATTTCGACGCGGCCGTTTCCAAGACGGTCAGGATCAAGATCCCAGACGTGATCGAGATGAGCGAACTCCGCGCCGATCCGGCCAAGGTTGTCCCATACTCCGGTCAGAATCCTCTCGATTTCGTCTGATGACTTTTCGGGAAAGGCCGCGGTGAGGTTAGCGCGACCGATCTTCTGCTCGCGCAGCATCGGTCCGATCTTCTGCGTGATCCGGCCGAACAGATTTGCAGTTTTGATCGGATCGAAATAGCGCGTCGCTCGCAACAATCCGATCGTCAATGCGCCGATAGCGGCTCCACTCACGGGTTTGACCACGTCGCGCAGTCGGGCGCGGGTTCGAAGGAGGAGGGGGGGCATCAGAACTGGCCGTCACACCGGTTCGCGCGCCAGGATTAGCGACGCGTTCTGACCACCGAATCCGAACGAGTTCGACATCACGGTGGTAATGCGCGCATCGCGAGCTGTATTGGGAACGACATCGAACGGGATCGCCGGGTCCGGTACGTCATAGTTGATGGTCGGCGGTATGCGTTGGTGCTCGAGCGTCAGGAGCGAAAACACCGCCTCGACGGCCCCCGCCGCCGAGAGGGTATGACCGACCATGGATTTGTTTGACGATACCGGGATCTGCCTGGCGCGCTCGCCAAATACGCTTGAGATGCCGAGATATTCCATCTTGTCGTTTTCGGGCGTGCCGGTGCCGTGTGCATTGATGTAATCGATCTGCTCGGTGGTCACGCCGGCGTCTGCCAGCGCGTTGCGAACGCATCCGATGATCGGTTTGCCGTCGGGGCTCGAGCGCGTGCGGTGGAAGGAATCGGCGAGCTCGCCGCATCCCGCCACGATGCCGAGGATTCTCGCGCCTCGGGCGGTCGCCGCCTCGAAGCTTTCGAGTACCAGCGCGCCCGCGCCCTCGGCCATCACGAAGCCGTCGCGGTTCTTGGAAAACGGCCTTACCGCGGCCTGCGGAGGATCGTTGTGGGTCGACAGCGCCGACAGCAGCGAGAAGCGGATCAGCGCCTCGGGATTGACCGAGCCATCGGTCGCGACGCACAGCGCTGCCTCGGCCTCGCCGCGGCGGATCGCTTCGACCCCGAGTTGAATTGCAGTTGCTCCCGATGCGCAAGCCGTCGAGAGCGAGATGGGCGAGCCCTTGGTGCCGAAGGTGTCGGCGAGATGATCGGCAACGGAGCCGAACAGGAAGCGGCGGTGATACCGCTTGAACGCGCCGCCGCCGCTGACCCGCAGTATTTGATCGTAGTCGATCTCGGTATTCGAGCCGATGAGGCGGCCGAGTTCGTGACGCTGCGGCCATTCGAGTTCGACCGGGGCGACCGCGAGAAACAGCGGGCCCGGAAAATCGCCGGCGCTGCCGATATCAGCCTGGGCGATGGCTTCTTCGGTCGCGATATCCGCAAGCCGTTCCGAGAGATCGGTCGACGTGAACGGCTCGACCGGGACGAAATCGATGGTCCCTGCCATCGTGGTTCTCAGGCCGTCGGTCGGAAAACGTGTGATTGTCCTGATGCCGGATTCACCCGCGCAAAGTCTGGCCCAGTTGTCGGTTTTGCCGGAGCCGAGAGACGTCACGACGCCCATACCCGTGACGACGACGACGGGCCTGCCGGATTTGTCGCGCATTGCGGTCATGGTTTCCCCGTCGAATCCTTAAGTCGGCTCAGCTGATCGCCTCGACCAGCGCCATGCCTTCGCCGCGCCAGTGTCCGGCTCCGATCACGACAATCTGGGTCGGCGGCCTGGACATATCAATCTCCTCGCCTGATGGATGGGCAGGTGCGAACAACGCGCCGCGCGACAGCGATAGCGCGGCGATGGCGAGACCCAGCGGAAACTGCGCTTCCATGGTGTGACCGAACATTGTTCCGGTCGCGCGGACCGGGATGTCCGGATGAGCACGGAGGAACGCACGCTCTTCCGAGGTGGCCGGCTCGGCGCCGGTGGCGCCCGTGATGATCGCGGTGGCATTCGTGCGGCCGCCAAGTTTCGACCACAGCGATTCCAACGTTGATGCGGTGTCGCCGGAGCTTTTGCGCCGTGAATGATCGGCGACGACATTGGTTAGGCGCGCAAACGGCTTGGCGCCGCGGGCCTCGGCATGGGGGCGGGATTCAATCACCAGAAAAGCGCCGCCTGATCCGAGCGCGAAACCGCTGTTGTGCTCGCGCGCCCATACCGGCGCGTATTCGTTTTTCAGGTTGAAGTCGCCGAACTCGTAGAGGAGCAGCATATCCTTGCGCTCGCCGTTATGGGCAGCGCCGACTAGAACGATGTCGCTTTGACCGGCTGCAATTCGTGCGAGCGCGATGCGCACCGCATCGACGCCGGCAGCCTCTTCGCCCATGAATGTGCGCGACGAGCCGGTAACGCCGTGCACGATGGCGATGTTGCCGGCGAGAAGGTTGGACAACTGCGCCAGGAAGAGTGTCGGCCGGAGGTCGCTCATCAGCCGTTCATTGAGATAGCCGGGCGCGAAGTTGCCCTTCGTTTCCGCGTTCAAAATTCCGGCGTCGACGACAAGGTCACGCTCGCCGCCGCCTGCGGCGACGATCATGTCCATCCGCGCCAGTATATCCGTGTTGCCTTTGACGCCGGCGGAATCGAGCGCCAGTCCCGCCGCGTACGTTCCGATGCGCTGCCAGGCTTCCATCTGGCGCTGGTCACCCTTTTTCGGAATCTGAGTATCGAAATTGACCGGAGCCAGCGGATGAACGACGTAGGGTGCGAAGCTCTTCTCGTCGGCATTGATACGCCGATGACTCAACGCCTCCCAATGAGCATCAAGGCCTTCGCCAAGCGAGGTGGCGAGTCCGATGCCGGTTATCCAGGTTTCGATCGGCGCTGAAAGCGGTGCTGTCTCAGCCATGAGCAAACATCTGTTGCGGAAACCCGATGCGTTTGGCCATGGTCTCCATGTAGCCACGCAAGTCGTCATTAGGAAAAGGTACCTGACGGAACGTCAGCGTCGCATTGCATTTCGGCTTTCCGCCGACGCTGACTTTCGCACTGGTGATGGTGAAACCGGAGCCTTCGTGAATGACGGCGGCCTCGATCGTCAACAATTCGCCAGGTGTAACGAACGTCCTCATCTTGGCTTCCTTAACCGCGGCCAGAAAGGGCATTCGCTCGAATTTGGTCAGCGCGATCAACAGCCAGCCGGAGGCTTGCGCCATCGACTCGATCAGAAGCACGCCGGGCATCAGAGGGTGTCCCGGAAAATGTCCCTCGAAGATGGTGCTTTCCCGGGGAACCTGCGCTTCGACGGTTATCGATCGCTCTTCCGTCCTTAGGTCGGTGATGCGATCGATCAAATGGAAATATTCGAGGTGCATGACCGCGTGATTACGCGCCCTTGGCGGCGACCAACTCGTCGATGCGCGCGCTGAGGTTTTTCAGGACGAAGTATTGTTCGGTAGTCGCCTTACCGTCGTTGACTTCCTGGGTCCATTTCTCCAACGGGAGCTTGATTCCGAAAGCCTTGTCGATCGCAAAAGCAATATCGAGGAAGTCCAGGCTGTCGATCCCCAAATCATCAATGGCATGGCTCTCGGGCGTAATCGTATCGCGTGGGATGTCGCAGGTTTCCGCAATAATGGTGGCGACCCGATCGAATGTGGAAGACATCGCTAAGCCTTTGATACATTGAAGAGTAGGTACGCCACATAGGCGTACGACGCCGACGCCGTCCCCGCAAGGTCCGGTCCTTCGTGCCGAGCCCATATATCGGAGCGCTGTCCCGAGTTCAATGGTGGCGGGCATTGGATGAAGCCGTATTCCATAGCCGAATCAGTATGTTTTCTATCGTTGCCGTGTCTACGGTGGGGGTGTTGAGATGTGTGCACAACCCCGGAGCCCCATCTGGGCGCAATCCTGAATGTTGCGCAGATCGGCGATGTTCTTGGCCAACCACAGTCCGATGGCGATCAAGGCAATCGTGAAAGCCATTGCGGCCGCGTTTGCCAGCATCCGGTGGCTGAAGTCGTCGGGTTGGTCGCGAGAAGGTCGACGCGGCGACGCATCGTCAGCCTTGTCTGGCGAGCGGGCATCTGCGGCATTCCCCGCCGGGGGGCGGTGCCTCGGCAATCCCGCACGGCCACGCGGCCGGAACTGGAGCACCACGTGCTCTTCCTCCGACACCTTGGGCCGCTGTTTTCTCATCGGTGCTTGGTCCACAAGCTCCTATATATTTATCACGTCGCGCCCGATCCTGACACAGAAAGTCGTCTTGGCCGCGGCTGAAAATCAAGGAACCAGACGCTCCCGCTGTCGCGCTGTAGCCGCTGGCTGCTCCTGTTTGGGCAACCTCCCATCAGAAAAAGCCCGTCGTTCGGGTGCATGTTGGTGACGGCGTCGCGAAGAGGGGGCGATGTCGCTACACGTTCTATCGCAACGGCCTTTTCAGTAACGAGAAGCGGTCGGGATCGAGGCTAAGAGACGGCTGCAGCATCGGCGCGTCCAGCGGGCGTAACGCGGGTCGTTCCATGGGCGCCATGGGGGCGGGATCATGGGGCGCATCGCGATGCGAGGTCGCGCCGCGCCAGCGCTCCAGAACGGCATCCACGAACTGCATATCCTGGCCGCGACTGGCCGACGGCACCGTCGAGATCTTGGCTTCGCTGCGGGGCAACTGGTGCGCCGGGACTTCCTTGAAGCGCAGCCGGGTGGGAAGCGCGACGCCTTCGCCGAAAGCCAGCACCTCGCGGGTTCCGAGCGACGGCACGAACGAGAGCAGGTTAGCAGCCGCATCCGAGACCGCCGAACGCAAGAGCGACTGGTCGCGGTCGTTGGCAAGACGCATCGTGAATAGCGTGTTGCACTGGGAAATGATGGTGGCGTCGAGTTCGGCCGGGCGCTGCGTGACCAGACCAAGATAAACGCCGTATTTGCGGCCTTCCTTGGCGATACGGGAGATCGCCTTGCGCGTGGGGCCGAAGCCGATACTTCGGTCGGCCGACGCATAGCGGTGCGCTTCCTCGCAAACGAACAGCAGCGGCGAGACGCCATCGCTCCATAGACCGAAGTCAAACGCCATGCGGCAGAGAACCGATACCACGGAGTCGACAACCTCGGCGGGAAAGCCGGCAAGCTGCATGATCGTCATTTGCTTGCCGTTGGCAGGCAGACGGAACAGCAGGCTGACAACCTCGGCCATGGTGTCGCCGCCGACGTTGGCGTTATCGAACATGAAGGCGTAGCGGGGATCGTTGCGCACGGTTTCGATGCGTGAGATCAGCTTGTGGTAGACGATACGCGACGAGCGGTTTTCCAGTCTGCCCATGCGCTCGTCGATCAGCGACATCATGTCGACCAGTCGATAAGGCACCGGCGTGTCGGCCGTGAAGCCGACGCTCTTGGGATCGATACGTTTGAGGCTGGCACGATCTGCGTGCTGATATTGCGTATAGATTCCCTTCGCAATCGGGATCACCTCCGCAAGAACATCGAGCTCCTCCGGCACGCCGGGTCGGCCTCCAAACAGAACGTCGACGATTTCCTCGAAGTTGAACAGCCAGAACGGCAATTTCAGATTGCGCGGGTTCAGCACGAGGGCATGATCGCCGAAACAGCGGCCGTACTCATTGTGTACGTCGAGCAGGAAGATGCGGAGATCGGGGCGCGATCTCACGATCTCGTTGATGAGCAGCGAAACGCCGCTCGACTTGCCGACGCCGGTCGAGCCAAGTACGGCGAAGTGCTTGCTGAGCATTTCTTCGACGTCGACAAAGGCTTTGACGGATTGATCTTGCTGCAACGTACCGACATCGATCTGATCCGCTCCGTTGGGCGCGTAAATGGTCCGGAGCTCCTGATTGGTGATCAGGTCCGCTAGATCATCGATCGCCGGATAGTTGGTGACGCCGCGCTGGAAACGCGGGCGGGGACCGGAGCTGTCAAGGATTTCGCCAAGCAGATCGACCGAGGCGCTTGCCATGAACTCATCAGAGGGCAGATTCTCGCAGGAGACCTCCGTAATCATCGCAACGATCGTGGAGGTCATGCTGCGCAGGCTGACGAACCGGCCGACGGTCGCGCGGGTCGCTGCCGGCGACATGCGGCCGGTCCTCAAAATACCCACGCGCGCCTGTGATCCCCGTACGGAAATGACACGTCCGAAGGAGCTTGCGGTAGTCGAATGAAGCATTTTTCTGATCACATTTCTTGTGTCGTGTGCTGCTGCAGCTTCAATGCTCGCACGGGTTATTGCAAAAAACTGTTAAGCCGAAGGTATCGATCACGTCCCTAGATCTGCCATGCGCGGCGACTGTCTCAATTGGGCGCAACCTGTTTTTCTTCTTGCTGTTTTTATTGCAAAATTCGGCAGTGAGGGCGGCAGGCGGCGCCCTGGGGCTTAAAGATTCGTTTACCTGAAGGCGGTGCCGATAGAATTCCAGGGAGCGCGGGCACATCCTAGCCGCGCGGATCGATCTGTGCCGCTCGGAGCCATTGCGCCCCGACGAACGCGATTCAATCCTGGTTGGGGTAACTGGCTGGGGAACTAGGATTCGAACCTAGACAAACAGAGTCAGAGTCTGTTGTGCTACCGTTACACCATTCCCCAATTAAGCGATTGTTTTAACTTTCTTTTTTCGGAAAGTTTTGCAATGTCGCTCAAAAGTTTTGTAAGCCCGGCTATTTGCTCGCGTGATATAGCCGCCTCAATGTTCGTGGTCTAGCCCATAGGGCGGAAAGAGACGCCACTATTACCACAGCACGAGAGGGGTAGGGACACCCTTCAGATGGGCTCTCTATTTACGATTAATTGCAGCCGTTTCTGACCGTCGGCACCGACCTTCATCTGATCGCGGAAGTGCATGTAATGCTCGACGTTCTGCCGTGACATGCCGATGTCGTTGGCGATCTGGTCGACCTCGTAGCCTTTAACTAGGGGTGGCGATCGTACCAGCGAAAATCCAGGAAACCCGCATAAAACCTAAAACCATCCATAGCCCTGCTTGATCCGCTGAAGGCGGCACTTGAAGTTGGAATTGCCGCAGAAGGACTGGCGCACCACGAATTTCTCGTGTATTTGATATTTCAATAATAATTGAAATATTGAGATGACAATGCACGAAAGACAGGCGCTTGACGCCTTCGCCGCGCTCGCGCAAGAAACGAGGCTCCGCATCATCCGTCTTCTGGTGAAAGCGGGTCGCGAAGGGATGTCCGCTGGCGCCATCGGAGAAGCGATGGACAGCGCATCCTCCTCGCGCATGTCCTTTCACCTGAGTCATCTCGAACAGGCCGGGCTTGTCGAATCTTGGCGCGAAGGGCGGTCGATCATCTACAGCGCGGCCTTAGTGACGCTCTCCAATCTTGTCGAATTCCTCATGCGCGACTGCTGCCAGGGCCATCCCGAGGTGTGCAATCCGGCCGTCGCCGCGCTGTCCTCGTGTTGCGAACCTGAGAAAGGTGCTTCCAATGTCTGATGCAGATCAGTCCTCGCCTCGCAACAGCGCGGCGTGAGGTCGATCATGGACGTCATCATCTATCACAACCCCGACTGCGGCACGTCGCGCAATACGTTGGCGATGATCCGCAATTCCGGCATCGAGCCGCATGTCGTCGAATATTTGAAGACGCCGCCGTCACGCACGCTGCTGACGCAACTCATCGCGCGCATCGGCATCTCCGCGCGGGCACTTCTACGCGAAAAGGGCACGCCTTACGCGGAGCTTGGCCTTGCCGATCCGAAACTGACCGACGACCAGATTCTCGACGCCATGATGGCGCATCCGATTCTTATTAACCGGCCGATCGTCGTCAGCTCAAAGGGCGTGAAACTCTGCCGGCCGTCCGAAGAAGTTCTCAATTTGCTGCCGCCGCAGCAAGGCGAACTCACGAAGGAAGACGGTGAGCGCGTTGTCGACGAACGAGGTCGCCGCATCGCGACGGTGTGAGGAAAAATCATGTCTACTTTCGAACGCTATCTCACCTTCTGGGTCGCGCTCTGCATCGTCGTCGGCATCGCATTCGGCCATGTTATGCCAGGCGTGTTTCAGGCGATCGGCGTAGCGGAAATCGCCAAGGTCAACCTGCCGGTGGCCGTACTGATCTGGCTTATGGTCATTCCAATGCTGCTCAAGATCGACTTCGCCGCGCTCGGTGAGGTTGGCCGACACTGGCGCGGTATCGGCGTGACGCTGTTCGTCAATTGGGCGGTGAAGCCGTTCTCCATGGCTTTGCTCGGCTGGCTCTTCATCGGCTGGTTGTTCCGGTCCCTGCTGCCCGCCGACCAGATCGACAGCTATATCGCGGGCCTCATCATCCTCGCCGCCGCGCCTTGCACGGCGATGGTGTTTGTATGGTCGAATCTGACGAAGGGTGAACCGCATTTCACGCTGAGCCAGGTCGCGCTCAACGACGCGATCATGGTAGTGGCCTTCGCGCCGATCGTCGGGCTACTGCTAGGCCTGTCCGCGATCACCGTGCCGTGGGGCACGTTGATCTTATCGGTGGCGCTCTACATCGTCATCCCGGTGATTGTCGCGCAAATCATCCGACGGCGTCTACTGTCGAGCGGCGGGCAGGCCGCGCTCGACAGGCTGCTCGCGAAGCTCGGGCCGGTCTCACTGGTATCGCTGCTGGCGACGCTGGTGCTGTTGTTCGGTTTCCAGGGCGAGCAAATCATGGCGCAGCCGATGGTGATCGCGCTGCTCGCCGTGCCGATCCTGATCCAGGTCTATTTCAATTCCGGGCTCGCCTATTTGCTCAATCGAATCTCGGGGGAGCAACATTGTGTCGCCGGCCCATCGGCCCTGATTGGCGCGTCCAACTTCTTCGAGCTGGCCGTTGCGGCCGCCATCAGCCTGTTCGGTTTCCATTCCGGCGCGGCGCTCGCGACCGTCGTCGGTGTGCTGATCGAAGTGCCGGTCATGCTCTCCGTCGTGTGGATCGTGAACCGCTCCAAAGGTTGGTACGAGCGCGACGGTAAGGCGGCGGCGGTTGTGGAGGCAAACCGTTGATGTTGCCAAAGCGGGCGGCCCAGGGCCGGAATGGATTTCGGTCGGTCGGCACGGGGTTGCGGCCACGGCCCGCGCGCTATTCGGCCGCTTCCTTGATCGAGTTGTGGCTCGACAGGTTACGACCGCCACGGCTCCAGCGGGACAGCCAGTTGGAGAACTGGTCAAGATAGAGATAGACGACCGGCGTGGTGAAAAGCGTCAACGCCTGACTGACCAGAAGCCCGCCGACCATCGCATAACCGAGCGGCTGACGAATCTCCGATCCAGCTCCGGTGCCCAACATCAGCGGCACGCCGCCGAGCATCGCGGCCATGGTCGTCATCATGATGGGCCGGAAGCGGAGCAGGGCGGCCTTGCGGATGGACTCTTCCGGTGACAAATGCTCCTCGCGCTCGGCCGCGATCGCGAAGTCAACCATCATGATGCCGTTTTTCTTGACGATGCCGATCAGCAGGATGATCCCGATCAGTGCGATCAGGCTGAAGTCGTAGCCGAACAGCATCAGCGTCGCGAGCGCGCCGACACCCGCCGACGGCAGCGTCGACAGGATCGTGATCGGATGGATGTAGCTTTCGTAAAGAATGCCCAGGATCAAATATACGACGATGAGCGCGGCCAGGATGAGCAGCGGAACGGTGCCGAGCGACTGCTGAAACGCCTGCGCGGTGCCCTGGAAGCTGCCGTTGAGGGTGGCGGGCGTACCGAGCTCTCGCATTGCATTCTGTATCGCGTCGGTTGCTTGTCCCAGCGCCACGCCTTGCGCGAGGTTGAAGCTGATGGTGATGGCGGGGAACTGGCCCTGATGGCTGATCGACAGTGGCCGCACCGGCACGGTCGTCCACTTGGCGAAAACCGCCAGCGGGACCTGTTCGCCGGTGAGCGGCGACTTGACGTAGATCTTGTCCAGCGTGTCGACCTTGCCCTGCAAGTCGGGAAGGATTTCGAGAATCACGCGATAGGTGTTGAGCTGCGTGAAGTATTGCGCGACCTGCCGCTGTCCGAAGGCGTCGTAGAGCGTATCGTCGATGAGCTGCGGTGTGACGCCGTAGCGGGACGCCGCGTCACGGTCGATTGTGAGCGTTAGCGTGGTGCCGTTGGTCTGTTGGTCGGTGGCGACATCGCGCAGCTGCGGCAGCGTCTGCAGCTTCTTCAGAACCTTCGGCGCCCAGGTATTCAGCTCGTCGAGATCGGCGTCCTGAAGCGTATATTCGAATTGGGTGCGGGTCGCGCGGCCGCCGAGCCGGACGTCCTGCGAGGCCTGAAGAAACTGTCGCGCGCCTTCCACCTGCTCAAGCTTCGGCCGTAGCCGCTCGATCACTTGCTGCGCCGACGCATCGCGCTCCTCCCGCGGCTTCAGCGTGACGTACATGCGGCCGTTGTTGAGTGCGCTGCCGCCGCCGCCGATGAACATGGCGATGCTGTGCACGGCGGGATCGGCCAACACGATCCCGCCGAGCTCCTCCTGCTTTTTCTTCATTTCCGCGAACGAGATGTCCTGCGCGGCCTCGGAGGTGCCGAGGATCATGCCGTTGTCCTGCTGCGGGAAAAACCCCTTCGGGATGATCACGAACAGGTAGATCGAGAGGCCGAGCGTCACGAAGAACACGAGAAGCGTGGTGCGTCGCCAGCGCAGCACGAGATCGAGACCGCAGCGATAGGCGTTGAGCAGCGCATCGAAACCGCGCTCGCTGAGTTGGTAGAGCCGACCGTGCTTCACGCTGTCATGACTGCGCAGGAAACGCGACGCCATCATTGGGGTCAGCGTCAGCGATACGACGAGCGACACGAAAATCGCCATTGCCAGCGTCACCGCGAACTCACGGAACAGCCGCCCGATGATGCCGCCCATCAGCAGCAGCGGAATCAGCACGGCAATCAGCGAAATGCTGATCGACATGATGGTGAAGCCGATCTCGCCCGCGCCTTTCAACGCCGCCGCCATCGGCTTTTTGCCCTGTTCAATATAGCGGCTGATGTTTTCCAGCACGACGATAGCGTCGTCGACGACAAAGCCGACCGAGATCGTCAGCGCCATCAGCGACAGGTTGTCGAGCGAATAGCCGAATGGCCACATCAGGGCGCATGCGCCGAGCAGCGCCAGCGGAACGGTGACGCTCGGGATGATGGTCGCCCAGAAGTTGCGCAAGAAAAGGAAGATCACCATGATGACGAGGCAGATGGTGATGAGTAGGGTGATCTGAACGTCTTCGATTGCGGCGCGAATGGTGGTGGTGCGGTCGCTGATGATCTTGATCTTGATCGCAGGCGGGATCGCCGCGATCAGTCTGGGCAACTCCGCTTTGATCCTGTCGACGGTGTCGATGACGTTGGCGCCCGGTTGCTTGAAAATGATGAGGAATACGCCGCGCTTGCCGTTCGCCCACGCCGCCTGCTTGTTGTCCTCGGGGCCTGTCACCGCCCGGCCGATGTCGCGCACGCGCAGCGGCGCTCCATTGCGATAGGCGATGATCACGTCGTTCCAATCCTTCGACGCGGTCAGCTGATCGTTGGCATAGATGGTGTAGCTGCGCGTTCCGCCGTCGATGCTGCCTTTGGGAGCGTTGACGGTCGTCAGGGTGATCTGGCTGCGGATGTCCTCGAGCGACAGGCCCTTGGCCACGAGCTTCGCCGGATCGATCTGGATGCGGATCGCCGGTTTCTGCTGGCCGCCAACGAAGACCTGCGCGACGCCGGAAATCTGGCTGATCTGCTGCGCCATCTGGGCGTCTGTGTCGTCGCTCACCGTCGTCAGGGGCAGGGTGTCGGATGTTGCCGACAGCAACATGATGGGCGAGTCGGCGGGATTGACCTTGCGGTAGGTCGGCGGACTCGGAAGGTTCTTCGGCAACTGGCCGCTGGCGGCGTTGATTGCGCCCTGAATGTCGTTGGCCGCGCCGTCGATGTTGCGGTTGAGATCGAACTGGATTGTGATCGACGTCGACCCGATCGAACTGGTCGATGTCATCTGCGCGATGCCGGGAATCTGCGCCATTTGCCGCTCGAGCGGCTGCGCCACCGACGACGCCATGGTTTCGGGGCTTGCGCCGGGCAGGTTCGCCTGGACCTGGATCGTGGGGAAATCGACCTGCGGCAACGGCGCGACCGGAAGCAGCGGGAAGGCTACCAGACCGACAAACAGAATGCCCGCCATCAGCAACGATGTTCCGATGGGATAGCGAATAAACAGCGCAGAAATGCTGTCGTTCATCCTAGTCGCCCGATGACTCGGAGCTCGCGATTGTCGCCGTCACGACCGATCCTGGTTGAACCCGATACTGTCCGGCGACAATAACACGCTCTCCCGGAGCGAGCCCTTTTTTGATGATGGTTTCGCCGTCGATCGACTTGCCAACCTTGATCTTGCGAAACTCAGCTTTGTTGTCTTCCTTGACCACGTAAGCATAAAGTCCGTCGGTTCCATGCTTGACCGCGTCATCGGGAGCCACGACGGCATCCTTCGTCGTGGACACTAGCAGACGGGTCGAGACCGATTGCCCGGGCCACAGGATATGATCCTTGTTCTCGAAAACCGCCTTGAGGCGGATAGTCCCGCTCGCGGTGTCGACCTGATTGTTAATTAGCGTCAGCGTTCCCTCGGAAAGCATCCTCTTGCCGTCGGGTGAGTACGCGACCGTCTTCGGCGAACCGGCCGCGATGGCATCCTTGATTTGCGGCAGTTGATCTTCCGGCGCGGTAAAAATCACGGCGATCGGCTCGATCTGCGCGATGGTGACGATGCCGGTCTGGGTTGAGGCATTGACGATGTTGCCCCGATCGACAAGACGGAAACCGGTGACGCCCGCAATCGGCGCACGGATGCCGGTGTAGTCAAGTTGGGTCTGTGCATTGGCAATCGCGGCTTCGTCCGCAGCGATCTGTGCGTTGAGCTGCTGCACCATCGAACGCTGAGTGTCGGTCTGCTTCCGCGTCGCGAATTCGCCGAGCTTGGTATAGCGCTGCAGGTCGAGTTCGGCGTTGGCCAGATTGGCTTCATCTTGCGCTTTCTTGGCCTTGGCCTGGTCGAGCGCGGCCCGGTACGGCCGCGGATCGACCAGGGCGAGCAGGTCGTTCTTTTCGACCAGCTCGCCCTCCTTGAAGGCGATCCGGTCGATCTGACCATCGACACGCGTGCGGACCACGACGGTGTTGAATCCCTGCACGGTTCCAAGTCCGGTCAGATAGATCGGGAAATCACCTTTGCGTACGGTTGCGATCCTGACCGGAACCGGCGGAACCTGTGCAGCGTTTCTGGTAGGCTCGTTGTGCTTTCCCGTACCGTGGTGCCACAGCGCGTAGCCGCCCATCACAGCGATCACCGCGACGAGGGACGTCCAACCGACAATTCGCGACCGGGACATGATGCTTGCGCCTAGGAAATTAGAGGCTTTCAAAAAATACTCGCGCCGCCGTGGTATATCCGTGCGTATTGCGTGTAAACACACCATCCCTTGAAGTTCTAAGCAATCTGAAAGCTTTGGACGCTGTCGACCCACGCGGGGCGCGCCGATCTTGAAGGCGGTGGCGCCCGTGTTCCGTCTTTTTTCTGATAGCGGAGCATGGTAGGAGTGCCCGTACACGCAGCCTGTTTTTCGATCTGGACGGCGCTACAGAGCCTTGTCGAACGCTTTGGGC
>NZ_MWPQ01000042.1 GCF_002028545.1 Nitrobacter vulgaris
TTGCCCTCGCGCTGCCACTGCTGGTAGTTGCTGCGCGGCAGGAACATGCGCGCATGAAACAGCTCCGCACCACGGCGCACCGCCTGTTCGAACGGCATGTTTTCGAGGCCGTAGAGCGGGTTGTGGTGAATGAAGGTACGCATCGGCCAGAAAAACGGCACCGGCTCACCCGCCACATAGGCGGTCGAGCGTACCCGCAGACGCCGGCCGAGGTTCAATGCATCCACCATGACCACCCTCCGATCGAACCCAGCACCGCGGCAACGGCTGCGAGCATCAGCAACAGACCAGTGCTGAGTGACAAGTCGACTGCGCCCGCCGGGCGCGGCCATTCTTTCCCGAACAGGCCATGCTGCCACAAGATTGCGGCCGCCCAGCTCCACAGCAACCACACCGCAAGCACGACAGTCGCCAGACCAGCGGGAATCTGCTTCAGCACCGCAAACATGGCGAAGAACCCGGGGAAAGGAGGCGCCGCCAGAGCCGCGAGCAAGGTCAGCACCAAGGCGCAGGTCAGGCGCGGAAAGGCCGGGCCGATGCGCCCACGCAGTCCGAGATACGCCCCTCCGAGACGCTCGCTCAGGCTGGAGCCGAGAACCATCAGCAGCGCAGCGGGGATTGTCACCGCCAGAGCCACGAACATGAGCGCTTTACCGTGCAGACCGTGCAGCCACGCCAGCCACACCAACGGCCAAGCGGAGGTGGCCTGCAGCCGCGCCCAAATGAACACCTCCTGCACCGCAAGCAGCCGCCATGCATAGAGCAGCGCGGTGAACGCCGCCAATAGCTGCAGGGGAGTTATGTATTGCTCGGGTGGCGCGGCCGCCCGGTCGAGCAACAGCACCCCCGCAATGGGACACGCCAAAAGCACTGGAGCGCGCAACCACACGGGTAGCGCCTGGAGCCCGGCGTTGAACAACATGCTCAGGGGAAACAGCGGCAGCAGGATCAAGGCAAGGAACAGAGCGATCATGGCGGTCAGACCCAACGCAGCCAAATATTCACCCGCTTGGTCGCGGCCAGCAGGCTGCGTGACAGTTGGGTGTAAATGACGGACACATAGAACTCTCGCGAGAACAGGGCGTAGAGATTGAGGTAAATAGCGTTCCACCGTGTGCCGGGTTTCCCCCCGATTTCGAGCGACTGCGCATAAAATGTCACCAGCCAGGCGCCGACCAGCAACGCAGTGAAGAACAGCACAAGGATGACGAAAGCGAGGTCGTTGATGCCCGCCGCGGCATAGATGGCGTCGCGCAGCACCGGATCCGGGTAGAGGAAGGCCTCGAACGCATGTGCGATGAGTGTATAGCCCACCACTACGATGAGAAAGGACAGAAGGATCATGGTCAGCAAGCCCCATGCGTTCTCGCTAGGCAGCTTGTGAATGGAGAAGAACAATTGCGCGCCAGTGACCCAGCCGAAGAACAGCAGCACCACCGAGCCTTGCTTATGGAAGAAATCCTCCGCCACCACCCCGTGTGACAAGCCCAGCACCAGCACCGGCACCAGCACGGTGACGAGCGCGGCCAACAGCCAGGGCACCTTCTTAACTTCGCGCAGGGGACGGCGCTCGACCACGAAGCTGTAGATATCATCGGGCGGCACGCCATCCTCGTGGCGGCTTTCGCTGATGACATTGCCCGAGCCGAGGAACAGCGTGGCTTTGAACAATCCATGTGCGATGAGGTGATAGACGGCGAGCGAAAATGCGCCCAGCCCGCATTCCATGATCATGAAGCCCATCTGCCCCATGGTGGAATAGCCCAGAGATTTCTTGACGTCATTTTGCGTGAGCATCAGCGCCGAGCCGATCAGCGCCGTCACCAGCCCGACGACGAAGGCCAGGTGCAGCACGTTGGGCGCGTGAACGAACACCGGAGCGAAGCGGTTGAACAAGAATCCCCCGGCGTTGACAATGCCCGCATGCATCAGTGCCGACACCGGCGTGGGACCGTCCATTGTGTAAGGCAGCCAAGTATGCAACAGGAACTGCGCCGAGCGGGCAAACGCCGCCAGCGCCAGCAGTAGCGCCGCCAGCGGCACCACCGCCACCCCGCCGAGTTGCACACTCGGATCGGCGCTGATCCGTGTGAACAGTTCCGGCAACTGAGCGGTTCCATAGCCATGCCACAACAGCAACGCCGCGCCCACCAGCGGCAGATCGCCCACGCGATAGGTCAGAAACGTCCACAACGCATAGCGGCCACTGGCTTTGCGACTGGTGTCGAAGCCGAGCAGAAAGAACAGCAGCACCCCAATCAGGAACCAGGCGACCAGCAGCGTGACCAGATCGGCGGCGATAACCATCAGCAGGATCACGGCCGTCATCAGGTCAAGCTTGGCAAAAAACCGCACGTAGCCGGGCTCGTCGGCCATGTAGCGCACCGAATAGACATGCACCACCAAGCTGATAGCCGCCACCAGCACCGCCATCGCCACCGCGAGATGGTCGAGCAACAGAGCCGCCGGCCCGAGTCGAGCCAGCATCACCTCGCTCTCCGGCGCGGCCAGCACCGCCACCAGCATCGCCAGCGCGACAGCGCAGGTGACAGCGGTCATCGTCACGCTGATGCGCGCCGCCTGTGCCGGCCGACCGGCTCCGGCTAGCGGGGCGACGATCGCCGATAGTGCCGGTAGCAACGGCAACACCACTAGACACCAAGAGACCCATTGGTCCACGGCAACACTCCTTGTTCGATCGGGATAGCGCGATGCCGAAGCATTCGGGGGCCCCGCAGCCCCGGCTGGCCAAGCAGGCCGGCCGCAACATCATAAAGGATAGACTGAATAAGCAAATTTGATTTTCTTATTCAGTCCCCAAGGCGAGCTGATAACAACGCTTGCCGCCAGCACTCGGCGAATCGTTTTTCATGCAAGAGAATCGTCCATGGCCAAATACGTCGGACTCGACCAAGACAGACATGGGATGACCCCGCTCGGGCGAACCGTGCTTGATGCGCGCGTGTTCGGTCTCATTCCCGAGACACAAGACTGCGCGAATTGGGACGCCGGCCAGATGCAGGCGTTGATGAGCAAAGTGGACCAGCTTTGGGATCAATACGGCAACGTTCCCAGCGCGTTGCCACCGGAGTTGGCCGACCGCCACAAGCGCGTTTATGCCGAGGCCATCGCCCGTGCAAAGGCGCGTGGCTGGGACGCTGAACTGGACGATAACGATTAGCTGGCCTGCGGCGGCCCGGGTTCGAAACCAGCCCTTTGCTCGGTCAGGCTAGTGCCTCCCAGGCGTCCTCGCCGCCGCGCTTCGCAGCAGATGTCGGTGGCAGCGGAGAGCTGGGGATGGCGCGTGCCGTGCAACGATCTGTGACGACGGGTCGCATCACCTCGGCGTCAGGTCGCAGGATGTGGAGGCTGCGAAAGGTGAATGATCGCACGCCTTACATCTCATTAGTCTATTAGGGGCAACGCGTTCACGCTCATGGCTGGCGCTGATTGGTGCACAATCTCTGGCAAACATTGCAGCGTGCGCCAACGAGCGGTTGAAAACGACACCCCTCGCAATCGAGCAATGGAACCAGCCCAAGCCAGTCGCTCGCGCATACTTGGCGAACAAACAGAATGCCTCGTTCTACTGGGCCTCATGCGGGTTTCTGCAGGTGCCCAGCCGCAGCCTCGATCAGTAACACTGATGGGTCGGTCGGGTATTTGCCGCCTTCCCGTCCTGAGAGGAACCTTGCCCTCGCCGACGTCGACGCGCCCCTGCTTCAGGGCCCATTGAAAGGAGATGCGCAGTCCATTCGTGCAGCTATGAAACAAAACGATGGAAAGAATTCCAAAACCCGCACCGACATCGCCGAAGCTATGCTGGCACAGCCCTTTCGTGCGCGCCCTTCTCGAGACGCTTGCTGCGTCGCCAGGCGGAACCGAGAGACCTTAGTTGTCGGTGGCCATATGGCACAGCTCCAGTGCCTTTGCTGCCCGAGATTTCAGATTCAATCGCAAGCAACCCGAAGGCGATACCAAGCGGTAAGACTCCCGCGGCGCATTGGACGCGAAAGTCAAAGCGGCTCAGTGCACCGTCATCCAGGCCCGCGCGTCGCGTTGCGCCATGACAATCTCGGCCTCGGACATCAGCGCCGCAACCTCGCGGCGCATCGCGGCCGCGTCAGTGTGTCCCTTAAGCGCTGCAAGATTGAACCATTTATGCGCGGCCACCAGATCGACCAGGCCGGCCCGACCGCTCGCCCAATACAGGCCCTGTTCGAAAAGAATATCCTGAATAGCGTCAGCGCTTACCGGCACCGCCGTCTCGTAGTCGATCTGCCCCTGATACATCTCTCTGTTCCTTTTTTTGCCACCCCTGCTTCGAGTGCGGCCCATCCACCTGTTGGCGCCCCGCTGGATCCAACCGCCGTTCGCCGGCGTGCCGTCCAGACACACGGATCATGGAGGTTAAATTTGAAGAGCAGTTTAAGTATTGGGATGAATCGAACGTGAACACCGTTGCGGACAGGAATCGCACCGAATCAAAAAACCCTTATGTGAGAGGGGTTTTTGTAGTTTCACAGGATTCGATTTACTGTTTCATTTGGCAAACTGCTAACCATCGCCACAGCCCGGATCCAACCGCGCTCGCTAAAGCAGGAGGCCGGACGCCGTAAGCATCACGATTCGCCGCCTTCCTGCGACAGATCAACTGCAAATGATGGAAAATGGCAGCGCCGGGGCTGAGCCACGCCAGCGCAGGACGAGGGCGTCGGTGAACACGTCAGGACCAACTCTCACCGCAGCCGAGGCTGCAAGTGATCGCGGATCTTGATATCCGCGTCGACGAAGACCGACGGTGAAACTCACCGCGTTCTTCCTTCGGATCGGTTGTCGCGGGGGGAGTTCCGAAACGACGATCCGACCGTTTGACCTGATGTCTCGCCGACACCCTCTCTCGTCGCCAAAGCCCGAATTTGAAATCTGTTTGGAAACAAACTCTCTTCGGCTCCTACGACTTCGCCGGCATCAAGCTGCCGGCGATTCCAAAGCGAACTTATTTCTTCTTCTTGGCGACCTTGCGGGTCTTCTTCGCAGTCTTCTTCACTGCGCTCTTCGTCTTCTTCACCTTCTTCGTTTTCGCTTTCGCCTTCTTCGCTTTCTTGGCCATGTTGCCCTCCAGATGTAGTGAGATGGCTTAGTCGCTGCATGCACTCGGGAATCGAAGTGCACATCATTCGAATACACCAACATATTGAAAAAAACAGTGTCTCGCTTAAGGAAGTGTTGATGCCTTACAGCGGCAAGACGGCAGCACGCACCGCGATGATGCGGAGACTCGTTGACGAGAGGCGCCAGCAAGCTAAGAAACCCTGCGCAGGCGCTTCTCAATATTTTTAAGAAAACCACTGCGCCGCAGCGATATTCTGCATTCAACAAATCAGCGATAGATGCGCAGTACGCATCGTGACGAGTCGGAGCGAAGGTGAAATCGATATAGGCATGGACTCCGAGTCGCGACTTTTGGCAATAAAAATATTTTCACCAACAAGCTTGAAAGCCACCGCTCGAGCCCGCCATGACGCATCGCTTTTGCGAATCGTGAAATACGATTCGCAAAATTGATCCTGCTCTCACTACTCTTCCGGGCGCTGTCGGCTCGTTGGGACAGGTTGCGAACTCAGTTGGTACGAGCCCGTGAAGACGTTTGCGAGCGGTTGGTGTTGTAGTCGATCCTCAGTCCTCGATGACTGGCGGGCCTCGTCGAGGCTGACGAACAGATGCTCGTTGAGGCATTAGGCGCGAAGCGGCCTTTGAAGCTTTTGACAAAGCCTTCTGCATCGGTTGGCGGGCGTAACGTAGCGCCACTCCGCGCCATGCGAGGCCAACTCCTTCAGCCAGGCCCGCAACGCTCAGCCAAACAAACGCAAGCGCCGTCGCACCATGCGGTCGGGGCGAGGAATGCAGCCGCGCAGCGTTGAAACTACGGTCGAAGGTTACAGACCAAGCTTGGTCTTGAGCAGATCATTCACCGCCTGCGGATTGACCTTGCCGCCAGACGCTTTCATCACTTGACCCACGAACCAGCCGATCATCTGTGGCTTGGCGCGGACCTGCGCGACCTTGTCCGGGTTGGCAGCGACGATATCCTCGACCGCCTTCTCGATCGCACCCATGTCGGTGACCTGCTTCATCCCGCGCGCCTCGACCAGCACCCGCGGATCGCCGCCCTCGGTCCAAACGATCTCGAACAGATCCTTGGCGATCTTGCCGGAGATGGTTCCCTCGCCAATCAGGTCGATGATCGCAGCGAGTTGGGGCGCCGATACCGGCGATGCCGCGATGCTCAGGCCCTCTTTGTTGAGGCGTCCGAACAGTTCGTTGATCACCCAGTTGGCGGCAACTTTCCCATCGCGTCGCGCGTTCGCAAGACCGGCCAGAACCGACTCGTAGAAGTTGGCGCTCTCATGCTCGTTGACAAGCACGGCGGCGTCATAGGGTGTCAGGCCGAGATCCGCGATGAACCTTGCCTTCTTCTGGTCCGGCAGTTCCGGCAGATCGGTCTTCAACGCATCGACGAAGGACTGCGAAAACTCCAGCGGCAGCAGGTCGGGGTCGGGGAAATAGCGGTAGTCGTGCGCCTCTTCCTTGGAGCGCATCGCGCGGGTCTCGCCCTTATCCGGATCGAACAGCCGGGTTTGCTGATCAATGCTGCCGCCATCCTCGAGAATTTCGATCTGACGCCGCGCCTCGTGTTCAATCGCCTGACCGATGAAGCGGATGGAGTTGACGTTCTTGATCTCGCAGCGCGTACCGAAGGGCTCGCCCGGCCGGCGCACCGAGACGTTGACGTCGGCGCGGAGGCTGCCTTTCTCCATGTCACCGTCGCAGGTGGCGAGATAGCGCAGGATCGTCCGCAGTTTCGTCACATAGGCCTTGGCCTGTTCGGATGAACGCATGTCGGGCTTGGATACGATTTCCATCAGCGCTACGCCGGAGCGGTTCAGGTCGATCGCGCTCATGTCCGCGTGCTGCTCGTGCAGAGACTTGCCGGCGTCCTGTTCGAGATGTAGCCGCTCGATCCCGACCACAAAGCTCGTGCCGTCAGCAAGATCGACCACGACTTCACCCTCACCGACGATCGGCGACTTGTACTGGCTGATCTGATAGCCCTGCGGCAGGTCGGGATAGAAATAGTTCTTGCGATCGAACACCGAGCGCAGGTTAATCTGCGCGTTCAACCCAAGCCCGGTGCGCACCGCCTGGCGGACGCATTCCTCGTTGATGACCGGCAGCATTCCGGGCATGGCCGCATCGACCAGCGAGACATGGCTGTTGGGGTCACCGCCGAAGGCGGTCGAGGCGCCCGAAAACAGCTTTGCGTTGGAAGTGACCTGGGCGTGGACTTCAAGCCCGATCACCATCTCCCAGTCGCCGGTTGCGCCTTTGATCAGGTTAGACGGTTTGACAGGTGCGTTCATGCGCGGCTTTTACTCCGGGGTTCGCGATTGGGAAACCCCATCTTACGCGGGATGTCCACGCTCGCTTACTTGCTTCCGGCAAACATGCGAAACGCGGAGCTTGCCCGCAATGCGTCCCGGCCTGCCGCGATGACCTCATCCACCTGCTGCGGCGGCAAGTGGAATCGGGTCGGAACAGTCTCGAGGCGAGCAGCGCGCGCGGAATCAAGTTGATCGAAGCCGACGCGGCCTACGAAAAATTTCAGATCGTGACAGTTCCAACCCGGACGCGCCCCGTAACGGGCGCGCTCCGCCGCAGTCAGACCACAGCGCCAACGGACCAGCGCCGCCTGCCAATCACCCATGGTGCGCTCGAAGGCGGTGTAACCCGCGCCCACACTGGCATCGATCGCGGTATTCGCCGCCGCCTTGACCAGATCGACGCCGCTTGGACCTTCAATGGTATTGATCCAGTTGCCTGAAACGCCGGTCTTGGCATCCACGACCACAAAAAGTCCGCGCCGAATTTTGACGGCCTGCTCGGGTGACAGCGGTTCATAGGGAGCGCGCGCCGACAGCAGCGCGATGGTGAAACCGGCCAAGCCGTAGTTGTCGACCAGACCACCGTCGAGCAGCTTGATGTAGGGAATTTCGCCATCATGATAGCGGCTGATTGCTTTCGCAAAGGCGCTCAACATCGGCGGCGCGTTGCGATTGTCGCGCGCTTTCAAGATCCAGGCCGGCAGCGGATCCTTACATCGACCCGGAAAGGTCTGAATCACCACCGGCGCGAACGCGACGGGGACCGCCGCCGACGCCGCCACCGCGTTTGCCAACGGATAAGACTCGAGGTCGCTGCACATTGCGCTGAACGCAGTCACACCAAAGACAAAGGGCGTGCGATTGTAGATGTCGGAGGCGTTGATCCACACCCGCGGGCGTACCGTCTTTCGCAGATCGGCGAAGGTCGCGCCATGAAACAGGTTGGCATCGAGCCAGCGCGGCAGGCCGTTGGAATCGTTGATACCGCCGGCGAACGCTTTGCTAAGCGTGGCAAGGTTGAGGTTGGTTTGAAGCCCCTCCTCGGCATTGCGCAGCAGGAATTTTTCACGGAAGTCGGCCATGGCCGCTCGTTTGCGCAATCCGAAATACGCAGCGGTTACCGACCCTCCCGACACTCCGGAAATGAAATCGATGCGGTCGATCATGGATGCGCCGCCGCCGCGCACTGGCGTCTGCGCCAGTTCTTCTAGCACACCGAAAGAAAAAGCAGCCGCCCGCGTACCGCCGCCTGAAAACGACAGCGCGACCAGATCGTCGTCGGTGGCGGTGCGTTCTTCGAAGTTTTCGTGCAGTTGGCCCGCGAGATCGGCGCTGCTGCCCGGCTGGTTGACAGGCGCGTTCTGGATCGACGCGCAGCCGAGCAGCATCGCACACAGTCCGATGACAGCTAATGCTGAACGCATGGTCCTAAAGTCGCCCCGCCAATCGCGCGCCGACTATGGTTCGGGGCGCGGCGAATGGCAATCCGTCTCGACCGGCCTACCTCCCGTTGTGGTCAATTTGCGGCGCCGGTACCGCGCATGAAGCGGCAATGAAATTGGCGGGGCGACCACCCCCGAATGAGCTAGCCGCTTTGGCCGCCCAGCAATTCCGCGACGATCTGGCTCCACTCGTCCTCGGACGAACCTTTCGCAAACGGCTTGTCGGCGCGGCGATACCAGTAAGCGGCGTTACCGATCTCGCGACCATCAAGCCGATGCAGATAGGCGTGTACCCAGGCGGCCTCCGGCCCCACCAGCGGCTGCACAATGACGTGCGCCTTATTCCAGTCACCCTTGGCAGCCCACCACAACGCCGCAAGCTGTGGCGAAACACCCCCCGGCGGGGCCGCACTCGTCAGGCTGGCTTTGAAAGTATCTGGAGTCACCACCACACCTCGGGTTTAAAGCGCCCGGTAGCCTGCTCGATAATCGCGCCGAGCGAAAGCAGCGTCTCCTCGTCGAACGGCCGACCAATCAGTTGCAGTCCGAGCGGAAGTCCCTGAGCATCCTTGCCCGCAGGCACGGAAATACCCGGCAAGCCCGCCATGTTTGCCGTCACAGTGAAGATGTCGTTGAGATACATCTCGATCGGATCGGAGCCAGCCTTCTCGCCGATGCCGAAGGCGGCGGACGGCGTCGCCGGAGTGAGGATCGCGTCGACCCCCGCTGCATAGCAATCCTCGAAATCCTTTTTGATCAAGGTACGAACCTTTTGTGCGCGGAGGTAATAGGCATCGTAGTAACCCGCCGACAAAACATAGGTTCCGATCATGATGCGACGGCGGACCTCCGCGCCAAAGCCTATCGCACGCGTATTTTCATACATTTCCACAATGTTGTTGCCCGCTGCCCGGGCGCCGTATCGGACGCCATCGTAACGCGCGAGGTTTGAGGACGCCTCGGCCGGTGCGACGATGTAGTAAGCGGGCAGTGCGTATTTCGTGTGGGGCAGCGACACCTCCACAAGTTCGGCGCCAGCGGCTTTCAGCCAGTCGGCACCCTGCGACCACAGTTTCTCGATTTCAGCGGGCATTCCGTCCAGCCGGTACTCCCTGGGAAGGCCGATCTTCATTCCCTTGACGGATTTGCCGACCACGGCTTCATAGTCGGGCACGGCACGATCGACTGAAGTCGTATCCTTGGGATCATGGCCTGCCATCGAGCGCAGCAGGATCGCCGCGTCGCGGACGGTACGCGCAATCGGCCCCGCCTGATCGAGCGACGACGCAAACGCGACAATGCCCCAGCGGGAGCAACGCCCGTAGGTGGGCTTGATGCCGACGGTACCGGTGAAGGCTGCGGGCTGGCGGATGGAGCCGCCGGTATCGGTCGCGGTTGCGCCGAGACATAATCCGGCCGCCACCGCCGAAGCCGATCCGCCGGATGAGCCACCGGGCACCAGTTTCGCGTCGGAGGCTTGCCGCCGCCACGGATTGAGCACCGGACCGAAGCACGAGGTCTCGTTGGACGAACCCATCGCGAATTCATCATTGTTGAGCTTGCCAAGCATCACCGCGCCGTCACGCGTGAAGAGCTGCGACGTCACCGTGGATTCATAAGGCGGCTTGAAATCATCGAGGATTCGCGAACACGCCGTGGTCCGTGTGCCTTCCGTCGCAAACAGATCCTTCACGCCGAGCGGAAGGCCATTGAGCGGTCCGCCCTCGCCTTTGGCAATCCGCCCGTCGGCCTGGCGCGCCATCGCCCTCGCCTGCTCCGGCGTCTCGAGCACATAGGCGTTCAAGACGCGCGCCCGCTCCATCGCCGCAAGATGCGCGTCGGCCAGTTCGAGCGCGGTGAACGATTTGCCCGCGAGACCGTCACGAGCCTCGGCCAGCGTAAGCGAAGTCAAGTCTGTCATTTATCAACCGCGCTGCAAAAAAAAGGCGATAGGGTTCTGTCGTTCCTGGGGTCATCGGCAGGCGCCGTATCGTTTGCCTGAAGTCTTTCGAAAACGGTCTTCATCGCCTCGTCGGGATCGGCGGTGCGGCCCTCGCGTTCCATGGCGTCGAGGTAATCCATATAAGCCCGATACGACTTTTCATCGCCACAGAGCAGACACATCGAATCAAACCCTGCTATTCGACGACCTTCGGCACCAGAAAGAAGTGGTCATGAGTCACCGCCGCGTTGGCGACGATCTTGTCCGCGATCTCGCCGTCATTCACCAGGTCGGGCCGCATTTTCATCGCCATCGGCGTCACAGACGTCATCGGTTCGACACCGTCGACGTTCACTTCCTGCAACTGCTCAACGAAGGCAAGGATCGCGTTCAGTTCGCCCTGGAGATGGGGAACCTCGGTGTCATCGACCGCTATACGCGCGAGATGCGCGATGCGGCGGACGGTAGCGGCATCGACGGACATATTAGGCCCCCGCAGGCGTCTATCGTAAGGCATTGGCGCCCTACAAGCGTTACGCCTATAGCAGACCCGGCTTTCGCACTGCAACCATCCGTGATTGCCAAGGTCGCGCAAACGGTTCCTTAGCCCCCTTTTGCCCTGCCTGTCTTGCCCATGATATGCGGTCTCATGCCTGCATCCATTCTCCCGTTGATCGAAGCCGCCGCGCATTGGCCTGAGCGCGGAGCGCTTGTCGGACTCGATCTCGGCACCAAGACCATTGGCGTCGCGGTGTCCGATCCGGATCGTCGCCTCGCCACCGGCGTGGAAACCATCCAACGCAAGACGTTCACGGTCGATGCCGCGCGGCTTCTTGCCATTGCAAGCGAACGTCGTGCGGAAGGTTTCATTCTTGGACTGCCGATCAACATGGACGGCAGTGAGGGGCCACGCGCACAGTCGACCCGTGCTTTTGCGCGCAATCTGGCAAAACTCACCGATTTCGCAATCGGGCTATGGGACGAGCGGCTCTCGACGGTCGCCGTCGAGCGCGAGTTGATCGGATTGGACATGAGCCGCGCAAAGCGCGCCAAGGTCATCGACGAGCATGCCGCGATCTTTATTCTTCAGGGTGCGTTGGACCGGCTTGCGGCACAGCGGCGATCGTCCGGACCGGAGCGATCACGGCTGATTGGCGAGCCATAACGTCTGTAGCGTCGCCGCGAGATTGTTGAGGCCATGCAGGATCACGGTCGGCCAGATCGAACCGCTGAGGTATCGCAGGTAACCGAACAGCAATCCGATCGAAAAGATCTGCCCGAAGAAAAACCAGTCGTATTGAAGGTGCATCGCTGTCCATACCATCGATGACAGCAAGATCGCGCCGGTGGGGCGCAAGAACGACTCCGACCAGCCGCGATACAGGAATCCGCGCGTCAGAAGTTCCTCGCTGACGGGCGCCACGACGCAAAATGAAATGACCAGAAGCCACAGCGCGCCATCGGCGCGGGCCGACTTTGCCACATCGACCATGAATGCAGCCGAACTTTCGTGTCCCACCGCATTGGATATTCCCTCCCAGCTGATGACAAGCACGACCATGGCGACGATGCCAAGCAGCAGGTAGCGCCATGAGGTCCAGCGCAGCGCGAGATAATCGGCGAACGACACTCCCGACAGCCGGATCGCGATCCACAGCGCGAGCAGGGCCGCAGGCAGCCCCATGATGACCGATAGTGAGATGGTCAGACCTCCGCCGGCCAATTCCTTGACCTCGTCGAAACTGAACGGCGCACGATCGGTGATCAGGAAATAAGCAAGGACGGATAGCTGTCCTGCAAACATCGCGGCGAATACCACGATCCCCCAAAGGCTGGTGCCAAGAAATTTCCACGTTTGCGGGACGCGGGTCGGTGAAGGAGCCAACGCCGGCGGCGTCACAGGATCACTTTCGGGTATACTTACTCCGCTCGGCATTTGCTTACCCCCGATTCATGGCAGCGCCCGCTCTAGCAGATCGCGGCTCTGGGCGGCGGACAATTCGGCCGTTCCGAACAGGCGCCCATGCGTGCCGCCGAGCCGTGTCGTCGCAAACAGCGCGGCCTGATTTGGCGAGGTCCGGTTGAGCGCCGCGACCGCGGCCAGTTGCGCGAGCGTCTCCACCGCCTGGCGCGCGACGCGCTCACAGTCGGGCCGACGGAAAGTCTTGGCAAGAAATGCTACCGCTTCCGCCGCACCGGGCAAACCATTGGTATCCGCCACGAAATCTTCGAGCACGGCGACAGCCGCCTCGCCTTCGTGGGCCAGCGCCCGCAGCACGTCGAGGCACATCACGTTTCCGGACCCTTCCCAGATCGCGTTTACCGGCGCCTCGCGATAGTGACGAGGCAGAATATTCTCCTCGACATAGCCGTTTCCCCCCAGACACTCCATCGCCTCATACAGAAAGCCCGGCGAGCTCTTGCAGATCCAATATTTCACCGCGGGCGTCAAAAGCCGCATCCATGTCGCCGCTTTCGGGTTAGACGGAGCTTCATCGCACGCGCGACACAGCCGCATCACCAATGCCAACGACGCTTCCACATGCAGCGCCATATCGGCAAGAACCGCATGCATCAAGGGCTGATCGACGAGACGTTTCTGGAACACGCTGCGATGACGTGTGTGATGCAGCGCATGTGCCAGCCCCGAGCGCATCAAGCCTACCGAGGCGATGGCGCAATCCTGCCGTGTTAACTGCACCATCTGGATGATGGTGCGAATGCCGTTTCCTTCGTCACCGACACGCCGGGCATAAGCCTCGATAAATTCCACTTCGGACGATGCATTGGAGCGATTGCCGAGCTTGTCCTTCAGCCGCTGGAGATGAATCGTGTTGACCGAGCCGTCTGGACGGAAGCGTGGCATGAAAAAGCATGTTAGTCCGCCATCCGCCTGCGCCAGCACCAAGAACGCGTCGCACATCGGCGCCGACATGAACCACTTGTGACCGGTGATACGATAGGCGTCGCCATCGCGGACGGCGCGGGTCTGGTTGATGGACACGTCGGTGCCGCCCTGCTTCTCGGTCATGCCCATGCCCAGGGTGATGCCGCGCTTGGTCCACCACGGCGCAACCGACGGGTCGTAGCTGCGGGTCGCAATCACCGGCATCGTTTTCGCCAACATGTCCGGCTGCACTGCGAGCGCCGCCACTGAGGCACGAGTCATGGTGATCGGACAGAGATGCCCGGTCTCGACCTGCGCAGCCATATAGAATTTTGCCGCACGCACCACTTCCGCCGCGCCGGCTGCCGGTTTGCCCTCGGCCGTCCAGGTGGAATTGTGGAGACCGGCATGAGCGCTGTTCGCCATCAGTTCGTGATAGGATGGATGGAATTCGACCTCGTCGCGCCGGTTACCGCGCGCATCGAACAGCCACAGCTTCGGCGGGTTCTCGTTGGCCAGACGGCCGCGCGCGGCCATCGCCGCCGAGCCCCAATGCTTTCCGAACGCCTCCATTTCGTCGCGGGCTGCGGCTCCGCCGTTCGCAGCTGCCGCCTCCGCCAACGGACGGTCGAGCGTAAATAGATCAACGTCTTCGAACGGCGGCGACTGGTTGAAGACCTCGTGCGTCCTGAATGGTTGCGTCATGAACCACCTCCGCCGGCGCTGATGCCCATGCGACTTTATGCCGGAACCGCGGCGAGTTCACGCCGACGGTCTCCACTTCATTTACCGTGACCTCCGCTTCGGCGGGGGATAACCCGCTCGCGCGCTGTTCGGCCTTGCCCGACGGGGCAACTCTGCCTATAGCTCTGGCTTTAATGACATCGCCAGCCAAATCGAGCTTTGTCCTTGGACACCGGCATCTGCTGGGCATCGAGGGCCTTTCCGTCGCCGACATTACCGGCCTCCTCGACCTTTCCGAAGAATACGTCGAATTGAACCGCCAGGTGGACAAGAAACGAACCTCCTTGCGCGGGCGTACCCAGATCAACCTGTTCTTCGAGGCTTCGACCCGAACCCAATCGTCATTCGAGATCGCCGGCAAGCGGCTCGGCGCCGACGTGATGAATATGTCGGTATCGTCAATGTCGACTCGCAAGGGGGAGACGCTGGTCGATACCGCGATGACGCTCAACGCCATGCACCCGGACATTCTGGTGATGCGACATTCAGCTTCCGGCGCGGTGGAGCTTCTGGCGCGCAAGGTTGACGGTTCCGTTATCAATGCTGGCGATGGCGCCCACGAACATCCGACCCAGGCGCTGTTGGATGCCCTGACTATCCGCCGCAACAAAGGACGGCTGGAGGGACTTCTGGTCGCGATTTGCGGCGACGTGCTCCACTCGCGTGTCGCGCGCTCCAATATCATCCTGCTCAACGCCATGGGCGCGCGGGTCCGCGTCGTTGCACCCTCCACGCTGCTGCCACCGGGCATCGAGCGCATGGGCGTCGAAGTCGCCCGCGATATGCGCGAGGGGCTGGACGGCGCAGACATCGTGATGATGCTCCGGCTACAACGCGAACGGATGAGCGGCTCGTTCGTGCCGTCGAGTTCCGAGTACTTCCATTATTACGGCCTCGACCAGAAAAAGCTCGCATACGCCAAACCTGACGCGCTGGTCATGCATCCGGGGCCAATGAATCGCGGCGTTGAGATTGATTCAATCGTCGCGGACGGCACGCAGTCTCTGATCCGCGAACAAGTGGAAATGGGCGTAGCGGTGCGGATGGCAGTGCTGGAGGCGCTGGCGAGGAACCTGCCGAATGCATGAACCCGACCGTTCCGGCCGATTTGCAGGGCGAGCATTAGCGAGCGCTCTCGATTTGCGAAGGTGCAGCACATGCTAAGTGGTCACCGCCCCGTCCTGCTCGCCAACGCTCGCATCGTCGACCCTGCCCTCGATCTCGATGGCCCTGGGGATGTGCTCATCACTGACGGGGTCGTTCGTGACGCGCGCCACGGCATCGGCGCCGCAGGAGTGCCCGAAGGCACCGACATCATCGACTGTGCCGGCAAGATCGTCGCTCCTGGCCTGATCGACATACGCGCTTTCGTCGGCGAGCCGGGCGCCGGCCATCGCGAAACCTTTGCATCCGCGAGCCGCGCCGCCGCTGCCGGCGGGATCACCACCATTGTCTGCCAGCCTGACACTTCGCCGGTGATCGACAATTCCGCAACCGTCGATTTCGTGCTGCGCCGCGCGCGGGACACCGCGATCGTCAACATTCATCCGATGGCGGCGCTGACCAAGGGTCTTGCCGGCAAGGAAATGACCGAGATCGGCCTCTTGAAGGAGGCAGGCGCGGTCGCCTTCACCGATGGTGCCCGCAGCGTGATGAATGCCGGGGTGATGCGTCGCGCCCTCACCTACGCCCGCGACTTCGACGCGCTGATCGTCCATCACACCGAAGATGCCTTTTTGGTCGGCGAAGGCGTCATGAATGAAGGCGAGCTATCTGCCCGTCTCGGATTGACGGGCGTTCCGACGGCCGCGGAAGCGGTGGTGCTGGAGCGCGACATGCGGCTCGTGGGACTCACCGGCGGTCGTTACCACGCGGCGTCGCTCACCTGCGCGGAATCTCTCGATATTCTCAATCGCGCGCGCGAGGCCGGACTTCCTGTCACCGCGTCCGCATCAATCAATCATCTAACTCTAAATGAAAACGATATCGGTCCATACCGCACGTTTCTGAAGTTGTCGCCGCCACTGCGCGGCGAGGATGACCGCCGCGCGCTGGTCGCAGCGCTGGCGTCAGGCCTGATCGATGTGGTGATGTCCGACCATAACCCGCAGGACGTGGAAACCAAGCGCCTGCCTTTCGCGGAAGCTGTGTCCGGCGCGATAGGGTTAGAAACCATGCTGACGGCGGCGCTGCGGCTTGTACACAACGGGGAACTCGATATCAAAACCCTGATCCGGGCAATGTCGACGCGGCCCGCAGAATTGCTGGGTTTGCCGGGCGGATCATTACAACCGGGCGCACCCGCCGATGTGATCGTGATCGATCCTGACGTCCCCTGGATTCTCGATCCCGCCGATCTCAAATCGCAATGCAAGAATACGCCATTTGACGAGTCGCGCTTCCTGGGCCGTGTCGTCCGCACAATCGTCGGCGGACGCACGGTTTTCGAACACGTCTGACGCCACAATAAGGGCGGCCAGCGAAGGTATCCGAACCAAGGAACACCCGCTGCGCAGGCGGATGGACGCGAACCTCATGCTCTACCTTGACATGTCGGTTATGGCGCGATGAAGCCGATCTATGGTTTACATCTGCGAAGTGAAGCCCGGAGCCCCTCACGATGTCTTCTTCCATCATTGCCGTGATCGCCTTCGTCTTCGGCTACCTGTTCGGCTCAGTCCCGTTCGGGATGATTTTGACGCGGCTCGCCGGAACGCAAGATCTGCGTTCGGTCGGCTCCGGCAATATCGGTGCAACCAACGTGCTGCGGACCGGACACAAGCGACTCGCCGCGGCAACGCTTGTTGGAGATATGCTCAAGGGCACTGCCGCCGTACTTGTTGCAGGATCGCTATGGGGACCTGCGGCCGCCATGGCTGCGGCACTCGGTGCGTTTCTCGGCCACCTTTTTCCAGTGTGGCTGAAATTCCATGGCGGCAAGGGCGTCGCAACCTATATCGGGGTACTGCTGGGCCTGTGCTGGGCGACAGCGCTCGCCTTCTGCGCGATCTGGCTGCTTGTGGCGTTCACGACACGCTACTCGTCACTGTCGGCACTCATCGCCAGTCTCCTCACGCCGCTGCTGTTGTGGTGGCTCGGACACCCGCAGCAAGCGCTGCTGTTTGCGGTGCTGACCGTGCTGTTGTGGTTCAAACACCGCGACAACATCCGGCGTCTTTCCGCGGGCAGCGAAGGCAGGATCGGCGCGAAAGCGTAACGGCGATCTGGGATCAAATTGATCAACGCCGCATCCGAGGTTGCTCCCTCGCGACAACTTGGGCAAAGCTCACCTGGAGCATTTCCGCTTTTTACTGATTGGGAGCGAACTCCAGTTTGTTGTTTTGACGCGTTTTCTTCACGCGAACCGGTATCCACTTCGCTCGAAAACGCTCTAGCTTTGGGGGCAGGCGTGGACATCCGGAATCCAGACAGGCGGCTGAACGAAGCGCAGCGGATCGATTGGCTGCGGCTTATCCGGTCCGAAAACGTCGGGCCTCGGACCTTTCGTTCCCTCGTGAACCATTTCGGCAGCGCCCGTGAGGCCCTCATCCGGCTACCCGATCTGGCGCGGCGTGGCGGAGCTTCGCGTCCCGGCCGGCTTTGTGCGGAAGCCGAGGCGCGGAACGAGTTGGCGGCTGCCCGGCGGATCGGCGTCAGTTTGCTAGCGCCAGGAGAGGCCGGCTATCCCCCGCACCTTGCAATGATCGACGACGCGCCGCCACTGCTTGGTGTGCGCGGCAACCTCGATGTCATGGAGCGTCCCATGATCGCGATCGTCGGCTCACGCAATGCATCCGGCGCCGGTCACAAGTTCGCGCAAACGCTGGCGCATAATCTCGGCGATGCCGGCTTCGTCATCGTATCGGGACTGGCACGCGGTATCGATCAGGCAGCGCATCGTGCAAGCCTGGCACGCGGTACTGTCGCAGTGCTTGCCGGTGGCCATGACCGTATCTATCCGTCGGAGCATGAGGATCTGCTAGCGGCAATATTAGAAGGCGGCGGCGCGATTTCTGAAATGCCGATGGGGCATGTGCCACGAGCCCGTGATTTCCCGCGGCGCAATCGCCTGATCTCAGGCGCTGCGATCGGTGTTGTCGTGGTCGAGGCCGCGCATCGATCTGGCTCGCTGATCACCGCCCGCATCGCTGCCGAGCAAGGCCGCGAGGTTTTCGCCGTGCCGGGCTCGCCGCTCGATCCTCGTGCCGCCGGCACTAACGATCTTATCAAGCAGGGCGCGACTCTGATTACCGAGGCATCCGACGTCATCAATGCCGTCCGGCCGATCTTGAGACGGCCGGTCGATCTACCCGCTGAAGAACCGGAGCACGGCAGCACCTGGACCGAAGAGCCTGCCGCAAGCGACCGTGCGCGCATCGTCGCCTTGCTTGGTCCCGCACCGATTGGACTCGACGATCTGATTCGGATGGCGGATGCCCCACCAGCCGTCGTGCGTACGGTCCTGCTTGAACTGGAACTGGCCGGACGACTGGAGCGCCATGGCGGCGGTTTGGTATCAATGATCTGACGGTCTGTTCGACTCGATTCGAAGTTGCAGCGATTGTAGCGTCTTCAAAGCGACTACTGGACGGGAGCCGATGGCGGCGGCGCGGACCAAGAAGCGGCGGGCTCCAATGGCGGCGATGCCGGCTCCGTCCTAGGCGAAGCTGATGGCGACGGCGCTGCGGAGGTCGATGGCGACGATACGGCGACAGAGTCGGAGGGAGCTGGCGCCAGCGTGGAACTCGCTGCTTCCGACGGCGGCAGGGCTTCGCTCTTGCCGACCTTCGGCGCAGGCGTCACCGCCGGAACGGGATCGGCGCGCAGAGGCACCGCTTTGGGTTCACCGAAAGGCGCAGCATCGGTCGGAGTGCCATCCGCCTTGTTGCGTTCGGACGCGCTGGGTTTCTCGGCTTCAGATTTATCAACGCCAGGTTTTCCCGTTTCGCTTCTACCGACGTCGGCCTTATCGCTCTCGGATTTGGCTGGATCAGGCTTCGATGCGTCCGGCTTGACCGCTTGCGGCTTTGCGGCTTGCTCCAGAGCAGGCTGTTTCTCGTCGGCCTGTTTCTTGGCAGGCTCCGTTTTTGGCGCTTCGTCCTTGACCGTCTTTTCTTCGGCCGCTTCTTTCTTGCCGGGCTGCGCCTTGGGCGTCTGTCCGTTAGCTGGTTCTTCCTTAACCGCTTCTTTTTCCTTGGCTGGCGTCACGTCGGACGGTTCAGTCTTCGCCGTCTCGGGCTTCGTCGCAGCGTCGCTCGGAGACGCGCCCTGCCCCGCGGCGCCAGCTTTCGTCGATTCGTCCGGGGCCGGCTTGCTTTGCTTGCTGAGCTTTTTCCTGTCTCGAGGCTTCCGCCTATCCTGCTGACTGGCCTCCTCCGAAGCCGGTCTCGCAGTCTCGGGATTCTCGGCGGCCGGCCGCATGATGCGCCTTCCATACCGGTCCTTACCTGCCTGTGGTTCATTCTGCGCGGAAGGATCAGGCTGCGCCGCCTGAGGAAGCGGCCTCCTGCCCTGTCCCTCCGCCTGCCTCGGTTCCGGTCTCACATCACCCGGAGATAACCTGGGTCGTTCAGGGCGGGACCGCTGATCGGTCGCGCCTCTGGAAATCAGATAGGCACTAAGCATCCCGGCCATGTCGGGGCCGGTGGTATAATGCTGGCGCAGGAAGCCTGGCAACGATCCGGGCGGTACCGTCCTGAGTAGCCCGCGCACCGCTTTGTGGCAGGAGGCGCAGTTCCCCGAAAACATCTGGGCAGCCGACTTTCCTGCCTCGAGATTTTGCGCTCCGGCATCACCCGCGAAAACAACGATCATAAGCATCGTCGCTAAACTGAGCGCTCGGCTCGACATTCTCATCCTCCGGGTGCGGAAATTGCGCGGCCGCCGCGGCGGCACACCTTTTAGCTCATTATGCTGCGAATGGAAGCGTAGAGATGAATGTAAACACATGACCGCAGCTCGATTCCGGATATCGGCCTTGCGATCAGAACATTGGTGAACCGGCTTCCGCGACATTATTATTAATTATTATTGCTGATGGAACTTGGACGCCATTCCCAGACGTTATGGCGGCTGATGCGTCCTCGTGATGATGGTGGTTTCGATGGACCGTTTGTTGCGGTTTTTTCTGAACCAATTTATCCGGCGCGGCTCGATCACATTCGTAACCGCGAGCGGTATGGCCTTCACTTGCGGCGATGGCACCGGGGAACCGGTTCGGGTCCGGCTGACCACGAAAGACGTCGCACGCCAGCTTCTGCTCGATCCTGAAATGTCTTTCGGCGAGGCCTACACCGACGGCACAATGCTCGTCGAACGGGGATCGATTGCCGACGTTCTGGCGATCATCCTCGACCAGCCCGACATCATGCCGCGCTGGGCGAAGCTGCAATGGTGGCTCCGCTATCTCGCCCGCAACTTCCAGCAATTCAATCCTCGCGGACGTTCCATAAACAACGTCTCGCGCCATTACGATCTCGACGGCCGTCTCTACTCACTGTTTCTCGATGCCGACAAACAATACAGTTGCGCGTATTTCGAAACTCCGGACATGACGCTGGACGACGCCCAGCTTGCAAAGAAGCGGCATATCACCGCCAAGATTCTGGTCGAGCGCGGCCACAACGTCCTCGATATCGGCTCGGGCTGGGGCGGGCTCAGCCTTTATCTCGCGGAAATGACTGGCGCCAACGTCACCGGCATCACGCTTTCGACCGAACAACTTCAGGTGTCGAAAGCCCGCGCGGCTGAGAACAACATGACGCGGTCGACGAAATTCCTGCTCCAGGACTATCGCGATATTCCCGGATCGTTCGATCGCATCGTATCTGTCGGGATGTTCGAGCATGTCGGCGTCGACCACTACGATACCTTTTTCAAACGTTGCGCCGAGCTACTTGAACCCGACGGCATAATGCTGCTGCATTCGATCGGCCGTTCCGAGGGCCCGGGCATTACCAATCCCTGGATCGCGAAGTACATCTTTCCGGGCGGCTACATCCCCGCGCTGTCCGAAGTCCTGTCAGCCATCGAGGGCGCCGGACTGCTCGTCTGCGACATCGAAATCCTGCGTCTGCACTATGCAGAGACGCTGAAGGCATGGCGTGAGCGCTTCATGGCGAGACGCGAAGAAGTCGTGTGGCTCTACGATGAGCGGTTCGGGCGCATGTGGGAGTTTTATTTGGCAGCATCGGAAATGTCGTTCCGGAAGCAGAACCTGATGAATTTCCAAGTTCAGATCACGAAACGGCAAGGCACCGTACCTATGACGCGCGATTATATCCAATGTGGGGAAGCGAAACTGCGCAATCTTGAGCAAAAACAGCGGCCGCGGTTTCAAATCGCCGGCGAATGAGCCGCTTCAAATCGGGAAATTTCAGTTTCGAAGGCTAAGTGCGATCCTTAGTGCTGTGAATATAGGCCGATATGCAAAGTCGCTCCGTCATCCATTCGAAGTTTCGTTTTGAGCGTCAGCCCGGCTCGGCGAGTCGAACGGAGATTTGTCGCTGGCGACAGTCAAGTTCCTTGCATTTTCGACTCAAGTTTCATTCAAGGTCATGTGGGAATCGGGCATAAGGGGCAGGACCTTGCTTTCGCCGTCCACCGGAGCGGCGCTTTATGCGGGGCCTGTATCCCACAAATAATCCAGGTCAGAATCCGAAAGCCATGGCTGATTCGAACATCCTGAAGCTTGCGCCTGACGCGACGACACCAGCCTATCGCACCCCGCCGCACAACATCGAAGCCGAGCGCGGCATTCTCGGTGCCATTCTGGTCAACAACGACGCATTTTACAGGGTTTCGGATTTCCTGGAGCCGAAGCATTTCTTCGACCCGATGCATCGGACCATCTTTGAGACCGCAGGCAGCCTGATCCGCGCTGGCAAGATCGCAACGCCTGTCACGGTCAAGACGTTCGTTCCCGCTGAAACCGATATCGGCGGAATGACCGTAAGTCAGTACCTCGCCCGTCTGGCGGCGGAAGCGACCACGATCATCAACGCCCTGCATTACGGACGCACAATCTATGAGCAGGCGTTACGCCGCGACCTGATTCACATCGGCGAGGACATGGTCAACGTCGCCTACGACGCGCCGGTCGATTTCGCGCCGCGAGCGCAGATTGAGGACGCCGAGCGCCGACTCTACGAGCTGGCCGAATCCGGCCGCTATGAAGGCGGCTTCCAGAAATTCTCGCAGGCGATGAAGATCGCACTCGACATGGCGGCCAACGCCTACCGCCGCGATGGAAAGCTTTCCGGCATCGCGACGGGCCTGCGCGATCTCGACTCGAAAATGGGCGGATTGCAGCAGTCCGACCTGATCATCGTGGCCGGCAGGCCGGGCATGGGCAAGACCGCGCTCGCGACCAACATCGCCTACAACATCGCCAAGACTCATGAGTCGGAGCTTCAGCCTGACGGCACGATGAAGACCGTCAATGGCGGGATCGTGGGCTTCTTCTCCTGCGAAATGTCGGCGGAGCAACTGGCGACTCGTATTCTCGCCGAGCAGACCTGCATTCCCTCGAGCAATATTCGGCGCGGCGGCATCACTGAAAACGATTTCGAGAAGATCCGCGATCACACCATCGAGCTGGAGCACCTGCCGCTCTTCGTCGACGAAACCGGCGGCCTTTCGATTTCACAACTCACCGCGCGCGCCCGCCGTCTGAAGCGGCAGAGAGGGCTCGACGTCTTGGTGATCGACTACATCCAGCTTCTGCTGGGTAGCGGCAAGCGCAGCGACAACCGCGTGCAGGAAGTCACCGAAATCACCACCAGCCTGAAAGCGCTGGCGAAGGAGCTGAACGTTCCGATCATCGCGCTGTCGCAATTGTCGCGTCAGGTCGAAAATCGCGACGACAAGCGCCCGCAACTCTCAGATTTGCGCGAATCCGGCTCGATCGAACAGGACGCCGATGTCGTGATGTTCGTCTATCGCGAAGAGTATTACCTCCAGAACAAGGAGCCTCGGCCCGGCACGCCTGAACATGAGAAATGGCAACTCGAGATGCATCTGGTGCACGGCAAAGCCGAAGTCATCATCGGCAAGCAGCGCCATGGGCCGACCGGCACCGTCGAACTACAGTTCGAAGGCCAGTTCACCCGCTTCAGCGACCTCGCACATGACGGTCACCTGCCCGAACGCATCTAGCGTCGATTCCGACAGTCGCCTCACGATGCGGCGCGCTACAATATGAGCAGGCTCGATTTACAGCCTTTCCAAGCATACGACTCGCGCTGTTGAACCGCCGCACAGCCGAGCGTACCATGCGGCATGAATCTCATTCCCGATTCCAAAATGACCTCCAGCAGCGTGCCCACCGATGCCGGCGCGGCTATTGCGACGGCTGCGGCGATCGGCACCCTCACCGTCGATCTGGACGCTATAGTCGCCAACTGGCGCAAGCTCGAAAAGACCGCGGTGCCCGCCGAATGTGCGGGGGTGGTCAAGGCCGACGCTTACGGCTGTGGAGCCCGACCCGTGGTGCGCGCGCTGAGCGCCGCCGGATGCAAAACGTTTTTCGTTGCCACGCTCGATGAGGCGCGCGTGGTGCGCGGTGCCGCGGCCGCGGCCGACATCTATGTGCTGGACGGCTTTTTTCAGAATTGCGGTGACGCTTTCGCGGCAATCAATTGCCGGCCCGTGATCGGCGATCTCAACGAACTTGCGGAATGGGACGTGTTTTGCCGCCGTACCGGCTGGGCGGGCGGCGCGGCCATCCACATCGACACCGGCATGAACCGCCTCGGTCTCACCATCGATGAAGCGCAAGGCATCCTTCCAAGGATCGACGCCGGCGATCATGGTATCACGCTGGTGATGAGTCATCTGGCGTGCGCGGACAGCCTCCATCATCCTCTCAATGCCAGTCAGGTCGCGGCGTTTCGGGAGACCGCCAGGCTGTTTTCCGGCGTTCCGTCTTCGCTGGCGAACTCGTCTGGTATTTTTCTCGGGCCGCAATATCAATTTGACCTGGTGCGTCCGGGCGCCGCGCTCTACGGCGTCAACCCCACGCCGGAAGCCACCAATCCGATGCAGCCGGTGGTCGAGTTGAAGGCGCGGATCTTGCAAACCCGCTCGATCGACAAAGGCGAAAGCGTCGGCTACGGCGCGACGTGGACCGCGCGGCGGCCGACCCGGCTTGCCGTTGTCTCGGCGGGATACGCCGACGGATATTTCCGTGCCGGCGGCAGCAATGACGGTACGCGCGGAGCCGACGTCATTGTCGCCGGAACGCGATGCCCGGTGGCAGGCCGGATTTCCATGGACCTGTTGGCGGTCGACATCACCGACCTGCCATCTCACGCGGGAGTCCGGCGCGGCCATCTGGCGACGCTCATCGGTGAAGGCATCACCGTGGACGAACTCGCTCACCATTTCGGCACCATCGGTTACGAGGTGCTGACCAGCCTGGGCGGCCGCTACAACCGAATCTACAAGGGCGGTCCAGCCGAGTCGTGAGCTAGCGTCGATCACAGAATGCCCAAATCCGCCCTCTCCTTCGTCTGCCAGAACTGCGGCGCGGCCTATAACCGCTGGCAGGGCAAGTGCGACGCTTGCGGCGAGTGGAATACGCTGGCCGAGGAGGACGTAAGCGGCGCGACGACGATGCCGGTCAGCATCCGCTCCAAGCGCAAGGGCCGATTGTTCACACTGGAAACGCTAACGGGTAAGACGCAGGATGCGCCGCGCCTCTCCTCCGGCATGACTGAGCTCGATCGCGTCACCGGCGGCGGCTTTGTCCGCGGCTCGGTTCTGCTGGTCGGCGGCGACCCGGGGATCGGCAAATCGACTTTGCTCACGCAAGCGACGAGCCTGCTGGCGCGCGCCGGCCATCGCGCCGTCTATATCTCCGGTGAGGAAGCGGTCGCGCAAGTGCGATTGCGCGCCGAACGCCTTGGGCTTGCCGACGCACCGGTGCAACTGGCAGCGGAAACCTCTGTTGAGGATATCGTCGCCACTCTGTCCGAAGGGTCGGTACCGCGCCTTGTGGTGATCGACTCGATCCAGACCATGTGGACCGACACGGTGGAATCCGCGCCGGGAACCGTAACCCAGGTGCGCGCTTCGGCGCAGGCCCTCATTCGTTTCGCAAAAAAGTCCGGGGCGGCGCTGATTCTGGTGGGCCACGTCACCAAGGACGGCCAGATCGCTGGCCCCCGCGTGGTCGAGCACATGGTCGACGCCGTGCTGTCGTTCGAAGGTGAAGGCTCTCAACAATTCCGTATTCTGCGAGCGGTGAAGAACCGGTTCGGCCCCACCGACGAGATCGGCGTCTTCGAGATGACAGGACTCGGCTTGCGCGAAGTCTCCAATCCGTCCGAACTGTTCCTGTCGGAACGTGATCTCGGTAGTCCGGGCACGGCGGTCTTCGCGGGCATCGAGGGCACCAGGCCGGTGCTGGTGGAACTACAGGCATTAGTGGCGCCCACCTCGCTCGGCACACCGCGGCGCGCCGTCGTCGGTTGGGATTCGAGCCGGCTGTCCATGGTGCTGGCGGTTCTCGAAGCTCACTGCGGGGTCAAGCTCTCGGGTCACGACGTTTATTTCAATGTGGCGGGTGGTCTGCGAATCAACGAGCCAGCCGCCGATCTTGCCGCGGCTGCGGCGCTCGTGTCTTCACTGACAAACGCCCAACTCCCGACCGACGCGGTCTATTTCGGCGAGATTTCGCTATCTGGCGCGGTCAGACCGGTGGCCCAAACCTCGGCACGGCTGAAAGAAGCCGCCAAGCTCGGATTCGGACGTGCCGTGCTGCCGGAATCGGCCCGTGGAGACGTCGGCGGCGATGCTGGCCTGTCGCTCAATACCGTCGCCGGATTGACGACGCTGGTGGCGGATATCGCAGCGCGCGGACAAAGCCGCTCTAGCAAGGCCACCGAGCCGGAGAAAAATGCCACACCTGCCCGATTCCGTCGTCAGGACGGCTAAAGCGGCGTGACCTTGCGACCGCCCGCCGCTATACATTCGGCGGCCGCAAGGCCAATGATAGTTTTGTGCGAAAATGTCCCTGCTAGACGCGCTGTATGATCGTCTGCGAGACCAGCAATAAGCAACGATTCGTGGTTTGAGATTTTACGAGCGGACCTGACCAGCCGATGCCGATAACCATCCTCGACCTCGTTCTGCTAGCCGTAATGCTGATTTCGGGGCTGCTGGCGATGATCCGCGGCTTTATGCGCGAAATCCTGTCGATTGCCTCGTGGGGCATAGCCGCGCTGGCCACCCTTTACTCGTTCCAGAAGCTCCTGCCGTTCGCCAAGAATTATATTAACAACGATACGATCGCGGCTGCCGCCGTCATCGGTGGCGTTTTCATCGGCACCTTGATCGTGATTTCCCTCATCACGACACGCATTTCCGACATGGTCCTCGATTCCAGGATCGGCGCACTCGACCGCACCCTTGGTTTCCTGTTCGGACTGGCGCGGGGTCTGTTGATCGTCGTCGTTGCCTTCCTGTTTTTCACCTGGCTGGTTCCGGACAAGCAGCGGCCCGATTGGGTCACGGCGGCAAAATCGCTCACGGTGCTCAATTCCACTGGCGTCTGGCTACAGTCGCTCTTGCCGGACGATCCCGAGAACACCATTTTAAACAAGCTCAAGAAGAATAAGCCCGAAGAGGAGCAGCCGGATGCGGAACCTGCGTCACCGGGTTCCGAGGGCTATTCCAAACCTGCCCGAGACGGCCTGCAAAAGCTGATCGACGGCAAACCGGCGGAACAGTAGTTAGAACGCGGACTTGACGTTCACGACTTATTCAGGTCCGACCGAATAGTGAGGCGCAATGGACTGTCAGCAGAGCCTTTCCAGCGACGCGTCCTCGCATGATTCCGAACCTGATTTCGATCTTGACGGCGACATGCTCCGTGAGGAATGCGGCGTGTTCGGCATCTTCGGTCATCCGGAAGCCGCAGCGATCACTGCGCTTGGCCTTCACGCACTCCAGCATCGCGGCCAGGAAGCGGCCGGCATCGTGACCTTCGATGGCCATCGCTTTCACTCTGAACGCCGGCTCGGACTTGTCGGTGACGCCTTCTCCCGCCGCGAGGTAATCGAACGTCTCCCTGGCAGCGCCGCTGTCGGCCACACCCGCTACTCCACCACCGGGGGCACCATCCTGCGGAATGTGCAACCGCTGTTCGCCGAACTCAACGCAGGCGGCTTCGCCGTTGCGCACAACGGTAACCTCACCAACGGACTGACGCTACGTCGCGAATTGGTAGGCCGCGGCGCGTTGATGCAATCGACCACCGACACCGAGGCCATCCTTCATCTGGTCGCACAGTCAAGGCGCGGCCGCTTCATCGAGCGCTATATCGAAGCGCTTCGGGCTCTCGAGGGCGCCTATGCGCTGGTGTCGCTGACTAACAAGAAGCTGGTCGGAACGCGTGATCCGCGGGGCATCCGCCCGCTCGTGCTCGGCGAACTCGACGGTTGTCCGATCCTTACCTCGGAAACCTGTGCGCTCGATATCATCGGCGCAAAGTATGTCCGTGACATCGAACCCGGCGAAGTCATCGTGTTCCATCGTGTCGATGGCACCATCCAGACCGAAATCCACAAGCCCTTCCCGCCGATGCCGCCAAGGCCGTGCATCTTCGAATACATCTATTTTTCACGGCCAGACTCAATCGTCGAAGGCCGTTCGGTCTACGAAGTTCGCAAGGCGTTCGGCGCACAACTGGCCCGTGAGAGTCACGCCGAGGTCGATGTCGTGGTACCGGTGCCCGATTCCGGCGTGCCTGCCGCCCTTGGCTACAGCCAGTTTTCCGGGGTGCCGTACGAACTCGGGATCATCAGAAACCATTATGTCGGCCGCACGTTCATCCAGCCGGCCCAAAGCGTCCGCGAACTTGGCGTCCGGATGAAGCATTCCGCCAACCGCGCCGCGATTGCCGGCAAACGCATCATCCTGATCGACGACTCGCTGGTGCGCGGCACGACTTCAAGAAAGATCGTTCGCATGATGCGCGACGCCGGGGCCACGGAGGTGCATTTCCGCCTGGCCTCGCCGCCGATCATCCATCCCGATTACTACGGCATCGACCTGCCCGACCGGAGCGGACTATTGGCCGCGACCCACAGCCTCGAGCAGATGCGTGACATGATCGGCGCGGATTCGCTTGCCTTCCTCTCCATCGACGGCATGTACCGCGCCATGGGCGAACCCGGACGCGATCCGGCGAACCCGAAATATTCCGATCACTGCTTTACTGGCGCCTATCCGACCAACCTTACCGACCATACTGACGTCGAACCGCAACCCCATCAGTTGTCGCTGCTCGCGGAAGCGAGCTGACCGGACACGCCCCACAAGCGTCCGCAGTCAAAACTGCCGGACCATGAACGACGCCGCTTTGCTGTAACCATGCAGCTTCCGCATCAGTGTGACGTCACCGATCTCGTCGAGCGGGATCGCGCGGAAGCCATGTCGCACCCAAAATCCCGCGGAGTCATTGACTGCCACCAGCGAAACGGTGGCGAGTCTTTCCTTACCCGCTCGCACGAGCACCTGCGACACCGCCAATGACGCCGCGCCGGTCCCACGCAACCCGGACAGCAATGCAAGGTCGTGAATATAGTAAGTTTCAGGTCGCCTGGGCAACTCGCCGAGGTATGAATTCAACGCTGGCGGATCCTTGGCCCGCCACGGATGGCTGATGACATAGCCGGCGATAGTCCTGCCGGCGTGGAAGACCAGGCAGCCAGCCGTGTAAAGGCAGAGCCGCTCGGCGAACACTTCCGCATCCTCTGGAAACGCTGGATGAACCTCTTTTGCAACTGCCAGCACCTGCGGCAGGTCACTGGGCACCATCGGCCTCCATTCGCCTTTGGCCTCGCCAGATAATTCGGGCATAAGGCACAGAACCTCCGTCCTCGTCCCCCCCTAGCACGAAGCACCCCAGTCATGACACAACCGCTCGCCTCCCGCATAGCGCTTGTCAGCGGCGCCTCGCGCGGCATCGGCTACGCCACCGCACGCGCGCTTGCCAAAGCCGGCGCGCATGTCATCGCAGTTGCGCGCACGCAAGGCGGGCTCGAAGAACTCGACGACGACATCCGCAAGGACGGCGGCAACGCGACGCTGGTGCCGCTCAATCTCACCGACTTCGATGGAATCGCACGGCTCGGCGCGGCCCTGAACGAGCGTCACGGCAAACTCGATATCCTCATCGGCAACGCAGGCATCGCCGGTCCATCCTCCCCGCTTGGCCACATCGAGATGAAGCCATGGCAGGACGTGATGGCGATCAACGTCACCGCGAATTTTCAATTGATCCGCTGCATGGAACCGTTGCTGCAGCAATCGGATGCCGGACGCGCGGTATTCGTTACCGCCAGCGCTGCTGGCGAGGCCAACGCTTATCGCGGCCCCTACGCAGCCTCGAAGGCGGCGCTGGACACGCTGGCGCGATGCTGGGCAAACGAGACCGCCTCGACTCCGCTCCGCGTCAACCTATTCGATCCGGGACCGGTCCGGACCCGGATGCGCGCCACAGTGTTCCCCGGCGAGGATCCCATGACGCTGGACACGCCGGAACAGGTTGCGGATCTCATTATACCGATGTGCCTTCCCTCCTGGAGCGAGACCGGAAAACTATACGACTACGCCAGTGGCGAGGTTATGAGCTTCGGCTCGCCGCCGGCCTAGAGCCGTTCCGCTTCGGATGGGAATCAGAAGCGGAGCTCCATGATTTTGATTTAACGCGTTTCTTCACGCGAACCGGTTTCCACTTCGCTCGAAAACGCTGTAGGCGCGCCGGCGATTGGCCGCCATCGGTCGCGTTCCGCCACCGCCGGCGTATTGAACCGTTTGGGGACGGCCGCCTCACAAATGACTGGAAGTACGCGATGGATGGTGTCGGGCGGGTCAGGAGCTGTCGATGCAAGCCGTTGTCGAGCGCGTGATACGCGCTTTTACCCTCAAGAACTCACCGTCCGACGAAAAGGCCGACGGCGACTGCCGAACTCCGGCCGGATTGGCCGCCGACTTGTTGGAGAATTACAGAGCGCATCTTCTGCAGCGCGCACAGCCTCCTTGCAGCCGGTGACGGCGTCCTGCTTCTGGCAATTCTGATCGACAAATCGATTAGCGGTGCGCGCTATGACTTGCGCTTGCGCTTATGCGCGAACGGATTAGCTTTTTCGCGAAGCGTGACGCGGATCGGCGTGCCGGGGAGATCGAAAAAGCCGCGCAGGCTGTTGACGAGATAGCGCAGATAGGATTCCGGAACCGCGTCCGCCCGCGAACAGAACACAATGAAACTCGGCGGCCGCGCCTTGGCCTGGGTTACATAGTTGAGTTTCAATCGCCGACCCGAAACAGCTGGCGGCGGGTTGGCATCGACCGCCTGCTCGAACCAGCGATTGAGCGCCGCGGTCGGCACACGACGATTCCAGACGGCGTAGGCGCTTTGGATCGCCGTCATCAGGCCGTCGATCCCGTCGCCCGTCAGGCCGGAGACCGCGACAATCGGCGCGCCCTTGACCTGCGGCAGCCAGTGATCTGCATCGGTGCGCAGCGACGCGATCCGGCCGGATCCCCGATCCATCAGATCCCATTTGTTGACGGCGATCACCAGAGCGCGGCCTTCACGTTCGATCAGGTCGGCGATGCGGAGGTCCTGCTCCTCGAATTTGTTCTGCACATCCATCATCAGCACGACGACTTCGGCGAACCTGACGGCGCGCAACGTATCCGCCACGGACAGTTTCTCGAGCTTCTCCTCGATCCGCGACCTGCGCCGTAGCCCGGCGGTGTCGAAGATCCGGAAATCCCGTCCCTTCCAGTCGAGCTCGACCGAAATGGAATCCCGCGTGGTGCCGGCTTCGGAACTGGTCAGCAGCCGCTCTTCCCCAAGCAGATAATTGATCAGTGTCGATTTGCCGGCATTGGGGCGCCCGACAATCGCCACGCGGATCGGCCGCTGCGAGATATCGTCGGATTCGATGATGTCGTCATCGTCGAATTCCTCGGCTTCTTCGGCTGGCTCCGGCATCACGGCACGCAATGCGTCATACAGATCGCTCATGCCCTCGCCGTGCTCGGCGGACACCCCGATCGGATCGCCAAGGCCCAGCGCATAGGATTCCAGAGCCCCGGCGTCCCCGTGCCTGCCCTCGCTCTTGTTGGCGACGAGCACAACCGGCTTGTTGGCGCGGCGCGCGAAATCGGCGAACGAACGATCGGTCGGCGTGAGGCCCGCACGCGCATCGAATACGAACATCAGGACATCGGCGGCTGCAATCGCAGCTTCGGTCTGCTCCTGCATTCGCGCCGTCAGCGAGCCGCGCGGACCTTCATCGAGACCAGCGGTGTCGATCACCGTGAAATCGAGGTCGCCGAGCCGAGCCTGTCCTTCGCGGCGATCACGTGTGACGCCTGGCTCGTCATCAACCAGCGCCAGCTTCTGCCCGACCAGACGGTTGAACAGGGTCGACTTGCCGACATTGGGTCGGCCTATGATGGCAATGGTGAAGGGCATCGAAGCTCCGCGCCCGTTCCGGGCGGCGTCTCAATACCAGTGTTTCAGCAGCGCCGATACCGCTGTCAGCGCGAGAAGCTGCCGCTGGGCATCGGTGCCGGGAATGGCGACGCTGCCGGCTCGGTCTGTTGTGCGGCAGGCGGCGGCGGTGCAGCCTGCTGCGCCGACGGGGACTCTTCTTTTGGCAGGGACGTGGCCCGCCGATGAACGAGACGCTTGGGCTTGCTGGGCGCGGCGGCGGCAGTGCCGGCATCAGCGGCGGCGGCCTCGGCGCCACCGGACGAGCCGTTTGCTGCGCCCTGTTGTCGCGCCCGCCCCGATTCCGGCGCCGGTGCCGTGGCAGGCTGAGCTTGCTGAAGCTCGCCGTCGCTCTTGTAAAGATCCTTCGGCACGCCTTGCTCGATGCCCGGAACGCCACCCGGGAAAACCGGCTGGCGGTTACCCTGCATCTTCTTCTTCGTATCGAGGAAGCCGAGCAAATCGGACGGATCCCAATTGTTCAGGCCGCCACTACCGCAACCAGCCAGCACGCCGCACAGCGAAATCAGAACAGCGAAAGTCAATAGGCGTTGCGAGCGGCGCATCGACGGTTCTCGTTCAAGCTTGAGTTCGACAAACCTGCTCAGCTCTTCGCAACCGGCGGCAGCAAAGCTTGCAGGGCTTCGGCGCGGTTGCGCAGGCTGGACGGCGTCTGGCCGTCCTCGCTGATCATGTCGAGCCACTTCCGTGCAGCCGTGGTGTCGTCGTTGCGCCAGGCGGATAACGCCAAAAGCTCGCGCGCGGTATGGCGAAAGGTCGCCTCGGGCGCAGTCGTCGGCTCGAGCCGCTGCAGCATCTTGTTGTAGGTTTCGGTGTCCACCAGCAATCCGGCGGCGCGCACCCGCGCAAGATCACGCTCGGCGCTGCTGAACCCGCTGTCGGCGGCAATCGCATCATAAAGTTTCACCGCTGCATTGACGTCATGCTTGGCGGCTTCAGCAGCGGCGCGAAGCCGCGACAGATTACGATATCCGGGCGGTGCGGTCTCCGCCAGTTTGGTGAAAGCCGCTTCCGCTTCGGCATGCTTGTTTTGATCGGCCAGCGCAGCCGCCGCTTCAAAGGTCGAACTGGCCTCGGCGGCCTTCTGGGTCTGGAGATATTGGTATCCACGCCAACCGCCGACAGCGGCAATCACGAGAATGATAGCGGCAATGATTAGCGCCGAATAGCGGCTCCAAATTCTCTGGACCTGTTCGCGACGCAGCTCATCATCAATTTCACTAAATATCTCAGTCACTTACTGCTATCCCCGCTTCCCCAAACCACAGCGCCGCGCCGCGCGCGCCCCCACCAATAGCGACCGCGATATCGTAGCGATATGGCACCGACAAGGCAAAAGCGAGTCCGATCGGCTAAAGCGTTTTCTTCACGCGAACCGGATTCCATCCTCGGGTCAAGCCCGAGGACATGACGCTACGGTGAGGCTCGACTGCCGGAGTTCCTGTGTCACGAAGAACGCGATGCCAAGCGGTACTTTTCATGCTGACAACACCGTCCCAGCTTCACTTGTCTTCATCCACGCTGTTCGATGAACAACAGGTTGACGTCGCGTAAGGCCGGAACGGTGTTACGAAATACGCTTGGCGAAGCAGGCCAGCCGTCAAAGCGTTTTCAGATATTCGAGAAGAGCTTTCTTGTCAGCATCCGGCAGGCTCGTCCCAAATTCGTGACCGCAACGGCTGTTGCCTGAGTTCAGATCGTCGCAACCGGTTGTTTCGCGAACATTGCCGGCCTGGGCCTGATTTAAAGCAATGCCAATGTTATTCACGTCATAGTCGGGACCGATCGCAAAACGCTGCTGCCGTTGGCTTGCAGGCTTGAGCAACTCGGCAAGACTCGCGACCGAGCCATTGTGCAGGTACGGAGCGGCCGCCCATATGCCGTAGAGAACCCGCGATTCATAGGCGCCCTTCGGGGGCGTTGGGGCTGCAGCGTCCGTTTTCGAGCTTGAGCTTCCAGCATCCATGTCGAGTCGAAGACGGGTTTCAGGAGTTGCAGCGGCGTCGGGAAACCTGAATGCACCCGGCAAGTCCTGCAAGACGGTTGGGAGTCGAGTGGCATCGACAGGCTCGGACGCGCCCTGCGCGACCTCGGGCTTGGCAGAAACACCAAGGGCTCGTGGTGAGGTGCCTTTCGAAAAGCTCAGGACGTGCTCTCCGATCGTGCCTATCACCGAGGTCGAAAGGATGTTGAATGCGAGGTCGGTTTCTTTCAGAGGCTTGGTCGCGAACGGAATGTAAGCACCTTTCAGGACTCCCGATTTGGCCGTCCATCCCAGGATATCGTATTCACGCGTGTCCGTCCCGACGTTCTGAATTGGCGTCGCCCAGGTCTGCTGAAATGGGAAACGCTCCGTGCCGGCTTTTTGGCCATGGCATTCCTGGCAGCCGCCATCAGCAGCCGACCGTTCAAAGATCGTTTTGCCCTTGGCCGCCAGCGCGGTGTCGACGGACCATGGCCATTTCGGCGGCCCGATTTTCTTTGCCAGATCCTCAAGCTTTTGCAGCCCGTCAAAATTCACCGAATTATTGTTCAGGAAGTCGATAAACAGGCCATCGTGCGTCGGCTGGAAGTTGCCGAACACGCCCATCACTTCACCAACATTCCGAGCCAGCCCGAGGATATCACTCCCGTTATCGGCGAATCCGGGCCACTGCGTCTTGTCCTGTTTTGGCGCGTTCCAGAGAAAAGGATAGCGTACCGGCGCATCGGCTCTGTGAATGTTTTCGGGGATCAAAAATGTCGGCTCCGGGCCGATGCCCAACCCCGTCACGCGATTGAAGATCATGCCGACTGCATCGAGGCGCCCCAATCCCCAGGCGGGGTTCGGAAGAGATCGATCAATGATGGTGTGGTATCGCACGTACCATGCATCGACGTCGCTCCGCAGCGCGGCGACTTTATTGCTATCGGGCTTGGCCGTCTGAAGGACAGACGCTGCAAATGCATTGAACGCGGCATCGTCGGACGTTGCCCGCGCCATCGCCTTATCGAGATCGCTTAAGAACGTTTGGAAATCGACGAGCGCCGGCCCGCCATCGATACGATACTGCCGTTCTGCGACCTTGATCTGGCGGGTGTGACAGGCGGAGCACGTCATCCCGACAACCTTCGCGCCCGTCGGGCCTGATGCATAAAAACCGACAGGAAGCTCCTGCGAAGCATCGAGCGCCGGCAAATATCCGTATCGTGTCAGCCCGCCGGAAAGAAAGGGAGCCCCGTCAGCTTGCTTGAGTGCCTTGAGCCACGCCAATGGAATGAGGCGCGAACCTTGATCGCGCGTGTAGAAATCGGTGCGGCTAGGCATATCCCAAGCTGAGCCTTGGTCAACGAATACCGGACCAGACTCGTCGGCAAAGGATGAGGTGGCGAGAGGAAAATTCAGGAGGACGAGGGCCAGAATAAGAGTTCGCATCTGTGCTCCGAGCGCACAGCCATTTAGGGCTGCCATGTTGTTGTTGACACACCGCAAGCGAGCGGTGGACGTTACTTCGCACGGATAGCGTGTTCTCGCAATGGTTGATACAACAAGAAAATTCTAGTCAAGCGATCATAAACTTGATGGGGAGTTCGAACCGGCCATGGCGATCTAGCTCTTCGGCTTCATCGCATAAACGTGTTCGGGACCGGGAAAGGCGCGGCTACGCACGTCGCGTGCATAGCCTTCGATCGCGGCCTCGATCATGGGGCCGAGTTCGCCATAGCGCCGGACAAATTTCGGCGCTCGCGGCGACAAGCCGAGCATGTCCTCCAACACCAGCACCTGGCCGTCGCAGGCGGGACTGGCACCGATGCCGATCGTCGGGATCGCCACCGTTTCCGTGATCTTGCGCGCCAACGGCTCCGCAACCGCTTCGATCACCATCGAGAACGCGCCCGCCTCCGCCACGGCACGCGCATCGTCCTCGATCGGCTGCCAAGTTCCTTCCTCGCGTCCCTGCGCACGAAATGAGCCGAGCGTGTTGATCGATTGCGGTGTCAGGCCGACATGCCCCATGACGGGAATTCCGCGCTCGGAAAGAAATGCAATGGTCTCCGCCATCTTCACGCCGCCTTCGAGCTTCACCGCGCCGCAAAGCGTCTCCTTGAGAAGGCGCGCGGCGGAATGAAACGCCTGCTCCTTCGAGGCCTCATACGAGCCGAACGGCATGTCCACCACGACCAATGCATGTTGTGACCCGCGCATCACCGCGCGGCCCTGCAGGATCATCATGTCGAGCGTGACCGGCACGGTGGTCTCGAAACCGTGCATCACGTTACCCAGACTGTCGCCGACCAGGATGACATCGCAATAGCGGTCGACCAGTGCTGCTGTATGAGCATGATACGAGGTCAGCATCACGATTGGATCGCTGTTCTTGCGAGCGCGAATGTCGGGTGCTGTCCTGCGACTGATGGTCGACTGAATCGACATCTCAGGCTCCGAAGACGGGAACGCCGACAACGTACGGATGGAAGAGAGCGCCGAGTGCAAGATAAAGGACGAGGCCAACGATAACCGCAATCACGTCGTTGCGAACCCCGCCGACTGGAATCGGTAGGCCGCTTGGATCCGAGCGGCGTTTGAGCGAAATGCGATCGATAACCGCCCAAGCAAGAATCGATCCGAACAAAATGATCGAGCCGAGATCTCCGTTGGCGAGCAGATGCGCCGTCGCCCACAGCTTCACCCCTACCAACAACGGATGCTTCAGCTTCGCGTAGATACGGCCGCGGATATAGGACGCGACCATAAGAATGATAGCGGGCAGAATCAGCGCTTCCGCGATGTGCTTCATCACGCGCGGCGGATGCCAGACGTCGATCCAGCCGGTGGCGCGATAGTCCAGGAATCCCCACACAATCAGCGCGACACCAACCGCGGAGATCAGCGAAAACCCGACCTTGTATGGTCCTTCGCCATAGGACGAGATTAACCGCGCACGAAAATCGCGCTTAGTTGCCGCGAGATGCACCCCGAGGAACACAACAAGGCCAGCAATCATCACGAGTAGTCCCATCGTATCCTCCTATGAGCTGGTCTCGATTAACATTTTTGAGGAGTTTCAGGCAACACGGCGCAATAACAGAGGCAAACACGTTTTCGTCGCAACAACACCTAGCAATCACCTAAAAAAAACGAAGAACGCCAGCGCACGATCACCGCTCCACCAAACCAGATGGAGCTTTCAATGAACGTCAGACTTCTCGTCGCCGCCGCCGCTATCACAGCCTTTGGAGTTGCCGGTGCCCAGGCCCAGCAGCTCTCACCCCAGGGTCAAGCACAGCAGAACGACAGCATTCGTGGCAGCGCAGGAGCGTCCGGATCCGCGCATACCCAGAAGGTTCATCCGAAAGGATCGGCGAAGGGTACGGTCGGCGCGGCGCCAGGGCGCAGCGGGGTCGATGCTGGCGCCTCCGGCTCGGCAGATACGCCGCCTGCGAACATCAACGGCAGCGCCCGCACGGGCGGCTCGATGCGCTAGTGGCTCTAGTGGGACCTTGAATTTGACATTCGCTTGCCGGGTTTGCTGCAAAAGTGGTTATCGAATGTCAAACTCACTCCACTAGTACGCGTTTTTCGGGAAACGGCCGGTCCAGACACCGGCCGTTTTTCGTTGCGGGATTATGCCGACTTCTTCACGTCCTTGACGCTTGAAAAGACGATACCTTCGGCGCGATCTCGTGTGTAGCCAAGATAGAATTCGTTCTTGGCCAGAAATACCGGGTCGCCATCGACGTCGTCAGCGACGCCGGAGCCGTTGGCGGCGATGAAGGCATCGAGCTTCTTGCGGTCGTCGGATGAAATCCAGCGCGCAAGCTGAAATTCGCAGATTTCGAAATCCACCGGCAGCGAATATTCGGCATCGAGCCGAGCTTTCAGCACATCCAGCTGCAACATCCCGACAACGCCGACGAGAGCAGGCGCGCCGTCGCGCGGGCGGAAAACCTGCACCACGCCCTCCTCCGACATCTGCTGCAGTGCCTCCTTCAGCTTTTTCGCCTTCATCGCATCGGTTAGCCTCACTCGCCGCACGATTTCCGGCGCGAACGACGGCACACCTACAAAGGTGACATCCTCACCTTCGGTCAGGGTATCGCCGATCCGCAACGTACCATGATTGGGAATGCCGACCACGTCGCCGGCGAAAGCCTCATCCGCAATGGCGCGATCCTGCGCAAAGAAGAACTGCGGCGACGACAGCGGCATCGGCTTGCCGGTGCGCACCAGCTTCGCCTTCATGCCGCGCGTGAGCTTGCCGGAACATAGACGCGCAAAGGCGATGCGGTCGCGATGATTGGGATCCATGTTCGCTTGAATCTTGAATACGAAGGCGGTCATGCGCGGCTCATCGGCCTCGACCTTGCGCAGATTGGACTCCTGCGCGCGCGGAGGAGGCGCGAACTTTCCGAGTCCTTCCAGAAGATCACCGACGCCGAAATTGCGCAGCGCCGAGCCAAAATACACCGGGGTTAGGTGCCCCTCGCGAAATGCCTCAAGCTCGAACGGCTTGCAGGCTTCGGTTACCAGCGCCAGTTCCTCCCTGACCTCATCGACATTCAGATTGGCGTTGCGCGCCGCGAGATCTGCGATGTCGATCCGTTCGGCCGCGCCGGTCTTGGCGCCGCTGCCCTCGAGCAGGCGGATGCCGCCGGTCGCAATATCGTAGGTACCGAGAAAATCGCGGCCGCGTCCGACCGGCCATGTCATCGGAGTGGTATCGAGCGCCAAAGTCTTCTCAATCTCGTCCAGCAACTCGAAGGTATCGCGGCTCTCCCGATCCATCTTGTTGATAAAGGTGATGATCGGGATATCACGCAGACGGCAGACCTCGAACAGCTTTCGGGTGCGCGCCTCGATGCCCTTTGCCGCGTCGATCACCATGACGGCCGAATCCACCGCGGTCAGGGTGCGGTAGGTGTCCTCGGAAAAGTCCTCGTGGCCAGGCGTGTCCAGCAGGTTAAATACCCGGCCATCGAACTCGAACGTCATCACGGAAGTGACCACCGAGATTCCACGGTCACGCTCGATTTTCATCCAGTCGGAACGGGTATTGCGTCGCTCCCCTTTTGCTTTCACCTGCCCGGCAAGATTGATGGCGCCGCCGAACAGTAGAAGCTTTTCCGTCAGCGTCGTCTTGCCGGCATCCGGATGCGAGATGATCGCGAAAGTGCGCCGGCGCGCGACTTCGGCCGCCAATGGCGAGCGCGGAGACGTGTCAGTCTGCAAAGCGAGGTCGGACATCAGCGAGCGTGTGGCAGGGAAAATCGGCCGGATCAAGGGGTTTCCATCCCGTACCTCAAGCGCCGCCGGGAGCTTGCCGGGCGCTCCCGCCTGCCCCATATCAAGGCTGGGGAAGGACGACCTTCCATCTCACACGACCACTGCGGGGACGGCCCTGCCTCATGATTTGGGAGGGCCTTATGGCCTGGTTTTTGTTGCTCGCCGCCGGATTGATGGAAGTTGGCTGGGCGATCGGCCTTAAATACACTGAAGGATTCACGCGGCTAATGCCGTCGGTGCTGACATTGACGGCTATGGCGATCAGCATGGCGTTGCTCGGACTGGCGCTCAAAACGCTTCCGATCGGTACCGCCTACGCGGTCTGGACCGGCATCGGCGCGGTCGGAACCGCAATTCTCGGCATCGTGCTATTCGGTGATCCGGCGACGATGGCGCGGCTCGCCTGCATCGGCCTCATCGTCGCCGGAATCGCCGGGCTAAAGCTTGTTACTTGACGAATGCCACGACCCAATAGGCCAGCGCGGCGACGATTGCCGATGCGGGAATGGTGATGACCCACGCATAGACGATGGAACTGGCGACGTTCCAGCGTACCGCGGACAACCGCCGCGCCGCGCCGACGCCCACGATGGAGCCGGTGATGGTGTGGGTCGTCGATACCGGGACGCCGAGAAACGTCGCCATGAATAGTGTGGCCGCGCCGCCGGTCTCCGCGCAGAAGCCCTGCATCGGCGTCAGCTTGGTGATACGAAGACCCATCGTCCGCACGATCCGCCAGCCGCCCATTAGGGTTCCCAGCGCCATTGCAGCCTGACAGGACAGCACCACCCAGAACGGTACGCTGAATTCGCTGCCGAGATAACCTTGCGAAAACAGCAGCACGGCAATGATGCCCATGGTCTTCTGCGCGTCATTCCCACCATGGCCCAACGAATAAAGCGAAGCCGAAAAAAACTGAAAAATGCGGAATGCGCGATCGACCGCGAAAGGCGTCGAGCGCACCGATAGCCATGAGACGATGGCGACCAGCACCAGCGCAAGCAGAAAACCAACCAGCGGCGATAATACGATCGCAAGTAACGTCTTCGACAGACCGCTCCAGACCGCCGCCGAAAGACCGGCTTTGGCGATGCCTCCACCGACCAGACCACCGATCAGGGCGTGCGAGCTGCTTGACGGAATCCCGAGTCCCCAGGTGACCACGTTCCAGACAATGGCGCCAACCAGCGCAGCGAAGATCACCTGCGCGTCAATCACATTCGGATCTATGATTCCGGTGCCGATGGTATTTGCGACATGCAGACCGAATACCATGAAGGCGACAAAGTTGAAGAACGCCGCCCAGACCACCGCGTATTGCGGTCGCAGCACTCGGGTGGAGACGATGGTCGCGATCGAATTCGCGGCGTCGTGCAGTCCGTTCAGGAAATCGAACAGCAGCGCGACGGCGATCAGGCCGACAAGGACCGGAAGACCAATGGCGTCCACGGTGCGGCCCTGCCCTATACCTGCTCGATGACGATGCTGCTGATCTCGTTGGCTACGTCATCGAAGCGGTCCGCGACCTTCTCCAAGTGATCGTAGATCTCGACACCGACAATGAAGTCCATGGCATTGGCGTTGCGGTGCTTCAAGAAAAGCTCCTTCAGGCCGATATCGTGCAGATCATCGACACGGCCTTCCAGCTTGCCCAGTTCCTCGGTGATTGCCATCAGCATCGCGACGTTGTTGCTGATCGACTCCAGCAACGGCAGCGCCCGATGGACCAGATTGGCACATTCCACGATCAGCGTACCTATCTCACGCATCGGCGGCTCAAAGCTGAGCACCTCGAACAGCACCACGGCCTTCGCCGTCTGCTGCATCTGGTCGATGGCGTCATCCATCGAAGTGATCAGGTTTTTAATGTCGACGCGATCGAATGGCGTGATGAAGGTGCGCCGAACCGCCGTCAGCACCTCGCGCGTGATGCCGTCCGCATCGTTTTCAAGCTGGCTGACCCGCTGGCAAAAAACCGGCGTTTCTTCACCACCCTTCAGCATTCCCTGAAGCGCAGCTGCCCCCTGCACAACTGTCTGCGAATGACGGGCAAATAAATCGAAAAAGCGCTCCTCTTTCGGCAGAAAGGACCGGAACAAACGCAGCATCGCAACATCCACTTTGCAGACAAGAACCGGGCCGCCAGTCCGGATCGCAGGGATGTCATAAACCATTTCCGGCAAAGGTGGGCAATCGGCATCGCAACCGCCGGGATCATCCACCGGTTTATGGGCCTCCTGCCCGGATGATGGATTCACAACGATTGCTTGAAATCATGAGCAATTTCGCTGACCACCGCTGCGGCGGACCATCGCGCAGACGACGAAAATCGCGACTGGATCACCGTGACCCGTTCACGCCGGCGATGTGAAGAAAATTAGCGAAGCAGCCCTTTCACTTCGCCTTCGGCAGTCGAAGCTCTTTTTCATAGACCTCAGGCTTGAAGCCGACGAGCAGCTTGCCACCGGCCTCCAGCACAGGTCGTTTGATCATCGAAGGCTGTTCAATCATGAGTGCCAATGCGCGGGCTTCCGTCAATCCCGCCTTCTCCACATCCGGCAATTTGCGAAACGTGGTGCCGGCGCGGTTGAGCAATGTTTCCCAGCCGAGCTTTGCGACCCATCTTTTGAGCCGGGCGTCATCGATGCCAGCCGTCTTGTAGTCATGAAAGTTGTAGCCGATGCCATGATCGTCGAGCCACGCGCGCGCCTTCTTCATGGTGTCGCAGTTCTTGATGCCGTAGATGGTGTTGGTCAACGCAAGGCGCTCCGGAGATTGTTGTATTATGAAGCGGATGTATAAGGAGATTTCGGTGCTGACGAAACTACTTGCCGCACTCATCGTACTCTGGGGCCTCGCCGGATCGGCGATCGCGGAGCCTGACGAGGACGCTGTGCGCGATCTGCTCCATTCGACCTTCGACAAGCCGGAAGCAAAGCTGGATGTCGCGCCTGTGGTCGCCCTGGCAGGCTATGCGATTGCGGGCTGGACGCAGGGCGAGACCGGCGGGCGGGCGCTCCTCCGTAACAAGCACGGACGCTGGACCATAGTCCTCTGCGCGGGAGACGAAATCAGGAGCGCCGAGGCCTTGCGGCATGCCGGCATTGCCCCTGATGTCGCAAACGCACTCGCCCAAGCGCTCGCGAAAGCCGAGCAAACGGTTCCGGCCGACCGGCTTGCAATGTTTGCCCGGTTTGAGGGGCTGCTGCGGATGGACGAGGCGGGCAACCACCCTCCGGCTCATGATCGGGCGCACTGATCAACGGTAAAAGGACAAAGGCGGCTTTCGCCTCGGGATTTGGCGGAGACGGCTTTCACCGGTTGCATGCCGCAAATCGGCTGCTATACCGCAGCATCCCGCTTACCTGCGCTCGTTCGCAGGAGTGAGCCACAGGAGAGACTGATGTCCGACAAACAAGACCCCTCGTCGGGATTCCGGTATGGCCTCGCCAACTTGAAGCCCGCCTCGCCCACCGACAACGTTGTTCTCACCTTCCCCGACGGTGCGGAACGTGAGTTTCCGAGAAACATCACCGGCCTGGAAATCGCCAAGGGAATCTCGCCATCGCTGGCGAAGCGAACGGTGGCAATGGCGCTCGACGGCGTTGTCAGCGATCTTGTCGATCCGATCGAACAGGATGCAAAAATCGAATTCATCAGCCGCGACGACCCTCGCGCGCTGGAACTAATTCGCCATGACGCCGCGCATGTGCTGGCGGAAGCCGTGCAAACACTTTGGCCGGGCACGCAAGTGACCATCGGCCCCGTGATCGAGAACGGATTCTATTACGACTTCTTCCGCAACGAGCCGTTCTCGGTCGAGGATTTTGCCGCGATCGAGAAAAAAATGCGCGAGATCATCGCGCGCGACAAGCCTTTCACCAAGGACGTCTGGGATCGCGAAAAGACCAAGCAGGTATTCCGCGACAAGGGCGAGGCCTTCAAGGTCGAACTCGTCGACGCCATCCCCGGCAACGAGCCGATCAAGATCTACTACCAGGGCGACTGGTTCGATCTCTGTCGCGGCCCGCACATGACCTCCACCGGCAAGATCGGCAACGCTTTCAAGCTGATGAAGGTGGCAGGCGCGTACTGGCGCGGCGACAGCAATAATCCGATGCTGACGCGCATCTACGGCACGGCGTTTGCTAAGCAGGAAGACCTCGATGCCTACCTCAAGCAAATCGAGGAAGCCGAGAAACGCGACCACCGAAAGCTCGGCCGCGAACTCGACCTGTTCCACTTCCAGGAGGAAGGTCCAGGCGTGGTGTTCTGGCACGCCAAGGGCTGGACCATCTTCCAGGCCGTGATCGCCTATATGCGCCGCCGCCTCACCGGCGACTACGACGAGGTCAATGCGCCGCAAATGCTCGATAAGTCGCTATGGGAGACCTCGGGCCACTGGGAATGGTATCGCGAGAACATGTTCGCGGCGCAGTCGGCCGGCGACGAGGCTGAGGACAAGCGCTGGTTCACGATCAAGCCGATGAACTGTCCGGGCCACGTGCAACTCTTCAAGCACGGGCTCAAAAGCTACCGCGACCTGCCGCTGCGGCTCGCCGAGTTCGGCGTGGTCCATCGCTACGAGCCGTCGGGCGCCATGCACGGCCTGATGCGCGTGCGCGGCTTCACGCAGGACGACGCGCACATCTTCTGCACCGAGCAGCAGCTCGCCGACGAGTGCCTCAAGATCAACGAACTGATCCTTTCGACCTATGCCGATTTCGGTTTCGACGGCGATCTGACGGTGAAACTCTCGACACGCCCCGAGAAGCGGGTGGGCTCGGACGCGGCGTGGGATCACGCCGAAGCGGTGATGGCGGATGTTCTCAAGCGCATCGCCGCATCAAACAACCGGGTCAAGACTGAGACCAATCCCGGCGAAGGCGCATTCTACGGACCGAAGTTCGAATACGTGCTGCGCGACGCCATCGGCCGCGACTGGCAATGCGGCACAACGCAAGTGGACTTCAATCTGCCAGAGCGGTTCGGCGCATTCTACATTGACGCCGATGGCGGCAAGAAGGCACCCGTGATGGTGCATCGCGCGATCTGCGGATCGATTGAACGCTTCATCGGCATCTTGATCGAGCACTTTGCCGGCCACTTTCCGCTTTGGCTCGCGCCGGTGCAGGCGGTCGTCACCACCATTACTTCGGATGGTGATGAATACGCCAGGGAAGTCGCAGCCGCAGCGCGGCGTGCGGGGCTTCGCGTCGAAATCGATCTGCGCAACGAGAAGATCAACTACAAAGTGCGCGAGCACTCGCTAGCGAAAATTCCTGCTTTGCTCGTCGTCGGCAAGAAGGAAGCTGAGACCAAATCGGTTTCCATCCGCCGTCTCGGTAGCGATGGCCAGAAGGTGATGCCAACCGGTGAGGCCATTGCCGCGCTTGTGGAGGAAGCCATGCCGCCGGACATCCAACACCGCAAGATACCGCAGTAGCTGCGGGCTTCGAAAAAGATACGTATCAGTTACATGCCGGCAAGCTTTGCCAAGGAACACGCGCCCGCCCGCAAATAGATCGATCACAATCGCGTCCCCCCTTGCGCGAGCCAAGCGGGCGGCAGCAAGTTCAACGAGAGCACTTATGTCCGATATTATCGAATTCCTGCGCACCCGCCGCTCGGTCAAGCCACGCGACATGAGCGGGCCCTGCCCCTCGGCTGAGGAGATCGATATCATCCTCACCATCGGCGCGCGCGTGCCTGATCACGGCAAGATAACGCCTTGGCGATTCATCGTGTTCGAAGGCGATGCACGCGCCCGCGCCGGCGACGTCATCGCTCGTGTCTACGCGAGCAAGAATCCGTCGGCACCGAAGGAGGAAGTCGAAATCGAAAAGCGCCAGTTGATGGAAGCGCCCCTGGTAATCGGTGTGGTGAGTTGCATAAAGCAACACCCCAGTGTGCCGTCGTGGGAGCAGGTGTTGTCGGCAGGGGCCAGCGCCATGAATATCGTCACGGCCGTCACCGCGCTCGGCTATGGAGCGAACTGGCTGACTGGCTGGTTCGCCTACGATCGCGACGTGCTCGACGGCCTCGGGTTAAAGTCGGACGAAAGATTCGCGGGCTTTATTCATATCGGCACGCCGACCAAGCCCAGCAAGGACCGGCCTCGTCCAGCCCTGTCGGATATCGTCACCCGATTCTAGCGGTTCGAGCATTCGCATCTCGTGGCGGGCGCTGGCCGATCACTCCGTTTCCGATCTCTTGAGTGTCTTGTCTCGTTCTTCGAGCCAGAGCACGATCTGGTTTGCGGTGACAGATCCGACGCCCGGCTCGGACAACAATTCATCCCAGGTGTAGGCGGTTGCGATCTCGACGAGATAGCGACTGCGCTTGGCGACGGTCCGGCCACCGAGCGAGGCGTAGCGGCCATGAAGCAACGCCTCCACGGCCCGACGCGGCAGGTTGCGGCGCGGAGCTTTCTCGCTCGGCTTGGGGCAGAACGCCCGCACGTCGTGCTCCTCGATATCGAGCTGCGCGGCGATGCGGCGATGATCCATACCGAGCGTGCGCAGGATCGCCACCTCGTCGCGGAGCCATGAGAGGAAGCGACGCCGGTTGTAATCGCGTTGAGGCGGCGGCGATTCCTGCTGGACGGAGAGATCATCCTTAACCAGCGTCAGCATGGGCAATCTCCCGATTTGGTGGATGTTTGACTCAACTGCGTTGCAACCCTGGCCTGTCTTTTGATTGAGCATGATCTCGTCAAAACCGGTTCTCTCGACTGTCGCTATTTTGCGAGTTCTGTTGCGCGCGCCAACGCGGGACCGAAGCCGTTGAGCGAGACGTTGAAGGTGACGGCCTCGTTGCTGGAGAGGTTGAGCGAGGCGACCACGAGTTTCGTGCCCTTGCGCATGGCGTCGGTGGCGGCGGCGGGGAAATTCACCGGCAACAGGCAGCCCTGCGGCACGCAGGTGGAGAAGCGCAGTCCCTTTCCAAGGTCTTTGTCGTCGAGCTTGAGCACCGCGCCGGCGTCGAGATTGAGCCCGAACGGCATCAGGATGGTGCCATCGACCTTGCCGCCCACGGCAGAGTTCAGTTCGATGGCGTAGACGCGCCTGCCGGTTTCCTTGTTGCCCTGCGCTTGCGACAACAAGCATTGCTTGCGCCGCTCGATGATCCGGCAATCGACGGTCCAGTCGCCGAAGGTCTCGTTCACCGACGAGGCCCCGTTCGGCAGCGTTGCTGCTGATGTGGCTGGCTGCTGCACCGCCGGTTGCTGGGCCTGGGCCGCAGTCATCGTTGCTGTGATCGCGGCAGCGAGGGTGAACAGGCGTGTTCGTGTGAGATTGGCTGACATCATCGACTGAACCTGATTGGAACGGCGAGTGTGATTGAACCGCCGCCGACATCGGGCGGCGGGGCGGGAACGGGACTGGCGCGGCGCGGCAGCGAGGCGGCTTCTGCGTCGAGCGCGGAGTCGCCGGCCGAGCGCACCAGGCGTGCCGACAGCACGCGGCCGGAGCGGTCGATCGTGAACGCAACCGTCGCAACCCCCGCACCCGCCGCACCGGACGGGAAACGCTTGTGGCGGTTGAGATGCGCCATCAGCGCGCCGCGCCAGGAGCTCGGCGACATCGACGAGGCCATGCCTTCCGCGGGCGCGGCGGCGCGATCGGCGCGCTGCGCCTGTGAACTCTGCGGTGCGGTGGTGCGCGGCGCCTTCTTCTTTTTCTTCTTCGGCTTCGGTTTCGGCGGCTCCGTCTTGGCCGGCAGCACCACCTCCGCCTTCTCCACCTTCGGCGTCGGCGGCGGCTTGAGCTCGGCCTCCTTCACTTCCGGCGGCGTCGGATCTGGCTTCTCCTCGACCGGCTTCTCCGGTTCGGGCTGCTCCTCCTCGGCCTCCTCCATCTGCGGCCCCGGCGCGATGTCCTGCTGCGGCACCTCCGGCGCCACCGCCAGCGGCGCCAGCTCCATCATGATCGCGGCCGGCGGATCGCCCGGCGTCTCGGCCTGCGCCGGCCAGTGCAACGCCAGCCAGATGCCGCCGGCGTGCACCGCGACCACCGCAAGCCCGGCCGCGGTCCAGCGCAGCGCCGCGGCCCTGGTCACCGCGCCTTCCGGCCGCCCGTCCGGATCGCGCCAATCGATCCTCATGGCTTGGTAGCCGCCGCTGGCGCACTGCTACCGGCGGCCACGCTACCTGCTTGCACCTGTCCGGTATCCTCCAGCCCAACCAGCGCGATCTTGAGATAGCCGGCCTCGCGCAACAGGTTCATCACCTTCATCAGCTCGTTGTAAGCCACCGTCCCGTCGGCGCGCAGAAACACCCGCTGCTCGCGGTCATTGCTGGTCTGCTGATCGAGCGTTGCCTGAAGGGTATTGCGCGGCACCTCGTCGTTGCCGAGCGCCAGCGTCAGATCCTGCTTCACCGTCAAAAATACCGGCTTGTCGGGACGCGGCTGCGGCTGTGCATTCGACACCGGCAGGTCGACCGCGACATCCACCGTCGATAACGGCGCAGCCACCATGAAGATGATCAAAAGCACCAGCATCACATCGATGAACGGGGTGACGTTGATTTCGCTCAGCTCGTCGATGCCGCCGTCCTGCGGGTTCTTCAGAGATACCGCCATGAGGGCTCACTCCGCAGCGGAGCGGCCGCGCGACAGCGGCACCACGGACGGTCCAAGCCCCCGCTCCTGACGTTCCAGGTCGCGCGAGATGTGCTGAATGATCTCGCCGGAGGCATCCGACAGCAGCGCCCGGTAGCTCGAAAGCGCACGCGCGAACACGTTGTAGATGATCACCGCCGGAATCGCGGCGACGAGCCCGAGCGCGGTCGCAAGCAAGGCTTCGGCGATGCCCGGCGCCACCACCGCAAGATTGGTGGTCTTGGAATGCGAGATGCCGATAAAGGAGTTCATGATGCCCCACACCGTGCCGAACAGCCCGACGAACGGCGCGGTCGCCCCGATGGTCGCAAGCAAGCCCGTGCCGCGGGCGATGTCGCGCCCCGACTTGGCCTCGATCCGCGACAGCGCGATGGCCAGACGCTCCTTGATGCCCTCAGAGGACAGATCGTTCGAGCGCCTGCATTCGTTCTCCGCCGCCTCCATCAGATCAGACACCGGGCCCTTGCCGGTCCACCCCTCAGAGATCTCTGCCCGTGCCGCCGCAAGAGTGTCGGCGCGCTCCAGCTTGCGCAAGCAGCTCTGTGCCCGCCGCCGCGAAGCCGCCAGATCCAGCCCCCGCGCCAGCCAGATCGTCCACGTCACCAGCGACGCAAACGCCAGACCGATCATCACCGCCTTCACAATGATGTCGGCCTGCATGAACATGCCCCACGGCGACAGGTCTTGCGGAAGCGTGGAGGACGAGGCATCCGATGCTGGCGCGGCAGCCGGCGCAGCTGATTGATCCAGAGGCGCGGCCGCGTCAGACGATGCCGCCGGTGCCTCCCCGGACGAAGCTTCAGCCGCAGGTACACCCGAAGAAGACGACGGCGTGGGCGATGTCACCGACGACGGCGGTGTCGTTGGCGATGCGGACGATGGCTGCGCGGACGGCTGCATCGGCGTCGATGCTGCTTGGGAAGACATCGGCACTGACGATGATGGCTGCGTCGGTAACGCCGACCGCGGTGAAGGCTGCGTCGCGGGATGCGCCGACGGCCCAGATCCCGCCGCAGCCGGATGCTCCCTCTGCTGCTGCGCAGTCGCCGGCGCCGCAATCGCCAGAACGGCGAGCGCGACGACAAACCCAAGACGTGTCGCCCTTGTTACAAATCCCGTCATGATTCCCCGTTCCTTGTTCCTATTGACTTGACAGCGCCACGACAGGATCAAGCCGCGCCGCGCGAAACGCCGGCATGAAGCCGAACAGCGTTCCCATAACCACTGCCCCCGTTACCGCGCCGATCGCTGCCGTGATCGAGAAAATTACCGTCATGCCGAACAGTGTGGCTGCGGCTATTCCGATCAGCACGCCGAGCAGCAACCCGAACACGCCACCGATTGCCGACAAAACGATCGCCTCGGTCAGGAACTGGCCCAGGATGTCCGCGGTCCTGGCCCCGATCGCGGCACGGACACCGATTTCCCTGGTGCGCTCGGCCACGGTGATCAGCATGATGTTCATGATGCCGATACCGCCGACCAGCATCGAAATCGCGGCGATGGCGCCGAGCAAAAGATTACTTGAGCGGCGCTCATCCTCGGCCTTGCGGAAGGCGGACGCCGCATCGTGCAGCCAAAAATCCTCGCGACCGTGGCGGCGGATCAACAGCGACTTGATGGCGTCCTTGGTCTGTTGCAGACGGGACATATCGGCGATGGAGACAACGATCTCCGACAGCTCGTCCTTACCATAGAGTCGCATCGCAGCCGTCCGAAGCGGCATCACCACGTTATTGTCCCGATCCATGCCCTTCTCGGAAAGGCCCTTGGACTCGAGCACGCCGGTGACAAGAAATGGAATGTTGTTGACCAAAACGTGGCTGCCGGAAGGATCGGCGATATTGGGAAACAGTTTTAACGCGAGGGTCGCACCGAGCAACATCACGGCGTTGCCGCTGATCTCATCCTCCTTCGTAAAGAACATTCCCTTCGCCGTATCCCAGTTGTGAACCGTCCGAAACTCGGCCGTGGTGGCGATTACTTCGGCGTTCATATCCGTGTTGGCGTGCCGCAATATGCCGGCTTCCCACAAGGCCGGCATCGACCCGGACACGTTGGCAAGATCCTTGATCGCCTCGGCATCGGCGAGAGTCAGCGGCATGCTGGTCACTGCGGATTCGCCCGCACGGCTGACCACCAACCAGTTGGTGCCGATGGCGGAGGCCCGCTCCATGAACGACGCCTGCGCGCCGCGCCCGATCGCCATCATGGCGACGACGGAAGCAACGCCGATGACGATGCCGCTCAGGGTCAGCGCCGTACGAACCGGATTGACCGCAAGCGCGGCGAAGGCAGAGCGGGCCGCTTCCTCCAGCCAGGCCCACAGCGGCGGCGAGGTGCCATTCGCATGCCGTGCAGCAACGGCAACCGAGGAGCGCGGAACCCTTCCAGCGTCGCGACCGCTGTCAGAGGCGATCAGTCCGTCCTCGATCCGGATGATGCGCTCAGCCGCGGCGGCTACGTTCGAGTCGTGAGTGATGAGGATGATCGTGTGCCCGGCGCCGGCAAGCTCTTTCAGGATCCCCAGTACTTCCGTGCCGCTTTTGCTGTCCAACGCGCCCGTCGGCTCGTCAGCGAGGATCACCGCGCCACCGTTCATCAGCGAGCGCGCGATCGAGACACGCTGCTGCTGGCCGCCCGAGAGCTGCGACGGCCGATTGAACATGCGCGTGGCAAGGCCGAGCCGCGCCAGCAGTGCGGACGCGCGGCGATGACGATAAGCGCGGGGCGCGCCGGCATGAACCGCCGGCATCTCGACATTGCCTAGCGCGCTTACTGTCGAGATCAAATGATACTGCTGGAAGATGAAACCAAAGGAATTGCGACGCAGCGCAGCGAGACCGTCACGATCGAGCCCGGCGACATCCTGTCCCGCAAAACGGTAGATGCCCTGCGTCGGCCGGTCGATCAGGCCGATGATATTCATCAGCGTCGACTTGCCGGATCCGGAGGCGCCGACGATGGCGACGAACTCGCCGGAATAGATCGACAGCTCGACGCCGCGCAGCGCGCGGGTAACAACATCGCCGCTACGATAGGAGCGGCAAATGCCCGTCAGGTCGATGAGCGGAACATGCGATGCGTTCATGACTCCACCCTCAGCTTAGCGGGCGGACCGGACGCCTTCACGCCCGTGATGATCCGTTCGCCACCGGCGAGGCCGCTCGTGACTTCACTGAGGAAGCGGGTCCGGGCACCAGTCTCGACCTTGCGGACGGCGATGGTCCCGTCTCCCTGAAGAACGCGAACCTCGCTTTTTTCGTTGAGTGACGACACTGGAATGACCAGGGCGTTTTGCGCCGCGGCGGTGACGAAAAATACCTGTGCGGTCATTCCGGCTTTCAAGCCGCCATCCTTGTTGGGAACGTCGAACAGCGCCGTGTAGAGTACGACATTGCCCGATTGCGTTGCAGCCTTGGCCTCGACCTTCTTGTCGGGCCGGCGCGGCGCCGGCTGGATTTGCCGGAGCGTTGCATGCCACTTGCGGTCCGGCCGGCCCAATGTGGTGAACCACAGCGGCATGCCTTCACGCAGCTTGACGACGTCGGCTTCGGACACATCTGTCCACACCGTCATGGTATCGAGGTCGGCGATTTGCAGCACCAGCGGCGTATCATAGTTCGCGTTGAGGGTCTGCCCCTCCTTCGCGTCCAACGAAACCACGGTGCCCGCCATCGGCGCGGTGATACGGGCGAAGCGCAATGCTGTTTTTTGCGCGTGAAGATCGGCCTGCATCTGACGGATGCGGGCTTTGGAAGCGTCGATACGAGCGATCAGGATGTCGCGGTCGCGCTCCGCCGTCTCAAAAGCGACTTTCGAAACTGCGCTGCTCTGAGACAGCGTCAGGTGGCGCTCGGCATTGCGTTTTGCAAACGCAAGCCCGGCTTCCTGCTCGGCGAGTTCGGCGGTCAACCGCGCGACGTCCGCCTCAATGCCCTCGACCTTGGCCGCCTGCATCTCGGCGTCGATCTCCGCCACGACCGCCCCCGCGGTCACCTCGTCGCCAACGGCAACGTGAAGACGCTTCAACTGGCCGGACACCTGCGCGCCGACATCGACATAAGCGCGCGGCTGTATTTTACCGGTCGCGGCAACGGTGCTCTCGATGTCCTGCCGCGTGACGGCAACGGTCTCATAAAGGCTGTCCGGCGACGGCGCGCGGAATCCCATGAAAGCAAGGGTGCCGAGCACAGCCAGTGTGACAACGCTCACCCCCAGGACGAGCCGCCGAGAACCGCGCGTTCGCCGCGCCGGCGCGGTCCAGGCCGGCAGCAGCGTCACGCCATCGACATCGTCAGGAGGCACCGGGGCGTTCATCGTCGGCATCCGCTCACTGAATGTCTTTGTAGTCGACGTCGAACGACTGGCCGGGGCCAGCGTCGAACAGCAAATAGAACTCGCCGTCAGGCTTGCGGAAGCTGACGGTCGAGTCGGTCCCGAAGCTTGTTTGCAGGATGATCGTCTCGTCGTAGCGAACGACGTCGAGCCTCACCCCGGGAACGCCGGTGCCGTCCGCGAATCCGCCTTCGCAACCCACCATCGTCGCATCGATCATCTTGCAGATACAAAACGGCGGATGCGCCCAGGCAGCACCGATAAAGAAAGACACCGCGCCGAAGGTGGCGATGGTCAGTCCGCCTTTCCAGAGCCCCTTCATATCCGCCCCCTCTTCTCGAGCCAGGCCGCAGTCAAGGGCGAGGCTGTGCGGATCGGGATCGACGTCTGGTATAGCGCGCCGTCCCAGCCCTCGAACGTCACCCACAACATACCGTCAGCACTGGCCTTCTCCGGAATCCGCACTTCCGCAAACTGTCGATAAGGGGTACCCGAAAACAGCGCGCCCGCGGTACGAACGTTGCGCGGCTTGCCGACGCGCAAGTATGCCGCCTTCACCTGATCGACGCAGGCCGGACACAGCGCCATGACAAAAGACTTGGTGTAACCCGCACGCCCTTCCGCCTCCGGTTCGATCAGCTTGAACTCGGCCATCCGCGCGGTCCACGGACCAACCACAACCTCGCCGATATCGCGCTCGCCGAGGCCCTTCTTGCCACCGAACAATGCATCTGCCTGGAAGAAGGCCGGCGCCGAAACGATCGGCACGATCAGCATCAAGGCGCTGAGATGGAATCGCCAGCGCTGCCACAGCGACGCATTGCGCGATGGGGATACGAGCGCCGCCATTACTCAGTCGCCTCCAGCCCCAACCGCACATGTCTGCGGTCGCGGACGATCTTCACTGTCTCGATCGCGGTGCGCCTGGTCCACACCATCATCCCGGAAAACACCAGTGTGGTCAGCGTCAGACCGAACAGCAGGTAGATGAGCTTGAGCCACACGCCGGCGAAATCGCCGGTGTGCAAAGGCCGCATCGAGCCGGTGACGAGCTCGAGCGCGGAGCGGTCGGACACGCGCCGCGCCCGCTCCACCTTGCCGTTGTAGGGATTGACCTCCACCGTCTCGAAAATCAGCGGATAATTGCCGCGCCCACCGACGCTGATTTGGCCGTAGGCGCTGTCCGGGAGTTCCACGAAGCTGGGCTCAAGATCAGGCAGCTGAGCATGCACGATCTCGGCCGCCTGCCCCAGCGTGATCCGCGGCGCCGGCGCGCCCTCGGCGACCACCGGCACGTCGGTGCGCGCCACCACGGGCGGCACACCTGCCGTTGAAATCGAAATGTGGTTGTCGCTGAGAATCGCCTGGATCAAAAACCAGCTTGCGGTCACCGCCATAATGGCGATGAATGGGATCGACCACACCCCGGCCAGCCGGTGCAGGTCGCCCCAGAAGATGCGCTTGCCCTTGCCGATGCGAAGGCGGGGCTGCAGGTAGGCACGCCAGAACCGCTTGTAGACGACGATCCCTGTGATCAGCGAACCAAGCAGTGGAACCGACAAGGCCGAGACAAAGTACCACCCAATCGGGAAGCTACTGTCGAACGGCATCAACAGCCAGCCGTGCAAGGCGCGCGTGAAATCACGAAAATCGAACGTGCCCTGCTCGCCCTGCACCACGCCAGTGTATGGATTGACGAACAACTTGGCGGAACTGCCATCGGGGCGTGTCACTTGCACCCCCAGGGCGAAGATCGACTTCACCGGCCGCGAGATGAATCTCACCCGAGCACCGGGCACCTCGCGCTCAACCGCCGCCAGTATCTCGTCATAACCGAGCAGCCGCGCGTCATTCGTGGGAGCATTGGCCCGCTCCATCGGAGATGCCAACCACATGATCTCCTGACTGACGGTCGCGATCGACCCTGTCAGACAAACGAAGAACAAAAACGCCCAGATCGGCAGCGCAAGCCAACCGTGAATTACGAACCACAGGCGGGCACCTGAGGTCTTACGCGATGCGGTTCCATTCACTCCTGCTGTCCTCGGCGCGCTGGTTGTCCCGCCACGGGACATCCGCAGGTCAAAGAATGGCGACCCTATAGTTAGAGACGTTCGAGCAACCGCTTTTTGAACCCCCTCGCTACAAAATTTTTTGACGTCATGAGCTAACCAGTCGCACCCATCTTTTTTCTTCCAACCGCTCCAGAAGCGGAACTTGGTGGACAAGGGTATAGCGTTGCGGCTCGCCATAAACGCCGGTGTCGTAGTTACCGAACACGGAATAGTGCTTTTGATTCAGTAGATTTGCGGCGCCGTGGTCCTGGATAAGCGAATAGACGACGCCTTCCACGACCGTCACAATGACCTCGTCGGAGCGGCAACCTTCCCCTATCGCGGAAAAAGAAGGGTTCGCCCAGGTCCTGATAAAAGAAAGTGAAAAGGCACAGCCGCCTCAGAAACCCTGGCGACTAGTGGAGAAGGTACGCCGGAACCAGTCGTCCAGCAGTGCTTTCTCGTATACATACCGATCGCCCGAAAAGCGCGCCGACGGATTCATCTGGTAGTTGATATCGGTGAGCGTCTCTTCGCCACTTCGCACACGCCGGCCTCTTTCGATCAATGCATAACGCAGTACGATCCTCGGTAGCGTGACGCCATTAACAATCCGGACGTTGTTGGGAGCAAAACGAAGCGGCTGTTGATAGCCAGCAAGATCGATATCGACGATATCTATGTTGAGATTCTGCCCAGGCGCGAGAAATCGCTTGCCGAGACGATCCAGATGAGCGCGAAAAGCCGCCTCTACCGACGCGCTCGAAGTATCGTATGAGCCTGCATCGGTATAGCGGTCAGAATTGACGAAGCGCACGTTCACGCCAGCGTGGCTCGATGCCGGCGAAAGAATGATGACTGCAAGAACCGCAGCGATGCCAAGATTCCAGCGCATGGTTCACCTTTCGGCCCCGTTGACCGAACATAAGCACGAATCCCGAAACCTTCCAGGCGCAATTGCCGAGACGAGTTCACATCCTGAAGCGCACGGGAACAACGAGTTGCACGACCTGCGCGGTGATCTCCGGCGGCACAGGGGGTAAAGGAGATGCGCGCACGATCATCGCGAAGGCTTCGTCGTCGAGTTCAGGAGAACCCGAAGAGCGCACAAGATGATATCGGAGCACCCGACCGTCGCGATCCATGCCGAAGCTCAAAAGCGCCGTCCCTTCAGTTCCTTTCATACGGGCCTCGCTCGGATAGCGCTTGTAGCGCTCCAGGTGAGAGAGCAGCCTCGCCTTCCAAGCATGCGAGACCCCGACGGACGCTTGATCGGTATCGCTCGCTCCCATCTCGGGTTGGTCAGGCACGCCGGTAGCGCCCATGATCGGCACACTCGTATGAGGCGGCGCGGAGCTTGCGGCTGGCGGAACAGGAGGTGCGCTTGCCTTGTGAACTAACGCCCGCTTCGGACTCGGCGCCGGCAATGCCACCGGCTTTTCTACCGCTTCTCCTTGTTCGGAAATCTCCGGCGGAGGGTCCTCGGCGAGCGTCGGCGGGGGTAATTCAGCGAGTTCCGCCGACGTTGGTTCGGCAACCTCACCGTGCTCGACGAAGGTTGAGCCATGGGAGGGAACAACGACGATCTCGACAAGGGCCGGACCAGGCTGTTCGCCGACCACCGGCTTGACCGTCGGATCGCAAACCAGCGTATACAAGATAGCGAAATGTGCAGTGAGCGCGATACACGATGGGATTCTCCGCGCAACAAGACGAGGCATCCAACCGCCTTGCATGATGGCGGTGGGGTTTCCCATCACGCACCGTCCGCGACCAGGGATTTACGGTGATGAATTACATCGGCGCGGGTCAGCATGGCGGTAACACGTTGCGGAACGGCCATGACGATGGACGCACAAAGAGAATGACCATCAGCCGCGCGGACAGTTCGCATGATGGCGTGCATTCTTCGCTCTCCGGCCTGCGAATAATACAACGTCGCGCATACGCAGCCGCGCGCTTCTCACAGGGCATGGCAGCTACCTAGGCTGGGCATGTGCCGCCTTCAAGGCATTGCAAGAGCCAGCAAACTTGAATACCTCGAAAGTAATGAGGGCTTCTCTCCGCGACGCGGTCGGAGCGACACAGAATATTTCGCAAGCGATTGCGAGCCTGGGAGCATCGCCGAGCCGCTTGCTGCCGGGATCAATCAAAGGACGTCGGCAAGCAACGAGATTCGCTTACGCGTGATAGCGCGGTGAAAATGGCAGAAGCGGCTCAAGATGCGGCGGGTCGTCTTCTGGAACAGATGGGCTGAAACCATCGGTAGCGAGGCTCATCAGTCATGCTCGCGACTGAGCCCCATTCAAACGTCTGGCACGATGTTTCATCGTGCATCGCCCTTTGTGATTGCCGAACCGTCGATGGTGATGCGCGACGCCTTATTCCTAACCTGCCGAAACTTGAGCTATCAGCAAAGACCGGGATTCAAGCAACCATTTCCGTTATGCTTTCGCATCACCTGCATCAGCGAACAGCGCGGCAATGGTTTCCGATGCGATCAACGCGTTGGCTTCGAGGGGCTTACCGACGACGTGCTCATCAACAAGCGCGAAAGCTTCATCTTCGGCCATCCCGCCACCAATCAGCCCGAGGGTGATGACGTTCTCCACATCGGTCGCCGAATAGATCTTTTCAAGAAAGCGTCTGTGGCAAGCCGCCGGTGTGTCGCCGTATTGCCCCGCCAGTGGTGCCCTGCCTATGCCGAGACGGGCAATCGTGATCATCCTCGAGACCTGTTTCAATTTCGCTCCACCTGCGATCATGGCGAGGACCTTGGGGTCGTTCAAATTGAAGGTACGAACCTTGCCGGCAAAACTGATCTGGCGAGCGCAACGATTGGTGTTGTTTTTGGTCATCTCAAACCTCCTCGATTACTTTGGCAATTCGGCCTGCGATTCCAGCAACCCAGGCGGCGTTATACGAAAGCAGACCACACCGTCTGTGCGATATGTAGGTGAGGCGGCTCTTTATTCTATTGTGATGCTCTCCCGCCGAGCATCTCGCATCGGCTAACCACATGCCGTGTTCCGGGAGGATCAGGCGATAAGGCTGCTCCGGCTCACGGTTCGCCATATGTGGTCATGGGAGCAATTCGGCGATCACCTTCATTTTATCACGAGCGTCACCCACGCGCCGGAAGGGCTAACTCGTTTTCCTGCATTGAAATCCTTCTGGAGCGGGTGAAGGGAATCGAACCCTCGTATTCAGCTTGGAAGGCTGCTGCTCTACCATTGAGCTACACCCGCGCCCGCCGATCACCTATCACGTCGCGCCGGGACCCTCAACCATCCTGCAGCGCAATGAATATCCCGGAACGGACGAGCAAGGGTCTTAACATGCCGCGCGTTCGTGCCTATGATCTAGTTTCCAACAACAAACGAAAGGAGGTGATCCAGTGTCTTGTTCAGAGCGCTGTCACCTCGCTGGGATCGCCCGCTAGGCTTTTCGCCTCGTGGAGGGCGACTCAGCGCCCGGGCCAGCGAGAATAAACATCGGGGCGCGGCGGGACAGCTCGCCGCGCCTTTTCGCTACAACAGGTGGATGCGGTCGGGCACCTCGCCATATCAGCGCAGCTGGCCCTCTCAGCATTAATGTTCACGCTGACCGATCCGCGCCGCCAGCGTGGCCGTACGCCACGAGCGTCAATCGTTGAACCGACATCACCATCGCGCGTTGGCATAGTGCGTACGGCGTCGATGTTGACGGCGTGCCTCATGCCGTCCTCCGCTCCAGCCGCCAAGTTGGAAATGGCCACTGTCGGCATGTGCCCATTGCGCCCCCGCAACTAGCCCGCAGGAGTTCGCCAGCGCGATTTCGTTGTGGGGCATGCGTGGCCGCGTGACGTTGCGTCCGTACTGGTTGATATCGAGCGCCAATCCCGCCGGATGCAGAGAGCCATGCACACTTCCGTGCGCTCGCCAGCCTCCCATAAAACGGATCGGATAACCCTGCCGGTCGAGAGCCGACACCAGACATTGAAAAGCACCAGTGGCGCGGTTGGCAACATGCGCCTTGGCACCCGAGGCCGAACGGATCAAACCGACCGCTCTCCCCGCGCCCTCGGCCATGACCCGCGCAAGCCCGACGGGAATTCGTCTGTGCCCCTTGTGACGGACCCAGTGCCGGACAGCAACATGATGGGAATGCCAGCTGGCGTGCTCCGCCGAGTCATACTGCGGGTTCCAGTTGCCATAGCAGGGGCGCATCGCGTCGCATCCCGTGGTGGCAACCTGCCATTTCTTAGAAGAAGGTCTGGCCGATGAGGGTGTGGCAACAATGCAAATCATCGCCGATGCAATAAGCAGTCGGATCATCGTATCTCCCGGCATGCTGGAGTGAGGGGAACGCGGGAACTAAGCCCCTGCTCTGAAATGTCCGGCACGGAACCGCTGGTCATGGTGGCAGGTACCTAGGACGGGCAGCCATGCCCTGTCCAGCTAGACGCGAACAGGCGAATGAATTAAGATTGACGGTCGAGGTTAAATTGCTTGAATGAGCAGCACGACGACGTCGATTCTGCGGCAAAAAGTCGAGCCGAATCAATTAGAAGAGACTACTGGCGGGAAACACGCCTAATCTCGGCTCGTGCGAGCCAAGAAGATAACTCTGGCTCATGAAGTCTAGGCTCCGCCAGCCGCAGACGTCCCATCCAATCCAGTTTAAAACATGAACGGTCAACCGGCCAATCGAGCCGGCGCCAAAACTGGCGTCCAAGACTTGGAATGCCGCCACGGTCCCTCTCAAAAACTCGTAGACACGGCGCACTCGCCGACCAGGCGCGCCCGCCTTGCACCAACTCGCTAGCGGTTTTTCTCCTTCGCGCATAAGTAGGGTCAACAACACCGCACTGGCTTCAGGAAGGAGCATGCTTGAAACGGGCGATCGAGACGACGGAGGCGAACGATGAATGATTTTTGGGAATGGCGCAGTTCTTCGCGAGAATTCGATGGCAAACCTGACGATATCGGTGGAGGTCACGGGAGTGACCGCACCAGAAGGGGTAAACTCGGTCTGATTATCGGCGTGGTCATGTTCGTTGTTTTGGCCGTGATATTCGTAATTTTCGAATATGCGCAGTGAACCCGCGTCATGAGTCTTAAGCAACGGCCGGCCATTTCCACCATTGGATGCGTGGAAGTGCATCTTCTTGGCCAGCGCTCGGTTGACTTTGCCGGGGCGCTTCGCTCATAAACGCGCGCAACCGCGCGCTCGTCATCCGGGCAGGTGCCTTTAATGTCATCCATGGTCGGTCGGGCCACTTCAGCAGGTGACATCCGATGGCGTTGCGGGGGAGTGTCCCGAGTGGCAAAGGGAGCTGACTGTAAATCAGCCGCCTTATGGCTTCGTAGGTTCGAGTCCTACCTCCCCCACCATTCCCAAGTTCACCATTCTCAAATCTCCGATTGCTACGATTTTCTCGATAGATCCCACCCCCCCGAGACAAACACGCATGAGCGATCGTGATCGAGAACCGCGATTCCGGAGGGGTTCACGGCCGGGGAGTGGCCACGTCAAGGATTCCCACCGGAAGGGCCCACCAAGGCATGGTTCGGTGCGGAGAGCTCGCGAGACCGGCCCCGATGGCCCAGCGGTGCTTTACGGCTGGCATACGGTGACAGCCGCGCTGGCGAATCCCCGCCGCCGTATCCGAAAATTGCTGCTTACAGAAAACGCCGCGCTGCGGCTCACGCATGAAAACATCAATACCCGGATCACGCCTGAAATCGTGCGTCCGAGTGCCATCGATCAGCGCCTCGGCCCCGACGCGGTGCATCAGGGATTGCTCGCCGAAGCCGATCCCCTACCCTCGCCTGACATCGAGACGCTGACGCAGGAAGGCATCGTGCTGGTGCTTGACCAGATCACAGACCCGCACAATGTCGGCGCGATCATGCGATCGGCCGCGGCTTTTGCGGTGAAAGCGATCGTCACCACGGCGCGCCACAGTCCCGAGGCCACCGGCGTGCTGGCAAAGTCCGCCTCTGGCGCGCTGGAGGTTGTGCCGCTGGTGCTGGTGCAGAATCTGGCGCGGGCGCTGACCCGACTGAACGACCGCGGCTTCATGACCGTCGGCCTCGACAGCGACGGTGGCGAGAATCTCGCCGCCATCCAGTTGCGGCAACCATTGGCTCTGGTACTCGGCGCCGAAGGCAAAGGTCTGCGGCAGCTCACGCGGGATACATGCAGCGCGGTCGCGCGCCTCGACATGCCTGGTCACATCAAGAGCCTTAACGTCTCGAATGCCGCGGTGCTGGCGCTTTATATCGGCGCCAGCCATCTCGGCCTCATGCACTGACGGCACGAAGACGCCGGGCATTGCGGGAACGCGTTTGTTTTTCAGGCGCGCCGATCAGTTCTCATGATACCGCGCTGAATGACGGTAGTCATGATGTTGTCCCGATCCATAAATCACGCGCGGAAGAGCGGCGCGATCGCCATGGCGCGAAACATGGCCGTGATGCCGGGTACGATTCCAGCGATAGCTGTACACGACCGGGCCGGTCGCGGGCGCGCCATCATAGTAGTGATGCATGGCGTGGGCATAACGACCGCCGTCGTAAGGATAGAAGTAAGGACGACTGTAGGCATTCCATCCGGCAACGGCACTTTCCTGATAGGTCGGCACTGGTGCGAAATTGCCGGGACCGCTGAACACTGGCCCTTGATTGACATAATAGTACTGTGTCGGAGACGGCAGGCTCTCGTAGCCAGCGAAGCCGTAACCACCGTAATAGCCTGGATAATAACCCGATACGCAGGGGCTGTACGACAGGCATGGAGAGCATCCACTCGTGAACAACCCTCCACATGCCATTGCGGGCGCAACACTTGCGGCCACGATGGCCGCAGCCGCGACCATCCCGGAAATCATTTGACGCATCTACTTTCTCCCGCTGTTTTCTTTGTTCGATTTGGGTCGTGTTGATCTCAACGAAAGTTTGGAGGCAAACCCGAGGGTCCGATCTTGGGCGCGAGGATCACCGGAGGCGGCATCTGCGGGATGTCGGATTGCGCGGGCGTCGGGTTTGAACGAGCCGACCACGACTGATGAAAGCTTTCGGCTCGCCGCAGTGGCTTGCGATTGGATGGCGGCTCGATTTCGAGGCGGCCGTAACCGGGCGCGCGGCCAAGACTCGGATAATAATGACCGACATGCGGTTCATAGACGTAGCGTCCGCCGTACACCGTGGGCTGCGGTTGTATCCTCCGAGAAAGTCCCCAATCGCCCTCGACGACGGCATAGGACGCATCGACACCATTGATGATGATGGGAACGCCGGGACGTCCGGGAATCACAAACACCGGACCGCTGTCGGCCAGAGCCGTCAATGAGGTCCCGATCAAAATGGCCAGCACAAGTCCGATACGCATCACTGGACTCCGGGTTATGGCAAACCCTAATCGAACCAACGCCGGCAAGGGTTAAGGCTGTCACCGAAACTTCCGGTAAGCCTAACGTCTCGGGATGCGCCGAGGTTCAAATGCGAACAATCCCGCCATCGAATTGTTAACGCAGGTCGCGCCTGCTCCCATCGTACGAGTTAGTCGCTCACGCTAAATATCTCTTCGATGGTCAGGTTGAATAGGCGGGCGATTTTGAATGCCAGCGGCAGGCTTGGATCATATCGTCCACGTTCGAGTGCATTGATCGTCTGACGCGAAACGTCCAGTCGAGCAGCCAAATCAGCCTGTGACCAATTGCGTTGCGTACGAAGCTCCTGAATGCAGTTGTTCATCTGTAGCTCAGGTGGCCCAGAAGAACGCCCACAGGCCGCACAGCACCAGCCAAACAGTGAGGGCCGACAACCGTGGGAAGCCGGCATTTTCCAGAAAGCCGTAGCTGAACGTGGCGAGGGTCGTACCTGCAAAACCAAAAGCAAAAGCTTCCAGTTGCAGCCTGCGTTGCATCTCATCCGATCTGCGTGTGATTCCGACGATGGGCATGCATAGCAGAAGCGCCGGAATCATCGAGCCGAGGCTGATTGCGATACTCGCCGCTCTATCATCGGTGCCCCGCGCAAGCAGACGCAGCGAAATAATCAGGGTGATTGCGTAGGTCGCCATGCTCAACGCGGCGGGAATCATGTTCCGCGCTAGCTTGGTGTATGTGTTCTGGTCCATTGTCCGCATGTAAAGCTAGCTTTACACTCACGCAAGTCACTCAACATGTCAAGTACGCTTTACATACCGACGAAGGCAGTCGATTTCCCTAGGCTGATTGTTCATCCCGATAGCCGTAGGACACACGAATCCCCCGTCACGAACAGCGATGAGCGTATTTACCCGACAGGGTAGAAGATCACTTGGCGCACAGGGCCAGAAACCCGCTGCCACGCCCGCCACAGCAGACCTCGCAACAGCTATGTTCCAACTACCATCGGATAAGAACCCATAGCCGTCAGCGGAAGACTGCGTTAAATAGCGCCTCTTCGCCCGCTTAGCTCAGTTGGTAGAGCAGTGGTTTTGTAAACCTCAGGTCGCTGGTTCGAGTCCGGCAGCGGGCACCATCTCAGAGATGCCAGAGCACTAGATCGTCGCGCGTGCGGAACCTGCTGGTCGATAAAGCATGGGCCGGGTGTGCGGACGCGTGCCCCTGCAAGGAGCCGCATCCGCCATGCTGAGTGTTTTGCGTACTATAGACACATCGGCGGAATGTCGTCGGTGGGGTGATGGATGCAGCGCCTCCCGGTAGGACAACAATGATCCGTAGGGACGACAATGATGCATCTTGCGTTAGGATCGAAACATCCTGCCAGTCCGCAGCTAGGGCAGCCTAGCCGCGTCCTGTCCTTTTATCACCTGCGCGGACATGCCGTCCCTGTCACCGGAGGCTGCTCACGTCAGCGCCTCCTCCTCTTCCTCTTCCGCCGCCGCGTCGCGCCGCGCTACCCCGCTCTGCGCGAGCTTGCTATGCGTGCCCCTGCTATGCGCGACCCTGCTATGCGCGGCCTTGACGCCCTCAGCCAGATCGCTGCGAAATCGCACGTAAGGCGGCTTCACGCCATGGATCAGAAGCGTGCGCCGGATCGCGGGAGACGCTCCGGTAATATAGACGGGCGCTCGCCGGCGATGCGTTTTGTGCACAAAGCCCTCAATCGCTGCAGCTCCGGAGGAATCGATCACCGGCACGTCCGAGAAATCGATGACGTAGGCTTTCGGATGGTCGCCAATACTGTCGAGCGCCGCGCCGACATTCGCCGCCGCCCCGAAAAAGAACGCCCCGGAAATCCGGTGAACGGCCACATCGGGATCAGTGGCGAGGGCGACATCATACGCTTTCCGGCCATTGCCATTGACCCTGACCGACTCGTCCCCGTCGGTCAGCGAACGCGCGTTCTCGACTTCCACCATCTTCGCCATGCGATGCAGGAATAGGAGCGCCGCGATACCGAAGCCGACAAGAATGCCTTCGATGAGGCCACTGAAGATCACCAGCAAGAACGTAACCACTAATACCACCGCGTCGCTGCGCGAGGCACGCAGAAGCATTGCGAATGCGTGCCTTTCGGCCATGTTCCACGCGACCACGGCCAGCACGGCGCCGAGCGCGGCCAGCGGGATGTACGAAGCGAGTGGTGCGGCGACGAGCATGAACAGCAACAAAAACACCGCATGCAGCATGCCCGCGACCGGGCCGTGCGCACCGGAGCGCACATTCGTTGCTGTGCGGGCGATCGTGCCGGTTACACAGAAGCCGCCAAAAAACGGGGAAACGATGTTGGCTATACCTTGCGCCACAAGCTCGCAGTTGGAACGGTGTCGCTCTCCGCTCATGGAGTCGGCCACCACCGCCGATAACAGGCTCTCGATAGACCCCAGCAGCGCGAATGACAGGGCAGCGGGCAGCACCTCAGTGATCTTCTCCAGCGAGATCACAGGGAGCATGGGTGCTGGCAGCGTTTGGGGAATGCCACCGAAACGGGTGCCGATGGTCTCTACCGGCAGGCCGAGCAACCAAACCGCAACCGAGGCAACACCGACCGACATCAGCATCGCAGGCCAGTAGGGACGGAAGTAACGTATCGCGACGATCAACGCGATCGTCGGTACGGAGACGGCCACCGCCGCCGCGTTTATGGTCGGCAATGCCGCGCTAATGGCTGCCAGCTTGTGAATCAGCTCCCCAGGCTCTTTGCCCGCAAGAGTGAGACCGAGTAATTCGGTGAGTTGGCTGGCGAAGATGATCACGGAGATACCCGCCGTGAACCCAATCGTCACCGGAAACGGAATATATTTGATGAAGGTCCCGAGCCTCAGCAGTCCCACCACAAGCTGGACGACGCCCGCAATCACGGTGGCAAGGAGCAGTCCTTCCACGCCGTGAAGCGCGACGGTCGTGGCGACAAGGACGATGAACGCGCCCGCAGGGCCGCCGATCTGAAATCGGCTGCCGCCAAGAAACGAGACGATGAATCCGCCGATGATCGCAGTGTACAAGCCACGGTCCGGAGTCACGCCGGAGGCGATGGCGATCGCCATGGAAAGCGGCACCGCCACGATGGCGACGGTCAGCCCGGCGAGAACGTCTGCGCGGAAATCCCTAAAGTGGTAGCCTTCCCGGAGGACCGTGACGAGCTTGGGTGTAAATGCTTCAACAAAGGTCGGTTCAACCGATCGCGCAGTCATAGCCATCCCTTATTTTATGCCGCTTGATGAATGGAGGGATCATCCGGGGGCAGGCAGCTGCCGTCCGGTAATTTTTGCTTTTGGTTAGAATGTGTTATCGCCTGGTGGGGAGTCTGGGTGCGTGAAGCGGGCTCTGCATCCGTCCCCTCGCTTCTCGCGTTCTCGACGATTTTGGTGAGCGTGTGGACGACCCAATGCACGATCCCCTCGCTGGCCTCCATCCGCTCGATCATCGGCTGCGACACCGTGGACATCTCGACCAGTTGCTTCTGGTCGGTGCCGAGTAAGGCGCGGGCAGCACGCATTTGCGTGGAGGTGATCAGGCTCGCTCTCCCGGCTCAATGTACCCTATTTTACATTCGTAATGTATCTTACTTTACATTTGAAATATCAAGTACGACAAATAACCGCACCTTGTAGCAGATACCTTCGTCGCCCGGCTATTACTGCCCGCGCCGCCTCAATATCAGGCTGCGATTTTTCCACGACAGGTCAGCCTTCCTGACCGAGCCGGCGATGGACAATCAGCGCCCCGGCAGGAAAACCGGAGCAGACGCAACAACAGGGGGCGAGGCACCCCGCCACATGCCGCGGATCGACCGAGGTCGGGGGAAGACTTTACCGTGGACATTCTATCGTCCAGCAACCACCTCGGAAGCTGCCATTCTATTGGAGCGGATGAACCAGGCGGCCAGCCGCACCGTTGGAGGTTGCATGGCGAACACTTTCCCACATGGCACTGTCCACGAAGCACGTGACGACCTTCAAGCAGCGTTGCGATCGGATCCAAAAGTCTTTGTGTTATGGGAAAGCCTGACGCCGCTCGGTCGGAATGAGTTCATCTGCTGGGTGGATGATGCAAAACAACCAAAGACGCGCCAGCGTCGCATCGAACGGGCCTGTGACGAACTGTTGGAGGGCAACAAACGCCCTTGCTGCTGGACAGGCTGCATTCACCGTACCGACAAAGCGCCAAGCCCATGGCAACAGGCAGTCTTGATTGATCGGTAGGGAAGAAAGGGCCGTAAACCGGCTTGAGCGCGGTCGCCAGCGCTCCACGATCCTTCACCTTGAAGCAGCGGGATCACGAGGTCTGACAATCCTTGCCAGACGTGAATCACTCCCACTCGATTGTGCCGGGCGGCTTTGACGTCACGTCATACACCACGCGATTCACGCCCTTGACCTCATTGATGATCCTTGTCGCGGTCGCACCGAGGAATTGCATGTCGAACGGATAGAAGTCCGCGGTCATACCGTCGGTCGACGTCACGGCGCGCAGGCCAACGACATAGTCATAGGTCCGGCCGTCGCCCATCACTCCGACCGTCTTCACCGGCAGCAACACGGCGAACGCCTGCCAAATCTTGTCATAAAGCCCGGCCTTGCGGATCTGGTCGATATAGACGGCGTCGGCCTCGCGCAGGATATCGAGCTTTTCGCGGGTGATCTCACCGGGGCAACGGATCGCGAGACCCGGCCCCGGGAACGGATGACGGCCGACGAAAATCTCCGGTAACCCCAGTTCGCGCCCCAGTACGCGCACTTCATCCTTGAACAGCTCGCGCAGCGGCTCGACCAGTTTCATGTTCATGCGGGCCGGCAGGCCGCCGACATTGTGGTGCGACTTGATCGTTACCGAAGGGCCGCCGGTGAACGACACGCTCTCGATCACATCGGGATAAAGTGTGCCCTGGGCCAGGAAGTCAGCCGATCCTTTTCCCAAGGCTGCGATCTTTTTTGCTTCCGCCTCGAACACGTCGATGAAGAGACGGCCGATGGTTTTACGCTTCGCTTCCGGATCGGTAACGCCAGCAAGCTCACCCAAGAATTTCTTCGACGCATCAACATGGACCAGCGGAATGTTGTAGTGATGGCGGAACAGATCCACCACCGTCTTGCCCTCGTCCTTGCGTAGCATGCCGTGGTCGACGAACACGCAAGTGAGCTGATCGCCGATCGCCTCATGGATCAGGATCGCCGCTACCGAGGAGTCGACACCGCCGGACAGGCCGCAGATCACCCGCCCCTTGCCGACCTGCGCCCTGATCTTTTCGATCGCCTCCTCGCGGAACGCGCGCATGGTCCAGTCGCCTTTCAACCCGGCGACCTTGCGGACGAAATTGCGGATCAGTTTTGCCCCGTCGGGGGTATGCACCACCTCGGGATGGAACTGCATCGCGTAGAACTTGCGCGCGTCGTCGGCGATCACCGCGATCGGCGAGCCCGGCGCTTTCGCCACGGCCCGGAAGCCCTCGGGCAGCTTTGTTACCCGGTCGCCATGGCTCATCCAGACATCGTGTGTGCCGCCCTTCTCCCAGACGCCGTCGAACAGCACGCAGGCATCGGTGACCTCGATGACAGCGCGGCCGAATTCGCGATGATGGCCGGCCTCGACCGTGCCGCCGAGCTGTCGGGCCATTGTCTGCTCGCCATAACAGATGCCGAGTACGGGCACACCGGCCTTGAAAATCGCCATCGGTGCCGCGGGCGCCTCCTTGTCGAGCACTGAGGCCGGCCCACCGGACAGGATCACCGCCTTCGGCTTCATCTCAAGAAAGGCTGCTTCTGCCTTCTGGAAGGGTACGATTTCAGAATAGACGCCCTCCTCCCGCACACGCCGCGCGATCAGCTGCGTGACCTGAGAACCGAAATCGATGATGAGAATCTTGTCGTGCGCGGAGATCGCGTGAGGGGAATGCTCGGCGGACGGAAGCGCGGATGAACTGCCTATCATGGCAAGCAAATACGCGAGCGGCTGCGGGGTCGCAACGGGGAAAGGAAGAGAACACACACGCTTCCGCCTCTCCCCATGCGACCAGGGGGGTGGCGCGCTCCCTATCCCTGTCGCCGCATCACCGAAACGAAAAACCCGTCCGTTCCCGTCCGCCGCGGTGTCATCAGAAGCCCCTCGTCCGACAAATAAACCGCTGCGAGAAAATCGTCTGTCTTGTCCCACAACACGGACGCGGTCTGCGACGGCGGTATCACCCTAAAATCTGAATGCCGGTCGATAAACTTAAGGATTTGCTCGCCATTTTCCTGCGGCAATACCGAACAAGTGACGTAAGCGATACGTCCGCCCGGTTTGACAAAAGCGACTGCCCGATCAAGTGCTTCGGCCTGATCCTTCAAACGTATGTCGAGCGCACCGGGCCGCATCCGCCATTTCGCGTCGGGATTGCGCCGCCAGGTGCCAGTCCCAGTGCAGGGCGCATCGATCAGCACCAGATCGGCCGACTCCCTGATATCGGACAACGGTTCGGCTTCCCATTTCGGGGTCCGGACCTCTGCGTTATGCACCCCAGCGCGGGACAGCCGCTCATGGATCGGCGCAAGCTGCCGCTTGTCGCGATCGGTCGCGATAAGACGGCCCCTGCCCTGCATCATGGCGGCCAGCGTCAGCGTCTTGCCACCAGCGCCGGCGCAGAGATCAATCACCTGCTCGCCCGGCTTGGCTCCGGACAGCAGCGCCGCGATTTGTGAACCCTCGTCCTGCACCTCGACGGCACCCTTGACGAATTCTTCCTCGGCCTGAATGCCGGGATTGCGCGCATCTGCGCCCAGCATGATTCTCAAGCCGAACGGCGACCACGGCGTCGCCGTCACGCCGAGATGTCGCAGCGATCCCAAAACCTTCTCGCGTTTTGCTTTCAGCGTGTTGACCCGCAAATCCAGCGGCGCGCGGCGCGCCATCGCGGCCGTCTCCGCCGCGCGATCGTCGCCGAACGCCTCGATTAAGTAAGGGTCGAGCCATTCCGGATAGTCGCCAGCGACATGGGCGGGCGCGTCCAGCAGCGAGCGCGAGGTCAACGCCTGCCGCTCCCCATCGGTCAGCGGTCCGGGCGCAAAACGGCTGCCGTCGCATAGCGACGCGATAGCGTCGGTATCCATGCCGCGCTCCAGCCTCAACATTCCGAACAGACGGCCGCGTGGGGTGTCGTCATCCATGATCCAGGCGCTGGAAGCCTGACGACGCAACATGTCGTAGACCAGTCCGGAGACTGCGGCACGATCACCGGAGCCCGCGAAGCGGTGTGCGGTGCCCCACTCCTTGAGCGCCTTCGCGGCCGGTACCCGCTGGTTGTCGATAGCTTCAATCACTTCGATTGCTGCGGAGAGCCGCGCGGCGGGTGTCATGGTCGACTTCCGATCTTGGCGGCGACGCCTACACGAGCATCATGCGGAGCGCGAAATAAATCCACATGACCAGCAGCACCACCACGCCCACGAACCACGCCAATCCCCGCTGTGGCACATTGTTCGAGGTCACGAAGATGCCGGCATGCACGAACCGGGTGATGACGAATACCCACGACAACACCACGATGACAAGATCGGCGTGACGAAGCGGTAGCGCCAACGCGATCAGGATGTAAAACAGTACTGGTATTTCGAACTGGTTGCTGAAGCAGTTTGCAATCTGCGTGGGGCGTGCGGACCAGTTCGGCTCGCGCAGCGCGATATCTTCGAACCGGGTCTCCCCCAACCTCAAAGACCTCGTCCGTGCAACGGCCATTCCCATCAGCAAGGCGAACGCCAGCCCGACCAACACGAAAACGGGCAAAAGCACCGCTTGAACAGACATCTCGTTGCCTCTGGATTGCGCCGCGACTTGGCAAGGACGGGATAAACTCAGGCCGCAATCGTGGCCAGAACCTTGTCGAAAGCAGCAGCGGCGGCTTCCAGATCATCGAACATGAGCGCGCCGTCGGCGGACTGCTTCTGGCCGTGGTTGTCGCGGATGGCATCAACCGGCGCGCCACCGTCGAGCATCGCCTGCGGCGCGATCACGAAGAACTTGTGTTCCGACATGTCCTGATTCTTGGGCAGGAACACACCGAGGGAGACGATATCGTTGCCGCGCCGATAGGAGATGTAGCGATCGACCGCGACGAATCCCGCGCGCTGCAATCCACCGAGCTTGGCCAAGCCATCGCCACCAACCAGCTTGTGCGCCCGGAAGCCCTTGACGCCGGCTGACTTCGCCTTCGCGGTTTCTTCCGACAGATCGTATTTCTCCGCCATTCGCCGGCCGATGGCAGCAAGCTGCGACGACATCTCGTGCTCAAAATCCTTCAGACCGGTGCGCGCTTTTGCAGCCTTCCGCGGCTTCAGGGCATTTCGTTTTTCGAGCTCCGCCTGGCATCGCGCGACAAGATCATCGACCGATTTCCGCTCTGCATTCGCCAGCAGGTTTTTGAGACCGGAATCTGAGAGCTCCCCAATTCTGTCGTCTGTCCAATCGACCATGTTCTTAGATTCTCTTGTGATGGTCCGTTAATGTCATTTCCGGAAAACGGCGCAACGAAAGCGCTATCCCCGGGCAGGAAATCTCGGCAGTACACAGTAACCCGTTTTCGCGCCGCTGTGCGGCTCAATTTGGGCGATTTACCCTCACCAAGGCGCGAGTTCGTTTCATTTTGCGAGTGCTGCGCGTAAACTTTCGATTGAGGATGCTAGCTGCCGCCTGGATAGTTCGGGCTTTCGCGCGTGATCGTGACATCGTGGACGTGGCTTTCGCGCAAGCCCGCGCCGGTGATGCGGACGAAACGCGCCTTGCCATGAAATTCGGCGATGTTGCGCGCGCCGACATACCCCATAGCCGCGCGCAGGCCGCCAGCAAGCTGGTGCATGACGTTGCCGACGGGTCCCTTATAAGGCACCTGTCCCTCAATGCCTTCCGGAACGAGCTTCAGCGTATCCTTGATGTCCTGCTGGAAATAGCGGTCCGCTGATCCCCGCGACATCGCTCCCACCGAACCCATGCCGCGATAGGCCTTATAGGAGCGACCCTGCCACAGGTACACCTCGCCGGGCGTTTCGTCGGTGCCCGCCAGCAGGGAGCCGACCATGACGATGTCCGCACCGGCGGCGAGCGCCTTGGCGAGATCGCCGGAATACTTGACGCCCCCGTCGGCGATCACCGGCACGTCGGCCTTACTCGCCGCCTCGACCGCATCCATGATGGCGCTGAGTTGCGGCACGCCGACGCCGGCAACGATACGGGTGGTACAAATCGAGCCCGGACCGATGCCGACCTTGATGGCGTCGGCACCGGAATCGATCAGCGCCTGCGCGCCTTCCGTCGTGGCGATGTTGCCCGCGATGACCTGTACAGCGTTCGACAGCCGCTTGATGCGGTTGACCGCTTCCAGCACGCGGCTGGAGTGACCATGCGCGGTGTCCACGACGATCAGATCAACGCCGGCATCGATCAGTCGCTCGGTGCGTTCGAAACCGCCTTCGCCGACCGTGGTTGCCGCAGCGACCCGCAGCCGGCCTTGCGCGTCCTTGCTAGCCAGCGGATGCGCCACCGCTTTTTCCATGTCCTTGACGGTGATGAGACCGACGCAGCGGTACTGCTCGTCGACGACCAGTAGTTTCTCGATGCGATGCTGGTGCAACATCCGCTTGGCTTCTTCCTCGCTGACGCCCTCACGCACCGTCACGAGGTTTTCGTGCGTCATCAGTTCGGAAACTTTCTGCCGCGGGTCAGTCGCGAAGCGGACGTCACGGTTGGTGAGAATGCCGACAAGCTTGCCCGGAGAGGCCCCGCTGCCGCCGGTCGTCACCGGAATGCCTGAAAAGCCGTGATCGCTCATCAGGGCCAGCGCGTCGGACAGCATCGCGTCCGGACCGATCGTCAGTGGATTGACCACCATGCCGGACTCGAATTTCTTCACCTGCCGCACTTGCGCGGCCTGGCCTTCCGCATCGAAATTGCGATGGATGACACCCAGGCCTCCGGCCTGCGCCATCGCGATCGCCATGCGCGCCTCCGTAACGGTATCCATGGCGGAGGCCATGATCGGGATGTTGAGCGGAATGGCGCGGGTAACGCGGGAGCTGATATCGGCTTCGGAGGGCAGGATGTCGGACGCACCGGGTTTGAGCAGGACGTCGTCGAACGTGTAGGCTTCTTTGATATCCCGAAATCCGTTTCCAAGCGCCATCGCCAACTCCATTGGGCGGCGCGGTCGCCGCGAAACCCATCAGGATGGAATGGCCGGTCGGCGACGCCCTAGCGTCGCCGACGAATTAAGTTCCATCGAATGGATTGGCGGTGGTCGATAGCACGGCAATCCCGGGAATCAAAGCGTCTGGCTGCCATGCAGGGGCTTTTCCCGTCCGTTCAACGCGGATAGTTCGGAGGCGGCCCATGCTCCCGGATCGCGTCGACCACCTCACGGTGCCGGCGATCCTCCCGCTTCATGTAGACAGCAATCACGGCGTGCGCTGACGGCACCAGGAAAAGGACGGGGAAAATCCACCCGAAAATGACGCAAAACACGATCACGACCACGTTCAGGATTGCCGAGAATGGCTGACCGTTGAACAGCAGTCCGAGCGGCGGCAGCAAGGCAGCGAGCACATAGATCATCGTTGGCCCTCCCAAACACACCAAGGATTTAGGAACGCTTGGCCGCTCCGCAATAGCGCGCCGGCCCAAATCGGTGCTACAGCCCGCCTCCCATCCGCTTGCCCTCAGCACTTGCATGAACAAAGAACGCCTGATCCCGCTGATCGTCGCCGCCGCCCTGTTCATGGAAAACATGGACTCGACGGTGATCGCGACATCGCTGCCGGCGGTCGCCGCCGACATCGGCACCAGCCCGCTGACCCTGAAGCTCGCGATCACGTCCTACCTTCTGTCGCTGGCAGTATTTATTCCGGCAAGCGGCTGGACCGCGGACCGGTTCGGTGCGCGCTCCGTCTTCAGCGCGGCCATCGTGGTGTTCATGATCGGCTCAATCGGCTGCGCGCTATCCTCATCGGTGACGGATTTTGTGATCGCCCGGACCCTGCAAGGGCTGGGCGGTGCAATGATGACGCCGGTCGGCCGGCTGGTGCTGCTGCGTTCGATCGACAAGAGCGCGCTCGTCAACGCGATGGCATGGGTGACGGTGCCCGCCCTGATCGGGCCGGTGATCGGTCCGCCGCTGGGCGGCTTCATCACCACCTATTTCTCATGGCATTGGATTTTTCTGATCAACATTCCGGTCGGCCTGGTCGGTATCTTCATGGCGCAGCGCTACATCGACCCGATCCGCAGCGACAATCCCGAACGCTTCGACCTTTACGGAATGGTGCTGGCGGGCGTGGGGGTCGGCGGCATCGCCTTCGGGCTTTCAGTCGCCGGTCTCAACCTCCTGCCATGGACGGTTGTAGCTGCGTTGATCGGGGTCGGGTCGGTCTCGATGGCGGCCTATATGATGCACGCAAGACGCACCGACTCCCCGGTGCTGGATCTCACTCTGCTGCGCCTGCCGACGTTCCGGGCCAGCATGTATGGCGGGTTCCTGTTTCGCGTCGGCGTCGGCGCGCTACCGTTCCTGCTGCCGCTTCTGATGCAGGTTGGCTTCGGCCTGTCGCCGTTCGGCTCTGGGCTCGTGACATTTTCATCGGCGGTCGGCGCCATGGGCATGAAGACACTCGCCGCCCGCATCATCCGCGCCTTCGGCTTCCGCAACATCATGACTGTCAACGCGGTCGTCAGTTCCGTCTTCCTCGCCGCCTGCGCGCTGTTCACTATCACGACGCCGCTGCTGCTGATCATGATCATTCTGGTCGTCGGCGGTTTCTTCCGCTCGTTGCAATTTACCGCGATCAACGCCCTCGCCTATGCGGACGTCGAGCCGGAACGAATGAGCCGCGCGACCACGCTCGCCAGCGTCAGTCAGCAACTGGCGATTTCGACGGGCGTCGCCATCGGCGCGTTCTCGGTTGAAGCCACGATGCTGTACCATCACAGCACGGAATTGACAGCAGCCGATTTCGGCTCTGGATTTCTCGTCGTCTCCGTGCTTTCAGCGATGTCCACTTTTTATTTCGTGCGGATGCCCGCCGATTCCGGCCATCAGGTTTCCGGTCGGCGCATGGTGGTCATTTCCGATCCTACCCGGGAATCCGAGGCTGAGGAGGAAACCTCTCGCGAAACAGTTACCGCCCGCGATCAGAAGCTGAGCTGAAGCACAACAGGTTTGCGGTTCTGACCCGCTTTAAGCTCGATTAGCGGCCGTCATAGGCGGCCGCCCGCGAAAGCCTGTCGCCACGACATAGCGTTCCGATGAATCCTGCCGGCTCGCAGCGGGCTTCACATGCCGGACCGTATGAAAGTCGCGTTTGAGCTGCGAAAGCAGACCGGCGTCCGCCCCGCTCTGGAAGACTTTTGCAATAAACGTCCCGCCGGGCCGCAGCACGTCGACCGCAAATGCCGCCGCGCTCTCGACGAGACCTACGATCCGGAGCTGGTCCGTCTTGCGATGGCCGGTAGTGTTGGCGGCCATATCGGAAAGCACAATATCCGCGCCCCCGTCCATCATCGCGAGCAGCTTGTCGGGGGCACTGTTGTCAAGGAAATCGAGCCGGGCAAACGTCACGCCGACGATCTCCGGCATCTCCAAAAGATCGATGGCAATCACTTTACCTTTGCCTTCGGCGACACCGACACGCTTTGCAGCCACCTGGCTCCAGCCGCCGGGCGCCGCGCCGAGATCGACCACCGCCAGCCCGGGTTTCAGGAAATGATACTTGTCGTCCATTTCGATCAGCTTGAAGGCCGCGCGGGAACGCCAGCCTTCACGCTTCGCCTGCGCCACATAGGGATCGTTGAGCTGCCGCTCCAGCCAGAGCTTGGACGACAGCTTTCGTTTACCGCCGGTCTTGACGGTCACGTGCAGCCGGCCGGTGGTATCTTTCGCCATGTCTAACCATCCTGCCCGGACTTGCACAACCTCCCGCGCGCCGACAGGCTGGAAGACGTTAAGCGGAAATCTTGCGACATTCCTCGGCGCAGGTCTTGCAAGAGTCGCCGCACGCCTTGCATTCTGCCACATCCGGAAATTTCTCGCATTCCTTCTGACAGTCCACGCACACCTGCGCAATGACCTTGGCAAGAGCGGGAACGTAGGACGAGTTGACGGCTGCCAGCGTCCGCAATGCGCCGCATGCGGCCATCATCTGATAGGTCGCGTTCGTACAACCGGCCATGCTCGTGTCCTTCATGCTCAACATGCCGAGGCAATGCCGCATGCACGCCTCTCCCTTGGAGACGCAATGATTGGTCGCCTCCTCGAGAGCTTTGTATTTCGTGGGATGCATCGATTCGGCTGGCGCCGCACTTGCGGGGACGGCGAAGGCCTGCGCCGCCGATAAAACTGCTGCCGCAGTCCCCATGGTAGCCACGAATTCACGACGGTGCATGATTATCTCCTCGCTGATTGAATCGATACCATCTTGGAACCTTACGACAGTATAATCCCGACCGCCTCACATCAAGCGGACGCGATAGGGTGCGAGACGACCGGCGGACCCGCCACTTTCCCAAACCGGCGTTTCTCATGTAAGTCTCTGTGGCCCGCGAACGCGCGTGCGCGGACGCCCATGCCTGAGAACGGAATATGTCGTGAGAAAACTTATCTTCAGGTGCGCAGTCGTAGCCGCGACCACGGTGATGACCCTCCATCTCGAGAGGGTTGAAGCTTTCTTTCCTGGAGACCATCCGGTCGCCGGGGTTCCGCACACACAGCTCTTGCTGGTTCAGGCTCAAGAACCGTCGAATGGCTTTTATCGAGGGGTTGGAGTTGTGACGGCGATCAATCCGGCGACCGGCTCGCTGACGATCAACCACCAAAAAATCGAGGGCTTAATGCCAGCGATGGAAATGCTGTTCCAGGTCGATCCGCGCACATTGAGCGATCACGTGAAGCCGGGCGACAAGGTCGAATTCCAACTCGAAGGTAAGACCTATACAATTCGAGATATCAAAGTTATCGAGCCTGCCAAATGAGTTTCCTCAATCGCCGCCGCCCGGCGGCCGCGCTCCCATCCCGATTACCTTGAATTCTACCTCGATTCTACCAGCGTGCTCGAACTGCAAGGCACCTCGAACCTTCTCTTCCGCAGCCAGCGGATGCAAGAGGCCCACGAACATGATGTGAAGTCCGCCCGGCTTTGCCTCAATGGAACTTCCTGGTGGCAGATCGATGCCCGTCAGCTGACGCATTTTCATGATGCCGCCCTCGAGCACGATATCGTGAAGCTCGAAACCCGTTGCAGCCTCCACCGAGCCACCGAGAAAGCGGTCAGGCAAGCTCCCACGGTTTTCAACGACGAGATAGCCAGCGCCGACTTGCGCTCCCGCCGGCGTCGCTCGCGACCACGGGCGCGAAATCACAATATCACCTGCTTTGAAATCCTCCGCCGAGGCGGCTCTCGCGGTTGCCAGCAAAGCACAGGCGACCGCAACGCAGAAGAGTTTCGATGTCATTGACCCTGTTTCACTCATGATGAACTGCCAATGAAAAAGATCGAGCATTGCCTGATCTCCGTCAAGCCGCCGTCCATATCAGAGCCGCGATTCCGAATAGCCAGATTCCGATCTGGTTCAGCAACAATCGATAATGCAGGGCATAGACGAACTCCATGATCGCCTCGGCTGTCGGCGGCCAGGAATTTCCCCGCATGCGGCGCGCCAGCTCCCGCCCTGAATACGGGGTCCAGAATGATAACACTGAACGGCGTGTCATCCGGCTCTCGCTCGGCACGGTGGCGCACCCAAGCCACATAGCTATGCTCGGGCGTTCGTGTCAGATCGACACTGTCGATAAAGACGCCCGGCGCGTGCAGGAGCGCGCGCTCCCGCAACTCGAACGGATCGATCATGTCGCGCCCATCGGCTTCGGCATGCATCAAATCGAGCTGAAGCCAGCCGTTCAACTCGTTAAAAAAGCCAGAAGACTTCCGGTCGTACCGGCGATAACGAGAAAGAACGCAAGATAGAGGCCGACGTATCGATGGACCAACACCCAGAAGCGTCTGCGCATCGCGAACCCATTCATGGCAATCTGTGAGCGGCGAACGCGCACGCTGGTCCGGCGCGCGCTCCGGTCGCAGAGTCCTCGTTCAGTGCTCGAACCTCAACCGGGCGATGAAGGTGCGCCCCGGCGCAGGCAGTACTCCCGGCGTATACGTGGCGCTTGCGTAGTACCTTTCATCGAACAGGTTGGTGACGTTGAACTGCGCCGTCGCCTTTCCGAAGCCGGTATCCCAGCTATAGGATACGTTGGTGTCGACACGAATGTAGTCGCCGATCTTGAACGTGTTCTCGTTGTTGCCCCATCGGTTGTTTGCCGCGAAAGCGCCCGCGCCAAATCGCCACCCCGACGGCAGACTGTACTGAAGCCAGATGCCGCCCTGGTGAAGGGGGATGTTGTACAGTCTATGCCCGACGTTGCCCGGATCGCCGGTGGGCGTCGTGTCCTTGGTGATGCGCGCATCGGTGTAGGCATAGTTGGCCATCACCTGAAGGCGTTCCGTCAGATGTCCGGCGACGTCCACCTCGACGCCACGTGAGCGTGCCTCGCCAATCTGATTAACAAAAGTCGGGTTCCCCGGTATGGGCGTTACGATGTTGGTTCTGGTCAGATCGTATGTGGCCACCGTAGCGTTGAGGCGGCCATCAGACGTTTGAAACTTCGCGCCAGCCTCGTATTGCCTGGCTTCAGTCGGATCGGGCAAGGAGCCATCCAAAAGCCTCCCAAATCCGACAATGGGACCGAACGATTCCGAATAGCTGGTGAACAGGGCGACCTCCGGCGTGACCCGGAAGTTAATGCCGGCGCGGGGCTTGAAGACGTCGAACGCCTTGGCGTCCATCGGCGTGGACGGCGGACAGCCCGTCGCGCCGCCGCTCAATGCACATGATCCGCTACCGGCATTGCTCCAGTCCCAGCGGCCGCCGGCAATCAGATCCAGCCTGTCGAACAAGGTCACCTGGTCCTGGAAGCTGACAGCGCGCCACTCCGTAAAGGATGGCGCTCCGATCGTCAGCGGAAGGTCAGCGACTTCCCGCCAGCTCTGGTAGACCGGGTTCTGAATATTGAGCGGGCGAACGATCGCTGGATCGGTTGTGCCGTTGCGGCCCGAGTTTTGTTCGCTGTGGTAGGACTCGGCGCTTGCGAACAGGCGGTTGCGGATGTCTTGCGTGATCTGGGTGTCGCCCGTGATCGACGCCTCGACGAAATGGCTGTCGGAAACACCGACGAACTTGGAATAATAAATGTCGGTGAAACCGGGAGCCACGAGCGATCCACCCGGCTCGGAATCGTAAGACAGCGTCACGTCATGGTTGAAGGTCCCGCGTACTTTCGCAGTCCAGCCTTCGGCGAGCTTCTGTGTCAAGATCGCATCGACCAGATGAGTTTCGATTACGCTAGGGGGCTGATCTTTCAGTCCATAAAAGCGGCTGCGCGGAACGTCCGGGATCACATTATTGTATACGGGAATGCCGAGGTCGAAGACCTGCTCCATGCGCCTGTATTCGTAGTTCACATAAAGCTCGGTGGTCGGCGTCACGTCCCAACTCATGGACGGCGATAACAGAACGTTCCGAGAGTCAACGAAATCACGGAACGAATCGCGATCCTCGAACGCCGCGATGGCGCGATAGCGCAGCGAGCCGTCCTTTGTGAGCGGGCCGGTAGCATCTGCGGCGGTGCGATAGCCGAGATTGCTGACTTCCTGCAGGATCGAGTAATATGGCGTCGCAAGCGGCTTTTTGGTTATCATGTTGATCAGGCCGCCGGGATCGATGCGTCCGTAGATGCCGCCCGCCGTTCCCTTCAACACTTCGACCCGATCGATATTCGCGAAGTCGAACCTGGAATTCCGGAACGGCGCGCCATCCCGGTAGATCCATCGATCAAAACCCTGTGCGAAGCCGCGCAGCGTGATTCCGTCGTAAACGCCTTGACGGTCGATCTGCACTCCGCTGACGTTCTTCAGCGCTTCGCTGATCGTCGTCACGGCCTGGTCTCTGATAATGTCGCTCGGAACGGTTTGGATTGAATACGGCGTCTCAAACACCCGCCCGTTCATCTTGGTGGCGCTGGTGGCGTAGGGCATCGCGTAACCCTTACCGACGCTGTCGCCGGTTCGGGTGCCGAAACCGGTCCCCTTCTCCGCTAGCGCCGCGGCAGCCGGCGCATCGGTGCGCGCGGGCTGGCTGGACGTTGCGATAGCCCGCGCCACCGGCCTGGCTGCGGTGCGTTTCAGTTTGCGCTTCGCAACCTGGCTCGTAACCACCGTGATCGGCGGCAGCGTGACGCCCTCACCTCGCGGCGCGGGCCGTTCCTGCGCCGCGGCGCCATTGACCACAAAGGAAATCGCGACAGCAGACGTTGCGCGCGCCGCACAGCAGCGCACGAACAAACGGATAGACATGACTTTTCTCTCTCCGAGACGGAAAACAGAAGCACTTCTGGTGCAGTTTGTTTTGGCTCAGGAGATGTGAGGAGGACCGCGCGCCTGCGCGTGGGAGTCGATCGCGAATGGCGGCAACCCAAAGGCCAGACCGCGCCACACAACGGCGGTTGCGTCACGCGCGATGTTGACGGCGACGGCTTGGGGGTCGGCGGGCGGTGTCGCGGCGTGGACGACGCAATACAATGCACAGCAGGCGCTATGAGTTTGCTGCGAGTCGGTCTCACGGTCTTGCTGAGAGCTCGCATCGGGAGCGACCGAACATATCGCACCTGCCAGCGGATCGGCGGCGATTATGCTGAATGCCAGGGACGACGCGATTGGCGTGAATGTCTGCACCAGCATCGCAAACATGGCAATTGGAAGAAATCGTCCCAGCCACCGACGCATAATCCCTCAACCTTTCCGCCACCCGCTCAGGTTTCTTGAGAGTTCAGCGCAGATCTCCCTCATCTTGTTTCGATCATCTGGCTTCCGAACCATTTCTTTATCTTGGCGAGATCGACAATGCCCTCAACCGTCGTGACTTTGCCATCGCGCGCAATCAACATCGTTCGAGGGATGTCGCCTTGCCAGCTGGGATCGATCTCATAACGCAGTCGTTCGACGAAACCGTCGCTGAAGGTCCAGTTCTCGACCGAAGATAGTCCGGCCTTATGCAGCATTGAGAGTGCAGCTTCGCGCGGGTTCGGAACGAGATCGGCATTGACCGTTACGACGTCGACACCCGGATTGTTTCTGACGAAACTCCCGAGCAGCGGCAGCTCAACCTTGCAAGGGCCGCAAGTGACGCCCCAGAAATTGACCATCATTGGACGGCCGGCATGCGCATCGAGAATGGTTTGCCAGCTTCCGCGCTGGAACGAGCGCAATTGATCGTGCGCCGCGAGGGGGTGCGAGAGAAGTGTCAGAGCAAACACGAACAGCCACAAGTAACGCTTCATGGCGCGCCCTCGATCGGCATGATGTGGTAGCCGTCGGCCTTGGTCATCCAGGACAAGAAGACCTCGCGTCCATTCCCGACAAGCAAAGGATGATCAGACGCGTCAACTGTCTCAGCAACGACCTGCGGTTGCGACCAGTTTTCCCCATCATCGACGGACTTTATAAGCTTCACGGTTGTCTTCTCGCCGTCGAACTCTTTCCAGACAATCGCGGTGCCAGAGGCGCTCGCTAAGACGTAGGGGCGTGACGCGCTCCGGTCCGGCCTGCCAAGAGCCATGGGCTCGGAAAACGTCTGTCCGCCGTTCGTCGAGCGCGCATAGAACAAACCCTTTCGAGCTTCGCCGCTGGTGAACCAGACCGCGTGATAGATTCCCTTCGGCGAAATGGCGAGGCTCGGCCCCTGGTGCGGGCACGCCTCGGTCTTCCAGTTGTCTTGACTGACGCGATGGATCTCTCCCGGCGTAGCTGGATCCCCGAGGGTGACGATCGCGTGGTCCCGAACGCTGCCCGGGAAGATATTGCGAAACAGTACGGCGGGCCGGCCAGAACCCGCAAACGCAACGGATATCCGGCAGCACTCGCAAGTGCTGTCCTTCAACATGCGAGCCTCGGTGTACGACCCGCCGCCGTCCTTCGACCATGCGAAGAACAAAGCCGCTCCCTTATACGTTTGATTGGCCGCGCGCGCTTGCGCCCGGTTGCGTTTGTCGAGCCAGGCCACGAAGACCGAACCGTCGGCATCCAGTGCGAGCTGCTCGAAGCGTTGGCTTTCCTTGTTCGATGTAATGGATTCCGGCTTGCTAAAGCTGTGACCTCCATCAACCGAGCGTGTGTACAGCACCTCGCCGTTGAAGTTCTTGTCCCTGAAAATCGAAAAGGCGATGGCGATCCGGTTGTGCTGGTCAACGACCATCTTGGGACGCGCATCAGGTCCCCAATCGAGATCAAGCGGCCGATCAACGACCGCGACTGGCGCTGAAAAGGTTTTTCCACGATCCTTGGAGCTCGCCACCAGTATGCGCCCACCTGCCATCCACGCCAGCCACAAGGTCCCGTCTGGGGCGAATGCCGGCGTAACCTTGGTCGCGCATCGCAGTTCGGTCGTATCACAGGCAGCCTCTGATACGTGGTGATGGCTCATCTGCGCGTTTGCCACGCCCTGGCAGAGGATCGCGATCGCAGCGACGATTGCTGTTCTGATCATAGTCAGCCCACCTTTGCTACCGAAACGCAAATCTCATTCCGGCGATGAACATGCGTGGCGATCCGGCATAGATGGAGCCGCCGGTGTTAGCCAAAACGCTCGCGGGGTTTTGAACGCCCGCTCCGGTTACCGTGTTCGCGATGTTATTGGCGGACGCTACATATGTCCTGTCGAAGACGTTCCGCACCTCGAAATAAGCATGAAGCGAGTTAAGATACTCGGATTGCAGGGGCGTGTCGTAGTGCAGATTGAGATTGACGAGTTCGTAGCCGGGCGCTTTCAGGAGATTGGCATTGTCCATATAGAATGCGTCCCTCCACTGAAACTCGACGAATGCGCCAACGCCTTTCAGGGCGCCCGAGAGCTGGTCGTAGGAAAGCCTTGCCGTCAGCTCGTTCGGCGAAATACCGGGAATCTTGTTGCCCGCGCGATTGAAACCGAAAACGGCACCATTGGTGATATTCTCGGTGTAGCTCGTGTAGATCTGGTCGAGATAGGTATAGGCGGTGGTCACACGCCAACTTGGCAGGAAACGCCATTGCGCCAAGAGTTCGAAGCCACGGTGCTCGGATTTCGGGGCGTTGAACGTATAGCTTGAGTTGGGCGAGCCGAGGGGCGTTGCCTGCGTGACCAGTTCGTCGCGGAAAAACTCGTAGAAGCCTGTCGCGCTTACCCTGACCGTGGGGTCCGGCGTCCAGTCAAAGCCGAGATCGTAGCCGAGATTCCTTTGGGGATTGAGCTGCGTATTGTTGCCGTTCTGACCGTTTGGCAGCACGAACAGGTTGCCGACCTGTGGCGTTCCATAGCCGGTCGCCACCCGCGCACGGAGAAGCCAGTCTTTGTCCGCGCGGTATTGAAGCGCGAATTCCGGCGCGGTGTTCTGGAATTGGCGATCCGTGCTTCTGATGGTCGTGGTCGTAATACCCGTTGGCCCGGTATAGGTGTAAGCTGTATTGACGCCGTTTAAATGGGTTGTCTCCCACCCGATCCCCGCAATAGCGGTCCATGCGTTGGTGAGCCGCAGTTCTTCGCGCGCACGGACACCATAGTTGGTGTGCTCTCCGGTGACGTTCGACTGTAACTGACCGCGCGTTCCTCCAGGCGCCACATTGTATGTGTCACCCGACCAACTCAGGGTGTTGTAAAACGCGCCAAGGTAGCTGGTGGAATCCATTCCCAGGAGATCGCTCCGCCTGACGAGGTCGCTCATGAAGTTATAGGATGGGTAATCGCCGATCGCGCTCGTGGCGCCGGTCGGCTGGTTGATATTGCGATCGTCGAACACGAATTGGTTGCGCCAGGTGGTCTGGTTATCGAAATCATGCTCCCAGCGTCCGCCCACGATCGTCCGGCGATCGTCGCGGCCGAGCCTGGCCTGCTCGGCCGTTTGGCGACTGGTCCCGTTGGCTGTGTTGAAGCCGTTATTGAACAACGTAATCGTGCCGCAGCCGGGAGCGGCCGTTGCGGCCGTTTCACAGCCTCGCTGAAAGGGGTTGATGTAGAATTGATTGAGTGAGGACCGGATCGGGAGGCGCGTATCCAGCGTGTTGTTGATCAGCTTGAATGTGAAACGATCGTCCGGCGTCGCCTGTAGTGTCCCCAGGAAATTCACGGTCTGAGTGTTGAACCAACTGTTGCCCAGAAAACCATCGCTACGCGCGTCACTTGCGAACAGAGAGCCTTCGAAGTTTCCGACTTTCTTGCCGGCAGTCAGATAGTTGTTGAGGTATCCGTAGCTCCCGCCATCGACGCCGTACTCGACGCCGTTGATGTCGGCGCCGCGACGGGTCCTGAAGTTCAGCGCACCGCCGGTCGCATAATTGCCGTAGAGTGCGGACGACGGCCCCCGAATGACGTCGATGGCCCCGTAGGCGCGAGGATCGATCAGGTCGCTGCGGGACAGTCCATCAGGCTGGGTGACCGGGAAGCCGTCATCAAAGATCACCAGATTGCGAATGGCGAAGCCGTTGCGCGCGTTCGACCCGCGAATCGAGATGCCGAAGTCCCTGGGACCGTTCCCTTGCTTGATGGAAATGCCGGGACTGTCGCGCAACACGTCGGCCACGGAGAACGCGGGCCTGTTGGCGAATAGATCGCGGCCGATCGTTGTCTGGGGCTGTCCGGTCGGCGCCTGATGAAGGATCGCAAGTTGCGCATCTGTGGAGACTGGCGACGGCCTTACGACGACGGCCGGCTGCGGCCGGGGAGATGATCTCGGAGCGTCGCGGTGAGCGACCGACCGCTTTTTGCGCGGACTGGCCTGGGCACGGCGCGGGGCTTCGACCGTGATGCCCGGAAGTGTCTGGGCGGCAGTCTGAGCGGCAGCATCGCTGCAAACAGCGAGCAACGCCGAATGCAATGCGAGCGCGCCAGCGCCCGAAAAGAAACGAGAGCAAAACATAGGATATTCCCGATGCGGGCGATCGCCCTGAGCATTTAATCAAACAGACCGGATCACCGCCGCAGTCACGGCGATCGTGCGGATTTGCTGAATCAGGAAATAGCCGGAGGAGCACGCGCCTGCGCGTGGGAGGCAACCGCGAATGGCGGCAACCCGAATCCCAAGCCGCGCCAGACGACGGCGGTTGCGTCACGTGCGAAGCTGACAGCAGCCGCTTGCGAGTCGGGAGGTGGGGTTGCGGCGTGGACCACACACAACGTACAGCAGACGCCGTGTGTCTGCTGAGGGTCGGTCTCACGGTGTTGCGGAGAACTCGTATCCGCGGCGGCATGCGAACATATCGCACCCGCTAGCGGGGCGGCAGAGACGGTGCTGAATGCCAGGCATGCGGCAATGGGTGCAAATATCTGCACCAGCATCGCAAACATGACGATCGGAAGAAATCGCCCCAGCCGCCGACGCATAATCCCCAGCCTTTCGCTGCCGGGAACTATCATGCCGGAATTCGGGTGTCTAGACGACCCTCTCGATTTCGGCCCATCGAATTCAAATCGGTAGGGGCTGTTCGGGATAGATTACCGGGTCACGCCCGGCAATCCGGAGAAACATCCTTTTGGTGGTCAGCTCCGTTGAGTGCGCCATCTTCGCGCATCATTTCGACCAGCATACCCTCCCGCAGACCACGATCCGCTACTCGCAGACGCGGCAAAGGAAAGGCTCGTCGAATGGCATCCAGGATGGCGCAGCCCGCCAGAACCAGGTCGGCACGCTCAATCCCGATGCAGCCGTTTGCCACCCGTTTTTCATAATCCATGCCGCAGAGCCGCGCGATGACCTGGGTCACCTCGATATCGTTCATCCAGATACCGTCAACCTTGCGGCGATCGTAGCGCGCCAGGCCGAGATGGAGACCGCCAAGCGTCGTCACCGTGCCCGAGGTGCCGAGAAGGTGCATTCCGTAGAGATCGCGGCCATGGGCAGCCGCAAACACCGCAAGATGGCCGGTGACCTCATTCACCATGGAAGCGTAAGATTGCGGCGTTATGTCGTGCCCGCCAAAACGCTCAGCTAGCGTTACGACACCAACCGGAAGCGACATCCAAGCCATGGTGCGCAGGTCGCCTTCGCGACGGCGCTCTATGCGAACGAGCTCCGTCGAGCCGCCGCCGATGTCGAACAGGATCGCGCCGCTCGCTTTCGGATGAACCAGCGGCGAGCAGCCGATTACCGCAAGTGCGGCTTCCGTCTCCCGATCGATCACCTCGAGCTGAATGCCCGTGGCGGCAGCAACGCGGGTACGAAAATTCTCGGCGTTCGACGCCGCCCTGCACGCCTCTGTCGCGATCAGCCGCAGGCGGCCCGCTTTCCTGACGCGGATCTTGTCGCGGCATATGGCGAGCGCGGCGATAGTCCGCTCGATCGCCGCCTCGCTGATATGCCCGGTCGATGAGATGCCTTCGCCTAGCCGGACAATTCGCGAAAACGAATCGATCACGCGAAAACTGCCGCCTGTCGGAGAGGCGATCAGCAACCGGCAATTGTTGGTGCCGAGATCGAGGGCAGCATAAACGCCGGCATCGGCGCTCGGCGAAGAACGGATAGCGCTCGCCGCGGTCATCGCGGCTTCCAATCCCAGAAAGCTGTCGCGCGATCCGGTATCAACGCAACGCTGGATATCATCATCCATGTATCCGTCTTTCCGCGGCCACTCGAGCGGCCTACGAGACAATATTTTTCCGGAAGTTTAGCAGCGCAGACCGCGAGCGCAACCGCCCATAGACTCCTAGGTCAGGGTCATTCGGATCGCCGGGACGATTTGACCGAGCAAACAGGAAAACATCAAAAGCCAAGCGCAATTTTACAACTTCCCCGCTCTATTGCGTCGCAAAATCAATTTCGTACAACCACAGATATATCGTTGACGGCAGCATGCACCCTCTTGTGCGCCAATCGAAGGCTTTGGCTCGCCCGCTCGCAATCCTCCCTCACATGGAGTAACACGCGCTGCCATGATGTCCGCGCAGCAGATGATCCGCCATTGACCTCCATTCGCATCTACGTTGACGCCGATGCGTGTCCGGTGAAGGACGAAATTTATCGCGTCGCGGTACGTCACAGCGTACCTGTCATCGTGGTCGCAGGTACGTATATCCGTGTGCCTGACGACCCCTTGATCGAGCGAATTGCGGCCGGGCCGGGCATGGATGCTGCCGATGACTGGATCGCAGAACGCGCCGGCAAGAATGATATCGTCATCACCGCGGATATTCCGCTGGCGAGCCGCTGCGTCAAGGCGGGCGCTAGCGTGATCGCGCCGAACGGAAAGCCATTCACGGAGCAGTCGATTGGGATGACGCTCGCAGTCCGCAACCTGATGACCGACCTACGCGCGAGCGGCGAAGTGACGGGTGGCCCGCGCTCGTTCCAGCCACGCGACCGCTCCGCATTCCTGTCGGAGCTCGACAAAGCCATCCGCCGTATCCAGCGCACCTGCGCGACACAGCAGGGTTGAGACGATGGCGCCGCCGCTGATTCAGCTAAAAGATATCGCGCTGACATTTGGCGGCACACCGCTGCTGTCCGGCGTCGAACTCACGGTATCGGAATCCGAACGGCTTTGCTTGGTCGGTCGTAACGGCTCCGGCAAATCAACACTCTTGAAGATTGCGGCAGGCCTCATGGCGTCTGACGGCGGCAGCCGCTTCGTGCAGCCCGGCGCCACCGTACGTTATTTGCCGCAGGAACCGGATTTCTCCGGCTTTGAAACCACGCTCGCCTATGTCGAGGCTGGGATGGGCCCCGGCGACGATCCCTATCAAGCGCGCTATCTGGTCGAACAGCTCGGCCTCACCGGCGCGGAGCATCCCGCGCATCTTTCCGGTGGAGAAGGCCGGCGCGCTGCGCTGGCGCGCGTGCTGGCGCCCTCGCCCGACATCCTGTTGCTTGATGAACCGACCAACCATCTCGATCTCACCACCATCGAATGGCTGGAAGGTGAACTCGGCGCGCGGCGCGGCGCGCTGGTTCTCATCAGCCATGACCGGCGCTTCCTGGCCAATCTTTCGCGCAGCACCGCATGGCTCGATCGCGGCCGGGTCCGGCAGATCGACCGAGGCTTCGCGAATTTCGAGGAATGGCGCGACGAGGTTCTGGCCGAAGAAGAGCGCGACCAGCACAAGCTCGACCGCAAGATCGTAGCCGAGGAACACTGGCTGCGTTATGGGGTCTCGGGCCGTCGCAAGCGCAACGTCAAGCGGCTCGCTGGTCTCCATGAACTGCGTCGGCAACGTCGCGATTATCGCGGCACAGCCGGCAGCGCGAACCTCGCCGCGGCCGAGGCCGACAAGTCCGGGAAGCTCGTCATCGAGGCAAAGGGCATCGGGAAGTCCTATGAGCGAACGATCGTCGATCAGTTCTCAATCCGCATCCAGCGCGGCGACCGCATCGGCATTGTCGGTCCCAACGGCGCAGGCAAGACCACGCTGATCAACATGCTCACTGGAGCCGAGACGCCAGACGGCGGCACGATCCGGCTCGGCGCCAATCTCGAAATGGCGACGCTTGACCAGCACCGAGAAAGCCTCGACCCGAAATCGACGCTCATGGAGGCGCTGACCGGGGGGCGCAGCGATCACGTCATGGTTGGTGGAAAGCCGAAGCACGTCGTCAGCTACATGAAGGATTTTCTGTTCGCCCAGGAGCAGATGCGAACTCCGCTTGAGGCGTTGTCCGGCGGGGAGCGCGGACGCCTGATGCTGGCACGCGCGCTGGCAAAGCCATCCAACCTGCTGGTGCTGGACGAGCCGACCAACGATCTCGATCTGGAAACGCTCGACGTGCTGGAGGACATGCTCGGCGACTATGAGGGCACCGTCATCCTCATCAGTCACGACCGCGACTTTCTGGATCGCGTCGTGACCTCGGTGATCGTCCCCGAAGGCAATGGCCGCTGGGTCGAATACGCCGGCGGCTATACTGACATGCTAGCGCAGCGCGGCGCCGATCTGAAGCGCGAGGCGCCGAAATCCACTCCGGCATCTGAAACAGAGCGTTCTGCGAAGAACGCACCTGCAGCCACCGCCCCTGGCAAGCGACGGCTCAGCTTCAACGAGAAACATGCGCTCGAGACGCTGCCGAAATCCATCGCAAAACTTCAAACCGAGATCGCAAAGCAGCAGCAACACCTTGACGATCCAGACCTCTATGCGAAGGATCGCGCAGCCTTTGACAAGGCTTCCGGCGCGCTGGCTAAGGCGCAGACAGAGTTGCAATTAGCTGAGGATCGCTGGCTCGAATTGGAAATGCTCCGCGAGGAGATCGAGGAAGCCTGAGAGCCAGACTAATGCCGCAACCACTTCAGCACACCTCGCCCGGCTGCCGCACCGGTCGCGAACGAGGCCTGGAGCAGATAGCCGCCGGTCGGCGCTTCCCAGTCCAGCATTTCCCCGGCGGCGAACACGCCCGGCAACCTGCGGATCATGTAGTCGCCGTCAAGCTCGCTGAACACAATTCCTCCAGCGGAGGAGATCGCGCGCGCGATCGGCGCGATGTCCGTCAGAGTGATCGGAACCGACTGGATAAACCCCGCAAGCGCTGGCGGCGGCATCGTTCCCGACTGCTGTCCAGAAGCGATCGCCGCTTCCTGCAATAGTCCGATTGCGACCGGCGCAAGGCCAGCGGCTTTGCGCAGCCAGTTAGACATGGACTGTTTTCCGCGCGGCACGTTCAACCGCACGGCGAGTCGATCCGTCGGTACATCAGGTCGGAGGTTGATGTGCAGAACGGCGTTCCCCGCAACGTTGATGTGTTCGCGCAGCATCGCCGAGAGGGCATAGATTCCTCCACCCTCGATGCCGTCACGCGTGATGAGCACCTCGCCGCGCACAGTGTGCGGACCGAACGACAGCGCAACGTTCTTCAGCGGTTGGCCTTCGAAGCGATCACGGAAGATGCCGCTCCATGCCACGGTGAACGCGCAGTTGGCCGGTCGCAGCAGTGACATGGCAATCCCTCTGGACGCGAGCTGTTCGACCCACGCGCCATCAGAGCCAAGTCGCGGCCAACTCGCGCCGCCAAGCGCCATGATCGTCGCATCTGCTGCCACCATGCGCTCGCCATCAGGCGTCCAAAACTTAAGGCGGTCGTCGTGGTCCCAGCCCATCCAGCGATGGCGCAGCTCCAGCGTCACGCCAAGAGCATCAAGCCGCTTAAGCCATGCACGCAACAGCGGAGACGCTTTGAGCACTTTCGGAAATACACGTCCGCTTGATCCGACGAAAGTCGGTTGTCCGAGATCGTCGGCCCATTTTCGCAGCGCCTCGGGCGTGAACGCGTCGATGGCCGGTTTGAGATAGGGTACGGCCGCGCCATAGCGCGCGAGGAATTGCGGCAGCGGCTCGCTGTGCGTCAGATTGAGGCCGCCGCGCCCCGCCATCAGAAACTTGCGGCCCGCCGACGGCATGGCGTCGAACACGGTCACGCGCACGCCCCCGCGCGCGAGAACTTCCGCAGCCATCAGGCCGGCGGGACCAGCGCCAACAATCGCAGCTTGGGTTTGGAGGACGTCACGCATCGAAAAAAGATGTGCCCTAGTTCCGCGCCGTCAGGAAAAGTACAGGAGAGCAAGCCAGTCGGCGGCAAGCGCCAACCGCTTCTCGCCCTCGATCTCGACGCTGACGGCCGTGCGCGACAGCAGTTCGCCGGGCTTGCGAAGCGTCGCCTCGGTGAGCGTGAAACGGCCCCTGACGCGCGATCCGGATTTGACCGGCGATATGAACCGGAGCCGGTCAAAGCCATAGTTCACCCGCATGGTCACACCGGCGACCGGCGGAATCACCTCATGCGACATGACGCTGAGCAGCGACATGGTCAGGAATCCATGCGCAACGGTCGTGCCGAACGCTGTTTCCTTGGCCCGCTCGGGGTCGACGTGGATAAACTGACGGTCTTCGATCACATCGGCATAGAGATCGATCCGCTTCTGGTCGATCAGGTGCCATGACGAAGCGCCGATCTCCTGACCGATCATTTGCCTGTAGGCTTCGAGCGAGACCGATGGTTGCTTCCAGACCTCGTTCACAGCTTACGTCTCCCCCGCTTTTGACCCGAGCTCTGAGCTCTCGAAGTTTTAGAAAGTCACCCTCACATCGTCATCGGCCACCCATGTTTTCCGCAAGGGCGCGGATATGCCGGATGATTCCGGAGAAATCGACCCCCCCGTTTCCGGCCGCATCGAACGCCTTGTAGATGTCCTGCGCGTGCTGTCCAAGCGGCGTCACCGCACCGGTAGATTTCGCCGCCTCCTGCGCAAGCGTCAGGTCTTTGAGCATCATCGCCGAGGCGAAGCCCGGCTTGTAGTCGTTATTCGCGGGCGAGGTCGGAACCAGCCCCGGTACCGGACAGTAGCTCGTGAGCGACCAGCACTGGCCCGACGCTGTCGAGGCGACATCGAACAGCGCTTGGCGAGACAGGCCGAGCTTTTCCGCAAGCACGAAGGCCTCGCCCACCGCGATCATTGAAACACCCAGGATCATGTTGTTGCAGATTTTGGCGGCCTGTCCCGCTCCGTCACGGCCGCAATGGATGATCTTCTTGCCCATCGCTTCAAGAAACGGCTTCGCCGCCTCGAAGGACTCAACTTCCCCGCCAGCCATGAAAGTCAGCGTCGCGTCGCGGGCGCCCGCGACGCCTCCCGAGACCGGCGCATCGACCGAATGCAGAGAAGCCCTGGCCGCCAGCATATGGACCCGCCGGGCGCTTTCGACATCGATGGTCGAACAGTCGATCATCAGCGCGCCCCTGGTAACCACGGGCATAACATCTGTCCAAACCGATACCACATGCCTCCCGATCGGCAGCATGGTGATGATGACGTCCGCGTTTGTCACCGCAGCCCTTGCGCTGCCTGCAATCGTCACGCCATTCGTTTTGGCCGCATCTCTCGACTCCGAAACGAGATCGAAACCGACCACCCTGTGGCCGGCCTTGACGAGATTGGCCGCCATGGGCTCACCCATGTTGCCGAGACCGATGAACGCAATGGCCGCCATGCTGCCTCCAGTCGAAGTTACTTGTTCTTATATCTAATTGAACACAAGTTCGTCCGCGCCGACATTCGCAAAATACGGCGCAATCATCTCCGGCGTAACCTCTTCGATCCTCGACGGCGACCACTTTGGATTTCGATCCTTGTCGATGATCGTAGCGCGAACGCCTTCGCGAAAATCGTCGCTCGTAAAGACTGCGAGCGCGGCACGATATTCTCGTGCAAGGCATTCCTCCAGCGTGGCCGAGGCGCGCGCAAGCCGCAGCAACTTTAACGTCACCATAAGGCCGCGTGGCGATTTCTCGCTGAGAGTCTTGAGGGTGGACCGCGCGAGTTCGGACCCGTCGCGTTGCAGCGCCGCCAGGATATTGTCCATTCGACCATGGGCGAACCATGCATCGATCCGCGGGCGGATTGACGCGACAGAACTGCCAGCGTCGCCATTCGTAAAGCCGGCGATCGTTGATTTCACGCGGGCTGAATCCGCACTAGCACCGAGATCGATCAGCGCCTCGCGCAACGCAGCAAGTTTTCGCGACGGCACAACCACATCGGCGAAGTCTGCGTAGATCGCATCCGGCCCGTTCATGTTCTGGCCGGTCAACCCGAAATAGGTCCCGATTTCACCAGGCGCACGCGACAACAGCCAGGTGCCGCCGACATCCGGAAAGAAGCCGAGACCGGTCTCCGGCATTGCGAGCCTGGTTCTCTCGGTGACGACGCGGTGCCCGCCATGCGCCGACAATCCGACGCCGCCGCCCATCACGATGCCATCCATGAAGGCGACATAGGGCTTTGGAAGTTTCGCAATCCGGGCATTGAGTAAGTATTCCTCGCGCCAGAACTCCTTGCCGAGATTGCCCCCGACATTCGCACTCTCCCAAAGCGAGCGGATATCGCCTCCCGCGCACAAGCCGCGCTCGCCGGCACCCTCAAGAAGAACCAAACCGACGGCAGGGTCTGCCTCGAACTGGTCCAGCGCCTTATGCATCTCGCGAAACATTTCCAGGGTGACGGCATTGATTGCCTTCGGACGATTGAGGCGAACGACGCCCACGCTCCCCTCGCGCCGTACGATCAGATCCGGCTCGTCTGCAAGACCCCTCATCGCGCACCCTCGATCAGCTTGCGTGACACGATCACGCGCATGATCTCGTTGGTGCCCTCGAGAATTTGATGGACGCGCAGATCGCGCACGATCTTCTCGATGCCGTACTCACTGAGATAGCCGTAACCGCCGTGGAGTTGCAGCGCTTGATTGGCGACATCGAATCCAACATCCGTGGTGAGCCGCTTTGCCATCGCGCACAGCATGGTGGCATCAGTATCCTCCCGATCCAGCGCGGAAGCCGCACGCCACAGAAACGTTCGTGCCGCTTCCAGCTCGGTCGCCATGTCGGCGACCTTGAATTGCAAGGCCTGGAATTCCTCGAGCCGCTTCCCGAAAGCCTGGCGCTCCTTCATGTAAACGAGCGTCTTGTCGAGCGCCGATTGCGCGCCACCGAGCGAACACGCGGCGATGTTCAGCCGTCCGCCGTCAAGTCCTGCCATCGCGATCTTGAACCCGACGCCCTCGTCGCCAAGACGGTTTACGACCGGCACCCGCGCGCGCTCGAAAATCACCGCCCGGGTGGGCTGCGCGTTCCATCCCATCTTGCGTTCGTTGACGCCGAACGAGACACCCGGCGTATCGCTTTCGACCACGAGCGTCGAGATACCGCCAGGCCCGTCGTCTCCGGTGCGCACCATCACGACGTAAAGGTCGCTGGCGCCGGCGCCCGATATGAACTGCTTCTGTCCGTCGACAACGTAATGATCGCCGTCACGCGTCGCGCGGGTCCGCAAGGCTGCCGCATCCGATCCCGCGGCAGGTTCAGTCAGACAATAGCTCGCCAGCAGCTCCATGGTGCAGAGTTTCGGCAACCATTTGAGCCGCTGCTCGTCCGAACCGTAGGCATCGATCATCCACGACGCCATGTTGTGGATCGAAATGAACGACGATACGGTGGGACAACCCTGCGCTAGCGCCTCGAAGATGAGCGCAGCATCAAGCCGGCTCAAGGCTGAGCCGCCGACATCATCCCTAATATAGATGCCGCCGATACCGAGCGCCGCTGCCTCCCGCATCGTCGCGACCGGAAAGTGCTTCTCCTCATCCCATTTGAGTGCGAACGGCGCGATCTTCTCAGCGGCGAAGTCGCGCGCCATATCGCGGACAGCGATCTGATCCTCAGTCAGCGCGAACTGCATACGTGATCCCTGCCGGTCACTTGCTGTGGAACGCGAACTGCGCCCCTTCCTTGACGCCGGAGGGCCAGCGCGAGGTGACGGTCTTGGTCTTGGTGTAGAACCGAATTGAATCCGGACCGTACTGATTAAGATCGCCGAAGCCCGAGCGCTTCCAGCCACCGAACGTATAGTAGGCGACCGGCACCGGGATCGGCACGTTGATGCCCACCATTCCCACCTGGACGCGGGAAGCGAACTCGCGCGCAGCGTCGCCATCGCGCGTGAAGATCGCCACGCCGTTGCCGTATTCGTGCTGCGACGGCAGAGCCACCGCTTCGTCAAAATCATTGACGCGCACCACCGAGAGCACGGGACCAAAAATCTCTTCCTTGTAGATCCGCATGTCCCTGGTGACGTTGTCGAATAGACAAGCACCCATGTAGAAGCCGTTCTCGTAGCCTTGCATTTTGAAGCGGCGACCATCGACCGCCAGCGTAGCGCCTTCCTTGACGCCAATCTCGACATAGTTCCTGACACGCTCCAGCGCCGACCTGGTGACGAGCGGACCGAAATCGGCGGATGCATCGGTGGACGGTCCGATCTTCAGGTTCTCCACGCGCGGGATTAGCTTCTCCATTAGCCGGTCGCCAGTTGTTTTGCCGACCGGCACCGCGACCGATACCGCCATGCAGCGCTCACCGGCTGCGCCATAGCCCGCCCCCACCAGCGCATCCACCGACTGATCCATATCAGCGTCAGGCATGATGATCATGTGATTCTTGGCGCCGCCAAAACATTGACACCGTTTGCCCGTCGCGGCAGCACGAGAATAAATATAATGCGCGACCGAGGAGGAGCCGACGAAGCCGATGGCCGCGATATCGGGATCGTCAAGAATGGCGTCGACCGCCTCCTTATCCCCGTTCACGACATTAAGAATGCCGGACGGCAAACCGGCCTCGAACATAAGTTCGGCCAGCCGCATCGGCACACCTGGATCGCGCTCGGAGGGTTTCAGAATGAAGGCGTTGCCACAGGCGATTGCCGGCGCAAACTTCCACATCGGAATCATCGCCGGGAAATTGAACGGCGTGATTCCGGCAACGACGCCGAGTGGCTGGCGCATCGAATAGCTGTCGATGCCGGGACCGGCGTTCTCGGTGAAACTGCCTTTCATCAACTCGGGAATGCCGATGGCGTATTCAACGACCTCCACGCCGCGGAAGATGTCGCCGTTGGCGTCGGGAATGGTCTTGCCATGTTCGCGGGCGAGCAGTTCCGCCATCGCATCATTGTCGCGCGCCACCAGTTCGAGAAACTTGATCAGCACGCGGATTCGGTGCTGCGGACTGGTCGCTGCCCAAGCCGGCTGCGCAGCCTTGGCATTCTCCACGGCCTCGCGCAATTCAGCTTTCGATGCCAATGCGACCCTGGCCTGCACCTCGCCCGTCATCGGCTGATACACGTCGGCGAAACGTTTCGATGCACCCTTGATATTCTTGCCGCCGATAAAGTGCCCGATGGTACGCATGCTCCCTCCCGGCTCGTTTGCAAGATTCCAGTCGTGACATCCTGATCCGTATATTCTTATTCGCTGCGCGTCTTGAACGATGCGCGCTTTAGAAACTATCGAACCGGCTCGAGGATCGAAACATAGTTCGCAACTGCCGTGCCACCCATGTTGAAGATGCCGGCGAGTTTGGCGCCTCTGATCTGCATGCCATCGGGTGCCTCGCCTGCGAGTTGCATTGCGCTCATCACATGCATGGAAACTCCGGTGGCGCCGATCGGATGGCCCTTGGCTTTCAGACCGCCCGACGGATTGATCGGCAACTTGCCATCCTTCTGCGTCCAGCCTTCCTTGATGGCGCGTGCCCCTTGCCCCCTGGGCGTCAGCCCCATGGCCTCATACTCGATCAGTTCGGCAATGGTGAAGCAATCGTGAGTCTCGACAAAAGAAAGATCGGACAGCGCAACGCCGGCCTTCGCCAGCGCCCGCTGCCAGGCCACCGTGCAACCCTCGAACTCGAGAATGTTGCGCCTCGACATCGGCAGGAAATCCTGCGCGTGGCCGGTCCCGCGGATGCTGATCGCCTTGCGCGCCGACTTGGCCATGTCAGCATCCATCAGCACCAACGCGGCCGCGCCATCCGAAACCAGCGAACAGTCGGTACGTTTCAGCGGCCCCGCCACGAACGGGTTCTTCTCGCTCTCGGAACGGCAGAAGTCGTAACCGAAATCCTTGCGCAGTTGCGCGTAAGGATTGGCGACGCCGTTCTTGTGGTTCTTCGCTGCGATCATCGCCAGCGCATCCGAAGCGTCTCCGTATTTCTGGAAATAGGCTTGCGCGATCTTGCCAAAAATGCCGGCAAAACCGCCGACGGTATCGCCATCTTCGGGAAGGTAGGAGGCGCGCAGCAGATTGCGGCCGATCTCCGGACCGGGCGTCCGCGTCATCTGCTCAACGCCGACCACCAGCACGATCCTCGCCGCACCGGACGCAATCGCGCGGACACCATGATGCACCGCCGCCGACCCGGTGGCGCAGGCATTCTCCACGCGCGTCGCCGGTTTGAAGCGGAGTTCTGGATCAGCTTGCAGGACGAGAGCCGCGGTAAAATCCTGTGGTGAGAAACCGGCATTGAAATGCCCGAGCAAGATCTCATCAACCTCGCCTGCGGAAACGCCTGCATCGGCCAATGCGTCGGTTGCCACCTTCACCACAAGACTTTCGACGGTCTCGGTGTCCAGTTTCCCGAACGGCGTATGCGCCCACCCCACAATGTTGGCGGTCATGGTCCTGCTCCCATGTGCTGGCCCGTATCTGTTTTAGAGCGGGATGCGAGCGGATCGTCACCACACACGCTCCTCTTCCCGCTCTGGTCTTATGCCGAGATATAGTCTGTCGGAAACGCGGGTTTCAGGGCGATAGTGGGATTTTTCACCCCAACATATGACTGACCATGCGTTCCCAGCTGGACAACGGGACAGAGCGGCGCCTTGCGAAACAAACCGGAAGCAACTCGGCGGAGCGATAATTCACGAACCTGCGCGCTTTATATGGCCGCGCACTCCATGTCCGTTCTCAACGGCACAACTAGACGGCTTTGAACCCGGCCACCGCAAGATTAAGATGACCGACTGAGCGATAACAGGATGATCAGCACCGTTCTTTATGAACGTTTCTTTGATCTTCCGTCCTTAGCTGCCGACCGCGCCTTCGAGTTCTTTGGAGCTGCGGAGCGCGCCTTATGCCCGTTCAGCTTTCTGCGACTGCCTCCGACGCCTGCGCGCTTTTCGGCCCTCGCCCGTGAATGCTTCTTTTCCTCGCGCGCCGCCGCACGCAACTTCTTGCGTTTCTTTTCACAGGAGTCGCACTTGCAGCCGATCGGCTTCAAATACTCCTTGAAGTAGTCGGTGCCGTAATCGTAGTTGATTTCCTCGCCGGGCGCGATGTCCTTGATGGCGCGAATATCGACGCGCCGCTTGATCTTGCGGACGTCCGACTCCGCATTCGGTTTGCAGGAGTGGTTGATATAGCGTGCGATGTTCTTGCGCAGCGAACCGTCGATGGTCCAGCGGCTGGTGATCTGGAAGAGATACTTGTTCTCGACCGCATCGTCCTTCTCTTTGTTGCAGTCGAGCAGCGGCCCGATATACCGGATGATCGTCGTGCCCTTCTTGATTGGTTTGGTGGCGAAGAGACCGAGCCCCGTGCGGGAGCGGCCAATACGATAAGGCTTGTTCAGAGATATGTCGGGCATGATGGGCTAAACTGAAATGCTCAATGATGATGTCAGGCTTCGTGGATACGTTAGTTTTGCATGATTCCGTAGCTATTGTCAGGTGGCTCCGTCCCTACGTGCTGATCTTCCATAACCGCAGATGGGTTTATCTTCGCCTTGGTTTCTGCAATAAGCAACTCGCGTTTAGAAGCGTGAACGACAGTTGGACTTTTCGAAATAAGGACGGAGCATTGTTAAAGGTGGAATTCTCCCGGATCAATGAGGCCAAAGCAGTCTTCGATGATATCTACATTCAGGACGACCCAAGATCGTATTTCTCGATCCTGGGCGATCTCGACTATATGATCACCGATGTAGCCGAGCCGGTTATCCGCCAGATACTATCCGCCAAGGCTTCTGTCAGCAAAGCCGAACCGGTCGTGCTCGATGTCGGCTGCTCATACGGCATCAACGCCGCCGTGCATCGTTTTCCGCTGACTTTCGGAGGTTTGCGCCACCGCTACGCCCGGCGCGAAGTAAAGGCAATCAGCCCCGAAGAGTTGATGCTGCTCGATCGCAACTTCTATGCGAGTTGGCCCGATCATGGCCTCGCCCGGTTTATCGGCCTTGATGTATCGGCGCCAGCAATTCGCTACGCGACGCGCGTCGGGCTTCTCGATCATGGCATCGTCGCCGACCTCGAAAACCAGCCGCTTTCCGCGGAAGACGCGCGCATTGTCCGCCCCGTCGACGTGATCCTGTCAACGGGATGCATCGGCTATGTCACCGAAAAGACATTCGGCAAGCTTCTCGGTGCGACTGAGAAGAAACCATGGATCATTTCCTTCGTGCTGCGAATGTTTCCTTATGACGCGCTTGCGACGACATTCGCACAGCGCGGCCTGGTAACGGAAAAGCTGAGCGGCGTGACTTTTGTCCAGCGCCGTTTTCGCGATGCCGAGGAGTTCGAGAGCAGCCTTACAACTCTCGCAGCCGCCCAAATCGACTCAACGGGGCTTGAATCCGAGGGTTTGTTTCACGCGGATTTGATCCTTTCCCGGCCGGAGGAAGATGCGCGCGCCGCTCCGCTGGAAGACATCGTAACCGTGGCCAGCGGCCGCGGCCGTCCGATCGCGCCGCGTTACGTTCACGTCGAGAGCGATGACGGCTTGCGAGTGACGCTGGAGCCGTAATCGGTGCGTCGCCTCGTGATCATCATGACAGGAATATGCCACCAGGCGCTGAGGAACAATTTCGCCGGCTCCAGTGCGAATCTATCCGCGCGTACCCACCAGCTTGATCGTTTTCCTCGGGAGATCGTTGAATGACAAGCCTGCGCCGCTGCCTCACCAGCCTTTATCTTGCCGCAGCAACGATGCTTGCCCCTTTACCGGCCCTAGCTGATCGCTGTGACGATCTGGCCGGACAACTTAAAAGTCAGATCGACGGCTTGCATGTCGGCAAGACCGCCGCCAACGCTATTTTCCTGTCGCATCCCGCGACCACGCAGTTGATCCTCGGTTGCCCTAATCGCAAGTTTACCAACGAACTGATCGCCGGCACGGATAGCCGCAAGCCGAAACCTGAGTTTTACGATCTGGTGGCGCGAGCCTCTGCCATTATCTTCACGATCCCGGTCGCCGATACGTTGAAAGGCGTCACCCGATGCATCAAGCGCATGGGCCTATTACACGGCGACGACGTACAGATGCGCTATCGGCGGCTGAACATGCATTGCACCCGCACCAAAACCAGCGCCGCCATCGCAGTATCCCGCGGCAACGACGAGTGACGAACCAACAATTTCCAACCTTTCCCGAAAAGGAACCAATTCTCTGCTTCCTGTCGCAGGTTCGCCGCGAAATGTGGTAATGTGGATGCATGGATGAAGAGCGCAACCTGATCCGCCGGTTGATGACCCAGAACACGGTGTGGATCGTTACACTGGGCATGCTGCTGTTCGTCCCCGCAGGCAGCGTGGACTGGCCTGCCGCCTGGCTGTTTCTCGCGACGCTCGGTATTCTCGGTATCATCGGTGGATTTTGGTTTGTGAAGATCAATCCCGGGCTGCTGACCGAACGCATGCGCCCAATGATTCAGAAGGACCAGCCGAAGGCGGACAAGGTCTTCATCCTGGTAATGGGGCTGGTCAGCATGATCTGGCTGATCGTCATGGGCCTCGATCAACGTTATCGGTGGTCGGGCATGAGTGCCGGATTTCAGGTTCTCGGCTTCGTGCTGTTCATGCTGTCGCTCGCTATTTCGTTCTGGGCGATGCGGGAGAACGCATTCGCCGCGCCGGTGGTGAAGATACAGGCCGAGCGCGGACATCAAGTGATCCGCACAGGCCCCTACGCGCTTGTCAGGCATCCGATGTATAGCGGGGCGATCTTCTTTTTCCTCGGGGTTTCGCTGCTGCTGGGATCATGGTGGGGCGCTACAATCACGCCGATCTTCATCGGGCTGTTCGCAGGGCGTGTGGTGATCGAGGAAAGCACCCTGCTCGCCGGCTTGCCGAACTATCGGGATTACACCGAGCAAGTCCGCTACCGATTGTTGCCCGGAATCTGGTAGTCTGATCCGTTCGCTCTGGACCGGAGAGCCAAATGCCCGACGTGAAAACATACACCGGCGGCTGTCATTGCGGTCAGGTGCGCTTCGAGTGCACAACAGATCTTGCCATGGTGACCGCATGTAACTGCTCGATCTGCACCAAGAAGGGACTGCACATCACCTTTCTTGCGCCACAAGATTTTCAGCTCAGGGCGGGCGAAGATAATCTCAAGGAGTACCTGTTCAACAAGCACGTGATCCGGCATCAGCTTTGCATCGACTGCGGTGTTGAGGTATTCGCGCGCGGCAAAAAGCCGGACGGGACTGAAGTGGTCGCTCTCAATGTGAGTTGCATCGACGGTCTCGATCTGTCCCGTCTTACATTGACACCGATCGATGGACGCAGCCTCTGAAACGCTGCACGTTTGCTACAACGGTTTCGAGCGAAGTAGCTTCCGGTTCGCGTGAAACGTGCCCAAGCCCAGGCCCTTCGTTCAACGCAAACAAAAAGACGCCACGAGGTTATCGCGGCGCCTTCTTTTGAATGATCGTCCTGACCGGTCAGGTCTGCTGGATCGCCGATAACTCCCATTTTCCTCCGCTCCGACGCGCGAACGTCCAGACGTCGGTCGCCTCCTGCGGCTGGTCGCTGCCCTCGACGATGCGGCCGCTGGCGCGCTCGATGGTCTTGTCGATCAACGAGTAACGCAGCGCCACCGTGGCATAATCGGTAACTCCTTCGCGCCAAGCTTCTGCGAGATCGCCCTGCAGAAGCTTGACGTCCGACACCTTGTTGACGACGCCACGGGCGTCGTTGGCCCGGAGATCTTCGGTGAAATATGACACCATTTCCGGCGTTGCCAGCGTGTGCAGGGTGTTGACGTTCTCGTTCGACCACGCGGCCTGGATTTCTCCGAGCAGGCGCTCAAAAGCTTCGTAGTCGGACGGCGTGATTTCCAGCGGCGCGGCGCTGGACATCGAACCGAAACCGAGACCGCTGCGGGCGTTCGTTTGAGCAGCAGCCGGCCCAGGCGCCGGTCCGGCATACGCAGGCGCATTACGCCGCTGCCACCACGACATCGCAAAGCGGACAACGAGATAGATCAGGCCGATCTGAAGCACCAGGCCGATGATGGACGACAGGCCTCCAAGGCCGCCGAACAGGCCGCCGCCGAACAGCAAACCCAATAGTCCCGCACCGAGGAAGCCGGCAGCGAGACCGCCGAGCATACCCATGCCCGGCCGGTTAAAACGGCCAGTAGCCGCAGCACCGGCGGCCGGACGGCCGGGCTGGCTCATCGTGCGATCGAGCGGACGCGCCGCGTTCGGCGCGGTATTGGTGACCGGCGGCGCGGAGAAGGTCCGCGAGCCGCGCGATCCATAGCTGCTGCCTCCGCCGACGCGCGCGTCCGCTGCAGAGACCGCTAACATCAAGGGAAGCGCCAACGACAGGACGACGGCAAAAGCCTTCATCGCGCCGGACGCCCACTTAGCCAATTTCATAAGTTGTTCCTTTTTCTTTCGGCAGGATCTGGCCCTTAAAATGGGTAGCCCCGGTCAAAAGAAAAGTCTTATCGAGTCACAAAGCTGCGGCCCACCGTCGCGGCAACGTCTGGTAAGCTGAATTCATTATTTCGACGCCAGGTCGAGAAAATGCCGCCCTGCTTTGTCTTCGATTTCAACGATCCAGGCATCCGGATCGAATCGAACTTCTCTCTCCAGGCGCTCATCGACCGCCTGCTCGGCGATGGGCTCGGCTGAAGACGGAGCGAATACACGCTCAATGGGACGGCTGTCATCGTATACGGCCTGCGGCGCAGGGCCGTAAAGCATCGCATTGCCGTCGAGAAACGCCAGTTTAACGAAGACAGCGCCGGCCTCATCAGCTCCCCGGCGGCATACCGCTCCGAAAACGCCCTCGGACTGGCAACGGCGCAGGTAGGCGGCGACCCAAATGCTCGATTTCAAACGCATGAGGATGACGATAAGCCGTTCGCGAGAGCGGCGCTAGGGCGTGTGCTCATGAACTCGAACGACCGGCGGACTGTCCGCCTATGCACGCAACCGACTCAAGTCCGACATCGCGTCAGTCCGAAAGGGGCCAATAGCGTTCATTAAGTTACGCATATCACGCGGTTCCAGATCGATCTCAGCGCAATCCCAAGTAAAAGCCAGTTGCGATGAATATCTGGATGAAAATCGTCGCCAAACTTCTTTTGAACCCTGTAAGCGACGGGTAGACGTTTGAGAGATAGACTGCTGAAGACACGAGGTAGATGGCAGCGGCCATCCCAATAACCACGAGGAGATTTGGGCCCTCAGGGTCATTGAAGAATGCAAACATTGTCCTCGAACATGCGACGGCTGTAATCGCCAGAATCAGCAAAGAACTATTTTTGAAGTTAACATGCATGGGGTCGCGTCCCCCGTTTTTGCGCATTGATACGATCATACCGTAGCCGAGGCTATGGCACGAACGCCAAGAGGATGACCGCTTTGGATCAGTTGCAGACGGTCCCATGCCGGTCAGGCTGTGTCTGCTCTACTTCTTACAAGCGGACGATCCCGGATTTATGAATACACGTCCTGGTTCGACCTTCCACGCACCGTTTGTTTCCTTCCGAGAGCTCTGCTAAAGCGCGGCATAATCCCTGAAAACCTCAAGGATCGTCGATGATTCCTCGTTACACCCGTCCGGAAATGGCTTCGATCTGGGAGCCGCAGACCCGTTTCAAGATCTGGTTCGAGATCGAGGCTCACGCGGCGGACGCCCAGGCCGAACTCGGGGTGATCCCTAAGCAAGCTGCTGAAACCATCTGGGCCAAAGCCAAGGATGCGACGTTCAATGTGGAGCGCATCGACGAGATCGAGCGCGAAACCAGGCACGACGTCATTGCCTTCCTCACTCACCTTGCTGAAATTGTCGGTCCCGAGGCGCGCTTCGTGCATCAGGGCATGACGTCATCGGACGTGCTCGACACATGCTTCAACGTACAACTCACCCGCGCTGCCGACATCCTGATCGCCGACATCGATAAGCTGCTCGGGGCGCTGAAGACCCGCGCGTTTGAACACAAGATGACGCCGACCATCGGCCGTTCGCACGGTATTCACGCCGAGCCCGTGACCTTCGGGCTCAAGCTCGCTTACGCCTATGCGGAGTTCACACGCGCCAAGGAACGCCTGACCGCGGCCCGCAAGGAGATCGCGACCTGCGCGATCTCAGGCGCGGTCGGCACCTTCGCCCAGATCGATCCGCGCGTGGAGGAACACGTTGCCCGAGCGATGGGATTAACCCCCGAGCCGGTGTCGACGCAGGTGATCCCGCGTGACCGCCACGCGATGTTTTTCGCCACGCTGGGCGTCATCGCCTCCTCGATGGAACGGCTCGCTATCGAAATCCGCCATCTGCAACGCACCGAGGTGCTGGAGGCCGAGGAGTTCTTCTCCGAGGGGCAGAAGGGGTCGTCAGCGATGCCGCACAAGCGCAACCCCGTGCTGACCGAGAACATCACCGGGCTTGCCCGCATGGTGCGCGGCTATGTGACACCGGCCCTGGAGAACGTCGCCCTCTGGCACGAGCGCGACATCTCGCACTCCTCGGCCGAACGCATGATCGGCCCGGACGCCACCGTGACGCTGGACTTTGCGCTCAACCGTCTCGCAAGCGTCATCGACAAGCTGTTGATCTATCCCGCCACCATGCAAAAGAACCTCGACCGGCTTGGCGGGCTTGTGCATTCGCAGCGTGTGCTGATCGCGCTCACCCAAAAAGGCGCGAGCCGCGAAGATGCCTACAAGCTGGTTCAGCGGAATGCCATGCCGGTGTGGCGCGGCGAAGGCGACTTCCAGGCGCTTTTGAAGAACGATGCCGATGTGACGAAATATCTCACCGCCGCTGAGATCGCCGAGCAGTTCGACCTCAACTATCACCTCAAGCACGTCGATACGATCTTCAAACGGGTGTTCGGAAGTGCGTGAGCGTGCCGCAATCCTCTATCGTAAGCGCGCCAGATATTGCCCCGAGCTCGAAGAAGCGAGCCTTGTCGCGCCTCTCGTAGACGCGGCATGAGCCGTCTTGGTGTCGATCGAAGCCGGTTTGTGCAGTCAGCGTTCGGGCTATACCGCTCAGAAACGCTAACGCCGCGTTAACCCTGACAACCCTAAGGTTTATTCATACCGACTGTTGGTCGACCCGCGGACCGATCGATTTATGGCGTTGGCGCAGAAAATCTCGAACCTGCCGGTTGAGCGCCGGCGATTTCAGCGGGTCAAGATTCACCTGCTGGGTCGCTATATGCTGCCGGATCGGCGCGAATTCCCCTGCCAGGTTATCAACATGTCCCCCGGCGGGCTGGCCATGCTGGCCCCCGGTATCGGCAACGTCGGTGACCGGGTCATCGTCTATCTCGACCACATCGGCCGGGTCGAAGGCAAAATTACCCGGATTATCGACAGCGGGTTCGCCATGAGCGTCAGCGCGACCCCACGCAAACGAGACAAGCTGGCGTCGCAACTCACCTGGCTCGCCAATCGCGACATCCTCAATCTTCCGGAAGATCGCCGCCACGAACGCATCGTGCCGCGCAACCCCATCGCGACACTCACACTTGAAGACGGCACAAGGCTGACTTGCCGGATCATCGACCTTTCGATGTCGGGGGCCGCCGTCTCGGCCGAAAAGCGCCCCCCGCTACAGTCCAAGGTCGCACTCGGCAAGGTGCTCGCCCGCGTTGTCCGCAATCTGGAAGAAGGCTTCGCGCTCGAGTTCATTCACGAGCAACATCCCGATACTCTGGAAGCCAGCGTCAGCGGCCGGTAAACGCCATTCTCGGGATTTAATTCTCGGTACTTCCTTTTTTCTCCAGCCAGTGCCCAGTCATGAAAGGAAGGCTTCGCGCTCGAGTTCATTTCACGAGCAACATCCCGACTCTCGAAGATAACGTCACCGCCCGGTAAACGGCCATTCTCGCAAACCCCCGCCTTGCGATCCTCGTTGTCCGCTTCTGCCACGGCAGAAGCCCGCGATCTCAGGGTTAACGGCAGGCGCGTTCCGATGCGAAAAACCGCGATTCAATCGGGTTTCAATCGCTAATATCTAAAATTTGAATCGATGATGATCGCTAAAATTTGAGTCAATTTCGATTCAAGTACGGATTCAATTAGCGGCGAACTTTACTCGCATTTGCATCGAATGCACTTTGAGCATTTAGCGCCGGCGCAAATCCTTTGTGCGAAATGTGGTCCCAACAAGAAACGGGGGCCACAATGCTCAACAGGGGTCAGGGAATGGGACTGGCGGTGGTTGGCGCCATCCTGTGGGGAATGGCAACGCCAGCGGGGGCCGCGGAAGCAGAAAAGCTCTATGCGAGTCTCGGCGACACCACTCGGGCGCCGATCGGTTGGGTTGAATTCTGCAGCGACAATCCGAAGGAATGCCACGCCGGCGCAACGCAGCCGCGTGATATCGTCTTAACGCCTGACGCCTGGCGCGATCTCCTGAAGGTCAACCGCTGGGTCAACGAAACCGTCAAACCGATGACGGACAAGGATCATTGGGGCGTCGTCGAAAAGTGGTCGCTTCCCACCGACGGCCACGGGGATTGCGAAGACTACGTCCTGTTGAAGCGCAAGATGCTGATCGACGCTGGGTGGCCGCGTGAGGCGTTGCTGGTCACGGTGGTCCGCGACAAGCAGGGCGATGGCCATGCCGTCCTGACCGTTAAAACAGACAAGGGGGAGTTCATTCTCGACAATCAGAATGAAGACGTCCTGGCCTGGATGAAGACCGGCTACCGCTTCATGAAACGACAATCGCAAAGCGACCCCGATGTCTGGGTTGCGCTGGACGATAACCACCCGGCGGTCGCGACGGCCAGTTCTCGATAAACAACAATAAGAGACCCGCGACCCGGTCATACCCCTCCCCGTCCCCAGACCGGCTCGCGCGCGGCCAGCCTTCCCCCAAAAGGCTGGCCGCACCCCTTTTTAAGGAAAGCTTCAGCGCACCCTATAAGGCCAAGAACGGTTCTGTGCGCTACCGCGCGACGGCCGCGCGAAGCGGCTCAGCCTTTCAGGCCGAGCAGCTCGACGTCAAAAATCAACGTTGCATTGGGCGGAATGACACCACCAGCGCCGCGCGCTCCGTAACCGAGCTCCGGCGGAATGATCAGCGTGCGCTTGCCGCCGACCTTCATAGAGGCGACGCCTTCGTCCCAGCCTGCGATCACGCGACGCTTTCCGATTGGAAACTCGAAGGGCTCGTTGCGGTCCACCGAACTGTCGAACTTGTCACCTTTTTGCCCGTCCTTATAGAGCCAGCCGGTGTAATGCATGATGCAAACCTGGCCCGGCTGAGGCGAAGGGCCCTCCCCAACTTTGGTGTCCGTGATCTGCAAACCCGATGCTGTTGTCATGGTTTTCTCCGCGGTTTGGGCCGCTGCTGTGGCCGGAGCATCGATCAGAACGATTCCGCCCGACGCAATCGCAATTGCAAATGTCAAAACGCCCGCACATCGAAACGCCCGCATCGCTGCATTTCTCCAGCCTGTTATCGGCGCCCACATCTAGCCCAAGGAATAGGCGACGACCACGGCTTTTTGCAACTTTCGTCAGCGGGTTCCACCGAGGATTTCAGCCGATTCGCTTCAGGCCCTTTCCGAAGCGCAGGCCGTTCGCGGCGTAGAATTTCGCGCCGCTTCCCATCGCCTCGATCTCGGAAGGTTTAAGCGTGCGGGTCACGCGCGCCGGCGCGCCGACAATGAGAGAGTACTCCGCAAACTGCTTGCCTTCGGTAATGAGCGCGCCCGCGCCGACGATGCAGCCGCGACCGACCCGCGCGCCGTTCATGACGATCGAACCCATACCGATCAGCGCACCATTTTCGATGGTGCAGCCGTGCAGAATAACGTTATGGCCGATCGTGCAGTTGCTTCCTATCGTCAGCGGAAATCCCTCGTCGGTATGGCAGGTGCATCCGTCCTGAACGTTGGACCCCTCTCCAACTTCGATCCATTCGTTATCGCCGCGCAGCACCGCACCGAACCACACGCTCGCATTGTCGCGGAGGCGAACCCTGCCGATTACCGCGGCGGTTTCGGCGATGAAATAGCGCCCGCTTTCCGGCAGGTCGGGCACTTGCCCATCGAGTTCGTAAATCGCCATTACGCCTCCTGCCAGCTAGCGGCGACAATGCCACGGCGGCGCTTAGGCGAGCAACCCGACCGCCTTCAGCGTCATGACCACGCAGGTGCCAGACATCAGGCTCCAGAAACCCGCGATCACGGTCGCCATCATGACGAACTCAAAACGGCGCCGCTCGATGCGTCGTCCGCGAAGTGTATTGCGCATGATGATGAAGGGCGCAGCGAAGACCAGGAATGGAACCGCAGCAAATGCCCTGGCAACAACACCCTGCTGTAGCAATCCGAAGCCGGCGGGGCGTTTGACAAATGCCTGATAGCCACTGGCGAGCGCGCCTGCGATGGCGAATCCGATGCACAGGGAAAAGAAGGAATTCAACGTATCCGGCGACATCGAAAAGGGCATCCGTTCACGATTACGGCGTTCCCTCCTTCGCAAAATGCCGCTTGCCTCGCCACCTTATCCTTAAGAAAGGGTTAACGCGACGCACGCGTACCAACCTTGCGCGCCGGCACAGTACGGCTGACCTCGCATGCAAACTCCACATTGCGTGGCATAGTCGCGGCTGATTCGTCCTTTCGGAAATGTCTGTCGCATGGCCATGCTGTCGTCCGCCCCGCGCCGGTCGCGCGGGAAACCGCCGGCCGGTCATCTGATCCCGCTACTCGCAGCCGTGATGATCGCGATGCCCGCGATCACTGCAGTCGCCTATTTGTTGTGGCCAACCTGGACTCCCAAAGTGCCTGACAACAATGAGCGATTGCCGGTCAGCATCGGGCAAACCGTGTTCAATGTGCCGAAGCACGCCTTCCGTGTGAAAATTCAGAGACATTCGGGGCCGCAGGAGCGCATCGATCTGAATTTCCTTTATCCTTCGCTGGCAACGCCGGATGCGCCGAGACATGTCACCGCCGAGACCGTCGAAGATGGACCGCAGCCGATCGACCGCGTCTTCCTGTCGATTGCCGCCCATCACGATTCGCTGGCACCCGATATCCTCGTGCGTACCATCTATCCGCGTTATCTTGATGCTACTCACACACCGTCTCAGGACGGACTATCGATACGTGCATTCCGCGACGGAACGCCGTATGCGGGCGAAGATCTACTCATAGCGCAGACGCCCGCGCTAGTGGCGCGATGTACCCGCGATGCTATGACGCCGGGCATGTGCCTGAGCGAACGCCGGATCGGAAGCGCCGACCTGACGTTCCGCTTTCCACGGCAATGGCTAACAGAATGGCGCGACGTTGCCGGTGGGATGGAGCAGCTCGTGCAGCAACTACACCCGCTGCAAAACTAGCTTCGACAATTAACCGACGTCGGCCAAATCCTCCTCAAGAATAGCCATCTGAAACTGAAACGAGCGATCGTCGTCCTCGTCATCGACGAATAGCACGCCAATAAACTCCTCGCCGATATAGACCTCGGCCGAGTCGTCCTTCTTTGGACGCGGCACCACTCGAATCCTGGGGTTGCCGAACACACGCTTGAGGTAGGCGTCGAGTTTCCTGACTTCCTGAACGTTCACGGCAGTCTCCAGATGTGAGGGTTCGCAGGGTTCTAGAGTCTCATTCAACTCCGCAGAGTTCTGACTCCGGGGTCCGATCAGCTGCGTTGAATAAACTTTGCTTTAAATCTTTCGATTGAGCACGATCTTGTCCGAAACCGGTTTCCACTTTGCGCTGGCGCGGCCTTTCGGGTTGGAATCATTGCTCTCGCCGTATCCTTTTAATCACGCATTATCTCGTCCGAAAATCGATTCCTATTTTCGGGTCGTCGGTGTTTGCAGCCAAGTTCGCCGCTGCACTGCGCCCCCGCGAACTTCAGATTCGAAAGAACGCTGGCAAGCTTATGATTCTGGTGTCGCATTCAGCATCTGGTTCATCGTGCGCGAGGGCTCCGAGCAGCCGGCCGGACCGACCGTTCTGGCTGGGACGCCTGCGACGGTGACATTGTGCGGCACCGGTTTCACGACGACCGATCCGGCCGCGATGCGCGCGCAATGTCCGACCTCAATGTTGCCAAGGATTTTCGCGCCGGCGCCGATCATTACGCCGTGGCGGATCTTCGGATGGCGGTCCTCATTTTCCTTGCCGGTACCACCGAGCGTCACGCCATGCAGGATCGACACGTCGTCCTCAATGACCGCGGTCTCACCGACGACGAAGCCGGTCGCATGATCGAGGAAAATTCCACGGCCGATTTTGGCGGCGGGATTGATGTCGACCTGGAACACCGAGGAAGAACGGCTCTGCAGGTAATAAGCAAAATCCTTGCGGCCTTTCTTTTGGAGCCAGTGCGCGAGGCGGTGGGTCTGGATGGCATGAAAGCCTTTGAAGTAGAGCAGCGGATCGATGAACCGCGACGTCGCGGGGTCGCGGTCGAACACCGCCACCAGATCGGCGCGGAACGCGTTGCCGATATCGGGATCGTCGCGGAGCGCCTCATCGAAGGTCTGGCGGATCAGGTCGCCTGACAAGGCCGAATGGTCCAGCCGCCCTGCGACGCGATGCACCACCGCAGCCTCAAGCCGATCATGATGAAGAACGGACGAATAGATAAAGGCCGCCAGCTCAGGTTCGCGGCGAACGATGTCTTCGGCCTCGCTGCGGATGCGATCCCAGATCGGATCGAGCGCAGCAAGTTTCGGATTCTGCGAATTGACGTGCTGGATCGCCATGGTCGTCTCGCAACCTCGATTTTGCCCCGCAGTTTAACATGTTGCGGGGTCGTTGTCCTTGATGTTCAGAGAATATTCATTTAGCCCGTCTAGGGTTAACCGATCTAAGGGCTTGAATCTTCGTACTATATTCGGTCCCTGAGAGAGGCCCGGCGCCACCAAACGGATCGGAAATCTTCATCGTTCAGGCCAACGTCGGACTAATTTACGTCAAATAAATTATGCATGTGCGACGAAACACTCAATAGGTGGAATGATGCGCCGCCCACCGGAGAACACGTCCATTTCGACCCCGGTCTTACACACGCGTGACGCGGAAATACCGTGGGGCTGGATCGCGGCCGTCGTCATTCCCGTACTTTTGCTCGCTCCAGCGATCTGGAACGGCTATCCGCTGCTTCAATATGATACGGGCGGCTATCTGGCGCGATGGTATGAAGGCCATCTCGAGATCAGCCGTTCGAACGCGTATGGCATCTACCTTCATTTGGGACAGGGCTCGTACTTCTGGATCAATTTGGTATGCCAGGCGCTGCTGACGCTGTGGATCCTGCATTTGACCTTGCGCGTGCTCAACATGGCGCAGCCATTGCGGCTTCTCGCAATCGCCCTGATCCTCATCACGGCTACCGCGCTACCGTGGCTCGCCAGCATGCTGCTAACCGACATTTTCGCGGGGCTGGCGGTGCTCGCGCTCTACATCCTCGTGGTGCATAACGGCAAGCTTTCGATCGTCGAGAAGATCTCGCTGTTTCTGTTTACGTCCTTCGCGGCGGCGAGCCACACAGCGACGTTCGGGGTCCTGTTGGGACTGTGTTGTGCGGGGTGGATCGTCAAGCCATTGCTCGGCCCAAGGCTTCAGATCACAGGGCTGGTTCAGGGTTCCCTGACGATCCTTGCCGGCGCGGCCATGCTACTGGCTGCCAATGTCTTTTTGACAGGCCGGCTTGCCTGGACGCCCGGTGGCGCCTCCGTCTCGTTCGGACGCATGATGCAGGACGGCATCGTCGCACGCTATCTCAACGACCACTGCGACAAGATCAAGTTGAAGCTCTGCCCCTACCGCAATCAACTGCCGGCAACAGCGGATGATTTCCTTTGGGGCAATGACACCATATTCGACAAACTCGGCCGCTTCGAGGGGATGAACGGCGAGATGGAATTCATCGCCACGCATGCACTGGTCGCCTACCCTCTCTGGCAGGCCGAAGCTGCGGCCGAAGCAACGGCAGAGCAACTCGTGGAAGTCAGCACCGGCGAAGGCAATACCGGATGGATCCCGCACACCTACGGCATCATCGAACGCTATTTGCCAGAGCAGGTGAAGGCTATGCGCGCCGCGCAGCAGCAGCACTGGAATATCAAATTCACGGCCATTAACTGGATTCACGTCCCGGTCGCGCTCGCCTCGATGCTGTTGCTCGCTGCGATCGCGCTGACGGCGTTATGGCGGCGGCGTATCGACGACGTCGAACTTCTTGCAGCGACGGTTTGCGTGGCATTGCTCGGTAATGCGTTTATCTGCGGCGTTATATCAGGCCCCCACGACCGCTACGGCGCGCGCATGGTCTGGATCGCAACGTTCGTGGTGCTGATCGCGGCGGCGAGGTTCCTCGCCAGTCGCTACGGTTGGCTTCACGGCCGGCGTGACAGAAATCTCAGCACGCCTTCCTTGTAGACCTTGTCTCCCACAGCACGCATGTGGTCGCGGTTGGGAATGTTCAACACCTCCGCACCGGGGATCACGTCCGCTAGCTCCTGCGCCGATCCTGCGATCTCGTCTTTCGTGCCGACCGCTATCAGCGTTGGCACCTCGATGCCGGCGACTTCAGCTTCCGTCATCAGCCGCCGTGATCCGCGCAAACACGCCGCCAGGGCGCGTCGATCAGATCGGGTCTGATCGGCAAAGACCCGGAACGTCCGGCCGAACGGATCGGTCACGTCATCCAGCGACGGTGCCTCCAGCGCCCTGGCTACGCTTTCGCCCGGACCGCCCCCCTTAATCAGTCCGATACCCAGACCGCCGAAAATTCCGGAGCGCACCCGTTCAGGCCGAGTTCGCGCCAGAATTCCCATCATCCTGGCGCCGAGCGAATATCCCATGACATCCGCGCGCGCGATGGCAAGATGATCCATCAACGCCGTGATGTCGCTCGCCATCGTGCCGATGTGATAGTCTTCCGGATCGTAGAGCTTGCTGGAATCGCCGTGGCCGCGGTTGTCAAACGCGATTGTCCGGAATCCGTTTTTGCGCAATTCCGACACCCAGGTCGGATACACCCAGTTCACGTTCTTGCTCGACGCAAAGCCGTGCACAAGAACGATGGGATCGCCATCGCCCTCGTCGAGGTAGGCAATTTCAACATCGCCGTGATGAAAGCTCGGCATCAGCGCTTCCGTGATCTGGATGGAGACGGGATGGCTAGCAACGATCGATGAGACGTTTACGTCGGCGACGGCGCGGCGGACAGCCGACGCAGACGCCTGATTTTTGAACGTTGCAGCCATGAGAGCGTCAGGCGCTCGGTCGTGGCCTTGATCGATGACAGAAAACCAAACAGCGCGAAAACCGCGCTAAGCACCCACATCGCCAGATTGAACGCGCCGGTCGTGAGTAGCAGCGCACCCCGGCCCAGAATCTTGATGATGGCGCGGGTCTGTCCGCCTTTGGCCTCGGCGAGCCGCACAGCGCGGGTGACATCTTTTGGCCCTTGAGCGATCCGTAACATGTCGAGCGCGCCGCGCGTCCCGGTCTTTTCACCGATGCGGCCAACATCCTTGGCGAGCCGCACCAGTCCGCCGGCCTTCTCGGCGCGGATCGCGGCCCTGATCGCGACGGCTGTCTGACGCGGCCGCGCCAGCGACCCCGCAGCGACCGCATTTTGCAGTTGCCGCATGTCGACCATCTCGCGCGCCGAACGACCTGCCCATCGGCTCAGGCCTTCACCGAGCCGCCCAGCCTTCCTGGCATCCTTAACAAGCGTCAGTCCGACTCGGGCCGGTGCTGCGCCGCCAACGGTCACGAAAGTGGCCCCCGTCACGAGGACGCCTGCCGCGGCGAGCCCCAGAAGCAGCCGGTCGGTATCCTCGCCCATCGCCAGATGCCTGCCCTCCCGCACGATGTCCCGGACATCACCAAATACGCAAAGGTCGCCGGTGAGCGTGCCCGAAAGACTGGCCCCGTCGACGGCATTGCCTGTGACAAGCCCAGAGAAGAATCTCGTTGCGATACCTTGGCTGGAATTTTCTTCTCCGACGGCCTCGGTGACGCGTTGAGACAGTTTGTCCGGGATCGGCATTCCCTTGGCCGCCGCAAGATCGACGAAGCTGTTTGCAAGATCTGGATCCTGCGCCGCTAGCGCCGCCTCGACGTTCCGCCCGATCAGCGCAGGATCGTTTCGAAGTGCGGATTCCAGCTGAAGATCGGCAAGCTGCACGGGGTCATCCTGCGCGATCAGCATGGCGCCGGCATCCGTGGCGCGTGGCAACAACACAGCGAACGCTGTTGCACACACCGCGGCTGCCGTTATCGCGCTGCCAATTTGCCGTCGCATGCCGCCTTTCAAGCACAGCTTTTCCGATCAAAAAAGGACTTCTCTCAAACGACAGGAATATGTCGAATTTGCATGGATAACGGACTGCCAAAATTTGCAAATCTGTTTCCGGCGAGCGCTGTTTTCGAGCGACATGGATCACGGTCCGCGTGAAGAAAACGCGTCAAAACAACAATCTAGAGCTTAGCTTCTGATTCAATCAAAAGCGAAAATGCTCTAGGAATTCGAAGCGCCGGCCAGTATGGTGCCGCGCGATCTCGTTGCGTTATGGGCGCGTCAATGTCTCGCAACGACTTGAGGTGGAAAGCATGTCTGATCACGTAGTCCCCCACTTCCATAACGATTCCGGCGTCGCCGTTATTGAAATCGGCTCGCAGGAATTCATGTGCGTCGGGGCCAATCCACCATTCGATCATCCGCACGTCTTTCTTGATCTCGGCAACGATAGCGAAGTCATCTGCCCGTATTGCTCGACACTGTACCGTTTCGCGGCCGATCTCGGCGCCGGACAGTCCCGTCCCCCAGAGTGCGTGGTAAGGGACAAGGCGGCCTGATCCGCCTGTGACACGGTCACGGTCACGCACCGTCGTTGTCGCCGGCGCCGGAATCGGAGGCTTGACGGCATCGCTTGCGCTGGCGGCGAAGGGTTGTCGTGTCCTTATCATCGAAACCGCTGAACGCCTCGAAGGGGTCGGCGCGGGGCTGCAACTTTCGCCGAACGCAACCCGCGTCCTGATCGAACTCGGCTTGCATGCGCGGCTATCCGCCCGCGCGCTCGCGCCAGAAGCTGTCAGCATCATGAGTGCGCGGCACGGCGACGAGATCTGCCGTATCCCGCTTGGCGAGACAGCCGCGTTGCGCGCCGGCGCGCCCTATTGGGTGATGCATCGCGCCGACCTGCAGGCCGCGCTGCTGGAACAGGTTCACGACCATCCTGATATCGAATTGCGTCTCGGCGCCAGGGTTGAAGACGCAGCCGCGTTCGCCATCGGCGCCAAGGCAACTGTATGCGACGATACGGCTGGCGCTCAGGAGACCGCGTGGGCGCTTATAGGCGCCGACGGCGTGTGGTCCGCTTTGCGCAGTCGGCTTTTTCCGGACGCTGCTCCGCTGTTTTCCGGCCTAATTGCGTGGCGCGGGACCGTGGAGGCAGCACAGTTGCCGCACGACATGACCGCGCCGCGCATACAGCTCTGGATGGGTCCGGATGCGCATCTCGTGACATATCCGATGTCAGGCGGGGACCAGATCAACTTGATCGCAATCGTGCCGGGCGGCTGGAATCAGCCCGGCGGGAACGCTGCCGGAGATACTGCGGATATCAAACGCACGTTCGCACAAGCGCACTGGCCTGAACCGGCGCACGTGATGATCGACGCCGTGAACCGTTGGCACAAATGGGCGCTGTTCACAATTCCGCCGATGGCTGCGTGGCACCGCGATACAACCGCCCTGCTTGGCGATGCAGCCCATGCGATGCTGCCGTTCGTTGCGCAGGGTGCGGGTATGGCGATCGAGGATGCCGCGGTTCTGGCGCAGTGTCTCGGCGAAGCCGCGAACGAAAACGCCGAGGGCGTCGCGGCTGCACTTGCGCGTTATACCAGGCTACGTCGCGCGCGCGTTGCGCGTGTCCAAGAGACCGCACAACTGAATGGGCGAATCTACCATCTCCGAGGTGTCGCCGCTTTGGCGCGCGATCTTGCCATCAGGGCGATGGGACCGCAGCGTATGCTGGCGCGTCAGGAGTGGATCTATAGCTGGCAGCCCTGAACCGAGCGGACTCTGGCTCATCGCTGTCCGTCGTTGGGCCGATCGTCGGAGATCATTTAACGGCGCCGTCGGAGCGCCTCGGTGCAACGCGGGGCTCGCTCGCCGGCGTCTGCTGCGCGGTCGAAGCCGCGTCACACCCGTTCCGTCGCCACGTTTCGTCGGCAAGTTTAGCCGAGGCACGAGTGGTAATGTAGTCGTTGCGATACGCTACTTCGGCAACGGCGGCACCCGCGACACCCGTATGAGCCTTTTCGATCAACCCCTGCAACGTTGCCGTGCGCACCGCCAGAGATTTGCGCTGCGCATCAAGCTGCGGGCAATCATAGAGATCATACGTCGCGGGATCGACGAATGCGCCCGAGACGGCACCGTCGCCGAGATTGGCGCAACCGCCAAGACCGCCGCCCATGATCAGCAGAGTAATGAACACGGGTAACCGCCGACGACGGCCGATCCGGTTGGGCATTGTTCCCCATTCAAGCCGAGCCAAGCGCCCGCCGAACTGCCAAAAAGCACCGGCTCGTGACGGCATTGAGGCCGCTCGTGCGATCAGGCGTTGGCGGTTCACGCCCACTCGCCCTTGCGAAAGACTGGGACACGACTGCCGTCGCTGCTGATGCCATCAATATCGGTCTCGCCTGACCCGATCATCCAGTCGATGTGAATGAAGCTCTTGTTGCCGCCTTGCGCCGCGATCTGCTCCGGCGACAGCTTCTCGCCATCGACGAAGCACTTCGAATAGCATTGGCCGAGTGCGATGTGGCACGCCGCGTTCTCGTCGAACAACGTGTTATAGAATAACAAGCCGCTTTTCGAAATCGGCGAGGAATGCGGCACCAACGCGACCTCTCCGAGCCGCCGCGCGCCCTCATCCGTATCCAGCACCTTGTTGAGCACGTCGGCGCCGCGCGACGCCTTGGCCTCGACGATGCGACCCTGCTCGAAGCGGACGGCGATCTCGTCTATCAATGTGCCTTGATACGACAGCGGCTTAGTGCTTCGGACGCGCCCCTCGACCCGCAATGCATGAGGAGTGGTAAAAACCTCCTCGGTCGGGATATTCGCGTTGAAAACGATGCCATTATTGGCCGCGGAAGCGCCGCCCACCCATTCATGGCCGTCGGCCAGGCCAACCGTGAGGTCGGTGCCTGGCCCGGAGTAATGCAGAGCATGAAAGCGCTGGCTATTGAGCCAATCTGTGCGCTGGCGCAGGGCCGCGTTGTGTGCGGTCCAGTTCGCGATCGGATCATCGTTGTCGACGCGCGAGGCGGAGAAAATCGCGTCCGCAAGTTTCGCCACCGCGCCGTCTACGCTGTCATCCGGAAACATCAATCTTGCCCACGCTGTACCCGGATAAGCGACGATATTCCAGTTGATGTCAAAACCGACAATCTTCTCAAGCGCCGGCTGGTAGGCCATGGAATTCGCCTTGTTGGCGCGGGCGACTTTCGCTGCATCCTCACCCGACAGCAGCATCGGATTGTCGCCGACCACGGCGAGCCGCGCGGTGTTGGCCGCGAATGCTTTCGCCATGCCCTCATAGAGCCAGCTGGCGGCACGATCGAAACTCGCGTCCGGCCCGAACCTGTAGCGTGACAACGTGATGTCGTCATCGGAGAAAAATGGCGTCACCAGCCCCGCCCCTGCCTTGTAGGCATGTTCGGCGATCCGCCGCACCAGAGGCAGCGCCACCGCGGGCGCGGTGATTAAAAGATCCTGTCCCGGCGCAAGTTGCAGGCCGACCTTGACCGCGACTTCCGCGAGACGATCCAGCTTCACCGGATCGATCGGCGTAACGATATGACGCTGATGCTGGGTCATGCGAGCTTATCCTAAGCAACAGAGCGGCCTGATTAGGGCCGCGGACTAACTATCAGGCGTCGTTTTGAAACGCCCGACCAAGCGCTCCCCGTCCCATATTTCCACGTGACGAACGCCCACTATTTTCTTTGCAGCTTCGATCGCCTGAGCGTCATCCGCTTTCACTATGAGCGTGTCGCTCTGGATGTGGCCCTTGTCGTTGAGGATGTAGACTCGATAATCGGTCACCTGTCCTATCTCCAGATTTTCGCTGTCACCGGTGCGCTTACGGGCAGAGTAAAATTTCGCCAGCCATCGATCCCCTGCCCCTCACCGGGCGTCCTTCTTTCAGCAGAGCCAACGCGGGTCTAAGAAGTGGTGCCCCCAACCCGAGTCGAACGGGTACGTCCCTGACGGGACTACAGATTTTAAGTCCACGGCGTGTATAGTCAAGTTATTGTTTTTGTTGTATTTTTTAAATTTCATTTGTGCTATGTGTAAAATAACGTGAAAAAACGACCGTTTCTTGTTGCTTCGAACTGCCCCTAATGGGACCCGCGCCCTGACAAAACAAGGAGTCCGACGAGTCCGCTCAAGAGGCTTTTACAGCCTCGCAAAGAGGGAATACACCCTCGTCATCTGTCAGGCAGCCTCTCGATGCACTCGGGGGGAACTGCGCCCTTTATAATCTTCGACCGGTTAGCAATTGCTTATCCGTTTAAGCAACGTTTTGCATCGTTAAAAAGGCGACTGAATTATCAACGCAGCAACTACAGTGGACTACTTAAGGAAATGCCGTGCGACAAAACCTCCTCTTGCGGCTCTTGCTCGGGCAATGAGCGAAGTCGCGCCAATATTTCGGTCGACGGGCGCGCAAGATTGACAGTCATGAACCGAATTCGATGTCCTTGAATTGTTACACTCTCGTCAACGTCCGCATCGATCACGGGATGGAGCAATATGCCTTCCGCTTTATTTGAAAGCGGATCGCCATCCTTCTCCTGCGTGCGAAGATAGGCAAAAATCTGATAAATATAGCCGCTTTTCAAAACGGCCTCGCGATAGGCCGTTTTGGCGAAGATCCCAGTGAATTTTGTATCTATCACAATACGACGGCCCGCTGAGGGGCGGTCCAGAATAATGTCTGTTTTCATGTTCGGCATTACGGCGTCGATTCCTGCTGAAGGCTCTTCCATCGGCCAATAGAACCATTTTCCTTGATAAATGCGCCAGCCCGAGCTCGCGTCCAATTCAGCAGCAAAGAAATTTCCGACAGCCTTCTCGAAGAGTTTTCGAACCAGAATTTCATCTCGCTCCAGGCGAGTAAGAGAGTGATCACCCGCATCTTCGGTGGGTAAGACAAGGTCGAACACGATCTTGGCGAGTGTCACCATCAGTCTATCATCGGCGTCATGGCGCGCGATTTGGTCGGCTGCGAGCTCTTCTCTAGACGGACGAACGCCACTGACGCCAATCCTTCCGAGATCGCCCGCAAGGTTGCGGCAGCGGTGTGCCAAATTGGTATCAGAAATTCGCGTTGCTACAGCGTCGAGCGCCGCTCGCACGAGGCGATTACGTGGTGTGTTTATCGTATGGTCTTCGAAACGGCATGCGACCAAGCCTTGTGACAGCAATCCATGCGAGTAAGTTCGCATTATATCGATGCGGCCCCGAACGCGTGTTAGGACATCCTCCTTGCGGATGTAGTTCCGGCTAAGATTGCGTCGGAGACGCCTTTCGACAGCGTAGGAAAGTAGCCGAGCGATAAGACTAGGAAGATCGGGTGCTTCCTCTACGTCGGCTTCAAATCGTCCGAGAAAACTGCCGAGATCCGATGCGTACAAAAGAAGCAACCAAAGATTTCTCACAGGGATACGACCAATAAGCTCCCCGGCCTCTTGTGGCTCATCAAAAATTTCCGAAGTCACGCTAATCATGCCAAGAGGCGGCGTTTGGCTTCAGCAGCCTTTTCAGGCGCGTCGAACCAGTATTCTTCTAACAGAGGGCCAATTTCGGTCTGAACAATCTGTTCAAACCAAGCGCCGCCATCAGGGATGGTTGCGCCTTCCTGCGGTGTGACGTAGCTGTGACCGATCCGGAATTGTGCTCCTAAAGACCGGTCATTCGAGATCGCTTGATTGAGCGCAACGACTTTTTGCTCGATCATTTCAATCGTTGCTTTATCGAGCCCCACCTTTTCGGCACACCATGCTTGCCAGAGAGGACCAAGCTGAGGTTCAAGCGAGAGAAAGGCGAATCTCCGCCGTAATGCAAGGTCAACGAGGGCAAGCGATCGGTCCGCAATATTCATCGTGCCAATAACATGAAGATTCGGCGGAATATGGATGCGCTCACCGTCTCGGCTGTAAGCTAGTTCCAGCGCCTCTTCTGGCCGTCGTTTCGTGTCCTCAAGCAGCGTAAGCATCTCGCCAAAAACCTGAGCCGGGTTGCCACGATTTATCTCTTCAATAATTAACACGAATGGCTCCGGGACAGCGGATGCTGCCTGAACCAGCTTGAGGAAGACACCATCGACGAGTTCTAATTTTCCTCCTTCCGTCGGACGCCAACCTCGAACAAAGTCCTCGTAAGATAATGACGGATGAAACTGTACGACGCGGGTGCGTGCGCGCGCGACTTTACGATCCTTTGTTCCAATCAACGCATATGCAAGTCTCTTGGCGAGCCAGGTCTTACCTGTTCCCGGCGGGCCCTGAAGAATTATGTTCTTTTTCTCTGCTAAGCGTTGGAGTGCTGATTCGAGAGTTTTCGGGGGAAGGAAGCAACCTTCTTTTGCGATGTCACCGACGGCATAGGTGGGAACATCCGCTACCTCAGCGTCAGCTTCAGTTTCTTCCTGGTCAACGAAGAACGACTCCAGGCTGGCCGTTGTCGTACTGGCAGAGAATTTTCGCGAAAAATATGGAACGCGCGTCCAGAACTGAAAATCTTGCTGCAAATCAGCGAAGGTGAAGAGGATTAGCCGCCGCGCCAAATCATCATCTGGGTCAGCTTGGTGCAATGTAGTTCTGTATGTGTAGAGAAACCAATCGCGCGGCGGATTGAGCGGGACCCAGTCAACTCGAACAGTCTTCCCGTCGTTAAGATTCTCGCGGACGGTGCCGACAGCCTTGATACGCATGCATGAGACGGACTTCCCACCGGCCTCGAACGGAAGATTGTGCTTCTTAACAAATGAAGATTTGATGGCGATCCGATCTCCGGGTTTTATCTTTCGAACAAGATCGGAAAATTTCTCGTCGTAGCCGTTTTGCCAGATACCTTCCTGCAAGAAGCGATCAAGCTGATCGCCTTCGCTCCACGCTGCCCCGGCAAACCAGAATTGACGTGACGAATCATCAAAGAGTTCGGCAACGGCTTCGGTGCCGATAGGCGCGGGCGATTCTTCGTCGTCGTCCTCCCATCCGCGAGCCCTAATTTCCTTGAACAACGCGAGGGAGGATGACGCATCCAGCGTGGTGTCGCGGCCTTCTTGCGTCAACACCCATTTCCCGCGTTGGCTGTCATCGATAAGGCCTCCCTTCACAAGATAGAAGCGAGCCCAACCAATCTTGTTCTGAAAGCCCGCATTGCCTCCCTTGGTGGTTGCGTCGATCTCGGATTTGGGTAGGTCGCCATTGGCTACTATCCAATCATAGACGTCCTTCGGCTTGCCTTCGCCTCCCAGCGCCCGTAAGGCCTCCAGAACTGGCCCGAAGTACTGGACGAAGCGCGGGCCCGCAGGGTTTGTGGCGTCCCGTTTGCTGGACCCGAGTCCCAGAGTCTCTGGGGCTGTTGCTGCCCACGCAAAAACCTTCTGCTGCTCCTCTTTGACGAATTGTTCTGGGTCACCGACGGTAAGGCCTACATCCTTTGCAGCTGCAAGGAGCCCTTCGCGGGCGGTGCCGTCCAACTTGCCTGTATCGACGTCGCCCTTATTAACAACAATGGCGCTCGGAATCGGCCAGCCCCGCTCGTGCGTTAACCGAACGAGCTGTCCCAGATGCTGCGGCATTCGTCGCCATGCTGCGTTCCATGGAACGTCGCTCGCCTCTGCAATTTCGCTATAGCTTACGAAGCGATGCGCAAGAGCGGCCCTGCGTATAACCTCATAGGTCTTTTCTAAATTCAGCCGTTGTTCATCAACCATATTTCCCCCTCGGTCAGCCCCCCGTTATGACGCCTTCTTCAACCCACTCAAAACCACCCGAAAGCTGGTCAGACTCGATTAAGATTTTCAACTATGTCCTAGCGAGTTCTGAAAACCGACTTTCATCTAATAATTGTTCGACACCTAAAAATACTCTCAAAGTAGCCCGTTTTAGAATGCAACCTCATTAAGCGAAGTAACCACTGAGTAGTCGACCCCAAGAGAGTCGAAATGCTTGCGACCGCAGGCGATTTTCTGGTTCTCCTTGCAGCGCCGCTCCTCGCTGTCGAGCGTGCTCTTGGTCTCACGTACGAAATAGAGCTTCTCCTCGCGCTCGGTCACAAAGGCCCAGTCGGGATTATAGGTGCCGATGGGCGTATCGATCTTGAACCACGACGGCAGCTTGACGAAAAGCTTCACGTTCACATTGCTGTCGAGGTCGCGTGCGAACTGCTTCTCAACCTCGGATTCATAAACGATTGCATCGAAGAGCGACTTCTCCCGGTTCTGCACCTCATAGAGATTGCCGAGATACCGGACGATGCCGTCCTCGGCATCCTGCTCGATCCTGCTCATTTCCCAATGCTGACCTGCGACCTTCTCGTATTTAATCCCTTCCAGCATCAGGTCATGCAGGGCGCGTGAAATTTCCTTCGAAGCCGCCGCCATGAAAGCCTGCGGGTTGATCTTGAACTCACCTAGCCGCCCGGAGCGCTTGAGGATTTCAGCAAGCGTGTGACGGGTCAGCTCTGTCTCCTTTTGCAGGAAGGCGAGAATATCCGGCAAAACCTTCACCTGCTGCACGTCCCGGACCCGCGATGAAATCTGCCGGTCGGCAGAGACGCCCGCATCGGTAATATCGACTTCAACGACTGTGGTCTCGATGCGCGCTGCCTTGATCGGCTCGATCTGCTTGATGCGGGAGAGAGCCCGCTCGATCAAGTCAGCGGTCTCAAATGTCACGCGGTAACGGGTGCGATGCTTGATCTTATCCCAGAGCGCCTGGAAGTCGGCGCTGAGATGCACTTCTTTCCGGAATTTCAGGGTCCGCTCATCGCGGACATTGACGATGCGATTCTTGAAGAGTTTGCGGTTCACCTCGTCGGTGATTTCCGCCCGGAGATCGGCAAATGCGTCCGAAACCTCCAGCTTGAAGTGGGGGTTCTTCGGATCAAATTTCTCCAGAATGTCGCCGGACGCATTGAGATAGCCCTTCGCTACCAGCTCGGCCCAAATCTTGGCCGACTCGTCCTGGCCTAGGGTCCGGACTCATAACCAGTAACTGACCAGCGCAGCGATGCAGACGGCTGCGAGGAAATTGATTGCGAGACGATCATATCTGGTGGCGATGCGGCG
>NZ_MWPQ01000004.1 GCF_002028545.1 Nitrobacter vulgaris
ATTCATCGTCGTCGCCGCCGCACTCGTCGTCGAAGTCAAGTATCAGCCAGCCCTCTGGATCCACGCTGCTCTCTGGATCCCAACAGTCCTCGCTGTTACCCCCAGGCGCGAAACGCTTCAACGCAACGTTTAGCTGCATTGGGCGGCGCGGCTTTTTCTCTCCCTTCGATTTCCTCTTCATCCCGAAACGCTTTATGGTACGCGGCGGCTATCGCTGATGGCGACATGGATAACTCGCGCTATCAAATATTTGGCAACGCACTCCGCCGTTGGAGGCCGGCTTGACGCATTATCTTTCGACTCGGGGGGAAACCCAGAAACTCGGCTTTTCCGATGTGATGCTGGCTGGCCTCGCTCGTGACGGCGGCCTTTATGTGCCCGAAATCTGGCCGCAGCTAACGCCCGACACTATCGCAGGCTTCTTCGGCCGACCGTACTGGGAGGTGGCCGTGGAGGTAATCCGGCCGTTCGTGGCTGGAGACATCGCCGAGGCCGATCTCGGCCGGATGGCCAACGAGGCTTATGCGATGTTCCGGCACCCGGCGGTGGTGCCGCTTGATCAGATCGGTCCTCAACAGTTCATGCTGGAGCTGTTTCACGGTCCGACGCTCGCGTTCAAGGACGTGGCGATGCAATTGCTGTCCCGGTTGATGGATCATGTTCTGTCACAACGAGGCCAGCGTACCACGATCGTCGTCGCAACCTCGGGTGACACCGGCGGCGCTGCGGTCCACGCATTCGCCAACAGCGCCAATGTCGATCTGATCGTGCTGTTCCCGGACGGCCGCATCTCCGAAGTGCAGCGGCGCATGATGACGACGACGGCCGCGCCAAATGTTCATGCACTCGCCGTCAAAGGCACCTTCGACGACTGCCAGGCGATCGTGAAAGGGCTGTTCAACAACCACCGCTTTCGGGACGAGGTGTCGCTCTCCGGTGTCAACTCGATCAACTGGGCACGAATTGTTGCGCAGGTGGTGTATTACTTCACCTCGGCGGTCGCGCTTGGCGCGCCGGCGCGGGCCGTCGATTTTACCGTGCCGACCGGCAACTTCGGCGACATCTTTGCCGGCTACGTCGCAAAGCGCATGGGTCTGCCGATACGCTGGTTGCGTATCGCCGCCAACATCAACGATATCTTGCCGCGTACACTAAAGACCGGCATCTATGAAGTGCGCGAAGTTCACGCCACCACCTCGCCATCGATGGACATTCAGGTGTCGTCGAACTTCGAGCGGCTGTTGTTCGAGGCGACGGGGCGCGACGCCGCGCAGGTGCGCGCGATGATGGCGTCGCTGCAGCAATCCGGTCGCTTCGCGCTGCCGGATTCGGTGCTGGCCGCGATGCGCGCCGACTTCGATGCCGGGCGCGCCGACGAAACAGAGACCGCCGCCTCGATCCGCACGGCGTGGCGCGAAGCCGGAGATCTGGTCGACCCGCATACAGCTGTTGCGCTGACAGTGGCCGATCGCGACGCGCCCGACTCGCGTGTTCCCAATATCGTGCTGGCGACTGCCCATGGCGCAAAGTTCCCTGACGCGGTTGAAGCCGCCTGCGGCGTGCGGCCTCCATTACCGGCCTGGCTCGACGGCTTGATGACTCGGCCCGAGCGGATCACGGTCGTGAACAACGATCAGGCAGAAATCGAACGGTTCGCGCTGTCCGTCAGCCGCGCCGCCAAGCACGGAGTTGCCGGATGAGTGTCGATATGACGAAACTGTCTTCCGGCCTCACGGTCATCACTGATGCCATGCCGCATCTGGAAACCGCCGCGCTCGGAGTCTGGACCGGGGTTGGCGGCCGCGACGAGAAACCAAACGAGCATGGCATCTCGCATTTGCTTGAGCACATGGCATTTAAAGGAACCACCAGGCGTTCGGCGCGAGAGATCGCCGAGGAGATCGAGGCAGTCGGTGGCGATCTCAATGCCGCTACAGGTGTTGAGACGACGGCTTATTACGCGCGGGTGATGAAGGCTGACGTTCCGCTCGCGCTCGACGTGCTGAGCGATATCCTGTCCAATCCGAGCTTCGACGCGAAGGAACTCGAATGCGAGAAAGGCGTCATCGAGCAGGAAATGGGTGCGGCGCAAGACACTCCTGACGACGTCGTTTTCGAGCATCTCAACGAGCTCTGCTATCCGGACCAGCCGATCGGGCGTTCGCTGCTCGGTACGCCGGAGACGCTGAAGCGGTTCAACAGCGACATGCTGCATGGATATCTCAAAACGCATTATCGCGGGCCGGACATGGTGGTGGCGGCGGCGGGTGCGATCGAGCACAAGGCGGTCGTGGCCGAGGTCGAGCGTTGCTTTGCAAGTCTGGATGCCGCGCCGGCTCCGCAGCCGCCGGCGGCGAAATTCGGCAGCGGTGGCTCCAAAGTGGTGCATCGCGACCTCGAGCAGGCGCATCTGACGCTTGCGCTGGAAGGGGTGTCGCAGACCGATGCCTCGCTATTCTCGTTGCAGGTGTTCACCAATGTTCTGGGGGGGGGCATGTCCTCGCGATTGTTTCAGGAAGTCCGTGAGAAGCGCGGTCTGTGCTATTCAATCTACACCTTCCATGCACCCTATGCCGACACTGGCTTCTTTGGGCTCTACACCGGCACCGATCCGAGCGACGCGCCGGAAATGATGGAAGTCGTCGTCGACGTTATCAGCGAGGCTGTGGAAACGCTGACGGAAGCCGAGATCGCGCGCGCGAAAGCGCAGATGAAAGCCGGCCTGCTGATGGCTTTGGAGAGTTGCAGCGCCCGCGCCGAACAATTGGCGCGGCATATGCTCGTCTATGGACGGCCCCAGGGCGTTCCCGAATTGATGGCCAGGATCGATGCCGTCAGCGTCGACTCAACGCGCGACGCGGCGCGCATCCTGCTGGCGCGCAGCCGTCCCGCGGTCGTCGCGCTTGGCAGCGGCAGGGGGCTGGACACTGCGGTCGCTTTTGCGGAAGGATTGGCACAGTCGAAGGCCCGAATTTTGCTCCACTAGCCACAGGCTGGGATTCGGGGTCGAGGAACGGTCATGGCTCTATTTCGTCTGCCGTCCAGCGCGCCAGCGCTTGTGCCGCGAGGGCACGGTCTGTTGCTGCGTGCGCCTGAGATGTCCGATTTTTTGCAATGGAGACAGCTTCGTGAGCACAGCCGCGCCTATCTGACCCCATGGGAACCGATGTGGCCATCGGACGACCTGACCCGCGCCGGATTTCGGCGGCGGTTACGCCGCTACGCAGAGGATATCGCCGGCGACAGGTCCTACCCATTCATTGTGTTTCGCGAATCCGACGGCATCATGTTGGGTGGGGTCACGCTCGCCAATGTCCGTCGCGGCATCGCGCAGGCAGGCACTATCGGATATTGGATAGGCCAGCCCTATGCGGGGCGAGGCTATATGACCGCGGCGTTGCGGGTGCTGCTTCCGATCCTGTTCGGCGAACTGAACCTGCATCGCATCGAGGCTGCCTGCATTCCCAGCAATATGCCGTCCATTCGCGTGCTGGAAAAGTGCGGCTTCACGCGGGAGGGGTTGGCGCGTCGCTATCTTTGCATCAATGGAATCTGGCAGGATCACCTGCTGTTCGGCATGTTGCACGACGATTTCCACGGCTAGACATTTTCCGTCCGAAAGAATCGGAGACGGTCCGAGATCGCCCGTCATTTCCGTCTGACGAACCCCACCTTTGGCTTGCGGCCATTGGCTTGTTATAAAGCCGCGCGTGGAAACAACGACGGACGACGTGAATGCTTAATGTTGCGGGCACCACCGAAGTGGATGAACCGGCTCCTGTCAGGCACTTGGTTGGCTTTCCGTTGCGTCTGATGACTATGGTCGCAGGCTGCTGGATAGTTGCCGCTTCCCCAGCGCTATCGCAGTCGCTCGGGGATCGTTTCAAGGAAATGTTCGGCGTCAAATCGCAGCCGGAGCGAGCGGCGCCGGCATCCGGCGACGTGGCTTCTGTGCCCGACGATCTTACCTGTCCGACCGTCTCCATCCGTGCCGGCGCATCGACCTACACGGTCGGCGCCTCAGGTCAGCCGGCGAGTGGTACCGATGTCCGCTATCAGGCGACTATCGGCGATACCGCGCGAGAATGCGACTACAACACCGATACGCATCAGATCGCAATCAAGGTCGGTATCCGCGGGCGGGTCATCGTGGGGCCGGCGGGGGCACCGTCGTCCGTGGAGGTGCCGTTGCGCGTCGCGGTGGTTGAGGATGGCGTTTCCGCGAAAACGATCGCCACCAAGGCCTATACGATTACGGTGAACCTGTCGGGCAACGAAGGCGGGACCTACAGCTTTGTTTCGGACGACATTTCGTATCCGGCGCCGCAGAGCGCGGCCGCCGACCGCTACGTGTTTTACGTCGGATTCGATCCGCAGGCGCTGAAGCCTGAACCACGCTCGGATCGCAAACGGCCGAGATCGCAGAGATAACGGACACAGCGGTTGCGCTGCGCGCGATCCGTCGGCAGCAATTCGCGCAAGCGGATATTGAATACGCCGCGGTCGTTGCGATTGTGGTCACGCTTCCGCGTTTGATGATACCGTTCGGCAGTCCATCGGTAACAGTCCGGGAAACAAAAAAGCCGGCGGAGCACCTCACGCCGGCTTTCGTCGCATTTGAAAGAACTCAGTTGAGCTTGGTCCGAACTTCGCTGACGCCTTTGGCGAGCAGATCGTCGGCAAGCTGTCCCTTTACCGAATTTGACAGGATTGAGGAGGCAGCGGCGACAGCGGCGTCGGCAGCGGCGGCGCGGACATCCGCGATAGCCTGGGCTTCTGCCGAGGCTATCTTGCCTTCCGCGCTCTTGGTGCGGCGCGCGACGAAATCTTCCATCTTGACCTTTGCTTCGGCCGCGATGCGCTCGGCTTCGGCTTTGGCCGAGGCGATAATCTCCTGCGCTTCATGCTCGGCGCTCGCATGGCGGGCTTTGTAGTCGGCGAGCAGCTTCGCGGCTTCATCCTTCAGGCGACGCGCATCGTCGAGCTCGCCCTTGATGCGCGCGCTGCGACGATCGAGCGCCGATAGCACCGTGCGGTGTACTCCCACATAGGCGAAGACGCCCATCAGGATCAGGAAGGCTATGGCAACCCAGGTTTCCGGTTGGGCAAACATGGTCTCGTCATCCCTTCATCGAGGCTTCGACGGCGCCGTCGACGAGCTTGGGATCGGGCGTTGCGCCGGTCAGTTGCTGCACGATAGCCGTTGCCGCATCGCTTGCGATGCTGCGGACGTTGCTCATCGCCGCCGCGCGCGTTGAGGCAATGGTCTTCTCGGCGTCGGCGAGCTTGACGGACAACCGTTCCTCGAGCGCCCTGCGTTCGGCGTCTGCCGCTGCATTCAGCTTCTCGCGGGTGTCGTTGCTGATCGCCTGCGCTCGTGTCCGCGCGGCCGCGAGTTCGGTCTCATAGGCCTTCAATGCGCCGTCGGACTCGTCCTTCAGCTTTTGTGCCCGCGCGAGGTCGCCCTCGATCGTGTTCTGCCGATCATCGATGGTCTGGCGGACGCGTGGCAAGGCCACTCGCGACGAGATCATATAGAGCGCAACGAACGTGATCGTCAGCGATACCAGCTGGGACGCGAAGGTGTCCTTCTGGAACGGCGGGAACGGAGCCTTGTGGCCGCCGTCGGCTTCGGTGTGGGCCGTCGTGCCCTGTGCGTTGCCATGACTTTCAGCCACGGGCGTCTCCTTTGCGGTCGATCGGGACCCGGCTTTCCAGGTCCCGTCAGCCGGTCAGTGATCTTAAAGTGCGAACAGCAACAACAGGGCGATCAGCAGCGAGAAGATGCCGAGCGCTTCCGTCACCGCGAAGCCGAAGATCAGGTTGCCGAACTGGCCCTGGGCGGCCGAGGGATTGCGCACCGCGGCGGCAAGATAGTTGCCGAAGATGATGCCCACGCCGGCGCCGGCGCCACCCATCCCGATGCAGGCAATACCAGCGCCAATGTACTTCGCGGCAATCGGATCCATGAAACAAACTCCTTGCTGAGGTTTGTGAGAGTGACTTTGGAGGGATGTGTACCGGTCTTAGTGACCGGGATGAATCGCATCGTTGATGTAGATGCAGGTGAGAATTGTGAAGACGTAGGCCTGAAGGAATGCGACCAATAACTCGAGTGCGGTGAGCGCTACCACCAGCGCCAGCGGCAGCACGGCGCCGAACACGCCGACGATTCCCATGGCGCCGAGCATGGTGACGAAGCTCGCGAACACTTTCAGCGTAATGTGACCCGCCAGCATGTTGGCGAACAGACGCACGCTGTGCGAGACCGGCCGCGACAAGAACGAGATGATCTCGATCGCCACCACCAGCGGCAGGATCGCGACCGGAATGCCCGACGGCACGAATAGTTTGAAGAATCTCAGGCCGTTCTTGTAGAAGCCGTAGATCAGCACCGTGAAGAAGACGAGGAAAGCCAGGCCGGCCGTGATGATGATGTGGCTCGAGATCGTGAAGGTGTAGGGAATGATGCCGACGAGGTTTGAGACGGTCACCAGCATGAAGATTGAGAACACGAAGGGAAAGAACTTCATGCCGTCCTTGCCGGCGGTGGTGCGTATGGTGTCGGCGACGAACTCGTAGCTGATCTCGGCGATCGATTGCATGCGCCCGGGCACGAGCTTGCGACCGGTGCCCAGCATCAAAAGCGATGTCAGCACGACGGCGAGCAGCATGTAGGCGGAGGAATTGGTGAAGGCGATTTCCTGGCCGCCGATATGGCCGATCGTGAAAATCTTCTCGATGTTGAACTGGTGGATCGGGTCCATCATCCGCGTGCAACTTTCAGTCTGCCGGCAGGCCGGCGTTCAAGCAACTCAATCGTCCAGACGGCCATCCGTCATCGGTCTGTCTGCTCGGGAATCACGCCCGCCGACCGCATCACGTTGATCACGCCGGCTGCGAAGCCAAGCAGGAAAAACACAATCAGCCCCCAGGGCGAGGTCGACAGCAAGCGGTCGAATCCCCAGCCTATCAACGCCCCGACAGCAACGCCCGCGATCAATTCGGAGGATAGGCGGAAACCACGCGCCATTGCCGAGGCCCTGGCAGCTCCGTCCCCGCTTCCATCACCGGATTGGTCAGTCTCGTTCTTGCGGTGCCCACGAAGCTTGGACAGCCGTTGATCGAGATTTCCGAGCCTTTCGGAAAGCGCAGCTTCGTCGGGAGCCGAATGCTCGCGATCTCCGTGCCCGCTGCTGTTTTTGTCCGTGCCGTCAGCCATGCTCTCGACACCCGACACAACGCCGCGATCTTCAGGAAATTACGCCCGTTACCCTCAGAAGCCGCGCGGACCATACTGACGGCCCAAGGTCAAGTCAAGATTGTGTCGCTGTGGACTATAGCGTTGAATTAGCTGGCTTTATTCTAGAAAATCAAAGCGGCTGCGCTTAGTTGCCGCGCTGCAAAAGCGGTCTTCGCGAAAGGCGGCGGGCTGGCTAAGCGTTGCGGGCGCGCTCGCAACGCAAGAAAGCTGGCGACTTGGGGTATCTGGAGGGTCGTCTGACGCGCCGCAGCGGCAGGATAGTTGAGGGTGGACGTGGACCCGAAACGGACTGCCGACGCGTTGAAATCGGGTGGTCGGCGCTATAGGTCGATGACAGAGCGCCCGCTCGGGTGAAGCGAATTCGGTCTCGACGGAGCAGAGCATGTACGCGGCGATACCGTTCAGACTGTTGCGGATTTCCGCGATCACCGCGATGCTCTTTTGCCTGGTTGTTCCGGCGCTTGCGCAGGAGGCTGAGAAAGGACGCTATACGCTCGTGCCGATGAGCGGCGGCTTTGTCAGGCTGGATACGCTTACCGGCGTGGTTTCCCATTGCGAGAACAAGGGCTCGGGTTGGGCGTGCTACGTATTGCCTGAAGAGCATGCCGCGCTGGATAAGGAAATCGGCCGGTTGCAGGCGGAGAACGAAAAATTGAAGGCGCAGCTCGCCGCGCGCGAGCCGGCCGACAAGATTCAGAAAGAATTGCCTCAACAACAGGGGTCGGGTGAGCCGGGGCCGGCTGCGCCAAAGGCTGACGGACCGAAATCCGCGGACGTCAACCGCAACAGCATTGAGATTCCACTCCCGAGCGATCGCGATATGGGCCGCTTGATGTCATTCGTCGAGCGTGCCTGGCGGCGGCTGATCGAGATGGCGAGCCGCGTCCAGCGCGATACGTCAGGAATCTGATGCCCGGGTCAGCTGAAGGCATTTGATGGCGGCGGCGGCGATCACGCCTGTCGTGCCATATTGTGTGTCGCAGGGCTTGCCCTTGAAGCCCCTGATGGCTGCTGCTCTCACCATCAAATCAAACTGCCTCGCGGACCACTCTGCCGAGATGATTGCGGACCCCGCACGAATCAGATTATACACGTATAAGTTGTGGTAACTCGCCTTTCGCTCGTGAGGAAGCCGCGGATGGGAAAGCTTTTGCCTTTTGTGTCGGATGTCCCGGTTTTCGTCGTCGACGATGATTCGTCGGTACGTGAAACGCTGGTTCTCCTTTTGAAAATCGAGGGGTATGCCGCGCAAGGCTTTGGCGACGGCGCTTCGTTTCTTGAGGAGATTCGCAGCGCATCTCCCGCCTGTGTCATTCTCGACCTGCATCTTCCCGGCGAATCGGGATTTCAAATCCTACGCAGGCTCGCCGCCGAAAAAGTTGCCTCGCCTATCCTTGTGATCTCGGGCGCAGCCGACATTGCAATGGCTGTCGAAGCCATGAAGCATGGCGCGCTCGACTTCCTGGAGAAGCCGTTTTTCTCCGATGCCATCGTCGACCGTGTTCGTGCCGCGGTGAAGGTTTGGCGAGAGACGCGTGGGAGCGAGAACGGCGGCCTCGCCAATTTTCCCGGCTGCCATCTGTTGACCTGCCGAGAGCGCGAGGTTCTGTCCCAGGTGGCCAGGGGTGCTTCGAACAAGGAAGCGGGGAGGAGACTTGGCATCAGTCCGCGCACCGTCGAGGTTCATCGCGCGCGGATCATGGACAAGCTCGGGGCGAAAAACACTGCCGATCTGATTCGGATTGTGTTCTCGGAGGCGAGTTCACGGCGGCAGCTTTCCGCGTCCTAGAGCCCTCCGCTTCTGACGGAATCAGAAGCGGGGCTCTATAATCTTGATTTAACGCGTTTTCTTCACGCGAACCGGTGCCCACTTCGCTCGAAAATGCTATATTAGCCCTTCCGCTACTAAGGCGGGTTTTGCTTGGAAAAACTTCGCGGCAATCGCACCCCCTCAGCTGGATAGTTTCCAGCTGATCAGTTCCTCCGCTTAGCGGAGGAGGGGCAGCGGTTCACGCGGAAAAAAACCTCACCTCGAACGAGAACGCGTTTGTGTTTCCGTTAAACGCGAAAACGTTCCGACAGGTCGTTACTCGGCTGCCATGGATTTCGCCTGCAGCGGCAGACCGAGACGCTCCCACACCTGAAGCAGCGCTTCGGCCAACTGATCGATCAGCGCGTCGTCGTGGTACGGCGACGGCGTGATTCGTAACCGCTCCATTCCCTTGGCAACGGTCGGATAGTTGATTGGCTGGATATAGATGTTGTGGTCGTGCAGCAACATATCGCAGGCCTGCTTGCAGCGCTCGGGATCGCCGACGAAAATCGGAACGATATGCGTCGAACTGACCATCACCGGCAGACCTGCCGCGATCAGGCTCGCCTTGGTTCGCGCGGCCCGCTCTTGATGGCGTTCGCGTTCCCAGGTTGATGATTTGAGATGTCGGATCGCGGCGGTCGCCGCGGAGCAGATCGCGGGCGGCAATGAGGTGGTAAAGATGAAGCCCGGCGCATAAGAGCGCACGGCGTCGATGATCTCGGAATTGCCGGCGATGTAGCCGCCGAGGCAGCCGAAGGCCTTGGCGAGCGTGCCTTCGAGGACGTCGATGCGGTGCATGACGCCTTCGCGCTCCGCGATGCCGCCGCCGCGCGGACCATACATGCCGACGGCGTGCACTTCGTCAACATAAGTCATGGCGTCGTAGCGTTCGGCGAGGTCGCAGATCTTCGAAAGCGGCGCGACATCGCCATCCATCGAATACAGGCTTTCGCAGGCGATCAGCTTGGGACGATCTGGGGCGGCGGCGCGAAGCAGCTCCTCGAGATGGGCAAGGTCGTTGTGGCGGAAAACCACACGTTCACAGCCGGACTGGCGGATGCCTTCGATCATCGAATTGTGGTTGAGCGCGTCAGAGAGGATCAGGCAGTTCGGAATCAGCTTTGCGAGGGTCGAAATACCGGTCTGATTGGAGACATAACCGGACGTGAACACGAGCGCCGCCGGCTTGCCGTGCAGATCGGCAAGCTCCTGTTCGAGCTGGACCAGAGGATGATGGTTTCCAGCGATATTGCGGGTGCCTCCGGCGCCGGTGCCGATACGGGTCGCGGTCTCGACCATGGCGCCGACCACCTTCGGGTGCTGACCCATGCCGAGATAGTCGTTCGAACACCAGATGATGACGTTGCGCGGCCCCTTGGGCGTGTGCAAGGTGGCATAGGGGAACCGACCGGCGATGCGCTCAAGATCGGCGAAAACACGGTAGCGCCGCTCGTCATGAAGGCGATCCAGCGCGTTACTGAAGAACTTGCTATAATCCATGACAACATCCGGATAAAAGCCCGGTACGCCGGACCGATCAGAACCTTTTTAGAGCCTTTCCAGCGGGGCTGTCGAGCCGAATCCGCAAAAGCGCCGGCTTGAGGGTTAAAAATCGCCATTAATTTTGCGCTGGAACAAAGCGGCCCTGCAACCGGCTGCCCGCTCGCGTCATGCGAGCAAGCTGATGACCCCTCGTTACGCCGCAACCGAGGTAATTCTCCCGGTCAGATCAGCGCGACGGCAGGCGCTTTCGCACTGTCCAGCGGCGACCTCATGCCGAGGCGGTCGAGCAATGCCGCGTCGCGCACGGTCTGCGGATTCTTCGTGGTGAGCAAAAGGTCGCCTATGAAAATGGAGTTGGCGCCGGCCACGAAGCACAGCGCTTGCAGTTCATCGGTCATGTATTGCCGGCCCGCTGACAGCCTTACCACGCTCTTCGGCATCATGATCCGCGCCACCGCGATCATGCGGACCAGCGCGATAGGATCCGGTCGCTCGGCCGTGGCGTTGACCGGCACCCCCTGGACCTCGTTCCACATGTTGATAGGAACGCTTTCCGGATGCGCCGGGAGATTGGCCAGCAGCATCAACATGCCGAGGCGGTCGCCGACCTGCTCTCCCATGCCGATGATACCGCCGCAGCAGAGCTTCAGCCCGGCCTCGCGTGCATGGGCGAGCGTGTCGATACGGTCCTGCATGGTGCGGGTGGTGATAATCTGGCCGTAGAATTCGGGGGAAGTATCGACATTGTGGTTGTAGAAATCGAGTCCGGCCTTCTGCAGCCGCCGGGCCTGCTCGGGCGTGAGCATCCCCAGCGTCGCGCAGGTCTCCATGCCCAGTTCCTTGACGGCGCTGACCATGTCACAGATCCGATCGAGATCCCTGTCCTTCGGATTGCGCCAGGCCGCCGCCATGCAGAACCGGCCGGCGCCGGCATCCTTTGCCCGCCGGGCGGTGTCAATGACCGCTTCCCTGTCCATCAGCTTCGTGGCTTTGACCCCGGCGTCGTAATGCGCGCTTTGCGCACAGTATCCGCAGTCTTCCGGGCAGCCGCCGGTCTTGATGCTGAGCAGGCTCGCGGTCTCGACGTGATTGGGATCGAAATTGCGGCGATGGATGGTCTGCGCCTGAAAAAGCAGATCCGGGAACGGGAGGTTATAAAGTGTCTCGGCTTCGAGCCGCGTCCAATCGTGGCGTGTGCGCGCGACCGAATCATGGGTGCTGTCGAACGAAACCGAGGCTGAGTCCATGGCGTTATTCCCGTGTGTCTCGTCATGCGGAATCAGGTTTTGAACCGGCCTACCGCCTGGCAGAGATACCATGTGCATGGCGAATCGCGAACGACTCAAGCCGCGAAAAGCCCCAAAGCAAGAAGGGCCGGCATCAGATGCCGGCCCTTCTCTATTTCAGAACCGTGAGGTTCGGAAGTGATCAGTATCCCGGAGCAAGCGGAGCGCCCATCGGAGCACCCCAGTTGAAACGATAGTTCAGGCCGACCTTGATGGTGTGCTGGTCGTTGCGGAAGGTGCCAAAAGCTCCGACCGGACCGATGAAATTCACATTGCCAAAATCGTAGTATTGGTATTCGACCTTGCCCGACCAATTCTGGGTGAACAGGTATTCCAGACCACCGCCGACAGTGTATCCGTCGCGGCCGCCGGTGCCGGCAAAGCCGTTGGTGAAGCGCGAGTCAGCCCAGCCGTAGCCGCCCTTGACGTACAGCAGCGCCGGACCCCAGGTGTAGCCGAGCCGGCCGGTGACCGATCCGAGGCCACGGTTGGCGAAATTGCTACCGGTGTCGAGGAAGCTGTAGTTGGCTTCGATACCGAACACCCAGTTAGGGGAGAACTGCGTGTCGTAGCCGATCTGACCACCACCCATGAACCGGCCGTCGTTGTTGTTGTTGATAAAGCCCGGTGCAAGGACGTTATTGCTGCCACCGAAAGCGCCGCCGATGTGACCACCGATGTAGAAACCGGTCCAGTTATAGATCGGCGCGGGCGTGTAGGCCGGTGCCTTGGTGTAGGGACGCGCCGCAAGATCGGCGGCTTGTGCTGGCACGATCGCGGCCATACCGAGGAAGGCTACAGAAGCGAGCAGAATCTTTTTCATTGTGTTCTCCAGGAATTCAAGTTCCGAGCAGCCGTTCGTCGGCCCCGTCATTTGGACCCTAGATCGATTTGCCGAAAAAAGCTGTCACTGAGACGCCACACTCTGAAACGTTCGCAATCCGTTGAGGGGGCAGCAAGAGGGCATCGGACCTTGTAAGCTTAATGCCGCCCTAATAAAAGCTAAATGGAGCCTTAATTCCCGTGCCTTCCCGCCAATTTTGGGCAAGCAACACGGCTGCTGAAGCTTCCTCGGGCGGTCTCGGAGCCGCAACTCTGCGAATCACCTTTCGATTCGCGCTACTTGAGGATCGTTCGCGCTCTTCAAGGAAGGAATGGTGCTGCCAGACAGGATTGAACTGTCGACCTCTCCATTACCAATGGAGTGCTCTACCACTGAGCTACGGCAGCAAGCCCCAACGCGGAATCAGCCTATGGCCGACAAGGCGGGCCGATCCTTGCCACAAGGCTGTAGGGCGCGCAAGCCGAGGCGGCTGCGTTGCTGCGAATCGGGCGGGCCAGGGCGATCGCTATCGAGGCGGACGAACCGCGCCTGTGGAAGGCTTGGTTGCGGCAGCCGCGCCGGGGCATGTATGTTGAATTCGCCTGCTCCTCCCAGATCGAGGATCGGGCGCATCCGGACTCCCGAGCGGAACACCATGATCGACAACCGCGACACCGACCGCGACGCGGAGAATGGAAAACGTCGGATGCGGCTGAGGGCGGCGCTGCGCGAAAACCTCAAACGGCGTAAATCGCAATCCCGCGGACGAGCCGATCAAGCCGCTTCCGCGGAAGATCCTGAACCGGAGTGTCGGGACGAATGATGCCGAAGCCACTCGCTCTCTTCGGTGCGCGACAGGCGCGAAGAGATGATGGCGCTTGCCGCGCGATGTTCTAGCTAGTCTATTTTTTTGCTTCTGACTGAATCAGAAACGAAGCTTTGTTGTTTTGACGCGTTTTCTTCACGCGAACCGGTATCTACTTTGCTCGAAAACGCTATAAATCATCAGGAAATCATCCGGCCGACAGGTTGTAAGCTCCTCTCAACGCCCTGATTTGCGAAGCTTTCGAGCGCGGGGCGATTTCTCTTCTACTTCATCCATAGAAACGGAAATGGGTATGGATCGCATTCGCATCGTCGGTGGCAACAAGCTCAACGGCACCATTCCGATTTCTGGCGCAAAGAACGCGGCGCTGCCTTTGATGATCGCCGCGCTGCTGACCGAGGAGACGCTGATCCTCGACAACGTGCCGCGGCTTGCGGACGTTGCGCAGTTGCAGCGTATCCTCGGAAACCACGGCGTCGACATCATGTCGGCGGGCAAGCGCTCGGGCGATCACGAATATCAGGGACAGACCCTGCACATTTCGGCCGCGAACGTCATCGACACCACCGCGCCGTACGAACTGGTCTCGAGGATGCGGGCCAGCTTCTGGGTGATTGCGCCGCTCCTAGCACGGATGCATGAGGCCCGGGTGTCATTGCCCGGCGGTTGCGCCATCGGCACCCGTCCGGTCGATCTCCTGATCATGGCGCTGGAAAAACTGGGCGCCAGGATTGCGATCGACGGCGGCTATGTGATCGCCAGCGCGCCCGGCGGCCTGACGGGCGCCGAAGTGGAATTTCCCAAGGTGACCGTAAGCGGTACCCATGTTGCGTTGATGGCGGCAACGCTGGCGAACGGCACCACCATCATCACCAACGCGGCCTGCGAGCCGGAAATCGCCGACGTCGCGGATTGTCTCAATAAAATGGGCGCGCGCATTTCCGGGGCGGGCACGCCGCGGATCGTCATCGAGGGCGTCGGCAGGCTGGCTGGCGCACGGCACACCGTGCTGCCCGACCGGATCGAGACCGGCACTTATGCGATGGCGGTGGCGATGACCGGCGGCGAGGTGCTGCTGCGCGGCGCGCGGCCGGAGCTGTTGCAGTCGGCGCTCGATGTGCTGACCGATGCGGGCGTTGTCATCACGCCGAACAATGAGGGTATTCGGGTCGCACGCAACGGCGTCGGCATCAATCCGGTCACGGTCTCCACCGCGCCGTTTCCGGGATTTCCGACCGACCTTCAGGCACAACTCATGGCGTTGATGACGCGCGCCAAGGGGGCGTCCCATATCACCGAGACAATCTTCGAAAACCGCTTCATGCACGTGCAGGAGCTGGCACGGTTCGGCGCACGCATTCATCTGGACGGCGAAACAGCCACCATCGATGGCATTGGAACGCTGCGCGGAGCGCCGGTCATGGCGACGGATTTGCGAGCCTCGGTGTCGCTGGTGATTGCGGGACTTGCCGCCGAAGGGGAGACCGTGGTCAACCGCGTCTACCACCTCGACCGCGGTTTCGAGCAGCTTGAGAAAAAACTGTCGGCGTGCGGGGCTTCGATCGAGCGGATCAGCGAACGGTGATCCGATTTTTACCGTTCCCGCTAGCTTCGCGCCGCCGGAGCGGGCTCGTGCCAACCGGTTTCGGGCACGATCATCCTCGATCAAGGATGAAGACAAGTCAGTTTTTAACGCTGAATCAGGCGTCAGGTGTCTCGAAGGGTTGACGGCGATTTGAGGCCGCGCCATTGAGCGCTGTACCCGAGAGCGGGTTCGCTCCATGAGAGCCTTTCCGCTTCTGATGGAATCGGAAGCGGGGCTCTATGATTTTGATTTGACACGTTTTCTTCATGCGAACCGGTGCCCACTTCGCTTGAAAACGCTATAGATCTTGCCGGAAACATTCCCATGCCGATCCGTATCGATAGCCGCAGCGCCGATTTTGCCTCGCGCTTCAGGGCGTTTCTCGCGACCAAGCGCGAGGTCTCGGCCGATATCGAGGCGGCCACTCGTGTGATCGTCGATGACGTGGCGGCACGCGGCGATGCGGCGCTGATCGAGGCGACCCGCAGGTTCGACCGGCTTTCCATTGATGCCGCAGGACTCCGCTTCACGGCCGCCGAGATCGACGCCGCCGCGGAGGCTTGCGACACGGCGACGCTGGACGCGCTGAAACTGGCGCGCGATCGGATCGAGATTTTTCATCGCCGCCAACTGCCGAAGGACGACCATTTCACCGACGCGCTCGGCGTCGAGCTCGGCTCGCGCTGGACTGCGATCGAGGCGGTCGGACTTTACGTCCCGGGCGGCTCCGCGGCGTATCCGTCGTCGGTGCTGATGAACGCGGTGCCGGCCAGGGTCGCCGGTGTCGCCCGCGTTGTCATGGTCGTGCCCTCGCCAGAGGGCAAGATCAATCCACTGGTGCTGGCGGCGGCGCGGCTTGGCGGTGTCTCCGAAATCTATCGCGTCGGCGGCGCGCAGGCGGTCGCTGCTCTCGCCTACGGCACCGCGACCATCGCGCCGGTAGCCAAAATCGTGGGACCGGGCAACGCCTATGTCGCCGCCGCGAAGCGCCAGGTATTCGGCAGGGTCGGCATCGACATGATCGCTGGTCCCTCGGAAGTTCTTGTCATCGCCGACGACACCGGTAATGCGAACTGGATCGCCGCTGACTTGCTGGCGCAGGCGGAGCACGATGCCAATGCGCAGTCGATCCTGATCACCGACAGCGAGACGCTTGCCGCCGACGTCGAGCGCGCCGTGGAGGCGCAACTTGCAACATTGCCGAGGGCGGACATCGCGCGCGCCTCATGGACCAATTACGGCGCCATCATTCTGGTAAAGAGCCTCGATGAAGCGGTGACGCTGGCGGATGCCATTGCCGCGGAGCATCTGGAGATCATGACAGTCGACCCTGAAAGCCTCGCCGCGCGGATCCGAAATGCTGGCGCGATCTTTCTCGGCCCCCACACGCCGGAGGCGATTGGCGATTATGTCGGCGGCTCCAACCATGTGCTGCCGACGGCACGCTCGGCGCGGTTCTCATCGGGCCTTGGCGTGCTTGACTTCATGAAGCGAACGTCAATCCTGAAATGCGGACCGGACCAGTTGCGGGCGCTGGGGCCGGCGGCGATGACCCTGGGCAAGGCCGAGGGCCTTGACGCCCACGCCCGCTCGGTCGGAGTGCGTCTCAACTAGTGGAGCGAATTTGACATCCGCCTCTCACCGCGCCGAAACGGGATGCGAATGTTGGAATTGGACCAGCAGGCGATGAGCCAGGACTCACCCCAGGATGATTCTCGCAATTGTATCGTGGCGGTCACGCTCGATGAGGATTCGATTGGGCGTTCCGGGCCGGATATCGAACACGAGCGGGCGATCGCGATCTACGATCTCGTCGAGAAGAACCTGTTCGCGCCGGAAGGCGCGGAAGGTGGCCCGTTCACGCTGCACATCGCGATCACCGGCAACCGCCTGATGTTCGATATCAGGCGCGAAGACGGCGCGCCGGTGGTGACGCACCTGTTGTCCCTGACCCCGTTTCGTCGGATCGTGAAAGACTACTTTATGATCTGCGATAGCTATTATCAGGCGATCCGCACCGCGACGTCGGACAAGATCGAAGCCATCGACATGGGCCGGCGCGGTGTTCACGACGAAGGTTCACGCACGCTTCAGGAGCGACTGAGCGGCAAGGTCCGCGTCGATTTCGAGACCGCGCGGCGGCTGTTCACGCTGATCTCCGTCTTGCATTGGAAGGGTGGCGCATGATCCGAATGGCGGAACATCTGTCGCTGTCGCGATACCTGCGTGATGGTTGCGCGGAGGGCGCGCGCGAAACGAAAGTGGCCTGAGCGCATGGCCGCGCCGGCGCGCGTGGACAATCCCCAGTCGGTGCTGTTCGCCTGCGCGCATAACAGCGTGCGCTCGCCGATGGCGGCGAGCCTGTTGCAGCACATGTTTCCGCGAACGCTCTATGTACGATCCGCCGGTGTCCGGACCGGTGAACTCGATCCGTTCGCCGTCGCCGTGATGGCCGAACTGGGCCAGGATATCGCGAAGCACCGGCCGATGACGTTCGAAGAAGTCGAGGACTGGGAAGGTCTCAACTTCGATCTCATCATCACGCTGTCACCGGAAGCCCATCACAAGGCGCTGGAATTGACGCGGACGATTGCAGCCGATGTCGAATACTGGCCGACGCCGGATCCCACCAGCATCGAAGGCAGCCGCGAGCAGCGTCTGCAGGCCTATCGCGACGTCTGCGACGGATTGCTGTCACGTATCCGCAAGCGCTTTGCTCGGGGCGGAACAGGACTCAAGGCCTGATTTGCGAGAACGGAACCGGTTGAGCGAAAGACCGCCGCGGTTCGAGTCAGCTTAACGTCCGCAGATCCAAGACGGCCTACCGGCCCCATATCTTCGGGAGCATCGTTTCGTTTCAAGCTACGCAATCAGCGTGAAAAGCCACTTGCAGTCGTGAGCTTGCCGAGCTTCCGGGATGAACGCGAAGTACCACGACGCCTCTCAAATTTGCGAATCACGGATGAGACTTGGGGCGCCGATACCGGTTTGCTGAGGAAAAAGCCTTGCACTTCATCGCAGCCTTCAGCGGCAGCCTGATCAAACTGGGCGATGTTCTCCACGCCTTCGGCAGTGATTTGCATGCCGAGGCTTTTTCCAAGGCTCACGATAGCGCGAACGATCAGCTTCGACCCTTCTGTCGAGGTCAAGTCATGGACGAACGATTGATCAATCTTGAGCTTATCGAAGGGAAAACTCTGCAGGTAGCTCAAAGAAGAATATCCCGTCCCGAAATCGTCAATTGCGATCCGCAAGCCAAGCGACCGGAGCTTGTGCAGGGTCGCCATGGTTTCCGTGCTATTCGTAAGAAGCACCGACTCGGTGATCTCGATCTCCAGGCGTCCGGCTGGTAGCCGCGAGTGCATCAGCGCCGATGAGAAAGCCTCGACGAGGCGCGGGCTACGGAATTGCACGGAAGAGACATTCACTGAGACCTTGATGTCGTCTGGCCAGGATGCAGCTTGTTGGCAAGCCTGATCAATCACCCATTCGCCGAGCCGAATAATGAGACCAATCTCCTCGGCCACAGGGATGAACTTTTCGGGAGACACGAGGCCGAGCTGCGGGTGACGCCACCGCAGCAGAGCTTCGAACCGGCAAATCTTTTCAAGTTTGAGATTGTAGATTGGCTGATAGACCAACTCAAACTGGCCATTCGTCATCGCGTCCCGAAGATCGAGTTCGAGAGCGCGGCGTTTCTGTAGACTTTCGTCCATCTCAGTTTCAAAGAACCGCCAGACGCCGCTACCTTCAGCCTTGGCACGATACAACGCCAAGTCTGCATTCTTCAGGAGCTTTTCGCCATTCGAGCCATCGTGAGGAGCCAGCGAGATACCGATACTACAGCCGATGACAATCCGTTGTCCGTTGAATTCATAAGACTGTCCGATGCATTCAACGATACGTCGTGCAAGTCGCTCCACATCGTTAGAGTCTCGCGTGCCTGCTTGGATGATGGCAAACTCATCGCCGCCCAAACGAGCGACGGTATCGATCTCCCGGACACAGGCGAGCAGCCTGTCGGCGACTGCACAAAGCAGCTCGTCGCCGATCGGATGTCCGAGTGTGTCGTTGACCTGTTTGAAGTTGTCGAGGTCCAAACATAGAACGCTGAATCCAGCTCCGCGTCCGGCTTGGGCAATAGCTTGTTCGATACGCTCCGCCAGCAGCAGACGATTCGGGAGGTGGGTGAGGGCATCGTGACGGGCCATAAAAGCGATCTGAGTCTCCGCCCGCTGCTGCTCGGTGACGTCTTCGCAAGTTTCCAGCCATCCGCCATCGGAGGTCGAACGGCGGTCGATACGAATAATGCGACCATCGCTTAAACTCTGAAAATAGCTTCCGATCTCCGAGCGCGATATGGACGACTCCACGAGTTCATCGAGGGTCTGACCCGCGTGATTTCCTGCCATGATGCTCAGCTTCAGAACAGATTCGAACTGCATGCCAGCGCGGACATGGCCGGAAGGAATGCGGAAAATCTCGCAGAAACGACGGTTGACGACTTGCAGGCAACCATCGTTGTCATACAGACACAAACCCTGCGACATGTTGTCGAGAGCGGCATCGAGTCTTCGGTTGGTCTCGTAGAGTTGCTCTTCCTGCCTCTTTAAGGCTGTGATGTCGCTGAAAACTACGATCTCGCCGCCTTCCTGGGTCTTGCTACGGCTGACGCGCAGCCACCGACCGTCCGGTAAACACGCTTCGCCTGTGAGGTCGTCGTTCGCGAGGAGCGCCGGGCCAGTTGAGGGAAACGCAATCTTGAATGTGTCTAGCGAGTCGAACCGGAGAAGCTCCGGTGCACTGGCAAGAAATTCGCTTGAGCGGGAGTTGGCCAGCGCGATCTTTCCGTCAGGATGAAGAAGAACGACGCCTTCGCGGGAATTTTCAAGCGCATCGGTCAAACGCGCTTGTGCGGACCTCCGCTGAGCGATTTCACGCCCAACCATATCTTTAATATTATTTCGCATCACGCTCATCGCGGCGATTAACGTACCGAGTTCGTCGGCTCCTCCCCTGGGGATGTTAACATCGAGCTCGCCCGCCGCGATGCTTCGTGCGGCTTTGGAGGCAACAGCAACCTGCCCAATAATACGGCGGCTTAACAGCCAAGTGACGAATCCGGAGAGAAGAAGCGCGATGGCGATAGCGCCGAGATTGAAATGCAAGTCACGATCAATCGCGGACAGAGCTCGTTGGCGGAACAAAAAGCCGTCGCCAGCAGTGTGGTTGATCAAAAGATCAATCTGCTGGTCAACGGTCTTCGCGTAGCCATCCAGGCGGTCGACATAGATGGCGCGGTTATTCACATCAGGTACTTTGCCGCCGTTGCTATACAGCGTGGCCCATTCACTGACTGCTTTGCGTACCTTTGTGACCGCATCAGTCGCGCCGGGGGACTGAGACCGTTCGGCGGCGATATTCAGATCGTCGTAAAAGGTACTTTCAAGCCTGGTAATTTTTTTATCAAGCTCGGTGCGCGCCTGAAGGTCGAGAATCCCCAGTCGCCGGGAGGCGACTGCGCGCATTTTAGAGAAGTCTGCGGCCGCTGCCCGTGCGTAGTTGATCGACATCAGAGATTCGTCGAATGTTTTGGCAACAAGACCGCCAGCGTGCTTGATGCTTTGCATGGCGTAGAATCCGAGAGCCGCCGTGATGGCACTCATTAACAGATAGCAAACCAGGATCTGTGTTCGGATTGTGTTACCCGCCGGTATGCAGGAGCGTATGCTTTCGTAAGCAGCGTGGAACAGCGCGCGATTTGCCCCGACTCCTGACGACATACTCGCACCCACACGATGGCTCCACTTCCGTCAGCGACCGAAGAATAAGCCCTACTTTCAGGGATAGCCCTGGCGATAAGGGCATTCGAAGGTGACATCACTCATCGGAATAGCGATATAATCTTTACGGCCGGTGTTGAGTAAAGGTACTTCTGGATTATGGTAACCAGTTAGTGCATCGAATCGTTCTAATTTACAGTTCGCGCATGAAGGTCTGACGGAGCAACGGAATGCATGTGCTCAGATGGATTTCGATCCTTCTAAGACGGAGTGATACGCATGTTTTGTTAGCAGTGTTAGGTGGTTTGCTCGCCGGCGGTGCATTAGCTGCCAGCCCTTATCAAATTTCACAGAAAAATCGTGAATTTCAGCCAGGCCATATTGCCATTAACCGCGGCGAGGCTTTGCGCTTTATCAACGACGATGGCGATCTTCTTCACCACGCTTATCTCACCTCCCCAACGTTCTCGTTCGATTCGAACGATCAGAAGCCGGGCACCTCATTCACCGTTGTCTTTCCGGTCGCGGGCAGCTTTACGGTGCGGTGCGGGATCCATCCAAAAATGAAGCTGACGGTGAAGGTGAACTGAGTTTGTTTGCTGGCCCGCCCGGGGTTACAAAACCGTCGTATTGAACAGCGCTGCGTGGCCGACGTAGTAGGCAAACAGCGTTGCGGCAAGTGCAGCGCAGAACCCGGCCGGAGCGGCGAGTGGAACACGCCGGTCGTTCTCTACCCGGCGGTCATCGGCAAGCACTGCGAACAGCACCGCAATGATGCCGGAATGCCCGATGGTGTCTATTTTTCCAAATTCCAGGCAAGCAGCGATGAACATACCGGCGAGAATTGCCGCTGCGCAGCGCCGGACCAGCGGCGTCCAGAGCAACGCAAATGCCAATACGAACTCAACGGCGCCAGCAGCACGCATATAGAACGCGGGATCAAACCCGAAAGTAATGCTCGGATGCGTGATGAAGATCGGATAACTCCACTGAGGATAGGCCCATTTTTCAACGGACGCCCACATCAGAGTCACCGCTGTCGCATAGCGCATGATATCAATCGGCTCGATCCCGAAGAACTTCTTCTGAAGTCCCCTCAAAGCAAGATATGCTGCGATGCCCAGAAAGATTGGGTAGTCCGCCAAATGGAACATTCCGTAGTCGTGTATCGCCATGCCGAACAAGATGACGATGCCGAGCGCGGAGATCGGCAAAGTCCGCCTCCACAATAGGCAAATCGCGATTGTGAACTGCAGGGGAGGGAGGAGCAGCGATTTGCTGGTCAATTCTGGCGTTAACAGGATGCCACCCAGCGTCCAAACACCGATGAAGAAAAAGAAGCAGAACGCACGCACCATTTCCTCAGTATGGAGGCGTATTCCAATGGTGACGCGATCCATTGACCGTAACATCGCTTCACCGAGAGGCGTCTTCTCGAGAAAGCAACCGGCAAGAAGTCCGACCGCGGCAATGAAGATTAGGATTTCGAAGTCCTGGCACAGCACGTTGGAGAGTTCCAGTGGCTGGCCCGCGACATCGTAAGCGCAGAACCATTTCACATGGGCGCTGGCACTGGCAGTGCTCGTCACGGCGAACAGCAAGGCGAGGAGACACCGGGCGAGGACAAGAGACGAGTTTCTCAGGACGGGGATGCTCCGCTGAAGGTAGCCGTTCATCGCGCAATCCAGGCAATTAACCAGAACGTGTTGGGAATTTATTTACTATACTGCAAATTGAATAGTTTGGAAGGCATGCCATTTAGCATGGTTAAAATTGGACAAAACCCGCGCGGAACTCGGGTTAGGGACCTACTAATTTGTAGGAGTTTCGAGGAGTCTGCGATTGGGGAACTCTGATGGCCAATCTATTCGTGTGATGAGTATGCTGTCTGCGACGCAAACTGAGCGAAGGTCGGATGAGTACCACAAGGGCGCGGGCCACAAGTCTGATCGCCGACCGAAGATCGTCTCTATCGTCAACGACATAGGATCGACTCGGCCGTCTCAAAGATTGGCGCATCATCCGGGTTGCCATCCGCTACGACGCATTCCGCGCGCATCGTCTTCTCAGCAATCTGTACTGCAGCTACAGTCGCCTTTATTTCAATCAATGAGTCCCCATTCAGCGGCGCTTCTCTTTCAAATTTTAGGTATTGGAACCACGAGATATCAATTTTTTTGACCTATCGTTTATGTAAGCGAGAGGCGGAGATTGGGATGTTTGTCCTATTGAGTGTCGCGGCTATTTTGGCCGGGGTTGTACTGGCGTGGGCTGCGGATAGACACACCGTCCATTTGGAAACACTGGAGACCTGCGCGGGTATATCGCTTTTTGCCGGCTTCGGTCTTTTAGGCGCTTTGCTATCGCATTTGGCCGCGTGATCGAACGAGGCAGATTTTTCGCGATGGATTTATTGAGTGGGTCCAGATAGCCGCGCACTAGGCGAGTCGGCGGTCAATGTTTGTAGAAATTCAATGAGCGCCTTCTTATCGGCTTCCGTCAGCGAGAGTGGTTCAATGGAAGGCGAGCGGCTAGGTCGATCGATGCCGCCTCTATTGTATAACTCGATCACGCCTTCCAAAGTCGGAATCGAGCCATCGTGCATGTAGGGTGCACGCTTCGCGACGTTGCGTAACGTCGGAGTCTTGAAGGCGTAGCGCAGCATCTCTGATTTCGGAAAAATTCGGCCCCTTCCAATATCGGCGCCGGTCGCAGTACCAATGTCCTGAAAGGATCCATCAGTGAACGATGGGCCGCTGTGGCAGTGCGAGCAATGAGCTTTGCCGTTGAACAGCGCGAACCCGCGCTTGGCTTCGGTAGAAATGGCCGTCTCGTCGCCCGCAATCCAGCGATCGAACGGTGCTTCACCGGCGACGATGGTGCGTTGGTAGATTCCCAACGCCTTCTCAATTCTGGTTCGTGTGATAGCGCCTTTCCCGAAGGCGGCGTTAAAGGCGGCAACATATCTCGGCGCGTGGCGCAAGCGTCGCACCAGTTCACGTTCTGTGATGTCCATGATCTGCGGACTCACCAATGGCTTGAAGGCCACCGACTCGAGATCCGGAAATTTTCCATCCCAGCCAAGAATATCAACGAACGCGATGTCAATTAATGTGGGCGTACGAATCTTAAGCCCCGCCGGGTCTTCGCCGACCGCCTGCGGCAAGCCGTCTGCCCATGATTTCGACGGGTCATGACATGACGCACAGGAGATCTTGCGCGATCCTGAAAGAATGGGATCGAAGAACAGCATCCTGCCAAGATCAGCCTTGGCGGGAGTGTAGGGATTGCTGTCCGGAAATGGGATCTTTGCCGGGCGTTGATAGTCGGACTTGACCTTATCAGAGATGAGGCCAGAACTATCCGTTTCTTCGGCCGCTGAAAAATTAAGCGGAACGCAGGCAAGCAACGCTGCGATAAGAAGCCCAGTCCGTCGTGTCATGTAGCACCAAGTTTGACGATAGCCTGATATACTTTCCTAATGCTTAAAGATTGATGGCAGGGTTCGGGGAAGCTAGGGCGCACGCAAGTCACATTTGAAAATCAGCTCTGTGATCCGCGAAATGTCGAGCAAGCGTCGCAGGATTTCCCCACGACTCGGCTTTGTCGCCCAGCTCGTTACCATGTTTCCCTGAGGACTTACGGCAACCGTTGCGTCATTCCCAACGTATCTGAACGTAGGAATGCGCAAAGTCCCGGCCAAACACGTTCGGAGAATCATCCTCTTCAATCGCTCATTTCGCGATTGCTAAAAACGGGCTATTTGGTCCTAAGTTTCGACGAAATTTCTGGCGCGCTTCTTCGGGCGATATCGCTCGCAAACGAGGTTGGTCCTCCACCGTGAAGTTCGCTCTGCGGATAATCGAGTTCCCAGAGCCTTCCATCATTGGGATCGCGATAGAGAGTGAGCCACCCGCTTGCATCGCGCCCGATCTCAAGAAGATGCGATTTGGTAAGCGCCACGATCCGCATGTTGACATCATCAGCGACGAGGCGGCCATCCTTCAACACCCACTGACCAATCAGCATCGTTTCATCAGGTTCGATGTTCATCATGGCACCGCCATCGCTAGACCGACCGCCGATCCCCGACTACGACGCATCTGCGCCGACTCCAATCAGGCGGGTCAACGCTCATTCTGCCGAGTCGCTGTATCCGATATGACTATTGCCCTGTCACAAGGCCGCTGCGGTCAGGGCGTGCGATGAGCCAGAAGAACAAGGCAGTCACTGTTCCGCAGATCATCACCAATGGAATTTGGACCGCCGCAGTGTTCAAAAATTTCGTCGTTAATCCCCACGAACCGTTTGATGAGTACTCGGGGAGCAGCACGTACTACATAAATCACGAGCCCCAGAAGCGCTCCGGCGGCCACGTAAACCGGCTAACCATTCCAGTCGCGCGACCTAAGAAAGATGAATAAAGGCACCCCAAAAACAACGGTGATCGGATATCCAAGCACTGCGGAGAGGCCGATTATCCACGCCGCTTCAGACAATTCTCGGAGATCAAAGCCGATTGCTTCGATGCGAAACGGTGCCGCGAGAATCGCTGCCAGCAGACGTGGCGTTATCGGGGCAACGAGGAAGCCAAGAACCGCTCTGAGCCACATCGAATTGGTCATCGCAGATCGTTTCCTACTTGGAAGGAAAAACCTGGTCGGCCCAACTCTCGTTGATGTTTGTGCTCGTCATTGCACCATTCGAGCACTCTACTAGCACCCATACCGTACGCAGCGACGGTACATCACCACGATGGGCGATACGGCCAGTTCGAACTCATTGATTTTCTTTGATGAAATGGTGCCCAGGGGCGGGCGAAGGAAGAAAAGCAAAAACCGATAGTTAGGTGAGGTGGGAAAGTCGTTTTGTTTCCCACTATTCCATAGCTTTTTGATTGCGCGTTCCCACCGACTTACGGGCGGTGGTTCGATGCCTAAAGGCGGAATCGAACTGGCCTCGCGATAGAGCTTGGTTCTCGCAGTTTGCCAGGCTGAATCTTTTTCTGCAGTTTTTGCCGCCTCGCGTCTTATCTTTGAAAACCAACGACAACCAACGCCATTGCTTGGTTTCCGGGGCCGCCGACTGGCGCTAACGGTTAGAACCCGGCCGGGGTGGAAACTCCTCCCAACTTCTGGGGGACGTTATGAACTTGCTTTCTATTAATGATGCGGCCGCACTCACCGGCCTCAGCCGCTCGACCCTCGCCAAACGCCGCTGCAACGGGAGTGGCCCGGCTTTTTTCAAGCTCGGGCGAGTCATTAAATATGACCGCGCCGATGTGGATGCCTGGATTCTGTCGCAACGTCGCAGGAGCACCTGGGCGGCGAACGAAAACGTCCGGCAGCCCAACGCCGCCTGACAACCGCCCCTTTGGGCATTCCTCCACTGGAGTACTTTCAACTTGAAAATTTTGAGCTTTCGCCACGGCCGTGGCGAGGGGCGACGCTTTGGCAATTTCGATGCTGAAGTAGCGCCAGGAATTATCATCAACCAACTTGCGCTGATTCGAAGGCCAGACGGACAATTCCGCGTCTTCGGCAATGGCAAGGGCGTGTTTCTGAAACGCCACGCCGAGCAAGAGCTAATCGAGCTTGCACTTGCGGCTTCCCAAACATGCGGGAGGCACGCCGAATGATTGCGCCTTACAAATGGATCGATCCTTCGACGCTGCCGCACCGCGGCGAGACAACCCAGAACTGGATCGCATTCGATGAGGATGTTGACCCGGAAATTATGGAACGGTGGCGCCAGCGGTATGCCGGCGCGTGTGAGGCCAATGATCTAGCGGCGGACAATGACAACGAGCTTCCCGCAGCAGCAACGCCAACCAAATCCAAACTGACAGCCGACGAGGAACGCGAGTATCTGGAGAACTTCCAGCGCGAGCAACTGCTGCCCGGCGAGCGCGGCGAGCTTGTCTTTGATGACGCTGCGTTCCGCGCACCTTCAACCGGCCCATTCTGGCACATCAAAGAAGCGATCATTGAAGGTTTCGCCGGTGATGTCTTTATGGGCGTGCTTGACGGCGCACCGAAATTGCACGTTGACGGTATCGTCGAGCCCATCACACCATCGGCACCGTTTCCCCTCGTAGATCCTTCCGAATGGCACGGGACTGTCGCGACGGAGCGGGAGTGGTTTCTGTCCGGCCTCATTCCACACCGGCAGGTGACGCTACTATCGGGCGACGGCGGTATGGGCAAGTCGCTCCTGGCGCTGCAGATCGGTGCCACGTCCGCCTTGGCGATTAAAACGCTAGGGCTAGAGCCGCGACCAGGCCGTGTTCTTTATCTCGGCGCGGAAGACGAGGCCGACGAGTTTCATCGCCGGTTAGATGACATCTGCGCGGCTCATGGCCGCGAGATTGGCGACTTGACTGACCTTCGCATTCTACCGCTCGCGGATCAGGATGCGATCCTTTCCGAACCGGACGCGAAAGGCAACATGAAGGCCACGCCTCTTTGGAAGCGTGTTGAGCGGTTCGTTAAGGATTGGCAGCCCGGCCTCATTGTGCTCGACACCGCCGCAGATCTGTATGGTGGCGATGAAATCAAGCGATCTCAGGTCCGGCACTTTGTCGGGATGTTGCGCAAGATCGCTATAGGCCACAAGTGTGCGGTGTTGCTGTTGGCTCATCCTTCTGTTGCCGGAATGACGTCGGGATCGGGCTATAGCGGCTCTACCGCGTGGAATAACAGTGTCCGTTCGCGCCTGTATCTCACGAGCGGCGAAGGCGACGCCCGAATCTTGAAAACAGTAAAATCGAATTACGGAAAAAAGGGCGGCGAACTCCACTTGGAATGGCGGGAGGGTGTGTTTGTGACCCACGATCCCACTGAGCCGACGATCGCGGATGGATTGATTGCAAGTCACGACGACAAGAAGTTTCTAGCCGTCCTATCGAAACTCAATCGGAACGGTATGCGACCAAGTCCGAATAAGTCGCCATCCTTCGCACCGAAAATGATCGCGAAGCACCCCGACGGGAAGGGCACGAAGACTCAGGCAATGGAGCAGGCGATGCACCGCTTGCTGGACGCTGGCAAGATCAAGGTGGTGCAGGAAGGTCCGCCCTCGCGCCGATATGCTCGGTTGATCGTCTCCGCGGAGGACTTCGGGGGAGTGGATGACGATGCGGATAGCGGGTGACTTCGCACACCTTCGCATCAGATTCGCACCACTTCGCACGCCTTCGCATGGTTCGCTAAACCGTTGAAATCATGAATGTTCGCATATCGCCTTCGCACCCTTCGCATGGTGTCGCAAGTTCTTGATTTCATTGACTTCGCACGCCTTCGCATGGGTGTTCGCACACCCCCCATACCCCTAGCGCCCTTCTGGCGCGCTCCTGAGGAGCGCGCCTAAGGGCAGAGAGAAAAAGGGCCGCGCTGCCGGCCACTAACGAGGACCATCACGATGAACTACGCCAACGACAATAGCCCGCGAACCCCCGCTGAACACCGCGCCATGGTTGCCGAGCAATCCACGACGGGCGAGCGCACTTATCAATCCGGCTCGTGGCCGCAGGGCAACCGCCTCCACAAGGCCGGTAATATCCGCCTTCTAGGAGGGCTCGCGAGTTGGCAACTTCTCAACAGTATGCCACGCCTAGCCGCCGCGAACGATAATCAGTCCGTCAACGCAGCCTGCACCGAGATCACAGAGCGTGACGTCGTGGACGCCGACACCATCATGGCCGCGGTTGAAGCGGAGAAGAAGGAGCCTGGAAAACACTACCGCGAAGACACGCAGGAAATCTTCGTTGTCTCTAAACGAGACGAGGAGGGCCAGCCGATCAAAGGCGAGTGGCGGTCAATCGCTGGCGTCAGTTTCTCCAGCCGGCGCCATTCAGGGGCGAAACCGGATTGGAGCGTCGATGACGTTTCGGAAGAAGACAAACGGCTCCATGCGATCGACTGCGAGCGCATTCGCGAAAAGCTTGGGGCCGCTGTCTGCACGTTGCTTGACCTTGCAGCAAGTGGAGCCACCACGACGGAGATTGCGGACAGCCTTAGTGTGAGCCGTGCCAAGGCTGAGAAGTATGTCGACGCGGTGATTGAAAAATATTTGAGCGTCGCGGCCTAAAACTGAAAAATTCCTGCCTCCCGCACCTATAAGGTATAGGGCTTCATAACCCTCGTTCCTCGTTAAAAACTTCGCGCGGTTCGATCCCGCGCATTCCTTTTCTCGCTCGTCCTCGGAAGTACAGGCGAGCACCCTTTCCCGGCTAATGGCCGACGCTCGCGCACTGCGCGATTTTTTAAAACCCAACACTCCCAACACCTAAGGAGACAATCAATGACCGGACCTCCGGTGAAGATCGGAATCGATGCGCCTGCATGGCTCACCGAGCCGGCCTTCACCCTGAAGGAAATTGCAGCCCTGACGGGCGCACCGCCGAACACCGTAAGCTACTGGTCGACCTTAGCCGCCGCGGCTGGCTACGAACTTTCGGTGAAACCTGGCCCGCGCCGATTGCTGTCGGCGCATGGGGCATACGTGGTTTCGGTGTTGCGACACATTTCTGCCGCCCACGTCACATTGACAGCATCCCTCGTCAAATCAGTGTTGCAGATCACGTTTCACCAGGGACGTCCTGTCCTACCGAACCTGTTTGACCAACTTCATCTCCACGACGGGCCAGTCGTAATCGAGGTCGAGCTCTCGCAGATATGGCTCAAACTCGAGCCGCAACTTTCCCATTTCAGGAGCTACTAAATTGAACATCCAAACCCTTATCCGCCGCGCGCAGAAACTCGCGGACTCGATCACACCCGACATGGCTGAGGCCGACGTTGCAGAGATTGAGGCTCGCCACGCTGAACTTCTCGAACAAATCGATTTCGAACGCAATTTTCAGCCTGAGGAGAAGCGTCTCGGCATTCCATCGAAAGGAAGCAACGCTAAACGTCGGACCGCGCTGCTTGACGCGTTGGTTGAAGCTAAGGCTCCCGCCACTCATAGCACTGTGGCCGCGCACGCGACATCGCACGATCGCCGCTCTGCTATTACGTCGGCGTTGATTGCTCGCGCAGTGCCGGGCCAGCAGCTGCTTTCGGGAGCGGAAAGGTATGCGGGCCTCAGTCTCCCCGAGATTGCGCGGACGCTGTTGTCTGAGCATCAACGCGCCGAAGGGCTGTCGCCCGCCGAAGCCCTGACTCGCGGATTCGCTACGACGTCGGATTTCCCGATTATCATGGGCAATGTTGCGAATGCCGTCCTGCGCGCAGGCTATGAGGCAGCACCGGCCGCGATTAAAGCAATTGCCCGACAGTCGACGGCGCGCAACTTCAAAGCGAAATCGTCGATTCAACTTTCAGCCGGTCCGAAGCTTGAACTGGTGAATGAACACGGAGAGTTCAAACGCGGTTCGCTCGTTGAAGGAGCTGAAAGCTACCGGGTAGCTACGTTTGGAAAAGTCTTCGCTATTACCCGTCAAGCCCTCGTGAATGACGATCTTGGCGCGTTCGATGCGATCGGGAGGGTTCTGGGCGCTGCGTCGGCTGAGTTCGAGGCGGACTTTCTCGTGAAGCTTCTCGAAGCAAACCCCGTGATGTCGGATACCAAAGCGGTCTTCCACGCGAACCATGGCAACTTGCTGACTGCAGCCGCGCTTTCCGTTGACGCGCTTTCCGCTGCGCGGCTCGCGTTACGGACGCAGCGAGGACTCGCAGGCGAACCGATTGCCGTGGCGCCGAAGTTTCTTGTCGTGCCCGCAGCGCTTGAGACAAAGGCCGAGCAGGTTCTCGCAACGCTTGCGGCTGCAACGGTTGATGAGGTGAACCCGTTCGCGCAGCGTCTTTCCCTGATCGTCGAGCCCCGGTTGACTGACGTTAAGGCGTGGTTCATCGCAGCCGATCCAGCCGCTGTGCCGTCGATAGAATACTCGTACCTGGAGGGCGCGTCCGGCCCGCAGCTAGAAACTCGCCATGGCTTCGACATCGATGGCCTCGAAACTCGCGTTCGTTTGGATTTCGGCGCGGGCTTCCTTGATCATCGCGGCATCGTTAAAAATCCGGGCGTGTAGCGCTTCAAGGGCGGGCTTCGGCCCGCCCGCTCCTATGAGGACTGTCGTGCAAACTCGAACTGAAACACTTCGCAGAAACACTGCCGACCCGGCCGCGCGCACGGTCGAAGTGGTTTGGACTACCGGCGCTCCAGTGCGTCGTTACCATATTGATGGCTATGACGTCGTGCCTTACGAGGAGCGCCTGATTGTCTCGGATAAGGCGATCGATTTATCACGCTTGAATGCGGGCGCACCTGTACTTGATGGACACCGCGCTGGAGGCGTCTCTGATCAGCTTGCAGTCGTCGAGCGGGCATGGATTGCCGGCGGCAGTGGCATCGCATTGTTGCGCTTCCCAGATGCTGGGACCAGTGCTCGGGCTGACGAGGTGTTCGCGCTCATAGAGCAGGGGATCGTGCGCAACGTTAGCGTTGGTTATAGTCAGGATGATTGGAAAGACGAGTCCGCTACCGGAGCCGATGATGTTGCGGTACGAACAGTGACGCGCTGGGTGCCGCATGAGCTTAGCCTCGTGACAATTCCAGCTGACGCAGGAGCCCAGGTGCGCAGTGGGGTGGCAGTGCGTGGCATGGTGGCGCGGCGGGGGGCGCTACGGCAGGCGCTGGCACAAAGGCTGGCCCACTGACCCCCTCCGTTAGTTTCCCCCTGAACCCCCACCACCTATGCGGGTACGCGTAACCCCGGATTTTCGCTCGTTGCAATTTTTTTCGTGGGCCGCTTCCTTCCTATTGGGACTATTGATGATTTTGAAGACCGAACGATTTCTTCGGTAGGACAAGCATTCGCGCTCGTTCTGCGCACGCAGCACGCATCCGTAGAATAGGAAATCGACTGTGGCTTCCGGCCTTGCAGAGGCCGCGGGTTATCGAAAGCGAATGGCTGAGACGGTGAAGGAGGACGCGGTGGAAGAAATATTTGACCGGAAAGAAGTCCGGGAATCGCTGCGGTTTCTCAACGTCAAGGCGTTGCATCCACCGGGCGGCATAGGAACGCTCGCCACGTTTGAAGTTGAGCTTGCCGACTTGCTTCGCATGAGAGGGTGCCGCCTGCGACGCAAGTCTGACGGATCACTCGCTCTTAATGCGGGGCTTTTGGAGGGCGGTGGTGGCTTCGCCTTCGATCTGCGACCGTGGCTGCGTCGGGCCATAGTCGGCGGCGCGGTTGAAGCCCTGCGTGGGAAATTGCAAAAAGATCTGGTGGCTTTGGAGAAGGATACGGCCAGGGCGGAAGAGGCCGACGTCCCGGCGTATGTCGCTGGCTTGGACGTGGCGGCTTTGCCGGAACAGCTGATGAGGGCGGTGCGGGCTTAGATGCGACGCACAAAAAGGTCGGCCAGACGGAGGCTACAGCGGACCAAAGTGAGTTCGGGAATCACAGGAGGCGGTACAACCCGTTCCGGGGGTTCCAATGCGCCTGGAGGAGGATTGTTCCGTCCAGAGAAGAGGAGAGTGCCCGCTTTGTTCTCTTTCACTAGCCTTCACTAGCGTTTTTTAGCTTTCACTAGCGTTTATTAGTGCCCACTAGCCGCATTCTGTGTGCTGGAAAGAACATTGACTGCCGTTTGGGTATCGCCTTGAGACAGCGCGGGCTCTGCCTTTTTCTGAGATTCTCTAGCCTTTATCCATACAGCGAATGACCGCGTTGGGAGGCGGTATTCACCTCGTACCCTAGGATTGAGTAGGATTATCTTCCGATCTCTCAAGGCGGTGAGAGCGTTATTGACTATCGATGGTTTCACACCAGATCGATTAATAATCGTCTGGCGCCCGACCCAATCGTCCATGTGGTCAGCCATCGCGATGAGTACGCGACGATAGTCTTCAGATCCAATTTTATCGATATAGATGTCAGCAAAATATTTTTTTCCAAGCTGATTCAGGGCTCCGTGTTCACTGAAGGTACCCTGAAGAACGTCTTCGATATTGATTCTATTGTCGGTATCTGTCGCGAAAGAGCAATGGGCAAATTCTTGTAGGAAGTGCGGATACCCCTCCGATAGGTTTGCGATCAGTTGCTTGGCTTGTAGATCGATGGTGGTTGGCGGTACGTTTTTTGCGTTTGCTTGATTCAAGCCCTGGTCAATTACAGTCATCCGTTCGGAAAATTCTAACGGTTTTAGCTCAAGGATGTTGAAAATCCTTAGTGATGATTCGTGAGACTCCTTAAGTTTCTGCAAGAGGTCGGGGAGACCGCTGAGACCGATGCAAACTTTCTCGCAACGTCGCCGGGAAAGGCGCTCGGTGAGTAGTTTGCATAGCTGTCCTAGGTGAGCGTCGCTGGTTGGTCGGTCCGCCTCATCTATTAAAATTAGAACGCCCTCGATGGCGCCGGCGGACTCCTCAATTAAGTTTACGAGGACCTCTGTAAGTTCATCCAGCCTCCGGCCGTCGTTCGATAAAGGTATTGGGTGACCATATTTTACACCCGATATTTCGAAACGACTGAGAAAGTCCCAAGCTTTTTTGCAGCTTTCCACTAGGGGCTGCCTTGTTGAAATTTGGCGCTTTAGTTCCGTAAGAATCTCGTCGACGATATCATCATAGGCCATCGCACCGTGAAGTTCGATGTTCACCACAACAAAGGTGAGTCGGTTTACTCCATCATAAGTTCTGTCTCCCTTAGCCAGATAGTCGACCCACAGACAAAGCGACGATTTCCCAATCCCGCGCTCCCCTTCAATTATGAAGTGTTGGGGATTTCCATCGCGAGTTTGCAAAAGAGATTGTTCGACGACCTGGATTTCCTCCGTTCTGCCCACAAACATGCCGGGTGATATAACGCTTCCGGGACGAAACGGATTTAATTTAGGCATTTATCCACCAAGTGTGTCGCGGTTAAAAAGCGGAGCTGCAACGAAGGTTGTACATCCGAGAGACGATGGAGCGCTATCTCATTTGTTCGGCCGACCTTCGAATGCAGGTGGCTGATAATATTGCCCAAATACGCCCCGTAGATCGGGGTCATTGAGGTATTTCAGAAGTCGAAATTCTTCGACGTATTTTGCAAAATCATTCGAACCGTCCGTCAGCCCGTTCCATCCGACTATACCGATTTCATATGTGGACAACTGGCCTCTTAGAAGATTCCCGTAACGTACTTTCTCAGCTGAGGTGAGAATTTTATCTTCGGATACCCGTTGAAGCATACTGTACATAACGCGAAAGTAGGGACCTAGTGTGTTGCTGCCGTCGAATTGGCAGGTCTGATCGTACCAGTTGGCCCACTGCTCCTTCTCGACCTTTCGTTGTGGTGCTATTTGCTTCGCCATGACGTGCATCGCATTGTAGATTTTGATTATTGCAGCCTCACCACGAACGTCTGGTTGGTATGCTCCAGGTTGGAAAATTACAGCTTGCTTTCGCAGTTCGCGGAGTAGAGCGAGCAACTCAAAATAAGATGCCTCGAAACGCTGGCGGTGCAATTCGTCGCTCTGCGATTTGAGGCTAAACAGTACCGCAATAAATGCGCCTGCCGCGAACAGAGCATTCAACACACCGAAGCTGTCACCAAACTCACCGATGCTGTGTACATCCCATGTGATTGTCGCGCGCACCATCACATAGATGACCCATCCGCCGAAAATAATTCCTACGGAAAACATTAATACATTGATCGTCGTTCTGCTCATCCAGCTCACCAGAGATAGACTGATCAGGTCAGTCATTTTTAGTCGCGTATTCTGCCGCTTCGCCAATGGTGCGAATGGTGCTGCCGTCTGGCATCGGGATAGGATTGTCGAAGCGGCGGGACCAGTTGGTCATTTTGTTTTGGTCTTTAGTGCTTTTCTTATTAGCTTCCGCACCGCTTCCGGCCTTGTCGGCGCGTCGTCTTGCTCGTCTCGCCAAGCATCTACCGCAGCCAAATCGTCAGGCTGCAGCCGCACTTGAATTTGAGTGCCTGTTTCGGGTGAGCGCCGCCATCGTGGCGTCGTGGTACCACTGCTTGCTTTCTTCATTTCGGTGTGATACCACAAGGACAGACCGGAAGGAAGTTGGAGCTTCCTACCGGCCCTAACCCGAACCAGAGGGGCCGCCAATGGCACAGGCTACCGACACGGATACCACACCCACCACCACTACTGACAATCGCCCGGCATTTAACGACGTGACCTGCGAGCTCGGCGTTGGGATCGAGTTACTGATTTCCCACCTTGATAAGGCCTTCAATGCCGGATTTGAGCTGGATATGAAGGTTGGCTCGGACGTTATGGACGCCATTATCGCGGCACAATGGATCGCGAAGCGCCTCGACGAGGACATCCACAAGTTGGGATTCGAATTTGACGGGACCCGCTGCGACCAGGATGAGACCATGTTTGCGCAAGCAGCGGAGTAACCCACCATCGACTCGACACCCATAGGGTGCCGGCTCACCTGCGCGGTCCGCCCAGCAACTGAGCGGCGGGCCGCACGTCTACCGGTGGCAGCACCTGTTATAATGGGGGCTTGCAACTACGCCGCCCTTTACCAGAGCCAAGCCATGACCACACCTCACGCCAACGACAATCAACGCGGGGGAATCATTCCTCGCGGTCTCCGAAGGGCGGATGCGGCGGCGTACATTTGCATTTCACCTTCGCTGTTTGATGAAATGGTTAGGGATGGCAGGATGCCGGGGCCGCGGATGATCAACAGCCGGACTGTCTGGGATCGATTCGAACTCGATGAAGCATTTGATGCGTTGCCCCGCAAAGAGGCTGCGAACCCGTGGGATGCGTAGGTGCCACGACCGAACCCTCCACGCCTGACGAAAGACATCGACCGGCACGGTAATATCCGATGGTACGTTCGCACGCTCGAAGGGCCAAAGGTTCGGCTGCGCGATGAATATGGCACGCCCGCCTTCTGGCAGGCATACCGTGACGCGATGGCCGGCAACATCAAGCCGCCACCGCCAAGCACTCGCATTGAACGCAAGCCGTTCAACAGGGACTCGCTCGCGTGGCTATGCTCGCAGTATTATACCTCCGCCGAATACAAGCAGTTGAATGAGCGAACCCGATACGTTCGGCGCGCGACTCTTGATCACATCTGCGCGGCGGATGGCGAAAAACCATACAAGTTGCTTTTGCCGAAGCATATCAGAGCGCGTCGCGATGCGCGTGCAGATCGTCCCGAGTCGGCGAACGGCATGATCAAGGCGCTGAGGCAGGTTTTCGCCTTTGCCATTGAGAATGATTACGTCGCTTCGAACCCGGCGAAAGCCGTGCCATATCTCAAGGCGAATGGTGACGGACACCACACCTGGACGTTGGAAGAGGTCGAGCGCTTCGAGAAGAAGCATCCTATTGGCACCACGGCACGCCTCGCGCTCGCGCTGGGGCTTTACACCGGCCAGCGGAAATCAGATGCCGTGCTGCTCGGGCCAAAACACGTCAAGGATGGTTGGCTTCACTTCACGCAATTCAAGGGCCGGGAGCGGAAGCCGATCACGCTCGACATCCCCGTGGTCGACGAGTTGCAGGCAATCATTGACGCCACCGCGTGCGGAAAGGAGACCTTCCTTCTGAACGGCCTCGGTAGATCCTTCACCGCCAACGGATTCGGCAATTGGTTTCACGATCGCTGTGTCGAGGCCGGCGTTCCCGGCCGCTTTCATGGACTGCGAAAGGCCGCCGCAACCCGCCTCGCCGAGCTTGGCTCCAGCGAGCGTGAGATCATGTCGATCACCGGCCACACCACCTCGAAGGAAGTCATGCGATACACCCGGGCGGCGCGGCAGAAGGTGCTCGCCGCTTCGGCAATGGCGCGACTCAATCCCAAGTCAGAAATAGCCGTGACTTTCCCACCGGAATCCGGCCAGAAAGGTGGTGGGAAGAAACCACCAACTAACACATTGAAAAATAAGGATATAGACAAACTGATGGTGCCCAGGGGCGGGATCGAACCACCGACACTGCGATTTTCAGTCGCATGCTCTACCAACTGAGCTACCTGGGCGTCGTCCGACTACAGCCGGGCGCGCCGGTTTATAGTCAGGCCCGATGGCCGTGTCCACCCGTCCGCCAAATTGGCGTCGCTAGGCGTTCAAGGCTTTGACCGGAGATCAACCCCGAAAGCCGCCGGACCCCGGCGTTCACTCTCACAGAAGCGCACGGGAGCCGGCAAAACCAATCCGTCTCGCTGAGACCGGACACCTATTCCTCATCCTCGCCGTCGGACTTGTTGACCGGAATAACGTAAGAACCGGACAGCCAGCGGTTCAGATCCACGTCGCGGCAGCGTTCCGAGCAAAACGGACGCGAAGCCTTAACCGATGGCTTGCCGCAGATCGGGCACGGCTTCTCCGGCCGTGCGGGGGCCGGTTTCCTAACCGGCATTCAACCAGCCGGCGCGGATCGGAAATTCCTCGCCGCCGAGTAGCGCAATCGACTCGTTGAGTGGCAATCCGACCACATTGGTATAGGAGCCCACCAGCTTGACCACGAACGAACCGGCGATGCCCTGAACCGCGTAGCCGCCTGCCTTGCCTCGCCATTCGCCGGAGCCGATGTAGGCTCGAATGTCTTCCTCGGTCAGCCGTTTGAAGCGAACACGCGTTTCGACCAGCCGCTGACGAAAGTTTTCCTTCGGCGTCACGAGGCATACCGCGGTGTAGACGCGATGATTGCGGCCCGAGAGCAGCCGCAGGCACTGGGAGGCCTCATCGACCAGGTCGGCCTTGGGCAGGATGCGGCGGCCGACTGCGACAACGGTATCGGCAGCCAGAATGAACGAGCCGCGCAGTTCGTCGTCGAGCTGCAACGCTCTCAGGGCTGCATCAGCCTTGGCGCGAGCAAGGCGATTGGCGCAGGCGCGCGGAAGCTCCCCTTTCGTCGGTGTCTCGTCAATGTCGACAGGCCGCAGCGCGTCGGGTTCGATGCCTGCCTGGTTGAGGAGGCTAAGCCGTCGCGGCGAACCGGAGGCGAGTACGAGTTTGGGGCGGCCTGACATGCGGTTTCGTGTCTATAGCGTTTTCGAGCGAAGTGGAATCCGGTTCGCGTGAAGAAAACGCGTCAAATCCGGTTTTCGGACAAGATCATGTTCGGTTGAAGAAAATATAGCAGAGCTTGATTCAACGCAGTTGAATTCGGACTCTTAAGGGCAGGGATCGAGTGCGGGGAAGCTATCGGAACGCGCCCGGTTCCACAACCGTGACCGCAACGATGCCCGTTCTCCAAGCCCTTTTGAGGGCGTTCCGGCGGCGGCTGGGGTGATTGGCGGCTGACATCTGTCGAGGGGTTGCTACACAGGAGCGATGCGGAGCCGAGTGATTCGTCGTTGTCACCAGATCGTCGTGGGCGCATTGCTGCTTGCGCCGCTCGCTGACGTTTCCGAGGGCGCGGCCGCTCCCGCGACGCCAGCCGACGCGATGGCGCAGGCTGCGGCCCCGGCCGCAATTGCGGATTACCGCCGCAAGCTGAACGCGTATCAGGAGGCCCGCGCTGCTTTCGAGCAGGAGGCGGGCGCCTATTGGAACGCGATTGCTGACAAGAGGCGTATTCGCAGTGCCAAGCGACGCAGCCACCAGTCGATCACGCTTGACGACTACGTGCTGGCCCGGCCTCCGCTCTACGAGGGACCGCACCGCCCGATCAACCCGGAGCCGGAAGAGGGGCCTGCGCCGCGGCAGCGCAAACACATTCCCGTTGTCGCCGATTTCCTGAAGGCTGCGGCGGAGCAGTTCCAGTTCGCGCCGCAGCGGCCTAGAACCGAAATCGATTTCAAGCGCGCCTATGCGCGGGTGGCGCAAGCCTACGGCCTGACGAAGGAGCAGGCGGTTCGGGTCTATTCGTTCGAGACCGGCGGCAACGGCAATCACGACATGCAATCGGGTCTCAGCACGTCCCGACCGGGATCCCGCGCGATCTCCACCGCGATTGGCTATAACCAGTTGCTCACCACCAACAGCGTCGAACTTCTCGCCGAGCAAGGCGATGACATCCTGCGCGCGCTTGGGGAGAAAGCGGCGCGATTGTCAGGACCGCAGCGCGCCGCGATGGAGCGCAAGATCGCGGCGATCAAGCGGATGGTAGCCTACGCACACTCGATGCCCGATACCTGGAGCGCGCACGAGAAGCTTGCCGACACGCCGAAAGGCTGGGCGATCCATGCGCTGGTGCTGGATATCGATGTCGGTCCGCTGTTGCAGACCCACAAGCTCCTGACCTCGATCATTTTCGCACGCAACAAGGGCTACGCTCGTCCGCTGACCGCCGCCGAACTGGAGATGATGAATCTCACCGGTGACGGCACCGGCCTCGACATGGTGACGATGCCGCCGGCGATGCGAGAACGCGTCCCGACAGCGAATTTTTTCCAGCGTCAGGGCTACGAACGCAATCCGGTGGCGATCCGTCACGACACGGTGGCGAAGCTGCTCGCGGTCACCGACGCCCGGATGGACAGCAACAGCGCGAAGCCGGGTGCGCGGGATCTGGCGGCGGCGTTCTGACGGAGTCTCCGAACGCAGAATGTCCCCGGGATTGATCTGAGGATGGATTCTAGTTCGCGTTGAAGAAAACGAGAGATCAAATGACCCAAATTTTGCCAGGGGACCGCCGATGACCGAAGCCGTGATTGTTTCCACCGCCCGCACGCCGATCGGCAAGGCTTATCGGGGCGCTCTCAACGCCACTGAAGGAGCGACCCTGCTCGGCCATGCCATCGGAGAAGCCGTTGCCCGCGCCGGGGTTGATCCGAAAGAGATCGAGGATGTGGTGATGGGTGTCGCCATGCAGCAGGGCGCCACCGGCGGCAATATCGCCCGCAAGGCGCTGCTTCGCGCCGGGCTCCCCGTAACCGTGGCCGGCACCACCATAGACCGCCAATGCGCCTCGGGCCTTCAGGCGATCGCTCTCGCCGCGCGCTCGGTCCTGTTCGACGGCGTCGGAATCGCGGTCGGCGGCGGCGGCGAATCGATCAGTCTGGTGCAGAACGAGCACGCCAACACCTTCCACGCGCAAGATCCCGCGCTTCTCGAGATCAAAAGCGAAGTCTACATGCCCATGATCGACACCGCGGAAGTGGTGGCGAAGCGCTACGGCATCTCGCGCGAGGCGCAGGATGAATACGCGCTGGAAAGCCAGCGCCGCACGGCGGCCGCGCAACAGGTCGGCAGATTCAAGGACGAGCTGGCGCCGATCTCCACAAGAATGGCGATCGTCGACAAGCAGACCAAAGAGGTCACGTTCAAGGACGTGACGCTGTCGCAGGACGAAGGTCCGCGTCCTGATACGACCGCTGAAGGTCTCGCCGGGCTTAAGCCGGTCCGTGGCGAGGGCTTCACTATCACAGCCGGCAACGCCAGCCAGTTATCGGATGGCGCCAGCGCTACCGTGATCATGAGCGACAAGGAGGCGTCGAGGCGCGGCCTGAAGCCGCTCGGTATCTTCCGCGGCTTCGTCGCCGCGGGCTGTGAGCCCGATGAAATGGGCATCGGGCCGGTGTTCGCGGTGCCGCGCCTGCTCAAGCGTCACGGCCTCACGGTGGAAGACATTGATCTCTGGGAGTTGAACGAGGCATTCGCGGTGCAGGTGATCTATTGCCGCGACAAGCTCGGCATCGATCCGGAGAAACTCAACGTCGACGGCGGCGCCATCGCGGTCGGCCATCCCTATGGCATGTCGGGCGCGCGCCTCGCCGGCCATGCTCTGATCGAAGGGCGCCGGCGCAAGGCCAAGTACGCCGTGGTTACCATGTGCGTTGGCGGCGGCATGGGCGCGGCAGGCCTGTTCGAGGTGCTCCCGTAAGCTTCCTTGGCGAACGCGAAGCGCGGAATCCACGCAACTGCACGGATTCCGCATCGCATTCTTTCGATTGAGCAAGATCTTGTCCGAAAGCCGGTTTCCACTTTTCGGGATCATGCTCCAAGGGCAATCGGCTTCCCGCTAATCCACCTCGATTTTGGTGATGGTCTTTTCGGTATTTTTGGGATCGCCGCCGTCCCTGACGGAAAACTTCACCTTGTCGCCGGCGTGAACCGACTCTGACAGCTTGTGGTCGATCTTGAACTGCGTGGCCGCGTCTTCGACGTCAGCCTTATCCTTCTCTTTTTCCTTAGCCTTATTCTCTTTCTCTTTATCTCCCTCCTTGCCCTTGTCGTCCTGCTCCTCCCGGATCGCAATCGTGCCGTTGAGCCGGTTGACGACCGTCACCAGACCCTTCCGGGTCTCCGCCGATGGCGTCTGCTGGGTCGGAGGCGTTGCTTGAGCGGAGGCCGTTGCACCGACGATCGCGAACAAGGAGCCGGCCAAAATCATCTTTGCCAGTATCATCTAGGGTCTTTCGGTTGCTGAATAGTCATGGACAAACGAGTGTAATTTGCTTTCGGTCGGGCACTTCTGCCCGGCGGGACGGACGGTCGGATGGAAGCCGTGCCGGCATCTTATCCTTTCGTCGGGGGGAAGCGTGAATCAAAACGAAGGCACAAACTTGACCTTGGTCAGGCAATCCGCTTGCCTCGACCCTCCGCTTGCTTGGCGCAGCCGGGGAGCAAGCCCGCAAGTTTGAAAAGAAATTCATGGAAACTCACATTCTCGCCATCGATCAGGGCACCACATCGTCGCGTGCCATCGTGTTTCGCGCTGACATCTCCATCGCCGCGATCGCGCAGCAGGAATTCCCGCAGCATTTTCCAGCGTCGGGCTGGGTCGAGCACGAGCCGGAAGACATCTGGACCTCGACCGTTGCGACCTGCCGGCAGGCGATGAAGAAAGCGGGCGTCACGCCGAAGGACATCGCCGCCATCGGCATCACCAACCAGCGGGAAACCACTGTGGTCTGGGATCGGGCCACCGGAAAGGCGGTGCATCGCGCGATCGTGTGGCAGGACCGGCGCACGGCGGATATTTGCGCGCGGCTGAAGGCCGAGGGCCATGAGCCCGCGATATCGGCGAAAACCGGCCTGATCATCGATCCCTATTTTTCCGGCACCAAGGTCGCCTGGATCCTCGACTCGGTGCCCGGCGCGCGTGCGCGAGCGATGCGCGGAGAGCTGATGTTCGGTACCGTGGATTGTTATCTCTTGTGGCGGCTGACCGGCGGCAAGGTGCACGCAACCGACGCCACCAATGCGTCACGCACGCTGCTGTTCAACATTCACACCGGGCAGTGGGACGACGAACTGCTGGATATGCTCCAGGTGCCCCGCGCGATGTTGCCGGAGGTGAAAGATTCGTCCCTGCATTTCGGCGACAGCGCCCCCGAGCTGTTTGGCGCGCCGATCTCGATCCGGGGCATCGCCGGCGACCAGCAGGCCGCGGTGGTGGGTCAGGCGTGTTTCGCCCCCGGTATGATCAAGTCGACCTATGGCACCGGCTGCTTTGCGCTGCTCAACACCGGCACGACGCCGGTCGCATCGAACAACAAGCTGCTCACGACGATCGCCTATCAGCTGAACGGCCAACGCACCTACGCGCTGGAAGGCTCGATCTTCGTCGCAGGCTCCGCGGTGCAGTGGCTGCGGGACGGCCTTGGTCTCATCAAGCAGGCTTCGGACACCGGGCCGCTGGCCGAACAGTCCGATCCCACCCAATCCGTGTATCTTGTGCCGGCTTTCGTCGGCATGGGAGCGCCGTACTGGAAACCGAATGTGCGCGGTGCGCTGTTCGGACTGACCCGCAACACCGGGCCGGCGGAACTCGCTCATGCGGCGCTGGAAAGCGTCTGCTACCAGACGTTTGATCTTTGGGACGCAATGCGCGCCGATTGGCCGGGCGCCGACGCCGCGCACACCGTGCTCCGTGTCGACGGCGGCATGACGGCCTCGGACTGGACTATGCAGCGCCTTGCGGACCTGCTCGAGGCACCGGTCGATCGGCCGGTGATTCAGGAGACCACGGCGCTGGGCGCGGCCTACCTCGCGGGGCTCTCCGCAGGCGTTTATCCGGAGCCGTCGAGATTTGCCGACAGCTGGCGGCTCGAGCGCCGTTTCAGGCCGGCGATGAGTGCCGCGACGCGGACGCGAAAGCTCAAGGGTTGGGCGGCCGCAGTGCGTGGCGTGCTGGCGAGCGACGAGCAATAGGCTTTTCGTATGTGGGGAATGCGGCATGCCGGCCGCGCACGCGCGGCAGGACCAGTCGCTCAGACTTTCGCCGCCGCCTTGTGGCGCAGTTGACGGATTTCCTCGAAACGGGCGGTGACATCGCGCAGCACCGACACCAGCCCGGTGATGCGGCCAGCGACGTCCGTCAGCGGCACGATGGTGAATTCGAGTGAGATGCGCCGGCCGTCCCTGTGAAGCGCGGGAACGGCAAGCACGTCGCCACCGCTGTAGCGGCTCTGCCCGGTCAGCATCACCTCGCGGTATCCGGCCCAGTGCCGGGCGCGCTGGTTTTCCGGAATGATGAGGTCGAGCGACTGGCCGATTGCCTCGCTGGTGCTATGGCCGAAAATCCTGACCGCGCCTGGGCTCCAGAACGTGATCGTGCCGTTGCGATCGGTGGCGATGATCGCGTCCGCGGATGAATCCAGCAGTGCGGCGGCGATCGCGGATGTGTCCACAGTCAGCCCGCCCGCGCAGCGGTCTTGCGCAATTTCAGATGCACCGCGCATTGGCAGCCCGGCGGATGACCGGCGACGTCGGCGGAGGCGTCGTTGGCGGGCGCGGGCGCCGGCGTCGCGGTGGGCTTTCCGCCCTGGCCGGAAACATCCTGACCGGGAATGTAGTTGAGGATCGACGCCAGCCAGCGCTCGATCTCGGCGACCTCCATCTCCTTGCGCGCGGCATAGTCCTCGACCTGATCGCGCTCGATCTTGCCGACGCCGAAATATTGGCTTTCGGGATGGCTGTAATAGAGACCGGAGACCGAGGAGCCGGGCCACATCGCAAAGCTCTCCGTCAGCTCGACGCCGGTCGCGCGAGTCGCATCCAGCAGGCGGAACAGCGTGGCCTTCTCTGTATGATCGGGCTGCGCCGGATAGCCGGGCGCGGGGCGGATACCGACATATTCTTCCCGGATGAGCTGATCGTTGGTCAGCGCCTCATCCGGCGCGTAGCCCCAGAATTCCGTTCGCACGCGCTGATGCATCCGTTCGGCGAAGGCTTCCGCGAGGCGGTCGGCCAGCGCCTTCACCAGAATGGACGAGTAGTCGTCATTGGCGTTCTTGAAGCGCGCTGCGATTTCATCCTCGCCTAGGCCTGCGGTGACGGCGAAGCCGCCGATATAGTCGGCGATGCCGGTTTCTTTCGGAGCGATGAAGTCCGCCAGCGCGGAGTTGTGACGGCCCTCGCGTTTTTCGAGTTGCTGGCGCAGGGTGTGATAGGTCGCGATCTGCGTGGTGCGGCTCTCGTCGCTGTAAACCGCGATATCGTCGCCGACACGGTTGGCGGGCCAAAAGCCGATCACGCTGGAGGCCTTGAACCACTTTTCTTTAACGATGCGGTCCAGCATCTTGCGTGCGTCGTCATAAAGGGCGCGCGCGGTCTCGCCGACCACCTTGTCGTCGAGGATCGCTGGAAAGCGCCCGGCCAGTTCCCACACCTGGAAGAACGGCGTCCAGTCGATCACCTCCACCAGTTCTTCCAGCGGATAGTCGGTGAAGGCTTTGGTTCCGAGGAAGGTCGGCTTGACCGGGCGGTAGCTGCTCCAGTCAATCGGCACTGCGTTGGCGCGGGCGGCCGCGAGTGGCAGCCGTTTCTTGTCCTGCTGGGCGCGGAAATGCGCCGCGGAAATCTTGGCGTATTCGGCGCGCACTCCGGCCGCGTAGGCCTCCCGCCGCTCCGGCGACATCAGCGAGGCAACGACGCCGACGGCGCGGCTGGCGTCGTTGACGTGGATCACCGGGCCGTTGCGATAGTTAGGGTCGATCTTCACGGCGGTATGGACGCGGCTGGTGGTCGCACCGCCGATCAGGAGCGGCAGGTTGAGACCCTGACGCTCAAGCTCCGCCGCGAAATAGCCCATCTCGTCCAGCGACGGCGTGATCAGGCCGGAGAGGCCGACGATATCGGCCTTCTCGGCCTTTGCCGTCTCGATGATCTTGGCGGCCGGCACCATCACGCCGAGGTCGATCACCTCGTAGTTGTTGCACTGAAGCACAATGCCGACGATGTTCTTCCCGATATCGTGGACGTCGCCCTTGACGGTGGCGAGCAGGATCTTGCCGGCGGAGGTGCTGCCCGCGCCCTCGATGCCGGCGGCCTGATTGCGTGCCTTCTCCTCCTCCATGAACGGCATCAGATAGGCGACCGCCTGCTTCATCACCCGCGCCGACTTCACCACCTGCGGCAGGAACATCTTGCCGTCGCCGAACAGGTCGCCGACCACGTTCATACCGGCCATCAGCGGCCCTTCGATCACGTTGAGCGGGCGCTCGACCGTCAAGCGCGCGGCTTCGGTGTCTTCCTCGATATATTCGGTGATGCCGTTGACCAGCGCGTGGCTCAGCCGCTTCTCCACCGGCCATTCGCGCCAGGAGAGATCCTTCTCCTTCACTTCCTTGCCAGCGCCGCGGAATTTCTCCGCCAGTTGCAGCAGCCGTTCCGATGCTCCGGGATCGCGGTTCAGAATCACGTCTTCGCAGGTCTGTCGCAGCTCGGGGTCGATGTCGTCGTAGATGATCATCTGCCCGGCATTGACGATGCCCATATCCATGCCGGCCTTGATGGCGTGATACAGGAACACCGAGTGCATGGCCTCGCGCACCGGCTCATTGCCGCGGAACGAGAACGACAGGTTGGAGACGCCGCCTGAGATATGCGCGTGCGGCAGGTTTTGGCGAATCCAGCGCGTTCCCTCGATGAAGTCGACGCCGTAGTTGTTGTGCTCCTCGAGACCGGTGGCGATGGCGAAGATGTTCGGATCGAAGATGATGTCTTCCGGGGGAAAGCCGACCTCCTCGGTCAGGATGTCGTAAGCGCGCTTGCAGATTTCGGTTTTGCGTTGATAGGTGTCGGCCTGCCCAGTCTCGTCGAACGCCATCACCACCACAGCCGCGCCGTGGCGTCGTGCAATCCGCGCCTCGTGCAAGAATTTCTCCTCGCCTTCCTTGAGCGAGATTGAGTTCACTACCGGCTTGCCCTGGATGCATTTCAGCCCAGCCTCGATCACCGAGAACTTGGAGGAATCGACCATCACTGGCACGCGGGCGATGTCGGGTTCGGACGCGATCAGGTTGAGGAAGGTGACCATCGCCGCTTCCGAATCCAGCAGGCCTTCGTCCATGTTGACGTCGATGATCTGGGCGCCGTTCTCGACCTGGTTGCGCGCCACATCGAGCGCAGCGGTGTAATCGCCGGCCTTGATCAGGTTACGGAATTTGGCCGAGCCGGTGACGTTGGTGCGCTCGCCGACGTTGACGAAGGGGATGTCGGAGGTCAGCGAGAACGGCTCCAGCCCCGACAGCCGCAGCCGCGGCGCAACGACCGGCACCACGCGCGGCTTGTGTGGGGCGACCACGGCCGCGATGGCCGCGATATGATCCGGCGTGGTGCCGCAGCAGCCGCCGACGATGTTGACGAGGCCGGCTTGTGCGAACTCGCCGATCAGCCGCGCCATGTAGTCCGGGCTCTCGTCGTACTCGCCGAACTCGTTGGGCAGGCCCGCGTTCGGATAGGCGCAAACCAGCGTGTCGGCGACGCGTCCGATCTCGGCGACATGCGCGCGCAGGTCTTCCGCGCCGAGCGCGCAATTGAAACCGATGGTGAGCGGACTGGCGTGCCGTACCGAGTGCCAGAACGCTTCGGGCAATTGGCCCGACAGCAAGCGGCCGGACTTGTCGGTGATGGTGCCGGAGACCATCACCGGAATCTCGATGCCGCGCTCCTCGCCGATTTCGGCGACGGCGTAAAGCGCAGCCTTGGCGTTCAGCGTGTCGAAGATGGTTTCAACCAGCAGCAGATCCGCGCCGCCGTCGAGCAGGCCATTGATCTGTTCGCCATAGGCCTTGCGCAGGTCGTCGAAGGTGACCGCCCGGTAGCCAGGATTGGCGACGTCTGGTGAGATCGACGCGGTGCGATTGGTTGGGCCGATAGCGCCGACGACAAAACGCGGCTTGCCGTCCTCGCCACTGACCCGGGCGGCGGCGGCGCGCGCGAGCTTCGCGCCCTCGCGGTTGAGTTCGTAGACGAGATCCGACATGTCATAGTCGGCCTGCGCGATCGATGTCGATGAAAACGTGTTGGTGGCGACGAGGTCAGCGCCGGCGCGCAGATACTGCGCGTGAATGTCCTCGATCGCTTGCGGTTGGGTGAGGATGAGGAGGTCGTTGTTGCCGCGCACGTCGCGGTGAAAATCCTTGAATCGCTCGCCACGAAACGCGGCTTCATCGAACCCTCGCGCCTGGATCATGGTGCCCATGGCGCCGTCGAGCACCAGAATGCGCTCGCGCGCGAGGTTCCGGAGTTTCTCGGCAGTGGGATTCGAACTTTTTGTCACGCTTGTTATCCTGTGATCGTTATGCCCGCGCTTATAGCGGACATCCACGTCTTTGGGCGGAAGATGGGATCACGCCGCCTTCTGGGCAGCATCGGGCCGGATGCCGAGCAGATGACAAATCGCGAACACCAGGTCGGCGCGGTTCATGGTGTAGAAGTGGAACGTATCGACGCCGCGCTTGGCGAGCTTCTGGACCTGACCGGCCGCGACCGTCGCCGCGATCAGCTTGCGCGTTTCCGGATCCTCATCGAGCCCTTCGAATTTTTCGGCGAGCCAGGTTGGAACCGTGGTGCCCGCCTTGGTCACAAAGGCTCTGGCCTGCTTGAAGTTGTGCATCGGCATGATGCCCGGCACAATCGGAATATCAATGCCGCGCGCGCGGACGCGATCGAGATAGCGAAGGTAAAGGTCGTTGTCGAAAAAGACCTGGGTGATGGCGCGGGTCGCGCCGGCATCGACCTTTGCCTTAAGGACGTCGATGTCGGTATCGATGTCGGGACTCTCGGGGTGCTTTTCGGGATAGGCCGACACAGAAATTTCGATGTCGCCATGCCGCCGCTTGATGCCGGCGACGAGGTCGGTCGAACTGCGATAACCTTCGGGATGGGTGCTGTAGGCCGTGCCGATGCCGCCCGGGGGGTCTCCGCGAAGGGCGACGATATGGCGGACGCCGATGTCGCGATAGCGGCTGACAATCTCATCGACCTCCCCGCGCGGAGCGCCGACACAGGTGAGATGCGCCGCCGGACGAAGCTGGGTCTCCGACAGGATGCGCGCGATGGTCGAATGGGTGCGCTCGCGAGTCGAGCCGCCGGCGCCGTATGTCACAGAGACAAAGCTCGGATCAAGGGGCGCGAGGCGGGTAATGGTGCCCCAAAGATTGTGCTCCATCTCCTCGGTTTTGGGCGGAAAGAACTCGAACGAGATCGTGGGTCGTTTTTGCGCGCCAAGGTCATTATGAACCGCGGCGGAAGCGTCTGTCATGACTCGTGAACTCCACTGCATCTGCCTCACCGTGCCTTCAGCGCCGATAGTTTCCGGAAAACGCCTAGGCCTCATGGCCGTGCCATCACAGATTGGCGTTCCCACTAGGGTAGCCCATAATTAGACATCCTCGTGATGGGAAGTAGCCCACCTCACCCATAAATGTAAGGCAAATAGATCAGGCGTGCGATATAATGGGCAGACTGAGAAATTGTATTATATTGAATTCGTTGATGATATCAAATATCACCTGTTTGGGAACATGCACATATATCGACATAAACTGAAAATTGCCCAACTCAAGGGGCGGACAATGCACGAAACTTGGTCAATCCGCTCGTTCGCGGAAAGTCGCGCGGAACGGATGAGCCGGATAGACGCCCACGATGCGAAGCTCCTTTGAAAAGAACCTCAACTCCTCCAGCGCGAATGCGAGGCCGCGATCGTCCGGGTGGCCTTCGACATCCGCATAGAATTGTGTAGCGAAGAAGTTGCCATCGACCATGTAGCTTTCGAGCTTGGTCATGTTGACGCTGTTGGTGGCAAATCCCCCCATCGCTTTATAGAGCGCGGCCGGCAGGTTGCGCACTCGAAAGACAAAACTGGTGACCAGCGGCCCAGATCCTTGCTTGGCCCAGTTGGCCTCTCGTGCCAGCACCACGAAACGCGTGGTGTTGTGGTCCTCGTCCTCGACATCCTCGGCGAGAATGTCGAGATGATGGAGTTGCGCAGCGAGACGCGAAGCGATCGCCGCACAGCTGGTATCGCGGCGTTCGGCGACAAGGCGGGCAGCGCCGGCGGTATCGCCCGAGACGATCGGCCGGATGCCAAGTTTGCGGATGATACGGCGGCATTGCCCGAGGGCGTGAACGTGACTTTCGACGGTCTTGATATCCGCGAGCGTTGCTCCGCGCGGCGCCACCAGTTGATGGCGGACCGGCAGGAAGTATTCGCCGACGATGAACAACCCCGACTGCGGAAGCAGGTGGTGAATGTCGGCGACGCGGCCGGCCACCGAATTCTCGATTGGGATCATGCCGAGGTCGGCTTCGCCGGACGCGATGGCGGCGAGCGCGTCCTCGAAGGTCGCGCAAGGCAATGGTTCGGCATCGGGATAGGCGTCCGCGATGGCAATATGGGAATTCGCGCCGGGTTCGCCCTGGAATACGATTTTCATCATCTTGGTCATCAGCTGTTCTATCAGCGGGCCGGGTGTTCGCCAGAGGCTGAATTGGCGAGGAGCCGACGGGCGGTTTCGAGGTCGGCCGGGGTATCGACGCCCCGCGGCACGTCGTCCACAATCATGATGTCTATCCGCATTCCGCCTTCCAGCGCCCGCAACTGCTCGAGCCGTTCCTGTCGCTCGAGAGGCGAGGGCGGCAGCTCGACAAAGCGCTGCAAGGCCTCGCGGCGATATGCGTAAAGCCCGACATGATGGTAGCGCGGGCCCTCGCCATACGGGGCGGTGGCGCGGGTAAAATAAAGCGCGCGCAGTCGCCGAGAGTCGACCGGAGATCCGATGGCCTTGACCACATTCGGGTTGGTGGCCTCCTCATCGGATTGAATTTCGGCGGCCAGCGTTGCGATATCGACCGAGGGGTCGGCCAGCGGCTTGAGCACGTCGCGAATCGTGCCCGGACGGATGGTCGGGAAGTCGCCCTGGAGGTTGATGATTGTATCGATGCTGCCTTCGGGGTCCAGTCTGCCTAGCGCCTCGAAAACGCGGTCGGACCCGGACGGATGATCGGCGCGCGTCATGATCGCCTCGCCGCCATGGGCCGTCACCGCGGCCGCGATGTCGGGAGTGTCGGTGGCGACAGCGACGCGCCCGATGCCGGCTGCCTCAGCCCGCCGCAAGACGTGAACGACCATCGGCAGGCCGCCGATATCCAGCAATGGTTTGCCTGGAAGTCGGGTCGCGGCCATGCGGGCGGGTATCAGCACGAGGGTGCGGGTCTGGGTCATCGGTTGGGGGAGAGCGGAAATTGGCGCAGCTTCTAAGATCTGCGGCATTTATACGGGTTGTCAGAACGCCGGCAAACCGTTATCTCGTCCTGCCGCCTCCGCGAGGCCGGTCCGCGGCATCTCCGTCGTCGTTCAGCCGGCCGTGCGGCCGACTTTCGAGCGTGGAGCCTTGCCGCAGATGGACTTCCTCAATGATCAATAAATTTCTTGGCGCGGTTCTGGGCACCTGCCTCGTTCTGCTGGTCATGAATTTCGTTGCCAAGACGATTTTCGCGTCGCATGCGCCTGCGAAGCCTGGTTATAAAATTGAGGTCAAGGAAGCGCCAGAGGCAGCTCACAAGGAAGCAGTTCACAAGGACGACAAGCCGGCGGCTTCGAGCAAGGAAGCCGAGGTCGCGTCGGCGGTGTCGCTGGGGAAGCGGCTGCAAGCCGCTTCGGTCGAGAACGGCGCCATCGTGGCCAAGAAATGCGCCGCCTGCCATACCCTTGAGAAGGGCGGACCGAACCGCGTCGGTCCTAACCTTTATGGCATCGTCGGCGAGCCGCGCGGCAAGGGCCATGACTTCAATTTCTCGGCTGCCATGAAGGCCAAGGGCGGCACCTGGACGCTTGATGAACTGGACAAGTTCCTGGCCGGTCCGAAGGAATACATCCCCGGCACGGCGATGTCGTTCGCCGGCATTCCGAAGGACACCGACCGAGCCGACCTCATTGCCTATCTGCGCAAGAATTCCGACAAGCCCTAGCCGCTGACGGATGCCGCAAGGTTACGCTGTATAGCCTTGCCAACCGGCGGCAGGAGTTTTCAAAGTCGCTCACCGTGCCGGTCGCCCACACTTAACCGGCTGGTTTCACCGCACAAGTTCGAGAGGTGGGTGGTATCATCCCCGAAAACCGACATAATCGGCCGAGACAGTGCGCTTCGAGTTGCACCGCCAGGCATGATGCCGAAAAGTGGAAACCGGTTTTCAAACAAGATCATGCTCAATCGAAAAAATAGAACAGAGGTCGGTTCAACGCGGTTGAATCGGACTCTGGAGCGCGATCAGCAATCCTGGATCGATTGCGCTCCAGGAGTGAGAACGCGCATGATCGTCGCCAGCCCATCACACTTTGGCGCATCATGCGCTAGCTCGCCCCGATAACTCGTAGGGATACTCGCATTGGCCTTCACACGACGACGTCTCCTTCACGGCGGTGCCCTGATCGCAGCCGCACCCGCGATCAAAGTCCTGACCGGCGCTTCGGCAATCGAAGCGGCGCATGCGCAGGCGGGGTCGGCCGGCCTCAAATGGCGGCACGCGCTTTCGCTGTTCGGCGAGGTGAAATATCCGGAAGGCTTCAAGCATTTCGACTATGTCAATCCGGACGCGCCCAAAGGCGGTATGGCGCGGCAGATCGCGCTCGGCACTTTCGATAATTTCAACCCTGCCGTGGCGGGCGTGAAGGGTTTGATCGCGTCAGGAGTCGCGCTGATCTATGAATCGCTGACGACTCAATCGCTGGACGAGGTTTCAACGGAGTATGGCGCGCTGGCCGAGTCGGTTGGTTATCCCGACGATTTCTCGTTCGTGACCCACCGGCTACGGGCCGAGGCGAAGTGGCACGACGGCAAGCCGGTCACGCCCGATGACGTGATTTTTTCGTTCAACGCGCTGAAGAAGCATCGTCCGTTCTATGCAGCTTATTACCGCCATGTTGTGAAAGCCGAAAAGACCGGGGAGCGCGAGGTGACCTTCACCTTCGATGCGCCGGGCAACCGCGAACTGCCGCAGATCGTCGGACAGTTGATGGTGTTACCGAAGCACTGGTGGGAAGGCACCAACGAGGCGGGCGTCAAACGGGACATTTCCGCGACCACGCTGGAGCCGCCGCTCGGCAGCGGGGCCTACAGGATCAAGAGTTTTGAAGCAGCGCGCTCGGTGACGCTGGAACGGGTCAAGGATTACTGGGGCCGCGATCTCAATATCAACGTTGGCCAAAATAATTTCGACGAGCTGCGCTATGAATATTTCCGCGACGGCACGGTTGCGCTCGAAGCCTTTAAGGCCGATCAGGTCGACTGGCGCACCGAAAACAGCGCCAAGAACTGGGCCACGGCTTACAATTTTCCGGCGGTGAAGGACGGCCGCGTTGTTCTGGAAGAATTTCCCATTCGCAATGCGGGCGTGATGCAGGCGTTCGCCCTCAACATCCGCCGCGACAAGTTCAAGGATCCTCGCGTGCGGTGGGCGCTGAATTTCGCGTTCGATTTCGAGGAAATGAACAAGCAACTATTCTACGGCCAGTACAAGCGCATCAATAGCTATTTCTATGGCACAGAACTGGCATCAAGCGGCCTGCCCGAGGGCAGGGAGCTTGAAATCCTTGAAACCGTTCGCGCTGAAGTTCCGGCCGAAGTGTTCACCACGCCTTACAGCAATCCGGTCGGCGGCAATCCCGAAGCGGTTCGCAGCAACCTGCGCGAAGGCATGAAGCTCTTCAAAGAGGCGGGATATGAGGTGCGTGACCACAAGCTGGTAGACAGCAAGACCGGCGCGCCATTCGAACTGGAATTAATGTCGGAAGATCCGAGCGCTGAGCGGATCATGCTGTTCTTCAAGCCGTCGCTGGAGCGCATGGGCATCACTGCAACCGTTCGGACCGTCGATACGACGCAGTACGAGAACCGGATGCGCAGCTGGGACTTCGATGTGGTCGTCAATAACTGGATTGAATCGCTGTCGCCGGGCAATGAGCAGCGAGAGTTCTGGGGTTCGCACGCGGCGGATATGCCGGGCTCGCGCAATGTCCTCGGCATCAAGAATCCCGCCGTCGACAAGCTGATCGAGCGGGTGATCTTCGCTAAAGACCGCGCCGACCTTGTCGCAGCCACCAAGGCACTCGACCGCGTGCTGTTGTGGAACCACTATGTGGTGCCGCAATTCAGCTATCCCTTTCATCGCACCGCCCGTTGGGACCGCTTTGGGCGGCCTGCCGAGATGCCGAAGTACGGTGTCGACGCCTTTCCGGCGCTGTGGTGGTACGATGCCGACAAGGCGGCCAAGGTCGGCAAGCGATCTTGAGGAGGGTCGCGCGGATGAGGCAGCCCAGCCGCCGGCAGGTGATCGCTCTCGGGATCGGCGCGGTAGGGTCGGCATGGCTACGGCCGGCTGCCGCGAACGACGCGAAGACCGAATCCCATGGTGAATCCCACGGCATGTCGGCATTCGGCGACCTGAAATACCCTGCTGATTTCCACCACTTTGACTATGTCAATCCCGACGCGCCGAAGGGCGGGCTATTTTCGACCATTCCGTCCAGCCGCGCCTTCAACCAGTCGTTCCAGACCTTCAATTCGCTCAACGCCTTCATTCTGAAAGGGGACGGCGCGCAGGGCATGGGGATGACGTTCACCTCGCTGATGGCGCGTGCCGGCGACGAACCCGATGCGATGTACGGTCTGGCGGCGAAGACCGTGCGTATCTCGGCCGACGGATTGACCTATCAATTCAAGATGCGACCGGAGGCCCGGTTTCATGACGGGCAAAAACTCACCGCGCGCGATGCCGCCTTTTCGCTGACGATTTTGAAGACCAAAGGCCACCCCCTGATCACGCAGCAGATGCGTGACATGGTGAAGGCCGAAGCGATCGACGATGCGACGCTCGTCGTCACCTTCGCTGCGAAGCGCGGCCGTGACGTGCCGCCGTTCGTAGCAAGCATGCCGATCTTCTCGCAAGCCTATTACACCGCGCATCCGTTCGAGGAATCGACGATGGATGTCCCGCTCGGCAGCGGGCCGTACAAGGTCGGCCGGTTCGAATCCAATCGCTTCATCGAGTTCGACCGGGTCAAGGACTGGTGGGGCGCCGATCTTCCGGTCTGCCGCGGCAGTTATAATTTCGATACGGTGCGGTTCGACTTCTATCGCGATCGCGATGTGGCTTTTGAAGGCTTCACCGGCCGCAGCTACCTGTACCGCGAGGAATTCACCTCGCGCATCTGGAATACGCGCTACGATTTCCCGGCGATGACCGAGGGCCGCGTCAAGCGCGAGCAGTTGCCCGACGAGACGCCGTCCGGCGCGCAAGGCTGGTTCATCAATACGCGCCGCGACAAGTTCAGGGACCTGCGCGTTCGCGAGGCGCTCGACTGCGCCTTCGATTTCGAGTGGACCAACAAGAGCATCATGTACGGCGCCTATGTGCGGACGGTGTCGCCGTTCCAGAACTCCGATCTGATGGCGAGCGGCCTGCCGTCGCCGGAGGAAGCGGCGTTGCTGGAGCCGTTCCGCGGCAAGGTTCCGGACGAGGTGTTCGGCATGCCGTTCGTGCCGCCGGTGTCCGACGGCTCGGGACAGGATCGTAAGCTGTTGCGCAGAGCCGCGCAACTGCTCAACGACGCGGGCTTTCACATCAAGGACGGCAAGCGGATGACGCCACAGGGCGAGGCATTCCGCGTTGAGTTCCTGCTCGACGAGCCGTCATTCCAGGCCCACCACATGCCCTACATCAAGAACCTCGGGACGCTCGGTATTGAGGCGACGCTGCGGCTGGTAGATTCCGTGCAGGCGAGGGCGCGGCGCGACGACTTCGATTTCGACATGGTGATCGAGCGCTTCAGCTTCTCGACCGTGCCGGGTGACTCGCTGCGGCCGTTCTTTTCGTCGCAGGCGGCAGCAACCAAGGGATCGTACAACCTCGCCGGCATTTCGGATCCCGCGGTCGACACCCTGATGGAGCAGGTGATCGCCGCCGATACCCGCGCCAAGCTGGTGTTTGCCGCGCGCGCGCTGGACCGCGTCATTCGCGCGGGCCGTTACTGGGTGCCGCAATGGTATTCGAACGCGCACCGGCTGGCCTATTGGGATGTGTTCGGGCATCCGCCGACCCTTCCAAAATATCTCGGCGTCATGGCGCCTGACATCTGGTGGTCGGCGCTGGCCAAACCGGCGTCGTCCGGTCAGGCGGAATAAGCATGGCCGCCTATATCGCCCGCCGCATTCTGTTGATGATCCCCACGCTGCTGGGCATCCTGTTCGTGTCGTTCGTCGTGGTGCAGTTCGCGCCCGGCGGTCCGGTCGAGCGGGTGATCGCGCAACTGAGCGGCTCCGACACCGGGGGGATGTCGCGCATATCGGGATCGTCCGGCGGCGACTTCGGCGCGCGCGCCCAGGTGGGAGCATCCTCCGACGCTGTCAGCTCGAAATACCGTGGCGCGCAGGGGCTTGATCCGGCCTTCATCAAAAGCCTTGAACAGCAGTTCGGATTCGACAAACCGGCGCCCGAGCGCTTTCTGCTGATGCTGTGGAACTTCTCCCGCTTCGATTTCGGAAAGAGCTATTTCCGCGACACCACCGTGATCCAGCTCATCAAGGAGAAGCTGCCGGTTTCGATGTCGCTCGGCATCTGGATGACGCTTTTGACCTATCTGATTTCGATCCCGCTCGGAATCCGCAAGGCGGTGAGGGACGGATCGCGCTTCGATACCTGGACTTCGGCGGTCATCATCGTCGGGTTTGCGATTCCGGGATTCTTGTTCGCGATTCTTCTCATCATTCTGTTCGCCGGCGGATCGTTCTTCAGCATCTTCCCTTTGCGCGGATTGACGTCGGACGGCTGGAGCCAGTTTCCCTGGTACTGGAAGATTCTTGATTACTTCTGGCATCTCACGCTGCCCATCATCTCGATGGCGCTGGGCGCCTTCGCCACCATGACATTGCTGACCAAGAATTCATTCCTTGACGAAATCCGCAAGCAGTATGTGATGACGGCGCGCGCCAAGGGCTGCAGCGAGCGGCAGGTGCTCTACAATCACGTATTCCGCAACGCCATGCTGATCGTCATCGCCGGATTTCCCGGCGCGTTCGTTCACGCTTTCTTTTCAGGTTCGCTTTTGATCGAAACCATCTTTTCGCTCGACGGCCTCGGCCTTCTCGGTTTTGAGAGCGTGCTCAATCGCGATTATCCGGTGGTGTTTGGCACGCTGTTCATCTTTTCGCTGGTTGGGCTTGTGATCAACCTGATCTCCGATCTGACCTACATGTGGATCGACCCGCGGATCGACTTCGAGGCGCGGGAGGTCTGATGGCGGTGACGTTGCCAAAGCCCGTTGAAGCCGATTCCGTGGCGCCGCTCGGGGAGGCTGTGCCGCCGGCGCGCCATCCGCTGCGCCTGTCGCCGCTCAATCGCCGCCGCTGGCAGAACTTCAAATCCAACCGGCGCGGCTACTGGTCGCTCTGGATATTCCTGATCCTTTTCTTCATCTCGCTGTTCGCGGAATTAATCGCCAACGACCGGCCATTCCTGATCCGGTTTGATGGGCACCTTTATTTCCCGGCATTCGTGACCTATCCGGAAACCGCATTTGGAGGCGACTTCGAGACCGCCGCCGATTATCGCGATCCCTATTTGCAGAAGCTGATCGCGGCCAAGGGTGGCACCATCATCTGGCCGCCGATCCGTTATTCCTACGACACCCACAATCTCGATTTGCCGACGCCGGCGCCTTCAAAACCAACCTGGCTTTTGACCGAGGCCGAATGCAAGGAGGTGGTTCAGCGAAAGAACCTCACAAGCTGCCGCGACCTCGAATACAACTGGCTCGGCACCGACGATCAGGGCCGCGATGTGGTGGCACGGCTGATCTACGGATTCCGGATTTCGGTCCTGTTCGGGCTTTGCCTGACCATTGTCTCGTCGGTCATCGGTATCGCGGCTGGCGGGGTGCAGGGTTATTTCGGCGGCTGGGTTGATCTCGGCTTTCAGCGCTTCATCGAAGTCTGGACCGCGATCCCCTCGCTCTATCTGCTCTTGATCCTGTCGTCGATCCTGGTGCCGGGATTCTTCGTCCTGCTCGGAATCCTGCTGCTGTTCTCGTGGGTCTCGCTGGTCGGTCTTGTGCGCGCCGAATTCCTGCGTGGCCGAAACTTCGAATACATCACGGCGGCGCGGGCGCTTGGCGTATCGAATGCGACCATCATGTTTCGCCATCTTCTGCCGAACGCCATGGTCGCGACCATGACGTTCCTGCCGTTCATCGTATCGTCGTCGGTCATGACTCTCACTGCATTGGATTTTCTCGGCTTCGGATTGCCGCCGGGCTCGCCTTCGCTCGGCGAAATGCTGGCGCAGGGCAAGGCCAACGTGCAGGCGCCGTGGCTCGGCTTCACAGGGTTCTTCGCGCTCGCGATCATGCTATCGCTGCTGATCTTCATCGGCGAAGCCGTGCGTGACGCCTTCGATCCGCGCAAGACGTTCAGGTAAGGCCCCGGATGGACACCATCGATCAGCCGCTGCTCGACGTTTGCGACCTGTCCGTTGCATTTCACCATGCCGGCGGACCGTCGATTGCCGTTGATCGCATTTCATTCGAGATCAAGCGCGGCGAGTGCGTGGCATTGGTCGGCGAGTCCGGTTCTGGAAAGTCTGTCAGCGCGCTCTCGGTCCTGAAGCTGTTGCCTTATCCGGCCGCATCGCATCCCTCCGGGAACATCCGCTTTAACGGACGCGAGCTGCTCAGCCTGTCCGAGCGCGAAATCAGGAGCGTTCGCGGCAACGACATCTCGATTATCTTTCAGGAGCCGATGACCTCGCTCAATCCGCTGCACACCATCGAGGCGCAGATCGGCGAGATATTGCTGCTGCACGGTGGAATTCGCGGCGCGGCGGCGCGGAAGCGGACGCTGGAACTGCTGGGCCAGGTCGGCATTCTTGATCCGGAAACCCGCCTTGCCAGCTATCCGCATCAGTTGTCCGGCGGCCAACGTCAGCGCGTGATGATCGCGATGGCGCTTGCCAACGAACCCGACCTTCTGATCGCGGACGAGCCGACCACCGCGCTCGATGTTACGGTGCAGGCGCAGATCCTGGCCCTGTTGGCGGATATCCGCGCCCGGCTCGGTATGAGCCTTCTCTTCATCACGCACGATCTCGGCATCGTCCGCCGCATCGCCGATCGCGTCTGCGTCATGAACGGCGGCAAGATCGTCGAGAAGGGACCGGTCGAGGAGGTTTTTGAGTCGCCGCGGCATCCCTACACGCGCGAACTGCTGGCCGCGGAGCCGAAGCCCGACCCGGCGCCGCCGCGGCCGGAATCGCCCGTCGTGATCGCGGCCGACGAACTCAAGGTCTGGTTTCCAGTCCGCCGCGGTCTGTTACGCAGGACGGTCGGCCACATCAAGGCGGTGGACGGTGTGACGCTGAAGGTGCGCAAGGGCGAAACGCTCGGTGTCGTCGGCGAATCCGGGTCCGGCAAGACCACACTCGGACTGGCGCTGTTGCGGCTGATCTCGTCGGACGGCCCGATCGTGTTCCTCGGCAAAAATATCCAGGGTTTGCGCTTCAAGGAGATGCGGCCGTTCCGTCGCGATATGCAGATCGTTTTTCAGGATCCGTTCGGAGCGTTAAGTCCGCGGATGTCGGTCGGCGATATCGTGGCCGAGGGCTTGAGCGTGCATCAGCGTGCACTGACGGACGCCGAGCGCGAGACACGGGTGGTCAAGGCTCTGAAAGATGTCGGGCTCGATCCTGCGACGCGCTTCCGCTATCCGCACGAATTTTCTGGCGGCCAGCGCCAGCGTATCAGTATCGCGCGCGCCGTGGTGCTGGAGCCGAATTTCGTCGTGCTCGACGAACCGACCAGCGCACTCGACATGCTGTTTCAGGCGCAGATGGTCGATCTCTTGCGAGAGCTTCAGCGCAAGCGCGACCTGACCTACATGTTCATCTCCCACGATCTGCGCGTGGTCGCTTCCCTTGCCAGTCATCTCATCGTGATGCGGCACGGCAAGGTCGTCGAGGAAGGGCCGGCGTCGGAGCTGTTCAAGAGTCCGAAATCAGATTACACGCGCGCGCTGTTCGCCGCCGCCTTCCGGCTGGAGACTGCGTCGGGGGAATCGAACGCAGACTAGAGCCTTCGCGCTTCTGATGGAATCAGAAGCGGGGCTTTGGATCCTCGTCGCTCGAAAACGCTATAATCAATCCAGCCGCTTGACACAGGTGACGGTGCTGCCTCCCGTCTGGATGCGGGCGAGCGCCACTTCGATTGTCTCGATCGCCGTTGCCATGTGATAGGCGTTGGCGTGGACGAGCGTGGTTGCGTCGCGGATGATGGCGACGTGTCCTTTCCAGAACATCAGATCACCGCGCCGCAGCTCTTGCGATTCCGTCGAAGACAACGTGCGACCCATGGCTTGCTCCTGCATATCGCTGTCGCGCGGACATGCGATGCCGGATGCGTTGAGCGCGACCTGCACGAGGCCAGAGCAATCGATGCCGAGGCTGGTCTTGCCACCCCACAGATACGGCGTTCCGACGAACATTTCGGCGACCGCGACGAAATCCGCCACAATATGATCGAGCGGCGCGATATGGATGGCGGGTATGTAGAGATGACCATTGGCAACGGCAAAATCGCCGTCATGACGCTGGACGGTTAGTCTGGCGCCGATCGATAGCGTCTCAACCGGCGGCAGTTTGATCGACGGTCCGGGAAACGCAAACGTCCGCAAGGCAACGACCTTGTGCGTCGGTGCTGCGCCGGGCCTTGCAAGCGCGCGGTCCGGGAGCCAGCCGACATAGCCGTCGCCTTCCAACTGGCCCCAGGCCCAGCCTTCGGCACTGTGGTCGTAGATCATGACGCGCTCGCCGCGCAGCGCCTGGGTCTCGAGCATTGCATCCGGCGCAGGCTCGCGCTGTAGGGGAGCTACCGCTTCGACAACTTCGTGTTCCTCGCCGTCGGTGAAGCGCGCCGCATTGATCTTGCCCTCGAGATAGCGGGCGGCGACCTCCGGCCGGGCCGGTGTGAGACGCGGATCATCCATAGCGTTCGCTCAGCAGTCTGTAGATCGCGCGCGCGGCCTGGCATTCGCCACCTTCCGGACGCGCCGGTTTGGCCGACGGCGTCCAGCCGTAGATGTCGACGTGAAGCCAGCTCGTCGCCGCCTCGACAAAGCGTTGCAGAAACAGCGCGCATACGATCGATCCGGCAAAGCCGCCCGACGGCGCATTATTGATGTCGGCGACCTTGGAATCGAGCCAAGTACCGTAGGCCGGCCACAGCGGCATCCGCCACAGCGGATCGTTCTCGGTCTGCGCGCAGCGCGCGATGTCGAGCGCCAATGCGTCGTCGTTTGTATAGAACGGCGGTACGTCCGGCCCCAGCGCCACGCGGGCCGCGCCGGTGAGCGTTCCGAGATCGATCAGTAGCTCAGGTGCTTCTTCGTCGGCCAGCGCCAGCGCGTCGGCAAGGACCAGTCGGCCTTCGGCATCGGTGTTGCCGATTTCCACCGTCGGTCCCTTACGCGACGGAAAGATGTCGAGCGGCCGGAATGCGTTCCCGGCCACGGCGTTCTCAACGGCCGGGATCAGCACGCGCAACCTGACTTTCAGCTTCGCATCCATCACCATCAGCGCCAAAGCGAGCACATTGGCGGCGCCGCCCATGTCCTTCTTCATGATCTGCATGCCGCTGGCGGGTTTGAGATCGACGCCACCGGTATCGAAGCAGACGCCCTTGCCGACCAGCGTGACCTTCGGGTGCGTGGGATCGCCCCAGGCAATATCGATCAGGCGCGGCGCGCGCGGCGAGGCCATGCCGACCGCATGGATCAGCGGAAAATTCCGCTGCTTCAGATCGTCGCCGACGATGCAACTGAATTCCCCGCCGAAACGCTGGGCGAGATGTTGAGCCGCTGCCGCAAGTTCTTCGGGTCCCATGTCGTTGGCGGGCGTATTGATCAGGTCGCGGGCAAGTGATGCCGCTTCCCCCATCCGCGAGATGGCCGCGATGTCGACGCCCTCGGGCGGCACCAGACGCGCTTTGGGTGCGTCGGCCTTGCGATAGCGATCGAAGCGATAGTTGCCGAGCGCGAAGGCCAGTGTTGCGAGATGGATATCGCGCGGCGCATTGGCAAAGCGGTAGGTGCCGGGCGGCAACAGACCCGGCAGCTTGCCAGCGAGAAAGGGATCGCGCGTTTGGTCTGATTCCTCGCCAAGACCGAAGAGAATGTGTGAGATGTCGCCGTTCGCCGCGGGTAGCGCGAGGTACTGTCCCGACTTGGCCAGAAAGCCGCTCGCCTCGGCAAAACGGCGAGCAGGACCGTCGGGCGTTGCGTCAGCCGCTTGCCAAGCTGCCTTCGACACAAAAATGATCGGAATAGCTGCCTCGGCTGACGAAGTCGCAAACGCGGGATTCATGGTGGGTGATCTCATTCCGTTAGAAGAGGGAGAGTTAAACCGGAAGCGACGCTGGCGCCAGTCGGAGTAGTTAACCAGACGTTAGGGTTAACAGTCTATTGCTGAAGTGGCCCAACTTTCGATCAGCCGCAATTGCGAGTGAAAGTGCCATGCGTCAGCAGTCGTGCCTTGCTAGGCTTCTCGCATCCGCTACCGTAACGACAATGCTGGCGTCCGGTCTTGCCGGCTGTCAGACTGCGGGCATGCGTGATGTCACCGGCTCGCTAGGCACGAAATCCGCGACAAATTCCGAAACCGATCCTCATCAAGCGGCCGAACTTTATGGCGAGAAGTTTCGTGCCAACCCCAAGGATGTCGACGCGGCCTTGAAATATGGAGCGGCATTGCGCGCCATCGGGCAGCGCGCTCAGGCGGCCGCGGTGTTGGAACGCGCCGCGATCCTCAATCCTGGAAACAAGTTGGTGCTTGCCAGCTGGGGCCGGGCATTGGCGGACAACGGGCAGTCGCAGCAAGCCTTCGATGTTCTCGGCCGGGCGCACACGCCGGCGAATCCGGACTGGCGGATTCTTTCCGTCCAGGGGACGACGCTCGACAAGCTCGGTCGTCACGAGGATGCGCGCCGCTATTACGCGAGCGCGCTCAGAATCGTGCCCGACGAGCCCTCGGTGCTGTCCAATCTCGGAATGTCGTATGTCCTGACCAAGGAGTTGCCAAAAGCAGAGGAGACCTTGCGTCGTGCTTACGCCGGCGCTCCGGTCGATGGCCGGATCCGGCAGAACCTGGCGCTGGTCGTCGGATTGCAGGGCCGGTTCGACGAAGCCGAGGGTATCGTGAAGGCCGATCTGCCCGTCGATGAAGCAGCGGCGAACGTGGCCTATCTGAAGCAGATGCTCGGGCGCGGCGCCAACGCGCGGGTCGGTGCGGCTGATGCGGTCAGGCAAGACTCCCGCAGATCACGGGCGGAAAGTTATCCGCGGTCGGACGGGCCGGTCTCTTAAACCGCCGTTTTGCAAAGCCTCAGTGCATTTGCGCTGCGATCTTGATGCCGCTCGGTCCGAGAATGACCACGAACAGAACGGGCAGGAAGAACACGATCATCGGGACCGTCAGCTTGGGCGGCAGAGCGGCGGCCTTCTTCTCGGCCTCGGTCATGCGCATATCACGATTTTCCTGCGCCATTACGCGAAGGCTTTGCGCGAGCGGGGTGCCGTATCGTTCTGACTGCTGGAGCGCGAGACACACCGATTTAACTCCTTCGACACCGGTGCGGTTCGCCAGATTTTCGTAGGCGATCTTGCGATCCTGAAGGTACGACAGTTCTGCTGTGGTCAGAGTAAATTCTTCCGCCAGCGCGACCGACTGGTTGCCGATCTCCGTGCTGACCTTGCGGAACGCGACTTCGATGGACATGCCGGATTCAATGCAGATCAGCAGCAGATCGAGCGAGTCCGGGAAGGCTCGCTTGATCGAGAGCTGACGCTTGGTAATGGCGTTTTTCAGAAACAACATTGGCGCCTGCAAGCCCAAAAACGCGGCGCCGATGCAGATGCCGATCTTGATAGGGGTGGATTGCTGCGTGTGCGATATCAGAAAAACGTAGGTGATCGCTCCGATCAGCATCACGATCGGGGTGACCATGCGGAAGAATAGAAAGGTGACGTAAGGAGCCTGACCGCGATATCCCGCCATGACGAGTTTTTCGCGTGCGGCCTCCTGAGCCACCCACTTCCCAAGATTGAGATCGTCCACGATCTTCGAAACGAACTGCTTCGGTGCTTGACGAAGAGAGACCTTTTCGGATTTCGCGAGCCGCTCGCGCTCCCGCTGCCGAATGCGCTCGCGCTCGCTGGCGACGGCCTTCATCCGCTTGGTAAAGCCATCCGTCGCAAGAAAAGGCGTGACCAGCGTATAGACGGTCGCGCTGGCGGCGATGGCGGCGAGGACCATCGTCATGAACCGCGGGTCGTGGAATTTCTCGATCAGGAACTCGAGCATGTTGCACCGTCAGAAATCGAAATTGATCATTTTCTTCATCACGTAGATGCCGGCCGACATCCACAGCACGGAGCCGGCCAGCATCAGCCGCCCGGTGGGATGGGTCCACAGCATCGCGATGTAGTCAGGCGTGGATAGATAGACCAGCAGCATGACGATCGGAGGCAGCGAGCCGATGATCGCGGCGGACGCCTTGGCCTCCATCGACATGGCCTGGATTTTCTCGGCCATCTTCTTGCGGTCGCGCAGCACCTTGGACAGGTTGCCGAGTGCTTCCGACAGATTGCCGCCGGATTTCTGCTGGATCGAGATCACGATCCCGAAAAAGTTCGCTTCCGGCACCGGCATGCGTTCGAACAATCGCGAACAGGCCTCGCCGAGTGGCATGCCGATCGCCTGTGTTTCGATGATGGCCCGGAATTCGCTTTTTAACGGCTCCGGCGAGTCGGCGGCGACGACCTTGAGCGATTCAAACAGCGGCAAGCCGGCCTTGATGCCGCGGACGATCACGTCCACCGCATCGGGAAGAGCCCGCAGAAACGCAGTCTCCCGACGTTTCTTGAGAAATCCGAGGAGCCAGCGCGGCACACCAAAGCCTGCCGCGAATGCCAGACCGACCGCCGCGATCGGTCCGGCTCCCCAAATCATTGGAACGGCGAAACAGATCAGGGCGAAAATGCCGGAAGCGATCAGAAACTTCTCCTTCGACCATGACAGGCCCGCCTGTGTGATGCGATGGTTGAGGGTGACTTTTCTGTCGCGTTTCTGGCGTTGCTCGATTTCCCGTAGCGATCCCTCGATCTGCTCGCGGCGCGAGCGCTGGGTTCTATCGACTTGTCGGATATCCGGACTGGTTCGCGCGAACGCGGCCCGGCGCTTTTCCGCCTTCACCTCGCCCGACAACGTCGGATACAGGAAAACCCATGCGACGCCGCCCACTGCGGTTGCAGCCATGAATGCCAAGGCCAGTATTTGCAAGTTCATGAGCGCGCGTCCTCAGATCTCGACCTTGACTTCCGACGCATCGAGCGCGGCTGCGAGCCGCTTCTCCTCGTTATAGTACCGCGCGCGTTCCCAAAATCGCGGCCGGCCGATTCCCGTCGAACGGTGCCGGCCGATCACGTTGCCGTTGGCATCCTCGCCAAGCAGGTCGTAAACGAAGATATCCTGGGTGATGATGGTTTCGCCCTCCATCCCCATCAACTCGGTAATGTGAGTGATGCGTCGCGAGCCGTCGCGCAGCCGTGCGGCCTGGATGATGATATCGATCGAGGCGCAGATCATCTCGCGGATTGTACGCGAAGGCAGCGCAAAGCCGCCCATTGTGATCATCGACTCGCAGCGAGATAGCGCTTCGCGCGGATTGTTCGCGTGCAGCGTGCCCATCGAGCCGTCATGGCCTGTGTTCATTGCCTGTAGCAGGTCAAACGCTTCCGGTCCGCGAACCTCGCCGACGATGATGCGTTCGGGGCGCATGCGCAGGCAGTTGCGGACCAGGTCGCGCATCATGACCTGACCCTCGCCCTCGATGTTCGGCGGGCGGGTTTCGAGCCGAACGACGTGCGGTTGCTGCAACTGAAGCTCGGCCGCGTCCTCGCAGGTGATGATGCGTTCGTCGTGGTCGATATAGTTGGTGAGGCAGTTTAGCAGCGTGGTCTTGCCGGAGCCGGTGCCACCCGAGATCAGCACATTGGCACGGCACCGACCGATGATTTGAAGGATCGTGCTGCCTTCCTGGGTGATGGCGCCGAACTTCACCAAATGGTCGAGGGTCAGCTTGTCCTTCTTGAACTTGCGGATCGTCAGCGCGGGTCCGTCAATCGCGAGTGGCGGGACGATGGCGTTGACGCGGGATCCGTCGGCAAGACGCGCATCGCATATCGGCGAGGATTCGTCGACCCGCCGGCCAACCTGGCTGACGATGCGCTGACAGATGTTCAATAGTTGCTGGTTGTCGCGAAACCGGATTCCGGTTCGCTGGATTTTTCCTGCGACTTCGATGAAGACCGTGCCGGCGCCATTGACCATGATGTCTGCGATATCGTCGCGGGACAGGAGCGGCTCGAGCGGGCCATAACCGAGAACGTCGTTGCAGATGTCGTCAAGCAGTTCTTCCTGCTCGGCAATAGACATCACGATATTCTTGATCGCGATGATCTCGTTGACGATGTCGCGAATTTCCTCGCGCGCGGATTCGCCGTCGAGCTTGGCGAGCTGAGCGAGATCGATGGCCTCGATCAGCGCGCCGAAAATGGTGGCCTTGACCTGGTAATAGGTGTCTGACCGGCGGGTATCGATGGTCGGCGTTTGGGTCGCCGGGCGTGTTGGCGCGAGCTGCGGTGAGGAGACTTTGGGCGGAGCGATTTCCGTGGACGTTTGCGCAAGCGGGGCGGGCGGTGTGATCTCCGTCAGGCCCGCCAGCTTCCGGGCGTTATCCTCTGGTCCGCTACGCTTGCCAAACACGACGGTACTCCACGCAATGACTTATTTTGCCCGCAACTTCTCGATGAATGGCGGCAGGAACGATTTTCTCGGCTTTTTCGCTTCGCCGCGGCCGGTGAGGCGTTGGGCGATCTGCAGGAACATTTCGGTAGTGCGATGGCTCGGCGCGATTTCCGCGATCATCTGGCCGTTGTTCGCGGCCGACCCGAACATCTGTGGGTCGAACGGAATGCTGACGATCGGCTGGCTTTCAATGGCCTTGGCGAATTCACTGGCGTTGATTTCCGGCCGCTTTGGAACCCCGACCTGGTTGAGGCAATACAGCGGAGGTCGATCGTTCGGCCGCGCGGCCTTGAGCAGGTCGAACAGGTTTTTTGTGTTGCGAAGGCTGGCGAGATCAGGTGTCGCGACGATGAGGATATCGTCTGCTCCGATCAGGGCTCGCCTGGTCCAGCCCGACCATTGATGTGGAATATCGAGCACGATGCAGGGCATCGTCGCCCGCAGCGTATCAAGGGTCGAATCGAATGCTTCCGTCCCGAAGTCATAGACGCGGTCCAGCGTCGCCGGCGCGGCGAGCAGACTCAGATGATCGGTGCATTTCGACAACAGGCGATCGACGAAAGCGGTGTCGATACGGTCCGGCGAAAAGACGGCATCGGCGATTCCTTGAGATGGATCCTGATTAAAGTCCAGCCCAGCGGTACCGAAAGCGAGGTCGAGGTCGGCAACAACGGAATCGAGCGCCAGATCGCGTGCAATAGCCCAGGCGACATTATGGGCGATCGCCGAGGCGCCGACGCCGCCTTTGGCACCGGCAATTGCGATGACCCGGCCGACCGCCTTCGCTTCCGGGGCTGAAAACAAGCCGCAAACGGAGCGTACGATGTCGATGGGAGCGGTGGGCGCGATGACATAATCGCTGACGCCGCGCTTGACCAACTCGCGATACAGCGTCACGTCGTTGACGCGGCCGATCACGATAACGCGCGTGCCTGCGTCGCACACGGTCGCAAGGTGGTCGAGTGCTGCCAGAATGTCGCCGCGCTCTTCGGTCTCGAGAATGATGACGTTCGGTGTCGGCGCCGACCGATAGGCTTCCACCGCAGCGGCCATGCCGCCCATCTGGATCTTGAGGTGAGCCTTGGCCAGCCGGCGATCCTCGCCGGCGGCTTGAACGGCCGTCGCTGTTTCCATCGTCTCGCAAAAGACCTGCACCGATACACGCGGCGCCGGTGCAATATGATCCTCCGCGCCCGGCGAAGGGGATGCGGTCGAGTCTGCGTCCTGGCGAGCGTAACTGATCATTTGCCTGTGTCGCTGAGTTTGGCTTTTTCGGCTTCGGGATAGTCCGTCGCGGTGGTCATGCCCTTGCGATACTTTTCGAAACCTTCGGTGCGGCGAGCCGTGTAGGGCGGGGTTTCGGGCCGCGGCTGGACGAGGTCCGATGGATTGTCGATCATCGATGCAAGGTTGCGCTGAGTGGCGCACCCCAAATTCCAGTAAGGCTTGTTGTCGAGATAGCCCCTGTTCTTGATCGAAGGGCCGAGATCGTCAGGCCAGACACCGCACGGGCCTGCCACGGCGCCGATTCGCGGATAGGTCAGGCGAATGGTTGCGAACAGGCGCGGATCGGCGGGGTGGTATTGCCGGACGATGATTCCGCGCGGCGGCACCCCGGCTGCGTTCAATAGCGAACGCACCTCCTTGAATGAATCTGCCGCCGCCCGGGCATTGCTGGTGCCCGTGGGTACCTCAGCGATAATGGCGCCGGTTCCCTCGCGGAGCCAGACGCTCGCAAGCCCGATGACATCTGCGCGCTGCGGAGCCGTCAGGCCGCCTCGTGTGTTGCCGACGAAGATATTGACGGTTTGGTCGGTTTCCTGGATCGCGATAGGATGCCGCAAGCGATAATCGTCCGGAATGCTCGCGGTGGTGTCCACCCGACCCGTATGAGTGCAGGCGCCCAGCGCGGCGGTGAGGCCGGCGACGAGGACGGCCATGCGAAGGTTGCGGCGTTCGGCGGAATCTGCGGATGTCATCGTTTCGTTCCTTGCCCGCCTCAGTCGGTGATGAAGCCGTAGGTGCCGCGATAGGGACGCGCGGGTTCGGCACGACCCGGAGCGCCGTAGATGCGGTTGATGCTTCCCAGGAGGTCGGACTGCGGGTCAGATGCGTCGGCGAAACCGTCATCGGGCCGCGACAGATCCTTTTGTGCGACGGCGCGCACCACATAGGGAGTTACGAGGACCACCAGTTCGGTCTGTCCGTTGACATAGTCGCGGCTGCGGAACAGCGATCCGAGGACCGGCAGCTGGGTGAGACCGGGCAAGCCGTTGATGGCCTGCTTGGTCTGTTGCTGGATCAGGCCGGCCATGGCCATCGAGCCGCCGGACGGAATCTCCAGTGTCGTTTCCGCGCGCCGGGTTCTTATCGAGGGGACGGTGAGCGAGTTGCCGATCGTCTGGGTTATCGTCATCGAGTTCTCGCTCGACAGTTCCGAAACCTCGGTCATCACCCGCAGGCTGATCCGGCCTTCGGTCAGTACCACCGGCGTGAAATTCAGCGAGATGCCGAACTTCTTGAATCTGATCTGCGTCAGGCAGACCCGGGTTGCGGGATCGCATGAATAGCCCGCTGGAATGGGAAACTCGCCTCCCGAGACGAACGTTGCCGACTCACCGGATATCGCGGTGAGGTTCGGCTCGGCGAGCGTCCGGATCACACCTGCGCTTTCCATCGCCCGAAGCGTAGCCTGTACGCTCGGGACCACCCCAGGATAGCCGGCCTGCCCAGGCAGGAGATTTGTCAGGCCGGAGGATCCGCTAAGAGCATTTCCAGTTACAAGCGGCCTACCGAGAGCGGTGAACGGATTCGAATTGCTGAAGTTCACGACCGCGGTGCCGTAGTTCATGTTGGCGGTGAGGTCGATGCCCATCTGCTTGATGATGGTGCGAGCGACTTCGGCGACCGTGACCTTGAGCATGACCTGGTCGCGACCCCGTACGGCGATATTATTGACGACTTTTTGTGCGCCGTCGGCGAGGCGTGCGGCGAGATCGCCAGCCTGTTGCGCCTCGATCGGGCTCGACACCCATCCTGAGAGCATGACTCCGTCACCCAAGCCATCGACCTTGATAGCGGCATTCGGCAAAAGCTGCTTGAGCGCGGCGCGCAAGCCGTTTAGGTCGCGCGTGACCGCGATATCGTAAGCCGAAATCTGCTGGCCGCTGCTGTCAAAGAATATGATGTTGGTTTGACCGACTGCCGCGCCGATGATGTAGGCGCGTTGCGCTGACCTCACCACGGCATTTGCGATCTTCGGGTCGGCGACCAGAACGTCCTTCACGTCGCGGGGCAAATCCACGACCACCGACTTACCGATACCGAGCGAGAGAGATTGCGCGGACATCTTTGCGCCGGCCGTTGCGGCGGACACGCGGTAATCGCTCGCGAACACTGGCGTCAACGCCGGGTTCAGCGTGAAAGCGCCAATTGCCGCGAAGGCGAATGACCGTGACACAAAGGCCCGTACTGATGTGGGTTTTGTCGTCCATTCCATGACGGGCGTCCTCATTACCTCTGCACGGTGGTTTGAGACGGAACGCCGTAACGGACGACATTGATGCTGTCGCGCCTCCGATCATCGGTGTCGCTTTCCGGGGCATTGGCGTCGGCGAGGCTGCGCAGCGCGAGCGACAGCGTTCCCATCTGGCGCGACCGCGCCAGCGTCTCCGCCTGCTCCGGTTTCAATTCGAGCGTCGCGGTCCTGCCGACCACGACCTTTTGTCCGTTCTTCTCCTCGATGGTCTGATCGACCGCGAGAACGCGTACGTTGCCGAGAATAGTCTCCGAGTTGACGGAATCCCCGCTCGGATGATCGGCGTCTTTCTCCCGCCTCGAGAGGATCACGTCGACGCGGTCATTGGGAAGAATGAAGCCGCCAGCGCCTGTCTCCGGCGAAATTTCGGTCGAAATCGCGCGCATCCCCGTTGGCAGGATCGCCGCCATAAACCCGGATCCCTTTGCGCTGACGAGCTTGGGTTCGCGAATGGGCTCTCCGGCGATGAAGGGCGAGCGGGCGATCGACCCCTCGAGTTGCGTGGTGGCGTCCGGACGTCGGTCGCGGCGAATGAAGCTGCTGCTGGCGCTATCCGCTGGCCAGGTCTGCCATGCCACGTCGCTTGCGGTGACCGCTTGGCCGAGCGGGATATCCGACTTCGCAACCAGGACGTCGACGGTCGGCAGCTGTACCGTCTGAGCGGGTTCGGGTTTCTTGTCGGATCCGCTCGCGAGGTAGGCGGCGAGGCCGCCAGCGCCGACTGCGATGGTCAGAACGACAATGCGGGCGGTATTCATGCGCTTGATTTTCCACGTTACGGCGCGGCGCTTGCGTCGCCGTCACGGGAGTTGAACATTTATTCGTCAAAGCATGGTTAATGAGGCGTATCTAAATCGCGTTAATGAGATGTTGCTTGTGCGCGATCACTGGAAACCGAAGCGCGTCAGATCGACTGCACGTATCCAGTCGGTTTCCGGATAAATCAGCAGAGCGGCAAAGGCGAGCGCGATGCCATACGGAATTCCTGTATTCTTGCCATGCAGTCGCAGTAGCCAGTCTTGACTGTAAAGCGATGCCGGCAATGGCCATTGCCGGAACTGGAGCAGCAATAGCGTCAGAACTCCGCCGAGCAGGGAAGCATAGACGAGATATTCCAGCGTATGCCCGAAGCCGAACCAGAGGGCGGCCGCGGCGGCCACCTTGGCGTCGCCGCCGCCGATCCAACCCATCGCAAAACAGGAGAAGGCTACAACGAGAACCGCCAGCCCCGCTCCCGCATGGGATAGCATCTCGTGAAGTCCCATGCCGCTCAGGAGGGCCATCACGAGAAAGCCGGCTACCAAAAGCAGCGAGACTCGATTCGAGATCGTCATGGTCAGCAGATCGCTCGCGGCCGCGAACGCCATCAAGGCGGGGAATAACAGCAATCGTGCGACATCGAGTGCCATGGAATACCCGTCCCGATTTCCTCTACGGCGGATCCGTTATGGAGTCCGATCGTAGTCGTCCGATGTGAACATTCTGGAAACGAGAAAGGTCATGGCCATACAGCGATAATTCTGGCTGCGATGGCAATGACGGCGATGGTGAGTGCCATGCAAATGGTTTGGATCGCCCGTTTCGTTGGCTCATCATAGGGCGAAGAATGCGTCTTGGGCACGGAATGTCTCGACATGATCGCTGCACGAAAAAAAGAAGGGAAGTAGGAACAGAAAAGGTCCCGGCATGCCGGGACCTTTTCGATCGCAAAAGCGGAAAGCTTTCGCTTACTTTTTGTTCAATTCGGTGTTCACGTTTGTGAACACGGTGTTCAGCGAAGTTCCGACCGTCTGGACCATCGTGATGATCGCGACGGCAATGCCGGCGGCGATCAGTCCATATTCGATGGCGGTCGCGCCGGACTCATCCTTCAGAAAACGCGAAAAAAGGGTCTTCATAACTGGCTCCATGTGTTCACGTGGCTGTCGAACTACCTGGTCCTAACGGCGTTCTCAGCACCGTGACCATGTCGTCACCGTAAGCGGGGAGAATTGCAGCGCAGTTAATTCGATTGAAGAAACACGGCCATAAGGGGCTATGTGTGTCTCAGAGTGAATTTATATTTAAGGGAGATTTATAAAAATGCGTTCGACATGAAACTGCGCTGGAGTATGTTCGCGGCGGCGGCTTCTGCAGATCGCCCTCCGTCCGAAAGCGAGGCGCCGGCACGTTTCCCTGGTACGCGTTTGCAGTTCATTCATCAATTAACGGCAAATTTCACGTCGTGGCCGGCAGTGTTGGCATTGTCCTTTTCGGTCCCTGTGCGTTCCGGAGTAGAGTATGTGGTTTAAGTCCCTGCGCAGCCCTTCGCCTGCTTCGGTCATCGGCATGTCGCTCGCAGCGGCAATTTTGCTTGGTCCGGTGGCGGCTCCCGCCGAAGTGACCAGTGAGCCGATTTCCGTCAATGTCGACCAGGCGAAGCTGGTCAGGCTGCCCGGGCATATCGCAACGATTGTGGTCGGTAACCCGCTAATTGCCGACGTTACCCTGCAGCCTGGCGGCCTCGTTGTCGTGACCGGTAAGGGTTATGGCGCAACCAACGTGATTGCGATGGACCGCGCTGGAAGCATTCTCGTCGATCGCATCATTCAGGTCGAAGGGCCGAGCGATCAGGTGGTGACGGTCTATCGGGGCCTGGAGCGTGAATCATATAGCTGCATGCCGATTTGCCAGAAGCGGGTCACCCTCGGGGACAGCACCGCTTACTTCAAGGCAACAATGGACCAGGCCAGCAATCTGAGTTCGCAGGCCGGCGGTACCTCCACAAAATAAGAGCGCCGATTGATGACTGGCTTCCAGCTCTGCTGGCAGCATTCCTTCACGAATTCTGAATCGGTTAATATCTGGTATACGGCGAGGGGCATTCTGCTCCTATCTGACGAAACACTTCAACAATCAGTTTCGGCTAGTCCTTGACGGTAGATAAATCCCGCCGTGTGCAAGGATTTCACGATGTCGCCGTTTCTCCGCCTCAGGTCCACAATCGCAAGCGCGGCTCGTTTTCGCGGCAACCAGCGCGGGTCCGCGGCGGTGGAATTTGCTCTCGTCGCACCGCTGTTCTTCGCGCTCCTGTTCGCGATCATCGAGACAGGATTGGTGTTTTTTGCGAGCCAGAGCCTTGAGACCGCCTTGCAGGACTCCGCGCGCGCGATCATGACCGGTCAGGCACAGATCAGCAATCTCACAAAACAGAGCTTCAAGGCCAACATCGTCTGCAAGTACGCCAGTGTTCTGTTCGACTGTGAGAACGGCATCTTTGTCGATGTCCAGAGCTACCCGTCCGGATTCGGGAGCGTGACGATCTCCGATCCGATCTCGGGAGGAAACTTCGTCGATAACACCCAATACAATCCCGGTGGCCCGGGCGATATCGTCGTTGTAAGGCTGTTCTATCAGTGGCCGCTGTATGTCACCGGACTGGGTTACAATCTTGCAAACCTCAGCGGCAGCAAGCGGCTGCTGTCGGCGACGGCCGCCTTCAAGAACGAGCCCTATCCGGCCCCGACACCATCATCCTGATGATCGGTGTGCTGGAAACGGCAGTGTATGCGAATTGAGAATGTGAAACCGATGTTAAGAGTGTTTTCGAGCGAAGTGGATACCGGTTCGCGTGAAGACAACGCGTCAAAACAAGAATCTGGGGCCTCGTTCCGATTTGATCGGAACGGAAATGGCTCGAGCATCCGGTCTTGCCTCAGACGTACGGCCGCAGCGCTGTGGCGGGATTCGCGCGGCTTGGCAGCGACCGAGTTTGCGATGATCGTGCCGATGATGCTGGTGATGCTGTTCGGGACCATCGAGGTGTCATCAGGCGTGGCTGTCAATCGCAAAGTCACGCTGGTCGCGCGGACTCTGTCCGATCTCACCTCGCAGTCCCGGGGGGTTAACGATGCCGATGTGACGAATTTTTTGGCTGCCAGCTATGGCATCATGTGGCCCTATAACTCGGCACCTGTTCAGGCCACGATTTCGGAGTTGTATATCGATCCTGCGACCTCGGTGGCGCGGGTGCAATGGAGCCAAGGTCAAGCGCCGCGAGGCACAGGGTCGACAGTCGGCATACCCCCCGGGCTCATCGGGCGGGATTCGTCTGGCAACGTGCTCCCCAATCAGTACCTGATCTTCAGCGAGGTCAGCTATCTTTATGAGCCGGTCCTCGGCTACGTGATCTCGAAGGCGGGCATCAGGCTAAGCGACACCACTTATACCCGCCCGCGTAAGTTCAGCTGCGTCACCTATCCCACGCCGGCCTCTGGCATTTATCCTCCTTGCCCGACCAGTTGAAGTTACGCGAAAACTCCAAGGTATCGTCACAAACCAAAAAAGGCCGCGCTGAGGGCGCGGCCTTTCTTCTGATGTGATCTTTTGGTTATCAACAGGAGCAGGTCGCTGCCTAACCAGCCGCGCGGAGATTGTCGGCTGAAGACTTTCCAGAACGGCGATCAGCGACGATTTCGTAGCTGATCTTCTGTCCTTCACGCAGCGTTCCGAGTCCGGCACGCTCAACTGCGCTGATGTGAACGAACACGTCGTTGCCGCCATCGTCAGGTTGAATGAAGCCGTAGCCCTTGGTTGCGTTAAACCACTTCACGGTTCCCATGCTCACGGGTAGTCCCTTTATCAAGTACGTATGTCGAAGCCCGCTTTTGGCGGGCTGGTGAGATTGGATTTTTGGAAGGGTCGTCAGCGTCTAAACCGGCTATACCGGTGGTAGCTAATGTCGTCCGGCCGAAAATCGCTAACCCTATATTATTCGAAGGTAAGCTCCGAAACAATCCTGACGTGCAGGATTTTTTAAAAGATGCGTCGCCGGGCCTTTGGCCCTCTATCGGCGAGCGGTCTTCTCCCACGCCGAGAAGGTTATCTGCGGCGAAACTGGCCACCGCGCGGTGGTCCGCTGCGCGGCGGGCCACCGGGACGCTCGTCCTTGTGCCGGAAGATCAGACGTCCCTTCTCCAGATCGTAGGGGGACATCTCGATGGTGACGCGGTCGCCGGCCAGCGTCTTGATCCGGTTTTTTTTCATCTTGCCGGCGGTATAGGCAACGATTTCGTGTCCGGCATCGAGCTGCACCCGATAGCGGGCGTCGGGCAGAATTTCGGTAACCAGTCCTTCGAACTGGATCAGTTCTTCTTTCGCCATGAGTTTCTCCGGATCGAGTGGCGGTTCACTAGATCACGATGATAGTGGATCGAAGCGATCCAAAACCATGACCGTGATCGATTCCGATATTCTGATAAGCGGGAAGGGTCGGAAAACCGCTACTTGCTCGCCCGCTCTGGTCTTGCGATTCTAGCATTTGCATCCGTCGGGCAGGAGTCCTGCACAGGAGTCCTGCAAATGATCTCTGGATCGGCATTCTCTTATCGACTTGCCGCGAGTGGATAGCAAACGTCACATTCACCCGCTAGCGCTGAGGCGGCTGGTTGGATTTAAGGCGCGCAGGCCGACTTTTGCGATGCAGGAACGCAACCCCCTGCATCCCGTCGGCCTTGCTCCCCTGTGATGAACGGGAGGGCTCTTGCCGGGCGGTTTCCGATCGGCGGTTCGTTTGCGGCGTCCCCTTGCCATTACGGCGGCGACGGCGCGGGCTTTTTGCGCCGGGAGCGGCGGCGTCCGCTCTGGTCGCATGACCGTGGGGTGCGGGGCGTCCGCTGCGAGGCTGTTGCTGAGCCGGCGCGGTCTCGCGCTGCCCCGGTGTCCGGCGGTCTTCTCTTGGCAGCACCACGCGGATCAGTTTCTCGATATCGCGGAGATAGGCCATTTCTTCCGCTCCGGCGACCAGGGAGATCGCCGCGCCTTCGGTGCCTGCGCGCGCGGTGCGGCCAATGCGATGGACGTAAGTTTCCGGGACATTCGGGAGGTCGAAATTGACGACGTGGCTGATCCCGTCAACGTCGATGCCCCGCGCCGCGATGTCGGTCGCAACCAGCGTCCGGATCTCGCCGGTTCGGAACGCCGCCAGCACGCGCTCGCGGTGGTTTTGCGATTTGTTGCCGTGGATCGCATCCGACCTGATGCCGGACTTGGCAAGGCTCTTCACGACCTTGTCGGCGCCATGCTTGGTCCGCGTGAAGATCAACGCCCGGTTGACCGGCTCCTGCTTCAGAAGCTGGGCCAGGAACGCGGACTTGTTGGCATGATCGACCTGGATGATGCGTTGGGCGATGCGGTCCACGGTCGAGGCGACCGGTGTTACCGCGACGCGAGCCGGATCACGTAACATCTGGTTGGCGAGTTCTGCGATGTCCTTTGGCATGGTGGCCGAGAAAAGCAGCGTTTGCCGCTTCACCGGCAGCTTGGCGATGACTTTGCGAATGTCATGGATGAAGCCCATGTCGAGCATACGGTCGGCTTCGTCCAGCACGAGAAATTCGACTTGGCCGAGCTTCAGGCCGTTGCTTTGAACGAGATCGAGCAAGCGTCCTGGCGTAGCGACCATGACGTCGACGCCGTGCATAACAGAGCGGACCTGCCGTCCCATCGGGACGCCGCCGATCGCGAGAGCTGAAGTCAGGCGCATGTGACGGCCGTAGGCGTTGAAGTTTTCGAGGATCTGGCCCGAAAGCTCGCGCGTTGGGCTGAGCACCAGAACCCGGCAGTTCTTGGATTGCGGCTTGATGCGATTCTGCAGCAGCCGATGCAAGATCGGCAGCGCGAAGGCCGCCGTCTTGCCGGTGCCAGTCTGGGCAATCCCGACAATGTCGCGTCCCGTAAGGGCAAGAGGAATGGTTTGAGCTTGGATGGGCGTGGGCGTCAGATAGTTTTCTTCCGCGAGCGCACGCAAAATCGGATCGGCAAGGCCGAAATCCTGAAAGGTAGACAAAAGGCTGTTTCTTTCCATTATGCGACCAGGCGCCCGGGCCACATCGGCCGGAGCGTACCAGGGCGTCTGTGACACCCGCGTGTTTGGGGCGTCGATGAGGTTAGCTAGAGAAAGGGCAAGCCAGAAACCGTCGGACGGGCTCAGAACACGCGGCTCGCAGTGACCTGATATCTTTCAAGGTCGTGCTATCATATGAAGCAGGAACGCGACGGATTCAAGGTGAATTGTCGTGGTTTCGCCCCGCGACGAGTTCCCGTGGAGCTATAGCCAGCCTGCCGTCATCGACGCTGGAGGTCCCACCCGGCCAGGAATGTACAGAACTTGGCCGTTGACCGGCAGCCCACTGCCAGTCGGCCTTTACTTTTACTGTCCGCTCCAACCGCAGACCTTGAGCAACGCGTGCAAATGCGCCGGCACCGGCGCGGTGACCACCACAGGCGGCTTGTTCTTCGAAAGGGGAATCGCGATCTCGCGCGCATGCAGGTGAAGGCTAGGCTCGCCGAAACGCGGGATGTATTGTTCGTTTCGCAGGCGGCGTAAACTGGCCTCGGTTCCGTAAATGGTGTCGCCGACGATCGGCCAGTCCATCGCCGCACAATGGACGCGCAGTTGATGGGTGCGGCCGGTAACCGGCTCCAGCGACAGCCAGGTGAACTGAACTCCATTTCCCTTTGTGGGGGAGGATTCGGGAAAGGGGTGAACTGCAGCCTCACAGCCGCTTGAGTTTACTTCGCTCCTGCACGCTTCGGGTTCGACCCCTCCCTCAGAAGGGGAGATATTAAGAGGAGATCGCCCCAGCACTTTCCATTTCGTGACCGACGGCAACCCGTTCGGATCTGGCTTCTGCCACCAGCCGCGTTCTTCGTTCAGCCGCCCGAGCGGAATGTCGACGGTGCCCTCGTTCTCGGCAGGGCCGCCCTCGACCACGGCCCAGTAGGTTTTTGAGATCTTGCCGTGCTTGAATAGCAAGCCGAGCGAAGCCGTCGCCTTGCGATGGCGTCCGAGCACCAGACAGCCCGATGTGTCGCGGTCAAGCCGATGGGCAAGCACCGGCGGTCGCGGCAGGCCGAACCGCAGCGCATCGAACGACGCTTCGAGATTGGCGCCGCCCTTGGGGCCGCGATGCACGGGGATGCCGGCCGGCTTGTCGATCACCAGCATCAACCCGTCGCGGTGGAGCACGCGGGCCTGGATTTCCTCCGGCGTCGGCTGTGCTGTATCCATGGCTCACATTAATTCCGATGTCGGCATAGCCTCATCCGAAAATTGCAGCTTTTTGGCATCGGGCCGCTCAACCCTTTCGCTCGCAGGTCGAAACGGCTAACACACCTCCATAATGAGCGACAGCACCGAGGACAAACCGAAACAAAGCTGGTGGCGTAGGCTGTCCGGCGGCCTCAAGCGGACTTCGACTTCGCTTGGGACCGCAGTGGCTGATCTTGTCACCAAGCGCAAGCTCGACCGCGCGATGCTCGACGACATCGAGGACGTGCTGTTGCGCGCCGATCTTGGAACCGCGGTCGCGGAACGCATCGCGGAGGCGGTGGGCGAGGGACGCTACGACAAGGCGATTTCCGCCGATGAGGTGAAGGCGGTTGTCGCGACCGAAGTGGAAAAAGTTCTTGCTCCGGTGGCACGGCCGCTGGTCATCGACGACACGTTAAAGCCCTTCGTCATCCTGGTGGTCGGCGTCAACGGCTCCGGCAAGACCACGACCATCGGCAAGCTGGCGGCGAAATTGTCCGCCGAGGGCCGCAAGGTGATGATGGCGGCCGGCGACACGTTCCGCGCTGCGGCGATCGAGCAATTGAAGGTATGGGGCGAGCGAACCGGGTCGCCGGTCATCGCAGGCGCGCAGGGGTCGGATTCGGCCAGTCTGGCATTCAACGCGCTGACGGAGGCGCGGAACGAGAAACGCGATGTGCTGCTGATCGATACGGCGGGTCGCCTGCAGAACAAGGCGGAACTGATGAACGAACTTGAAAAAATGGTTCGCGTCATCCGGAGGGTCGATGCATTGGCCCCGCATGCGGTGCTGCTCGTGCTCGATGCCACTGTCGGACAGAACGCGCTGTCGCAAGTCGAGGCATTTCATCGCACTGCCGGGGTCACCGGTCTCGTGATGACCAAGCTGGATGGCACCGCCCGCGGCGGTATTCTGGTGGCGCTGGCGGAGAAGCATAAACTGCCGGTACATTTCATCGGCGTCGGCGAGAGCATCGACGATCTCGCGCCGTTCACCGCGCGCGATTTCGCACGGGCGGTCGCGGGGATCGAGACCTAGTTTTTTTGTCATGCCCGCGTCGACGGGATATCGAAACCGTTCGGAATATCGGATCATCCGCTTTCGCGGACGGTCACAACAGGCAGGATGGATGGACAAGAAGCAACCGCACCCGCTGTTCAAGCTTGCGACCGAACTCGGGCCGCTGCTGGTGTTCTTCGCCGCCAATGCGAAGTTTAACCTGTTCGTCGCAACGGCTGCGTTCATGGTGGCGATCACAGTGGCGATGATCGCCTCCTATGCGGTGACCCGACATATTCCGTTGATGGCCCTGGTTACGGGGGGTATCGTCATCGTGTTCGGTACGCTGACGCTGGTGCTGCACGACGAAACCTTCATCAAGGTGAAGCCGACCATCATATACGGGCTGTTCGCAAGCGTGCTCGGCGGCGGGTTGCTGTTCGGCCGCTCCTTCATCGCGATCATGTTCGATCAGGTGTTCAATCTGACGCCGCGCGGTTGGCGGCTGTTAACGCTGCGCTGGGCGCTGTTCTTTTTCGCGATGGCAATCCTCAACGAATTCATCTGGCGTACCCAAAGCACGGATGTCTGGGTCAACTTCAAGGTTTTCGGCGCGGTCCCGCTCACCATGATCTTCGCGATGATGCAGATGCCGTTGACTAAACGCTATCAGCTGGAGCCCGCCACGCTCGAGGCCAGCGACGCGAGGGAAGGCGATATCGGGAAAGGCTAATCGCTTCCATCCTTTCGCGGCTTGCGAGAGCAATGTGCAACGAAGGCGTGATTTACTTTGGTTGCGAGGCGATGATCTGGCCGGAGATCTTCTTGTAGGTCGCTTCAGGAAGAATCTTCTTGGAGACGAGTTGGTCCTTCTTGGCGTAGGGACGGCCGGCGATGATCTTGTCGGAATACTTGTCGCCGATGCCCTTGAAGGCCATCAATTCTTCCTTGGTCGCGGTGTTGATGTCGAGCTTTTCCGCGTCGGATTTCGCGGGCGCCGTCTTGCTGGCAGGCGCCATTTTCCCCGCCGGCGCCATCCTGTCGGAGTGGGGAGCGGGTTGAAACGACTGGGCCATCGATGGTGAGGAAACAAGCAGGCCGAGCGCAAGAACGGCGGTGGTGATCGAGGCGAGCGTGTAACGGCGCATGAAAACCTCCCTGAGCGGGTGTTTGCTGGCGACGCCAAGTTAGCTGGGAATTTGCGGCGGCGGCATGGCCGTCAAATGAACGGCGGATAAATGCCCTGAATATTCTCGCGGAGTCTTCGTCGCGACGACAAAGCGATGTTACGAGCCCGCCTTCAGGGCCTTTTCGATTTCCGGCTTCAGCACCGCTTCGATATTTTGGGACGTGATCTCCCCGACCAGCTTGTAGGCGATCGTGCCGTCGCGCGCGACCACGAAGGTCTCGGGCACGCCGTAGACGCCCCATTCGATGGAGGCCCTGCCATGGCTGTCGACGCCGACGACGTCGAACGGGTTGCCGTAGCGGCCGAGGAAGCGGCGGGCGTTGTCGGGGGCGTCCTTATAGTTAATGCCGACGAATTGCACGCGCTGATCCTTGGCGAACTCGGTCAGCAGCGGCGCCTCGCTATGGCAGGGGACGCACCAGGAAGCCCAGACATTCACAATGCTGACCTTGCCCACGAAGGTTGCGGGGTCGATCCCCGGCACCGGCTTGCCATCCGCCATGAGGTCGGACAGTGGCGGTAGCGTGGTTGTAGGCGCGGCACGGCCGATCAGCGCGGAGGGGATTCGCGAAATGTCGCTGTCGCCGAGTCGGAACCAGAACAAGAGTGCCAGTGCGGCAAAGACGACGAGCGGCAGCGCCATCAACCAACGTCGTTTGGGGGTGGCCGACGGAATTGCGGGGTCGGTCATTGAACCTCCGCAGCGCTGCGCCCCGATCGCCTGATGGCGCCCGCGGCTTCAAGGCCGCGCAGGCGCGCCTTCTGACGGCGGTAGTCCACGATCACCCAGACAATGAGCGCCACAACCACGGTTGCGACCGATACATAGGAGGTCACGATGAAAGAGGCATAAGGACCGAGCGTCATGGCCGTCACGCCGCCGACTTGCTGGCTTGCAGCATCTGCAAGGTGCGCACGCGTCGGCGCAGGATCTCGTTCCGCATCGCCGCGATATGCAGCGTCAGGAACAGCAGCGTGAATCCAATCGCCATCACCAGCAGGGGGATCAGAAACGAGCGGTCGAGTGTCGAGCCACCCATGCGGATAACCGAGGCCGGCTGATGCAGCGTATTCCACCAGTCGACCGAGAACTTGATGATAGGGATGTTGACCGAGCCAACCAGCGTCAGCACCGCGGCGGCGCGCGCGGCGCGCGAGGGATCCTCAACCGCGCGCCACAGCGCCATCAGGCCGAGATACATCAGGAACAGGATCAGCACCGAGGTCAGCCGCGCATCCCATTCCCAATAGGTGCCCCACATCGGCCGGCCCCACAGTGATCCAGTCAAAAGGGCAAGGAATGTGAAGGCTGCGCCGATCGGAGCGGCGGTCTTGGCAGCGACGTCCGCAAGCGGATGCCGCCACACCAGCGTGCCCAGCGCGGCAATGCTCATCACGCCCCACACGAACATCGACAGCCACGCATTCGGAACGTGGATGAACATGATTTTCACGGTCGCGCCCTGCTGGTAGTCGTCGGGCGCGATGGCGGACTGGTACAGGCCGATCGCGAGCACCAGCGCGGTAACGGCCACGAGCCACGGCAGAATCCGGCCGGCAAGCGTGAGAAACCGGGAGGGGTTGGCGAGATCAATCAGGGTCATGGCACCACTGATAGTCGCCGTAGCTACGTCAGGCAATGCGGATTTGCGTCCGGTTTCTTTCCTGAGCAAAAATTGATTAGCCGCATGCTGCGCCTCAATCCAGCCCGTGCCGCAGGCTGGCGGCGGCGGCAAAAGGGCCGATCACAAGGCTCGCCAGCGACAGCGCGCACAGAATCGAGAACGGCGTGCCGAACGGCGATGGTCCGGACACCGCAGCGTTAGAAGCGGCGACGCCGAAGATCAGTACCGGGATCGACAACGGAAGGACCAGCACCGAGAGCAGCAGCCCGCCGCGACGCAGGACGACGGCGAGGGCGGCGCCGATCATTCCGGTGAAAGTGAGCGCGGGCGTTCCTGCAAGGAGCGTCAGCGCCACGGCGCCGGTCGCGACGGCGTCGAGGTTGAGCAGGAGTCCCAGGATCGGCGTTGCGGCGACCAGCGGCAACCCTACCGCCAGCCAATGCGCCAACGCCTTCGCGGCGCAAGCCAGCTCTAGCGGCGTGCGGCTCATGACGATCAGGTCGAGCGAACCATCGTCGTGATCGGCGGTGAACAGGCGATCGAGCGTCAGCAGGCTTGCGAGCAGTGCGCCGAGCCAGAGAATCGCGGGGCCGAGCTTTTTCAGGAGCGCGAGATCGGGGCCGACCGCGAACGGCATCAGCACCACGACGATAAGAAAAAACAGCACGCCGATCAGCGCGCCGCCGCCGACGCGCAACGCGACGCGGATATCCCGGCGGACCAGGGCGGAGAGGGCGGTCATGCTGTCCTCCCGATCCGCAGTTCCTGCACGGCAATGCCGAGCGGCGTATGGGTTGCGGCCAGAACGATGCCGCCGCCCGCGAGATGGCCGGTCATGATGGCGGCGAAAGCGGCTTGGCCGGTGACGTCGAGGGCCGAGGTGGGCTCGTCCAGCAGCCAGACCGGGCGCTTGACCGCCAGCAGCCGGGCGATCGAGAGCCGTCGCCGCTGTCCCGCCGAGAGATAGGCCGCCGGCAGATGCGCGACATGATCGAGCCCGACCGCCGCGAGCGCATCCGATTCGCCAGATTTTCCGCCGCCGAGGAAGTCCCGCCAGAATGACAGGTTTTCGTTGACCGTGAGCGCAGGTTTCAAAGCATCGCGATGGCCGAGGTAGTGCGCCTGTTCGGGCAGCGTCAGCTCCGGATCGCCACCCTCAAGGCCGATCGATCCACCCGCCATGGCCAACAGCCCGGCCAGCAGCCGTAGCAGGGACGTTTTCCCCGCGCCGTTGGGGCCGGTGATCGCCACCGCACGGCCCGACTCCGCCATCACATCAAGGCCGACAAAAACCTCCCGCCCTCCCCTTACGCACCGCAAGCCGCTGCCTGAAAGTCTCATGATGGTCCTGTTCGCGGAACTGATTGTTTCCGTGGAGAGCTGAAAGGCGGGGGCACAGGCATTGTGGACGTGGCGGATGGTCTGGAAAGACTCTATAAAACTGGAACTTGATGCAGCACAAAACGCGCCGCAACGAAACCCCGGGGACTCGGCGTATCAGCGGTGTTTTAATACCTTAAAAGTTTGCCGGACCGGCGCCCCAGACTTTTTGGATCGGGATTTCACATGGCTTCGCTCGATAGCTTCAAATGTCTGAAAACCCTCAAGGTCGGTGGCAAGACCTATGCTTACTACAGTCTGCCGGCTGCGGAAAAAAACGGTCTCAAGGGCATCTCTCGGCTGCCCTATTCCATGAAGGTTCTTCTGGAAAATCTGCTGCGCAACGAGGATGGCCGCTCGGTGACGAAGGAGAACATTACCGCATTCGCCAAATGGCTGAAGAAGCGTAGGCTCGATCACGAAATTGCATTCCGCCCTGCTCGCGTGTTGATGCAGGATTTTACCGGTGTGCCCGCGGTGGTCGATCTCGCGGCGATGCGCAATGCGATGCAAAGTCTTGGCGGCAAGCCCGAGAAGATCAATCCGTTGGTGCCGGTTGATCTCGTCATCGACCATAGCGTGATCGTGAACTTCTTCGGTGACAACAAGGCGTTCGCCAAGAACGTGGTGGAGGAATACAGGCAGAACCAGGAGCGCTACGAGTTCCTGAAATGGGGCCAGAAGGCATTCTCAAATTTCTCCGTGGTTCCGCCCGGCACCGGCATCTGCCATCAGGTCAATCTGGAATATCTGGCGCAGACGGTGTGGACGAGGAAGGAAAAGCTGACGATCGGCCGAAAGACCGCCAGCACCGAGGTTGCCTATCCGGATACGCTGCTCGGCACCGATTCCCACACCACCATGGTCAACGGTCTTGCCGTGCTGGGCTGGGGCGTCGGCGGCATCGAGGCGGAAGCCGCCATGCTCGGCCAGCCGCTATCGATGCTGCTGCCCGACGTGGTCGGCTTCAAGCTCAAGGGCGTGCTCAAGGAAGGCGTCACCGCTACCGATCTCGTACTCACCGTCACCCAGATGCTGCGCAAGCAGGGCGTCGTCGGCAAGTTCGTCGAGTTCTACGGACCTGGCCTCGATCATCTGTCGGTCGCGGACAAGGCGACCATCGCCAACATGGCGCCGGAATACGGCGCGACCTGTGGCTTCTTTCCGATCGATGCGGCGACCATCGATTACCTCAAGACTTCCGGCCGCACGGCGGCCCGTGTTGCACTGGTGACGAAATACGCCAAGGCGCAAGGTTTGTTTCGCAGCGTCGCTTCGACTGATCCGGTATTCACCGAAAAGCTGACGCTCGATCTCGGAACTGTGGTGCCATCACTCGCGGGACCGAAGCGGCCGGAGGGCCGCCAGCCGCTATCGGCAGTCGCGGACGGCTTCGCCAGTGCGCTCGCAGACGAATACAGGAAGACCGACGCCACGGCGCGTTTCCCGGTTGAAGGCCGCAACTTTGATCTCGGACATGGCGACGTGGTGATCGCTGCGATCACCTCATGCACCAACACATCCAATCCGAGCGTGCTGATGGCTGCCGGGCTGCTGGCGCGCAAGGCAGTGGCGAGGGGACTGACCGCGAAGCCCTGGGTGAAAACGTCGCTGGCTCCGGGCAGCCAGGTGGTTGCCGAATATCTCGCGGCGTCAGGACTTCAACTCGACCTCGACAAGGTTGGTTTTAATCTGATCGGATTCGGCTGCACAACCTGCATCGGCAACTCCGGGCCGCTGCCGGAAGAGATATCGAAGTCGATCAACGACAACGGCATTGTCGCCGCCGCCGTGCTGTCGGGTAACCGCAACTTCGAGGGCCGCGTGTCGCCGGACGTGCAGGCGAATTATCTCGCCTCGCCACCGCTGGTCGTCGCCTATGCGCTGGCGGGGTCGGTGACCAAAGATTTAAGCCGCGAGCCGCTGGGGACGGACAAGGATGGCAAGCCGGTGTACTTGAAGGAGATCTGGCCGACTTCGAAGGAGATCAACGCCTTCATCAAGAAGTACGTGACCTCAAAAATCTTCAAGAAGAAGTACGCCGACGTGTTCAAGGGCGACGATAACTGGCGCAAGATCCAGACGGTTGCGAGCGAGACCTATCGCTGGAACATGAATTCGACCTATGTGCAGAACCCGCCTTACTTCGAAGGGATGAAAAAGGAGCCGGAGCCGATTGCGGATATTGTCGATGCGCACATTCTGGCGATGCTCGGTGACAAGATCACCACCGATCACATCTCACCAGCGGGCGCGATCAAGCTGACGTCGCCGGCCGGAAAATATCTCAGCGAACATCAGGTGCGTCCGGCTGATTTCAATCAGTACGGCACGCGGCGCGGCAATCATGAGGTGATGATGCGGGGCACCTTCGCCAATATCCGCATCAAGAACTTCATGCTCAGGGGCGCTGATGGCACCGTCCCGGAGGGCGGGTTGACCAGGCACTGGCCGGACGGCGAGCAGATGTCGATTTACGACGCCGCGATGAAGTACCAGCAGGAGAATGTCCCGCTTGTCGTGTTCGCCGGAGCCGAATACGGCAACGGCTCGTCGCGCGACTGGGCAGCCAAGGGAACGCTGCTGCTCGGCGTGCGTGCGGTGATCTGCGAGAGCTTCGAGCGCATTCACCGCTCCAACCTCGTCGGCATGGGCGTCCTGCCGCTGACTTTCGAGGATGGCGCGTCCTGGCAATCCCTCGGGCTCAAGGGCGACGAGACGGTGACGATTCGCGGCTTGCAGGGCAATCTGAAACCGCGCCAGAAGCTTACGGCGGACATCGTTTCTCGCGATGGTTCGCTTCGCCGTGTCTTGCTGCTCTGCCGCATCGATACGCTCGACGAGCTCGACTACTACCGCAACGGGGGTATCCTGCACTATGTGTTGCGCAAACTCGCAGCTTGACCTGCCGATCCTATTCCGACATTTGCATCGCGTTCAAGCGATGCGTTGGAATCAAGAGGATCTGCAGCGATGTGAACTGGAATGGAAACAATTTACATTTGACCTTCGCATCCGGAAATCGTGATCGCCGGGGCGACGATGTCAAATCGGTGCACTCATGCATGATGCCTTCACCGCGAATTGAGTGGCGGGCAAGCCAGGGGCAGCCTATCAAAATGCCGGCTTCTCGCATGTGGAGGCGTGCTTTTCCTTCATGCCGCCGGCACATTTCGTGCCGCTGTCTTGGTGGTTGATGATGTCTCGTGGTGTTTTGTCGCGACTGTCCGGAGCGCTCGGCGTTTGTGCGCTTGTCGCGATCAGTCGTCCCGCTTTGGCGGAGCCGCGCGCCGTGGTCGAACTGTTCACGTCGCAGGGCTGCTCCTCATGCCCGGCCGCCGACGAGATTCTTGGCGATCTTTCCAAGGATCCTTCGATCGTAGCACTGAGTATGCCGATCGATTACTGGGATTATCTCGGCTGGAAGGATACGCTGGCAGACAATCGCTTCACGGCGCGCCAGAAAGCCTATTCGCAGATGCGCGGCGACCGCGATGTCTACACGCCGCAGGTGATTGTCAATGGATCGGCCCATGTGATCGGCAGCGATCGCGAAGCCATCGAAAGGTCGGTCCGCGATACGCGGAAAAACCAGGATGTAATGTCGGTGCCGGTTTCAATGTCGGTGTCGGGTAGTCAGCTCAATGTGTCGGTCGCATCCGCCAACGGCAACCATCCCTCCGATCACGGCGAAATCTGGATATGCGCGATTTCGAAGGCGGTTCCGATTGCGATCGGGCGCGGAGAAAATAGCGGCCGCGAAGTGATCTACCACAACGTCGTTCGGAGCTGGCTCAAGGTCGGTGACTGGACGGGCGAGGCCGGTACCTGGGCGGTGCCGATGGAGAATATCGCTTATAATGGCGTCGATGCCGCGGTCGTCTATGTTCAGGACGGCAATCGCGAAAAGCCTGGTGCGATGCTAGGTGCGGCTTACACCTTGCTGCATTGATTTTCCGAGTCCCGGCTCCGCGTGATAAACGCGTCACGCCTCCTAGTCGGGGATGCTCTGAAAAGAAAAAGGACCGGCTTTGGCCAGTCCGCAATTGTCGGAACTCAAGTTCTGCGATTAGGCCCGATCCTGATGATCCCGGGGGGCTGGGGGCTGAGGATCCGGTCCCAAAAGAATCGGGCCATCGCAGAGCATGTTTTTTCGCAGCTCAGCGGGGCGGTTGCTTGACGGAATTTGGGCTGTATTATGATTTTGGCTAACGTTCTTGTTTAGCGGCCGTCATAGCGGGTGTTCTGATTCGCTTGCGTCAGGAACCAGCTATCCTGCGCCACTTGCGAGACAAGAGGTGAGACCTCTTGCGGCAAGTCGCATCCGGGACGAGGATGTCATCAACCTTGACAGGAGGTGCCGATGAGTTCGCTGCCGGACGATTTCGATCCAGGGGAAAGCCGCCCGACGGAACGCGCCCCCGCCGTTGTTCCCGTTCCAATCAGAGTGACGTTCAACCGTCTCGAACTCAATCGAATCCTCAATCTATATGGACGGATGGTCGCCGACGGCGATTGGTGCGATTATGCCATTGACTTCTTCAAGGACCGCGCAGTGTTCTCGGTCTTCCGCCGTGCCTCTGAGGTTCCGATTTATCGTATCGAGAAAGATCCGCGGCTGGCGCGCAAACAAGGCGCCTATAGCGTGATCTCAGCAAGTGGTCTTGTTCTGCGGCGCGGTCACGAACTTGACCGGGTTCTGCTTGTCATCGACCGCAAACTGGCGCTGGTCTGATTCGGCGGCGTCGGTCGGACACTCGCCTGCGTGTATTTTGCGGCATGAGGGAGCCTCCTTTAGCCTAGAAGCGGAAAGCCGTCGACCCTTGGAACTGTCGCTTTCCCACGGCCACCGAAAATCAAAAGCGGGATAAACCTCAATCCGGGCTGACAAGACAGCGATTTTTCCCGAGAATCGTTCGATCGGGAAAGCGATGGATGAGGTTGTTGGCGGTGGCTGGCGCGAGAAGACTTCTGGCCGGTTTTGCAATTGTCTCCGCCATGGCGCTGGTCTCCGTCGATGCCCATGCGGGGTGGTGGTCGCGCGCGCCGGTTGACTTCGAGGATTGCGCGGCGGGCGCCGAAAAGAATGCGACCTCGTCCGAGGAAAAGGGCAGACGGCTCACGGCATGCGAGGCCCGATTCGCCGGCCGGCGGAAGCCCGGCGGAGGCTACACTTATTACGACTTCATGCAGAACCGGCATTTCGACATTGCGGGGCCGAACCCGACGACGGAAGAGCAAAGGCACATCGATGAGCAATATGCTGCTTTTCTCAAGGATCAGCGGCGCAGCATCATCGCGGCGGCGTTTTTCCAGAAGCGGCAACAGGCCGAGCAGGCCAATGCCACGCCCGTGGCTAGCGACAAAGCAGACCCGGTCAATATCAGGCTGGCGCCGGCGCCGAAAACGCCTGTAAAGCGCCTCGCCGTGCTTCCGCGCCCGCGCCCGAAGGCGGCTCCTCATTGTGGGGACGATATTTTGTCAGCCTGCAACTGGTCGAGAATTTCAACCGGCGTGCAGGACCTCAAAAACGCTCTCTTCGGTTCTCTCGCGAAGACGAGCACGAACGATGCTCAGGCCGTTCGTGCTCATCTGCCTGCTAAACCGCCGGTTCAGACCGCCAAATGAATCCTGGGCGATGGCGCGGTGATCGCTGTGTACCGCCATGCCATCAGTCACGTCGCAAGGGTCTTAGTTGGCGTTGCTAACCAGCTTGATCCTCGGCGTCGTAGCCTCGATCAGGCTGCGATAGGCGTCCAGATAATCCAGCGCCATACGCCGCGCCGTAAAGCGTGCCTCGAACTCCGCCCGGATGGCCGCGCGATCGAGCGTTGCCAGGCCGTGGACGGCGGCAACCGCGCTGATCTCGTCCTCGACAATAAAGCCCGTTCGCCCGTCCGAAATGATTTCGGCGACGGAGCCGCGATTGTAGGCAATAACGGGCGTACCGCACGCCATCGCCTCGATCATAACCAGACCGAAAGGTTCAGGCCAGGCAATCGGCACCAGCAGCCCGATGGCGCCGCTGAGGAAGTCCGGCTTTTCATGGTCGCTGATCTCGCCAATAAATTCCACCAGCGGATGATCCATCATCGGTCGGATGCATTCATCGTAATAATCCTGGTCCGCGCGATCGACCTTTGCGGCGATCTTGAGCGGGATGCCGCATCGAATCGCGATCCTGATTGCACGGTCTACGCCTTTCTCCGGAGCGATGCGGCCGAGCACGGCAAGATAGCTCGGTTGGCCGGGGCGGGGTGTCAGCAGTTTCTCCGGAAGACCGTGGTAAACAGTACGGAGCCAGCGGGCCTGGGGCGCCGGGCGGCGTTGTGCGTTGGAGATTGAAATCAAGGGAATTGATGAAAACTCGTTGAATACAGGCTGGAGCTCTGGAAGATCGAGGCGGCCATGCAGCGTCGTGAGAAAGGGCGTCGGTTGCCTCGAAAACAGGGAGAAGGGATAGTAGTCGAGGTGAAAGTGGAGAAAGTCGAACTCTCCATCGTCGCATTTCCGGCGGACCCGTTCTAGCATCACCATATGCAGGGCGTTCGGATCGCGCACGGCACCATCCAGCCGCAAGGCTCTCGGCCAGGTCGCATCCAGACGAGCCGAGGTGAGAGAATCGCCGCTGGCGAAAAGAGTTACGTCGTGGCCCAACGCGACAAGTTCCTCCGTCAACCAGTGCACCACACGTTCGGTGCCGCCATATAATTTCGGGGGAACGGCTTCCGTTAGCGGGGCAACCTGCGCGATGCGCATCTAGCAGTCTCCTGTGATTTGTTCATGTCACTTCCGGTCAGCGGGTGGAGGCATCGGGGTTTATCGGGATTCAGGAACGTTCTCGGATTTGAGAGGTTCCTATCTTCTGCGCAACTTCTTCCACATTGTCGTCTTGGTGATGCCATCACTGCCTTGCAAACAGCCTATGCAGGCTTTGCAACGAAGTTTCTGCGCATTGACGGCTTTTCTGAGGGTCTTGTGCGGCATTGTCGAACAGGATCCCGAGCAGACGACCTCTGGTGAACTTTCAACGCAGCTCGGTAGGAATGCATGGACGATTTCTCGGGATACGCCAGTCGGCCCTTTGCATTCGTGATGGGTTATTGCCGCCGGCGGTCAGCGTCGCACATTGGGATCCTTTTGTGCGTCGTGGCTGCGGTGGTGTGTTCAGTGGGGACGCAATACGGCGTCAAATCGCTGGTCGATGCGCTGGCGCACGGGCCAGCGCATAGCGGGGCGGTATGGCTGGCGTTTATCTTTCTTGTGTCGCTGATCGCCGCCGACAATTTTCTCTGGCGCGTGGCGAGTTGGGTCGCGAGTTTCACTTTTGTTGGCGTCACCGGCGACTTGCGCCGCGATATCTTCAAGCACCTGACGGGTCATGCGCCGAGTTACTTCGCCAATCGGATGCCGGGGATGCTAACAAGCCGGATCACAGCGACCTCGAACGCCGTGTTTACCGTCGAAAATATGCTCGCCTGGAATGTGTTGCCGCCCTGCATCGCGACCATCGCCGCGATTGCGCTGATTGGAACCGTCAGTCTGCCGATGGCGGGCGGGCTGATGATCATGGCGGGCATCATGGTCGTCGCGATGTTCAAAATGGCGGCGGCGGGCAAACCCTTGCATGACGATTTCGCCAACAAGGCCGCGGCGGTTGATGGCGAGATGGTCGATGTCGTCAACAACATGCCGCTGGTCAGGGCTTTTTGCGGGATTGATCACGAGCATGATCGTTTCGATGCGACCGTCGGCCGCGAGCTGAGCGCGCGCGGACGAAGTCTTCGCTATCTCGAGAAACTCAGGGTCACCCACGCCGCCATCACCGTCGTGCTGACCATTTCGCTGCTGGCCTGGGCCATCACGCTGTGGCAGCGCGGCGGTGCCACCACCGGCGATGTCGTTCTTGTCTGCACGCTCGGCCTGTCGATTCTGCATGCGACCCGCGATTTGGCGGTCGCCCTCGTGGATATCACCCAGCATATCGCGCGCCTGTCTGAAGCGGTCGCGACGCTGCTGATCCCGCACGAATTGACCGATCACCCGGAAGCGGAGCCGTTGCAGAAAAGCGGTGCGGCTATCGGGTTCAACAACGTTTCGTTTCGTTACCCCGGTAGTCCATCCGTTTTCAGGCGGTTCAACCTTAGGATTCAGCCGGGGCAACGCGTCGGATTGGTTGGAGAATCCGGCGGCGGCAAGTCGACGCTGTTCGTCCTGTTGCAGCGGTTCTACGATCCTGAGCGCGGAAGCGTAACGATCGACGATCAGGATATCTCGCGAGTTACGCAGCAGAGCCTGCGCGCAGCCATATCTGTGGTGCCGCAGGATATTTCACTGTTTCACAGATCCATTCTGGAGAACATCCGCTACGGCCGTCCGACCGCAACCGACGACGAGGTGCTGCGCGCGGCCATCGCGGCGCGTTGCGATTTCGTCGAAACCCTACCCGAAGGGCTGGCGACTATGGTCGGCGATCGCGGCGTAAAACTGTCTGGCGGCCAGCGTCAGCGCATCGCCATCGCGCGCGCGTTCCTCAAGGATGCGCCGATCTTGCTGCTTGACGAGGCGACCTCGGCGTTGGACAGTGAATCCGAAGAGGCGATCCGCGAGGCGCTCGGCCATTTGATGCGAGGCCGCACAGTGATCGCGATCGCGCACCGGCTTTCGACCTTGCGCAATTTCGATCGCGTGGTCGTGCTCAAGAACGGCAAGATCATCGAAGACGGCCAACCTGCTTGTCTGATGCGCAAAGACGGACACTATCGGAATCTCGTCGCCAAGGAGATGAGCCGCCTCTCTGTTCACGCGGCTTAAAGTCCTGATCGTTGTCAAGCGCCGGGCGCTGGCCGGCGCCGCACGATCAGGAATTCGGCAAGGGGCAGGTGATGGCAACAAAACGCGCGGCTCAGATCACGATCACGCCGTTGTCCGATATTCTAGCGGTGGAATCGCCGTTCTATATTCCGATGACCGGGCCCTCCGCCCGTCCGCGCCGCACGTTGAAGCACGATGATACGTTCGTTGTGCTGGATAGCCACGGCGATATCGGAGCTTCCGCGGGGGGACCCGACGGGCTTTTCAATACCGACACGCGCTATCTTGCCCGGCTGGAGTTGGTTCTCAACGACATGCAGCCGCTGCTGCTTGGCTCCAATCTGCGCAACGATAATTCCGGCCTGACGGTCGATCTGACCAATCCGGATATCTACGACGGCGACCGGCTCGTATTCCGCAAGGATACGATACATATCGTGCGCACGATCTTTCTCTGGCGCGGGATCGCGTATCAGAGGATCGGCATTCAGAACCATGGCGAGCAGACCGCGAGCTTCGATCTCTCCCTGCTGTTCGACAACGATTTCGCTGATCTGTTCGAGGTGCGCGGCGAACGACGTGCGCGCCGCGGCGTCGGCAGCGGCGAACTGTCCGGTCCCGCCACCGTCGTTCTGTCCTACGTCGGTCTCGATGATATCGTTCGGACCTCGCGCCTGCATTTCGATCCGCGGCCGACGCGCCTTGCCGTCAATAGTGCGATCTATCACCTCGATCTGCCGCCGCAGCAGTCCACCGCCATATTCCTTACCGTGTCCTGCAACACGCCGGCAACGGAGGTGCCCGGTCCGTTCTTTCGGGGATTGCTGGCGCATCGCCGTGAAATGCGACGCGCATGGTCGGGTGCGACAAATATCGAAACCTCGAACAACATCTTCAACGAGGTGCTGTGCCAGTCGATGGCCGATCTGAATATCCTGATGACGCAGACGCCGCACGGCCGCTATCCCTATGCCGGGATCCCCTGGTACTCGACGACGTTTGGGCGGGACGGACTGATAACGGCGTTGCAGATGTTGTGGATTGACCCCGGCATCGCACGCGGCGTTCTCAGAAGGCTCGCGGCGTTTCAGGCACAGGCCGTCGATCCCCTCGCGGACGCGGAGCCGGGAAAGATTCTTCACGAAATGCGCGGCGGAGAAATGGCCGCGTTGCGTGAGGTACCGTTCGAGCGATACTACGGCAGTGTCGATTCGACGCCGCTGTTCGTGCTGTTAGCGGGGCTTTACGTCGAACGCACGGGCGACGAATCCATCCTGGATGAGTTGTGGCCGGCGATCGAGGCTGCGCTGGGCTGGATTGACGGCCCCGGCGATCCGGATGGCGACGGATTCGTTGAGTACCGGTGCGCGTCCGAACAGGGGCTCGCCAATCAGGGCTGGAAGGATTCATTCGACGCGATCTTTCATGCCGACGGCACGCTTGCTGAGGGCAATATCGCACTGGCGGAGGTGCAGGGTTATGTCTTCGCCGCCAAGCGATCGGCGGCGCGATGCGCGCGTGCTCTCGGTCTCACCGACCGCGCCCGTGAACTGGAGCGCGCGGCCGATCGTTTGGCGGCCCGGTTCGAGGAGGCATTCTGGTTGCCGGATTTGCGCACCTACGCGCTGGCGCTCGATGGGAAGAAACGCCCCTGCAAAGTGCGGACGTCGAACGCCGGACAATTGCTGTTCACCGGTATCGTCCAGGAAGACCGGGCGCGGATGGTCGCCGCCGATCTGATGCGGCCGGCGTTTTTCACCGGATGGGGAATTCGTACCGTTTCTATCGGGGAAGCGCGTTACAATCCGATGTCCTATCACAATGGCTCGATCTGGCCGCACGACAACGCGCTGATAGCGCTCGGGCTCGCGCGATATGGTCTCAAGCACTCGGTTGAGCACGTTTTCAAGGGCCTGTTTGATGCGGCTTCCTATATGGATTTGCGGCGGCTGCCGGAACTGTTCTGCGGCTTCCGGCGTGAGCCGCGGCGTGGGCCTACGCTCTATCCCGTCGCCTGTTTGCCGCAGGCGTGGGCGAGCGCCACGCCTTTCACGCTGCTGGAAGCCGCGCTGGGTCTGGAGTTCGATGCTGCAAGGAACGAGATAAGGCTGCGCAACCCGCGGCTTCCCGCATTCCTAAACGAGGTGATCCTGCGTGGGCTGCATCTCGGCGAATCTAGTGTTGATCTGCGTCTGCGCCGTCATGATGAGGACGTGTCGCTCGAAGTATTGCGGACGCGAGGCCACATTCAGGTGTCGATCGTGATGACGCGCTAGGACGGACGGTCGCAAGGAATTGACCGCGTACGTAGGCATCGCGGGTTTTGACAGCGAGGATTCATGTCTCGAAATGTCCCGACGAGCGTCGTTGTTTTGATGGCTGCCGCCCTGATCTGCGCTGTCCCAAATGCGATGGCCGACGACACCGGTTCGCCGCCGGCGAATCCCGCCCCCGCCAACCCGCCGGCCGCTGCAAAACCCTCGGGCGAGACAACAGCGCCGCCATCGATCACCGTGATCAGTCCCGCCGATGCCCATGGCGTGCTGGGACGCGACGTGCGGAGCACGGGCGGTCAGAACATGGGGCGGATCGTCGAGGTGATCGTGGATCGGGCAGGCGTGGTTCGCGCCGCCGTAATTGATTTTGGCGGCTTCCTCGGGGTCGGCAGCCGGAAGATCGTGGTCGACTGGAACGCGCTCCACTTTGGCGGGGTTAAGGGCAAGAGCGACAGCATTAGCCTCGAACTGACGCAGGACCAGGTGAGGGCGGCGCCGGAATACAAGGAAGGCGCGTCGGTTGTGGTGCTGGGCGCGTCGGGAACGCTGCAGCCCCTCAATATCGGTCCTTGATCAGGAGGATATCCGATCTGTTTTGCGCGAGGGGCCCGTCGATCGGCCGATCCGGATAGTGCGCGCCCGCGGCGGGCGGGCGCAGAGGACGTGAGTCCGTCGCCGGTGGCAAGCGCGCGGGGCCATCATCCCTCGGCGCAAAGCCAGCGCGGCCTCGACTGGTTCATCTTCTTCCTTGCAGACGTGCAGACCGGATTCGGTCCCTTCGTCGCGGTCTATCTCACCACGCAGAAGTGGACGCAATCCGAGATCGGACTGATCCTGTCGATCGGCGGGATCATCGGGCTGATCGGTCAGATGCCGGGTGGTGCCGTCATCGATGCGGCCCGCTCGGAGCGTCTGGTCGCAGGGCTTGCTGTCGCCACGATCGGTCTCAGCGCGCTCGCCTACGCGGCGTGGCCGATCTTTCCGGTAATCGCGCTAGCGGCGATCCTGCATGCCGCGGCGAGTTGCGTGCTTGGACCTGCGATAGCCGCCATCAGCCTCGGACTTGTGGGACCGGAAGCGATCGGCGAGAGACTCGGACGCAACGCGCGCTACGCATCGCTTGGCAATGGCGTGGCTGCGGGGGTGATGGGTGTCGTCGGATACCTGCTATCGAGCCGCGCCGTGTTCGTGGTGAGTTTCGTGTTTGTGATCGCGACGCTGCTTTCGCTGGCGCGAATCCGCGATCGGGAGATCGATCCGGAACAGGCCCATGGTGCCATTGCGCGCGCGAAGCCGGATCCCGATGCGACCAGCATCGTGCATCTTCTGCATCAGCGGCCGCTGGTCGTTTTTGCCTGCGTGGTTTTCCTGCTTCAGTTTGCCAATGCGGCCATGCTGCCCCTGACGGCGGGTATCGTGACCGCACGCTCGAGTCAGGGTGCGCCGATGCTGATTGCGCTCTGCATCATCGTTCCGCAAGCGATCGTCGCTCTGATATCACCTTCCGTCGGCCGCAAGGCGCAGGTATGGGGACGCCGCCCGCTACTCATGATTGCCTTCGCCGCGCTGGCCGCTCGCGGAACGTTGTTTGCGACGATCCACGATCCGTCGCTGCTGGTCGCTGTGCAGGTGCTGGATGGCATCACGGCTGCGGTTTTCGGCGTCATGATTCCCCTCATTGTCGCCGATGTTGCCTTCGGTTCAGGTCACTTCAACCTTGCGCAGGGCATCATCGGCACGGCCACCGGAATAGGCGCGTCGCTCAGCAACATGGTTGGCGGCTACGTGAGCGATCATTTCGGACATGGCATCGCGTTTCTGCAATTGGCCGCTGTCGCGTCATTGGGCTTGCTTGTGGTCTGGGCCCTCATGCCGGAAACCCGCCTCGCGGAGGGAGCGAAGCAAGGGTCGTAAGGTGAAAAACCCGATAGCTCCCGAAAGAAACTATTTTCAAAACTCGCCGTGCAGCCGCCCGGAGAATACATGCACGGGGCCGCGGTCGGCGTTGTAGGCGGGGTTCGTAACAAGCTGATAGTCGGCGGTCAGCGTGAACCATTTGTTCAGCGCATAGGCATAGTACGTTTCCAATATGCGCTCGCGGCTGTAATTGAGCTGGCCGTCGCCGATGAGAATGCCAAGGCCGCCGGCTGCGAGGAAGTCGCGATGATCCCGTGACAGACCGTTGATCGCGCCGCCGATGCCGATCACGTCGTCCGGCCGGCCCCATCGTGTGCCCTTGATCGAGGTTCCCAGCGAGAGGCTGGCGTCGATGTCGGTGAACGCCATGATCTCGGTCTTGCCGTCATTCCAGCTCCAGCGTCCGAATAGCCCGACGTCGTCAGTGACGACCTGCTCGACGCTGAAGACGTACCCGTACTTGATACGCCCGGTACGAGTCAGCGCGATATTGAGATTGAACGCGGGGTTGTTCAGCGTGTCACGATAGCTGCCCATATAGGCGCTGTTGAGCCAGCCGATGGCGCGGAGCTTGCCCGGCTGGCCCAGCAGCGAATAGCGCGTCTCCAGTTCCAGCAGATACTCGCCGCGCTGAAACAGGTTTGAATCGAAGCTGTTGGAGTTCGATTCAGAAACCATCAGAAAATAGCCGCCGCGGAGCGCCCATTGTTTCTGATTGAGTTCGGCGGTGGCGCCGTAGCTCAGGCCAACCTTGTCTGCGGAGTAGTCGAAGGCGCCCGGCGCCCACAGCGCCCAGTTCATGAAGTCCTTGCGGGTGTCCTTGGCGAAGTCGTTGCCGTCGAACACGTCGAGAACAGCGAACTTGCCGGCTTGCAGCGTCAGCCGCGAGATATCGGCCTTGTCCGACAATTGGGTTGGTCCGTTGTCCAGCTCTTCCTGCTCGCCACCGAGGCCGAAGGTCTGGCGTGCGAACAGCCGAGTGGTGTTGTAGTGCGGATAAGGAAAGTTGGACCTTTGCGCCTCGCCGTTTGTAAAACCCGCTATGCCAACAGTGTCGTTGAAGCCAAAACCCTGAAGCAGCTCGGGGTTATAATAGACTTCGCCGCCGTCCCATAGCCGCGCGTTCAGAAACAGGCTGTTGCTCCAGGTCGCCTTATATTGGGAGGCAGGCGTCAGGCTGTTGCTGCCGCTGTAGGGCGCGGCGAAAGATGGATAACCTTGGCCGAGGTAAGTGGTCTGGCCGTGAATTTCCCAGCGATCCGATTCGGGATCGGTGAGTGAGGCCGCCGAAAGGTTGGCGCTGGCCGGGTTTAGATCGAGCTTGCGGTTTAGGCCGACGCGGACCGACTGAAAATCCATGGTCGCGGTGTATTGCGCAGCCGACGGAAACTGAACGCTTGTTCCGTCGAATCGGTAGTAAAGATATTCAAGCCTTGCGCTCCAGTGCGGCGCGAAAGCGTATTCAAGCCCCGCGCCAGCGGTCCAGCCATAACGGGCGCCCAGTGTTTTCTCCCGATCGCCCGACGGCAGATCGTTCAGATAACGCTCACCGGCAAAGGCAAAGCCGCCGGTGGTATAGGCAAGCCACGGACCCGTGGCGTAGCCGATCCGGCCGCGTGCCGATCCGATGAAGTCCCACTGGTGCGTGACGTCGGAGCGCGCTGTCGCGAGCTTTGAGACAATCGAATTTGATTCGATGTAGCTCGGAAATGAGATGTCGGCTTCGGTGCCGAGCAGTAGTCCCGAGGGGAGCCAGAGGTTGTAGCCGCCCTGAACGCCGCCGATCAGCCCGCCGAAATCGTTGCGGCCAGTGACCCGTGCGGGGTCCGAGATTGCGGCGGCCGATCGGCCGCCGCCGAATCCAGCATGGGCGCCAAAATAGAGACCGGTCCAGTCGACAAGCGGCTGGGCCATGGCTTTGGCCGGTTGGCGGGATACACCGACATCGGCGGCACCGGCCGTGCCGATCAGCGTGCCCAGCACCACGCCGGCCAGCATAAGCCGTAGCAGGACCGGCCGGACTGCATTCATTGGACCGTTTGCTCAGACCGGTAAGGCACCGTGGTGGTCATTGTCGCCCCATTCGACCGCGCCCCATTTCGACCGTAATGCGCCACAGGTCTCCTCGGGTGGCAAGGCGATGGCCGATCCGCGACCAATTTGATACCGCCATTCTGCCTTCGATCCGTCTGCGGACCAGGTCCAGTTAAAATTATTCCCGGTTATTATTGCAACTAATTTGCAATAGCAAATATGCAACAAAGCATGACGATACATCCCATCTCCTGATGACACCGGTGCGACCCAGCCCTCTAGGAGGCACTGCGATGACGTGAAGGCCAGGCCGAGGTTATTATAGGCGTGAGCAAGTCACGTCGGATCGCGCGGGCCAGCTTTGAGCTGTGCCGGATCGAACCTCGCCATGTCGGCCAGCAATTCGCAGAAAGCGCGTGCGCCATGTTCGAGCAGCCGCTCGCCTTTCTTCGCGGAGGCCTGCGTCGCATCACCCACCGCGCCACTCGGGTGAAGGTCCTGCGTCTGCCAGGCAAACGGCGCGGGCCGCTGCGTGCCGAGCCAGCGATAGGTCTTCTCAATCGCGATGCTCGCGGGGCGGAAGTCGGCGATGCTGTCGCGACGGACCTCGGCGGGATAGCGCGCCAGCATGATCGAGGTTTCGACCGCGCCGCCGTGAATGCCGTGGCGCAACTCCTCCGCATCAAACAGGCCATCCGGTACGCCGAAGCGTGACCATGCGGTGGTGACCGCGAGCATACGATGTCGCGCGCGCAAGTCCTGCGCCACCATCGTCATCGCGGCGCTGTTGCCGCCATGACTGGACACCATCACGATCTTTCTGATTCCGCGCCGCGCCGCCTCCTCGCCGAGCGTGGTCCAGGCCCTGAGCGCTGCCTCGCCGGTCAGCGTCTGGGTGCCCGGAAAATCCATGTGCTCAGTAGAAATGCCGACGGGCTGCACTGGCAGAAAGGTCGCGGGTGTATCCTGTGGCAGCAATTCGCGGACCTTTGCAATATAGGCGTCTGCGATCAGCACGTCGGTCGTAAGCGGCAGATGTGGCCCGTGCTGCTCGGTTGCGGCCAGGGGCAGCACCGCGATCCAGTTTGCGGCGTTCTCGGGTGCAACGCCGGGCCAATGGATGGTCAACCAGTCGAAGGGGGGCGTCCGGATCATCTCGCGCAGCGTTTCATTGAACGGGAACGCAGATTATAGCGTTTCGAGCAACGTGGACACCGTTTCGCGTGAAAACACGCGTTCAAATCCAAACCATAAAGCCTGCTTCTGTTTCTTCAGAAACCGAAAGGCTCTAAGTTGATGTGTCCGATCAAGACCGTGGGCCGACCAGCGGGCGCGCCGGTGCCGGTCGATTCCTGTCATGGGCCATAAAGATCGAGGAGCCGAAGGATGAGCCTTGCCGTTTCGCTGCGAACGCTAACCGCCGCAATCGTGCTTGCGCTTGGCATCATGCCATCGGCCAAGGCTGAACCGGCGCTGGACAAAGTTTCCTTTGGCACGAACTGGGTCGCCGAGGGCGAGCACGGCGGTTTCTTTCAAGCCCTGGCCGATGGCACCTACAAAAAATTCGGTCTGGACGTGACCATCGTTCCGGGTGGCCCTAATGTGAACAACCGGGTTCTCCTGATTGCCGGCAAGCTCGACTTCTTCATGACCGCGAACACCATGCAGTCGTTCGATGCGGTTGCCAATAACGTGCCCGTCGTGGCGGTCGCTGCGATGTTCCAGAAAGATCCGCAGGTCTTTCTCGCGCACCCGGAATCGAAGGTGACAAAAATCGACGATCTGAAGCCACTCACCTTGTTTGTGTCAAAGGAAGGCATCGCCAGCTATTTTCAGTGGCTCAAATCAGAACATGGATTCAGTGCGGAGAAGGTCAAACCTTATACCTTCAACGCTCAGCCCTTTCTCGCCGATAAACGAAGCGCGATGCAGGGCTACGTCACCTCAGAGCCATATGCGGTGGAGAAGCGGGCTGGCTTCAAGCCGACCGTGATTCTGCTCGCCGACGCCGGATTCAACCCATATTCGACGTTGATCGAAACCCGCCGCGATCTGGTGGAGAACAAACAGGATCTGGTGCAGCGCTTCGTCGACGCCTCGATCGTCGGCTGGTATACCTACCTCTACGGCGACAACGCCGCAGGCAATGCCACGATCAAGAAGCTCAATCCAGAAATGACCGACGACCTCTTGGCGTATTCCGTGGCGAGAATGAAGGAGTATGGAATCGTCGATTCGGGCGACTCCCGGCGCGATGGCATCGGCGCCATGAACGACGCGCGCTATGCGAGCTTCTTCGACATGATGGTGCGGGCCGGCGTGGTACGCCGGGACATCGATTTCCGCAAGGCCTACACGCTGCAGTTCGTCAACAAAGGCGTCGGCCTCGATCTGCGGCCTAAAAACTTGCAGCCCGAGAAATAGCACCCGTCGCCGATGATCGAGCACGCAACAGCGTTGTCCGCAGCCGGCACAGGCCCGCGCGCGGGAGACGCGGTGAGCCTGAAGGGCGTCACGAAACGCTATGACCGCGGCGTCGCGGCGCTGGGGCCTGTCGATTTCAATGTGCGCAGCGGCGATTTCGTATCGCTGCTCGGGCCGTCCGGCTGTGGGAAATCGACCGCGCTGCGGATCATCGCCGGATTGAGCGATCCAACCTCCGGCACGGTTTGCGTTGCCGGCGGCAGGCGCTCCATCGGCTTCGTATTTCAGGAGCCGACGCTCATGCCATGGGCCAGCGTTCGCGACAACGTGGCGCTGCCGCTGAAACTGACGCACCGTCCGCGTGCCGACATCGGCGGCTGCGTCGAGGCTGCTCTGGCGCGGGTGGGCCTTGCAGAGTTCGCCGCCGCCTATCCGCGCGAACTGTCCGGCGGCATGAGGATGCGGGCATCACTCGCCCGCGCCCTCGTCACTGACCCGGACGTTCTGTTGATGGACGAACCTTTCGCGGCGCTCGACGAGATCACCCGCTTCCGCCTCAACAACGATCTGCTCGCGCTGTGGCGCGATTTGCGCAAGACCGTCATCTTCGTCACGCATTCGGTGTTTGAGTCGGTCTATCTCGCGCGCCGCGTCGTGGTGATGACGCCGCGTCCCGGCCGCATCAGCGCCGAGTACTGCATCGACACGCCCGAGCCGAGGGACGAGAACTTCAGAACTTCGGCGGAATACGGAGCGTATTGCCGTGAGGTGTCGGCTGCGTTGTCACTGGCCATGGGCAAGGGAGCGCGTCGCCGATGACGGCATCCAACCCATCGGCGCCGGCCGACAATGAGCCATCACAGAGCGCTCGGGGGACGCCGGTGGCACGCGTGCTGTTGCCGGTGATCGTGTTGGGGGCTGGCGTCCTGGTATGGCATTGGATCGTGGATACCTATGAGATTCCGCCCTATGTGCTGCCTGGCCCAGTGCTGGTGGCGGCGACGCTGGTGGAAGACTGGCCGGTCCTGTGGCACTCGCTGCTGACAACCTTACTGACCACGGTGGAGGGCTTTGCCGCCGCCGCCGCAGGCGGGATCGTGCTGGCGCTGCTGTTCAACCAATCGAAATGGCTGGAACAGGCCTTCCTGCCCTATGCGATCGTCCTGCAGGTCACGCCGGTGATCGCGATTGCGCCGCTCCTTTTGATCTACCTGCCGCAGCAGACCGCGGTCGTCGTTTGTGCCTGGATCGTCGCGTTCTTTCCGGTGCTGTCAAACACCACGCTCGGCCTGAACTCGGTCGACCGCAGTCTCGTCGGCCTGTTTCAACTCTACGGGGCATCGCGGCTGCAGACGCTGCGTTATCTCAAACTGCCGGCGGCTCTGCCGTACATTCTCGGCGGTTTACGTATTGCCGGCGGCTTGTCGTTGATCGGCGCGGTGGTTGCGGAAATCGCGGCGGGTTCGGCCGGCGCCGGGTCGGGTCTGGCCTACAGAATTGCGGAGTCCGGCTACCGGCTCAACATTCCGCGCATGTTCGCGGCGTTATTGTTGCTCTCTGTGGCTGGCATTGTCATTTATATGTTCCTTGCGACAGTGTCGCATCTGATGTTGCGGCGCTGGCACGAAAGCGCGCTCGGGAGGGAAAACTGATGGCCGCGCCTGTCTCCCTGGACAAGATCGATGGCGGCAGCACGCCAATGTGGCGGAAGCGGAGACCTGTTCTTGTCGTTGTGGCGATGTTGATGGCCTACGGACCGGCCGCATCGGCGCAGGATGCATCCGCCTTGAAAAAAAACATGATCGGGCAGTGGGAGTTGTCCACGACCGAACGCAGCAAAACCTGCGTGGTGACGCTCAGGGGCGAGACGTCGCCGCAGGGTTTCAAGGTCGATCTTGAGCCGGGCTGTGCGGCGTCGCTACCGTTTACGAAGGACATTGCGGCCTGGACTGTCGCGGGCCTCGATATCGTGCGCTTGCAGACCGCGACCGGAGAGCCGGTGGTCGATTTCACCGAAGTCGAGAGCGGAATTCTCGAAGGCCGGCGGGAGAATGAAGGCATTTACATCCTGCAAAATCTCGCCGAGGCCCGTTCGCTCGCCAGATCGATGGACCAGATGATTGGCGACTGGACGTTCGTCCGCGGCAACGGTAAGCCGATCTGCGGCATCACGCTGACGAACACCGAAGTCCCACCGGATAATTTCCAGGCATTCCTTAAACCCAAATGCGATGAGGCGATCGCGAACCTCAAGCCAGAGGTCTGGCGTCTCGAGCGCGGTGAAATCCTTCTGATGTCGGCGAGCGGCGAGACCTGGCACTTCCAGGCCGACGACAACGCACAGTGGCGGCTGGTTCCCGATAGCACCGATCCGCTGATTCTCATGCGGCAGTAGCCCTGGCTACCGTTCGGATGGGTGGTCCGTCCGGTCGCTGTGATGCACCCCACGGTGCACGCACGGCTTGGCGTTCTTCGCTAGATCAGCCGCAACCCTTTCAGACTGGCGTGGCCGTTCTTGCCGACAATGATGTGGTCATGCACGGAGATCCCGAGCGGTGACGAAATGTCGATAATCGATTTGGTCATTTGGATGTCGGCTTGCGATGGCGTCGGATCCCCGGAGGGATGATTATGGACCAACCTGTGAAATTTAGAAAATTGTTATATTTCAATAGGATATATAACGGCGCAAATGAGGTGGTGCCGGTATCTGGTGTCTGTAACTCGCGCCAATTCGGGACAATCCCGGTGTAACCCGGACAACCCCTCAAGTGCCCGCATTCGCATGCTGCTGCACGAACTCCACATCGGTCTATCCCATTTTAGGCGAGCACGGATCAGAACAGGAGCTGACCTTGATTGACGATGGCAAACCGCATCCATCGTCAATCGAAGGCCAGCCCTGTCCATTCAGTCCACCGCTCCCTCGGTGTCGTTGGCGCCTAAGGACGCAGTTGATATGCGCTTACAGGAAATCAGGTTTGAACGATCCCATCGCTCCAACTCCTCGATCGGGTATAGGATCGCTTTGCCAATTTTGACGAATGACGGACCGATTCTCTTCGATCGCCAGTTGCGTAGCGTACCCTCGCTAACCTGGTTGCGATAACGCTCGACGACCTCTTCTAGGGTCAAATAGGCAGGAACAGACACAATTTCTCCATAGCTCCAGTAGTTGTGCAACGGCCTGCTGCACAAATGTGTATGAGGCGGATGAGCAGGATTGACCTCGCTGCGCTTGGCGCTGGACAATTCCGTGATCACGCCGGTTATCGGGGAGTCCGACATCGGACTCGAGGCTCGCGGCTGCTTCTCGACGGAGTGACCGCGAGCCCGATCGGAGCTTAGGCCTTTCGGCGAGCTGCCTGATGCTGTGGCGCAGCCGGTCGGACCGTTTTGCTATTCGGATCGGACGTTGAACTCACTGTCCCCGAATCCGCCCATTGTTGCAGGTCGGCGAGCGCATACACTACCCGACCGCCGAGCTTGCGGTAGATCGGGCCTGTTCCATAGGTCCGATGCTTCTCTAGTGTTCGCGGCGACAGTCCGAGGAACATTGCGGCCTCGCGGGTACGAAGATAACGCGGCGGAATGACGGGTGGCTGCATATCGATAACTCCTTTGTTTCGTGGGCCGGAACGGCCTGCGACCAGGTGGTTTTACGATTTCACTGGAAAGAACTGTCCGCTGGCGAAGTGTCGAGTGCAGCTGCTCACGCTTCAATTTAATTGTTTCATCCCCTCTTCAGCGGAGCTAAAGAGACGAGAACCATGGAGGCGGATGTTCCCGTTCTTCGATAAAAGCGATTTTGCAGGCGTTCCAAGCCAGCGCTCCAAGCGACCGATCAAGGAATTTGAAGCCGCCATTGATCGCGCGATTGGAGAGCTGGTGAGAGCCGATGGTGCATGTGGCGTCGATCTCTGGTCGGCGTTGGCCAACGTTCGATGGCATGCATCGAATGGGGCCGTTGTTTCCTACTCTTTTCGAGAAGCGGCCACACTTGTCGCCTGGGTACGTGAAGAGGGTGACTACATCTTGTGGTATTGCAGTGGACCTCCGGGCGTGGTGGCGCCATGGATCGGTGAAGCAATGGCCGTTAAAGGCTGGAGTTGGACCGCTTCCGACTGATCGCGCTCTTCGCTGGCGAGGATCATTCTCCCGCGCGATACCGTGCTCCGGTCCGGGGCAGGTAGAGGTGATTAAGCCGCGCTGAATATTCAATTGAGAACCCGCGGACCAGTGCGAGCGTGCTGAATTATACGCTAAGAGGTATTTATCTGCGTTATACGTTATGACGTATATAGGTATTTATTCTCTGAAGCGTATATTGACATTTATCCTCTAGAGCGTATACAGCGTGCTCAGAGAGGTGCGCCGTGGACCAGATCGCCCGAACGCCTAAGCAAATCGGAGATGCCATCCGCCGGCAGCGCCGCAAGCTCGGCCTGAACCAGACTGGCGTCGGGGACAAGACAAAGCTACGGCAGGCAACCATCTCAGCCGTCGAGAGTGGCGCCCTCGGGACCCAGCTCGGGACGCTTTGCGACATTCTCGCGGCGCTTGACCTCGAGTTTGTTATCCGTCCCAGGACGAAGGCAAAGCCGGCCGAGATCGAGGACATCTTCTGATGGCCCGCCCGCGTCGGCACATCCCGCTTAATGTCTTCCTGAATGGCCGCCTCGTCGGGCGGCTGAACAGGCAATCCAGCGGTGCAATCGACTTTCAGTACGATCTGTCCTGGCTTGCGTGGGAGCATGCGCTGCCCGTGTCGCTATCTCTGCCTCTGCGTGAGGACCGCTATATCGGTGCGCCTGTCATCGCCGTCTTCGACAATCTCCTGCCGGATAGCATGCCCATCCGCCGCCGCATGGCGGAGCGAGTTCACGCTCAGGGCATAGACGCTTACGACCTACTCGCTGCTGTCGGACGGGACTGCGTCGGCGCATTGCAATTCCTGCCGGACGGCATCGAACCCGGCGTCGCCGGCGCTGTCGGCGGCAAACCTATCGACGACAAGGGAATCGCCCGGCTTCTCGGTGACCTTGCATCCGCTCCCCTTGGACTTGGCGAGGATGAGGACTTTCGGATATCGATCGCCGGCGCCCAGGAAAAGACCGCACTGCTGTTCTGGAACGGGCGTTGGTACAAGCCGCTGGCGACTACGGCCACGACGCACATCCTCAAACCGCAGATTGGCCGACTGCCGAATGGCATCGATCTATCCTACAGCGTTGAAAACGAGTTCTTCTGCCTTAAGCTGGCGGCTGCTCTTGGACTTCCGAGCGCCGCCGTCGCGATTGAGGAGTTTGAGGGTAACCGCGTGCTCGTGGTCGAGCGGTTCGATCGCCGTTGGACCAGCGACAACCGTCTCCTGCGTTTGCCGCAAGAGGATTGCTGCCAGGCCTTGTCCGTGCCGCCATCCTTGAAATACGAATCCGATGGCGGCCCCGGCATTCCGGCTATCCTCAATCTGCTGAAGGGGAGCGATCAACCGCAGGCGGATCAAGCGACGTTTCTGAAGGCCGTGATGGCCTTCTGGCTGCTCGGTGCCACAGATGGTCATGCCAAGAATTTCAGCGTTTTTCTCTCTCCCGGCGGCCGCTTCCGCATGACTCCGCTCTACGATGTGATCTCGGCGCAGCCCAGTCTCGACGCGGGCCAGATCAAGCGTAACAAGATGAAGTTGGCCATGGCGGTCGGTGAAAGCCGCCACTATGTCGTGGACAGCGTTATGCCCCGCCATTTTATCCAGACCGCAGCCAAGGCAGGGATTGGCGCGGGACTCGTGACCGCGATTTTCGGTGACCTGCGCACACAGGCGTCAGCAGCAGTCGAACAGGTCATCGCGTCGCTCCCGAAAGCATTTCCCGCTGAAGTCACCGATAGCATCAGCAATGGGGTCAAGGCTCGTCTCCGCAGGTTGGAGGACGCGTGATGCCAAAGATCAATGTGCTCCAGCTCCGTCGGAGTCAGCATCGCCGTCTTGGTTGCAGTGTGCTAGTGGGGTTATTTGCCGCGGTAGCGTTCGACGACTTCAGCAACGGTGAGGTAAGCAGGAGTAGACACGTATTCTCCTACGGTCGGATAATGGTGTAACAGCTTATTGCGCTCGGGCGAACGATGATGGGCAAGGCCCCGGACTTGCGCTCGGGATCGTTCCAAAACTCTTTATGCTCTCACCATGGCAAAAAAGGCTCCGAAAAGTCCAACCGTAAGTATCGTGAGCGCCTCCCGCGCGGGACACACGTTCCATGAGCGCTGGGCAGCGCGGCGAGCGATGCAATTGGTCTTCCCCAGTGATCGCTTGAAAGCGATCGCCATTGAAGGACTTTCGAACACCGAAACAGCCGATCCCGGCGCGGAAGCCGAAGACGTGGCCGATCTCGTTCTCTATTACGGAGATGGCGACAACTTTGCCACGTCGGAAGCTGTTCAGACGGCGCAATTTAAATACAGAACAATAGCCGGTGCAGTGACAGCGTCGTATCTTCGTAAGACAATCGAAAAGTTTGCCGACACAATTGTTGGCTATGAAAAGACAATACCGTCGGCTGATATCGACAAGAAACTGACCTTTGCGTTTGTCACTAATGCGGAGTTCTCGCCGGATCTATGGACAGCGATTAGCGGCCTGAAATCGGGTATAGCGCCTGCCGGAGGCGAAGCCCTAACTCAACATGACTATCTGAAAGGCCTCTGCACAAAGAAGAATGTAGATGCACAACGGCTATTCAGCCGCTGCGAATTTCACGCATCCGAGGAAACGCTTCCAGTTTTAAATAGTAACTTGAGACGCGCCATGGCTGATTGGTCAGCCGGAAATGAGCTGCGCAGCAAGTCTCGACTCTTTGAGCTGGTCGAAGTTGTTCGCGAAAAGGCCGGTCTGAAGAACAAGAACAACAACCTCATCAAACGAGAAGACGTGCTCGTCGCCTTGAGCTGTGAAGAGGAAGATCTGTTTCCGGCAGATACTCGCTTCATTGATGTGGGCGACATTGTCCCACGCGAACAATTGAACGATGCGAGCCATTTGATCGCAACGACAAGCGAACCAGTCTTCATTCATGCCGACGGCGGTGTTGGTAAAACAGTCTTTATTGGCAGCCTCGCTGCCGCGCAATCTGAAGCGTACGAGGTCATTGTATTCGATTGCTTCGGCGGAGGTGCTTATCGATCGCAGGACCAAGAGCGGCATCTGCCGCGAGTAGGATACGTACAGATCGCCAATGAGTTGGCTTCAAGAGGGCTGTGCGACCCGTTGCTTCCTGGCGACGCAGAATCCGTTGCGTTGATAAATGCACTACGCCGCCGCCTTACTCAGGCCGTTGAGACGCTGAAAGTCCAATCGAAGCGAAAGGGCGTAATGATAATCATCGATGCGGCAGACAATGCGCAAATCGAAGCTGACGACCGTAAGGACGATTCATTTCCAAGGCTTCTTCTGGCGTCACTCAGCGAAAACAGCGTCGAGGGAGTAAAGCTTGTTCTGACGGCCCGCACACATCGAATGGCTCGCGTTGTCGATCGATCAACAGTTGTACCGTTTCCGCTTCGTCCGTTTACGCAGAAAGAAGCAGAATTATATCTGGCTTCCCGCCGCGAAAATATCACGAGCGCTGAATTTGCGACCGCGTTTTCACGATCTAGCGGCAACGCGCGGGTGTTGGCTTATTTGGTTGATACTTGGGCTACGAACGTAGCGGGAAATCCAGACAAAACCGAAATCACCGTTGATCAACTCATCTCGGAGAAGTGCAACAAGATCTTCTCCGATCTTCGAATCGCTGGGTGGCTAGATTCGGATGTTCGGGAGTTTTTCTCCGCTATTTCTTTATTGCCGCCGCCCATGCCTTTGGACGAACTGGCAACCGCCTTAGGGTGGTCGATATCGCAAGTGATGAGCGCGGCTTCTGATCTGGCTCCGATGCTCGAGATCGTTCCCACGCACGGCGCGATTTTCCGCGACGAACCAACAGAAACTTATGTCCGTGATACGTATTCTAACGACACGGCTTCTCAACAAGCCATAGCGCAGCGTCTCCATGACGCACAGGTATCGTCGCAATATGCAGCGGAGGCTCTGCCTGGGTTCTTGGTAGCAATCAAGGACGGTGCTCGGGCTTATGCTTTGGCGGATTCGACACGGTTTCCGACTTTAATTCAGTCGGACTTCGGACGGCGGCGTTTGACACTAGGGTCCGGACTCATAACCAGTAACTGACCAGCGCAGCGATGCAGACGGCTGCGAGGAAATTGATTGCGAGACGATCATATCTGGTGGCGATGCGGCG
>NZ_MWPQ01000058.1 GCF_002028545.1 Nitrobacter vulgaris
CGTCGCATCGCCACCAGATACGACCGTCTCGCAATCAATTTTCTCGCAGCCGTCTGCATCGCAGCGGCTGTCAGTTACTGGTTATGAGTCCAGACCCTAAATCCTCGGGCGACAGGCCGGCGCCCTCGTCCGTGACGCGGATGATTGTGTGGTCCGCATCCTGGCCGACCAGAAGCGTGATCCTGCCTCCCACCGGGCTGTACTTGATGGCGTTGCTGACAAGATTGTCGATCGCCTCGCGCATCCGGTCCTGGTCGCAGATCGTGACGTGTCCGGTAGGCGCCGACACGGCGATGGTTTGCTGCTTGTTAACCGCTGATAGCTGATTGGCCTCGGAGACCTCGGCGACCAGCGCCGCGATATCGACCGGCTCGCGCTTTATAGTGATATCGAAAGCATCGGCCATGGCGTCTGAAATCAGGTGATCGACCATCGTAATCAGGCGCTTGGTGGCGTCGCGAATGTGATCGACCTGCACGGTGACGGTGTCACCGTACGAGCCTGCGCTGACAAGTTCGGCGAGCATTTCGGTCCGCCCCAGGATGACCCCGAGAGGATTCTTCAGGTCGTGCGCCACCGTTCCCAGAATCTCATTCTTGAACCCGTTGGCCCGCTGCAACCGCAGCCATTGCGCGGAAAGCCTGCGATTGGCTTGCATCAACGCGCGCGTGCGCTGCGCCACGCGGTCTTCGAGCTGCGCGTTGGCGTCCTGCAATTGCTCATAGAGGATCACGTTGTCGAATGCGATCGACAGCCGGCTGCCGAAGATCTCCACGAGGGACCGATCAGTATCCGATAGATCGCGCTCGGCCTGTAACAACACCACGACTTCGCGTCCACTGCCGGTGCGGATATAGAGGACCGAACGGTGATCGACGAATTCGTGCTTACGCCGCCTGAAGGCGTCCTCGACCGTCTGCTTGAGATCGGAATCGAGCGATGCCTGGCCGTCGACCCCGCTGAAGCAGCTGTAACAGCCGGACCCCGCAAGAACCGCAAAGTCATCATCGACCGCGCCGCCGTCGCGCAACACCAGAATGCCCGCACAGTCGATGTTCAAAAGCGACGCGATCTGCGTCAGGACGCCTTCGGCCAACCGCTGCATCGACTTAAAATCGTAGAGCGTGGAAGCCGCATCGATGATGATCTCGAGGCCGCGACGGGTCTGCACCATCCGTTCGAGCTGCTGATTGCTGCGCAGCGCCGCGGTCAAGGAGGTGAACAGTTTGTCGGCGGTGAGTTCCGTTTTGGCCTTGTAATCGTTGATGTCGTAGTCGACAATAACGCTGCGCTCCGGCGCTTGTCCCGGTTGCCCGGTGCGCAGGATGATGCGCACGGTTTCGTTCCGCAGCTCGTTACGGATGAATTCGACGAGATCGAGGCCGGCTTCGTCGGTCTCCATGATCACATCGAGGAGCACCGCGGCGATGTCAGGGTGCGCGCGCATTAGCTCACGTCCCTCGGCAGCCGAATAGGCCGACAGAATCTCCAGCGTCTGTCCGTTGAGACTGTAATCGCTCAGCGCAAAGCGCGTGCCTTCATGCACCGCCCGATCGTCGTCGATCACGGCGACCTTCCACTGGCGAACCGTCGACGCCCCGGGGCGATCAGCTCCAGAATCGTCGATCAGGTCGAGGAGATCATCCTGGTAGGCCATTGTACTGTCCCGCTGTCTGTTTCCGTGCCAGCGCCGGCGCCGGATCGCGGCATGATAATGCGAAAAGTCGTTCCTTGTCCCAGCTCTGATTTCACCGTCATCTGACCGCCGAGCTGCTGTATGACAAGATTGTAGACAATGTGAAGCCCAAGGCCGGTGCCACCCTCGTTGCGGCGTGTGGTAAAGAAGGGATCGAACGCCTGCCGCTGGACGTCCGGTGTCATCCCGATACCATTGTCGGAAAAAATGATCTCGATGTCATCATTGGCGCGCAGGCTCGCCGCGATGGAAATCGTACCCGATCGCCCATTGGGGAACGCGTGATTGGCAGCGTTGAGAAAAAGATTAGTCAAAATCTGCCCGTATGAGCCGGGAAACCCATCTATAATCAGACCCTCCGGGACATCGACAGCGATGTTTATCGGAGATCGCTTCAGAACCGGACGGAGGCTGGCGACGATCTGGCCGGTGGATTCACTCAAGCTGAACTGGCGGCGCTCAGCGTGAGATCGATCGACGGCAACCTGCTTGAAGGACTGGATCAGTTCGCCGGCCCGGTGCAGATTTGCAACCAGCTGACGAGCTGCATCGCGACAGGTGCTCACGAATTCCTCAAGCTGCGAACGCTTCAGTGGCGTCTTGGATCTCAATTCGGCGTCGAATGTGTCGGCGCGCCAAGCGAAACTCGAAGCAACAGTGAGGCTGATGCCGATCGGATTGTTCACCTCGTGCGCGACGCCCGCGACCAGCCCCCCGAGCACTGCAAGCCGCTCAGCGTCGATCAGATTGCGCTGCACCGCGTTCAATTCTAGCAAAGCATTTTCGGCCCTCTGCGTCGATGCCCGCAATTCGTCCTCCGCCGCGCGCTTGGCGATGGCGTTCTTGCGGAACATCTCGACCGCGCGCGCCATAGTGCCGATTTCATCCCGCGCGTCGGTGCCGGCGACTCTGCGACCGTAGTCGCCGGACATGATCGCGCGCATCGACGTCATGAGCTGCCGCAGGGGCAGACGGATGCTGAGCGCGATGACAACGCCGGCAATCACTATGATGGCGAGAAAGATCGCGGCGATCGACAGCATCTTGCGGGAGATGCTTGTGAGAGTGCGGTCAAACGTCAACTGCGCATTCTGCTCCCGCCGACGCATCTTGACAGACAAGCCGTCGATCGCAGCGATGGTCTCAGCCTGGCTGGCGTCGATGGAGTTGCGCGAAAGATCAGTTCGCTTGGTGAGCAGATCGGACAGGCTCGCGATCCCATCATGCAGCGCAGATGTTCGTGTTTTGAGCCGCTGTAATGCGTCGTGCTGGAGATCGTTCTCGGCAAAATCGATCATCGCCGGGATCGTGCGCGCGACCGCATCGATATTCTTTCGGACTTCGTCCGCACTGGTTGACGCGGGTGCGAGGTAGTAGGCGTTGGCGTCCACCAGCATCGCCGTGAATGCCTCGCGTGATTTGCCAAGTGTCGGCCATATCCGCGCGTCGCGGCGACTGGTCGCACCCTCGATGATCGAATAGAGGCCGGCCATGTCCTTGGTAGGCGTCAGGATTTGGTTCTCATAGGTCTTGGCAATCGTCGTCTGTAATGCGCGCAATTCCCTGAAACCGCTGAGAAAGCGTTCGGTGGCGCGTTCCAGTTCGTCGACCGTACCCAGCAATATCGGGTCAGTCGAAGCGCGCGCTCTCAAGGTGCCGAGGATGGCCTCGCGCAACAGCAGGATTTCCGCAAACAGATCGGGACCGGGCTGATTGACGTAGCGATGGATCAGGTTTTGCAGTCGACCGGTCTCGCTCTCGAGAACCGCAAGGATCTTATCGGAGTTCCTGACCTGACGCACGTCGTCCCATGCCGACCCCAGGGTCTTGGCACCGCTCCATATCAACAGCGCAAGAACCAGCACGGCCGCAGAATTCAAAGCCGTGATTGAGAAAATGCGCCAGCGGATCGGAATAGCGCGAACCAGGCCGACGATGCCCGAGCGGCCCTCTTGCTGCTCTTCGGCTATGCCGTTCTGGGTCTCGGCTGGAACCAAATGGAGCTACCTTGCGGATTCGTTCGCTGCGGCTTTCCCGGCGACAATGGCTTCAAACGACAGCCTGGCGACGATTGTCGCGCACGGCACACCGACGCGTGACCCCTTTGTGAGAGTCATCCATCTCAAGAAAAGGTTCAACGCGAGGAAATACCAATCTGACACTTGATGGACTGGGACGGGCAGGCGCCCCGGTCGTCAATTGCAGGCCGTGAGGGGTGTCAGGCAATGGCCGCGGAGTTCGGCTCCGCCGGGACAGAGGGCGCACAGGATGCAGGTACGAGCATGGAGACCGCGCTGCTGTTCTGCATGAGCCGAAATCCCCTTGGATTCCCGGTCGGCGACCTCAGCGTCATCTGTTCGATCATGATCGCAGACCCGAACACCTACTCCTTCTTCGGCTCTTTCGACATCCGTTCCAGGCGGTCCTGCATCTCCCTCATCTGCTGGCGAAGATCTTCGATATTGTCGCCGGGATCGGGAGTATCGGGCGTTTTCTCCGGCTCGGGCGCGGCGGTCCCATTGCGCGGCGGCACGAATGGCTTGAACATCGAGAACGTGCGCTCGAAAAGCTCCATGTTGCGGCGGACATGCTCCTCAAGCGGCGCGAACGGAGTGCCGCTGAAGCTGCTTGTCATCTGCTTGCGAAACTTCTCCTGCTCGCGGGTCAGCATGTCGATCGATCGTTCGAGATACTTCGGCACCACCATCTGCATGCTATCTCCGTAGAAACGGATCAGCTGCCGCAGGAAGGTGGTCGGGAGCAGGTTCTGCCCCGTTTTGTTTTCCTGTTCGAAAATGATCTGCGCCAGCACTGAACGGGTGATGTCGTCTCCAGTCTTTGCATCGAAGACAAGGAAATCCTCGCCCTGCTTGACCATCCCCGCGAGATCTTCGAGCGTCACATAGGTGCTGGTGCCGGTATTATAGAGCCGCCGGTTCGCATATTTCTTGATTGTCGTCGGTGTCTCTGATTTCGCCATAGATCCCACACGTCCCTGCCGAGGACAAGAAACCCCGCCGGCATCCACGATGGGGTTAACACGTAACGCATTGCAGCAAAGTAAGCACTTTCAGCCCGCTTCGGCTACCGTTTTATAAAAAACAGTTAATGCCAATGCATAGAAGTGCTCACGATCATGTACGGGTGCAACTTCCAGCCATTGGCATGATTGACACACTCTCGTGAGGTCAACAGGATATATATCTGAGTAGATCGCGGACCGCCGGTGCGGCCTGTCATCATCGAATTTCAAGTCACTCAAGCCCCAGCATGTCACTTAAGCTCCAGGAGGTGTCCATGTCAGACGGTGTCGTCATCGTCAGCGCCGCCCGCACTCCAGTGGGAAGTTTCAACGGCGCGCTTGCCACGACGCCCGCCCACGCCCTCGGTGCTATCGCCATCAAGGCTGCGCTGGAGCGGGCGGGAATCGAGCCCGGACGGGTCTCCGAAGTCATCATGGGCCAGATTCTGACTGCGGCGCAGGGCCAGAATCCGGCACGTCAGGCGTCGATCGCCGCTGGCGTTCCGGTGGAAAGCCCGGCCTGGGGCGTCAACCAGCTCTGCGGTTCGGGCCTGCGCACTGTCGCGCTCGGCTATCAGGCCATCCTGAACGGGGATTCGGATATCGTCGTCGCGGGCGGACAGGAATCCATGAGCATGGCGCCGCATGCGCAGCACCTGCGCGGCGGCGTGAAGATGGGCGGCCTTGAACTGATCGACACCATGATCAAGGACGGGCTGTGGGATGCGTTCAACGGCTACCACATGGGCAACACCGCCGAGAACGTCGCCCGTGAGTACCAGATCACCCGCCAGCAGCAGGACGAATTTGCCGCCGGCTCGCAGAACAAGGCGGAAGCCGCGCAGAAAGCGGGCCGATTCAAGGACGAGATCGTGCCCGTCACCGTCAAGAGCCGCAAAGGCGATGTTGTGGTCGACACGGACGAATATCCGAAGGCTGGCGTGACGGTCGACGCCATCGCCAAACTGCGACCCGCTTTTGAAAAGGACGGCACTGTGACCGCGGCCAACGCGTCGGGAATCAACGACGGCGCCGCGGCCGTCGTCCTGATGTCGGCCGCGCAGGCGGCGAAAGAGGGCAAGACCCCCCTCGCCCGCATCGTCTCCTGGGCCCATGCCGGGGTCGATCCGAAGATCATGGGCACCGGCCCGATTCCGGCCTCCCGTGCCGCGCTGAAAAAAGCAGGCTGGACGATCGGCGACCTCGACCTGATCGAAGCCAATGAAGCCTTCGCCGCACAGGCCTGCGCCGTCAATAAGGACCTCGGCTGGGATACCTCAAAGGTCAACGTCAATGGCGGCGCGATCGCCATCGGCCATCCGGTCGGTGCCTCGGGCGCGCGCGTGCTGGTGACCCTGCTGCACGAAATGCAGAAGCGAAACGTCAAGAAGGGCCTTGCCACGTTATGCATCGGCGGCGGCATGGGGATCGCCATGTGCGTTGAGCGCGGCTGAGCGGATGAAGGCGGCGAAAATGGACATTGAGTCGCGCTGACAACCAAATGCTCGGCCTCGTGCCGGGCATTTTTATCCGCAAAGCTTTTGTTTCAACGATCAGGATAAATCCGGCTTTCCGTAGCGTTTACGAGCGAAGTGGGTACCGGTTCGCGTCAAGAAGCGCGTCAAAACAAAAGCTGGAACTCCAGGAGGACGACGCATGGCAAGAGTGGCATTGGTGACGGGGGGAACGCGAGGCATCGGCGGCGCGATCAGCAGAGCGCTGAAAGCGGCCGGATACAACGTCGCGGCGAGCTACGCCGGCAACGACGCGGCGGCGGAAAAATTCAAGGCGGAAACCGGCATTCCCGTTTACAAGTGGGATGTCGCTTCCTTCGATGCCTGTGCTGGCGGCATCAAGCAGGTCGAAGCGGACCTCGGCCCCATCGAGGTGCTCGTGAATAATGCCGGCATCACCAAAGACGGCGCCTTCCACAAGATGACGCTCGAGCAGTGGAGCGCCGTCATCAACATCAATCTCGGCTCGCTGTTCAACATGACGCGCCCGGTGATCGAGGGAATGCGCGCGCGCAAGTTCGGCCGCATCATCAACATCTCTTCGATCAATGGCCAGAAGGGCCAGTTCGGCCAGGTGAACTATTCGGCGGCGAAGGCCGGAGACATCGGTTTCACCAAGGCGCTGGCGCTGGAGAATGCCAAGAACGGAATCACCGTGAATGCGATCTGCCCCGGATACATCAACACGGAAATGGTGCAGGCCGTGCCCAAGGACGTCATCGAGAAAAACATCCTGCCGCAGATTCCGGTGACCCGCCTCGGTGAGCCCGATGAGATCGCGCGCGCGGTGATATTCCTCGCCGCCGACGATGCCGGCTTCATCACGGGATCGACGCTGAGCATCAACGGCGGCCAGTATCAAGCGTAATGAAGAGTGCATAGGGTGGACATGCCGCTTCTTTCCTTCTCCCAAGAGAGGAGAAGGAAGAAATCATGACCTCCCGGACCGCCACACTCACCGGCCTCGCCGCCATCCTGATGTGGTCGCTGCTCGCGGTCATGACGGTCGCAACCGGGCACATTCCCGCGTTTCAACTCGCGGCCATGACGTTTGCAATTGGTGGTCTTGCCGGCTGCACGAGCTGGCTGTTCCGTCCCGAAGGCGTCAGCGCGTTGCGACAGCCGGCGGTTGTATGGCTCGTGGGGGTGGGAGGGCTGTTCGGCTATCATGCGTTGTATTTCATCGCGCTGCGACAGGCGCCACCCGCCGAAGCGGGCCTCCTGAATTATCTCTGGCCACTGTTGATCGTGCTGTTCTCCTCGATGCTGCCAGGCGAGCGGCTGGCGTCACATCATCTGATCGGCGCGATCCTCGGGCTGGCCGGGACGGTTTCGCTGTTTGCGGGCGGTACCTCGATTGTGTTCGAACGCGTCCAGATGTCCGGTCTTGCGGCAGCGTTCATGGCGGCGTTTGTCTGGGCAGCGTATTCGGTGCTGTCGCGACGCTTGGCCTCGGTTCCAACCGACGCGGTCGCGGGCTTTTGCCTGGCGACGGCTGCACTCGCGGCGGTTGCGCATCTGCTCATGGAACAGACGGTGTGGCCGGACAGCGCGGCACAGTGGCTCGCGATCGCCGCGCTCGGCATCGGTCCAGTCGGCCTTGCCTTCTATGTCTGGGATATCGGCATGAAGCGCGGCGACATTCGCGTGCTCGGCGCCGCCGCCTATGCGACGCCGCTACTTTCGACCGCGTTCCTGATACTGGCGGGTTTCGCGAAGCCGACTGCGGCGCTCGCCGTCGCGTCCGTGCTGATCGCGGGCGGCGGGTTGATCGCGGCAAAGGACATGATCTGGAAATAGCGTTTTCGAGCGAAGCCTATCCTCGGGCTTGACCCGAGGTAGGTACCGGTTCGCTGCGCCACCGTTTACGCCCGCAACGCGGCAAAGTGCCCGCGCCGCTGCAGCCAGGCCAGTAGGATCAGGCTTGGTATGGCAGCGGCAACGCAGATCGCAAAGAACAGCGGCCATCCCGTCGCCTCGGCGACGAACCCGGCGCTGGCGGACAGATAGGTTCGGCCGACCGCGGCAAGCGCCGTGAGAAGCGCATATTGGGTAGCGGTGTGCAGCGGATTGCGGCACATCGCCGACAGATAGGCGACGAAGATCACCGTGCCGATGGCGCTGGTGAAATTCTCCGCTGTGATAGCGAGAGCCAGCGCCCATTGATTGACGCCGACCAGCGCCAGCCATGAGAACGACAGGTTGGCGACCGCCTGCAAAATGCCGCCAACCCATAAGCTTGCCGCCAGCGGGTAGCGCCGCGCCACGAAGCCGCCGGCAAAACCGCCGATCAGCGTCGCGGCAAGACCGACGCCTTTGACGATGGCGGCGTAGTCGTTGCGGGTGAAGCCAAGATCGATGACGAACGGTGCGGTCATGGTGCCGGAAAACGCGTCGGTGAACTTGAACAGCACGATGAAGGCGAGCGCGGCGAGAGCGTCCTTGCGGCTCAGGAATTCAGAAAATGCGCCGACCGCGGCATTCATGACCCGCGCGAAACCGCCCTTAGCCCGCGTCGCCAGTTCGGCGCGCACGGATTGCTCGGGCTCAGTGGCCGCCAGCGCCGTGACGGTGCCGATCAGAACCATCGCCGCCATGCTAATGTAGCCCCACGCCCACGCCGAGGCGCGGACCTGGCCTGTCCCTTCGAATGCGCTGACCAGGAAGAGAGCTCCGGCGGTCGAGACCAACATGCCGATACGATAGGCGGCGACATAACCCGCCATGCCGGCAGCCTGCTCGCTTTCCGGCAGGCTCTCGACCCGAAAGGCGTCGACCACGATGTCCTGCGTCGCCGACGTCGCCGCCACGAGCACCGCGCCGAGCGCGACAAACCACGGCGCTTTCACTGGATCGGTCGAGGCCAGCAACAGGATTGCCGCGATCAGAAGCAATTGCGAAAAGACGAGCCAACCGCGACGGCGGCCGAACCGCCGCGTCAGCAGCGGAATATGCAGGGCATCGACCAACGGAGCCCACAGAAACTTCAGCGTATAGGGCGTGCCAACGAGAACAAACAGACCGATGTCGTGCAGATCGATGCCGGATTCTTTCATCCAAATCTGCAGAGTCGAGCCCGACAGCGCCAGCGGCAGGCCGGACGAGAAGCCGAGCATCATGACAATGAGGACGCGCGGTTGCAGATAGACCGCAATGCTCTCGCGCCAAGACGCGCGGGAGGCAGCCTCGGATACGGTTGGGGCGACGTCCGGAGTGGTCATGCCGCTGTGCTAGCAGATTCGGCCAGTTCCGCCCTCCTCTTACTCACCCGCCTGGATCTTGCGGGCGAACTGCGGCGGAAACACCGTCGGTTCGACGGGCTCGACGATCCGTGGCGTCTCCGCCGCCGCCTCGTCCTTGCTGAAATCGAGTTCCTCGATCCTCATAGCCCGTTTGCCGATCTTACCGGCCGAGATCAGGACCTGCCTCACATCCTCGCTGACCTGATCGAAATGGCTGCCGAGCCTGTTGACCCGGTCGCGCAGGCGCTCGACATCACCCATCATGTTCATGACCTCGATCCGTACCTGATCCGCGGCATCGCGCATCCGCGCGTCCTTGAGAAGCTGTTGCATCACCTGAATCGCCAGCATCAAGAGTGACGGCGATACCAGCACGATCCGGGCACGATAGGCCTTCTGGATCACATCGTCGAAGCTGTCGTAAATCTCGGCATAGACCGATTCCGATGGCACGAACATCAGCGCGGTGTCCTGGGTCTCGCCCGGGATCAGATATTTTCCGGCGATGTCGGTGACGTGCCGCATAACGTCAGCGCGCAGCCGCTGAGTTCCGAGTTTCCTTTCGTCGTCGGTTCGGGCGTCGCGCAGCGCCGTCATCGCCTCAAGCGGAAATTTCGCATCGATGCAAAGCGGGCGCTGATCGGGGAGGAAGATTACGCAATCCGGCCGCTTACCGTTTGGCAGCGTATACTGAAAGGCGAACGAGCCCTTCGGCATTCCGTCCTGCACGATCGCCTCCATCCGCGCCTGCCCGAACGCGCCGCGCGACTGCTTGTTGGCGAGCACATCGCGCAGCGTCGTCACCTGCGTCGTCAGTTCGGTCAGGTTCTGGTGCGCGTTGTCGATAATTCCGAGCCGTTCGTGCAGCACCCGCAGACTGTCCATGGTGTTGCGTGTGGTCTGCTCCATCGACTGGCCGACGCGGTGGGTGACCGCGTCCAGCCGATCGCTGACCGCCCTCGCCATCTCCGCCTGTCGCCCTGCGAGCGCCTTGCCCATGGCATCGACACGGCCGGTGGCCTCGGCCTGCGTACGCATCATGTCGATGAGACGCTCCTCGAGTTCATCCGCGCGACTTGCTTGCGCGGTCGCCATTTCGGTTCCCCGGCGTCCCGAGCGCGCGATCACGATCGCAATGCTCAGCAACAATGCCAGCGCCAGCGCGCCAAACGCGATCAGCACGGTGCCGGTCCGCACCGGCACATCGCCCAGCATGAAAAGAATGTCGCTCATCCGCCCATCGTAGCCGATTCGGCCATGTTCGCGAACGAAGAGCGAACACACGGAGTTAACGAAAGCTCAATGTGCCTGCTCATGACGGCCGGACGGTCAATGCAGCTCGCGGATTGACCCGGACAGACTCGGGGATTACATCGCCGGCATGGCCATTCGCGAAATCATCATTGTGCCGGACAAGCAGTTGCGCCTCGTGTCAAGGCCGATCGAAAAGGTCACGCCGGAAATCCGCAAGCTTGCCGACGACATGTTCGAGACCATGTACGACGCGCCGGGCATCGGGCTCGCCGGCATCCAGATCGCGCAGCCTGTCCGCATCGTCACCATGGACCTCGCCAAACGCGACGAAGAAGGAGAGACGAAACCGCGGCCGCGTGTTTTCATCAATCCGGAAATCCTCTCGGCTTCGGAGGAGCTGTCGGTCTATGAAGAAGGCTGCCTGTCGATCCCCGAATATTACGAGGAGGTCGAACGGCCGGCGCGCGTGCGGATTCGCTTCACCGATCTTGACGGCAAGGTTCACGAGGAGGATGCCGAGGGTCTTTTCGCCACCTGCATTCAGCATGAGATCGACCATCTCAATGGCGTGCTGTTTGTCGATTACCTCTCGAAACTGAAACGCGACCGTGTGATGAAAAAATTCACCAAGGCCGCGAAGCTCGCCGCAAGATAAAGCGGTTTTTTGCCGCGCAGAAATCAATCAGATGCCGCTTCGCCTGATTTTCATGGGCACGCCCGAATTTGCGGTGCCGACGCTGCTGCAACTCGTGGCCCACGGCCACGAGATCGCGGCCGTATACAGCCGCGAGGCGAGGCCCGCCGGCCGTGGCATGAAGCTGCAGCCGAGCCCGGTGGCGCGGGAAGCGCAGCGCCTCGGCCTCCCCGTGCTGACGCCAAAAACGCTGAAGACGCCGGAGGCGCTGCTTGAGTTTCAATCGTTCGTCCCCGATGCCGCGATCGTCGTCGCCTATGGCATGATCCTGCCGCAGGCGATCCTCGGTGCGCCGCGATATGGCTGCTACAATCTGCACGCATCGTTGCTACCGCGCTGGCGCGGTGCTGCACCGATCAACCGCGCCATCATGGCCGGTGATGCCGAAAGCGGCGTCATGGTCATGAAGATGGATGCCGGCCTCGACACCGGCGAGGTGGCCCTGGCCGAGCGGATCACCATCACCGATGCGATGACGGCGTCGGATCTTCATGACGCGCTGGCGCCGCTTGGGGCTGATCTAATGGTGCGTGCGATGGCCTCGCTGTCGCGCGACGGCCTGCAGTTGACGAAGCAGAGCGAACAAGGCGTCACCTACGCTGCCAAGATCGATAAGACCGAGGCGCGCATCGACTGGAACAGACCCGCGCGCGACGTGCTGCGCCATATTCATGGCCTGTCGCCGTTTCCGGGCGCCTGGTGCGAGATGCCGGTGGATGGCGAGCCGGTCCGCGTCAAGCTCCTGCGTTGTGAGCTGGCGGAAGGCGCGGGATCGCCGGGGAGCCTCCTCGACGACCGCCTGACGGTCGCCTGCGGCGAAGGCGCGATCCGCATCCTTGAATTGCAGCGCGCGGGAAAGCCTCCGATGAAGGCCGGCGCCTTTCTGAACGGCACGCCGCTGACGCCGCCGCTGCGGCTCGTCTGATGCCCCGCTACAAGCTGACCATCGAATATGACGGAGGTCCCTTCTGCGGCTGGCAGTACCAGGACAACGGTCCCTCGGTACAGGGCGCGCTGGAGGCGGCAGTGAAGGCGATTTGCGGTGATTGCGTCCGCGTGCACGGCGCGGGCCGCACCGATGCCGGCGTCCATGCGCTGGCGCAGGTTGCCCATTGCGACATCGCGAAGCACTTCGTACCGAATCGATTGCGTGACGGGCTCAACGCGCACCTGCGCCCACATCCGATCGGCGTGCTCGAAGCCGAGATCGTGCCCGACAACTTCGAAGCGCGCTTCTCAGCACGCCGGCGACATTACATCTATCGCATCGCCAATCGGCGCGCGAACCTCGCCATCGATGTCGGCCATGTCTGGCGCGTGCCGCGGTCGCTCGATGCGGAGGCGATGCACACGGCGGCACAGCGGCTCATCGGAAAGCACGATTTCACGACATTTCGCGACACTGAATGTCAGGCGAAGTCGCCGGAGAAAACGCTCGATCAGCTCGACGTCGTCAGGAACGGCGACAGCGTCAACATCATCACGTCGGCGCGTTCGTACCTGCACAGCCAGGTGCGCTCGATGGTGGGATCACTGGTGTGGGTCGGGCATGGCCGCTGGAGCGCAGATGACCTGTCCAACGCGTTGGCTGCGCGGCGGCGTGAAGCGTGCGGGCCGGTGGCGCCGCCCGACGGATTGTATCTTGTGCGGGTGGATTACTAAGAGCGAATCCGTTCCAGCGCATCCCAGAACAGGCCCTCGCCATCCTTCACATTGGCGGTCCAGTCCTGATGCGCGAGGTCGTTGGCGTCGTCGGTGATGAACTTGAACGCACGCCACGGCAGGCCGTGCCGCCGGCACACCTGCGCCACCGCGAACAGCTCCATGTCGACGATGTCGATATTGTTCTCGATCAGCCACGGATCGGAGCTTGTGACAAAGCTGTCGCCGGTACCGCAGACGACACCGCCCTGGCCTGAAGTCAACAGATCAAGCTCCGGGGCGAACGGCGTACGTCCGCGCGGCGCCAGCGGCATCGCCATCATGTCGCGCTGGACGACGTTTGAAACCTCCACGAGACCCTGGAGCGTCTCATTGATCTTTCCCGCGGTACCGTAATTGATGACAAGTGACGGGTGCATCGTCAGCAGTGCCAGCGTGGTTGCGCTGGCGGCATTGATCTTGCCAACGCCGGTGTAGATCACCCGGACGCCATCGGGCGCGCGTGCCTTGTCGAGTTCGTCGTCGATGGCGGTGAGGACGAGGATTTTGTCGTTCATGCGAAGTAGCGATCCAGCACGCCGCGGTAGATACGGGTCAGCCTTTCGAGATCGGCCACCGGCGTACGCTCGTCGATCTGGTGCATGGTCTGCCCGACCAAACCAAACTCGATCACCGGGCAATAGTCCTTGATAAAGCGCGCATCCGAGGTGCCGCCGCCGGTGCTGAGCTCCGGTTTGCGGCCGGTGACCTCCTCTATGGCTGCGACCAGGAGATCGGTGAAGGGACCGGGCTCGGTCAGGAATACGTCGGCGTTCGACGGCTCCCAGACGATGCGCGTTTGGACACGGTTACCCGCGGCTGTGGCAACGCGCGCCTCGATCAGCGCACGCAGCGATTCCTGACTGTGATGGTCGTTGAAGCGGATGTTGAACTTCGCGCGCGCCTGTCCCGGAATCACATTGGCCGCCGGATTGCCGACATCGACCGAGGTGAATTCCAGATTGGAGGGCTGAAACTGAGCACTACCCCGGTCCAGCGGCTCACTGACAAGCGCGGTAATCAACGCGGCGATGTCCGGAATCGGATTTGACGCGCGATGCGGGTAAGCGACGTGGCCCTGCACGCCATCGACATAAAGCGTGCCGGACTGTGAGCCCCGGCGGCCGATCTTGATGCAATCGCCAAGCTCCTCGATATTGCTGGGCTCGCCGAGCACGCAGTGGTCGAATTTTTCGCCGCGTGCAGCGGCCCATTGCATCAGCTTGACAGTGCCGTTGACGGCGATGTCTTCCTCGTCCCCGGTGATCAGGAACGAGATCGAGCCGTCGCCGTCTTTCCCCGGCTGGCCGCCATGCTCCGCGAGATAGTCAAGCGCGGCGGCGACGCTGCAGGCGATTCCGCCCTTCATGTCGACCGTGCCGCGCCCATAGAGAAAACCATCAACCACGTCACCTGAGAACGCGCCACGGGTCCAGGCGTCCTCATCGCCTGGAGGCACGACGTCGGTATGGCCGGCGAACGCGATGTGAGGGCCGGTCGTGCCGATACGGGCATAGAGATTGTCGATATCAGCGGCGCCCGGTTCGCTGAAGGTGATGCGGTGGACATCGAAGCCCGCACCCTTGAGCAGCGTTTCCAGCACGCCGAGCGCGCCTGCATCTGCCGGCGTCACCGACGGGCAACGGACGAGATCGCGGGCGATGGAGAGCGCGTCGGACGGCATCATTGCGGCGACGCTTCAAGTGGATCAGCGCCGAAGCGGTTTGGCCCTTGCGTGCCGCGCAGGCAGCCGAGTTCGATGATGATCCAGACGGTCACCGCGAAATTCCCGACGTCAAGGATGAACTTGCTGCTGGGCGTCGTGGCAGTCTCCTGCAGCAAGCCGACGATGGCACTGACTCCCCAAAACACGAGCATCCACCATCCGCTTTGGTCTCGGTCATGCAAACGCTTAATTCCCGTAGCTGTGCTTGACCATATCACCAATAGACCGACGACAACGAAGATCGCCATAAACAAGTAGTTCACCGGCGCGCCGGTCGAAGGAGTAGCGTTCGAAATCTCAAGCCCTATGAGGGCTAAGGCAAAGACCAGGCAAGCAGTAAGAATGGCAAGATTGATCAGCGCTACCCACCAGTATCTGGCTCGATTGATCCGGCCCTGAAAGCTGAACAGCAGCGTCGTCAGGTTCATGCGCGGTCTCCGGAAGGCGCTCAGTCCCGCAACAGTTCGTTGATGCCGGTCTTGGAGCGAGTGCGTTCGTCGACGCGCTTGACGATGACTGCGCAGGCGGTGGACGGACCGGGCTGGCCGTTCTTCAACGGCTTGCCCGGCAGCGCTCCCGGTACCACTACCGCATATTCCGGCACTTCGCCCATGAAGATCTCGCCGGTTGCACGATCGACGATCTTGGTCGAGGCACCGAGAAAAACGCCCATCGACAGCACAGCGCCCTTGCGTACGATGACGCCTTCCGCCACTTCCGAGCGCGCACCGATGAAGCAATCGTCCTCGATGATCACAGGCCCGGCTTGCAGCGGCTCCAATACACCACCGATGCCCGCGCCGCCGGAGATGTGGACCCGCTTGCCGATCTGGGCACAGGAGCCGACCGTGCACCAGGTGTCGACCATGGTGCTTTCGTCGACATAAGCGCCCAGATTGACGAACGACGGCATCAACACCGCGTTCTTCGCAATGAAGGCTGAGCGGCGCACGATCGCACCCGGCACGGCCCGAAAGCCCGCGTTACGAAACCGGTTCTCGTCCCAGCCCTCGAACTTCGACGGCACTTTGTCCCACCACACGGCGTTGCCGGGACCGCCCGGAATAACGCTCATGTCGTTGAGGCGAAACGACAGCAGCACGGCCTTCTTGAGCCACTGATTGACGATCCACTTGCCGTCTGCCGCGCGCACGGCGACGCGCACCTCACCCTTGTCGAGCAGGTCGAGCGCATGATCCACCGCCTCGCGCACCTCGCCTTTGGTCGCGGGGGTGACAGTCTCGCGTACATCGAACGCGCCGTTGATGGTGGTTTCGAGCGAGGCGAGCGACATCGGATTTCCTCGTGGCTTTACTGCGCGGTCGTAGTTTGTCAACGCGGTGTTCTCTTGGACGGAGGCAGACATGTCAAGCCGAGCGCGCCGTCAGCCCCGCCAGAAATCCGGAGAGGTCGTCGGTCACATGGTGGACATGCGGCGCGCCGCGGCCTTCCATTTCCCATTCCTCCCGCACCACCTCGCGCGTCCCGTCCGGCACCACCAGCACGGTCGTCATCCCCAGTTCATGCGGGACGACGAGATTGCGCGCCAGATCCTCGAACATCGCGCTTTTCGCAGCATCGACGTGATGCCGTTCGAGAAAGCGACGATAAGTCCGCGGCGACGGCTTTGGCTCCATCTCCGCGGCAATGATGTCGAACACGGCCTCGAAGTGATGACCGAAACCAAGCCGCTCCAGCACCTTACCGGCATGGGCGGTCGAACCGTTGGTCAGAATCAGCTTGCGGCCTGGAAGCCTTTCGATCGCCGCGCCCATCGCCGGATTAGGATCGAGCGGCGAGTGGTCGATCTGATGGACGTAAGCGAGATAGTCGTCAGGTGAGACGCCGTGCTCGGTCATCATGCCGCGCATGCTGGTGCCGAAGCGCTTGTAGTAATCCTTCTGGATGCGCCGGGCCTCGACGGGATCGACGTTGAGGAACTGGCCGATGTATTCGCCGATCCGGGCGTCGACCTGCTGCCAGAGGTTGACGTGATGCGGATAGAGCGTGTTGTCGAGATCGAACACCCACGTGTCGATGTGACTGAAGCCGCGGTGTGGATGTTGCTGCGCGTCGATCACTTGTGAATCAGCGTTCCCGTACCCTGATCGGTAAAGAGCTCCAGGAGAACCGCGTGAGGAGTCTTTCCATCGATGATGACGACGCCACCGACGCCCTGTTCGAGCGCGTAAATGCAGGTTTCGACTTTCGGGATCATGCCACCCGAAATAGTCCCGTCGGCGATAAGCTTGCGCGCGTCGCTGATCGAGAGCTCCGGAATGAGCTTCTTCGACTTGTCGAGCACGCCTGGAACGTCCGTGAGAAGCAAGAGACGCTTGGCTTTCAGCGCGCCTGCCACTGCCCCGGCGAAAATATCGGCATTGACGTTGAATGTCTGGCCGCCTTTTGAGGTAGCCAGCGGCGCCAGAACCGGAATCAGTTCGTGACCGATCAACTGATTCAATAGCGTCAGATCGACGTGTTCGGGTTCGCCGACAAAGCCGAGATCGACGACCTTCTCGATGTTCGAATCCGGATCCGCCATCATTCGCGTAGCCTTCAAGGCGGTAACCATGTTGCCGTCCTTGCCGCAAAGTCCGACGGCCTTGCCGCCGGCCTCGTTAATGTAGCCAACCAGTTGCTTGTTGATCGAACCGGCGAGCACCATCTCGACGATTTCAATCGTCGCGGCATCGGTAATGCGCAGGCCGGCGGCGAACTCGGATTTTATCCCGAGCCGTTGCAGCATAGCCGCGATCTGAGGACCCCCGCCATGCACCACCACCGGATTGATCGCGGTCTGCTCGAGCAGCACGATGTCGCGGGCAAACTGGCGGGCGACCTCCTCCGAGCCCATGGCATGGCCGCCGTACTTGATGACGATGGTCTCCTCGTCATATCGCTGCATGTGCGGCAGCGCCTCGGACAGGATGCGCGCCTGATCGAGCGGGCTGATGCGGGATTCATCGGACATGAAGCTGATCTCTTGAGACTAATCTCTTGGCCGGCGGGATAAGCGGGTTCTGAGCAGTATCGCTTCTGATTGAATCAGAAGCGAAGCTCAATCTTTATGTTTGACGCGTTTTCTTTACGCGAACCGGAATCCACTTCGCTCGAAAACGCTATAACCGATTGGCGGCAGGACCGCAAAGCCGCTTCGGGTCAGGATCCAGACTGCTCGGAACGGGACGCCGCACGAGGCCAGATGGCGGCGATCGCGAGCAAAAACCAACCCAGAATCATCAGCGTTCCGCCGGACGGAGCGGCTCTCGGGAAAAGGTGGTGGTCGAGGAATTGCCGCACCGTCAAGTCCACGCTGAACAGGATTGCGCCTGCGGCAAAGCAGCTGGCAATCGCGAGACCGAGACGTGGGCGAATAATCTGCCGATCCGCCAGGAGCACCGCCAGCAGCGCGGCGGGAGCATGAAACAACAGCATCGACGAGGCCGAGAGCAGAAGTGTGCCCCCTGTCTTGTGCGCCGCGACCGCAGCCAGGATGACGCCGGCGCCGCCCATCAGCCCCGCCGCAAAAACGATGATCCGAAAACAGCAGAACTGCGTCATCGCTGAAGCTCTCCGATCAGGCGGGCCATGGCGGCGCGCAACTCCGGTATTCCGTAGCCCGTGCGCGACGACGTGACCAGCACATCCGGGAACGCTGCAGGATGTTTGGCGAGCAGCGCCTTGATCGCTTCGGTACGCTCCGCCATCTCAGCGGCCTTGACCTCGTCCGCCTTGGTCAGCACGATCTGATAGCTCACCGCGGACCTGTCGAGCGTGGTCAGGATGTCCTGGTCGGTATCCTTGATGCCATGGCGCGCATCGATCAGGACATAGACGCGCGCAAGGGTCGCCCGGCCGAGCAGGAATTGGTGGATCAGCGACGTCCACGACGCGATTTTGGCCTTCGGCGCCGACGCGAAGCCGTATCCCGGCATGTCGACCAGCCGGACGTCGGCACCCTTGGGACCCTCGAAGAAGATCAGCTCCTGGGTTCGTCCCGGCGTGCGTGACGTTCGGGCCAGCGTGCTGCGCCCCGTCAGCGCGTTGATCAGGCTCGACTTGCCGACGTTGGAGCGTCCGGCGAATGCGACCTCGAGGCCCGCCATGGGCGGTAACGTTTCGATCGACGGCGACGCCCAGATGAATTGCCAGTCTCCGGCAAACAGTCTTCGGCCTTGCTCGATCAGCTCCGTATCAAGGCCGGTTGTCATGCGAAGAGGCCTTCCTGACTTGGCATTGCACCTTCGCGGCAAGATCAGCCGATTTTGCGCGGAGCGACGGAATCAGAAACGTTCCCGCCGATCATTGGACGGCTTCGTCCGCAATGCGCCCCCGCAACGATCGCAAGGCGGCGATCCGTCTATGTGGTCTTCGCCGGCTTGTCGGAGGATTTGCGGCGGAAGGTCGATTTCACGTTATCAAACAGTTCTACTTTCACGCCGTTGCGGCGCATGATGTAGCTCTGCTGGATCACCGAGAGCGTGTTATTCCACGCCCAATAGATCACGAGACCGGCCGGGAAAGACGCGAGCATGAAGGTGAAGATTACCGGCATCCAGTCGAAGATAATCTTCTGAGTCGGATCCGGCGGTGTCGGATTCAGCTTCATCTGAAACCACATCGTGATGCCCATGATGATCGGCCACGCACCGATCGCCAGATAAGGCCCGAGCAGCGGCACCACCGAGGGATCGTATGGCAGCAGTCCGAACAGGTTGAAAATGTGGGTCGGATCGGGCGCGGACAGGTCCTTGATCCAGGCGAAGAACGGTGCGTGACGCATTTCAATGGTCACGAACAACACCTTGTACAGCGAGAAGAACACGGGAATCTGAAGGAGGACCGGAAGACAGCCCGAGATCGGGTTGATCTTCTCCTTCTTGTAGATCTCCATCATCTCCTGCTGCAGCTTCATCTTGTCGTCAGGGAAGCGTTCTTTCAGTGCGTTGATCTGAGGCTGGACCGCCTTCATCTTCGCCATCGAGGCATAGGACTTGTTGGCGAGCGGGAAGAAAATCAGCTTGACCAGTACGGTCACGACCAGAATCGCGACGCCGAAGTTGCCGAACACATGAAAGAAGAAGTCCAGCGCGAGGAACATCGGCTTGGTGATGAAGTGGAACCAACCCCAGTCGATCAGCAGGTCGAAATGGTTGAGGTCGAGTTGCTTGTTGTAGCCGCCAAGCTCCACGAACGGAAAATTGAGGCCGACAACACCGGCTTCCTTGGCGCCGGCAAAAAGACGCGTGTTTACCGAACCGGTACCGCCAACCGGGATCGTCTGCGCATCCTCCAGATAGTCGGTCTGGTAGGTCCTGACTGAACCCGCCAGATCGGATGAGAAGCGCGCCTGCAATCGCGCGCTGGTGTCAGGCAGCAGGGCCGCGGCCCAGTATTTGTCGGTGATGCCGAGCCAGCCGTTGGTGACATTGAAGGTCACCGATTGGGCTTCGTCGATCTTCTTGTATGTATATTCCTGCAGCTTCTGATCGCCGAGAAAGCCAATAAGGCCTTCGTGTAGAATGTAGTAACCGGAAACCGCCGGAGTACCATGCCGTGAAATCAGCGCGAACGGGTACAGTGTCACCGGCGCGCTGCCGGCGTTTGTGACCTCATCCTTGACCGTGAACAGATAGTGCTCGTCCACCGAGATGGTGCGACGGAACGTCAGCCCTTCGCCATTGTCATACTTCAGCGTGACCGGCGTGGACTGCGTCAGCGCCCCCGACCCTTCCTGCACCCACACCGTCTTCTGATCTGGAACCCGGACGGTGGATCCGGTGGCGGGAACCCATCCGAATTCGGCATAATACGGATTGGCCGTACCGGAGGGTGAAAACAGCTCGATCGCAGGCGAAGCGGGATCGACCGTCTCGCGATACTTGGTCAGCAGGAGGTCATCGATACGCGCGCCAGTCAGCGACAGGCTTCCGCTCAGGCGAGGGGTGCTGATCTTGACGCGCGGCTTGGACGCGATGGCAGCATCCCGGGCAACCACCGCGGTTTCAGCTGCGGGTTGAGCGGGCGTGGGGGAATTCGGCGCCGCCTCAGTCTGAGACTTGGCAAGCTCGCTTTGCGCCTGGTGCGCGGCGCGATCCTTTTCCATCTGCGGAATGTTGTAGAAATACTGCCAGGCGATCAGCACGAGAGCCGACAGAACGATAGCGATGATGGTATTGCGGTTCTCAGACATCGTTCAGGATCTCGTCACTCAATTCGGATTGCGGCTGTATACACCGTTGATGTCGTCGATTTGACGCTGCGTTCATCCTGGATGCCGGCGGTCGAGGCGATGAAACGCCGAACGCAAATCATCAAGCATCACGGCATAACGGCGGTTGAGCGCAGCACGGCGGCCGATTATCACATAATCGCTGTGCGGTCGCATGGATACGGCGTCCAGGCGCTTCACCAATTCGCGAAGTCTGCGGCGGATGCGGTTTCGCTCGGTCGCGGTGCCATTTTTTTTTGTCACCGTGAAGCCGATCCTGATCGGACCGCCATCGTTGCGGCGACGATTTTGTACCACGAAGGCAGGGGTGCTCACCCGCGGCCCATTGGCAACGGCGAGGAAATCCGCCCGCTGCCTCAACCGGTCCATGATGGTTCTCGGGACGATCCGCTCAGGCACTCAGGCGCTTGCGGCCCCGCGCGCGCCGCGCGGCAAGAACCTTCCGGCCGCCGGTGGTCGCGAGGCGGGCACGAAAACCGTGGCGGCGCTTGCGCACCAATTTGCTGGGTTGATAAGTCCGTTTCACGGGAGTCTCCGCTGACCGGGCACGTCGCCTGATGTTGAGGTTAAGTCCGGTAATACCGACCTGAACCGAGCCTTTATTCGGCCCGAACAAGCCGTCCCGATCGAAACCGAGCCGTCACGGACAATTGGCGCGGCTTATACGGGAGTGGCCTCTTTTCGTCAATCTTGCCCTGTACCGTTTCCCAGCCCGGCCGAATTGGCCAAAATCTCGCGCCGACCTATATTACGCATGTGTTCCGGCAGTGGTTCAGAGGCCGGCGTGCTCCATTCCAGGAGCGCGGATCACGGTCAGTTTGCCGCAGGCCCTTCAGAGGACAACCGTGTCACAGGCGATCGAACAGCTCCGGATTCGGGCCTCACGTCTCTCATTGCGCGGCCGGCTCGGCCTGTCCGGCAAGCTCCTGCTGCTGACGATTCCGCTGGTCATGATCGCCGAAATACTGATCTACGTCCCCGCTATCGCCAATTTTCGGCTGAATCGACTCAACGATCGCCTGGCAGCCGCCAACACCGCAGCGCTGGTGCTTGATGCAGCTCCCTCTGGCATGGTGCCCGACTCGCTCGCACGGCAGATTCTCAACAGCATCGGCGCCCGTGCGGTCGCCATCAAGATGGGTCAGCAGCGCCGGCTGCTCGCCAGTGCCGATCTACCGGCGGCGATCGATCATGACATCGACATGCGCACCATGACTCCGTGGTCGGCCATTGTCGGTTCATTCGAAACCATGCTGGAGAGCGGCAACCAGGCGATCCGCATCATCGGACCGGGGTCGCGCGGCGCGCAGTTCATCGAGGTCGTCACCGACGAGGAGCCGCTGCGCCAGTCGATGTACCGCTTTTCGCGCAACCTGCTGCTGGTCTCGCTGGCGATAGCGATTCTGACTGCAGGTTTGGTCTATCTGGCGCTGCACTACCTGTTCGTCCGCCCGATGCGGCGCCTGACCGCGAATCTCGTGGGCTTTCACCAGAATCCCGAAAGCTCGGCGCGGATCATCGTGCCGTCGCAGCGCGGCGACGAAATCGGCGTCGCCGAGCGTGAACTCTCCGACATGCAGCGTGACCTGGTGTCGATGCTGCATCAGAAGAGCCGGCTGGCAGCGCTCGGTCTCGCCGTCTCGAAGATCAATCACGACCTTCGCAATCTGCTGGCGTCCTCGCAGCTGCTCTCCGACCAACTGGCCAGCGTGCCCGATCCCCGGGTGCAGCGGTTCGCGCCAAAGCTGATGCGCTCGCTGGAACGCGCCATCGCATTCTGTCAGTCGACGTTGTCTTATGGACGGGCGCAGGAGGCCGCCCCCGACCGGCGGCTGATGGCGATTGAACCTATCGTCAACGAGGTGCGGGAGTCGGCGGGACTGGCGCCGGACGGATCCATCACCTGGATCAACGCGATCGAGCGCGGCCTTACCATCGACGCGGATCCGGATCAGCTTTTCCGTATTCTGCTCAATCTCGTGCGCAACGCCGCACAGGCTTTGGAGAGCCAACCGCGAAACGACGCTGATGCTGCGACCCGGCAAATCCGGGTTACCGGCCGCCGCGAAGGCGCGGTGGCGATCGTTGAGGTTTCCGACACCGGACCTGGCGTTCCGCAACAGGCGCGCAACCATCTGTTCGAGGCCTTCCAGGGATCGGTACGCCCCGGCGGCAGCGGTCTCGGCCTTGCGATCGCGGCAGAACTGGTGCGTGCGCACGGCGGCGACATTGCTCTGGTCGAAGGCACCATAGGCGCAACGTTCCGGATAGCGATCCCGGATCGTCCCGTGGAGTTGCAAACGATCCGTAACGAACGCGCCCGAGCCTGATCAATCTCAAGATGTCGCTGCTTCGTGTACTAGATTTCGATTTCTTGCCATTATAGCGTTTTCGAGCAAAGTGGATGCCGGTTCGCGTGAAGAAAACACGTCAAATCAAAATCCTGGAGCCACGCTTCTAATTCCCGCAGAAGCGGAAAGGCCCTAGGCGAGGAAGCAGCCTTGTCGTGCCCCTCACCGCGAATCATCATATGGGATTTCCTGTCGTACGGCGCTGCCGGTGCAGCCGCACCGCTTGCAAAGCCGACCGGGAGCCGTTAGCAATGGCGCGCCTTCGGGACGCTGGTTCCCGAAACGCAAGCACTGTGAATTTCAGCGATTTTTGCCGACAAACGCGCCCGTAGCTCAGCTGGATAGAGCACCAGACTACGAATCTGGGGGTCAGGAGTTCGAATCTCTTCGGGCGCGCCAGCTATTTGCTTTTTTCATAACTGATTTCGCGATCGGTCCGGAGATATGACGGCCCGCTTTGTCGGGTCGACCTGACCGCACGCAACACATCGAGAGCCCCATCCACTTCGGGCTGTCGGGGACAAAGTCATCTCTCCGCTTACCTAGCAACCAAAGCCTATTAGAACTTCATGGATGCAAACAAACAAATGTTGCGTCCCGGCTGTAAGATCTCGCCCTTCTTGTATGATTGATGAAAACGAATGTCGTCATTCAGGAGGTTCTGACGGAATCCGGAGCGTGCAGAGCAAATTGGCCAAGGGGATTATCGGTATACCGACCGTTCGCCTTCCCTTGCGGTGCATCGGGCTAGCGCGTCAGGGAATGTCACTCGCTAGCGCTTTGCCTCCTCGTAAAAGGACTTGGCAAAGCATCATTAGCGGCGCGCTCCGGACGTGTCGCTGGCCTCATCCGAATGGTAAGCCAGACAGTAGTCTAGTGCTCTGCTCGTTTCATCGCCTTGCGTGCCAGCGCTAGCCCCATCAGCACGAAGGCGGAGGTCACCTCCGGACCACCCACCACGATGCGGGTCGGAGTTTTCATCTTGTTCCATTCATAAGCCCTGAAGGGTCCGCGCCGTCCGCCTTCGCCGGCGTGGCTGACGATGCAGTTCAGCGCAGGCGTGAAAGCCGCCCGATCCGCGCCGAGATGACCTAAGGCGATGAGCGCCAGCGCCGCATCGAACGCGTTCATTTCGGCGGCGATCAGGATGTCCTGCACATAGACCAGAACCCGGCCGCGCATGTAGCCGAAGCTGTCATCGGGATCGATCGCCTGACGGGCAGCATCCGGCAGCATCGCGAATGCGGCGTAACAACGTCCGAAGTAGGCGCAATAAAGCTCCGGCAGATAGTAGATATGCGATCTGGGATCGCTGAACGCGCCGCTCTCGACCAGGCGTTTTTGGAAGCGGATGATCCGCTGCACCGTTTGCAGGCGTTGCGGCGTCTCAAGAATGCGCCACCGCGAACAGTTGCGGAAGCTGACCTCGAGGACATCGAGATTGAGGGTAGGATCGAGATCGTTGCCGTAAGGACGGTCGCCCGCGAGATTGTCGATCCAGGTGACGATGCCGCCGTCGTAATCAATGTTGTCGTTCAATGGCACAGTCACAAGCGGTTCATTGGCGCCGCTATCAACCTGATAGCCGGCGTAGAAATCGAGCAAGGGCTGATCAAGGATCGGATCGTTCGAGCCGACTTGCGTGGCGGCCGAAAACGAACAGGCTGTGGTGTCGCAGTCCGGGACGTAAATGCCGAAGCCGAGATTCTGCTTGATGTGTGTGAAAAACCGGCTGAACCGCGGATGGGGATTCGGCGCCAGCGCCGTGATCACGCTGACCCGGCTACCGTCGCGCGAAAACACCTCCTCGCGGCTGGTTTTAAGGCAGAAATCGATCATCTCATTGCTCGCGCGGCGGATCGCATTGGTTTCCGCAAGCGTGGCAAGACCGGTTTCGGCAAAACTCAACAGCGCCTCGGTGAAGAATGCATCGTAATAGGCCGAGCGATGGCGGATCTGAACCGGCTCCCACATCGGTTCGGCGATGCCGCGCCACGGCGGGTTGATCACGTCGCGTGCCGGCGACCGCGCAATGAAGACCCGCGCTAGATTAAAGAGCAGCGTCGAGTTCTTGTAGCCGCGCGCGTCGAGCCCGGTAAGGGCGGCGAGAAAATCCCGACCACGCAGATCGGGATCGCCGATTAGATTGAACGCCGCAAAGGTGGGGATGAACCCGTTGTTTCGAAATGATTGAAGCAGATGCGCGCCGCAGGTCCGGATAACGCGCTCGATATCGGCAAGGCTCGGCTCAGGCGCAGAGCGGGACATTGCTCCGGGCCGGGGATGGCTCAAAGTCACCGTGTCCAGTAATGCGGCCACCGGTCGGCCGATCGTCGCCCAATCCGGCGTTTCATCGTCCCGCGCTTGTCGCAGCGCGTTTTGCAGTTCCTGAAAACTGGTCTGGTCCCTCAGTTCTGGCAGGCCGGCGCGCCGCAACAGCGGGCGCAGTGCCGGATTCGCCAGCGCGGTCTTGTAGAATCTGGCGAGATGGCCGTCGCCACCCTGGTGGCGCAACAGCACAGGATCGCACACATCGTACAGTGTCGGGCCGTCCTTACGGTTCGTCAGCGCGCGGTAGACAGCGCCGGCCACATGGCGAGCAGTCATGATTTTCTTTCGGCGTCCCCATGCGCGCTCAAGGCTTGTTCCAGCCAAGCTATTGGAAAAATTACACGAATAGTGAAAAATAACAAATGGCGACCACCAAGCCACGGCATCCGGCCATCGGTAACACTTGCTTGATTATCGGACGTCCGGCCCTCCTAACTTTCGCGGCCGTAACGTTGCTTAACCAATTGTGTTTCCAATAAATAAAGGTTTCATGTTGCTCATTGAGGAGCCGCGATGTATGACCCTTTCTTATGCTGCGGTGCCGCAAAACGAGCGTAATTGACCGCAATAGGTCAGGCGCTCCCTGAAACCAATCTGGCGTTGGCGCGACTTACAAGCGCAATTGAGCGCGACCGGGAATCGATTGTTATGAAGTTCGGGCAGTTTCGCGTTTCCCCACGGTCCTTCACATTGGCCGCAGTCTTCGTCGGGATGGTATCGCTGGCGATCGGAGCCCATGCAGCCTTTAACAAGCGCAGCGTGGAGGTCGCGAAGGCCCTCGACGTCGAGGACACGACCGGCAGCATCGCCGTCAAGTCGTCGCGGGTCGCGCTGGTGATCGGCAACGGGCACTACCCGGATGCGAACCAGCCCTTGAAACAGTCCCTCAACGATGCCCGGGCGCTGGCAACGGTTCTGCGGCGCGACGGCTTCGACGTCATCATGGTCGAGGATGCCGACAAGGACGACATGTCCCGCGCGGTCCGCCGTCTGGAATCAAAGATCGGTCCAGATACGACGGCGCTGCTGTTCTTCAGCGGGTTCGGCATTCAGTCTGGGCGCGAGAGCTACATGATCCCGGTCAATGCGCAGATCTGGAAGGAAGCCGACGTTCGGCGCGACGGGCTCTCCGTCGAAACCGTTCTCGGGGCGATGAAGGAGCGCGCCGCCAAGGTCAAGCTCGCCGTGATCGACGCATCGCGGCGCAATCCGTATGAACGGCGCTTTCGCTCCTACTCGCACGGTCTTGCGCCGATCAACGTGCCGGACAACGCGCTGATCCTGTCCTCGGCCACGCCAGGACGGGTCATCGACGAATCAAGCGGACAATACAGCCTGCTGATGGCTGAATTGCTCAAGAATCTCGATAAGTCGGATGCGGACGCCGAAGCCGTTTTCAGCAGGACTCGCGTAGCGGTTTCGCGTGCGAGCGAAGGGGAACAGGTCCCAACCGTGTCGTCCTCGCTGGCTCAGGGCGTACCTTTCAGGTCTGATGCGGCGGTGGCCGCGCACAAAGAACGATAGCTAGCGCTGAGAGCCCTCCGCTCTGATTGAAACAGAAGCAGGGGTCTCTGTTTTCGTTGACGCGTTTCCCTCACGCGAATCGGTAGCCACTTCGCTCGAAAAGACCTGTCCTGCCGTGAGGCAGACGCTTCGGCCGATCCAGCATCGAGAGATCGAAACCGTCGCCCGATCCTTTCCTTGGACGAGGAGCGCTCACCGCGGCGACCCACTCCCGAAATCCGGGAGAGATCTAGCGGGCCGCACTCGCTTCCATGGCGATCGGTCTGACCGGATCACCTTCGCGTAGCAAGGCGCCCGCGCGCGCCACCACAACGTCGCCTTCCGACAATCCCTCGCGGATCTCAACCTGCCCTCCCGATCGCAATCCAACCTCGACGTGCCGCATTTCAACACGCTGACGCCGGACGACCTGAACCACTGCGCCCGCGTTTCCATACAGGATCGCGGTCAGGGGCACCGCAATGCCGCAGCTTTCGCCGGTCTTGATGATCGCGCGGCCAAACGCATTGACCAACAGGTGCTTGCTGGGGTCAACGGAGATGAAGACCTGCCCGAGTTGGCTGTTCGGTTCGACCGTCGGCGCAATCAGTCGGACCTTGCCGTCCATTTCGCCGGCACCGACGGCCTTGACCTTAACGGTCTGATCGACCGCGAGTTTCGCCAGGTCGCTGCTCGGCACCTGACCCACCAGATCGAACTCGTTGCCTGTGACAATATTGAACAACGCCTCCCCCTTGCCCGACGCCACCGCCCCGATCTCGGCAGACGAACGGCTAACGAGTCCCGCCACCGGAGAAGAAACCAGGATCGTTCCGCCTTCGGGCCGAGTCACGCGGGCAAGCGCCTGCCCGGCGGTGACGTTCTGTCCCGGCTCTGCCAGAACCTCAGCGACCTTCAAGCCCGGCCGCTCCGGCCGCACCGCGGTCTCATTCTTCGGGATCAGGATTCCCGTTACCTGGACGCTCGCCAAGAAGCAGGATCTGGTGGCTTTCAGGACGCTAACGGCGGCCGCATTCGGAGCAACCTGTTCATCCGCGGACAATCCCGACGGAGCAATGATGGTTGCCACCAGCACAACGGCGAGAGCGAGAACCTGCATTGTAATGTAGTGCGGACCCGGAAGTTTCGTGGACATTGATCAAAGACTCTTTCCGGGAAAATCGCTGCGAGAACGCGATCCACTTCGCTTGAGAACGCTATAATCAAGCCACGATCGCGTTTCAACAACCGGCACGATCGGAAGCACGACAAGCTTCATGCGGCCTGCGCCCGAGCGTATAGGTCCGCGCTCGGCGTGATCTCGCGGCGATGGATATCGACGGCCGCGATCAGATAGGGGAAGCCTTTCAGAACCAGCGGCGCCAATTCAGTCGCGTCGACCCGGTCGATCGACCATGCCATGGCCGCGCTGCAATAAGCTCACGCTCCTCAACCAACCTCAATCTTTGCAGACAGCACGAGAAACCCCGCCGGAGCGGGGTTGTGCTTCGACTCGTGCCTTACGTCGACGCGAACTTTTGTCTCAGCGCTTTTTCTTCAACTCCGAGTGTATCGCAAATCGCCTTCAGACGCGAAGGATCCGGAAACTGAATGCCGCGCATGTAGAGTGAGATATCGCAACGGCGAAAATCCTGGGTGCCGCGAAACAGCTTCGATGCTTTGCGAGCAAATTCCGCCTCTGTCCAATGCTTGTCAGCGACAAGTTTTGCAAGGCGATTTCCAAACCCTACTTTATCTGCATCTGTCATCATTTTCTTTTCTTCCTGACTTCCCCTTCACGCGCATCAATCGTCCGGACAACGATCCGCGACGCAAGCCGCCGGCCTTCCGGCGAGTTTTCTTCCGTCAAAGGGAATGTATGTCTTACTATACATCGCTTCATTTACTTCCCACGCCAGCGTCGGAGCACCCCTGCGCATTCCGCATAGGGATTTCACTTTCGAACATCGCGCGCAGCTTCGAACGTAAAGCTCTTGACTCAACTAGTCTCCTCTCCGGTTTGAATGCGCCGAACTCTCGAAGACAATTCTAGCGAGCCGCATTCGATAGCTCGACTTCAGCCATCGCCACGACGAGGGACGCGATTGATGATTGTTTGGCGAGCGCCAGCGCAACGTGAGGATGACAATCGCAGCGATGCCAACGTCTTTCCGTTCTGATAACGTCGGGAGCGCAAGTCGCTCTCGCTTCAACCACGATTCGTCGTCGCGCTTTCCAAATATGGGACGCCGCCATAGAGTCGGTCTCCACCGACCTTAGATCTGGCCAAATCGGCTAAAGCCGAGTAATCCGGGATGGTGAGGTTCAGCCAGCGCTACCAGATATGACAAACGCAGGCAGTCACCGTGGCAGTGAGTATATCCATTTGAGCTAACCACGCCTTCTGACATGCGATCACTCCGTCATCTAAAGTGAATTGCCGAAGCCACCTCCGCCGACACAGGTCGTCATCCTCCGTCGAAAGATCGAAAGTCAGTCTCATATGGCAACTCCCACGACCTCCGACCACGACCAGACACGCATCGAAGCGCCCAAAGCCCAGGCCGACAAATCGCTTGGCCCCGACTTCGATTCCATGACGGACCGCGAACTCCTCATGGCCGCGGCTAGCAACGCCTTTCATAACGGGAGAGCCTTGCGTCAAATCAAGATCATGGCGACGGTGCTGGCGCTCGTCGTTAGTCTCATTCTGATAAAGCTTTTTGGCCTGACGTGACAGGATGCCGCGCCGGCAGGTTTCCGCAGGGATCCGGTCATAGGCGGTCACCACATGACCGGGTCGTCGCGCAGATCACGATAAGCATGTTGGGTGTCGCAAGCCGCTATCAGCAGACGCTAATGCGCCCTGATGCGCAGCCAGGACGCCTCAGGCCCCGTCAACCGGGGGGCGTCCGTCAATGGCGCGTCGAATGACCTGACGGACCTTCGCGTTAGACAGAAACAGGTCGTGGTTGATAAAGCCCCAACCCTGCGCCGAGGCGTCGATGACGCGCAGCCCAAGTTGCTCAAGTTTGGCCTTTTCGGCAGCGCCGACGCGGGTGATGCCACCGGCCAGGAAGCCCGAGAGAGCCAACGCGCGGTCGTTGGTAGCGGTGACGACCGTGATCTTCCCGGCGAGCGGGCCGACGCGCGCGACCGAGGAGGTGAAGACATCGAGGTCGATGTCGGGCGAAGCGAAGACAACGGCTCCGATGCGATCGCCTGCCGCCGGCTGCCGCGCGCAAATCTGGCGCAGCGCCTCCATCGTCAGCATGGTGCCGACCGAATGCGCGACGATGTGGATACGGCCAGTGATCGGACTCGCCATCAGCCCGGTCAACACTTGATCAAGCGCGTCGCGCGACCACATCGCACTCTCTCGGTCGTAGCCGTAGTCGAGCAGGCTCGCTTTCGAAGGCCAAGAAAACACCATGGTCTCGCCGCGAAAGCGGATGCCTTCGGAGATTCGGGCGGCGTCGAGCGCCGCGTTTTCAAAGGTCTGGTTGAAGCCGTGCACGTAGATAAGCACGTCACGGGTGCCGCCTGGTTCAGCGTAGAGGTCGCCGATTTGGCTGGTCGGCTCGATTGCGTCCAGGCGCCAATCGTCCAGCCCGACGGCGTTGAGTGAGAAGCGCCCCCCGCTTGGCGGTGTGAGCTTGGCGCGAGCGACGTTCAGTCGCGCGGCTCGTTCAGACCCATACCAGGGCTTGGCGCGCGCACCGTTCACAGGCTTGCGTGTGGTGGCGACGAGAAGCGTCGGATTGGTGGAGAGTTCGGCGGCATCGAAGGTCGCGCCGCCGGAGGAGAGAGCGGCACTGGTGCAGCCGCCGACGGACGCGCCGAGAGTCAACGTGCAGGCGGCGCCTGCAAACGCGCGTAACACAGCGCGGCGGGACGCGAGCGACGGTTGGTGAACATGATGTGACAATTTGCAGGTGTCCCCACGATCGGAGCGTGGTGCACGGCAATCGCGGCGAGAATGCGGACATATTGAATTGATGCGAGCAGGCCTCGGTTCCCGAGGCCGCCCGCAGATTGTCTCTGACCCAGGGTATTTGTATAGCCGGTATTGGTATGGCGTGGTTAGCAAGATGGCTAGCGCAAGCTTCGGACCGACGACGCATGCCGTGGTGTTGGCCATGCCTCAGCACTCTTACCGGGCCATTGGGCAGACGAGAAATCGCTGCGCACCTCCCTTGGCTAGGTTGTCTTGGCAAGTTTGCCGCCAATTTGGCGCGCTTTTCACTGGTTCTGATCTCAATAATTTAGCGCTTTTCGCGGAGGCTGATGTCGGATCACCAGAAAATCTGGAGCTCCGAGTTAACCGCACAAGGGTCTGGAACCATCGTTTAACCGACGGAGAGCTAAAATGCGGAAATTCATCTTCGCTATGACTACTCTTGCCGTCTTCGGTTTTTTTGCAAGCGAGGCATCGGCGGTCACGGTGCTCAACACGACACAGGCCGACGTGAAAAAGCAGTGTGAGGGTAAAACCAAGTGTAGTGGAGCCTGTGGCAGCACAATATGCAATTACGTTTGCGACAACCCAAAAAAGCAATGCACCGTGTCGATATACTTGAAGCGCCCACCCGGTCGGGTCCCAGGATCGACCGACGGGTCCGGGATGACACGCAGCAATCAATGACGACCCGATGATCGTCACTGCCCGTGACGGCGGCATACGGCCCGCCGTCACAAAGCCGACGCCCACAAAGCGTGGCTTTCGAGCTGCACCGTTGGCTGAGAGAACCGCCAAGAAGGAGCTAAAATCAGGGATCCTTGCGGTGGAAGCTGTCGTCTTCTTCCGGAAGGCGACGATCATCTCTTCCAAAGAGGCGACAGCGAACAGCATCCGGTATGGGGAAGTTTATGGCTCCGGAGTAGATATCCTGCATCACTTCGCTAAAAAGAGGAGACTAATTTAGCGACGGGGCCGTCGCTTACTTCATTTCGGATTCAGTCGGAGGATCGATGCTCTTTATTATCGTTGTGGCTTTGGTGGCGACCTACCTGATATCGCGGCTGGTCGGGCTGGTTGCCAGGAAGTGGCCGGACACAATCGGCAAGGCCGTATGCGTCAATGCCGTGAGCGCTATAATTGCCGTGGCAGCGGGGACACTGGCCTCCGCAGCGGACGGCGGGCAGCCGAAATTTTATTTGGCGTTTTTGATTTACGGCGGCGCGCAGTTGATTGTGCTGATTTTTGATGTGCTCCGGATTATGCAGCTTAAGTCGACAGCGTAACCACGAGAGTGCCGACGACTCAAAGGTGATCCTGCCAAACCGGACATGGCGCGCCTGCTGGAATGCAGGCGATCTCCTGCCCGAGGACTATTGCGCTATCCATGAGGGTGCCGCCTGGACAGTTCACAACATTGCCAGGCTTGGGGCACGCAGTTTTACAGACGCGCGCCGCGCTGTATAGGATGGCAATCCAACCGGACGATCCAGGGTGGGAAAGGCCGTCTCAGCGCAGGGAGTAGCAATCGTGGTGACCGCCATCGAGACGATCGAGCAGCTCGAGGCCATTTATGGCCAGCCGGGCGAGGCGGCGACGATCAAGGTGGCGCAGCGGATCACGCCGTCCTATCGCGCGCTGATCGAAAGCTCCCCGTTCGCCATCTTGGCGACCTGCGGGGAGGAAGGGCTTGACTGCTCGCCGCGCGGCGATCTGCCCGGCTTCGTTCGGGTTCATGACGATCTCACGTTGATCATTCCGGATCGGCGCGGCAACAACCGCATCGATTCGCTGCGAAATCTCATCCGCGATCCAAAGGCCGCGCTTCTGTTTCTGATCCCGGGATCCGGCACCACCCTGCGCGTCAACGGCCGCGCGCTGGTGTCAGCCGACCCCGAGCTGCTCGCGTCGTTTGGAGTCGAAGGCAAAACACCCCGTTCGGTCATCGTCATGACCGTGGAGGAAATTTACTTTCAATGCGCGCGCGCCATCATCCGTTCGCACCTCTGGGATCCGGACAGGCACGTCGACCCCAAGAGCTTGCCGACGCCCGGAGAAATCCTCGCGGAGATGAGCAAGAGCCGCGTCGGCGGCGAGGAATATGACAAGGCGTGGCTCGAGCGCGCGCGGCAGACGATGTGGTAATGCGCCTCCACGTCCGGCGCGCCATTGCGATCCTGCAACAGAGCGTTTGATTCAACACAGTTGAATCGGACTCAATATTTTTGATTGGACGCATTTTCTTCACGCGAACCGGATCTACTTCGCTCGAAAACGCTCTAGCGGCCGAACAGTTGTTTCATCATCTCATCGAGAGGTGGCGGCTTGTCTCGGGATGGCACGTTTTGGTGCGACGGTCCTTGAGAAGGCTTGTCCTTAGCGGGAGGTTCGTCAGGAGCGGGATCCGTTCCTGAGCCGAGACCTTGCCGGATCAAGGTATCAAGGGTCTCTCCGATGCTGGGGCCGGACTGGTCAGAACTGCCGCTCGCGCTGCGGCCGAACAATCCCTGCCCCCATTCCCTCAGCTTCGCATAGACCGCGCCGGGATCGTCCAGAATGCCGGCTACGTCAGGATAGATGCGCGGCTCACTCCATGTCCCTTGCACGACGACCGGAATGCCGAGGCCGATCGGATCGGCGGGCGCCCCTTGGCCCTCGGTGGTCATAACGAGTTTCGGCTCGACCCGGAATGCCAGCATCTTCGAGCCGAGATCGACGGTGCCGGCACCGCTCATCCGCACAAGTGGGCCGGTTAGAAACAGGTCGTTCGTGGTGGCCTGTCCTTTCGCGATGGTCGCGGTTGCGCTGAGTTGCGACATGTCAGTGGCCTGATCAGGGCGCTCCTGCCACCCCGACAGAGTACCGGACGTCAACGCACGGATCATTCTCGCAATGTTGAGGTTGCGGATCGCACCGTCGCGGACGTCGATCGAAGCTGTCCCAGTGAGGCTCGACATGATCGCGCGCGCGCTGACGCCAGTGCCGCGGACGTCGGCTGTCGCCCGCATCCTGCCATCGACATTGTCGAAGTCGGCAAGGCTCGACAACAGCGGCAGCGCGCGAACACCGCTCACGTCAGCCTTGAGCGCGTAGGACGGATCGTTCGGAGACACGTCGATCGACAGGCTGCCATTGGCTCGCCCGTCATAGGCGCCGAGGTTCGAAAATGACGCTTTCAACACGCCGCGATCGATGGCGGTCTCGACCTGGGCCGGCGCAAAGCGCGCTCGGCCGATATTTAGTTCCGCCGCTGAAATCGTCGCCTGCGCGTCGACATACTTTAGCCCGCTGACATCGATCGGCGCATCGCTCCATGGTTGCGCGCCGGAGCGCGGTGCCGAAGGCTGGCTCGCTGCTGCGCCGAGGTCGAGCCGCTGAAAATCGAGATCGACTTTCACAAGCGGCTTGCTCGAAAGATCGACCGATGCCCAGCCGTTGAACTTTCCGTCGTCGAACGATCCGGACAAGCCATTGATGAGAAGCATCTCCCCGTTGATCCGGACCTCGGCCCTGGCTGTCAGTCGGCGGGTCCGCGCACCTAAAATCTCGAGTTTCAATTCGGTCGGGATATTTCGACGCCCGAGCGAACCTGCAGGCTGCGTTGCTGCCATGGCGAATGTCAGCGGACGGTCGCCAGGACGCGCCTCGCCCGTGATGTTGATTCGCCGGTCAGCACCAAGCGTTACGCTCGCGTTCACACCATCGACGCGATTCTCCCAGCCCGTTTGCGGATCGAAGAAAACGATCGTGCCGTTGGAAACCGTCACCCGGTCGACCGGAAATTCCGTATTGCCTCCCGCTGTCTCTTCGGAGCGGTCTGACCTGGATGAAACGCCGCTGCCGGTGCGTTCACGAAGCAGCGGCACCCGCAGCGTGGGGCGATCGATACCCAGTTCCGAGATCTTTAAAGTTCCCGACAGGAGGCTCGCAAACTCGAGACGGGCGCGGACTTCCCCCACGGCAAGCTGCGCATCTGTCGCTTCCTTTCCCGGATGATCGAACGTAACGTGACGCAGCGCGAATCCGAGCGACGGCCATAGGTCGATGCCGATCGTGCCTTTGATCGCAATCCGGTACCCCGTGTCGCGCTCGATCCGGTCCTGCACCAGCGACGCGACGTAACCGGAAGGAAATCCGGTTACGAGAATCACGATGACGATCACGATCAGGCTGGCTGCGACGACGCCTGCGATTTTCAGTGCTCTTGTCATCTCGAAACAGCGTGTCCTTGCATGCAAACCGTCAGAAATTGAACAGCAATGTGATTCCGCGTTGAATATGGAGATGTCGTGTCAAACTGGCCCGAAAGGGCTAGTGGAGTGAATTTGACATTCGCCAGAAACGCGTCAGATCAGAATCTGAGAACCCCGCTTCTGATTCCGTTAGAAGCGGAACGGCTATAGCGCTTATTCGGCGCCCGGAAGCGAGACGGCGTTCGGCGGCTTTTGTTCTGCGGCTACCGGCTCGGCGAGATCCGCGCCCGAGGTGAATAGCCGTTTGCTGTGGCGCCAGATGAACTTTCCGACATCATCCATCAGCAGGAACATCGCAGGCACGAACACGAGCGAGAGCATCGTCGAAAACAGAAGGCCGCCGATCACCGCGAGCGCCATCGGCGAGCGGAATTCACCGCCGGCACCGAACGCCAGCGCGCTCGGCATCATGCCCGCGACCATCGCGACGGTCGTCATGACGATCGGGCGAGCGCGCTTCATGCCGGCATCGATGATCGCCTCTTCCCGCGCGTGGCCTCCGCGGATTGATCCGACCGCGAACTCCACCAGCATGATCGCGTTCTTTGTGACGATGCCCATCAGCATCAGGATGCCGATCCAGACGGGTGTCGTGAGCTGCTTACCGGTGAGCAGCAAGGCCATGATCGCGCCGCCGATCGATAACGGCAGCGAGAACAGGATGGTGATCGGTTGCAGGAACGTGCCGAACAGCAGCACCAGAACCGCATAAACCATCATCAGTCCGGCCGTGATCGCCGTTGCGAATCCTTCAGATAGCTCATTCAGGCTCTCAGCGTCGCCCGAAGGACTGACCTTCACGCCCTTGGGCAAGGTCTTCATCACCGGCAGATCGTTGATCTTCTTGGTCGCGTCGCCGAGCGCGGCCGTGCCGACGAGGTCGGCCGCAACGGTGGCCTGCCGCTCGCGGTCGTAGCGGTTGATGTTGGTGGGGCCTTGATCCAGCCTGATATCGGCAACGACGGAAAGCGGGACATGACCGCGGCCGCCACCGATCGGCACGCGCATCTGCTCCAGCATCTTCAAATCGGAGCGCGCGTCCTCATCGAGTTGCACGCGGATTGGAACCTGGCGGTCACCGGCATCAAACTTCGCCAACGCCGGGCCAACGTCGCCGATCGTCGCCACGCGAATGGTTTGCGAGAGTTGCTCGGTCGATACTCCGAGACGCGCGGCGAGATCGGCTCGCGGCTGGATTCTGAGTTCGGGACGGTCGAGCGACGTCTCCGGCGTGACATTGGCAATCAGCGGAATGCGCTTCATCTGCGTCGCCAACTCGTTCGCAACATTGCTGACGATACCGATGTCGGCTCCGGTCACCACAAGCGAAACCGCGCGCAAGCCGTTCTCGTCAAGGAACCAGTAACGGATGTCGGGAACACTTTCGAGTTCCTGCCCGATCGAGAGTTCAAGTTCCCGCTGGGTGATGTTGCGGTCTTGCTTCGGGGTATAGTTGATGATCAGGGATGCACGACGCACCTCCTGCAGTCCTGGCGGCACGCGCCCGCCGTCCACGAATACGCTCATCACCTCCGGCCGCTTGCGCAGCCGCGACGCGATCTCTTCCGTCACCTTTTCGGTATGAGCGAGTTGCGACCCCGGCGGCAGCTCCATCGCCAGCAGCGAGCGCGCGGTGTCCTGCGCCGGCAAGAAACCCTGCGGCAACAGCTTGATGCTCCAGATCGAGGCGGCAAAGACCGCGAAGCCGATCAAGACGGTGATGATGTAGTGCCGCACCGACCAAGTAACGAGGCTGATATAGGCGCGCAGCACGCGGCCCGGCGGCGGTGGATCATGCGGATGGTCCTTCATGAAGTAAGCGGCGAGTACGGGCGTCACCAAACGCGCGGCCAACAACGAGAAGAACACCTGCACCGACACCGTGATGCCGAACTGCTTGAAGAACTGCCCCGCGATGCCCGACATGAAACTCGCCGGCGCGAAAATCGCGATGATAGTGAGGCTGATCGCGATCACCGCGAGGCCGATTTCATCGGCAGCTTCGAGCGCGGCGCGGTAGGGCGATTTGCCCATTCGCATGTGGCGCACGATGTTCTCGATTTCAACGATAGCGTCGTCGACGAGAATACCGGTTGAAAGTGTGATGGCGAGGAAGCTGACCAGATTCAGCGAGAAGCCGAGAATGTCCATCGCCCAGAAGGCTGGAAAGATCGACAACGGCAGCGAGATCGCGGCGATAATGGTGGCGCGGATGTCGCGAAGGAACAGAAAAACGATGATGACGGCGAGCGTCGCGCCTTCGAACAGAGTCGAGATTGCCGCCTCATAGTTGCCTTTGGTGAACTCGACGGAGGAGTCGATCAGCTTCAGATCGACGTCGGGATATTGCCCTTTCAGCGCGTCGATCCGATTCTGCACGGCCTTAGCCACCACAACGTCACTCGCTCCCTTGGAGCGTTTGATGCCGAGCGCGACCACCGGCTGGCCGTTGAAGCGGGCAAAGGTCCGACGGTCTGCGATGGTGTCAGTCACCGTGCCGAGGTCGTCGAGACGGATTTCGCTGCCACCCGGCAGAGAAATCATCGTGCCTGCCAGCTCGTTGAGGGTCTTGGCGCCGGCCAGGGTCCGGATCGCCTGATCGTTCTGTCCAATCTCCGCTCGCCCCCCGGCGACATCGACGTTGATGCCACGCAGCCTCTGGCTGACATCGACCGCCGTCAGTCCCACCGCGTGCAGGCGATCCGGATCGAGCGACACCAGAATTTCACGCTCGACACCACCGATGCGCTCGACCTGGGCGACGCCACGGACGCCTTGTAATGCCCGCTTGACCACGTCATCGACAAAGTATGACAGTTGTTCGGGCGTTTTTCCGGGCGAGATCGCGGCATAGGTGACGATCGGCAACCCGATGACGTCGACACGCTGGATCAGCGGCTCGTTGACGTTCTGCGGGAGATTGGCGCGGACCCGCGTCACGGCGTCCTTGACGTCGTTCAGCGCCCGGTCCGTATTGGTCTCGAGCGCAAACTGAATCGTGGTCAGCGACAAGCCATCTGTGATCGAGGACGAAATATGACGGACGCCCTCGACGCCCGAGACGCCATCCTCGATAGTCTTGGTGACTTGTGACTCGAGTTCGGCGGGCGCAGCGCCAAACTGCGAGACCGTCACAGAGATCACAGGGATATCCGCGCTCGGCAACCGCGTGATCGCGAGCTTGGTGAAGCTGACCCAGCCCAGTATCAGCAATATTATCGAGAAGAGGACGGACGGGAGCGGATGCCGGATCGACCAGGCGGAAATATTGGAGGCCATCAACGTGCTCGCGATCGATCGAGATCATCGGAGAATATGGCCTTAACCCGATCGCCGTCATGCAGCGACGTGCCGGCATCGGCCACGACGATTTCTCCGACTTTCAATCCTTCCAGGATCTCGACGGCGGCGTCGGACGTCAATCCGACGCGAACGCGCCGCGTCTCCACGACATCTCCGTTTACCACCTGAACCGTCAGGTGATCGATCGCGGATCGGGGAATGGCCACGCCGCAACTGCGCTTGGCGTCGATGCTGGCGCGGGCGAACATTCCGATCCGCAACGTCGGGTCTTCGCTCAGAGACAGCCGGACATGACCCATTTGGGTTTTACGATCGATCTCGGGCGAAACCAGCCGGATGTGGCCGACCAGATCGGGCCCATCCTCGCGGCTGACGCGCGCGCTCGCGCCCGGGTTAAGCTTGAGCACATGGATCGACGGCACCTCGGCATCCAGCTCAACCTCATTATTGATTGCAATCCGGAACATCGGCCCGGCTCGTAGCGAGGCCGGCGCTCCGACGGCGGTACGAACTTGGGTGACGAGGCCCGCAGCAGGCGCGCGCACGGCCGATCCCGATTTCCCGCCGGGCGGTGGCGTCAGCCGGGCCAGTTCCTGATTCAGCGCGACAGTGTCGCCCTCACGGACAAGCACGTCGGTGACCTGCGATCCTTCAGAGTCGGGGCTGACCACCGCTTCCTGACGCGCAACAACGAAGCCAGTCACACGAACCATGTCGGAAAAGCAGGCATTGGTCGCGCGAGCGACCGTCACCAGGGCGCCTCCAGATGTTCCGGTGTCATCGGCGGCGTACGAAGGGCTCACGACGCCGATAGTCGTCACCATTGCGCCAAAAAACAGGCCGGAGGCGAGCTTATGCGCGCATCGCGGTCGAAATCCTGAATCCGAAAGTTGCCTCACCCTGCAATTCTCACATTGAACGCGCCGCGTGTATCGATACGGCGACAACCTATACGGCGCATCCGTAATCGCAAAACAAACGGGTCGAAATCATCGCCGTGCAGGTACACGACCTCAGCGCACGCCGTATCCGGTAAACTCCTTCACGATGTCCGGATCCATTGCCTTGGCGTTGGCGATGTCCAGGTTACCCTCCGCGACGGCGCCGCTGCGCTGCCTGGCAAGGCCCCGGCCGTAAAGCGAGGAGGTCAGCCTGGGGTTGATCTTGAGCGCCGCATCGAAGTCCGCGATCGCATCCTTGTTCGCGCCGCTCTTCAGGTTGAGCAGGCCGCGGCTGTCCAGCGCATCCACAAAATCCGGCCTCAACCGGAGAGCCTCGTCGCAGTCTCGCCGCGCGGATGGCAACTCGCCGATCACAGTCCGGGTCCAGCAGCGATTGTTGTAGGCCTCAACGTCCTTCGGATTGAGTCGGATCGTCGCATCGAAATCCTTGATGGCGAGTGCATAGGCGCCCTTGCTGGCATAGACCTGTCCACGCCGATACAGTGCGTTGGCATCGTCTGCCTTGGCGGCGATCCTGGTCGTCAGCGATTTGATCGTTGGATCGTCGGCCAATGCCAGCGCGGTCTTTCCGTCATCCCGGCTTTGCGGCGGAGGTTCCGCCGGAGGTTTGGCTTGGCCTGATGAGGCTTTGGGCGTCGGAGGCGCCGACGCAACAGGCGTCGGTGCGGGCGGGGACGGCGAAACGGATGGAGATAAAGCCTCGGTCTGCGGGCTGGGCGGCAGCGATGGCGTTGCGGCGACATCAGGCTGGCCATCCCGGCCGGGAATAAAATGGAAATCCTCGGCCAAAGACGACGAAATCCACGGCACCTGCTCAGCGCGCGAGGCTCGCGTCACCCCGACACGGGTGCGGTTCAGCGTTTCCTCAGCTGTCAGGCCGGGGACGCGGATCTCCTTCAGCAATTCGCTGACGAACAAGCTGTGATCGGTGCCGGCATCGCTGGACACCGAACTCAGCGCCGCAGAATACATCACCAGCGTTCCGCTCGGCGCGATCACCGGAGCCAAACCGGCCGAAAAGCTGCGGAAGCGGCGCTCGAACGGATTGCGGCGGGAGGCGTCAAGCAACGCGATCTTGACCCCTGCACCGCGATTGTTGATCTCACCCAGAATGGTCTCGAGGCTGAAGCCGTCGCGGCGCACATCCGCTTCGGTCCAGAGTTGTGCGTCGACCGGGATGAGATAGCTTTGGCGTCCGGACTGGATGCCGTATCCGCTGAAGAAGATCAGCGCGACGCTGCCGGGCTTGATGCGAGTGTATAGACGCTTCAGCGCGAGGCGCATGGCTTCGCCGGTCAGATTTTCACCGGTTTCTACATCGAAGCCGTCGTGCTTGAGTTCGGCGGCAACATCGCGGGCATCGTTGACCGGCTCCTTGAGCGGCGCTTCGCTGTCCGGATAGACGGCATTGCCGATGACAAGCGCGATCCGCGTGCTTCCGTCGGTCGCGGCCGATGCGACCGACGGCGCCATCGCAAGCACCATCGTCAGCGTCAACACGGCCAGCACCGCAACCCGAATGTTCATGCGACGACAGTCCAAAGTCAGACGCCGTTCCAGCCCGCGCCGTGGCGACCTTATCTTACGCGATCCGCATTTTCAAACCAACGACGCGGCGGCTGTCAACGGCCGACAAAATGCAAGGCTAGCGCGTCGACGACTACATCGGGCTGCGTAGTCATGCGAGCGACATAGTGTGCGGCATAAGCGCGGCGCGGCAATATCAGCATTATTTATTCGCGGCCTGCTCTTTCGCCGCCATGTTGACGACCTCGACGCGACGGTTTTCCGGAGAGAACGGGTCTGCAGAATTCTTGTATCCCTCTTTTCCATATCCGGCCGCGACCAGATTTTCCGCCGGAATCTTATATGTCTCAATAAGGAATCGCTTCACGGCTTCAGCGCGGCGTTCAGAGAGGTCATGATTGTAGGCATCGGAGCCCTTGCCGTCAGTGTGGCCACCGAGCATGATGACGGAGCCTGCCAGCTCGTCGCTCGTCAGCGCCTTCCCAAGGCTGTGCAACTGCGGCTCAGTCCGCGGCGTCACGGCCGCAGAATCGAAATCGAAGTTGATATCCAGATCGATCTTCGGGCGCTGGGCGGCAATCTCAGCCAGATGATCGCGATCACCCATGGACAGCGAGCGGGTCTTGCCGCGCACGTTCCTGACGAAATCCAGATCGCTGGGGCTCAGCGCTGGCCGTGTTGGCGCGCTCAGGCTACGCGTCTTCGAAGTCTTAAGTCCGTCGATAATCTGCTGCGCGGAAAGGTCGCCGGCCGAGGCGCCCTGTGGTGCGGCGATCACAACCAGGCCGGACGCCAGAATGGCCGCCCTCAGCCTTTTTCCGGAAATCGTCTGAACCCACATGATCATCTCCCTTTCTGTTCATTGGTCCGCCACACGATAGGTTGTCGCGCAGCATTCTATGGGCGACCTGCGGTACCACTACGTGACTGGCATCACAAAGATAGCCGGTTGTCACCGCCCGAACTGTCCTGATTTGACGCCACTCGGCGGAAGTTCGTTCAAAATGATTCAAAGCCTGGACGCGCATCAATATGGACGCGGACGAGCCAGCCCTTCGAAATCGGGGAACTAGGAAGCGGAGTGGCGCGTTTCTGGTCAGCCAACAGGCGGGAACAGGGCCTGCCAGCGGCGGCGGATTGCCGACGGAACCATGGAATATCACTTGGAATATCACTGAGCGGCCCTGAGCATTGCGCTCAACCTTCATCGTTGCTTGCGAACGGCCGGGAGAGCCGGCCGGGCAACGCGTTCTGACGACTGAAAGGTTATCATTGCAGGAACCGAAGGACCGGATCGTCGCGACAGACATTCCCGCGCGTCTCGACAGCCTGCGCTGGAGCCCATTTCATACGCGGGTCGTGACCGCCCTTGGAATCACCTGGATACTGGACGGGCTGGAGGTAACGCTCGCCGGCGCGCTGTCCGGCGCGCTCAAGGACAGCCCCATCCTTCGCTTCAGCAACCTCGATATCGGCATCGCCGGCAGCGCCTATCTTGTTGGAGCGGTTCTCGGGGCGCTGGGCTTCGGCTGGCTGACGGATCGCATCGGGCGCAAGAAACTTTTTTTCGTCACCTTGACGCTCTATCTAGCCGCGACGGCGGCGACATCGCTGTCTTGGAATGTCGCCAGCTTCGCGCTGTTCCGGTTTCTCACAGGGGCAGGCATCGGCGGCGAATATACCGCGATCAACTCGACGATCCAGGAACTGGTGCCAGCGCGGTACCGTGGCTGGACCGACCTGACCATCAATGGCAGTTTCTGGATTGGCGCCGCTCTTGGCGCGGTAGGCGCGATCGTGCTGCTCGACCCACAAGTCATCGATCCGGAACTAGGGTGGCGGCTCGCGTTTCTCACCGGCGCAGTCTTGGGACTTGTGGTGTTTGTGATGCGGCTGTGGATCCCGGAAAGCCCCCGCTGGCTAATGATTCACGGACGGCCGGACGAAGCGGTGGGCATCGTCGCCGGCATCGAACGGATAGCGGTTCGCCATTCCGACGCTCCCCCCGGAGGGGTCTGGCCGACGATCAGGCTTCGGATGCGCAGCCACACACCGCTGCGCGAGGTGGCGCGGACGCTATTCAAAACGTATCGGCAACGCGCGCTGGTGGGCCTTGCGCTGATGACCGCGCAAGCGTTCTTCTACAATGCGATCTTCTTTACTTACGCGCTGGTGCTGTCGACCTTCTACAACATTCCGGCGGAGCGGATCGGCTGGTACCTTCTGCCGTTCGCGGCGGGTAATTTTCTCGGGCCGTTGCTGCTCGGCCGGCTGTTCGATACCGTCGGACGCCGCGCGATGATCGCGTTCACCTACGGAATCTCCGGCGTTCTGCTCGCCATAACGGGCTATCTCTTCGCCACCGGCGTTCTGACCGCACAGACCCAGACGATCGCGTGGATGGTCATCTTTTTCTTTGCTTCGCCGGCCGCCAGCTCGGCCTACCTGACCGTGAGCGAGACCTTTCCCCTTGAAGTGCGGGCGCTGGCAATCGCGGTGTTCTATTCTGTGGGGACCGCGATCGGCGGCGTCGCCGGCCCGACGCTATTTGGTGCCTTGATCGACAGCGGCTCGCGTGACAGCGTATTCGCCGGATACTGTTTCGGGTCGGCGCTAATGATCGCAGCCGCGCTGATCGGCTGGCGATATGGAATCGCTGCCGAGCGTCAGTCGCTCGAGTCGGTAGCGTCGCCGCTTGCCGTTGTGGAGTCACGATGAATCAGGATGTAATGGAAAACGTGCCGAACAAAACCGCTTCCGTGACCGACGACCCCGAGCCTCGCGCGCTGCCGCTCGGTACATCTGCGCTGTTGCTCGATATCGATGGCACACTGCTCGATCTCGCGCCGACGCCCCACGAGGTTTACGTGCCTCCCAAGCTCGCTTCGGCGCTGTCGCGGCTGTTGTCGCGGACGGCTGGCGCGCTGGCGCTGGTCAGTGGTCGATCGCTCAGCGATATCGACCGGATCTTCGCACCGATGCTGTTTCCCGCTGTCGGTGGCCACGGTGCGGAGATGCGGATTTCGATCGAAAGCGAAGCCGTGGCCGCGCATGCGCCGCCGATGAATCCGGATTTAATCCAACGTTTTGCAGCGATCGCCGAACTGCATCCCGGCATCCTGGTAGAGAACAAGGGTTACTCGCTGGCGCTCCATTTCAGAAAAGCGCCGGATGTCGAGCGCGCGATCTATGATCGGGTATCGGCAATACGCGCCGACCTGCCGAACGCGCCCATAGAGGTGCTGCCAGGCAAGTTCGTCTGCGAGATCAAGCATTCGGGATTTACCAAGGCGACCGGCGTGACCGAACTGATGTCGCATAAGCCGTTCAAGGGACGGCGGCCGGTCTTCATCGGCGATGACGTAACCGATGAAACGGTCTTTGCCATCATGCCAGATCTGAACGGCTTGTCGTTCTCCGTCGGACGGCGGGCTCAAGGCGTGAACGGCCATTTTCAAGCGCCCAGCAACGTCAGGGCTTGGCTGGCCCGTCTGCTCGACGACGAACGAGCGGTCGCTGAATGACCGATCATGGGCTCGATCTCGCTGTCATCGGCAACTGCCGGACGGCGGCACTCGTCGATCCGACCGCGCGGCTGGTATGGTGGTGTTTCCCGCGCTTTGACTCGAACCCGGTATTTTCGCGCCTGCTCGCGGGGAACGAAGAAAAGGGTTTCAGCGATGTCGTGCTGGATGGCATGGCCGATTTCCAGTCGGACTATGTTCGCAACACCGCGATCGTCTCCACCGTCCTGACCGATACGCACGGCAATGCCGTACGTATCACCGACTTCGCACCGCGTTTCCGGCAATATGGCCGCATGTTCCGGCCGCCGCAGTTGTTTCGCATCATCGAGCCTATCGCGGGTCTGCCCCGGATCACGATCCGCATCCGGCCGACGCACGCCTACGGCAAGCCGCTGGTTCGGCACTCGATGGGCAGCAACCACATCCGCTATTTCGAAGAAGACGGCACCGCGATCCGCGTGACCACCGACGCGCCGCTGGCTCTGATCGAAAACGAAACGCCGTTCGTTCTGACGCGGCCGATGTATCTCGTCTTCGGCAACGACGAAGCATTTCCCGGCGATCTGGCGTCAACCGCCCAGCGTTTTGCGGACGAAACCAAAACCTACTGGCTGAGCTGGGTGCGTCGTCTTTACATCTCCTATGAATGGCAGGAAGCCATCATCCGCGCTGCCATCACGCTAAAGCTGTCCAACTTCGAGGAAACCGGCGGCATCATCGCCGCGCACACCACCTCGATTCCCGAGGCGCCCGGCTCGGGCCGCACCTGGGATTATCGTTATTGCTGGCTACGCGACGCCTATTTCGTTGTGAAGGCGCTCAATCGCGTCGGTGCGACACGGACGATGGAGGACTTCATCGGTTTTACGCTGTCGCTCGCATCGAATGCCGAGGAGGATCTCAAGCCGGTCTACAGCGTGGTTCCGAATCTGCCGCTAGATGAGTGGACTGCCGCCGATCTTCAAGGCTATCGCGGCGACGGGCCGGTGCGTGTCGGCAATGCCGCTGTCGACCAGAAGCAGCACGACACCTATGGCAGCGCCATCCTGGCGGCGCTGCCGCTGTTCTTCGACCGCCGGTTACCGCGTCCCGGTGACGAAAGCCTGTTCACGCTGCTTGAATCGCTAGGCAACAAGGCGGCCCGCGTTGCGATGACATGTGATGCCGGCATCTGGGAATATCGCGGTCGTCAGCGTGTCCATACCCACTCCGCAGCGATGTGCTGGGCCGGCGTCAACCGGCTCGCGGCTATCGCGGAACGGCTCGGCCTGCCAGAACGCGCGGCGCACTGGAATGCAATCGCTGATCCGTTGCATGCCGAACTGCTCGATCGCGCGTGGAACCCGAAGCGCGAGGCCTTCACCGCGGCATTCGGGTCCGACGATCTCGATGCGAGCGTGCTGTTGCTACCCGAACTCGGGGTTTGCGAGGTTGACGATCCGCGATTCATCAAGACTGTCGCCGCCATGGAGCGCGAGTTGCTGCGCGAAAAGCATGTGATGCGTTACGCGGCGGAAGATGACTTTGGTCTTCCCGTGACTGCGTTCCTGATCTGCCGGTTCTGGCTGATTGATGCGTGGTGGTCGCTCGGGCGGCGCGAGGAAGCGCGTGAGGCCTTTGTGGATGCCCTGGCGCATCGCAATCGCTTCGGGCTGTTATCGGAGGATATCGATCCGAAAACCGGCGCATTATTTGGGAACTTCCCGCAAACCTACTCCATGGCGGGATTGATCCTCACCGGCATGAAATTATCGCGCAATTGGGAGGATCGATACTGGCGTAGCTGATCCGATGAAAGACACTTCTCGTAAAAAGTGATGAGACAACCGTTTCATTCTCAAATGACCGGGAACTTTGAGTTTCATTCTAGACTGCCTGAATTTGGCGTCAATTTGGTAGGAAAGAGGCAGGAACCATATTGATGAACGCGCGTTTATCTGCGGGTGCAAAACCAGGAGGGGATCCTTGTGAACCTCGTTGTCGTTTCGAATCGCGTGGCGCGTGCGCGGGCTAATGAGCCCCTGACAGGCGGCCTAGCGGCGGCGCTGTTACCAGTTGTTGAAAAATCAGGAGCAATTTGGGTAGGTTCCAGCGGACGGGTACGGGACGGGTTGCACAAGGAACCCTTTGCTGAAGTTGAAGCCCTCGGATCCGGAGCACTTGCATTGCTGGATCTGCCGGCCGCGCACTACGGCGGATACTACGAAGGCTTCGCGAATTCGGCGTTGTGGCCTGCGCTTCATTCCCGGTCCGATCTCATTCGCGTGTCGCACGAGGACTATCAATCGTATCGCGAGGTCAATGCCTTCATGGCGAGGGCTCTGATGCGCTTTCGCAAGCCAGACACTGCGTTCTGGATTCAGGATTATCATTTCCTCTCGCTCGGTGCCGAACTGCGCGATCTGGGTGTCAGCAATCCGGTCGGTTTCTTCCTGCATACACCCTGGCCGGCTCGCGCCGTCATGGGGGCGGTGCCGCATCATCGCGAATTGATCGAAGCGATGCTGGCCTATGATTTGATCGGATTCCAGACCGACGACGACTGCGAAAATTTTCTCAGCTATCTTCAATCGGAACTCGGCCTCAAGATACAAGACGGCGTCGTGACGTCGCGTTACGGCAAGTCGCGATGCGCCGTATTCCCGATCGGAATCGATGTTGAGAAATTCGCGTTGCAGGCCGCCAAGGCATCCTCGCATCCCGACGTCTCGCGATTGCGCCGCAGCCTGAACGGAGAACAACTGGCGATCGGCGTCGACCGCCTCGACTATTCGAAGGGCCTTGTGAATCGGATCAATGCATTCGATCGCTTGCTGGTCTCGAACCCCGTGCTGAAGCGCACTGTCTCGCTGCTGCAAATTGCGACGCCCTCCCGCGGTATGATCGAGGCCTACGGCAATCTGCAGAGCGAGCTTGCGAAACTGGTCACCGACGTCAATGGCCGCCACGGTGAAACCGACTGGATGCCGATCCGCTACCTCAACCGGGGATACAGTCAGACCGTGCTGGCCGGCCTCTATCGCACGGCGCGCGTAGGCGTGGTGACGCCGCTGCATGACGGGATGAATCTCGTCGCAAAGGAATATGTGGCCGCGCAGAATCCCGCCGATCCGGGGGTGCTGGTATTGTCCAAATTTGCGGGCGCGGCGAACGAGTTGCAGACAGCGCTCCTCGTCAACCCTCACGAAATCGACGGGATGGCCCGCGCCATTGCCGCCGCATTCGCGATGCCGCTGACAGAACGCAGAACGCGTTGGGAGGCTATGATGCGGAAGCTGCGTGCCGGGACCGTCCAGCAATGGTTTACGGACTTTTCCGAAGCACTGGAGGAGGCGCGCGTGGCTAACAAAAAGATCGCAAGCGACCGTCCCGCTGCTGCGGTAACACCGAAATCATGGCCGCTGCATGTGGTGGGTTCGCGTAGCGGCGCCGGCGTTCACTAGGGCGCTTCAGCTGGAGTCGGAAGAGATTACTAAGGTGATTGACCTGACTTTTCGGTAAAACGTTTTCAGTGAACTATCCTTTTCCGCTCGAAACGCACATAGAAGCGATTTTTCGCTCGGCAAAGCCGGTAATCCCAACCCGGGGCTTGCAATCCCGGGATTATCCGCGTTTCGGTCGAGATTCGTCATTTGCAAAATGGTCGCGGGAATCCACAATCGTTTCCGGGACAGCCCCTGAATGGTGAAAACGTCCTGCTAGGGCCAAGAATAACTGCATCGGTCATACTGTTAGGGAAAATCCCGACGCCACGGCCACCGCTCTCTTGCAAAAACCGGAACACCCCTTCATGAGAAGGTGCCCGGAGAGATGGCCGAGTGGCTTAAGGCGCACGCTTGGAAAGCGTGTGTGCGGGAAACCGTACCGTGGGTTCGAATCCCACTCTCTCCGCCACCCAGCGTCAGAAATCGTTATAAATCAGCACGTTACGAGTCAGGCAGCTTGCCGTCCCATACTTCAGCCCATATTCGGTTCGTGACGTGAAAAGAGTCGTCGGTAGGTATTGCCTTCAGCGGCGCGTCGAGCATGATATGCGGCTCAACGGCAATAGGAAACCGAGGAGCCGCCGAGCGCCTGGGTAAGGGCATGCGATCGGCGGTGACCTGAGTGGTTGATCCCCTCATCCGCGACATCGTCGTGACCAAGATGGATCAGCCGGCCGGTAAGCTAGCAGCTTTTAAAACGCCAATTGTCGTTACCGGCCTCTACGAGGTCGCAGCGGTGGGTAAGCCGATCGAGCAGCGCAGTGGTCATCTTGGCGCCGCCGAACACGCTGGGCCACTCTCCGAAGGAAAAAAGGTTGGTGGTGAGGATGACGGATGTGCGCTCGTCAAGCCGGCTGATGAGGTGGAACAGAAGCTGGTCGGCCGGATTGAGCGAACGGTAGGTAACCCAATTCGTCGAGAACGATGAAGTCCATTCGAGTTAGATGTTCGGCGAGCCTGCACTGATGTCCGTTGCGGGTCTTGCTTTCGAGACGGTTGACGAGGTCGACCACGTTGTAGACGCAACCGCGCGCGCCGGAGCGGATGCAGCTTCTGACGATTGCGATGGCCAGATTGGTCTTTCCGGTACCGGTACCGCCGACCAGGACAGCGATGCGTTGCTGGGCGATGAAGCCGCCGCCGGATACAATGCAACGTGATCGGAAAATGCTCTAGACGACAGCGTGCTCGGCCTTCATTGAGCTTTGCTCCTGTGTTTGCGCTCGGAAACCTCGATGCAGCGCTTGCGGTCCACTATGATGCCAGGAAGCCCATCGAGATAATCCGGCAACCAGCAGCTCCCGGTGCCTCGCCCATGATGGTTCCGAAACAACACGGCGGCGGCATCCGCCTTGCTGTGGCAGTTGGCGATGTCGCGCACCAGAACCTGCACGATCACGCTCGTTGCTTCGTCCACGGCATGCCAGCGCTTTTTCCAGCCGATAAGGAACGGGTGCCTGCGTCGCTCGGTCTCGTCATCCGTCAGCTTCCGTAGAACATCAAGGCGGAGATCAGCGGGAACGCAAGCAAGTGCGGTTTCCATGGCTGCGGTCCAAGTGTCGACAGTCTCTGTCATCGAGTCATTCCTCTACATTGCCGGCTGGCTGAGCGGTCGTGAGGGTGGTTCCTCGATCGTCTATAGACGATTGAGGATAGGCGCACGCACCTACGTATGATTACGACGAACCCGTCATACCCGTCAGGTTTAGTTTGGACCATTGTGGTAAGCTGATTGACAATTAGACTCGACCGAGGAGCATTCGTATTCCGTCCTGTCGACAAAATAGGCGCTGATCTCCGAAACTATTGCCTAATGTCCACCTTCGCAACGCTCCTCCTAGTCTCAGTTTTCGCGAGCAACTTTGCGCCGGCACGTGCCGAGGCGCCTCGTCACTTCAGTATGATTGCAAGAAAAAACCTCTCCCCGCTTGGAGCAATACACTTCTCGCCGAAAGAGCGATGCGTGCTCGCATGGCGTCATGTCTGCGCCTGCAATATCAAAGCTTGAAAAAACTTCTGAGCCTTATCCGCATTCTTGCATTTGTCTGTGCCATCGTCGGAAAGTAGCATCATATTTGGGCTGTCTGGCATTGCAACACCGCTTCGGGTACAAAATCTTCCGGGATTTTAATGTCTAGTATGACTGGCGTGTTGTCGCCCTCCTTGCCTCTCCAGGTGCAAAGGACGAATGGCGGATGGATATCCAACTTCTCCGCTTTGCCGTGCGACTTGGTCCGGCTTTATCGCTGGTTCCCGTCTATCCTTAATCATCCGCCCTACGCTTGGCACGGCCCTCAATGGTGCGCATGGCAGCCTCGTGCTCAATGCCTCCGGCGCCTTTACCTACACCGTCCATGGGCCACTTTTACTGCTCCCGCTGAGAATCCTAAAAACCCGCGGCTAGCTGGCGCGCTTGATGGCATCTGCATCTAGCGCGACCGTCACGGTTCGTGGTAAATTTGATAAGGAGAGCGCGAGAGCCATCGGCAAGTGCGCGCACCGTCACTCGTCGAACCTCCGCGCTACCCTCGGGCCTTCATTGAGGGAGGCGCCGCGCAATGGCCATCGATTTCAGGCTGACGACAGAACAGCAGAATCTGCGGGAGACCGCGCGTGACTTCGCGCAGAGCTTGTTTGCACCGCTAGTTCCCGATGCAGACGCAACGCGAAGCCCGCATGAGGCCTTCGCCAAGATCAAGCCGGCAATACCGAGTCTTATAAGCTTGAGTTCGCTATGGGCTTCCTCCCCAAGGGTAGCGGCAGCAAGTTCGACCTCCAGTTGGCCGCCAAGGAGATTTGCACCGTCGACCCGGACTTCGCGACGAACGGCACAACGTGATGGCCTAGCGCGCGGTCCGGAGCGGGCAGACGATTCGCGGGCGGAGCGAAGGTCGAGGCCCAGCGATGGGCCGTCGCGGCCTCTGACGGCTGCGGGCCGGTGGGTAAGGGGGGACTGGCTGCCAAGCCAAAATCCTGAACTGTCTTGGAGCATACAATGTCCCCTGAACAGAAGGCACTCGTGAAAGAAACGTGGCAGAAGCTTGAGCCAATGGCAGACGCGGCGACGCGCCTGTTCTACGATCGGCTTTTTGAGATCGACGCAACAACGCGGCAGCTCTTCAAGACAACCGACCTAACGGAGCAGCGCCGGAAGCTCTTTCAAACCCTCACGATGATCGTAGGGGGGCTCGATCATCTCGAGACGCTTGTTCCGACCATTGAAGATCTGGGCCGCCGCCATGCCCAATTCGGAGTCACCGACGCTCATTACGAAACGGTCGGTGCGGCTCTGTTGTGGACGCTGGAGCAAGGGCTCGGATCGGGGTGGACGCCGGAGGTGAAAGGTGCCTGGTCTAGCGCTTATGCCCTACTGGCCGATATCATGCGCGCAGCTGCTGCTCGGTCCACTGCCTCAACGGCGACAGCAAACCCTTAATCGACGTCAGGCTCGACAACAGGTCAGGTCAACATCATCGTCTTCTGAAACCCCGCACGTTTCCTGTGCCGTCCTGCCCAGTTCAAACGTCCTGCTGCCTATGGCTGTGAGCACGCGCAAACATCGGTCCGCCCCTCCAGCGCGGAAAGCCGTAACCGTGGATCTCCACGAGATCGATGTCGGACGGTTGCCCGGCAACGCCCTCGGCTAGAATCGCGTCGCCCTCCGCGGCCATTTCGCCAACCAGATGGCCAGCTATGGCGGAATGCGCCGTCATGCGGGCGATCTTCCCGGCCAACAGCTCGGCTACCACCGCAGACGGCTGCGGCTTGCGGTCCCCGGCATAGTCGTACCAGCCGCCGCCTGTCTTCTGGCCCTTGCGACCGGCGCGCACGAGAATGTCGCCAAGCGTCTCGGGCACATCCCGTCCGTTGGCGCGAGCGCCTTCACGCTGCAGGTAGGCGATATCGAGGCCACCGAGATCCTGTGCCTCGAAGGGTCCCATGGCGAAGCCGTAATCGCGCATGGCCGCATCGATCTCGGCGATGGGCACGCCGTCGTACACCAGCGCCTCGGCTGCAGCACGGTAGCGCTTGAGGATACGGTTGCCGATAAAACCTTCGCAGATGCCTGCCTGCACCGGGATCTTGTCCAGCGCCCGCGCCAGCGCAAAGCCGGTTGCCAGTGTCCGCGGCGCGGTTTCCGGGATCGGCACGATCTCCAGCAGCCTCATGATGTTTGCCGGACTAAAGAAATGCAGGCCGATGAAGCGCGACGGATCGGGAACACCTTCCGCAATGAGACGCAGATCGAGATAGGACGTGTTGGTGGCAATGATGGAGTCGGGCCGACAGAGCCTGCCAAGCTGATTGAATACGGTACGCTTAACGCCGAGTTCCTCGAACACGGCCTCAATCACCATATCGGCGTCGGCGAGAAGACCGCAGTCCGTGGAAGCCGTCACGCCGGCCAGCTTCGCTTCGGCCTGTGACTTGGTCAGCTTGGCGCGCTTCACGCCGCCCTCGAAGATGGTACGGACGTTGGCGAGGCCGCGCGCCACGGCTTCCGCGTCGCGTTCGATCAGCACGACGGGAATGCCGGCGTCCCGCAACGCCACCGTGATGCCGGCGCCCATCGTGCCGCCGCCCACGACACCCGCCTTACGCAGCGGCAAGGGCTCCACGCCCTTCAGGCCCGCCGGGCGCCGCGCCGCGCGTTCTGCGAAGAACACCGCGCGCAGCGCAGCGGCCTGTTCCGAAGCGCGTAGGTCCAGGAAGGTCTTGCGCTCGAAGGCGAGCGCCTCATCGAATGACAACTCCACCGCCATGCGCACGCATTCCAGTGCGGCGAGCGGTGCGGTTTCGCCCTTCGCCCGTTTGGCAATCGCCCCCTTCTTGTCCTCCCAAAATGTGGACGCAGGTGCCGCGACCGTGCGCTGCGACAACGGAACGGGCAGCGGCCGGGCCACAGCGTCGCTCGCGAACGCAAGAACGCTTTGTAAAAGGTCGCCTTGCACGACGGCATCGACCAGACCCATGGAGAGTGCTTTGGCTGCCTTCACCGGCTTGCCGCCCGTCACCAGCTCCACCGCCGCCTCGGCACCGACTAGCCGCGGCGTGCGTACGGTTCCCGATGCGCCCGGCACGATGCCGAGCGTCACCTCGGGCAGGCCGATCGCGGCGTCTGGCACAGTAACCCGGAACCGACAGCCCAGCGCGATCTCGAAGCCACCACCCAGCGCTGTTCCATGGATCGCGGCGATCCAGGGTTTTACCGAAGCCTCGATGCGGTTCACGAGATCGGGCAGATGCGGCTCCATCGGCGTCTTGCCGAATTCGGATAGGTCAGTACCGGCGCTGAAGGTCCGGCCGGCACAGGCCAACACCACGGCCTTCACGCCGTCGTCGGCGTCCAGTTCGGTGGTCGCATCGAACAAGGCCCGGCGAACAGCCTGGCTGAGTGCATTGACCGGCGGGTTGTCGACGGTGACGACGGCGATCTCGCCCTCGCGGGAGACGGAGACGACGGGCATATCAGACTCCCTTGCTCCGGCATCCAAATCCTCTCTTCGACTCCTCGCCCTCGTTTATCATTGACCGACCGGACGGTCTATGCATTTTATATGCTGGACGGAGAAAGCGATCGTCGAGCAAGGAAGAAGAAATGCCGGCTTCCGAAACTGTGCTCTCGGCGCTGTCCGACGGCGTGCTGTCGCTGTCATTAAACCGCCCGGACAAGCTGAACTCGTTTAACGAAGAGATGCACCTGGCGCTGCGGGCCGGCATTCAGCGAGCGCATGATGATCCGACTGTCCGCGCCGTCCTGCTGACCGGCTCAGGTCGCGGGTTCTGCGCGGGGCAGGATCTGGGCGATCGGGATCCGCGCAAGGGCGGCCCCGCGCCGGACCTCGGCCATACGCTCGAGACCCACTACAATCCGACGCTGCGTCTGATGCGTTCGCTGGAGAAGCCGATCGTTTGCGCGGTCAACGGCGTGGCGGCCGGTGCTGGCGCCAACATCGCCTTTGCCTGTGACATCGTGCTCGCGGCGAAATCCGCCAAATTCATCCAGGCCTTCGCCAGGATCGGCCTCATACCCGATGCCGGCGGCACATGGAGTCTCGCCCGCATTATCGGAGAGCCCCGCGCCAAGGCGCTGACCATGACCGCCGAGCCCTTGCCGGCCGAGAGGGCCGCCGAATGGGGGCTGATCTGGAAGGCGGTCGAGGACGCGGATCTCATGAATGAGGCACGGTCGCTCGCCGTATCGCTGGCTGCGGGCCCCACACTTGGTCTTGGCCTCACAAAGCGCCTTATTCAGGCGGCTGCGACCAACAGTCTCGACGAACAACTCGACATGGAGCGCGATTGCCAGCGAACCGCCGGCCGCAGTGCCGATTATGCCGAGGGCGTCATCGCCTTCCTGGAAAAGCGCAAGGCGGAGTTCAAGGGCGAATGAAACCCGCTTCCCAGATGACACCTCAGGAACTGGCGGAGGCATCCGCCAGAGCGATGTGGAACGACGATTCCGCAAGCCAGCGGCTCGGCATGACGCTCGACAACATCGCGCCCGGTGAAGCCACACTTTCGATGACGATCCTCGAGGCCATGTCGAACGGACATGGCAATTGCCACGGCGGCTACATATTCACCCTGGCTGACTCCGCCTTTGCCTTCGCATGCAATAGCTACAACCAGTTGGCCGTCGCGCAACATTGCTCGATCACATACCTGATCCCCGGCCGCATCGGCGATCGTCTGACAGCTACCGCCAAAGAGATTTCGCGGCACGGCAGGTCTGGCATCTACGACATCCGCGTCACCAATCAGTCGGGCGAGCATGTGGCCGAATTCCGCGGCCATTCGCGCCTAGTGAAAGGCACGCATCTGCCAGTCGAGGAATAGACCGACGGATTTCCGCAGAGAGAACACCGTGGAGAATCTGACGCCCCGCAGAGAAGACCTTGAGCCGATCGAGTATGCCTCGCGCGACGAAATCTCGGCGCTGCAACTCAAGCGCATAAAGCAGTCGATCAGGCACGCCTGCGAAAACGTGCTATTCTTCCGCAAGCGCTTCGACGAAAAGGGTGTCCATCCAGACGACCTGAACTCGCTTTCCGACCTGTCAAAATTTCCATTCACCTACAAGCAGGACCTGCGCGACACCTATCCGTTCGGCATGTTCGCCGTCCCGCAGAACAAGCTCGCGCGCATCCACGGCTCCTCGGGAACGACCGGCAAGCCGACCGTCGTCGGCTACACCAAAGGCGATATCGACATCTGGGCGGACCTGATGGCCCGTTCGATACGTGCGGCCGGCGGCCGTCCCGGCGATATCCTGCACAATGCCTATGGCTATGGCCTGTTCACCGGCGGCTTGGGCGCGCACTACGGCGCGGAGCGCTTCGGCTGCACCGTCGTTCCGATCTCCAGCGGCATGATCGAACGCCAGGTCACCCTCATCAACGATTTCAAGCCGTCGATCATCATGGTGACGCCGTCCTACATGCTGTCCATCCTGGACGAATTCAGGCGGCAAGGCCTCGACTCGCGCAAGAGTTCGCTCAAAGTCGGCATCCTCGGGGCCGAGCCATGGACCAACGCCATGCGCCTCGAAATCGAGGAGGCCTTCGACATGCACGCGGTCGATATCTATGGCCTGTCGGAGATCATGGGGCCGGGTGTCGCGCAGGAGTGCGTCGAGACCAAAGATGGCCTGCACGTCTGGGAAGATCATTTCTATCCGGAAATCATCGATCCGGTCACCGGCGAGGTCCTGCCAGATGGCAAAATGGGCGAGCTTGTTTTCACGACGCTCACCAAGGAAGCGCTGCCGATGGTCCGCTATCGCACACGCGACCTGACGCGCCTGCTGCCGGGAACGGCGCGCTCGATGCGCCGTATCGAGAAGATCACTGGCCGTTCAGACGACATGATGATTCTGCGCGGCGTCAATGTTTTCCCGACGCAAATTGAGGAGCAGATCCTGAAATGCAAGGGCCTCGCACCCCACTTCTACATCGAACTGACGCGCGCGGGCCGTATGGACAACATGGTCGTGCATGTCGAATGCACCGAGGACATGACTGACGTCGATGCCCGTGCCGAATCCGCCAGGAAGCTCGCGCACCACATCAAGAGCGTTGTCGGTGTCTCGACGAAAATCGAGGTGCGCGATCCGAACTCGGTGGCTCGCTCGGAGGGCAAGGCCAAGCGTGTGGTGGACAACAGGCCGAAGGAATAACGGTCAAGAATCGGGGATGTTTCTTCGCCCACGTCCGGTTGCTAGAGCATTTCGCTTCTGATTGAAGCAGAAGCGAAGCTCTAGATTGTTGTTTTGACGCGTTTTCTTCACGCGAACCGGTATCCACTTCGCTCGAAAACGCTATAGAACGTGTCATGTTCAGCTTCTGACGGTCACGGATTGATCGCCCGGAGCATCAGAAGGTTGGATTGATATGGCTCGGACGCGAGCGCAGGATTTCGAAGAAAAACAACTCGCCATATTGGACTCTGCGGCGAATGTGCTGGCCACGCTGGGAGTCGACAAGGCGTCCATGTCTCAGATCGCCGGTCAGGCGCGGATATCGAAAGCCTTGCTCTATCACTATTACCCAAGCAAGGACGCACTCGTCTTCGCGATCATCTTCACTCACCTGGAGGAACTCGACTCGGATCTGGAAGCGTCCGACGATCCGGCCATGGGGCCTTCAGTGCGACTGAAGTTTCTCGTCGGCGTCGTGCTCGAGCACTATCGCGGAGCCGGCGACCGGCACAAGGTCCAGTTGAACGCGATGAGCCTGCTGACCGACGAGCAGAAACAGGCGATCACCGAAGTTGAAAGGCGGATCGTGCGCCGGTTCGCGGGCGTTGTGCGCCAGATCAGTCCACGCCTGGACAACCGCGAGCGCCCCCTGGTCATGCCGGTGACCATGTCGCTCTTTGGCATGATGAACTGGATGGATATGTGGTTCAAGGACGGCGGCCGCATCAGCCGCGAGGATTATGCCGAGGTTCTCACCACGCTCATCCTCGGAGGCATTAAGGCAGTGCGTTGAGAGAGGGCTGCCACAGCGGTCGAACCGAACAGGCCCCACTTCTTCCGACGCAACCGTTTGACCTGTTATTCGGCCGCCGCTTGTGCCGGCGGCCAGATCTTCGCCACCATCGTCAGCACATCATATTGCGCAACGATCTCACCCTTCTGGTTGGTGACTTGGCAATCCCAGTGCACCTCGCCATGGTTGGCGTTTTCGCGCGGGTTGATTTCCTTGCAGGTCAATCGCACCTGCACCGTGTCACCGAAATAAACCGGGGTGAGGAAGCGCATATTGTCCACGCCGTAGTTGGCTAGTACCGGGCCGGGATTTGGCTCAACGAAAAGGCCGGCGGCGAAGGAGGCGATGAGGTAGCCATGGGCCACGCGGTCGTCGAAGAACGGGTTGGCCTTGGCCGCCGCCTCGTCCATGTGGGCGTAGAAAGTATCGCCGGTGAAATGTGCGAAGTGCTCGACATCGTCCAAGGTGACCTGCCGCTTCGCGGTCATTAACTGATCGCCGATCTTCAGTTCCGCCAGCGACTTGCGGAAGGGATGCTCACCGTGCTGTACGTCAGCGCCTTCGATCCAGCGCCCGGTGACGGCCGACAGCAGACGCGGCGTGCCCTGCACGGCGGTGCGCTGCATGTAATGCTTCACACCGCGCATACCGCCCATTTCCTCGCCGCCGCCGGCGCGGCCCGGACCGCCATGGACAAGCCCCGCGAGCGGTGAGCCGTGGCCCGTCGATGTCTTGGCGGAGCGGCGGTTTCCGACAAGCACCCGGCCATGGAACGGCGCGACACCGAGGACGACCTCTTCCGCCACCTTCGGATCGTCAGTGAAGACAGATGAAACCAGCGAACCCTTGCCGAGCCTGGCCAGTTCGACGGCCTCCTCGATCGAGTCATAGGGCAGCACGGTCGAGACCGGACCGAACGCCTCCACATCGTGGACCTTGAAGGCGCCGAAAGGATCGTCGGCATAAAGCAGGATCGGATTGAGGAAGGCTCCCCTCTCCGCATCGCCGGACGCAACCCGTACGTTATCCGGATTGCCGGCAACGATCTCGGCGTCCGACAGCAGATCCTGAATGCGTTCGCGCACTTCGGTGCGCTGGTGGAGCGACGCAAGCGGCCCCATGCGGGTCGTCTCGTCGTCTGGCAGGCCGAGCGCGGTCTTGCCCAGCATGTCGCCCAGTGCCTTGACCAGCGCATCGACATGGTCGCGCGGTGCGATCACGCGGCGGATCGCGGTGCATTTCTGGCCGGCCTTCACCGTCATCTCGCGCATCACTTCCTTCACGAACAGGTCGAACTCCGGCGTGCCAGGCGTGGCATCCGGACCGAGGATCGAGGCGTTCAAGCTGTCCGCCTCCATCGTGAAGCGCGCCGAATTGGCGATCACAGCCGGATGCGCTTTCAGCTTGCGGCCGGTCCAGGCTGAACCGGTGAAGGTCACCACGTCCTGTCCGGTGACGTGGTCGAGCAGGTCGCCGACCGAACCGGAAATCAGTTGCAGCGCTCCCTCCGGCAGGAGGCCGGTCTCGATGATCCGCCGCACCATCAATTCGGTCAGGTAGGCCGTCTGCGAAGCAGGCTTCACCACCGCCGGCACGCCGGCAAGCAAGGTCGGCGAAATCTTCTCCAGCATGCCCCAGATCGGAAAATTGAAGGCGTTGATGTGGACCGCGACGCCCTGCAGCGGCGCGTAAATGTGTTGCGCACTGAAGCTGTTGTCCTTCGACAGCGGCTCCATATTGCCGTCGGTCAGGATACGCGTGTTCGGCAGTTCGCGCCGGCCCTTCGAAGCGAAGGTCAGCATCGTGCCGATGCCGCCCTCGATGTCCACCCAACCGTCGGCGCGGGTGGCGCCGGTGCGGAAGCTTTCGGCGTAGAACTCTTCCTTCTTTCCCATCAGCGCAAGACCGAGCGCCTTCAGCATCGCCGCGCGCTCGTGGAACGACATGGCGCGCAGCTTCGGGCCCGCGACACTACGCCCGTAGTGCAGCACTTCCGCGAAATCGAGGCCCTTGGAGTCGATCAGAGCCACCGTCTCGCCGGTGCCTGCGTCGAGCAACGGTAAGCCGTCACCCTTGCCGGCGGTCCACGCCCCATAGACATAGCTCTCCAGTCGACGGGGGGCTGCGCTTGCCATGATGACCTCCTTGATCTGGTGGAACGGACGAAGCGCGAGTGCCGGGTCCAAAATCCTGAGTGTCAACTTCGGATTCGGTACACTAGAGACCAAGCATGCCGAGCTTTTCGCCGCTTACGTTTTCCCACTGCGCCAGCAATTCCTCGTTGGAGGTATGGCGCAGACCGAGTTTTCTCAGCGTATCGAAACGGCTCGAGCCCACGACACCGAAAGTGGTCGCAACGCGCGGGTTCCAGTAGGCGATTGCTTCCCGTGCGGCCTTCTTACCCTCTGGTGTCGAAGCAATCCGTTGCAGGCCCTCGTAGCCCAGTTCGGCATGACGCCGTTCGCGCAGTGCGATCTCGCGGAAGACGTCCGCCAGCGGCGCATAGGAGACGCGGGTCAGTTCGTTCATCTGGATGCCGGTCGCCAACCCTTGCAGCACGTTCATCACCACCGCATCGGTCCAGTTCTCGATCGGATAGTGAAAGACGGCGAGTCGCATGTCACCGCCCCGGCGCGCCGCGCCGAGATCCGCGTTGCGTTCGACCCTCGCGCTCCAGTCGTGCTGCGCCTGGTAGCGGTCGGCATCGGTGCCGAAGTCGCTCATGATGTTCAGAACGCGCTCGGCATGGTCCGCCTTTTCGAGCGTGATACGGCTTGCCGCGATGCGCTCCTTGATGCCAGGTGCGAAGTTGATCGCTCCGGCGAAACCGGCAGAGGCCGCCAGTTCGCTGTCGACGAAAGACGACATCAGCCGCATCAACTCGCCGCGATAGCGCGCCGGCGCGTTGTCGGGCGCGGTCAGCACACCGCCCCGGGCGAGGTAGTCTTCGATATTCATCGTATCGGCCATGCGCTCCGCTCCTCAACGCTATTCGTCGTAGGTCACGACGAGGCGGCCAGTCAGTGGAAACGCCTGGCAGCTCAGCGCATAGCCCGCGCGCACCTCATAGTCCTCCAGCGCATGGTTCACCGCCATTTCCACTTCGCCTTCCAGTACCTTGCAGCGGCAGGTCGAGCACACTCCTGCCTTGCAGGAGTAGGGCGCATCCATATTGGCGGCGAGCGCGGCATCGAGCACGCTCTTACCCTCGCGCGGCATGATGAAGCTGCGGGTCGCTCCATCCAAAGTCACCGTCGCTTCAACCCCAGTGCCGGGTACGACGGCCGTCCTGGACACGGCCTTGACCTTGGCCCGGCCCGGCTGGCCGGAAGCAAACAGCTCGAACTTAATCTGCGTGTCGTTCAACCCGTGCTCGCGCAGCGCCACGGCAATCGCCAGCATCATCGGCTGGGGGCCGCAGATGAAAGCCGTGTCGATAGAGCCAGCATCGATCCAGTGCCTGAACAGAGCCTTCACCTTGTCGCCGTCAACGCGGCCGGTGAAGAGATCGATGTCTTGCGACTCAGCTTCGAGAACATGGATCACGGAGAATCTGCCGAGATGCTGGTTTTTCAGATCCTCCAGTTCCTCGCGGAACATGATCGAGCTGATCTTGCGATTGGCGTAGACGAGCGTGAAGCTTGCGTAAGGCTCCCGGGCGAGCACGGTCTTGATGATGGAGAGCACCGGTGTGATGCCCGAGCCGCTGGCGAATCCTATGTAGTTCCTCCGCGCATCCGGTTTGATCGGCGTGAAGAAACGTCCCATCGGCGGCATGGCTTCGATCTCGTCGCCGGCTGCAAGGGCCTCATTCGCCCACGTCGAGAACGTGCCGCCATCGACGCGCTTGATGCCGACCTTGAGAACACCTTCGTCGCACCCGGCGCAGATCGAATAGGAGCGGCGCAGCTCATCGCCGTCGAAGTTACGGCGGAAAGTCAGGTACTGACCCTGCGTGAACGCGAACAAAGCGCTGTCTTCCGCACGCGGCATCAGCGTCACTACGACGGCATCGCGCGTCTCGCGCCGCACGTCCGTGACTTTCAAGGGATGGAAGCGAGCCATTCGAGATGCTCCCGCTCTCAAATGCATTTGAAATAGTCGAATGGCTCAAGACAGTCCTTGCAACGGTAGCTCGCCTTGCAGGGCGTTGAACCAAACTGACTCACTTTTTCCGTTTGCTTTGACCCGCAGCGGGGACATGCGATGATCAGGTCCGATCGTCCCGCGAGTCTGAAGGCGCGACCGGTGAGGCGGCTATCCGCAGCGGTTCCGTCGATCGGCGGCACAATGCCGTAATCGTGCAGCTTCTCTCGGCCCTCGCGGCTGATCCAGTCGGTCGTCCAAGGCGGAGAAAGCTGGCGCTCGAGTCTGATCTTCTCAACGCCACGGTCACGCAGCGCGCGCTCGATATCCAGGCTAATGATGCTGGTGGCGGGGCATCCCGTATAGGTCGGGGTCACCGTCACCACCAAAGTGTCATCGTCCCATGCGACATCGCGGATGATGCCGAGATCGGTCAAAGAGATGACAGGGATCTCAGGGTCGGGAATCTGGCCGAGCCAGTCCCATACCTGATCGGTGCGGGGCAGCGTGCTCGTCTGCATGGCCGGACCTCACCAGCTTGCACCAGGATAGGCGCGCTGCAGGAACTGCATATCGGCGAGGATGTAGCCGAGATGCTCGGTGTGGATGCCGCGTTTGCCGCCCTTATGGGCGAACTTGCTCTCCGGAATCGTCAACGTCGCCGCAGCAAGCACGTTGCGCACCGTCGTCTCCCATGCCGCGCGCAGGCTTGCGGGGTTCGGCGCGATACCCGCAGCGGCGACCGCCTCGTCCTTCTCGTCGGCCATGAACATTTCGCCGACATAGGGCCACAGCGCATCGAGCGCGGCCTGCATGCGGCGATGGCTCTCGTCGTTTCCATCTCCGAGACGCACGATCAGATTCGACGTTCGCTCGACATGATAGGCCACTTCCTTGCAGGCCTTGGCGGCGATCTCGGCGACCCGCCGGTCGGACGACGTCGCCAGCGCCTGAAGCAGGGCAAGGTGATAGATGTCGAACAGGAAATGCCGCATCAGCGTATGACCGAAATCACCGTTGGGCCGTTCGACGAGCAGCAGGTTGCGGAAGTCCCAGGCGTCCCGCAGATAAGCGAGATCGTCCGCTGTCCGGCCCTTGCCCTCCACCTCGGCGGCGAGGCCGAGCCAGAGCTGGGTCTGGCCGATCAGGTCCAGCGCCATGTTGGCCAGCGCGATATCCTCCTCCAGCGTGGGCGAATGTCCGCACCATTCCGAGTCCCGATGCCCCAGGATCAGGGTCGTGTCTCCGATTTGTAGCAGGACTTCGAAAAAGGCGGCCTGGTTGGCACCGGGCGAAAGGGCATGCAGCCCCTGACCATGCGCGGCGGCCTCGCGGGCGAGGTCTGCTGTGTCGGCCTGGGCGACATCGGGAAGCGATGGCATCACATATGCCCCACTTCTTCAGGTATCTCGTAAAAGGTCGGATGGCGGTAGATCTTCGTGTTCGCGGGATCGAACAAGGGCCCCTTGTTGGAGGGGCTCGATGCGGCGATGTCGGACGAACGCACCACCCAGATCGAAACGCCTTCGTTGCGGCGAGTATAGACGTCGCGGGCGTGCAGGACCGCCATTTCGGCGTCGGCGGCGTGCAGGCTGCCTACATGACGGTGGCTCAGACCATGCTGGCCCCGGATGAACACTTCCCAGAGCGGCCATTCCCTGGACATGCTTTCTCTCCCGTGACTGGGTCGGAGCCGCCGAACGGCGGCTTGACCCGATTGCTACTCGCGGGCGACGGCGTATGGGCGCGCGGCCTTCTTGTCGGCATGCGCCACCAGCGCCTCGCGGAACCACGCGCCGTCCTCCCACGCCTTCACCCGCGCGCCGAGGCGGTCCTTGTTGCAGGGCCCATTGCCGGCGAGCACATCGTAGAACTCGTTCCAGTCCGGCTCAGAGAAGTCGTAGCCGCCCTTTTCCTCGTTCCACTTCAGGTTCGGGTCGGGAACTGTCAGGCCGATGAGCTCGGCCTGCGGCACTGTTTGGTCGACGAACTTCTGGCGCAGTTCGTCATTGGTGTTCATCTTGATTTTCCAGGCCATGGACTGGGCGGAATGGACCGAATCCTTGTCCGACGGGCCGAACATCATCAGCGTCGGGTACCAGAGACGGTTCAACGCATCCTGCGCCATGCGCTTCTGCTCAGGCGTGCCGGCGGCCATCTTCATCATGATCGCGTAGCCCTGCCGCTGGTGAAAGCTCTCCTCTTTGCAGATACGGATCATGGCGCGGCCGTAGGGGCCGAAGGAGGTGCGCTGTAGCGGCACCTGGTTGATGATCGCGGCGCCGTCCACCAGCCAACCGACGGCGCCCATATCCGCCCAAGTCAGCGTTGGATAGTTGAAAATCGAAGAGTACTTCATGTCGCCCGAATGCAGGCGCTCCATCAGTTCGTCGCGCGAAATACCGAGCGTCTCGACGGCGCAGTAGAGGTAAAGGCCATGGCCGGCCTCATCCTGAACTTTGGCCAGCAGGATCGCCTTGCGTTCCAGCGTCGGCGCGCGGGTGATCCAGTTGCCTTCCGGCAATTGCCCGACGATCTCGGAATGCGCATGCTGGCCGATCTGGCGGACCAGCATTTTGCGGTAACCTTCCGGCATCCACTCTTTAGGCTCGATCTTTTCGCCGCGGTCGATGCGCGTCTGAAATGCGATCTCTTCCGGCGTCATTTCGTCTTTCAACCTGCCTTCCGATTTCACGAGCTGCGCATACATGGCTCGGTTCTCCTCAGACACGTTCGACGATGATGGCGATGCCCTGTCCTACGCCGATACATATGAGGTCATCTACCGCCGACCAACCAACGTTGGGATTGCGAGCCATCAAACCCCTTAGCGGTACGGCCGCCAGATCGTCGGCCCGAACCGAACTCAAAGCACCGCCATACCTCCCGATGGGCGTTCTGAGCGCATTGCAGATCAATGCCTCCAGCACCCAGACCCTCTAATTCGTTGACCGACCGGACGGTTTATATCATTATTGCGCTGCCCCTGAAAGGGCGGTCCTGATTTTTTGTCGCTTGCTGCTGAACGCCTCCCGCGCGTTGGGGCCATTTTCACACTCGGAGCCGTGAATCCGAGCGATAACACCACCTAACGTTGACTGATGCTTACAGAAGCGCGGAAGGGATCGGCTGGGGCACATAGCATTTGCAATCCACGCCTCCGCCGACCTCTTGCACCCCTACTCCAGCCCATACATTGCGACGCGATTGGCGCGACGAATAGTGAACTGACGCGACCTAAAACGACCAGCTTGCTGTTATGGCAGAGGACTATGTTGAACATCGGCGAACGTGTGCGAAAGACGGCAATCTATGCTGATTTGGACACTCTCTCCGCCATAGCGCGTCAGAAGTCATACTGCGCTCCAGTAGTTTCCGGATCTGGCTGCGTGCTGGATGACTCCGTCATGATGCAGCTGAAGGATGGACAACAGATGACACTGACACCAGCAGTCCTTCTATGAAGGCCTGCTGGTGTTCATGTCGTCGACCGGAACGCCTGCCGCACCCAACCGGCAAAATTCCTCGCGCTCCCTTGATCAAGAACAAGGTGCCTCGGTGCTCGTGCGCGCGCAGCGACCGTTACGGCAACCTAAGGACACGAGAGGAAAGGCGGTCAGCACGAGGAGTATCACGTCGTGTCCGCAACGAACGCGCCAGCGGTAGGCACGCGACATCATTGGCCCGCGATGCCGTTTCATCTCCTCGCAAATGTCACGATTTCAGAGCCACTATGCTGCAATCGTATCGCAGGTATGCTGATTTCGCACTGCACGGGAAGTCAAAGTCCTGTTAACCGTTGCCCTGCTTTCGCGGAGGGGGCGCCAAAACTTCCGGCTCTTCCTGATGACTATCACGCGCCTGTGTTCGACCGTCTTTGGACCGGTAACAGATAGTTAAGGTTTCTCGCTGCTAAAAAAGAAGGGCAGATAGGGTGTGCACATGCTAGTCTGGAACCCCACGAATTTTACGAAGACACCGGATAACAACCGGGCCGGCTGGGCTATGGCAGGCGCGGTCGTGGTGCTGATGGCCAGCCTTGTGTATTTCACGAACGGGCGCAGCGGCCATGTGACGCCTCACGGGCACGAGCAGCATGCCGCTGTTCACTTTCAGCTGCACAAATAAGCTTGAGCCGCACACGGCGAAAGCCGCCGGGCCTTGCGCGAACCGCCGGGCCTTGCGCGAACCAGAGGCTGCCCAGCTCGGTATGAGCTTCTAGCAATGAGCGATAGACGAAAGTTTGCTTGAACCTTTTATCGAGTTCGAGCGCCTAATCATTGCTGGGGATTTCAGGGCCCAGTGCGTATTAGCCAACGCCGGCAGCGAACATACTCCGCTGTCCGGCGTTGTGCGTTTTTGGGGCATTGGTGCCGCCAGGGCTAGTTGACGGTGTGCGTGATCATTCTGCGGCCCTCCGTGTGAGTTCGAAGTTGACCACTTGCTCCGGATGCTTGCGTCCAAATAAGACATAAAGCGCGGGCAGCACGAACAACGTCAGCAGTGTCGCGCTGATCAGCCCGCCTATCACCACGGTGGCGATTGGCTTTTGAACCTCCGCGCCCGTGCCAGTGGCCAACGCCATCGGGACGAAGCCAAGTGAAGCCACCAGAGCCGTCATTGCGACCGGCCTCAGTCGGGTCAGTGCCCCTTCATAAATCGCATCCAATTTTGCCAGGCCTTGCGCCATGAGCTGCTTGATGAATGTGAGCATCACCAAACCGTTGAGGACCGCGATCCCGGACAGGGCGATGAATCCTACCGCCGCCGAGACGGAGAACGGCAAGCCGCGCAGCCAGAGAGCCAGTACGCCTCCGGTCAGGGCAAGAGGCACGGCGCTAAATACCAGCAAGGCATCGCGAGCCGAGCCGAGAGCGCTCATCAACAGCAAGAAGATCATCAGGAAGCACGCGGGAACCACGATCGACAAACGCCAACGGGCCGCCTCCAGATTCTCGAACTGCCCGCCCCATGTCATCCAGTAGCCGGCAGGCAGCTTCACCTGCGCATCGATTTGCGCGCGCGCATCGTTCACCACGGAAGCGATATCGCGATCGCGCACGTTGGCGGTCACCACGACGCGGCGCTTGCCATTCTCGCGGCTGACCTGGTTGGGGCCTTCGCCAAATGTAAAAGTCGCCACTTGGTCCAATGGAATGGTTAGGGGAACCGCGCCCATCGCGGGAAGGGATACGGGCAAACTTTTCAAGGCATCGAGATCGTGGCGGATTGTTTCGGGCAACCGCACGACAATCTCAAAATGCCGGTCACCTTCAAACACGACGCCAGCATCCCGCCCGCCGATTGCCGCGCCGATAACCTCCTGCACCGCCGCCAGGCTGAGGCCTCGCCGGGCGATCTCAGCCTTGTCCACCGCGATGTCCAGAACCGACAGGCCGCTGGCTTGCTCGACTTTGATATCCTTGGCGCCCTTGGTGGCCCTTAGGACGCTCGCGACCTGGTCGGCGGCGCGCAGCAAGGGCTTAAAATCATCGCCAAAGATCTTGACCGCGACATCGCCACGCACTCCTGCCAGCAGTTCATTGAAACGCATCTGGATGGGTTGGGTGAACTCATAATTGTTACCAGGCAGCTCACGCACTGCCGACTCGATTTGTTGGATCAAGGCCTCCTTGGAGAGATTTGGATTAGGCCATTGCTCCTCTGGCCTGAAGATAATGAAGGTATCGGCGGCATTCGGTGGCATCGGGTCCGTTGCAATTTCGGCCGTGCCGGTCTTCGAAAAAACAAAGGCGACCTCCGGCAATGCGCTAACCGTCTTTTCAATCTCGATTTGCATAGCCTGCGATTGCGCCAGGCTGGTGCTTGGAATACGCAGCGCGTGCATGGCGATGTTTTTTTCGTCCAGCGTCGGGATGAACACCTGGCCCAGGTGGACGAACACCAGCACCGTGGCGGCGAACATGAGGGCCGCACCTACCATCACCGGCAGCGGATGTTTGATCGTGCGCATCAGCAAAGGTGCGTAGGATTTTTTCAACCGCCGAACGATGCCATTGTCGCCTTCGGCGACACGACCCGTAATGAATATGGCAATCAGCGCCGGCACGAACGTCAGCGACAGGACGAACGCTGCGGCCAAAGCGAGGATGACAGTCAGCGCCATCGGCTCAAACATTTTACCCTCGATCCCGCTGAAGGTCAGCAACGGTACATAGACCAGGATGATGATTGCTTGGCCGTACACAGTAGGGCCGATCATTTCCTCTGCGGCGCCACGCACGGTGTCCAGACGCTCCGAAAGAGAGAGCGCGCGGTCTGAGGTGGCCTGGCGTTCGGCGAGGTGCCGCAGTGTGTTTTCGACGATGATGACCGCGCCATCGACAATCAGACCGAAATCCAGTGCGCCGAGACTCATCAGGTTAGCGCTGATGCCCCCCTGCAACATGCCGGCTGCCGTCATTAACATGGCGACGGGGATGACAAGGGCGGTGATGAGCGCCGCGCGGAAGTTCCCGAGCAGCACGAACAGCACGAGGATCACCAGAAGAGCGCCTTCAACGAGATTGGTGGCGACGGTCCTCACCGTGGCGTCCACAAGCTGAGTACGGTCGAGCGCTGTTTTGAGTTCAATGCCGGCCGGCAGGGTGCGGCGTACCTGGTCGATCTTGGCGTCGACAGCTGCCGCCACGGTGCGGCTATTGCTGCCAATCAGCAGGAGCGCCGTGCCGACAACGACCTCGTGGCCGTTCTCGCTGGCGCTGCCAGTGCGGATTTCACCGCCAATTGCCACTTGAGCAACGTCGCGGACACGTACCGGTACCGAACCTCGCGTGCTGATAACAACATCGCCAATGTCCCTGAGATTTTCGAGTCTTCCACCGGTACGCACGGCGATCCCTTCGCCGTTGCGCTCGATGACGCTGGCGCCGCGGCTGACGTTATTGGCTTCAATGGCGCGAGCGACGTCACCGAAGGACAGGCCCAGCGAGGTCAACTTCAAGGGATCAGGTCGGACGTGGTATTGCTTCACATAGCCGCCGATGGAATCGACGCCGGCTACGCCCACCACGCTCTTGATCTGCGGCCGAACCATCCAATCCTGCACGGTACGCAAATAAGCGGCGCGCTCCACGTCCGTGTTGAGTCGCTCGCCTTCTGGCGTGACGTAAGCACCGGCATCGGGCGATGTGGGAGCAAAGCCGATCGACCACATGTAGATTTCACCCAGGCCGGTAGAGATAGGCCCCATCTTCGGATCGACACCGGGCGGCAGGTTCGGACGCAATTCCAGCAAACGTTCGCCGACTTGCTGGCGCGCGAAATAGATGTCCGTTTTTTCCGTGAAAACGGCTGTTACCTGGGAGAAGCCATTGCGCGAAATTGAACGGGTGCTTTCCAGGCCGGGTATGCCGGCAAGCGCGGTCTCGATGCGAAACGTCACCTGTTTTTCGATTTCGACCGGCGACAACGCGAACGCCGTGGTGTTGACCTGAACCTGCTTGTTGGTGATGTCGGGGACGGCATCGATGGGAAGTCGGATTAACGACCACAGGCCCAACGCCACGGCACCCACGCTGAGGAACACCACAACCCACCGGTACTGAATCGATAGCGCGAGAATGCGGCTGATCATGGTCACCCCCTAGTCTTCATGCTCGGCCTCGGCCTTGCCGAGGTCAGCCCTGAGGGTGAAGGTGTTGGCGACGGCGATGCACTCCCCGGCCGACAGGCCGGCAGTTACCTCGGCCAGGCGCCCGTCCTGCCGGCCAATGGACACCTTGCGCGCCTCAAAACCTTTAGCCGTGCGGACGAACACGACAGTGTCGCCTTTGAAGGATTGCAGAGCTGTTTTCGGCACCGTTACAGCTGCTGATGTTACATCCATCGGAATCTCGGCGGTGATGAAAGAGCCCGGCCGCCATTTAAGTGCAGTGTTATCGACCGAGGCGACCACGCGGGCGGCGCGCGTGTCCTTATCGAGTAGCGGGCTGACGAACATGATGGTCGCCGGGGATGGCTCACCTCCGATACCGGCCGCGATGTTGATTTTCTGGCCTTCGTGGACGCTCGCCAAGTCAGAAGACGGTACCGCAAGCTCGGCCCAAACGACGTCCAGATTGACGATGACGTACAGCTCGCTCTCCTGGCCTTCGCGGCCGACCAGCGACCCAAGCTCGACACGGCGTTCCGCAATACGTCCGGCAATCGGCGCCCTCAGCTCCTGTAGTCGCAGCGTCTCGACGGGCTGTTGAGGCAGGGCTTCAATTTGTTCAGCAGTCAAGCTGAGCGCGAAGAGCTTTTGGCGGGCGATCTCGATTTTAACGCGAGCATCTTCAAACGTGGTACGAGCCCGCAGGAAATCGTTTTCGCTGAGAATCTTGCCTTCAAACAACCTGGTCGAACGATTGAACAAGGTTTGCTGCAGATCGAACACCAACCGCGCGGCCAGGTATTCGCTCTTGGCGTCGGCCACCTCGCGGCTCTCGATCACGGCGACAACTTCGCCCGCCCGCACGGTATCACCCAGCCGCTTGCGCAGCTCCGCCACTGTGCCGAGCAGCCGAACCGCGACCCGCGCGATGTGGTCGCCGCTGGGCACGATGGAGCCAGGCACTGCGATGCGTTTGCCCAGCATGCCGCCTTGCACTTCGCTGACGGCGAACTTGCCGGCATCCACCTGCTTCTCGCTGACCGTAACCACGAGTTCATCGTGTTTTTCCCCGCCCGGCTTTTCGCCGTGCGCCGCGAGGGGAAATGCCGCGCCGAGCACAAGCACAGCCGCGAGCAACCAAATCCGGACCATTACCAATATCCCGTGAACGAGCCTCGATCGCTCGTGATTTCGCCAAACCTTTCCCTGAACGCACGCAAGCCGTCGCATTGCCTGCGCAACGGGACGTGCCAACGGGGCCTAGACGGCCGCCTGGGAGGTTAGGCGCGGGGTGGTTTGAACAGAGGAAGGCCGGCAAGCGCGGCAGGGAACTGCTCCCGACCGGACGCCACCAAGCGCACGACGGGATCCGCCGGGGTCATCGCTACCGTCGCATGCTGGGTGGTAACGTGGGAGAAGCAGTGCCCGCTGTGGCACGGCAACTGTTGTTCTGGCGTATCCGGCGAAGAGTCCGGGTTAGCGCTCGTCATCACGACCGCAGAATCGGCTTTGGAAAACGTTGGACCACATCCGGCACAGTGAACCAGCGAAAACAACAGGCCGACGGTGAGCAGCAAAACGAACGGCAGTCGGCAAAGCCGACTTCCGATTTCCTCATTTAACGCCATGCCGCCGGACCGGGTCATCGTCTATTCAGTCAACTCCTCTCGTGTGATCTTTTCAAGGTCCCACTTGTTAAAAAATTATGATCAAAAGCGCGGGCGCAGGCGGAATGGGATAACCTCAATTGAGGGTGGCATAATGAATGCCGCAATTGCGAGCGCGGCGGTAGCGGGCCAACAATCTGTGGCGAATATCACGTAGTCGAAAAAACTGAGTCAGGAATAGTGCCGGTACCGGAATTCTGAGTCACTTCCAGATACTTCCCATGCCAGTACGCCAGCGCGCTGCGGTTGCTGGAGAGATGCACATAACGCACGCGGCCAATGACAATGTCGTGAGAATGGCGCTCGATGATGTCGTCGACCTCGCAATCCAGCGCAGCGAGCGCATCCGTCAGAAGCCGCACGCCGGTTATTTTCGTCATCCATTTCGCGCCGAGATAGCGGCCCGCCCCTTTCACGCCGCCGCGCCCTGAAAACCTTTCGGCAATTTCGGCCTGGCGAGCGTTCAGCACGTTTACGCCGAACACACCATGCCGCAACAGTATCGGCCACGCGGATGACTTTCGATTGATGCCGAAGATCACGGTCTCGGGTTCGATGGAAAGCGACGATACTGACGTTACGGTCAGGCCAGATACGTCACTGCCTTGTCCAACGGTGATTACACTTACCCCACTGGGAAGCCTTCGCATCGCATGGCGAAAACTTTCGGTTGCGTTAACCGTGTCTACTTCCAGTGTACTCATTCGGTAGGCCGTCGGAACGCCGGATCCAGAAGTTAAGTCAGTTGCTGCCATTTTTGATTTCAATGACCTTCATAATTCTGAACAGAACTCATGGGCGATGACACGGCGCGATGTCGAGTGGCTCCGAAAAATAGCAATGCATGCATCGCGAACGCGATATGCGCGAAAAAGTTATTTTTCGATTTGCTGCATCGGAACGCCAAACATTCCCTCATCAGGTCGACGACCTTGTGAAAGAATCTCGATAGATTCACCTATCCCTTCCGATGATCGAGAAGACGGATACCAACGTCCATCAAAATTCAAACTGCTCGAGAAACGAAGAACGGAAAATGCCATACGCCGTTAGCGAGCAGCATTACGTCATTAGAAAACACACGACGCCCCGCCTGATCTTGAAATAATCTCCTTATTGGTTTGCAGGTCAGAATAGCAGCATGCTCTTAGTCGCCGGCTAAGAAGGTCGTTTCTTGTTATTTTTCGAAACGGGTTGTCGAGGCTGGACGCCTGTTTCACCATCATCATATCGAAGGGCTCATAACCTGACTGAGTTGGTCGCCGCTCTTCGCGCTGGTCCACTTGGGTCGATGCCACCGATAGGATGCACATGACACGCTTGCCAATTCATACCGCTACCACAGCCCCTGAAGCCGCCAGGGAACGGGTCCAGAATGCCGAGGCGGCGAACGGCTTTCTACCTAACCTGATCGGGCTTTTGGCCAATGCGCCAACAGCGTTGGAGACCTATCAGACCGTGAGCGGCATCAACGCGCGCAGCGGCCTAACGCTAGCGGAGCGAGAGGCAGTGCAGATCACCGCTGCCGCGACCCATGGCTGCGGCTTCTGCGTCGCCGGTCACACCGCGATCGCTTATAAAAAAGCTGACCTGAAGGACGCTACCGTCAACGCGCTACGCGATGGCACGCGTGGGCCGGATGCACGCCTCAATGCCGTAGCGGACTTCACCCGCGCCGTGATTCGCAGCCGCGGCCGTGTCGAGGATTCCGAATTGAAGGCGTTCCGCAACGCCGGCTTCAACGACGCCAACGTGCTGGAAGTGGTGCTCGGCGTCAGTCTCGCGACGCTGTGCAACTTCGCCAACAACCTCGGACAAACAGACCTCAATCCGCAGCTTAAGCCTTATGCATGGAACAATTCGGCCGCCGTCGCTGCCGAATGACGGATGAAGGTATCGCCATGACACACTTAATCTCCGATCTTGTGGCATGGCTTGACGCCAGCGCCTTTCATCTCGACACCACGGCCGACACAGCCGCAGCGGTTCTTCCCAAGCTCGCGGACGCTGGTCTGTTTGGGCTGGGCGTGCCGGTGCAATGGGGTGGCAACGGCGGCCATGTCGCTGACGCGGTCAACGCCATCGCCGAGGTCTCGGCGCATTCGCTGACCGCGGGCTTCGTGTTCTGGGGCCATCGCACATTCATCGAATATCTGCTGCAGAGCCCCAACGCCGCTTTGCGCGAAACGCTACTGCCGGATCTATTAGCCGGCCGGCGCGGCGGCGCTACCGGCCTGTCCAACGCGATGAAATTCCTTTCAGGCATTGAGGAACTGTCGGTGCAGTCCCAGCGTAGCGGCACTGCGCTACAGCTCGACGGTTATCTGCCGTGGGTGACCAACCTGCCCGCGACAGGCTTTGATGTTGCGCTGGCTGTCAAGGGTGCGGATGGTGCTCCTGCCTTTATCGCCGCACTGACTTCCGACGAGTCCGGTCTCGAACGCTCGCCTGATCTCGATCTGATGGCAATGCGCGGATCAAATACTGCGGCGCTCAAGATCGACGGTGTGCGTGTTGGCGAGGATCGCGTTATTCATCACAATGCTACCGAATGGCTGCCGAAGGTAAGGCCCGCATTTTTGGCGATGCAATCTGCGTTGTCTGTCGGCCTAGCGCGTCGCGGACTTGCGGAAGCGACCGCCAGACTTCGCAATGACCGCGACATCCTGAGTGAACCGGTCGCTGCGCTTTCCGCCGAACTCACTTCCACCGAAACTGCGCTGCATGAAGGGCTGCGTGGAGGCCGCTTCATCGAGCACCCGGCAAGCCTGTTCCGCCTACGCATTCATCTCGCTGAGATTGCGGTGCAGGCCGTACAGTTCGAGCTGTCGGCCTCCGGCGGCCGGGCCTATCTGTCTCAGCCCGGCGCAGGCTTTCAGCGCCGGCTGCGCGAAGCCGCTTTCATTCCGGTCGTCACGCCCAGCCTGGTACAACTGAAGCTCGCGCTTCGCGTTCAGGAATTGCCAGCCGCCGTCGGCGCGACAGCATGACCACGGCCGCACAAACCGCTTCCCCGGCACCGGATCGTCAGGCTGCTATTCTTGAAGCCGCCGGCGTGGTGCTGCGCTATCCCGACCAACCGCAACCGGTTGTCGGGGCGTTCGATTTTGAGTTGGCCGCAGGCGAGACCGTCAGCGTGCTCGGTCCGAGCGGAGTCGGCAAATCGAGCTTGTTGCGCGTGCTTGGCGGGCTGCAAAAGCCAACCGACGGCACGGTGACGATGAATGGCAAGCCGCTGCAGGGCGTGTCACCGCGCGTTTCCATCGCCTTTCAGGACGCAAGCCTGCTGCCATGGCTGTCGCTGGAGAAGAACGTTGCATTCGGGCTCAACTTCAAGCACCAGCCGCGTCTGACGCCGGAGGAAAGCAAAGTCCGCGTCGATGTTGCGATTCGTGAAGTCGGACTGATGCACGCACGGCACTACTTTCCCGAGCAACTGTCCGGCGGCATGGCGCAGCGCGCCGCGCTGGCGCGATGCCTGGCGCGCAAGCCGGAAATTCTGCTGCTCGACGAGCCCTTCGGCGCACTCGACGAAGTGACCCGTACCGAGATGCAGCATCTGCTGCTGAAGGTGATGCGCGATTTCCAAACCGCGGCGATCCTGATCACTCACGACATCGATGAGGCCCTGTTGGTCTCTGATCGCATCCTGCTGCTCGGCGGAACACCGGCGCGAGTGATCGGCCAATGGTGCATCGACCTTCCGACACCGCGCGAAAACTACATCGCAGAGCTCGGCGTCATCCGCGTTGAAATTCTCTCACGACTGCGCGGCGCGACCCAGCGGCGCATTAACTAAAACGGCCACGTAGCGACGCCGCGCAGCCAAATGACGATTCAAAGGACCGGCCATGTCGATCGACGAATTTTCCCGTTACGACGTCTCCCGCCGTCAGATGCTGCGCCTGTCAGCGCTGCTGACCGCTAGTGGCGCGCTGCCGCTCCTGAAGGCATACGAGGCGCGCGCCGAGGTCGCGGATGTGCCACTGCGTATCGGCTATCTACCGATCACCGATGCGACGCCGCTTCTGGTGGCGCATGGCAAGGGGTTTTTCGAGGAGGCAGGCATCAAGGCCGAGAAGCCGGTGCGCCTGCGGAGCTGGGCGCAGGTGCTGGAAGCCTTTATCTCCGGACAAGTGAACGCCGTCCATCTGCTGTCGCCGATGACAGTCTGGGCACGCTTCGCCAGCAAGGCTCCGGCCAAGGTGGTCGCCTGGAATCACACCAGCGGCTCCGGCCTGAGCGTCCTGCCGCACATCAACAGCGTCAAGGATCTTGGCGGCACTACGGTTGCCATTCCGTTCTGGTACTCGATTCACAATGTGGTGCTGCAAGTCCTGCTGCGCGAGAACGGATTGAAGCCGGTGTCGAAACGCACAGGCACCCCCGCTGCCGACGAGGTCAATCTCGTTGTCATGGCGCCGGCTGACATGGTGCCAGCGCTCGCCTCGAAGCAGATCAGTGGCTACATCGTCGCCGAGCCGTTCAACGCAGCGAGTGAGGCGCTTGGTGTCGGAAAGATCCTGCGCTTCACCGGAGATGTCTGGAAGGATCACGCCTGCTGCCTGGTGTTCATGCATGAACGCGATATCCAGCAGCGCCCGGAATGGGTGCAGCGCGCAGTCAACGCGATGGTCAAAGCGCAGCTCTGGACGCAGGAACATCGCGCGGAGACGGCGGCGCTGCTCTCCAAGGACAATCCCAACCAATACACCCCGCATAGTGTCGAAGTTCTGAGCAAAGTGCTGGCGCCGCCGGAGGCTGATGATGCCACCTACATCAAGGTTGGCGCGATCAAGCATCCGGACTGGCGCGAGCGCCGGATCGATTTCCAGCCCTATCCGTATCCAAGCTACACCGAGGAACTGATCCGGCGCCTGCGGGAAACATTGGTCGAGGGTGATCGCGCGTTCCTCGATACGCTCGATCCGGCAGCCGCTGGCCGCGAGCTTGTCGACGATCGTTTCGTCAAGAAGGCGGTGATCGCGGCAGGCGGCATGGCGGCGTTCGGTCTGCCGGAATCCTTTACCCGCACCGAGGTCGTGGCGGCATGAGCACAAGCTGGCCAAGCGACAGCCTGAGCCGCTCCGCATCTCCGCGGCTCGCTACGTTTGCGGGTCGTTTTGGCGGCAAGCCATTGCTGACGCTGCCAGCATTGACCAACAGCCTGCTCGGCATCGGCGGACTGATCATGCTGCTGTTGCTATGGTGGCTCGGCACCGATGTCCTGGCTTCATCTGAAGGATTTATCCGGCAGTTCTCGCCGACCACGGCGATCCCCAAGCTCGTAACGATGCTGGCGCAGCCTGATCTGTCAGCGCATATTCTCGCCAGTCTGCGCCGGGTGCTGATCGGTCTCGCTTTCGCGTTGCTGATCGGCGTGCCCGTCGGGCTCGCAGTCGGCAGTTATAGCCGCCTCAATACCGCGACCTCGCCGGCGTTTCAGTTTCTGCGCATGATCTCACCTCTGTCGTGGATGCCGATTGCGGTGATGATGTTCGGCGTCGGCGACCAGCCGATCTATTTCATGCTGGCGTTCGCCGCGGTGTGGCCGATTCTGCTCAACACGGCCGAAGGTGTGCGGCGGCTGCAGCCGAGCTGGCTCAGTCTTGCCGACAGCCTCGCCGCGACGCGCTGGGAAACACTGTGGTACGTGATTCTGCCCGGCGTGCTTGGCCATGTGCTGACCGGATTGCGGCTTTCCGTCGGTATCGTCTGGATCGTGCTGGTGCCGTGCGAGATGCTCGGGGTCTCGGCTGGTCTCGGCTATTTCATTCTCGATACCCGCGATCGCCTCGCTTATTCGGAGCTGATGGCCACGGTGCTGATGATCGGCATACTCGGCTTCCTGCTCGATGTCGGAGCGCGGATGCTGTATCAAACTGTCACCCGCAGTCGCACCGCCTGAGGGATCGTCTCGCTCTCCTATAGCGTTGGCTCATGGTTTCGACCGGCTTTGGCCCTGGTTCCTCACCCTAGTGGCGCGATCAAGCCACCGCTAGCACTTGGCTCGGGTAACGCCGTGCATCTAATCAGTTGCGAGGGAATCAGGATCGACCCAATTTCGCTGGCTTTTCCGAGCGTCTTTCCTGCCGGAGCCGCGCCGGCGGGCGCGGGTCTTTACCGGTGACCGCCATGAACTCCTCAAGAGTGAGATTGAGCTTGTCGCCGTTCGAAAGCTGCATCACCGCATAGGTCTCGTCCCCTTGCTGTGGCAAGACCCGCACGCTGACGATCTGGTCCGCGTTGAGGAAGAAGCCGAACCTCAGCTCGATGAATTCCACCGCGCTGGCTCTCGGCTTCGGAGCAGGCCTTTTCTCTTCATCGCGCGCGCTTTTCTTGATCATAGGCCCTCCCTCCACTGCTATCGCGTTTTCGAGCGAAGTGGATACCGGCTCGCGTGAAGAAAACGCGTCACATCAAAATCATAGAGCTTCGCTTCTGATTTCCGTCAGAAGCGGAAGAGCTCCAAGCTCTTCTCAACACAGTGCCGCACAGTCGTTGTCGCAAGCGGGCTGCCTCGGCAAGCATCGCTCAGGTGGACCGGCCTCGAACGAACACACCAAGTAAGCGCGGTAAACGACGCTGATGCTTTCGGCAAACAAGAAATGGCCGATCGTGATCGGATGGTCGTCTCGCAGGAACGGGAACGGATACTCGATCACGCCGTGGAACAAGCAAGGCCAGTCTTCGCTGGCCACGCAGGTGAAAAAGTAACGGTCGCAGCACTTCTCCTCCGCGCCATCCTGATGCTCCGGCAGAAACTCGATCTCATAATTTCGTACGTCCTGACACAGGCGCGTCTCGAACCAAAGCTCGACTCGTCGCATGCGAACAGGCCGCTCGCCCGGCAGGTACGGGAACATGCTGCAGCTCATGCGCAATGCGAGCGCGCGTGCGCAACCTGACTCCTCGACAACCGGCCCAAGGCCCTTGAACCGTTGCCACGCGTCCGAAAAGTCCTGTCGCCAGTCGAAGAAGCGTAGTCCGGCGCCCGGCAGCATGCAGGATGCCGCCGCCCAACTCGCTTCTCTCAGCGACGAACCGCCTTCGCGAGCAGTGTAGCTCAACTGGAAGATCAGGTCGCTAAGCGTGTCGATGTCGAAAGCGTTCGTCTCGATCGGAAGCTCGATCCGCCACCGACTCACCGCACCCGCATACTCAAACGGCAGATAGCGCTCGTCTCGGAAATTGAGTTCGAACAATCCGGTGTCGTTCTGACCCGTGGAGGTTGCGATCGCCTCAGTGGCGCCGTACCGCTTCACAATGCGAGGGTCGTCCGTGATGGATTCATAGCGCTGCTGCTCACAACAACCACATGTACACTGGCCGGGGCAGCACTCTTCGACGTCGAGTAACGTAGGTTCGACGCGCGTCGCGCTGCTCAGCAGCGTCAGCTTGCAATGAACCCCTGTGTACGGACCGGCGACGCAGGGGATCGTCAGACTCACTGCCTTGATCCGACGCAGATAATGCCCGGGATACTCGCGGTCGAGACGCCATTCCGGAATTTCAATCTCGCAGGCACCGGTCGTCTTGAGCTGAAGGAACGCAAGCGGGAAATCGAGGCGCAACGACAAACGCGTGACAAGCTCTTGCTCCCGTCGATTCTGATCGAAGTACGCCTTCTCCATGGCGCGCAGCGCCGTCGACAGACGTTCGCCGGCCAGCAGGCCTTCATGCAACCCATCCCAAACGTTCAGTGGCAGGTAGCTTTGCGTCGTCAGCTCGCGCTCCAGCTGGAATGCCCGCTGCGCCTGCCGCGCCCAGCACCATGCGACATAGAACATCTGTCGGTGCAGCGCCGCGACCTCCTGCTGCAGAAAGAGATAGAGCGAGTGATTCGTGAACTTGTCGCGCAGGAAGTCTTGAACCTCCGCGGCTTGTTGCTTCTGCTGTGCCAGGTTGTTCAACTGGCGCAAGGCGGCATCGCGCTTGCGCTCGGCGCCCAGAATTTGCCGCTCGATCTGCTGGATTTCGATGTCGAGCACGGTGACCTGGAACACCCAGTCGGCCTCGCGACGATCCCATCCCGACTCGGTCAGCGCCAGACCGCTTTGCGTGTTGGTGATGTCAGCGGACGTATAAAGGATACGGGCCGCAGCGGCGAACGCATGTGCGAGCTTGGTGCCGATAGGCATCTTGAACACCGACACCGGCGTGGACGCGACACCCGCAACACCCGTCGTGTTGTCAGGAATGAGATTCATGACCTGACCGACCGCCTCGACGATGTTGCCGGCCGCACGCGTGGTCATCGAAACGCCCATCAGGTTCTGATAGCTCTGTTCTTTCGGGATGAGCCCATTCGCAATAAGGTCGGCATAGTATTGGCGTTTCGCCTGCGCAGACTGTTTCGACTTCTGCAGCGCCTGAACCTGCCAGTCCGCTTCGCGAAACTCCATGCGACGGATTTCTTCGGTCAGATTCTGCAACTGCCGCTCATGTCTCGATCGCATGGCCGCGAGGAATTCGGCATCTCCTTTTTCGAATGCCGCAATCAGTTCAGCACCAAACGTACGCACCTCGTTTGCCGTTTCCAGTGCGCGCTGGAGGAGAAACTGGAAGCGATAGGGACTTGGCGGACAGCAGCAACCGTCGTCCAAACAGTTCGTGGCCTCGGTCTTCCATCCGCGTCGTACAGGATCGTCACCCCAATACGAAGTATCCAGGTGCAGGACGCCGCTTTTCAATCTGGCTTTCGTGAGGCATTGGTGAAGAGCATCGAGCTGATCGGCGACGTTATCGTAGATCTCCATGAGGCGAGGATTGAGCGGCGGGAGTCGCGGCACGAACGCCGCCACCGTCTGCGGACTCTGACCGTCATCCTGGCCGTAGATCGTGCGCGGCCGCGGGCCAAGAAACTGCGAAAGCGTATCGAGGCGCAGCTTTGCCACCGCATAACCTTCGGGTGAGTTCTTGCACATCGCTGATTGCGCGTGCTGAAGTAACGTTTCGAGATACGACAGCACGACGCTGCGCTGCCGGGCCGCGACATCCGTCCTTACCAGCGTATCGCAACACGGATCCTGATCTGTGCGCCTCGCGCCGCTCACCACTGACAGCACGGTGGGCGCAACATTCCGGCCGGGATTGGCGTTCAGGCTCGCGTCGAGATTCGGCTGATCCGCCCCTGCACCGGGCACTGCGGGGTTGGGGCCTCTGTTTACGTCCCCTGTCGGCACGCTTCCTCCGTCGCGCGGCGGCCTGCGACACGTCGACCAGCTCAGATCCTTGTCGCCGGGAGTGAAGTAGAGCTCATACCACTTCAGCGCCGCCTCGTAGCGGCAGTGGGTCCGTAGTGTTGCCGCAACAGTCATCGCTGTCGCGAAGATCGAGGGTTCGAGCGGCGCGCCCGGCAGAAAATAGACGAAGAACGGATACGCTGACAGTGAGGGCGGAAACGGTCCGGCGGGGGCCGGCGTTGCGATCACTTCGGGCAATACCACGGCGGTATCCGGCGCGATATCGTATCGGAAACCCCAAGGCGACGGATCCGTGAAGCCAAGCGGAAGCGCATCGGCATGGGTGACGCGGAATCGTAACGAGTCTCCCTCGCGACCGTCGAACTGGAGCTGCGGTTCACCTGCTGCGAGGATCACATGAACGCCGTCATCGGAGTAACGCGGTGTCTGGAACTCACCGTTGTGCACGCGAACCCACGCGAGTTTAACCATCGGCTTCGTCGGCCAAGCGAGCAGTTTTGGCAACTGCGCGGGGCGATGCCAATCAGACGTCATGTCACCGGGCGCGACTCCCCAGTCGGCATCCTGATACAGGGTCTTGTCGGCGACGTTGAGAATGGTCGGATCATAGTATTCCGAGTTGACCAGCCAGAAATAGTACTCGTCCATCACAGGCAGATGCACACGACCGCAGTCGCAGCAGCACGGCGACGCCGCGTTCGCGGCCGGCATGAACAAAGACGTGGCCGACGGCTCACCGGCAGCAGCGATACGCAGGAAGCGAGTGCCCAATCGGACCGCCGCCTGCAGCCAGAGCGGCAACTGCGGCGAAGCCGACCCGTTCGGGTCGACGCCATTCCCATTTCCGCCGTTTCCGTTCGCGGCACCTGGCGCGACAGCGGCGATTCCGATGACAGGTCCGTCCGGATTTCCACCCGGAGTATCGCCGCCACCCTTAGACTGCATCTGCGACGGCGCAAGCCAGCTCGGCCGTGCATGTCGCTCAGGCCGACCCATCAACCCGAGATTCTCGGATTGCGCCACCTGTTTGAGATAAGACGGTTCTCGATGCTGCAACGAAATGAGCGCCGGATTGTCGGGCCAATACGGCTCCGGCCAGTATTCCATGCCGCCCGGCTCGATCGCTGTGAGCGTTCCCCGCCTCAGCTCGGATTCGAGGAAGCGGAATGCTTCCGTCTGGATCGCATGCTCGTGCTCGCTCCACTCGACGCAATTCTCCCTATATAACATGCGCCGACGGCACGCCTGCCAGATCCGGAAGGTCGCGAATATCTTGTCCCAAGCCGCTGCGAACTTGGGCGCGATCGTGAACGTCGGCTCCTGAGAAAGTCGCGCGCGTTCAACGAACGACTGCACGGCAGTGATCGCCTCCTCGATACGGCTCGCCTTCTCGCAGACTCCCGCTTCGACGTCGAGCAACAGCAGCGCACCGATGTCGCGGGCCGACGTCGCAAAGCTGCCGGGTGCGAACGGCAAGGGCACGCGATTCATTCCCGTGAGCCAGGCCAGCAAGGCCGCCCGCGCCCGCCCGCGCAGCAGATTGTTGAGGCGCTCGAGATCGGCATAACGCCTTGGGGCGCGCTCGATCATTCCGTCGCGATAGAACTTCGTCAGATTGGCATTACCTCCCGCCATCGCGGCCGCCGTGCTCGCGGCCCAGACATCGGGCTGCGCGAACGACAGATCGCGAGGCACGAACGCCTGCAACAACGTCTGCACCCAAAGCGAGGCGCGCCAGCAGCGTATCGCCCAACGATCGTCGCAGAGCTTCGTCCAATCGACGGTGACGCCGTCATGGAAATCCAGGATCAGCGGCGCGTTATTCACGTCGACGCCGAGATCTATGAGCAACGGAACCGGATCGACCGGCTGTTGGTTCGACGCCTCGACGAAGCAAAGCCACGCCAGCCGCTCACTGCACCGCCGAATGGTTTTTCGCATATGAGCGTAGTCGCAGAGTCGTTCGAACCAGTCGAACAATGCCTGTCTGCGCCGCACGGACGGCGTGGCACGCTGGTCGAACGGCGCCGGAGGATCGCGTTCCGGGTCGCCGGCGTAGACGTCACCAACCGGAAGGTAATTGAAGTCCAGCAATGCACGGTGGGACGTGAACGGTGCACCCGCCACATAGGTGAAACCGGCAAACAGCGCTGGCGAGGACAGCATGTATTCGATCTCGGAAACGTTCGCGCGGGCAACCAGACCTGCGGACAACCGCAGTCGATGACAGAAGAGCAGCGCCTTGAACGCGCGTTCATAGGTGCGACGAATGTCGCGCAGGCTGCTCGTGTATTGTTGCGCGAGATACTCTACCGCCGAGGGGACGACCGCCATTGCACTCGTCAACGGGGCGGTCACGACATCGCGGTACAGACGCTCCGCAGGAAGCGCGACGATGCAGTCTTGCGTATCGGGGCCCTCGTACTTCACGGTGAAGCCGGTGCGGGCACGCACCAACTCGTTTTTTTCGTCGAATTCCGGCTGAATCTGCTCAAAGTCGATGTCGATGAAATAGGCGCCACGTTTCAAATGCAGCGGGCCGGATATGCGGTCGGGTGCTTGCTCATCCGCCCAGCGATAGTTGAGCAAACGGAACGTCTTCTGCCCGCGCCGCAGATTGACTCGCCACTTGTTGTGATTGCACTTTTCGAAATCGGGTCGCTCGCAGTCCGGCGTCGGCGCCCCGGCAAAGAACGTGTACGTGCCCGGCTTCTCGACAATGAGCACGCCAGACCAGTGCGCGGTGAATCCTTCGGCGCCGGCAAGCGGCAGCCCGTCCGCTTCACGAAGCGCGATTCCGTTCCGGATCAGTGCGAACTCATGGTCGGTCGCCGGCAACGCGAAATCGAGTTTCGGAACGATGGTGGGGATCGGCGCATTCCAATGGTTGTTGGCCCGCGTGAATGCGTCCATCGCCCCGGTCAGCTGGGGCCACGCCTCGCCGCTCGAGTTCCTTACTTCACCGAGCAGGCCGGTGCCCGCGAGGCCGATTAGAGCGGCGAATGCGCCACCGGTCGGCTGCGCCCAGGTGAAGCCTGCCGGAAGTTCGCCATCGTCACGCTCCCACGGGCCGGTCGCAAAATTTTCATCGCCCAGCAGGCGGCGGAGGACCAGCAGGGCGAGATCGATCTCGACCTCACCCTTGTCCGAAGCATGGCCGACGTGACAAGCCAGGTGTTCCGCAACGGTGCGCGCGCGGTGTGAGAACGTCATGAATGCACGCCGGAAATAGTCCCACCGTTTCCGTTCGTCCGATTCCTCTATGAGCGCCTTCTCCGCCTCTACAAGGCTCGGAAACAGAAAAGAGAATCGTGCCAGTTCTGCACGAGGCAAGAAGTATAGTTGCTGAACCGCTGCGCGCTCGTTGGCCGTCAGCTGCTCGATCGCGTTAAGTTTGAAGAGCACATCCTCGTTGCGAAGAGGAAGTTCCATGACGAGCTCTTGTGCGAGCGCGTCGTATTGGAAGGGTCCGGGATGCGGAAAATTCCACATACTCGCCACCGTGCCCGGAAGCACGGTACGGTATTGGCGCGCTTGCGGCCCGGCGGCAATGCCCGAGCGCGCCAGCGCGTCGGGAAAGAAGTGCTCTCCCAGCTTTTGCAACGGATCCGTTCCGACCGGGGGAGCGTAGCCGAATTCCGTGCGCATCGCCGTGGAGAGCGCCGTCCAGGTCAGCGCTGCAATGTCCTCGTCCTTCGTCCGGACATGCAGGAGCCTCTCGCGCAATTTCCACAGATCGAAGGGGTGCCCCTCTTCCGGAAAATCGAAGGGCTGGTCGAGAGCTTCGTTCCCGTCCTGCTGGAAGAATGGATCGTCGCCGCCGAGATGCTGATCGACCGAGAAGAGATACAGCAACTCCCCCGTCGTGAACGACGAACCATAGATCTTCGCCAAAATCTCCGTGAAGCGCAGGGTACTGGTCGGTTGCGCATTCCATCGCGCTGCGGCCGCATCGAAGCCGCTCAGCAAGGCCAGCGAGTCCAGGTTTTGGCGCAGGATCTTCATGAACTCCGGCGGACGATGGCGACGATGGCTGCCCGGGCGTCGGCCTGGCGCATGCTCACGCTCGGCACGATCCTCGACGCGACCGAGAAGGTGCGCGACCGCCCAATCGAACGACGACGCCGGTCCCGCGCTCCATAGGCCGAGTAGCCGGGTGCGCGTCGCGCCGCTCGCATTCGGCGCGGCATGATCGGTACCGAGATCGAGTTGCCAATCGTCACGCAGGATCTGAAACGATGCGAGCTGCCGGATGAATTCCGGATTCGCGTTGGCGCCCTGGAATAAGTTGAACACGAGACAGATGTCGCAAAGATCGGCAAAACTGTAGCCCGCACCACGCAGACACTTGAGCGATCGCCAGAGTCGAATGAACACCATCAACCGGCGAAGCGCGTCTTCGATCGACTCCGGATGAGTGAACCGAATAATGAGATCGTCGGCACAGCACGGTTCGCATATCGGGAAGTCCGGGTCCTGCGGCAGACCCGTCGGCCCGCCGGCCGCATTGAACTGATCGGGAATCCGGCGTTCGAACTCCACGAACTTCGACTTCCACAGTTCGAGGAACTCGCAATACTGAAGCCCTGTCCGTTTCAGGAATTCCGGTACGCGCACGACGATCGACTTCCAGTCGACGCCATTGATCATGTCGGTCGGGAACCCGTACATCTTATGCAGATCTGTCGCGCCGATCGGGTTCAGATAGAGCGTCTGGTGCTCGGCCGGTGAGAGGCCGAGGTACTCGATCGCCAGTTCGATGCGCACCGGATAGCGCCACAGATGCTTTTGAAAATCGGCCGCTTCCTCACCCGCATCGATAGCGAATTCAGTAATATACTCGCGGAAGGCACGCATCGTCGCGAACCGCGACGTACCCATCGCGCAGAGATACGAACGCGAGATATCGAGGGGCTGCGAGTACGGCAGCAAAGGCGATGAGAAATCGATCTCAAGCGTCGCGTAGGCGCCCGGTCGCTTTACCGGCGTCGCGGGCGTCGAATGTTCCGGCAGGGCAGCGAAGAGCGCGTTCGGCAGGTGGCCATCGCTCTCTTTGTCGTCGGGCGCTTTGAGCGTGTGGCCTCCGAGCGCGACTCCATTCGTGTCATACACAACGCCCGTCGCACTGCCATCGACCAGCGCTTCAAGATTCTCGTTGACGATGTCGATCAGAGGCAGCGTCGTGCAGAGATTGGCGGCCGTAGCGTGCAGATCTCCGAGCGGCCCGCGCCGCACCGCGATCAACGCGCCGAGTGGATCGCCGGTCGCAACCGGATGATCGCATGTGGAACCGAAACCGGCGGCAAGCAAATGCTGCAAGTATGTCACCGGACCTAGCGGCGACAAGTGCCAGGGTGGGATGCAGTTGACGAGCGAGGCGTCGGGATTGATCGGTGTGAACGGGCCGGGCGCTACAGACGGGGCGCCCGCGACCGAGCCGCCGGCTGCCGCCTGAATGGCGGCAGCGTGCGGATAAGCCACCGTACCCGTCAACGCGTACTCGAACTCCGTCGATGACAACGCCTGAATCTTCTCGCGAGAGGTGAACCCGCGCGCATAGAGCGCTTCGAGCAGCGAGAACTGCAACGATGCCGGACCTACGCCGCTCGTCGCGCGCAGCAACTCGTCGATCGTCTGAAGCGCATTGAGCAGCCAGGCCTGCGCGTTCGCATCACCGGGGAACGCCGTCTGCAAGGCATTCACGATAAGCGACGCGTTCCAATTCGCGACGGGAAATACAAAACCAGGGGCCGCCGCGAGAAAGGCTCCAAACGGTTCATTGTCGGCGATGGGTATGGTTAGCGCATGCATCCCCGCGCCCAGCACCGGTGGCGGTGCGATGGACAGCACCTCGAAGTATTTGCGGACCTGCCGAACGAACGCCTGCACGCGCTCCTCGGGCGTGCCCGGATTCGTGAAGTCGGGCAACAGTCCCACATTGCCGGGCAGGAAGAAGGCCATCCACTGCTGAACCGTGAGCGCCTTCAACTGTCCCGTGCTTGCGACCGGGATGGCCTTGATTGCCGCGATCAGCGCCGTCGAGTCCGCTGTAACGACGGTCTGCTGAGTGACCACGGCCAGCACGAGATCGAGGTGGCCCGGCACGAGCGCGGCTGGGAAAGGACTCTGCTGCCAGAACGGATCGATCGACGGGTTGGTGTCCGCAAGCCACGCGGTCACAAGCGCATTTACATTCGGATTGAGCGGGCATAGCGGGGGTCGCTGCACGCGTCCGCGCCCAATCGCAACAAGGCGTCGAGCCGCATTCTCAGGCGGGATCGCAGCGACGGGGATGATGTTCGCATCAATCGCCGCCTTGATCCCTGTAACGATGCGCGGCTCGTCATCGTCGGTTGCCATGCGGTAACGCTGATCGGCGGTGACGTTCGCCGCGAGGGTCGCTGAGAGCGCGTAGAAATATTCCGCAGGCACCTGGAAGTTGAGCGTCAGGCCACCGCTATCCTCAATGACGACGTCAGCCTGCCTGAATGTAGAGCCCGGCGTCGGCGGCGTGCCGGTTTCGACCGGGAAATGCAGACTCGCACGTACCGGTGCCGCACTCTGCTGCTCGGCCCAGACCGCAGCCGATATTGCGAAGACATATTGCGCCAGTCGATCCGAATTCGCATTCTGAAGCGCGTAGTAGCCCAACAGGCTCGCCTCATACTGTTTGCGATCCATGTCCGCCCGGTCGCGATCGTCGTTGCTCCAGGACGTATCGGTCTGCGGACGTGTGTACATTTCCTCGAGCCGCCGGTCGTTCGGGCGGTCGGGCGGCGGTGTGATCTGGCGATTCCAGATGATCTCGCGTGCAACCTGCCGTGCCTGCGCGGCGGTGAGCGGGCTCCGGTTGGCAAGCGCGGCGCCGGCGTCGGGATCCTGCGCCAACACCTTGTCCACTGCCGTACGAAGCGAAGCAAATTTCGGCGGCGTTCCGTCCGTTGGCAAGTCAACGAATGCGGCATTGGGATCAAGCGCAACCGAAGGATCGGGCAGCGAAACCACCAACGCGGGCGGATCGACGCCGATATAGGTTGCCGGATTGTTCGAGATCGGCGCATCCGGCTCGGTCTTCACATTGAAGTCGAGCCGTTCGTAGGCAACGATCTCCGTACCTTGCTTTATCTCAAGACGCAGATCGCTCGTGTTGAACTCCGCCGCCGGCGAATTGAGCTCGATGACAGCGGTTGCGACCGCTTCCAGGCGCACATCCGGTTCAGGCGGCGCGGGCAGCGGAAGCACCTGCACCGGGTACACGGAGAAGTGCTGCGCGATTCTTTGCGTCGCCGGCGTGAACGCTGGACCGGACGCGTTGATGCCGGTGTTCGGAACCCACGCGCCCTGCGCCTGTCCGATGAGCGTGCCATCGGCCGTATTGTCAAAAGACAGGTCGAACGCACGAATGGAAAGATTGGCCAGATAGTTGCTGAAGTCGGCGCCGCTGGTAGGCTTCATCGGCACGAGGCGGACGAGAATGACGTGTGGCATGACGAGAATTCCTTTGCCTACTTCTCTTTTCTTTCTGCGATCAGTTCATGCGGATCACCGCATGAACGCGATCCGACCGCCGGGACGACAAGGGCCTACCGTTTCATCCTGCTGGCGAGCTCCATAGCTGTCCGCGCTCGCGTCTGCGCAGACGGACGAATAAAACAGAACGGCAAGCGAGCTGGCAGGCGGGTTGATCTGCGTGTGAAGTAATCGATGTCGACTAGTCGCCTAGATATTTCCATTGCAATCTCCTCTCAAAAGCGGCGCGGCGAGCGCCACCGGCATTCCAGTCATTGTTCGGATCCAGCGCGCCTCCAGGACCATGACATTGCGCGCAGAACGGGTTGACGTTCTCACCATTGCGGTATCGCTGCATGGCCCGCTCCTTCAAAACCGGATCAATCGCGATCCAACCCCTGGGCCTCATTTCATAGACCATAATCGGAGCTGCAATGATCGATCCGACAGCAGCGACCGTCCCGCCCACCGCGACAAGACCTGCCCTGCCCAGCCAGGCGCCGCCGGCCATCATTCCACCGCCAGCCAGGCTTGCGCCTCCGCTGGTCACCTTGCCTGCGGTAACGATGCCAGGATCGTGCTCGGTGTCGATGCTTGCCAACATGAAGACGCCGCCGGCGGCATTGAATGCGCCTCCACCTGCGGCGAGCCATCGGGCGCCGCCCGTCATTCCCGGAGCCGCCATCTCCGGAAACGCCGGCATCGGACCTGAGGTCGTGCGTCCATTGATCGTGGCCAGCGGCGATCCGTGGACGGCGTACTTCGTATCGATGACGCCGCCGCCGTATTTCAGATCGCCAAGCAATCTGGCAGAACCGCCGGAGATGTCATCGCCCACCGCAAGCGTCGACCCCGGCTGAGTCACGACGACGTCCAGATTGTGCGCTCCCTTTGGACCGCCCGGGACGCCGCCGATTTGCGTGACGACGCCGTTCACGACGCGCACTTCGGAGTAAATATTCTCCGCACCCAGATAGCCGAGCTGCTTCATGTCATCGAGGACATTCGTCGCCTGAGCATGGGCGGCTGTTCCGAACGGACTGGCGGTACGAGAATTGAAGGTCGGCGGCCTGACCGCACCCGTCTCGAACCCCGCCTGCGCATGCAGGAACGTCAGCAGGTCATCGACCGAATTCGCCGCTTGCACAGGTGCGGCGGCCGCTACCGGAGGCGTCGAACCGGCGATGCTCATGAAGTTCCCGAACAGAGAACTTGCGCCGCTTGCGGCCGTCAAGCTCGACGAGTCGGGCGCGTGGCAGGTCATCGATTGATCGTCGACGGTCGCCAGCGTCGGATCGACGCAAGACTGAGTGGTCGGGTCACATTGCGTGCCGGTCGAGTCGGTAAAGCTTAGTGGGTTGTTACGAACATAGGCGTAGGTGTTCGATCCATCGACCAGCCCTTTCGGGTCGGACGCCGTCCATCGCCCCAGCCAATCGGCGTAGTACCGCGCTTCGCTGTAATACAGCGAGCTTTCGGTATCCCGCTCTTTGCCGCTGTACCGATATCGCTTCGGCGTATCGGTCCGGCTGCGAACCGCTTGATAGGTTGAGCTGCCATACGGCGCATATTCTTCATACGAAATGATCCGCGCCCGGTCGTCGAGTTCGAGGCAGGCGGAACCGAGATGATTGCCGAACTGATATCGAATCAATTGACGCGGCATCGGATCGTCCTGCGCGGTGTCGACAGTACGGGTCTCCACCAAGGCGATGCGCTGCTTGTCGTCCTTCACGTGAAATGTCTCGCGCTCCAGCGCAGCGGTCTGTGGGCTGATGCCGCTCGCGCCGGCGCCTTCGTGCCTCCTAAAGATTTCGAAGCCGCCGAAATCGATGCGTTCTTCGGTGAGGCCGGGCGCCTTTTCCCACACCTTGCGGATGCGCGCGCCTGATCCATCGTAGACATAAAACGCCTGTCCGCCGCCGCCCAGATCGACCTGACGCAGTTGGTCGTTGTAGTCCCAGTGCATGTTTGGACCGGGCGCGCCCCCGCCGAGATGAGGCATACGGACAAAGCTGCCGTGGGCATCGTACAAATAGGACTCGCCCTGTGGAGAATCGCTTCCCGGCTTCAGCGTGCTGCGGGTCAACCGGTTGGTCGTCTTGAGCTGCGTGCCGCCCATTCCGTCTTCGATCAGACTCGCTTCCTCGTACTCGTACGCTCGTGTCCAACCCGGCTTCGCCTGATTGCTACCCCGATGCTGCATCTTCAGGAAATTTCCGACGGCGTCGTACACGTAGCGCTCGATGTACCTGCCCATCGCGTTGCCGTCGTCTGGGGCCAAGCGTCCGGCGGAGTCGGCCGAGCCGTGACCCACACGAGCCGAATCGTCGGGAGCGTACGCGACGGATGTGCCGCCTTGTCCCAGATGCTCTCGACCGGTTCCTTCGATTAATCGATAAAGCGCGTCGTACGTGTAATCGTTGCTCGGCTCGACGCATTTATTTCTGAAAAAGATCGTTTGTTGCGCGTCGTCGCGAATGTGCGTGATGTTGCCCGATGGATCGTAGGTGTAATGAAGGTTCTGTAACCGGTCAGCCGCTTCGCTTCGGGTGTGCAGTTCGACGAGCCGGAACGTGAGCGGATCGTATCGGTAGAACGTGCACGCACCGTTCTTGTAGGCAATGGACAAACGTTGACCCTTGGCATCGTAGTCAATATCGGCGACGCCCACCGATGAAGGTGGCTCGTCTTCCGGATCCAGCAGCGCAACTGGTTGGTCTATCCGCTCGAGCCAGACATCGACGCGCTCCAACAAATTCGCTTCATTAAAAACCGGTTGGACGACGTTGAACGGCTTGGATCGTCCTCCGCGCACGAAATTACTGCGCGGTGCGATGGACTGGATCGGTCGATTGAGCGCGTCGTAGCGCGTGCTGCTTTCAAAGACCTCACAATCCAGCTTCGGATTCAGATTCCAGTCGGGAATCGTCTTGTAATCTGCAACGAGGCGGCGCGTGCTGTGAATCAGGTTTCCTTTGAAATCGAAAGCTTCAACAGGCATCTCGTTCGCGTCGACTCTCGCGCTGATAACGAATCCAGCCGAATCGAAGTGACGGAAAATACGCGTGCGCAAATTGAGCGCTTCAGCATTTGCAATACCTTCGCCGTATTCGCTGCGTTCGATCAGAATATCGCGATCCAAGGTACGAGGATCCGATTCTGCGCTTGTGCCGCGCACCGTCGTCTCGACCAGGCGTCGCAGGGCGTCATACGCGGTCGCGTAGACATGCCCGCGGCTGTCCCACGCTCGAATGGAGTTACCGAGTACGTCCTGGAGTTTCCAGCGCGCGCCAGCCTCCATGCTGGACTGGTAAATGCGATTGCCGGAAACGTCGTAGACGTAGCGCATCATGATCCGGCCGAGCGAATCGTCGCCTTGCTGAACTGCATCGCGGACGACGCGCTGATTGCCTTCGATGTCCAGCTCGACACGCGTTGCAAAAGCATCTTCGCGGCCGTCGAGATCGTGGCCAGCACAGACGACATGGTTCCTTACTACCGTCAGGAAGGGACGGCCGAGCACGTCGAGATGCGCCGTGCTCGGGGTGTCGGCGTGAGCTGCGGCACGCTGGGCGGCAACGCGCTCTTCCTTCCCTAGCTCGCCGTCGATGCGTTGTTCATGCCACGTCCTCCACAGCGGAGCTGAAGGGGATTGCGCCTTGAAGTACGCAGCTACAAATCCGCCGATATCCTCATCAGTCCGTGGATCGCCCGTCTGCGATTGACGCGGCGCGCAAGTATCGTTCGTATCGTACGTCGTCTGGCGCCAGGCATCGAACACAACCTTCTCATAGGTATGGTTCGGATGCAGTGTAGCGATCACCCGCCCGACCGGATCATAGAAGAGCACGGGACTTACACCGACGCGAACACCGAACTCGTGGCTGTGCGTGGCGCTGAAGAATGGCTCAAACTGGCGAACCGGCTTGCCTTTGTTGTTGAAAATCGTCCAGCCCGTGGTGACCCAGCGTCGATTGACGAAGGGCGCGCGCGGATCGTTGGCGTCGAGCGGTCCCGGTTCCGCCTGAACCTTCCGCTGAATCTCGCGGCCGAAGCCATCGGAGTAAGCGAAAGTGAGTTGAATCTTCAGACCCTGCTGTGGCAACGGCGCGTTGACATGCGTCTCGCGAGCGACCGTCGCGCTACAACTCGGCTGCCACTGTGTCGGGTCGTCCGGGTAGGCCGCTTGCGTACGTCGAAAGCGATCTACGTCGTAGACGATACGCGTGGTGGCGCCTTTAAGGAGCGTCCTCGCGATAGCGTGAGGATCGACACTCCCGAACAGGCCGTCGAGCTGCGCTTGATCGAGATCGGCAATGAACTCAGCTAACGAATCGCCTTCGGCCGACGACGGCAGCGGTTTGCCCATGACCGCGGTGCCCACGACCATGCCGAGCGTGTCGAAGATGACTTCCGTCCGGTTGCGGTTAGCATCGCTGACGGTGGTCGGCTGCATTACGATATAGTCGTAACTATCGACCGAGATGCGATTTCCGAGCGCATCTCGCGTCCCCGTAATCAGCAGATCGTAGGCATCGAAATCGACGATCGAGTCCTGGCCGAAGGGACCGCGGTAGCGGCGCGACATGAAAAAGTGAGCGCCAGCTTCTGCGAGTTCCTCCGCCGCAGAAACGTCCTCCACGTGAAAGAACGAGCGTCCCGAGGGCACCCACCAGTGACCGTTCCCGTCGAGGTCAACGTAGCCTCCGGTCGAAGCATCCTGTCCGCCCAGCACAACCGCAGGATCTGGCAGCAGAGCTTCGAAGCTCTGTCCTGGGCGGCGGCGCTGGAACGTTTCATCAAGAAGACCCGGCGTGAACGCGAGCTTGTAACTCTCGCCGGGCAGACAAAGCGATTGAATTTCGCCCGACGGCAGCAAGCCGTCCAGATCGTTGCGACGATAGAGCGTTCGCGCCCATTCAAGTGGCCGCCGCCGCTGACTCCCCGTGGCTATCGCTTCGTAAGCGATATCGGGGCCTGATCGCTTGTGGCGCAGACGATCTGCGCACATCGGATCGGGCTCGACAAAATCCGAGGCCTGGAACCGACCGCTCTTCGCCGTCTGTGTATAGCCGGTCAGCTCGAAGGTAATCGTCTCGTAGGGAAGTGGATTGCGTTGGGCATCAGGCAGCGTGACGGCGTTGGTGAAGCGTGTCTCGACATAGGTCAGCAGTGGGGATGTTTGCCGTGTGCGGTCCCATTGCGTCGACAGCGGAGAGACGCGGCGTCCATAAGCAATCGCAACCTGCTTGAGCACATTACCATAGTCATCCACGTCCAGCGTCAGTGTATGCTGAACGCGCGGATCTTCTGAATGGCGTTCGTAATGATGGGTGATCGATTCACGTTCGTGCGTGAAGAATACCGCGTAGCGATTGAGGCCTCGATGCTGCAGCATCCGGATGCTGAAGTTCTGTTCTGTAATCGTGTAAGGCGTACGTGCTCGTCGGGTCCATGCAGGTGTCGCACGCGGACCCTCAGCGTCGTCCGCATAAACCTCCTGGCGCAGCAGCGTACCTTTCAGAGATCGGCAGGCCTCGCGCTCTTCTTCCGGTGTCAAACCGGGCGGAACGATGGTGTCGTCGAGAAGCTGGGTGCGGGCAGCCGCGAGCGTCAAACCGGGCTCGCGAAAATACTCACGCTCGAACAGACGAGAGATACGGTCCGCGCCGAGGTAAATGCCAGTGTGGAACCAGCTCTTGGTATGCACAGGCGGCACGTGCGATTCGGCAGCGATATTGTCTGTCGGTAAGCCGTCGCCGTCGAACGCCGCAAACCGTTCGGTATCCCACTGCTCGACCATGCCGAAGCCGCGAAACTCGCGCTCCTCGCCATCATAGTGGCCATGATGGTAGGCGAAACGCGTCACGAATCGATTTCGACTGATGTGGTCGGTCGCCTCCACCCGTTCAACGACGTGTACCGGGAACGGCAAACGCGTCACCCACGGCCGCCCTGCTTCTCGATCGGCAAGATAGAACTCGGTGGAGGATTTGTACGTCAGCCGTGTCTCCGCACCGAGCTGATTGTCGTAGCGCGCCAGCAGATGTGGCTTGGTGCCGCGCGCAAGATCGATGAACTCCACCGGACGCCATGCGATGCTCGGAAGCGCGATCGACCACACAAGGCACGCTGTCCCACGGCCGAGCAGGTCGATGACATCGAGCGACACACCATCGGTCAGCACCATTTCGGAGATCGTGCGCGGCTGGCTCAGTCCATTGCCGCTTTCATTGAGAAAGATCTTTACGCCCTTGCGTCCGGCATAGATGACGTCGGTCGGTCCGGAGCCATCGACGTCAGCGAAGCGGATTCGGCGCGCATCGAAGATGCCGTCCTCGTCGAAGCAAGGCGCACCCTCCATCGTAACCTTCACCCCGAACCGGCCGTGGCCAAGATTGGGCCAGTAACAGACCTCACCGTTGCGAACACGAACGAGATCGGACAGTCCGTCGCCCGACATGTCGGCAAGGAACACCGCCTGATCCGCCTGCCCGAACAGCACACGCGGACCACGCTCCTCGTTCCATGGCACGCGCACGCGCACCGCTTCGCCGAAACCAAGGTCGCCCAGGGAGGGATGCCAGGTGATGGCCTGATCATCCATGATCAGAATGTCCGCGAGCCCGTCACCCGACAAATCGGTCAGACGAACGTTCGGACTGCTGAAGTCGACGAGTGGAAAAGCGCGGAACGGCCGAAATGGTGTCCAGCCTTCCTCGTCGGTCCGATCGAAATATCCGCCGGTGCCCTGCACGAGCGTTGCAAGCTCAAGTCGGCCGTCCGAGTCGAGGTCGATAAGCTGCGATCGGCCGCCCTCGCCGATGGGCCTTGAGCGGATCACCTGAACGGAGCCGAACTGGCCGTGCCCCCGATTCGGCTTATAGTACCAAGCGCCCTCCTCCTCCGCGAGCACGCCCGCGATTCCTTCGCCATCAAGGTCGATCCACTGATAGCCATGGCCGGCGACACCCGCGGGAAGATTCTCGAGACTTTCGCGTGGAAGCTGCTCGACTTTCCACTTTTGAGGCGTCGGCTCGTCGAGCGGACTGGGGTTGTAGCTCAGCAGCAACGGGGGTAGCGACCGACGCCGATACAATCCTTCTTCGAGCGGCCGATATCCGGATTGCGTGACGCGCGCCAGACGTGTGCCGAGCGATCTGGCGTCGTAATCGAGCTGAATGTCACGCACGAGCGTTCGCTCGGTCCCAAGCCGCTCCGGCATGCGATGCGCGACGAGAATTCGCTGGCATAATCGATGCGTGCGGATCTCGAAACCGGCGCGCGTTCTCGAAAACGGATCGCGACGCGCCTGCCTTGGAAGCGGCAGATCGTCCGTCCAGCGCACACGTTCGAATCCCTCCGCCTCGGGTTCATGCGCAAATGGCTCGTCGCCATAGTCGAGTACGGCTTCGAACAGCCATCCGGTTTGCGGATCGATCTGCGGCCGTGGAAGATGATTACGGCGCGCCGAATCGAGTGAAACATCGAGCAGCACCGGCCTGCGGTTTCCATACCTGACACGTTTCAGGTACCGGTTCGCGCTCCGGGATCGGAGGCGCTCGCTGGCGCGGGTGATATCGATGCCATCATCGCCTTCGGCTGCATATTCATACTCAATAGCGTTTCCGCGATCGTCGTAGCTGCGGCAGATAAGCCACTCGAAGATGCACTGTGCATCCTCAGGATCTGCAATGCGCGACGCAAGCGTTTCGCCGTATACGGTGAGAACGTTGTCTCGGGAAATGGTGCGCCAGTGGGTGTCGCCGTCGGCGATGCGGGTCCAGCTCTCTATCCGCGAAAAGGTTCCTTCGATGCGAGGTCGAAAGGCTCGCACAAAGTAGCCGCTCACCTCCCGATACGCTGTCCACGGCGCGTCTGCTGCGGTGATCGGCACGAGATCTTCCGATCCGGACAACAGGAAGATATCTGCCGCAGCATCGGCTGCCGCGACATTTTCGGCACGGCGCGCGAAAGGCACGTAACGCGGAACGCCCTTGTCCGTCCGCCTGGAGATAGAAGGAAGGCCGAGCGTCCAACCCAGTCCGAAAGGGCCATTGCCCGACCCGGAACTGTAGGACAAAGCGAGTGCAGGTTGAAATTCGCTGCGACTCTTGCTCAGCGGAATTGGAACGGAGAGGGTTGCTGTGCCATTCACCGGATTGGTTTGAAATTTCTCACCCAATCCTCGAATAGCTCCGCCGCCTTTCGGAACGTTCACCTGCGGTGCCGCAAATGACGACGGCGTCTCGGGTGATTGCTCCGTTTGCGGCATGTGTCCTTCGCCCTATCGATAGTTTTCCGTCCTTTGCTGACACACAGAGGTTCAATCTCAAGGGGACAATCGAGAGCGCGAAACGCGGGAACAGACTCTATTGATTTATCAAGTGGTACCAACCAAGCTCGCTATTTAGTATTTAGCCTTTTGCGAGAGTTCTATCGGTTCAGAGAGAGGCTTGATCTCCCTCGCGGAGCGATAGATCGGCCGATGCCGTATTGCGCGATATCAGGACGATGAGGCTGAGACGAGACGAGCAGTGGTGAATAGGAGCAACCTATGATCGAGGTTCGGCGGGTGGACGACGGCGGCGCACTTAGCTTCGAAGTCGTGGTGCGCGAAGGAAAGGGCGAGACTCGTCACCGCGTTACAATGTCTGAAGTCAAGAGCCAGCAGTTGACCGCCGGAAAGCACACGCCCGAACGCTGCATCGAGGCCGCCTTTCGCTTCCTGCTTGAACGGGAGCCCAAGGAGTCGATCCTCGCTCGCTTCGATATTTCCGTGGTTTCACACTACTTCCCGGAATTCGAGCACGAACTGCCCCGCTATCTCGCGCGATTCTGAAGTCAATTGCACGCTCTATATTAGCTGCGATGCGGAGGAACGTTCGCGGTTGCGCAGGGTCTTCCGCTGTGCTTGTTTGGACCGCATCAAGCTCGCCAAGCGGTGAAACGGCAACGCGGTGCGGGGATTTGTCCTCAATCCTACTGCTGCCGCGAGAGCATTGGCGGCCATGCGTGTCCATCCGGACGCTAACATGGCATGCATGCGCGGAAGCAGATAAAAGCCGCAAAGCGATCAGCCGGTGATGCATTCCGGCGCACGATGGCGGGTCAGAAAATGACAGGGCAGAAATAAAGGGCCGTCATGGGTTTCGCGAAATGCGCTGCCGAGCCGGCCGGACCCGCGGCTTGCCGTGCTTACAACGTCACATGGTGACCGTCGCCGACCGCCAGCGAGCGAGCGTGACGCTCGCGCTGTGCGCGGGTGTCGCGGTGTTGACGCTGATGTCGCTGGGAATAGGCCCTGTGGCGTTGTCGCCGGCAACGATTCTCCATGCCTTGTTTGGCGGCGGTAGCGAAATTCAGCGGATCATTGTGCTGGAGATCCGCTTGCCGCGTACGATCCTCGCGATAGCGATCGGCGCGATTCTCGGTTTGTCGGGCGCCGCCCTGCAGGGACTCCTGCGCAATCCCCTGGCATCGCCCTCGCTGTTCGGCGCACCGCAGGCGGCGGCGTTCGGCGCGGTGCTGGTGATCGCGCTGGGATTGGCCGACATTCATTCCTTTGTATTGCCAATGGCGGCGATCCTGGCTGCGTTTATTTCAGTGTTCGTGCTGCTCGTGATCGCGGGGCGCGAGACGAGTCTGCTGATCCTGATCCTCGCCGGCCTGGCGATCTCCGCTCTTGCAGGCGCGGCGACGTCGCTGACGATGAACCTGTCAAGCAACCCTTTCGCGGCATTGGAAATTGCATTTTGGCTGCTGGGATCGCTGGAAGACCGCAGCTTTCGGCATGTGACGCTGGCGCTGCCGTTCATCGTCGCGGGAGCTGCCACCCTGATGAGCCAGCGTCATGCGTTTTGCACGCTCAGTCTCGGTGAAGAAGCCGCCTTCAGCCTGGGGGTCAACGTCGGCCGGCTTCGGTTGTGGACGATCCTTGGCGTTGCCCTTGGCGTTGGCGGTGCGGTCGCGGTGGCCGGCGCCATCGGCTTCATTGGGCTGGTCGCCCCACACCTGATGCGCCCTCTGATCGGCTACGATCCGGCGAGGCTGCTGGTACCGAGCGCACTGACCGGCGCGGCGCTACTGCTCGCGGCCGATATCGCGGTGCGCGTCATTCCCTCGACCTCGGACATCAAGGTTGGCGTCCTGACCGCGCTGATCGGAGTGCCGTTCTTCCTCTACCTGATCGTGCGCGAGCGGCGGGCGCTGGGTGGAGGAGTGGCATGAGCGAGACGGCTGTTCTCGTCGCATCGTCGCTGTCGGCGAGCCTCGGAAAGAGAGTCGTCCTGCACGACATTTCGCTGGCACTCCCCGGTCGGCACCTTGTCGCGCTGGTCGGGCCGAATGGTGCAGGCAAGACCACATTGCTGCGGGTGCTGGCGGGACTACTGCCCTCGAAAGGCAGGATCGAAGTTTGCGGCGACGCGCTATCATCTCTAAGCCTTCAGGAACGCGCGCGCCGTTTTTCCTATCTGCCGCAGGGTCACCAGATACATTGGCCGCTACCGACAAAGGATGTCGTGGCGCTTGGACGATACCCGCACGGTGCGATCGATCCCGGAAGGCTGACCGACCACGATGCCGCGGCCGTGATGCGGGCGATGCAGATGGCTGACGTGACAGATTTGAGCGATCGTCGCGTGACGGAATTGTCGGGCGGCGAGCGCTGCCGGGTCGCGCTGGCGCGGGTGCTGGCGGTGGAAGCGCCAGTGCTTTTGGCCGATGAACCGACTGCATCGCTCGATCCACGCTATCAGATCGAGATCCTGATCAAACTGCGGGCAACGGCTGACAGCGGAACGCTGGTTGTCGTGGTGACGCATGATCTCGGGCTCGCCGCGCGTTTCGCCGATATTATTCTGGTGATGTCCGAAGGGCGTCTGGTATCGCAGGGACCACCTGCCGACGCGCTTTCGGAGGCCATCATGTCCGAGGTCTTTCGTATCAGAACCTATCGTGCCGACCATGAACGTGAAATCGTCCTCGTGCCGTGGGCGGAAGTTTGATCGCGATGTTGCGGCGTACGAGGTTGCATCGCTTTCGTAAGGCGATCCGGGCCGGTTTCGCCGCCCGGAGAAACGGTGATCTTGTCGCCGTCGCCCTGGCCTTGACCGTCGGCATCGTCACGCCCGCGCACGCCGCGGATCTGCCGCGTGTTGCGTCGATTAATCTGTGCACCGATCAGCTTCTGATGACGCTCGCCGACCCGGTACAGATCGTCGGCCTTAGCCCTTATTCGCGCGATGCCGCACGCTCCTACGCCGCGGACGAGGCAAAGAAGTATCGGCGGCTCTCCGGCGAGGCGGAGGACGTGCTGATGCTCAGACCCGACGTCGTTGTTGCCACCCAGTACACCAAGCGCGCGACGCGGGAGCTGCTGAAGCAGCAAGGGATGCGCGTGGTCGAATTCGATCTCGCAACATCGATCGATGACGTGAAGGAACAGATTCGCCGGATGGGCGATCTTGTCCGGCATCCGGACCGCGCGCAGATCCAGATCACGCGGCTCGACGCTGCGGTGGCCCGCGCAAAGGAGGCGGCGGCGCGCAGGCCCTATCGGGTGCTGGCGCTGTCGCGACGCGGCTGGGTGTCGGGCGATAACAGCCTCACGAGTGCACTGCTCTCGGTCACCGGGCTGTCGAACGCGGCATCCGGTCTTGGCATTACGCACGGCGGGTTTGCAAAGCTTGAAACCATTGTTGCCGCTCGACCGGATCTTATCCTGATATCGGACGGCAGCGATGTCGCCGAAGACGAAGGCAGCGCGCTTCTGTTGCACCCGGCGCTGGAGAAGATGTATCCGCCATCGCGGCGCATCGTGATTCCTGAAGATCTCACGGTGTGCGGCGGGCCGATGCTTGCCGAGGCGCTGGACCGGTTGATCGCGGAGCTGAAGCGAATCGGAGACTAGGCTTAGGACTCATAAACGCCGTCCGGTATCGCGCCGGGTTCCTCCGCTTACCGCGGAAGGCGCGTCCATACGCCCTTGCCGGAGCGGCGTGATCCCTCGACCGTGCTGCGCCGGTAGCCGTCAGAAGAGAATGCCGGTCTCCACCAACGCTCGGACCTGATCGCGTTGGTTGAGATCGCGGCCGAAGCCGTAGCCGGCTTCGAGATGGCCAACTCGGACATAGGACAACTCTCCACGCACGAAGAATAAGCCCTTCTCGTAAGTCGGAGTGATGGTAAGCGACCAGGCGTCGCTCTTTGCCCCATAGAGCAAATTTGTCGGCGTGCAGTTAGGGTCGGCGCCACACGTTCCGCCGGTCGCCTTTATATATTCGGCGCGGGCGCCGAGGGACCACTCATGGTTCAACGTGTATTTGGCGAGGAGGGCACCTCCATAGGTGCCGGCCGCGCGATTGATTCCGAGTTGATCATCACGCCCAACGTGGTTGTATTGCAGGTATGGCGTGAGTGTTAGCGGGCCGCTGGTGTATGTGTAGATCAGGTTGAAGATGCTGCTATTGTTCTGCAATAGCGGCGTTGCGGTTGAGGATTTGTCGTTTGGCGACAGACTGCCCGCACCCACGAAGGCGATCGAATGCGACGAATCGATCGCATACGTCAGCGCGCCCGAAAGCCAGTTCAATGTGCCTGAGAAAAAGCCATCGTTCAGTGACACTGACGCGCTGAGCGGGCCGTGCCCATAATTGATCTGAACGCCGCGGTTGACTGCGTTCTCCTGATTCCAAAGCAGCCCGCGCGCGATGTTGATGTTCTGGAAGGTGAAGGTCGACTCGGCCCCCACCAAAGTTGGCAGGTGGCCCGCTACAACTGACAGCTCAGGATTGATCACCGCCTTGGCATAAGCAACAGAAACTGGACCATATAGCTGGCCTGTCGCCTTTGTCGCTTGCAGATAGGAGGAGCCGAGGACTGGCACAGAATACGCGCCCCCCTGAATGTAGAACTGCACCGGCCCCTTGGTCGTTTGAAGCTCGATCTGAGCGCTGGTCACATCGACGAAACTGCCCTCATTGCCGGTCCCCCCGGCGTGGGTGGGATGAGTTTGGAGTGCGCCGATTCCGATCAGTTGGCCGCCGACGAAAACCGAACCAAGCTGACCCGCATCTATCGAGAAGGGGTCGGAATTTGGCACAAGCGGGCCAGAAAAGCTGGGCGTGGAAAGAGGCTCGGCGTGCGCGACTCCTACATCGAAGAGCGCGCTGCAGCCGCCCAGCGTGAGGGCGAATTGCAAGATCCCGAGATCGAATCGACGACGCGCGGTGCGCCCGGACGTCTGAAGTGTTTGCGAATATGGCGATTGTGATGTCATCGGTGCATTCCCCTCCTTGGAAGGGTCAATGCGCGCGAGAACTAAGAGGGGTCGCGGAAAAGCGACGCCTTATCTTTCGGCGGTACGTAAGGCGCCGCGGCCGTTTCGCGTGTATTCGGTTGTCCTCTTGAGCGTTGGACATGGTCCTCACCAAACTAAGAAAGCGACGAAGGGGCGGGTTATCGTTTCCTGGGACCAGATCCCGCAGAGCGATCACCAGGGGACAGCTCTTGAACGTGTCCCGCGCCACACAAAGCAAAACATGTGCCAGCCGATCGGCACTCGCTATTGCTGCGGTCTGCTTCGCACTTGGCCTTTGGCAGCACCTAAGACGGACTGCCAAGGCGGGGATGCCCGTTCATCCTCGCTTAGCCCCTCATGTCAGCGATTTCCGTCGATTGAATTCCAAGGGAAGGAGTGAGGCTGGAGCTATTGACGATGAGCACTGCATAAAATTTCATCGATCGGCATAGGAACGCCATAGGCCGACCCCAGACGCCTCATTGGAGATCTGAAAATGCAGGATTTTTCGGAGGACGGCGCCTCGCCTGGGTAAGCAGGCGAACTGGGACGAGTGATGCTGGCAAGCCGCTCTAACGAGATATTCCAGAAAACATAAACCAAGAACTAAATTTGGCGGCGGCCGCATTTCGCTGCCCGCGCGGGGGTTTTCGCGCGTCTATTTTCCCGCTCCGGATTGCCTGCCGACAATGGATGCTGAACTCCGGTTATCCTTTCATCGCTTATGCACCCCGTTAGGTGCTTGCACGGCATTAAATTTGGGCAGTGATCTGCGTGGATTCTGGGCAAAGCGATGCTGTGGCCATCTCATTCAAGATGAGCCGAGCCATTCTACTCGGCGGGAGTTATGCGCGATGCAATCGGAAAAAATTGAACAGAATAAAGCGTGCGAAAGCTATTCTGCTACTTTCTTAAGCACCTATGTCGGCGTCAGCTTGGTTGCGTTATCGAAGACCGGATCACCCGATCCCTTCACGATGGTGGCCGACACGACATGGCCGAGGCGATCGAGCACGAAGTTGACGAGGATCTCGACGTTTTTCTGGATGTGTTCAGGCGGATAGCGCTTGTGCTTGTCGAGATGAGCGACCAATTCCTTCTGCCAGGTGGCCAGGATCCGGCGCGCGCTTGCGCCGGTGCCTTGCTGCGGCGCGACCGAACGCTCCGATTCCTGGGCATTCTCAACGCTCAGGGCTTTGCTGCGTTAGCCGCGGCCGGAACGGACTGGGCGTCCGGAACACCCTCGAGCGCAACCAGCTTGATTTTCGTGAAGCCGCCCACGCGCAGGATCTCCAGCACGTCCATCAGGTCGCCGTAAGGCACCGCGCGGTCCGCCCGCAGAAAGATGAAACTGTCCTTGGTTATGTTCGGTGTGTTGTCCAGCGTCCGCACCAGATCGACGCGCTTGACCATGGTCTCGCCGATGGCGACGGCAAGATCGGCCTTGATGCTGACATAGTCCGTCGCGTTCTTTGCGACGATTGGCCAGCAAAGTCTGCGCGAGCCGCGGTGCAAACGAGCGTAACAAACAAATAAAGCTTCAGCCGCCGCGCATGGATCGCGTGAGACGAGGCGGTCAGGGCGTGATGTGCTGTGATCCAGCCATCTGCGCTCCGTTTCCGATTGACCCGCTCGGGCTCCGAAGGAATCCTGTGTCCTGTCGACCGCGAGACCATGTTGACGTGATGCACGAGGTGCGTTTGGACATGCGCAGTATGTTGGCCGAGCTGTCATTCCGGTAGAGCTTGTGTGCCGGGATTATCTCAGACACCTCACGCCAGAGAAGCTCGTCAGAAAGGTATCGTACTTCCACAGCCGAGCATATTGTTTTCGGCCTACTGAGCGAAGGGGATGGTCATGGTCCAATACTCGGGGCTGCGGTTCTGGAAGGATGTCGGAACAAGGGACCGTACCATTGACCGCTTGCTAGCGTTGCGCACAGGTCTCGCTAAGAACGTAACACCCAACAACAAGCAGGATTCCTTTCACCTCGCGACCTGGAATATCCGAGACTTCGGCGGCAGCCGGCTAAACCCGTCGCCACGCCTGCCGGAGTCTCTGCTCTACATCGCTGAGGTGATTTCCGCCTTCGATCTGGTCGCGGTGCAGGAGGTCAACGAGAACATGACCGACTTCCAGAAGGTCATGAAGCTGCTCGGTCCGCATTGGGACTATATCGTCACCGACCAGAGCGGAAACATGGAGCGGCTCGCCTTCGTTTTCGACACCCGCAAAATCCGGTTTCGTCATGTCGCCGGCGAGATCGTGCTGCCGGCGAAGAAGGGCAAGGAGGTTGCTCAGTTCAACCGCACGCCATTCCTTGTCGCCTTCCAGGCCGGCTGGTTCAAGTTCAACATCTGCACCGTGCATATCTATTACGGCACAGCACAGGACACCGCGCAGCGCAAACGCGAGATCGCCGATATCGCATCGTTCTTCACCGCGCGACAGAAGAAGGATGGCGAGACCTACATCCTCCTCGGCGACTTCAACATCCTCAATCCTGACGACCCGACCATGAACGCGCTGCTCGGCGGCGGCTTCGAGGTGCCGGCCGAGCTGCGCAAGCCGACCGCGCTGGCGAGCGCGAATTATTACGATCAGATCGCGTTGCGCACGCAGAACAAGCTGGTCGAGATCAGGAACGCCGGCTGCTTCCGCTGGCAGGACTATGTGTTTCGCGACGAAGCAGACTATGAGGCCTACAAACCCTTAATGCCGACCAAGACCAAGACCGGCAAGGACGCGAAGACGGACAACAAAGCCTATAGAACTTGGCGCACATGGCAAATGTCGGACCATCTGCCGCTGTGGACCGAGTTCAAGATGGATTTCACGGAGTCCTATCTCACCAGCTTGAAAGCCGGCGCGACGCCCCTGGCGACATTCGCTCCTGAGTCGGGTCCGCGCCCCGAGGCCGGGCCGACATCCGACAGCTGACCGGTCATGTCTTCCGGCCAGGAGTCGTACGCGTGAGCAAGAACATCGTCATCTGCTGCGATGGCACCGGCAACGAGGTCGAAGGCAACCTTTCCAATGTCCTCAAACTGTTTCGCATCGCTCAGAAGAACGAGCATCAGCGCGTCTACTACAACCCTGGAATTGGCACGATCGGCAGTCGCGACGCCTGGATGCGGCTGAAGCAGAACACCAAGGCAGTGTTCGGTCTCGCCACCGGCTATGGCCTCGACGGCGATATCCTTGGCGCTTATCGGTTTATCGCCCAGCAGTACGAGAAGGACGATTCCATCTTTCTGTTCGGCTTCAGCCGCGGCGCCTACACCGTGCGCGCGCTGGCGGGCTTCATCCACATGGTCGGGTTGTTGCCGCCTGATCAGCTCAATATCGCGGACTACGCGCTGACGGCCTATAAGCGCGCCAGCGAGGAGAACGATCTCAGCATCGCCTGGAATTTTAGCCAGATCGCCGGCGGCCGCCGCGCCACCATTAAGTTCATTGGTGCATGGGATACGGTCGCCTCGGTGCTGGTGCCACGTCGCGACCGGATCATCCCGACGTTGCTGATGCTGCCCTACACTCGCGTCAATCCGAGCGTCGAGGTCTTCCGCCACGCGATGGCGATCGACGAACGCCGGCGCATGTTCCGCCTCAACCGCTGGACCGCGCCGCAACCGTTCGTCGCCAATCGTTTCGATTCATCAGCGTCGCCTCAGGCCCAGGACATCAAGCAGGTCTGGTTCGCAGGCGTCCATGCCGACGTTGGCGGCGGCTACCCCGAGACGGAAAGCGGCCTCTCCAAATTCCCGTTGGCGTGGATGATCGATGAAGCGGTCACCCACGGGTTGAAGATCAATACCGCGATGAAAAACCACCTCGTGCTCGGCCGGCCACGCGAGGGTGGGCGAAACACCTATGTCGCGCCTGATGCGCAAGGGCCTCTGCACGATTCGCTGACATCAGCCTGGAAAATACTGGAGTGGCTGCCGAAATCGGCGAAGTGGAAGGAATGGGAGCGTCGCGAACTTCTCGGGTTCTACATTCCCGATGGGGAGCCAAGAGTTTTAGCCGATCCGTCCATCAAACCTCGCATTCACCAGTCCGTTGTCAATCGCAAGGCGCAGACGCCTGACTATGCGCCCGTCAACTTTCCGGGCGAATTTGACATCGAGCCATGATGTTGGCCGACGCGGCAACCCATGACCTTATCCTGAACGATGACGTTGCGCGCTTTGTACGTTGCTAACGCCGCTTCGCAGGATCTCACGCCACTCAGGCCGATGAAGCGCGACACCTCGCAGAGACCGTCAACGTCATGGGTGCTTCGGACCAGGAGCAACACGGGCGCCGCAGAAATGGTCAGTGAGCATCGTGGTTGCAATGTGGTTGCAACTCCAATCTCGTTCTTGACCGTCCGTGAGATGACTTCACGTAATTATTTGATTATATTTGGGGAAACTGGCGCACCCGACACGATTCGAACGTGTGACCTTTGCCTTCGGAGGGCAACGCTCTATCCAGCTGAGCTACGGGTGCGAGGCATTCCATTTAGCCGATTGACGCGAGGCGGGCAACGCCCAGACGCGCCGTCCTTCGAAAATCACCGTGGCTGCTCGGAGACTGCCCGGATATGGAGACTGTCCGGATGATGGGCACGCGCCCCGGCGCGACAGGTCAACAACCTAGCGCCACCGGACGAAACGCCTGCAGCAAATGCTGATCGATCTTGCCGCCCATTTCTTCCATGGTCGCAAAGGATTTGGCGTGCGTGAAAGGAAGGCGATAGGCCCGCTTCTCGACCAGCGCGGCATGAATGTCCACGATCGTGGTGAGGCGCACGATGTCGCTAATCTGATCGCCACGCAGGCCATCCGGATAGCCCGAGCCATCAAGCATCTCATGATGGTGCAGAACAACGTCGAGCATCTCGGACGGAAAGCCGCCCTGCCTCAGCAAGGCTTCGTAGCCAAGGCGCGCATGCCGGCGAATTTCATTCTTCTCCTCGTTGTCGAGCTTACCTGGCTTGTCGAGAATCGCGACGGGAATGAAGGCCTTGCCCACATCATGGAGCAAGGCGGCGCGAGCAAGCCGGCGCTGATCTTCCTCGCGCATTCCGAGCTGCTGCGCGAAAGCGGCGGCGAAGCCTGTGACAAACAGACAGTGACGGTAGGTATGAGTATGGTGGCGGCCCACGGTGGCTAACCAGTCACGCAACGAGGAGAGCTTGATCGCCATCAAAATCTCTTGCTCCGCCTCCATGACATCGCTGAATGAGAGCGGAACGCCGGCTGGAAGATTCTCGAAGATCTTCACCAGCACGGCATGAGCTGCGGCAATACCGCGATTCAGAACGTTGGCGTTCGCCGCCGCGCCACTATCGTTGTCGTCCGGAAATGCGGCACGGACACGCTGTAGAACGACTTGCGCATCCAACGGGCGCGAGATGGTATCGGTGGCGCCGAGCGCCCACGCCTGCATCGATTCGTGATGAAGGGCATCTGCAAGAACGAACAGCCGCGGCATCGATCGATAGACCTCGGCGCACAGCTTGCTGCGTACCTGCAGCACGCTTTCGGGGGAACGCAGATTGATATCGACGACGATGCCCGAAAATCGACCGTCCGGCCTGTCCGGAATCCCGGAAGTCAATGTGGTATCAACGTCGGCTGCGCATTGCAGAATGGCCCACAAATCGCTGCTGCGGTCGGTCCGGTCGGACGCCAGAAGCAGGCGGCGCCTTGTGCGCGATCCGGTTGTGAGCGTCATCGGTCCTCATTGGTGTCAGCCCAACGCTTCGTCACTTTAGACGATAAGTAGATTCGCGAAGATTAAAGGGTAGTGTTAACGCTGCGTAAGTTGCTCGCCAGGAATTCAACGGACCGGTGAGAATGATCACTGATCCTGCCAACACGCGTGGAGACAAAGCGCGAATGTGTTAGAACCCAGCATCAAAGCTTTTCGCGAATTGCGAGTCGCGAATTTCTGATGATTTCCATTCTTTTGTGCCAGCTAGGCGGCATCATGAAACAGCGGACATTGGTCTTTGGGTCGAGATGGGTCTTCGGGTCGACATGCCTTGTTGCATTTTTAACGGCCTGGACCGCTCCGGGACACGCGCAGCCGACGGTCGTGGGGCCGACATCTTCCCCGCCATTCACGGCAACGCTTTCAAACAACATCCCGTTGGCTATCGGTATGGATGAAATAACTGCCGCATATGCACTCGGCGGGTCACTGAACTACATTGAAGGCCCTCCCGGCGACGAAGTATTTCTAGCGCTCCGAAACTTCAGCGCCAGCGGCTTCTTCAACCAAAAGCATAGACTCTATTTGCAGTTCCGCAGAGGACGTCTCGTGGGCTGGAAGGGCGATTGGGGCCATAACTGGATGTGGCGATAACTGCGGCTATCGTCGAGAGGAATAGCAATTGGCTTGCATCCCGCCGTAAGGTCAGATGTCGCGGCCCATCGATCTGGTCGGCGTGCGCGCCTCGCCTTCTTCGCCGGACATCTCAGGAGTAAGAACGGCGCCTCAGAACCAGCGTTCGTCGACGAGGACGGTGTCGCCGGGGCTGAGCGGCGTAGCGGGGGGGGGGGGGAGACGGTGATGAGGGACGGCCCCCGGCCCTGGGGGGGGGCTGGCCCTTCTACACACCTCAGCTCGCCGAC
>NZ_MWPQ01000001.1 GCF_002028545.1 Nitrobacter vulgaris
CGCCGCTCCGCCAAACGCTAATCCCAGAAACCGGCGGCCAAACCGGCGGCCAGACTGGCCCATCGACATCTTCATGCCGCTCGCGCTCCTTGTCATAAATAAACCCTAAACAAGCCCCTAAGCAGTTCCCGCCGAGGACGAGCCTGCTGCTCCTCTGACGCTTCCGCAAACAGCCTGCGCGCCGTTTAGCTAGAATGCGTCCAAAGCCGCCCCTCTCAAACCATAATTTGTCGCGCCTCGCAAGGACCAAGGACAGCGAGTTGAGCGATGCTTAAAACGGCCGTGCGGCGCGTGGGCTATAAACGCATCGGGCCGACGACGCGGAGCGAAACACAGGGTTCACGGCAGGACGCCGCTTGACAGGCGGATTGTCCGATGTAGGCACAGGCTCGGCCGCTTCGCAGATTCGGCCGTGGTTCGGGCTAATCCGGGCCGGGACCGCCTTCAAGGCGCCGTCATTGACCGTCAGGCGGCGAGGCATGGTCGAAAGCAGGGGATCGACCCGGATGGAGCCTTCTAAACAACATATGAGATATGCATTCCCGCGCATGGCGGCTCGGCGGCAGCCGCTCCGCGCTTTGGCGGGCTTCGCCGCCGCACTTCTCGTGGTCGGCTTTACCAGTGCGGCCGAGGCCCAGGGAGCCGTCAAATCCGTTCATGGCGATTGGCAGATCCGCTGCGATACTCCTCCCGGAGCGAAGGCCGAGCAATGTGCCTTGATCCAGAGCGTGGTGGCGGAGGATCGCTCCAATGCCGGTCTGACCGTGATTGTGCTCAAGACCGCCGACCAAAAAAGCCGGCTGATGCGCGTGGTGGCGCCGCTCGGCGTGTTGCTGCCCTCCGGCCTCGGGCTGAAGCTCGACAACGTCGACGTTGGCCGCGCCGGTTTCGTGCGCTGCCTCCCAAACGGCTGTGTCGCCGAGGTCGTTCTGGACGACAAGCTGCTTGGGCAATTGCGCAGCGCAAAGACGGCGACATTCATCATCTTCGAAACACCCGAGGAAGGCATTGGCTTTCCACTCAGCCTGAACGGGCTCGGCGAAGGTTACGACAAGCTGCCCTAGAGCCCGAATCTGAAGCTCGCCTCAGCGAGTAGCGCGACGCCACTCGAGAAGTTCGGCAGAAAAAGCCTCCCATCTGGCGGTAATCATACCTATCTTGAACTTCTGTCCGCCTGAACCATACGGAACGGGCACGTTGCATCCGGAGTTCGCATGACCAGCCCCACTAGCACATCTCTGCTCGAACGCGCGGATCTCGACCGCGATTCCGTACGCAACGAAGTTGCGCGGGGCCTCAAAGGCGCGGACGATGGCGAACTGTTTCTCGAATATAACCAGAGCGAAGCTTTGATGTTCGATAACGGCCGGCTCAAGCAGGCGACCTATGATACCTCGCAAGGCTTCGGCCTTCGCGCGGTCAAGGACGACGCCGTCGGCTACGCCCATTCGTCCGACGTTTCGCTGCCCGCTCTGATCCGCGCTGCCGATGCCGTCGGCGCCGTGCGCGGCGGCTATCAGGGCACTTTCGCGGCCGCTCCCTCCCATACTAACGTACGGCTTTACGGCGATGACAATCCGCTCGATGGCCTCGGCTTCGAGACCAAGGTCAAGCTGCTTGCCGAAATCGACGCCTATGTCCGCGATAAGGATCCGCGGGTGCGTCAGGTGTCCGTCAGCCTCGGGGCGACATGGCAGGTCGTTGAAATCATGCGGCCGGACGGCGAAAGCTACCGCGATGTCCGTCCGCTGGTGCGAGTGAACATCTCCGTCGTCGCCGGACAGGGCGACCGGCAGGAAACCGGCAGCCAGGGCTATGGCGGCCGCGAAGGCTATGCCCGCTTCATCGAGACCAAAGCGTGGCGGTCAGCGGCAGAGGGCGCTATCCGTCAGGCGCTGATCAATCTGGAATCGATCCCTGCGCCCGCCGGCGAGATGGACGTGGTGCTCGGCCCGGGCTGGCCCGGCGTGATGCTGCACGAAGCGGTAGGACACGGCCTCGAAGGCGACTTCAACCGCAAGAAGACGTCCGCTTTCGCGGGGCTGATGGGTCAGCAGGTCGCGGCCAAAGGCGTCACCGTGGTCGACGACGGCACCATTTCGGCCCGACGGGGCTCCCTTTCCATCGATGACGAGGGCACGCCGACCAACCGCACCGTGCTGATCGAGGACGGCATCCTGGTCGGTTACATGCAGGATCGTCAGAACGCACGGCTGATGGGAATGAAGCCGACCGGCAATGGCCGCCGTCAGGACTATGCCCACGTACCGATGCCGCGCATGACCAACACCTATATGCCGGCGGGCGATCGCGATCCGGCGGAAATCCTCGCGTCGGTGAAGAACGGCATCTATGCGGTCAATTTCGGCGGCGGCCAAGTCGACATCACCTCGGGCAAATACGTGTTCCAATGCACCGAGGCCTACCTGATCGAGAACGGCAAGATCGGCGCTCCGCTGAAAGGCGCCATGCTGATCGGCAACGGGCCAACCGATTTGCATCGCATCACCATGGTCGGCAACGATGTCGCGCTGGACGACGGCATCGGCACGTGCGGCAAGAACGGTCAGGGCGTACCCGTTGGCGTCGGTCAGCCGACCTTGCGAATGGAGCGAATAACGGTCGGAGGAACGGGCGGATAACGCGGATACGTCCGCATCCGCCGCGACGCCCATGGCGCCAATGCTCCACATTGTTGTTTTGACGCGCTTTCTTCACGCGAACTGGAATCCACTTCGCTCGAACGCGATAGCCGCCTGCGACATGAGCAAATGGCGCCGCTCGTCTACATCAAGGATTGCCGTCAGTACGGCCATCCGCCAACTGGCGGCTCGCGGTCGTAAGTCGCTGTTCCGGGCGACGAACACGCGCGTGTGAACCATATTTCCGATATTCGCTTGAACCCGAACCCATCATCAGGAACCTAATCGTACAGGTCGCGTTTTTGTTTCTGACTGTGCGTTGGTGGGTATGATGCCGATCTTCCGTTATTTTGTGGTGATGGGTTGCTGCCTTGCAGGCTTGCTTTTTGTCGCTGGTTTGCTGTGGCCCAGTGATCACGTGGAGATTGCTGATAACCGCCCGGCTGCCATAAACGTGGCAGCATCAACGGCAGAATCCGGATCTGCGAGCCAGGCATCGGCCGCAGGGCAGGCGGTTCTCAATACAATAGATAATTGGCGCCGGTCGGAGAAACGTTTCGAGCGGGCGAAGCAACATCCCCATCCTGTCGTCTATCCGAACGTCGCCACGCTGGCGCCAACCCCCGATCGTCTGCAGTGGGAACGCCATCTCCGTTATCTGCCGGCGGACCACGTCTACGAAGCGCGGGCGGAAATGCCGAAGGAAGCGACCGCGGAACGGTCCAAGGTCGCCGCGAAGCCAGCGACGCGTAAGCATATTGCCCATGCCCGCCCGGCAAGGATCGCGCAAGAGGCCGAGCGCCCGCGCTATGCCCGCAACGCCGCGTGGAATCCGTTCGGTCTGTTCGACTGATGCCGGCGGCCTCGCGAGCCCACCGTTATCGCAATAGCCACCGGAAGGCGCGGCGTAATTCGTCCGTGCCATTGCAATCGTACCATCGGCCATGGGCCAGAATAATCCGCTCCGGATTCCAGTCGATCATAGATTCCACGGCAAACCTCAACCGCGCCTTGTTGCGATAGGATGCACGCATGTCGCGCGGCATCGATCCGTTCGGGTCCTGCGCGCAGCCGAGCCGCGTCAGCCAGCGCATGAAAACTGAGTGCAGCTTGTGAGGCTCAAAATTCTCGATCAGATCGGTCACCACCAGCGTCCGGCTCCGGCGATGAAAGAAAACGACTTCCGTCATGTAGCTGCCCTCGACCGGAAGCGTCGCCACGCTGCTGTCCCAGGGGTAACCCCGATCCCGGTCAAGCGCTTGGCAATCGAAATCGATACGGCTGCCTGCCTGCTCGCGGATGCGCGGCGCGAGATAGACCTCGGTATCAGTAAAGGCGTTGTGCCAGTCCGGAATCCACCAGTAGTGGATCCGGTTGGGTCCGATGACCCAGCGCGGCCGGCCGAGGCCTTCGACACTCCGCTTGAGTTCGGGCGTCAGCCGCGTCGGCGAATGGACAAGCAAATCGCTCCCGATGCGGATGACTGTCATGCGGGTCGAGAACGGCATTTTCAGCAAAGGCGGGCCGAAGAGGATCGTCGGACCATCGACGATCCAGACGTCGTCGGCGACGCGCTTAAGCGTGTCGAGCGGCGGATAGGTCGCGGGCGTATCTCGTTCCATGGCACGACTGTCCAGCGCATCCCAAAACTGACCAATCTTCGGGCAAGATTACGCTCACCCAACGGACAAGAACAAAGTTTGATCCAGTGAACGACGGCTTCGTGAAGCCGGAATTGAAGTCCATTCTCTCCCGCGCGGTTGTCAACCGACCGACCGCGATAATTCAGAGCATGATCCCGAGAAGTAGAAACCGGTTTTCGGACAAGATCATGCTCAGTCAAAGAATCAAAAGAGTTTGATTTCAACGCAGCTGAATCGACCTTTAGGGTTCAATCGTTATTGTCTGATGGAGACATCATGAGCTGGCTTCCTTCCAACGACCCCACCCTCGGCGATCCCAAATCCTGCGATGCGCTCGAACTTGTCATCGTGCCGCGCACCCGAGATCTCGGCGACGGATTCGCCGTGCGCCGGGCGCTGCCTCATGGCAGGCGACAGATGGTCGGCCCGTTCATCTTCTTCGACCATTTCGGTCCGGTGCAGTTCGTCTCCGGCAAGGGCATGGACGTGCGGCCGCATCCGCATATCGGACTGGCCACCGTCACTTACCTGTTCGACGGCAGCATCATGCACCGCGACAGCGAAGGTAACATCCAGGAAATCCAGCCGGGCGCCATGAACCTGATGACCGCGGGTCGCGGCATCGCACATTCCGAACGCACGCCCGACGCGCAGCGTGCCAGCGGGCAGATGATGCTCGGCCTGCAAAGCTGGATAGCGCTGCCGAACGACAAGGAGGAGATCGCGCCGTCCTTCCAGCACTACGGCGCTGCCAGCCTGCCAACGGTGCAGGACAAGGGATTCCGCGCCCGTATCATCGCCGGCCGTTCGTTTGGCGCAACCTCGCCGGTCGAGATGGTGTCACCGTGGTTCTACGTCGAGGTCGCTCTCGAGGCCGGCATGAGCGTGCCGCTCGACGCGGACCACGAAGAGCGCGCGATCTATATCGTTGACGGCGAGATCGAGATCGCGGGCGACCGATACGAAGCGCCGCAGCTGCTGATTTTTCGTCCCGGCGACCGCATCACGGTACGCGCGACAAAGCCGGCGCGTATGATGTTCCTTGGCGGCGACGCGCTCGAAGGACCGCGGCACATCTGGTGGAATTTCGTCTCCTCGAGCAAGGAGCGTATCGAACAGGCAAAGCAGGACTGGAAAACCGGCCACTTCGCACCCGTGCCGAACGAGCACGAGTTCATTCCGTTGCCGGAAAACTGATCTTTATGTTGACGCGTTTTCGTTACGCGAACAGGTCACCACTTCGCTTGAAAACGCTATGGCCTACACCGGCAAGCCGTTCGCTTGTGCCAGTTCCTTGAGCGACACCTGCGGCCGTGCGCCGATGTGCTGAATGACCTCTGCCGCGGCGAGCGCGCCGAGCCGCCCCGCGTCTTCGTGGCTCGCGCCGCGCACCAGCCCAAACAGGAAACCGGCGGCGAACAAATCGCCGGCTCCCGTGGTGTCGACCAACGTGTCGATGGAGCACGCCGGGACCGCCGTTGTTTCATCCTTCGTCACGACGACGCAGCCCTTCTCGCTGCGGGTGACGATGCCGAGCGCAATGTCCTCGCGCAATTGCGCCAGCGCCGTTTCGAAGTCGGAGGTCTGGTAGAGCGAATGCAGTTCGGTCTCGTTGGCGAAGATCAGATCGACGGCGCCGCTTCGCATCAATTGCAGAAATTCGTCCCGGTAGCGATCGACGCAGAACGCATCCGATAAGGTCAGCGCGACTTGTCGCTTGGCGTCATGCGCGATCTGCGATGCCTTGAGAAACGCCTCCTTGGCGGCTTTGGGGTCCCACAGATAGCCCTCGAGATAGAGGATCGACGCGGCGGCGACGGTGTCCGGATCGATGTCCGCCGGCGACAGATCCTGAGCCGCGCCAAGATAGGTATTCATGGTGCGCTCGCCGTCCGGCGTCACCAGTATGTAGGAACAGCCGGTGGCGGAGCCGTCGGATGCTGGCGGCGTATCGAAGGCCACCTTGGCGGCCCGAATATCATGGGTATAGAGACGGCCGATTTGATCGTCCTTCACCTTGCCAACATAGGCGGTGCGAGCCCCGAACCCCGCAAGACCGACGATGGTATTTGCGGCCGAGCCGCCCGACATCTCGGTCGCGGGTCCCATGTCGGCATAGATCGAGGCCGCGCGCGCCTCGTCGATCAACGCCATGCCGCCCTTGGTCATGCCGTGGGCGGCGAGAAAGCCCTCATCGGTCCGCACCAGAACATCGAAAATCGCATTGCCGATCGCAAGCACGTCGTATTTCGCTGCAGTCATTAAGAATATCCTGTCGCGGCAATTGCGGTAAAGCGAGGAATCCGGTCAGACTCCTGACCTGTGAAGGTGCCGCGTATCACGGCACCTCCATGCCATCAAGCACGGTACGGCCAACCTCGCCATGATCCGCTCCGTCCTCACAGTCTCCTCAGGCACCCTGGCCTCGCGGCTGCTTGGTTTCGCGCGCGATGCGCTGACCGCGGCGCTGCTCGGCGCGGGCCCGGTCGCCGACGCTTTTCTGATGGCGTTTCAGCTCATCAACGTGATCCGCCGGATGCTCGGTGAAGGTGCCCTGAATGCGGCGCTGGTGCCGGCGTGGATGCGCCTGCGCGACGGTAGCGGCCTTGCCGCCGCATCGGCCTTCGCCGGCAACGTGCTCGCAACCGTGAGCGCGATGCTGATTGCGCTGGCCGTGATCGCCGGCGTGGCGATGCCGCTTCTCATGAGGGTGCTCGCGCCGGGTTTTGTCGGCAGCGAGAGCTTGCAACTCGTCGTCACCGACGCACGGCTGATGCTGCCCTATCTCGCTTTCGCAGGTCCCGCGACCGTCATCATGAGCCTGCTGAACGCCCGGCATCGCTTCGCGATCACCGCGTTCTCGCCGCTGCTGTTCAATGTCGCCCTGATCCTCGTCGCGGTGCTGCTGCTGTCGTTGCATCAGGACTCACATTTTGCCGCAGTGGTGATGGCGACAACCGTCGGCGTCGCGGGATTGCTGCAACTCGCGGTGCTTGCGCTCCTGACTCGCCGCGACGATCTCGCAAGTCCCTTACGAATATCGCTCGATCCCGGAATGCGGGATTTTGCCCGTAAGGCCGTCCCCGGCATGATCGCGAATTCAGGGCCGCAACTGCTGATCTTAGCCGGCGCAATCGTCGCGTCGACATCGCCGTCGGCCGTGTCGTGGCTTTACTTCGCAAACCGCCTGATCGAGTTGCCGCTGGGAATGATTGGCGTCGCCATCTCCACCGTGCTGGTGCCCGAAATGACCCAAGCCCTCAACAAGGGCGACAGAGCGGCGATGGTCAATGCCGAGTCACGCGGGATCGAACTGGCGGGAGCTCTCGCCTTGCCCGCGGCGGTCGGCTTGATCGTCCTCAGCGAGCCGATCGTGCGGGTGCTGTTCGAGCACGGCGCGTTTACCGCGGCCGACACGAGCGCAACGGCGCTCGCGCTGGGCTGTCTTGGCTTCGGCCTTCCCGCCTATGTGCTGATCAAGGCGCTGTCTCCGGCGTTCTTCGCACGCGGCAATACAATGACGCCGCTTATGGCCACACTGAGGGGCGTGGCGGTCGCGATGGTACTCGCGTTCGTATTCGGACGGCTGTTCGGGGTCGCGGGAATAGCTGTCGCCGTCGCGCTCGGTGCATGGAGCAATGCGGTGAGTCTCGTCCGCAGCATTGCTGGTACCTTTGGATTTTCCATCGATGCCGAAGCGCGCCGGCGTCTGCCGCGCATCGGGCTGGCGGCGCTCGTGATGGGCGGCGTTTTGTGGTTCGCTGGTCGGCTACTATACCCAATGTCCAGCGTGCACGGGTTGCTCCAGGCCGCCACGCTGGTCGTCCTGATCGCCGCAGGCGTCGTGATCTACGGCCTGCTGCTGTTGACGTTCAGGGTCATCGATCGGAACGACATACAAGCCGCGCTGATGCGATCGCGATCCGGCGACTTGCGCGCTTAGATTCCGCGTGGCAATGGACGGCGCGCCGGACCGAAGGCATGAGCCCCGCGTTTCGCCGCATGTTTTCCGAATCGCGCGCGGGCAAGCAGGAACCAAACGATGACGACACGGGTTTTTTCAGGCGTTCAGCCGACCGGCAATCTGCATCTCGGCAATTACCTCGGCGCCATCGTTAATTTCGTAAAATTGCAGGCTGACCACGAGTGTCTCTATTGCGTGGTCGATCTTCATGCCATCACCGTGCCCGTCGCCGTCTGGGGCGGGCCCAATGAGCTCCGCCGCGCCACCCGCGAAGTGACGGCAGCCTTTATCGCGAGCGGGATCGATCCGAAGCAGCACATCATCTTCAACCAAAGTCAGGTGGCCGGGCACGCCGAATTGACGTGGGTGCTCAACTGCGTGGCGCGGCTCGGCTGGCTCAACCGCATGACCCAGTTCAAGGAAAAGGCCGGCAAGGATCGCGAGAACGCGTCGGTCGGGCTTTACGATTACCCGGTTCTGATGGCGTCGGATATCCTGGTCTATCGCGCGACGCACGTTCCGGTCGGCGAGGATCAGAAACAGCACCTCGAACTCAGCCGCGACATCGCGCAGAAATTCAACAACGACTTTTCGGAGTCGATCGCCGCCAACGGTCATGGCGACACATTTTTTCCGCTGCCGGAGCCCGTGATCACGGGGCCTGCGACGCGGGTGATGAGCCTGCGCGACGGCACCAAGAAAATGTCCAAGTCGGATCCGTCCGATTATTCGCGCATCAATCTGACTGACGACGCCGATGCCATCGCGCAAAAGATCCGTAAGGCCAAGACCGATCCGGAACCTCTGCCGTCGGAGGAAAAGGGGCTGGAAAACCGCCCCGAGGCCGACAACCTGGTCGGCATCTATGCGGCGCTCTCAGGGAAGCCCAAATCCGCGCTCCTCGCAGAGTTCGGTGGCGCGCAGTTCTCGAGCTTCAAATCCAACCTCGTCGATCTCGCGGTCGCAAAGCTATCGCCGATCGCTCGCGAGATGAAACGGCTCACCGACGATCCGGCCCATGTCGACCAGATTCTGATCGAGGGCGCCGAGCGTGCCAGCGTGATCGCATCGGAGACCATGGACGCGGTGAAGGACATCGTCGGTTTCATCCGCGGGCGCTAAAGCCTTTCCGTTTGCGAACCGATATCCACTTCGCTCGAAAACGCTATAGTATGTCGCGGTCCGGAACCTGCTTGTCGAGGCAGCCGGTGCCGTGGCAGCATAGCGACGGGTTGCTGATTCAGCATCGGGACATGCATGAGCGCACAACGTCGAAGCTACGAGAGCGGTCACAAGCCAAAATATCTGGTCGTGGTCGATGACAGCGCTGAATGGGATCGCGCCGTTTATTACGCCAGCCGCCGCGCCATCCGCGTCGGCGGAGGCATCGTGATGTTGCGGGTGGTGGAGCCGGAAGACCGCAATCAGGAATGGCTCGGTGTCGCCGAAGTGATGCGGGCTGAGGCCTACGAAGGTGCGGATGCGGCGCTCGAGCGCGCCTCCGGCCGAGCCAACGGGATCGCCGCGATTACGCCTGAACGAATCATTCGCGAAGGCGATCCGCTTGAACAAATTCTGGATGTCATCGAGAAGGACGTGGATATTTCGATGCTGGTGCTCGCCGCCGCCGGCGGTCCCGAAGGTCCCGGCCCGATCATCACGACGCTGGCCAAGACCGCTGGAAACTTTCCGATTCCAGTGACGATCGTGCCCGGCACCCTGACGAACGACGCGATCGACGCGCTGTCCTAGAGCATGATCCCAAAAAGTGGGAACCGGTTTTCGGATAAGATCATGCTTAATCAAAGAAGGGTGATTCCACGAAGTCGGATCAGGCTCCAGGCTATTTCCGTCCATTCGGCCGCGGAACGGCTGCCCCGCTGGCGCCCTTGATCGTGCCTTCGTGATCGCTATCTGCTAGAGAACCCACGCGCCGGCCTTGAACCGGCGGCGACGGAGAGATCGATGTTCATTCAGACCGAAGTCACCCCCAATCCCGCTACCTTGAAGTTCCTCCCGGGCCGCACCGTGCTCGGCAAAGGAACAATGGAATTCACCGACCCCAGCACGGCCGGCCGCTCAATGCTCGCCGTGAAGCTGTTTGCCGTGCACGGCGTCACCGGCGTTTTTTATGGCTCGGATTTTATCACGGTGACGAAGGACGACAGCGACTGGCAACATCTCAAGCCGGCCATCCTCGGCGTCATCATGGAACACTACATGTCGGGCGCGCCGCTGTTGACGGACGGCGAGGGCGAGACGAACACAGACAACGACGTTGAATTTTTCGATGAAGCAGACGCCGAGACTGTGACCTTGATCAAGGATCTGATCGAGACGCGGGTGCGGCCGGGAGTCGCCGATGACGGCGGCGATATCACCTTCCGCGGCTTCAAGGATGGCGTCGTTTACGTGAACATGAAGGGTTCGTGCTCGGGATGCCCGTCATCGACCGTGACCTTGCGAAATGGCATCCAGAACCTTCTGAAACATTTCGTGCCCGAGGTCGTCGAAGTGCGGCCGGTCTAGAAGAGCGCGTCTTTTCGCAGGAGGCTTTGGCCTTTCCGCTTTCTGATGGATTCAGAAGCGGGCTCTCTGAATTTTTATTGGACGCGTTCTTCACGCGATTCCGGTATCGTCTGGCTCGAAACGCTATAGTTCAGAGTTTGGCAACGACAACCAGCCGCTTGATTTTGCCGCTCTTATAGGCGTTTAGAAACGCGTGGTAGTTCTTGAACGACACGCAGCCGTTGGAGGCGCCGCTCGGCCCAAGCATGTAGGTATGTGCCAGCAGCCCGGTGCGCCCGTATATCTTATCCTCGCCGCCGATCGGTTTCAGCCTGATCGCCTCCACGCCGTGGAAAGGGCGTTCACGCAACGACAGATCGTAGGTGTGTGGCGGCGTCACGCCGCGCATTCTCCTGTCGGCAGAACGCGGATCGTCCATCATATTGCCAAGCCCGGAATGCGCCTCAAGTGTATTGCCGTCCGGGAGGTAGACCTTACGCGCGGAAATATCATAGACGGCGGTGAATTGGTTGTATTGCGGGATGCGGCCGAGCGTCAGGCTCTCACCGTCGCTGGTCACCCCGCCGTCCGGTGCAGCGAACGCCAGTTGCAGGCCGGCCGCGGGCTTGCCGAACAGTCTCTCGAAGATCGACGGTTTCTTCGGCTCCGGCTCGACAGCGGCGGGGACTTCCGCGACCTCGCGGGAAGAGCTGGCAGCCTGCAGCTGACGCAGTTCGGACGGACGCGGGGCTGGCATCGGAACAATCGCGGCGACTTGGGGTGCCGGCGGGAGCGGCAGGGTCTCAGGTGCGGTCTCGACCGGAATTGAGGCTACGGTCTGCGGGGCATCCTGAGCCGGCTCAAATGAGCCGGGCGGCGGCCCGAGGAAGCGCGGACCATAGAGCCATGCCGTGCGGGCTCGCGCTTCAGGATCTTGAGCACGGGCCTTGGCCACAGGCGTTCCGGTGGTCGCCCTCACCACACGCGGCGCGGGTATTTCCCCCAATGCCTCGTAGGCCGCCGCGATGCGACGAACCGGTTCCACCGAAAGCCTGGATGCAAGCGGCGGTAACGATGCGGTCACCAACTCCGTGGGTCCGCCGGATACATGGGTATAAAGGGTCCAGGCGCAGGCCAGCCCGATGCAGGCGAGCGCGGCGGCGCCCAGAATATTTTGCGGGACCGCCTTGCGGGGCGAGTCGGCGGAATAGGCCGCCACATCATAGTAACGTCTGCCCGTAACGTATGTCATTCGCCCCACGTCCAGAGACACTCTACTTCCGATCCCTGCAGGCAGTGCCCGATAGTCTGCACGCCGCCGGCATGTCCGGATCAAGACTGCGCATGGCTGATTCGGTAACCCCAAGTTCCAGCGAAGCTGTTCGCAGACTCGCTGAGCGCCATTAAGGCGACTTTTAGTTAAATGCGGATTAAATCTGAGCCGGACCCCGAGACCACGGTAAACAGCCAGATCGCGGCAATCTGGTGTCTAAAACTCGGGTTCCTTCGTCCAAACCGCAGGTAAATCCTGGGCAGGGGTGCTAATCTGGCCCCATGCTCGTCCTTGCGATCGACACCGCACTCGATGCCTGCGCCGCTGGCGTCCTGGACACCAACGCCGGCCGCCTGATCGCTCAGGAAACGCTACCGATGAGGCGCGGCCACGCAGAAACTCTGATGCCGCTGATCGCCAGGGTCATCGAATCCGCCGGGATCGCCGTTGCGGCGCTGGACCGCATCGTCGCGACCACCGGTCCCGGCAGCTTCACCGGCCTGCGGGTGGGGCTGTCGGCCGCGCGCGGCATCGCGCTTGCCGCCGACAAACCGGTGGTGGGCGTGACCACCCTGGCAGCCTTTGCCGCACCGGTTATCGGCGAAAACCGCAAGTCGCCGGTGATCTCCGCGATCGATGCCCGACATGATCAGGTTTATTTTCAAACGATAAGTGGTGACGGCGCCACGCTGGTCCACCCGCGTGTCGCGCCGATCGAGGAGGCGCTCGCCGCGTCGCGCTTCGGCGCTCCGCATCTGGTCGGGAATGCCGCAAAACTTCTCGCCGACCGCTGGCCGACGCACCTAGCGCCCCCCGTCGCGGTGGATCCGCAGCCCGCACCTGATATCGCCTGGGTGGCATGGCTCGGCGCAGCAGTCAGTCCGAACGCCGCGCCGCCCCGCCCATATTACCTGCGCGCGCCCGACGCTAAGCCGGCCGGCAATTTCTTGCTTAAAACACAGACGCTGGCCGCATTATGATGAATTGGTTCCCAGGCAAAGAGCGCGCCGCTCCCATTGTCGAGCCCGCGAGCCCAAACGACACGGCGCGCCTTGCGGCGATTCACGGCGCATCGTTTCACCGCGGTTGGGGCGAAAGCGAATTCGAGGCCATGCTCGCCGAGCGCAACACACTGGTTCAGCGTCTGCGGCTACGATCGAACGTGATCGGGTTTGCCGTGTCACGCATCGCTGCGGACGAGGCTGAAATCCTGTCGATTGCAATCGACGCCGGCTATCGCGGCCAGGGATTCTCGCCCGGTCTGCTGTTCACGCACCTTGGCCACCTCGCCGGACGCGGCGTGCGGACCGTATTTCTCGAAGTCGAGGAAAATAATCAGCCGGCGCGGCGTCTCTATGAACGCGCCGGCTTTGTCGTTGTCGGACGTCGCGAACGCTACTATCGCGAGGCGGGCGGTCAGGAACTGAACGCATTGGTGTTGCGCCGTAACTTGTCGTAATATCCAAGCGGTGGCAAAAGGAACTAGGAAAACCATCGGCAACGGTGCATCGGTTTTTTGTCCGGTCGCACTCCCTTCCATCGTTCGCGCGCATTATCTACGTTTCTATGAGCGGATCATGCGCCATCGGAACCGGACACTTTGATGACGGCTCTTAAATCAACGTCCGTGCAGGAACCCACTAAAATTGAGGGGCGTTGCGCGGCCACTGGAATGCGTATGACCGAACAGCGCCGGGTTATTGCGCGCGTGCTGGCGGAGGCCTCCGATCATCCGGACGTCGAGGAGCTCTATCGACGCTGCGTCGCGGTGGATGACAAGATCTCGATCTCGACAGTCTATCGCACGGTGAAGCTGTTTGAGGACGCCGGCATCATCGAGCGGCACGATTTTCGCGAAGGACGCGCGCGCTATGAGACGATGCGCGACAGTCACCACGATCATCTGATTAATCTGCGCGACGGCAAGGTTATCGAATTTACGTCGGATGAAATCGAGGAGCTGCAAGCTGAGGTCGCGCGCAAACTCGGCTACAGGCTGGTCGACCATCGGCTCGAGCTCTATTGCGTTCCGATGGACGACGATAAGTCCTGAGTGCCTGTCGAAACGCTGCTACGCCGTAAGCTCCTCAGTGCGAAGTCATTTCGTGTGGGGCTCGTGCCGCCATGCTGACGCAAAGACAAGGACGTCCGGCGCGACCTCACCGATATCGGACAAGGGACGGGCGCTGGATTTTCGCCGCCCTCGCCTATAAGTGAACAGGGCGCCAATAAGCGCGCCACGTCCACCGAGCCAGGTTCCATGACGCCGCCGCGCAAGCTGCACATCAAGTCCTACGGTTGCCAGATGAACGTCTACGATGCCCAGCGCATGGCGGACACGCTGGCGCCGGAAGGATATGTCGAGACAGCCAGCGTTGAGGATGCCGACCTCGTCATTCTCAACACCTGCCACATTCGCGAGAAGGCGTCCGAGAAGGTCTATTCCGAACTCGGCAGGCTGCGCGCCGCCAAAGATCAGGCGGCGCGTGATGGCCGCGGCATGAGCGTTGTTGTCGCCGGTTGCGTCGCGCAGGCCGAGGGCGAGGAGATCATTCGGCGCGCGCCGGTGGTCGATGTGGTGGTGGGTCCGCAGAGCTATCATCATTTGCCGCAATTGCTCTTGCGCGCAAAGACCGACGGCCGCGCACTGGAGACCGAATTTCCGATCGCAGACAAATTCGGCTTTCTGCCGCAGCCGTCACGGCAGGCAATTCGTTCTCGCGGTATCTCGGCGTTCGTGACGGTGCAGGAAGGCTGCGACAAGTTTTGCACCTTCTGCGTCGTGCCTTATACGCGCGGTGCCGAAGCGTCACGTCCGGTGGCGAAGATCATCGAGGACGTCGAGCGCCTGGCAGGCAACGGCGTGCGGGAGATCACCCTCATCGGGCAGAACGTCAACGCCTATCATGGCGACGGTCCCGACGGGCAACCCTGGCCTTTCGGCAAGCTGCTGTATCGTCTCGCCGAAATTCCGGGCATCGTCCGGTTGCGCTACTCGACCAGCCATCCGCGCGACGTCGAGGACTCTCTCATCGATGCCCACCGCGATCTCGACGCCCTGATGCCGTTCGTGCATCTGCCGGTGCAGTCCGGATCCGACCGCATTCTCGCCGCCATGAACCGCAGACATACCGCTGATGACTATCGCCGGGTGATCGACCGGTTTCGTCATGTCCGGCCGGACATCGCGTTCTCGTCGGACTTCATCGTCGGCTTCCCGGGCGAAACCGAGGAAGATTTCGCCGCGACCCTCGCGCTCGTCGGCCAAATCGGATACGCTGCCGCCTATTCGTTCAAGTACTCGCCGCGGCCAGGAACGCCGGCGGCGGAAATGCAGGAGACGGTGTCAACGGCCGACATGGACGAGCGACTGGTGCGGCTTCAGAACCTGATCGACAGCCAGCAATCCGCCTTCAACCGGACTGCGCTGGGCAGGACGGTTGATGTGCTGTTCGACCGTGCCGGACGCAAGCCGGGCCAGATCGCCGGCCGCACCCCCTATCTGCAGCCCGCCCATGTAAATGCATCCGACGCCATCATCGGACAGGTGCTACCCGTAACCGTGGCGAGCCTGGAACGTTACAGCCTGTTCGGAACGCTGGCGTCCATGCCGACATTCCGCGCGCAGTTGAACGATGCTGCGCCGGCCGGCGCACAGTTCCAGACGACCGCCGGAGTCTGAACCCTTGCCCAAGAGCGCATCGGATTCCCTTCCACTTGCTCCCAGCCGGAAACCCGACATACACGGCCCGCCCGAAACGCAGGTCGTCATCGATTTCGAGGACAATCGTGCGGTATCCGCGCTGGTCGGCCCTTATGGACAGAATCTCGCACAACTCGAGCGGCGACTCGGAGTGGTCGTCGATTCGCGCGGAAACCACATCACCATCACCGGATCGCGCGACGGCTGCGACGCGGGACGGCGCGTGCTGGAAATGCTCTACACCCAGGCAGCGCAGGGCCATGATCTCTCGCAGGGCGAGGTCGAGGGTGCGATTCGCGCCGTGATCGCACAAGGCTCGCTGTTCGAATACGATGCCAAGGCGCCGCCCTCGACGTTTGAGGCCATCAACCTGCGCAAGCGCCCGGTGCGGGCCCGCACAGCCGCGCAAGATCTCTATATCCGCGCCCTGAAGCGTCATGAACTGGTATTCGGCATCGGTCCCGCGGGCACCGGCAAGACCTGGCTCGCGGTGGCGCAGGCCGCGCAACTGTTCGAGCGCAAGGAGGTCGATCGCATCATCCTGACGCGCCCCGCGGTCGAGGCCGGCGAGCGGCTGGGCTTCCTGCCGGGAGATCTGCGCGAAAAGGTCGACCCGTACCTGCGGCCGATCTACGACGCGCTATATGATCTGATGGACTCCCGCATCGTCGAGCGCGCGCTGCAAAGCGGCGAGATCGAGATCGCTCCGCTCGCCTTCATGCGTGGACGCACCCTGACCAATGCGGCGATCATCCTCGATGAGGCGCAGAATACCACCTCGATGCAGATGAAGATGTTTCTGACACGACTGGGCGAAAACAGCCGCATGATCGTCACGGGCGATCCCTCGCAAGTCGATCTGCCGAACGGTCAAACATCGGGACTGGCGGAAGCGACGCGGCTGCTCGAGGGTGTCGAGGGCGTAGCTCAGGTGAGATTTACCGCCGAGGACGTCATCCGTCATGAACTGGTCGCACGGATCGTCGCCGCCTATGAAGGGTTGTCACGGCGGCCGGCCACCGGAAAAACCTGATGCCGGACATGAGTGTAGAGAAGGGCCGGCCTGCGCAAGGCGCTGGCGGCGAAAAACATACAATGATCAGCTCCGCTTCTCCCGTGACTGAAATCCTTGTGGTCGCCGATTGCTGGCGAGCGGAGGCGGATGCCGAGGCTATCATTCATCGCGCCATCGAGACCGCTGCCGGGATGGTCGATGAGGACACCGGCGATGCCGAGCTCGCGATCATGCTGACTGACGACGCCGGCATCCACACGCTCAATGCCAACTGGCGCGGCATCGACAAGCCGACCAATGTCCTGTCATTCCCGGCGCTACAGCCTACGGGTCCGTCCCTTCCCGACGATCCGCCGCGTATGCTCGGGGACATTGCGATCGCCTATGAAACTCTGCGCCGCGAGGCCGATGACGAACACAAACCGTTCAGTCATCACCTCAGCCATCTGGCTATCCATGGGTTTCTGCATCTGATCGGTTACGACCACGAAACCGATGGAGAAGCAGGAGAAATGGAAAACCTCGAGCGGAGAATTCTGGCGCGGCTCGGGATTCCAGATCCCTACGCACCCCAAGAATGGACGACGTGAGTGCCTTCGGAAGACCAACCCAGCGATAACCGGCCGGCGCAGGAGAATCGCAACCTGCCGGTACCCGTGCACAATGGCGAGGTGCTGCGCCCGGCCCCCGAGCGCTGGCTGATGCGTGCGATCCGCTCGCTGTTTGGATGGAAGGCGGGATCAGTCCGAGCCGACCTTCAGGTGGTGCTTGACGCCTCGACGCCGGACGAGGCCAGCTTCACCGCCATTGAGCGCACCATGCTGCGCAATATCCTCAGCCTGCACGAACGGCGCATCGCCGATGTGATGGTTCACCGCGCCGATATCGTCGCAGTCAGGCGCGACATTCCGCTCGGCGAACTGATCAACCTCTTCGAAAGCGCGGCACATTCCCGTCTGGTGGTTTATCACGAGAATCTCGACGATCCCGAAGGCATCGTTCACATTCGCGACCTGCTGGCTTTCATGGCTGCGCGCGCGCGCGCCACACTGCCGTCCACGGCGAAACGCAAAAAGAAACCGCCGCCTGCCGGTCTCGATTTGCGCGCTGTCGATTTGGCGCTGCCACTGAGCGAAGCCAACATTATTCGCAAGTTGCTCTACGTGCCGCCGTCCATGCCTGCGATCGACTTGCTCGCGCAGATGCAGGCCTCGCGAATCCATCTGGCGCTCGTCGTCGATGAATATGGCGGCACCGACGGCCTGGTGTCGATCGAGGACATCGTCGAGCAGGTCGTCGGCGAAATCGATGACGAGCACGACGGCGATGAGCCGCCATCGATCGTGCGCCAGACCGAGAATTCCTTCATTGCCGACGCCCGCGCCAGCCTCGAGGACGTCTGCGCCATGATCGGCGAGGCGTTCGAAACCGGCGAAGCGGGCGAGGAGGTCGACACGCTCGGGGGCTTTCTCGTCACGTATGTCGGTCGCCTGCCGGTGCGGGGGGAGGTCATTTTAGGGCCGGGACCGTTCGAGATTGAAGTGCTCGATGCCGACCCTCGCCGCGTCAAGCGGCTGCGGATCGGACTGCGCAAGGAGCGTCCCCCCGTTCGACCGCGCGACGGGCGACGACGAGAGAATGCATCGGATATAACCTCTCAACCGCACGGCGATTCGGCCTCTCTTTCACCGCCGGGCGATGGAGGCGAAACCCCGTGAGCATGAGCATCGCAGGCAGCGCCAGAACGGCGGGCCTTGCCATTACGTTGTCATGGGGTTGGAAGCGCGCCCTCGTTGCGCTTGTCTCCGGCGCCCTCTCCTCGCTTGCCATGGAGCCTTTCAACGTCTGGCCGTTGCTGTTCGTAACCTTCCCGGTCGCAACCTGGCTGATCGACGGATCGGCCGCCGGCCGTCTCGGCGGCGTGCCGGCCGCGGCGCTCGCCGGCTGGCTGTTCGGGTTCGGTTATTTCGTTCCCGGACTCTACTGGATCGGTAACGCCTTTCTGGTCGATGCACAGACTTTCGCATGGCTGATGCCGTTCGCCGTCATCGGCCTGCCGGCCTATCTCGCACTCTTTACGTCGCTTGGTTTCGCCCTGGCGCGCTTGATTTGGACCAAGGATGCTTCGCGCATTCTCGCGCTCGCCGCCGCGCTGACGGTCGGCGAATGGCTGCGCGGACACGCTCTGACAGGGTTCCCTTGGAATGCATTCGGCTATGCGCTGACTGAGCCGCTGGCCCTGGCGCAAACCGCCTCGCTGATCGGCCTGTGGGGTTTGACGTTCCTTAGCGTCGCCATCTTCGCGAGCCCCGCCGTACTGATCGATGGCTGGAGCCGCGGTCGCCGGCCATGGCTCGCCCCGGTCATCGCGGGCCTGCTGCTCGTCGCCATGAGCGTCTACGGTTCAGTCCGGCTATCGCAGCATCCGACAGAATTCACAGATAACGTCAGACTGCGCATCATGCAGCCCAATTTGGCGCAGGACGCGCGGTTCAACTATTCCGCCAAGCAGGCGGTGATGCAGAGATATCTGGCACTCTCGGACCGCGCCACCGGACCGCAGTCAACCGGCGTCAACGGCGCAACCGTTCTGATCTGGCCGGAATCGGCTTTCCCGTTTTTTCTTACCCGCGAAGCCGACGCGATGTCGGAGATCGCCGATCTCTTGCCGAAAGGAACGATCCTGATTACCGGTTCGGTCCGCGCGCCCGACCTGCCGCCAAACGCCAGGATCACACGGGCGTATAACTCGATCTATGTTATCGGCGATGATGGCGGCATCCTGTCGATTTACGACAAGCTCCACCTGGTGCCGTTCGGCGAATTCTTGCCGTTTCAGGGACTGATGGAAAAGTTGGGCTTCGTTCAACTCACCAAGGTCCAAGGCGGTTTCATTTCGGGAACCGGCCGACGGACTATCGAACTTCCAAACGCGCCAAGCATGCTTCCGCTGATCTGCTACGAGGCGATCTTTCCGGGTGACATCGAATCCAGAGGCGGCCGGCCGGGCTGGATCGTCAACCTCACCAATGACGGCTGGTTCGGGATCAGCACGGGTCCTCACCAGCACCTTCAGCAGGCGCGGCTGCGGGCCATCGAGCAAGGCCTGCCCCTTGTGCGAGCGGCGAACACCGGTATTTCGGTGGTCACAGACCCCGTAGGACGTATTGTCGCGCAGCTCGATCTCGGCGTGGAAGGCATACTGGATTCCCGCCTGCCCGCTGCCGTTACGGCAACACCCTACGCCCGCGCTGGCGATATTCCCGCCGCAATCATGGTGATCATCGCGTTTGTTCTGGTGATTCGACGGCGTCGCGACTAGCCGCGGCGCGTGAATAATTTCATGCGAGTTTCGCTACAGCGCTTCCAATCGCACGATCGATATAGTTCGTGTAACAATTTGCGCAAGTGGTATAATGCAGCCGACTGTGGGATTAACTTCGAATTTTTATCATGTGATTGAGTTGAGTTTGACGATCATGGCACCGGGAGCGTATTCAAGGATCGCGGCCCCCTTCGAGGAGACCCAGGAGATGTCGACCAAGGCGCCCAATCCTGTTGACAAGCATGTCGGCAGCCGTGTGCGCATGCGCCGCATCATGCTCGGCATGAGTCAGGAAAAACTCGGAGAAGCTCTGGGACTGACATTCCAGCAGGTTCAGAAATACGAAAAAGGCACTAATCGCGTCGGCGCCAGCCGCATCCAGCAGATTTCCGAGATACTTCAGGTTCCGGTTTCATTTCTGTTCGAGGGTAGCCCCACGGGTATCTCCAAGACCGAGGGTCTGAGCGAGGCGCCATCCCCTGCTTATGTCTCCGATTTTCTTGCAACATCCGAAGGTCTCGCGCTGACCCGCGCATTTACCCGGATCACCGATGCAAAGCTGCGCCGCAGCATCGTTGATATGGTTGAACAAATTGCAGCCAAGGAACCGTTAGACCAGCGCTAGGCCTTCACCGGGCGTGGTGATGATGGCTGTCGCTTCCGACCTTCACGATCCGTGTCGTATTGCCGACGATACATCGCTTCGCCGTGAGTCCGGTCACGGCTCGTTTTTCGGACGCCGCAAGGGACATAAGCTGCGATCGCACCAGAGCGACCTGATCGCGCATCTGTTGCCGCGCCTCAGTTTCGATCCCGCCAAGATCGAGCCGTCCAACCTGACCGCGCTGTTCGGCGGCCAGGTTGATGAAATACGTATTGAGATCGGTTTCGGCGGCGGCGAGCATCTCATCGCCGAAGCGCTGGCCTTTCCGCATACCGGCTTCATCGGTTGCGAACCCTACGTCAACGGCATGGCCAAGATCCTCGCGCAGATCGAAGCGCGTGATATCAGCAATATCCGCCTGTTCGCCGGCGATGCATCGGAACTGCTGGCGTGGTTGCCTGAAAGCTCGCTTTCGCGGATCGATCTGATCCATCCCGATCCGTGGCCGAAGCGCCGTCACTGGAAACGCCGTTTCGTCCAGAACGCGACCATCGCGGCGATAGCGCGCGTCCTCCGGCCGGGCGGCGAATTCCGCTTCGTCAGCGACATCGCCGACTACTGCGCATGGACGCTATCGCATCTGGCGCGATCGCCGGATTTCCTCTGGCTCGCCGAACGCGCGGCCGACTGGCGCAACCCATGGCCGGGCTACACCATGACGCGCTACGGTCGCAAAGCCACGCGCGAAGGCCGCCGCGCGACGTATCTGCGGTTCAGGCGAACAGACCGATCATTGCGGACGTCGCCCGCGCCTGAGGGCAGAGCGTAGGTTTTCTTTGGCGGGATCGGCTTGGCATATCCCGTCTTATCTCCAGTGCCACGCTCGGGGAGAGCTGCGAACGATGAAATTCGCCTCTCACGCCCTCGCCGGGCCTTGCCGGGGAGCGCGAACACGGCTATATTTGTGGAAACTTTCTCATACGAGTGCGTAGCGAGAGTGGGACCCGTCGGGACCCGCTCTTTTTTATTACCTGAACGGGCCTCATGCGCCGCGGCGTATCCAGGTTCCTTCAGTCAACAATGCCGACACGGACGACAATAGTGAGCGGCAGAGCCTGTGACCGGCAGACCCATTAATATCTGCAAAGCGATCCTTGAACCGGATATGACCAATCCCGTTGCCCAGATCCCGGATCACGACCTGCTCGACGAGCCTCGTCTCGTGGTCGAGCCGGGCGTCGCCGCGCGGGTCTCGTCGGTCGTCGCTCCGGTCCTGCAAGGCATGGGATACCGCCTGGTCCGCATCAAGGTGTCGGGCGAAGCCGGCTGCACGGTGCAGATCATGGCCGAGCGGCCGGACGGATCGATGCAGATCGAGGATTGCGAGGCGATCTCGAAGGCGCTGTCGCCGGTGCTCGATATTGCCGATCCGATCGACAAGGCCTATCGGCTGGAAATCTCGTCGCCCGGCATCGACCGGCCGCTGGTGCGCCGATCCGACTTCGAACGTCACGCCGGCCACCTCGCGAAGGTCGAGATGGCCGTCGCCCATCAGGGTCGCAAGCGGTTCCGCGGCATTCTTCGGGGCGTCGAGGACAACGCAGTGCGCCTGCATCGGGACGACGTCCAACGGGACGACGATGCCGATGTCCTGCTGATCATGGAGGATATCGCCGACGCGCGGCTGGTTCTGACCGACGAGTTAATCGCGGAATCGATGCGGCGGGGCAAGATCGCGGAGCGCGAGATGAAACGGAATCTCGGCGTTCTGCCCCCGCTTCCGCCGCACGCTAAAAACGATCTACCGAAACACAACGCGCCGAAACGGAAACTCAAAAACGGCTCAAAAACCCCCGGGAAAAAGCCGCCGAAGAACACCAAGGAACATCGCCTGACCGCAGAAGGACTGCGGCGCGGCGACATTGATCCCATCGAAGGAGACTAAGTCATGGCCGCTGTCAGCGCCAATAAACTCGAACTGCTGCAGATCGCGGACGCAGTAGCGCGAGAAAAATCCATCGACCGTGGCATCGTGATCGCCGCGATGGAAGATGCGATCGCCAAAGCGGCGCGGGCGCGGTACGGCAGTGAGACCGACGTTCATGCGGAAATTCATCCGAAAACCGGACAGCTCCAGCTCACCCGCCACATGCTGGTGGTCGATCAGGTCGAAAACGCCGCGAACCAGATCTCGCTGAAGGACGCTCAGCGAGCCAATCCGGGCGCGCAGATCGGCGACACCATCGCCGACACGCTGCCGCCGCTGGAATATGGCCGCATCTCCGCGCAATCCGCCAAACAGGTGATCGTGCAGAAGGTGCGCGAGGCTGAGCGTGACCGGCAATATCAGGAGTTCAAGGATCGCATCGGCGATATCGTCAACGGCATCGTCAAGCGTGTCGAATACGGCAGCGTGATCGTTGACCTCGGCCGCGGCGAGGCCGTCATACGCCGCGACGAGATGTTGCCGCGCGAGGTTTTCCGCAACGGCGACCGGGTCCGGGCCTATATCTTCGACGTGCGCCGCGAAACTCGCGGGCCGCAAATCTTCCTGTCGCGCACCCATCCGCAGTTCATGGTGAAGCTGTTCGCACAGGAAGTGCCGGAAATTTACGACGGCATCGTCGAGATCAAGGCGGTGGCGCGCGACCCGGGTTCCCGAGCGAAGATCGGCGTGGTGTCGAGGGATTCCTCAGTCGATCCGGTTGGGGCTTGCGTCGGCATGCGCGGGTCGCGCGTTCAGGCGGTCGTCAACGAGTTGCAGGGCGAAAAGATTGACATCATCCCGTGGTCGCCCGATATCGCGACGTTCGTCGTCAACGCGCTGGCGCCGGCGGAGGTCGCAAAAGTCGTGATCGACGAAGATCGGGAGCGGATCGAGGTTGTGGTTCCCGATACCAACAACCAGTTGTCGCTCGCGATCGGGCGGCGCGGACAGAACGTGCGGCTCGCCTCGCAACTGACCGGCTGGGATATCGACATCCTGACCGAGCAGGAGGAATCGGAGCGACGCCAGGCGGACTTCGAGAATGCGACTCGCATGTTCATGGAAGCGCTCAACGTCGACGAGGTCGTCGGCCAATTGCTGGCGTCGGAAGGTTTTACCTCTGTTGAAGAACTGACGCTGGTCGATACGCGGGAACTCGCCGGCATTGAGGGATTCGACGATGAAACCGCGGGCGAATTGCAGAGCCGCGCCCGCGAATATCTCGAGCAACTCGAGGCCGAACTGGAAAGCAGGCGAAAGGAACTCGGCGTGGACGACGCTCTGAAGACGGTACCTGGCGTGACATTGAAAATGCTGGTCAAACTTGGCGAGAACGACGTCAGGACAGTCGAGGATCTGGCCGGTTGCGCCACCGACGATCTGGTCGGCTGGACCGAACGCAAGGAAGGCGAAGCGGTCAAGCACGCGGGTTATTTCGACGGCATCGAGATTTCGCGCGAGGATGCCGAGGCCATTATCATGCAAGCGCGCCTGATGGCCGGCTGGATCAGCGAAGCTGACCTGGCGAAACCGGCAGAGGCCGTCGCCGCTGAAGATCAGCCGGCATAGAGCACGATCCGGAAAAGTGGGAGCCGGTTTCGATAGATCATGCTCGTTCGTAGGATTTAGGCTGGAGTCTGATCTCAGTGCAGGGATTCACACTCCAGAACATTTTCCGGCTAAGTGGGTTTGGTTAGCGTGAAGAAAATGCTCACAACCAGTAACTTGCAGTCACCGCTTCTGCGGAACGTGCGCCAGGACCCCTTCCGCGAAAGCAGACTCGGCTTCGCGGGAAGACCTCGCCGCCGATGACAAGGGAATGTTCACGACATGCTCGCCATCGCCGACCCGGCAGATCTTGACGACGGACCGCGGACCAACAAATCCGCGACGACGCGGATGTGCGTGGTTACGCGCGAGGTGCGCCCGATCGGCGACTTGATCCGGTTCGTGGTCTCGCCTTCGGGCGAGGTTATCGTGGATCTGAAACGCAAACTTCCCGGCCGGGGTCTCTGGATTTCAGCCTCGCATGCTGCTGTTGCAGAGGCGGTCCGCCGCCACCAGTTTAGCAAGGGCTTCAAGCGGGACGTTCACGTATCGGCCTCTCTGGTTGAGAAGACCCGGCAGTTGATGGTCCGCAGCGCAATCGACGCGCTGGCGGTCGCCGCCAAGGCCGGTCAGGTCGTCGCCGGTTTCGCAAAAGCGGAGGACGCGCTGCTTCGTCATCAGGCGGTTGCCCTGCTTCACGCCGCAGACGGCGCCGCAGACGGAATTCGGAAATTGGACGCTACCGTCACTAAAATAGCCGTCCAGTCCGGTAAAACGCAGGAAATCCCGGTTGTCACCACCCTGACGTCGGCAGAATTGGATTTGGCACTTGGCAGGGCAAATGTGATACATGCAGCCCTGCTCGCAGGCCCGGCGAGCAAGACTTTCCTGCAGCGCAGCCAGATCCTGGTTCGATACCAGGATGGCGGGCAGCGGCAAGGCAGCTGAACACGGCAAGAATTCTAACGACACCACCTGTGCGATCGCGTACAGCGCAACAAGATTGGGACCGCTGAATGGTTGATACGAAAAATCCTGGCGACAAGACTCTGAGCGTCAGCCCGTCCAAGACCTTGACGCTCAAGCCTCGCGTCGAGCAGGGCACCGTGCGCCAGAGCTTCAGCCACGGCCGTACCAAGCAGGTGGTGGTCGAAAAACGCGGCAAGCGTCGAATCGGCGGCGACTCTCCCAGCCCAGAACCGGTGGGAACCTCGGAGCCGGCCGCCCCCAGGACGCTGGCTCCCAAGGCTCCACCGGCTCGTGCCGCGACACCCGCCGCCCCGCGCTCGGGTTCAGGCGTCGTGTTGCGGAAGCTGACCGAGGACGAGCGCAGCGCGCGAGCGAGCGCCCTGGCGGGAGCCAAAGTGCGCGCCGAAGAAGAGCGCCGTATTGCGGAAGCCGAAGCTGCGCGGCGCAACAGCAAGGAAGGCATCGAACAGGCCGAGCGCGAGGCCGCCGAGGCTCGCCGCAAGGCCGAGGAAGAGCGCCATCGTCAGGAAGAGGAAGCCAAGCGCAAGGCCGAACTCGAAGCCAAACGCCGGTTCGGCGAAACCGAGACCAAGGCTGCACCGGCCAAGACCACGACCACCACCACGCGCGCGGCGCCTCCGGCGCGGCCGGCCGCTGTCGCCGCCGACGGCAGCGACGAGGACGAGGCTCCGCGCCTGGTCCGTCGTCCCGGCGGCGGCCCCGCCCGTCCTGTGATCGCACCGAAGCCGGCTGCCAAACCGGCGCCCGCCAAGCAACGCGGCCGTCTGACGCTAGCGACGGCGTTGAGCGCCGACGACGTGCGCGAACGATCGATCGCCTCGTTCCGCCGCCGCACCCAGCGCCTGAAGGGTCATGCCTCGAATGAACCGAAGGAAAAGCTGATTCGCGAGGTCATCGTGCCGGAAGCGATCACCATCCAGGAGCTCGCCAACCGCATGGCCGAGCGCGCAGTGGACGTGATCCGGATGCTGATGAAGCAAGGCGCGATGCACAAGATCACCGACGTGATCGATGCCGACACCGCGCAACTCATCGCTGAAGAACTGGGCCATACCGTCAAGCGCGTCGCCGCGAGCGACGTCGAGGAAGGCTTGTTCGATGTGGTTGACGATTCCACCGATACCGAGCCGCGCTCTCCGGTCGTTACCGTGATGGGCCACGTCGATCACGGCAAAACCTCGCTGCTCGATGCGCTGCGCCACGCCAATGTGGTGTCGGGCGAAGCCGGCGGCATCACCCAGCACATCGGCGCCTATCAGGTCGCCTCGCCGGAGAGCGGCAAGAAGATAACCTTCATCGACACGCCTGGCCATGCCGCGTTCACCGCGATGCGCGCCCGCGGCGCCAAGGTTACAGACATCGTCATCCTCGTCGTCGCTGCGGACGACGGCGTCATGCCGCAGACCATCGAGGCCATCAATCACGCCAAGGCCGCCAAGGTCCCGATGATCATCGCGATCAACAAGATCGACAAGCCCGACGCGAAGCCGGAGCGCGTGCGCACCGAATTGTTGCAGCACGAGGTACAGGTCGAATCGATGGGCGGCCAGGTCGTCGACGTTGAGGTATCAGCGAAGAACAAGACCAACCTCGACAAGCTGCTTGAAATGATCTCCCTGCAGGCGGACCTGCTCGACCTTAAGACCAATGCCATGCGCCCCGCCGAAGGCACCGTGATCGAGGCCAAGCTGGATCGCGGCCGCGGCCCTGTGGCCACCGTGCTGGTCCAGCGCGGCACGCTGCGGGTCGGCGACATTATTGTAGCCGGCGCCGAAATGGGCCGTGTCCGCGCACTGATTTCGGATCAGGGCGAGACGGTCGACGAGGCCGGCCCGTCGGTGCCGGTCGAAGTGCTTGGATTCAACGGACCGCCGGAAGCCGGCGACCGCCTTGCCGTGGTCGAGAACGAAGCCCGCGCCCGCCAGGTCACGAGTTATCGCGCTCACCAGAAGCGCGAAAACGCCGCCGCCAGCGCCTCGGGCATGCGCGGCTCGCTCGAGCAGATGATGTCGCAGCTCAAGACCGCGGGCCGCAAGGATTTCCCCCTAATCATCAAGGCCGACGTGCAGGGCTCGCTGGAAGCCATCCTCGGCTCGCTGGAAAAGCTCGGCACCGACGAAGTCGCCGCGCGCATCCTCCATGCGGGCGTCGGCGGCATCAGCGAATCCGACGTCACGCTGGCGGAGGGTTTCAACGCCGCGATCATCGGCTTCAGCGTTCGCGCCAACAAGGAAGCCGCGGCCGCAGCCAAGCGCAACGGCATCGAGATCCGCTACTACAACATCATCTACGACCTCGTGGACGACGTGAAGAAGGCGATGAGCGGCCTGCTCGCGCCGACGCTGCGCGAAACCATGCTGGGCAATGCCGAAATTCTCGAAGTGTTCAACATTTCGAAGGTCGGCAAGGTGGCTGGTTGCCGCGTGACCGACGGAAACGTGGAACGCGGCGCCAACGTCCGTCTGATCCGCGATAATGTCGTGGTGCACGAAGGCAAGCTGTCAACGCTGAAGCGGTTCAAGGACGAAGTGAAGGAAGTCCAGTCGGGCCAGGAGTGCGGCATGGCGTTCGAGAACTACGGCGACATGCGCGTCGGCGACGTTATCGAGTGCTATCGCGTGGAGACCATTCAGCGCTCGCTGTGAGTCCGAATCTCACAAGAGAGCTGCGTTAATTGGGATACGGCGTCATGGCCGGACGCGTTCCGGCCATCCACGTCTAAAGCCAGATATCTCGAGAAAGACGTGGATGCCCGCGACAAGCGCGGGCATGACGACTGTTTGAAAGACGCCGTTTCATGCCGCGCCATCATCAGCAAGCTAAACAACCCGGTGCCTCGCAGCGCCAGTTGCGCGTCGGTGAGACCGTGCGTCACGCGATCGCCGAAATTCTCACGCAGGGTCACGTGCATGATCCCGTGCTTGAAGGACGTCTCATCACGGTGCCCGAAGTCCGCATGTCCCCCGACCTCAAGCTCGCGACGATCTACGTGATGCCGCTCGGCGGTCGCGACACCACCGACGTGATCGAGGCGCTCGACCGCAACAAGAAATTCCTGCGCGGCGAGATCGCGCGGCGCGTTAACCTGAAATTCGCACCTGATATCCGCTTCCGCGCCGACGAACGATTCGACGAAGCGGAACGTATCGAGAAATTATTGAGAACACCTGCGGTGCAGAGAGACCTCGCACCGGATTCGGACGAAAGCTAACGATCATGACGATGCAAAACGGCACATTCGATTCGCCAATCGGCGAATCGGACGGGCCCGAGAAAAATAATTCTGATCGCGGAAATAATTTTTCCGACACATCGCCACATGACGAGGACAGCTCCCTCTCCCGCTCGGAGCTCGAAGAGAGCAGAACTCGCTCCGAGAGGATTGGGGTGGGCGAGTTTTCCTCGGCGACCCGTCAGACGAGTGAGGTTCGCCACCCCACCCCGCAAGCGGGAGAGGGAAGAAAGAAACAGAACAACCAGCCGCGCCGCGACAGGCGCGACGTGCATGGCTGGGTGATTCTCGACAAGCCCATCGGCATGACCTCGACCCATGCGGTGGCGGTCGTGAAGCGGCTGTTTTCGGCCAAACGCGCCGGGCACGCCGGCACGCTCGATCCACTGGCCTCGGGCGGTCTGCCGATCGCGCTTGGCGAAGCCACCAAAACCGTTCCTTTCGTCATGGACGGCCGCAAGCGCTACCGCTTCACGGTGCAATGGGGCGAGGAGCGCGATACCGACGACAGCGAGGGCCGGGTTACGTCGACAAGCGCGAACCGCCCCGATGCGGACGCGGTCCGGGCGCTGCTGCCACGCTTCACCGGCACGATCGAGCAGACCCCGCCGCAATATTCCGCGATCAAGATCCAGGGCGAACGGGCCTATGACCTCGCCCGCGACGGCGAGACCGTCGCTTTGCAGCCGCGACAGGTCGAAATTCACCAACTGACCCTCGTGGAACACACCGATGATGGCCGGTCCGCGTTCGAGGCCGAGTGTGGCAAGGGTACCTATGTGCGGGCACTGGCTCGCGACATGGGACGGATTCTTGGCTGTTACGGCCACATCAGCTCGCTAAGGCGGACGCTCGTCGGCCCGTTCGGCGAGGCGGACATGATTCCGCTGGAAGAATTGGAAGCTTTGTGCAATAGAGCCGCGTCCGGCGAGGGAAACCTCGCGGACGCTCTTCTGCCCGTTGAGACCGCGCTGGACGACATCCCGGCGCTGGCCGTCACTCGGGCTGATGCGGCAAGGCTCCATCGGGGCCAGGCCGTTTTGTTGCGCGGACGGGATGCACCCCAGAGTAGCGGCGTTGTCTATGTCACGGTGGCGGGCCGGTTGCTGGCCCTCGCCGAACTGGGGCACGGCGAACTCATCCCCAAGCGCGTGTTCAACCTGACCGGGCTGACAGCCAGTTCCGGCCGCAACGAAAACGAAAGAGGCTGACGATGTCGGTGACCGCCGAACGCAAAGCGGAAATCATCAAGTCCAGCGCCCGCAAGTCGGGCGATACCGGTTCGCCGGAGGTTCAGGTCGCGATCCTGTCGGAACGCATCTCCAACCTTACGAACCATTTCAAGAGCCACACCAAGGATAATCACTCCCGTCGTGGTCTCCTGAAGCTGGTCTCCACGCGTCGTTCCCTTCTCGATTATATCAAGAAGAAGGACGAGGCGCGTTACAAGGCTCTGCTCGAGAAGCACAACATCCGCCGTTGAGCAAAGTCCGCGCGCATCCTTGCGCGCTTGATGCGTGGACTGAATGTCCGCGCCATGTGTGTGATCTGCAAAAAACGAAATGCGCTTTTTGCAAACAGATCACGCCCAAGAAGAGCGTGTCCAGCAGCAATCCGGCGGCTGGGCGATGACGGGTCAAATGCCCGTACCATCGGAAGGATGGACGCCATTCAAGACCTGAAGACCATGGCAGGATCGCCGGACGCTGACACAACTACGATCGTTGTGGCCAGCGTCTCGCAATCTTGCGCATGGTCTTTGCGTCTGGCGTCCGTGCTTTCGTGAACCCATGAAAGACAACAAGATGTTCAACAAGCATTCAGTCGAGATCGACTGGGGCGGGCGTCCGCTCAAACTCGAAACCGGCAAGATCGCCCGCCAGGCCGACGGCGCCGTGATCGCCACTTACGGCGAGACCGTCGTGCTCGCTACCGTCGTCGCAGCCAAGGCGCCGCGCGAAGGCGTCGATTTCCTTCCGCTCACAGTCGACTATCAGGAAAAAACCTACGCTGCGGGCCGCATTCCCGGAGGCTATTTCAAGCGCGAAGGCCGGCCGACCGAAAAAGAGACGCTGGTTTCCCGCCTGATCGACCGCCCGATCCGTCCGCTGTTCGCCGACGGCTGGCGCAACGAGACCCAGGTCATCGTCACCGTACTGTCCCACGACATGGAGAACGATCCCGACGTCCTGGCAATGGTGGCTGCGTCCGCCGCGTTGACGCTTTCCGGCGCCCCGTTCAAGGGGCCGATCGGCGCGGCGCGCGTCGGCTTCATGAATGACGAATACGTGCTCAACCCGACGCTGGACGAAATGGTTGATACCCGGCTCGAACTGGTTGTCGCCGGCACCGCCGACGCCGTGCTGATGGTTGAGTCCGAAGCCAAGGAGTTGAGCGAAGACATCATGCTCGGTGCCGTGATGTTCGGCCACCGTCACTTCCAGCCGGTCATCAACGCCATCATCGAGCTGGCCGAGAAGGCTGCGAAGGAGCCGCGCGAAGTCAGCCAGGCCGACGACAGCGCGCTCGAGAAAGACATGCTCAGCCTGATCGAAGCCGACCTGCGCCCGGCTTACGCCATTGCCGACAAGCAGCAGCGCCAGAATGCCGTTGCCGCTGCCAAGGCCAAGGTCATCGCGCATTACTTCCCGGAGGGCCAGGAGCCGAAATACGACAAGCTTCGCATCGCCGGCGTGTTCAAGCACCTCGAGGCCAAGATCGTGCGCTGGAACATTCTCGATACCGGCAAGCGTATCGACGGCCGCGACGTCAAGACCGTGCGCAACATCGTCGCCGAAGTCGGCGTATTGCCGCGCGCCCACGGTTCGGCGCTGTTCACTCGCGGCGAGACCCAGGCGATGGTCGTGACGACGCTCGGCACCGGCGAGGACGAGCAGTACATCGACGCGTTGTCGGGAACGTACAAGGAAACCTTCCTGCTGCACTACAACTTCCCGCCCTACTCGGTCGGCGAGACCGGACGCCTCGGCGGCACCAAGCGCCGCGAGATCGGTCACGGCAAACTGGCGTGGCGCGCGATTCATCCGGTGCTGCCGCCGCATCACGAGTTCCCCTACACCATCCGCGTCGTCTCCGAGATCACCGAGTCCAACGGGTCATCGTCGATGGCCTCGGTCTGCGGCGCATCGCTTGCGCTGATGGATGCCGGCGTTCCCTTGAAGCGGCCGACCGCGGGCATCGCCATGGGCCTCATTCTTGAAGGCAGCCGCTACGCGGTGCTGTCGGACATTCTCGGCGACGAGGATCATCTCGGCGACATGGACTTCAAGGTGGCTGGCACCGAAAGCGGCATCACCTCGCTGCAGATGGATATCAAGATCGCCGGGATCACCGAGGAGATCATGAAGGTCGCGCTCGGTCAGGCCAAGGACGGGCGCATCCACATCCTCGGCGAGATGGCGAAAGCTCTGACCAACGCCCGCGCCGAGCTCGGCGAATACGCGCCGCGCATCGAAACCTTCAAGATTCCGACCGACAAGATCCGCGAAGTGATCGGCACCGGCGGCAAGGTGATCCGCGAGATCGTCGAGAAGACCGGCGCCAAGGTCAACATCGAGGACGATGGCACCGTGAAGGTGGCCTCGAACGACGGCGAAGCGATGAAGGCCGCGATCAAGTGGATCAAGTCGATCGCTTCCGATCCGGAGGTCGGCCAGATCTACGAGGGCACCGTGGTCAAGGTGATGGAGTTCGGCGCCTTCGTGAACTTCTTCGGCGCCAAGGACGGCCTCGTCCACATCAGCCAACTCGCGGCTGGCCGCGTGCAGAAAACCTCCGACGTCGTCAAGGAGGGTGAGAAGGTCAAGGTCAAGCTGCTCGGCTTCGACGATCGCGGCAAGACTCGGCTGTCGATGAAGGTGGTCGATCAAGAGACAGGCGAAGACATCGAGGCCAAACAGAAGGCCGAAGCGCCGGCACGCGAGGCCGCAGGCGAGTAGGCGTCGTCAGGCGCGGTCAAAGTTACGAAAGGGCGGCTTTGGAGCCGCCTTTTTTTGTTCCACTAAAGCGTTTTCAAGCGAAGTGGGCACCAGTTCGCGTAATGACACCGCGTCAGAAAAATCATAGAGCGCTTCTTTCGATTGAAACGCTTCATCGGAGTACAGCCAGCTCCTTCTCCCCCTTGCAGGGAAGGGTTAGGAGCCGTTCGTCGCAACACAATCCTTAACCACATCGCCGAGCGCCTCGAAATCGGCCTTGCGCGGAGAGGTCCTGCGGAAGGCCAGTCCGATGCTGCGGCCAGGTTGCGGCTCTTCCAGCCGTAGAAATTTCACGCGGCTGTCGCGCGCCTCGACATCGGCGGCGATCTGCGGGATCAGCGTCACGCCATAACCACCAGCGACCATCTGCATCACCGTGGCAAGGCTGGAGGCGCCGAATGTCATGCCGGTTGCGCCCGGCGTCGGCCCACGCGGGATCGTGGCGCAGAACGCCAGTGCCTGATCGCGCAGGCAGTGGCCGTCCTCGAGCAGGATCAGGCGCGACTGATCGATGTCTTGCGCGGCGACACGACGTTCGCAGGACCGGGGATCGCTTGCCGGAACCGCCAGCAGGAACAGGTCGTTGAAAAGTTCGAGCGTATCGATGTCAGGCTCGCCGAGCGGCAGCGCCAGCATGGCGGCGTCGAGCGCGCCGCCCTTGATCTCCTCGACAAGCAGCCGCGTCTGCGTTTCCCGCAGTTCAAGCTGCAACTCGGGAAACTTCGATTGCAGCGCGGGCAGGATACGCGGCAGCAGATACGGCGCCAACGACGGGATGATGCCAAGCGTTAGGCGTCCCGTCAGGGGGCTTGCGCGATGGCGGGCGAAATCGACAAGATCGCGCGCCGACGCCAGCACGTCCTCAGCACGGCGGGAGATCTCCCGGCCGAGCTCGGTCAGTAGCACCTCGCCGGGACGCCGCTCCACCAGCGTGACGCCAAGGAACTGTTCCAACTCCCGTATCTGCATCGACAGCGCCGGCTGGGTGATGGCGCAAGCCTCCGCGGCGCGTCCGAAATGACAGTGGCGCGCGAGCGCGGCGAGGTAGCGGAGCTGTCTGAGCGTGACCATTTTCGATCAGATAAGCTTATCACGGTGTGAAGGCAAATCGACTGGACCTTATCAAAAACTTCTCCCAAACTGCTGTCATCCTCGTGTTGCCGGAGGACTGCGGCACCGTCGGGCCTAACCTTTGTCACCATCAACGCCGGCACACCCGAACGGACAAGCATGGTTCCGCGTTGAGGCCTCCATCGGGTGACCGCGGCTTCTGGGTTGCCAAGGCAGCCATCGGCAACGCGACAGCACAGCATCGGAGACAATCATGGACGCAAAGACCAATGACAAAGGCGCGGGCAAGTGCCCTTTCGCGGGCGGTCACGGACACAGCAATCGTGACTGGTGGCCGGAGCAACTGGACGTTCAGGTCCTTCATCAGAAATCGAACCTGTCCGACCCGATGGGCAGGGACTTCGACTACGCCAAGGAGTTCGCCAGCCTCGACCTGAGCGCCGTCATCAACGACTTGAAAGCACTGATGACCGACTCCCAAGATTGGTGGCCGGCCGACTTCGGTCATTACGGCGGGCTGATGGTCCGCCTGGCGTGGCATAGCGCGGGAACATACCGCACCACCGATGGCCGCGGCGGCGCCGGCGGCGGTCAGCAGCGTTTCGCGCCGCTCAACTCGTGGCCGGATAACGTGTTGCTCGACCGCGCGCGACGTCTGTTGTGGCCGATCAAGCAGAAGTACGGCCGCAAGATTTCCTGGGCCGATCTCTACGTTCTCGCCGGCAACGCCGCGCTGGAATCGATGGGCTTCAAGACCTTTGGGTTTGCCGGTGGCCGTGCCGATGAATGGGAGCCGCAAGAACTGTTCTGGGGTCCGGAAGGAACGTGGCTGGGCGACGAGCGCTACAGCGGCGAACGCGAGCTTGCCGAACCGCTCGGCGCCGTGCAGATGGGCCTGATCTATGTCAATCCGGAAGGACCGAACGGCAAGCCAGACCCGATCGCAGCCGCCAAGGACATCCGCGAAACCTTCTTCCGCATGGCGATGAACGACGAGGAGACCGTCGCGCTCATCGCAGGCGGCCACACCTTCGGCAAGACCCATGGCGCAGGCGATGCATCGCTGGTCGGCCCGGCACCGGAATCGGCCGCGATCGAGGATCAGGGCCTCGGCTGGAAAAGCAAATTCGGCTCAGGCAAAGGCGCCGATTCAATCGGCAGCGGCCTGGAAGTCACCTGGACGCAGACGCCGACGAAGTGGGACAACAACTTCTTCGATACGCTGTTCAAATACGAATGGGAGCTGACCAAGAGCCCGGCTGGCGCTCATCAATGGCAAGCGAAAGACGCGCCCGCCATCACGCCTGATGCCTTCGACGGATCGAAGAAGCACGTGCCGACCATGCTGACCACGGACCTCTCGCTGCGCTTCGATCCCATCTACGGGAAGATCTCAAAGCGCTTCCACGAGAACCCGGACCAGTTCGCGGACGCCTTCGCCCGCGCCTGGTACAAGCTCACCCATCGCGACATGGGACCGCGCCAGCGTTATCTCGGTCCGCTGGTGCCGAAGGAGGTGCTAATCTGGCAGGATCCGATTCCTGCCGTGGACCACGAAGTCGTCAACGACAACGACATCGCCGACCTGAAAGCGAAAATCCTCTCATCCGGTTGCACCGTGGCGCAACTGGTTTCGACCGCCTGGGCCTCGGCCTCGACCTTCCGCGGCTCCGACAAACGTGGCGGCGCCAATGGAGCGCGCATCCGCCTCGCTCCGCAGAAGGACTGGGAGGTCAACCAGCCGACCCAACTGAAAGCAGTGCTGGCGAAGCTCGAAGAGATCCAAACCAAATTCAATGGCGCGCAGACGGGCGGCAAAAAGATCTCGCTCGCCGACCTGATCGTGCTCGGCGGATCGGCTGCGGTCGAGAAGGCGGCCAAGGATGCCGGGATCGACGTGAAGGTGTCGTTCACGCCGGGACGCATGGATGCGTCGCAGGACCAGACCGACGTCGACTCGTTCGCTCCGCTCGAGCCGCGAGCCGACGCCTTCCGCAACTACACCAACAGCAAGAAGCAGCAGTTCATGGCGCCCGAGGAAGCGATGGTGGACCGCGCGCAATTGCTGAAGCTGACGGGCCCCGAGCTGACCGTGCTGATCGGCGGTCTGCGCGTGCTCGGCACCAATGCCAGCGACTCCAAGCACGGCGTCTTCACCACCCGGCCGGGCAAGCTGACGAACGACTTCTTTGTCAACCTGCTCACCATGGATACCGAGTGGCAACCGGTTGCCGGTCAGGATGGCGTGTACGAAGGCCGCGACCGTAAGACCAATACGCTGAAATGGACCGGCACCCGCGTCGATCTGATCTTCGGCTCGCACTCCCAGCTCCGCGCGTTTGCAGAAGTCTATGCCTGCGCCGACTCCAGGGAAAAGTTCGCGAACGACTTCGCCGCCGCTTGGGCCAAGGTGATGAACGCCGACCGCTTCGATCTGAAGCCCTGATCGCAGCGATCACGCGGCGCGACGATTCTCGTCGCGAAATGCAGTTCAGCACAAAGCCCCTGCGATCACATCGCAGGGGCTTCGTCATCGATTCCGATATTTGAGAGCGGGATGGAAAACCGCTGCACACTTTTCCTCATCCCGCTCCAGTGTCGCGATATGGCGATCCCGTTCACTTACAAGGGGCTATCCAGCCCGCCACACCAACGGCCAAACGATCGCGGGATCATGATCCCGAAAAGTGGAAACCGGTTTTCGGACAAGATCATGCTCAACTAAAAGCAGATCAGGTCCGATTCAATGCAGGTGAAACAGACTCCGGAAGAAAGGATAACTGTTCGATGATGAAACTCTATTGGTCGCCGCGCTCGCGTTCGTTCACTACGCTCTGGCTGATGGAGGAAACCGGACAACCCTACGAGCGGGTCTTGATCGACATCTCAACCGGCGCGCAGAAAGCGCCGGAATTTCTCGCCATCAACCCGATGGGCAAGGTGCCCGCACTGACTGACGGCGACATTGCGACCGCCGAGGCGGCGGCGATCTGCGCCTATGTCACCGAGCGTTTTCCGGATGCAAAGCTAGCCCCGCCGCTCGGCGATGCGCGCCGTGCAAAATATCTGCAATGGCTGTTCTTCGGACCGAGCTGCATCGAGCCGGCATTGATCCAGATTTTCACCAAGCTCGAGGTGCCGTCGAGCACGGCCGCGTGGGGGAACGCCACTCAGGTGTTCGATGTGCTCGACAAGGCGCTGGAAAAGGGGCCGTGGATTCTCGGCAACGACTTCTCCGCCGCCGACATCGTAATCGGCTCCGGACTGAACTTCGCGATCCGCCAGTTCAAGATGGTGCCGCCACGGCCAGCCTTCGATCGCTACATCGACCGCTGCATGGCGCGGCCGGCGTTTCAACGTGCGGAGACAATCGCGGCAGGATGATTCAGCTTTTTCGCTTGTGAGAGAAGACGCAACTAACGCGCCGCTTCAAAGCCCTACTTCGCCGCATCGTTCGACGCGCCGTTGCTCATGCCGTCGCTACGCAGCGCGTCGGGCTGCGGCATCGCAATGATGTTGTAGCCGGAATCGACGAAATGAATCTCGCCGGTAACCCCGCCGGACAGATCCGACAACAAATAAAGCCCGGCGCCGCCAAGTTCATCGAGGCTGACGCCACGTCCTCGCGGCGAATGCTTCTGCTGGAACGCAAACATGAAGCGTGCATCGCCGATCCCGGCACCGGCCAGCGTGCGGATCGGGCCGGCCGAAATGGCATTGACGCGGATGTTCTGCCCGCCGAAATCGACCGCCAGATAGCGCACCGATGCTTCCAGCCCTGCCTTAGCGACGCCCATCACGTTGTAGTTCGGCATCGCGCGGTCGCCGCCATTATATGTCAGCGTGAGCATGCTGCCGCCGTCCGGCATCAGGGCAGCGGCGCGTTTCGCCGCTTCGGTGAAGGCGAAACACGAGATCAGCATGGTGCGCGCAAAATTCGCGCGCGTCGTGTCGGCATAACGGCCATTCAGTTCGCTCTTGTCGGAGAACGCGATGGCATGAACCAGGAAATCCATTTTGCCCCAGGCCTTGCCGATATCGGCGAACACCTTGTCGACAGAGGCGATGTCCTCGACATCGCACGGCAGCACCATTTTGCTGCCAACCGATTCGGCGAGCGGCCTGACCCGTTTGGCCAGCGCCTCGCCCTGGTAGGTGAAGGCCAGTTCCGCGCCGTGCGCGGCCAGTGTCTTGGCGATACCCCAGGCGATCGAGTGGTCGTTGGCGACCCCCATGATCAAGCCGCGCTTGCCTTGCATCAGGTGTGTCATGCGAGACTCCGTCGTCCCCGGCTCCGTGCCGGGCATCCACGCCTTAGCGACGTGGACAGGTTAAAAGGTTTGGATGGCCGGGTCATCCGCGCAAGACATGCTTGGCGCTAAGCCCGGTCTTGACAATATCGATATCGCCGCGACGCCGCAGATCTTCAGCACCGCCGCTCAAACCGATTACGCATCTAATCGTTTGAACACCAGCGTGGCATTGGTCCCGCCGAAACCAAACGAGTTCGACATCGCCGTGCCAATTTTGGCGTTGTCGATACGCTTACGCACAATCGGCATATCCGCGAACACCGGATCGAGTTCGGTGATGTTGGCGCTTTCGCAAATGAAGCCGTTGTTCATCATCAGAAGCGAATAGATCGCTTCCTGTACGCCGGTCGCGCCGAGCGAATGTCCCGTCAGCGACTTGGTAGCGGAAATCGGTGGGCACTTGTCACCCGTGCCGAACACCTTGCGGATCGCCTCGATTTCCGGCGGATCTCCCGCTGGCGTCGAGGTCGCATGCGGGTTAATATAGTCGACTTTCGTTTTCACCGTCGACATCGCCATCTTCATGCAGCGCTCGGCGCCCTCGCCCGACGGCGCAACCATGTCGTAGCCGTCGGACGTTGCGCCATAGCCGACGACTTCGCCGTAAATGCGTGCGCCGCGGGCCTTCGCATGCTCGAGTTCTTCCAGAACCACGACACCGGCGCCGCCGGCGATCACGAAGCCGTCGCGACTGACATCATAAGCACGCGAGGCTGTCGCCGGCGTATCGTTGTATTTCGAGGACATCGCGCCCATGGCGTCGAACAGCACCGAGAGAGACCAGTCGAGTTCCTCACAACCGCCGGCGAAAATGATGTCCTGCTTGCCGATCTGAATGGTCTCATAGGCGTTGCCGATACAGTGGTTGGACGTCGCGCAGGCCGATGAAATCGTGTAGTTGACTCCCTTGATCTTGAACCAGGTGGCGAGCGTCGCCGACGCGGTGGATGACATCGCCTTGGGCACCGCGAACGGACCGACGCGCTTGGGGCCTTTGCTCCGCGTGATATCAGCCGCTTCCACGATTGTACGAGCGGACGGGCCACCGGAACCCATGATGATTCCGGTTCGCTCGTTGGAGATGTCATTCGGCTCCAGACCTGAATCGCGGATCGCCTGCTCCATCGCAACGTGATTCCATGCCGCGCCTTCGGCAAGGAAGCGCATCGCGCGACGATCGATCACGTCGGCCGGATTCAGCGTCGGCGCGCCCTGCACCTGAGAGCGAAAACCGAGCTCCGCATACTTCTCCGCGCGCGTGATGCCGGATTTGGCCTCGAAGAGACTGGACAGCACTTCCTGAGTATTGTTTCCGATCGACGAGACAATGCCCATCCCCGTGACGACCACCCGCCTCATGATCTCCTCGCATCAAAGTCATATTGTCTCATGAAGCGTCCTCGTCAAAAACCCAACCTGCATCGTCCGGCGACCTCGGCCGTCACGTCCCCGGTTTTGCATCCTGCTTGAACAGACCGACCTTCAGGTCTTTCGCGCGGTAGATAATATCATCGTCGGCGGAAAGCCACCCGTCCGCGATTCCGAGCACGAGCTTCGAGCGCATCACCCGCTTGACGTCGACATTGTAGACGACCTTGCGAATGTGCGGCAGCACCTGACCGGAGAACTTCAGGTCGCCGATACCGAGCGCACGTCCACGGCCTTCACCGCCCGTCCAGCCCAGAAAAAATCCAACCATCTGCCATAGCGCATCGAGGCCAAGGCAGCCGGGCATCACCGGATCGCCCTTGAAATGGCAGCCGAAGAACCAGAGGTCGGGTTTGACGTCGAGTTCGGCGCGGATCAATCCTTTTCCAAACTCCCCGCCATCTTTAGTGATGTCGGTGATGCGATCGAACATCAGCATCGGTGGCAAAGGCAACTGGGCGTTTCCCGGCCCGAACAGCTCCCCCCGGCCGCAAGCCAGCAAACCCTCGTAATCATAGCTGCTGCGCCGGTCCTGCATGCTGCGTGGCCTTTCTCTCTGTTGGGCAATGATGGTTGGAAAGGCGCACGAGACGTGTGCTTTTTCAACTGAGACGGACACTGATCCTAAAGATCAGCGCATTGTGGCTCTCTAACACAGGGTCCGGAGGGGGCAAAGAGCACCCGTTTCGCGTGAGCGTCTGGCGATCCTATGTGATGCAGGCGATGATTCGAGCGAGGCGGGCAACCGTGCGATTCGCCTGACCTGCCAAGCCGATCGTAAGGTGACGGTTACGGGGACAGCTACCCTTCGTCCCCACTTGCGATCCGGGCCAGAAAACGGAAATTATTGATAAGTATATATATTTTGTACTCCGCACGCGTCAGGCCCGCTGAAAAGCGCGGAACTCGGATACGAGTTTTGAGCCGTTCTAGTTGCGAAAAACTTGCATCTAAGGACCTTCTTTCCTATAGTAGGAGACAGCAAGCTCCCTTGGGGAACGGTTGACGGTTGGATTAAGAGTTTTTCGGATGCATGGCGTGAGTACAAGCGAGAACATCGTAGTTGTGACCGAGGACGACCATGATGTATCAGCGGTCGGTCATGGGCGGCAGCCGACTCTGACAGGCTGCCCTTGGCACGACGTCAACGAAATGCTGCAATCGGTCGGGCTGCGGCCGACCCGGCAGCGTATGGCGCTTGGCTGGCTGTTGTTCGGCAAGGGCGCACGCCATCTCACGGCGGAAATGCTTTACGAAGAAGCGACTCTCGCCAAGGTTCCTGTTTCGCTCGCCACCGTTTACAACACGCTCAATCAATTGACCGACGCCGGACTGCTGCGCCAGGTCAGCGTCGACGGCACCAAGACGTATTTCGATACCAACGTCACCGCCCATCACCACTTCTATCTTGAGAACAATCACGAACTGGTCGACATCCCCGATCCGCATCTGGTGATGCCGAAGATGCCGAACGTGCCGGAAGGCTACGAGATCAGCCGTATCGATATGGTTGTACGGCTGCGCAAGAAGCGGTAATCCGACTCGCAGTTTCGAACGATGTTCCCGCTGCCCGGCCCTGCGCCGGGCATTTGGTTTTGTGAGAGGTGTTTAGTCCAACGTTCCGGCGAACGTGGCCGGACGACGATCAGTTGATTTTCTCATCGGCATAGACGCCCCAGAGTCGCTGCTGCTCGATCCAGCCGTCGAAGCCGTCACCCGCAACATGGCACCATCCCGACGCGCAATGTTTGACCTGCGCCACGACGCCAGCCTGCAAGCGGGCAGCCACATTGCCTTGAACATCCGCGCGATCATACAGCAGCGCGAAGTCGTTCTTCGTCTTCATCGTGACGACTGCGGTGCGACGGCCTGACAGCAGCGAGTGATAGACCCACCCCTCGGCTCCCTCGGAGTCCCGGATGCGGCGCCAATTCTCGAATTCCGCAGTGATTTCGACGGGGAGGCCGGCCTTGGTATAGACCCAGGCGACGTCGTTATCCTTGGTCGGACCGGCGCGGACGTTCACGTGGTCGGACTTCAGGCTCACATAACGCGGAACCGGCAGTCCGCTGGTGGATAGCGCGGAGTCCTTGGCGGCGGCGGTGGTTTCGAGCCCAGCCGCACTCAGCATCGCCGCTGCGAACACCATGGAAATAGTGCGCCATTTCACCATCATCACCTGCCCCCGAGACGTCCACCATACCACCCGAACCGGCCGCCCCGTCTTCCGGACCCGTCTTGCCTTGGCACGACCTTCTGCTAGAGAGGATCAAACCCAGGATGACCGGGGAGAAGCCCGGGAAAGTGCACGGAAGATGCGAGGGACCCGGGATACCAGGGAGACAGCCGATATCAGCCAGCGACTGCAGTTTCGAACGTGTGGGTTAACAGGGACTGAACGGTATGTCCGCAGAACCTGATTCGCTTGGATTGTGGGTTGCCACAGGCAGTTTCCGAACTCGAACGCGTGGCGTCACCGCGTGACTCCAATGTTTCATCAAAGGTTGCCGCAGGGGTCTACGAATTTCGAAAATCGGAAACTAGAGAGCATCAAATGTCGATCAAGAAAAAGCCTCTGGTTGTCGTCACGCGCAAGCTGCCGGACTCGGTCGAGACTCGAATGCGCGAACTCTTTGACGCGCGGCTCAATCTTGACGACCGGCCGATGACGACCGAACAGCTCATGGACGCCGTCCGCACCGTCGACATCCTGGTCACGACGGTGACCGACGATATTAACGGGACCGTGCTGAAACAGCCGGATTGCAAGCTGAAGCTGATCGCGCAGTTCGGCAACGGCGTCGATAATATCGATGTTGTCGCCGCGCACGAGCTCGGCATCACCGTCACCAACACGCCGAACGTTCTTACCGAAGACACCGCCGACATGACCATGGCGCTGATTCTCGCAGTCCCGCGCCGTTTCATTGAGGGCGCCGCGCTGCTGACCGCGGGCGGTGACTGGCCGGGCTGGTCGCCGACATGGATGCTCGGCCGGCGGCTCGGCGGCAAGCGGCTCGGCATTATCGGCATGGGCCGCATCGGTCAGGCCGTGGCGCGCCGGGCCCACGCCTTCGGCCTGCAAATCCACTACCATAACCGCAAGCCCGTGGCGCCGAAGATCGCCGACGAACTCGGCGCGACCTATTGGGATTCGCTCGACCAGATGCTGGCACGGATGGACATCATCTCGGTGAATTGTCCGCATACCCCGGCCACCTTCCACCTCTTGTCGGCGCGCCGCCTCAAGCTGATCCGCAAGGACGCCTATATCGTCAACACTGCGCGCGGCACTGTGATCGACGAGGACACACTGACGAAACTGATCGAGGCCGGCGAAATCGCCGGCGCGGCGCTCGACGTGTTCGAACATGAACCTGCAGTCAACCCCAGGCTGGTCCGCCTTGCCAAGGCCGGCAAGGTCGTGCTGCTGCCGCATATGGGGTCCGCCACCATCGAGGGCCGCGTCGAAATGGGCGAGAAGGTTATCATCAACATTCGCACCTTCCTCGATGCGCACAAGCCGCCGGACCGCGTGCTGCCGAGCATGTTGTGAGGAAGCGCTCCGCAAACCCCGTCATTGCGAGCGGCGCAAGACCGGCTGCGCCGGGTTTGCGTCAAGCGAAGCAATCCAGGACCGCATAAAAAAACTGGATTGCTTCGTCCGCTTCGCCTCCTCGCAATGACGGCAAGCGAACCTGCACTATCATCCGTCAGCGATACGCGCTTAAATCCCTGATGGTCGGATGATCGCCGTTGAGCGGATTCGACGGATCGCGCCTATAATTCAGCGTCTCGAACCGCATCGCGCGCGCATCCACCATCAATAAACGCCCGACCAGCCCCTCGCCGAATCCGACGATCTCACGGATCACTTCCAACGCCGTCATCGAGCCGAGCACGCCGGCCAGCGCGCCGAGAATGCCCGCTTGCTGGCAGCTCGGCACCGTGCCCTCCGGTGGCGGTTCGGGGAACAGGCAACGGTACGTCGGATTGAACTCGCCATCGGCATTCGTCTCGTGCGCGCGGATCGTCGTCAGCGATCCGTCGAACACCCCGAGCGCGGCGGTCACCAGCGGCTTTTTCGCCAGATAACAGGCATCCGCCACCAGATAGCGTGTGGTGAAATTATCCGAGCCGTCGGCGACGACGTCGTAGTCTGCAAACAGTGACAACGCATTCGCCGCATCCAGCCGCATATGATGGGCGTGGAATGCGACGTGCGGGTTGAGCGCGCGGATTTTGTCAGCGGCGCTCTCAACCTTGGGACTGCCGATATCCGGCGTCGCGTGAATGATCTGGCGCTGCAAATTCGACAGCGTCACCACGTCGTCATCGATGACGCCGAGCGTACCCACGCCCGCGGCCGCCAGATACATCAGCGCCGGCGCACCGAGACCCCCGGCTCCAATCATCAGCACGCGCGCATTGCGCAGCGCGTTCTGGCCAGGGCCGCCGACTTCGCGCATCACGATGTGGCGGGCATAGCGTTCAAGTTCGTCGGCGCTCAGCATCGTCCTGCCGTTCTCGTCTCGATCCAGCGCCGCACGCGGGCCAGAACCTCAGTGGCTGCTGTTGCCGGCCACGCAGATGTGTTTCAATATAGCGTTTTCGAGAGAAGTGGAATCCGGTTCGCGTGACGAAAACGCGTCAAACCAAGACTCTAACGCCGTTTCAACGGAGGCGAAAGCTGCCATGCGAACGACGATGGCCGCGGCATTGATGATCGTGGCCACCACGATGTATGCCCAGGCGCAAACCGGCGGCACTGCCGGAAGCGCGAAAAACAAACCGGCAGCCGCCCGCCCGCCGGCGCAAACCCCGGCCGATACCGTGAGCGCGATGGCACCCGCGGCGCTTCAGGCACTTCAATCCGACCTGGCATGGACCAGCCACTATAACGGCCTCATCAATGGCGAGGTCAGCGACAGGCTCATCGCTGCGATCAAGGCATTCCAGAACGATCAGGGCGGCAAGCAGACCGGTGTGCTTAACCCGCAGGAACGCGGCGTTCTCGCCGCGGCGGCGCGGAAAGCGCGCGCGAATGTCGGCTGGAAGATCGTCGCCGATGCCGCTATCGGCGTTCGGCTGGGCCTGCCGGCGAGGCTGGTGCCGCAGCAATCGAGAGAGGGCGAAAGCACGAAATGGAGTTCTTCAACCGGCACGATCCAGATCTTCGTCATGCGCCGCAAGGAAGCCGGCCTCACAACCGCAAGGCTGGTCGACCACGAACGCAAGCAGCCCGCCGGTCGCAAGATCGACTACAGCGCCGTCAAACCGGATGTCTTCGTGCTGTCAGGCACACAGGGTCTGAAGAAGTTCTACATGCGCGGCCAACTCCGTGATAGCGAGGCGCGCATCCTGACCATTCTCTACGATCAGGCCACCGAAGGCGTCATGGAGCCGGTAGTGATCGCCATGTCGAGCGCATTCGACCCGTTTCCGGCGAACGGTCCGGCGCTTCGCAAGATGGTGGAATATGCAAGCGGCGTGACTGTCAGCAGCGACGGCGCGATCATCACCGGACGCGACGCCACCGACGGATGCCGGTCGATTGTCGTCGCGGGCCATGGCAATGCCGACCGGATCGCCGACGACAAGGATCACGGCCTCGCGCTGCTGCGCATCTACGGCGCACATGGATTGCATCCGATCGCGCTCGGTCGCGATGCGGCAAAAGGTGGAGTCGATCTGGTCGGCATCACCGATCCCCAAAGCCAGGGCGGCGGCTCCGCCGTCAGTCGCATCAAGGCCTCGGTGACGCAGGGCGGCGATGAATTGATGCTGACGCCGGCACCGGCCTTGGGTTTTTCCGGCGCGGCGGCGCTCGATGCAAACGGAAAGCTCGCAGGGCTTGCACTCCTGAAGCCGGCGGACATCGCCGGACTTTCGGATGCGGCGACGGCCGCACAGGCCGTGCTCGCTCCAGTGGAAGCCGTCCGCGATTTTCTGAAAGCGAACGATGTGACGTCCGACGGAACGCTTGATGCAGAAGCCGCCGTGGTTCGCGTCATCTGCGTGCGGAGATAGGTCGACACATCCACTCGGCTGGCTGAACCGGGTTACGTCTGGCAACCCGGACACCAGAACGTCGAGCGTCCGTTCTGGGTGAAGCGCCTCACCGTGCCCTTGCATGTCGGCGTCCGGCACTTGTCGCCCTCGCGATCGTAGACCCGAAACGAATGCTGGAAGTAACCGAGTTCTCCTGTGGTCTGACGATGATCGCGAAGCGAAGAACCTCCCGCCTTGATCGCCTGATTGAGCACGTCGTGAATGGCAGCGACCAGTCGTTCGGCGCGCTCAGACGGCGCACCCGTTTTCAGGGCAAGCGTTGCGGCGAGACGGCGCGGCGAAAGCCGCGCGCGAAACAGCGCCTCGCACACATAGATGTTGCCGAGCCCCGCGACCACGCGCTGATCGAGCAGCGCGGCCTTCAGGCTGGTCTTCTTGTCGCGGCACGAACGCGCCAGCATCGCCGCGTCAAATTCATTCCCAAGCGGCTCCGGGCCGAGTCCTCTCAGTAGCGGCTCGTCGTCGAGCGCTTCGCGCGCGACAACCTTCATGTACCCGAAACGGCGCGGATCGTTGAACACGATCTCGACGCCGGAGGACATCGTAAAACACACATGATCGTGGGCGCGGCCCTCGTTACGCCGATGGTGAAAATCGCCCGGAGCCGCGGCTCCGGCCGCATCGATCACGCGAAAGGATCCGGACATGCCGAGATGCATCAGCAGCACGTCGCCGGATGCGAGGTCCGCCAGCAGGTACTTTGCCCGCCGCCCGAGCCCGGTCACGACCTGGCCCTCCAGACGGGCGACGAAATCGGTCTGGAACGGAAACCGCAAGTCCTTGCGCCGGGTCTCGGCGCGGACGATGGTCACTCCCTCCATCGCTGGCTGCAAGCCGCGGCGTACGGTTTCGACCTCGGGAAGTTCAGGCACCGCTGCGCTCGTTTCGTGGGATTCTCCGGCGTTCTAAGCCGGGGTCTCGTTTTCTTCGCTGAAGACCAGGCAGTTATAGAACGGATCAGTCACCGTCATGGTGGTAGCGCCCCAGGGCTGGCGCTCCAATCCCGGCCGGGCATAGCCGTAACGCTTGGCAAGCAGCCCAGCCTGATAATCCGCAAGCCCCGTCGTCTCGATGATGATCCGTGCGCCGGGCGAGCAGCCTCCATGGTGTTCGCTGAGATGCAGCACCGCCGAGCCCAGCGATATCCCCATGTAGAGCGGCAGATCCGGCTCGAACCGATGTTCGAAATCGACCTTGAAGCCGAGAAAATCGAGGTAGAACTCCCGCGCCTTGCGGACATCGAACATCCGGAGGGTGGGGGTCACGCTGGCAAACTTTGGAGACATGGACGCTTCCCTCTTGATGTCGCCGGTTAACCACTCTCCGATGGCGATCCATCCTCAGATCGACCTGGCTTGTAGCGCAGCGCAGCATGGCAGGCTATGGTTCGGTCATGGAGAAAATGGGCATGGATCGAGAGGACCAAACGCATTTCGGCTTCAGGGACGTCCCCCTGGTGGACAAGCAAACGCTGGTGAACGACGTCTTCCACAGCGTGGCGCAGCGTTACGACCTGATGAACGATCTGATGTCCGGCGGACTGCACCGCGTCTGGAAGGATGTGTTGATCACGGCGCTGAACCCGCCGCGCAGCGATGCGCCATTTTCGCTGCTCGATGTCGCAGGCGGCACCGGGGACATTGCCTTTCGGGCCGCGAAAGCCGCGGGCCACGGATTTCAGACCACCGTCTGCGACATCAATCCGGATATGCTCGCGGTCGGCCGCGAGCGCGCCATCAAGACACATCTCGATCATCAGGTGTCGTTCGTCGAAGGTAACGCCGAGGCATTGGCGTTCGCGGATCGCAGTTTTGACGCCTATACCATCGCTTTCGGCATCCGCAACGTGCCGCGCATCGACGCCGCGCTGCGCGAAGCGTTTCGGGTGCTAAAGCCAGGCGGCCGGCTTCTCTGTCTCGAATTCTCGACGGTCGATGTGCCGGGACTCGACAAAATCTACGATCTGTTCTCTTTCAAGGTGATCCCGCCGCTCGGCCGCACCGTCACAGGCGACGCCGACTCCTATCAGTATCTGGTCGAATCAATCCGCAATTTTCCGAAGCCGAATGCCTTTGCCGACATGATCCGTGACGCCGGCTTCGCCCGCGTGACCTGGCAGGCGCTCTCCGGCGGCATCGTCGCACTACACTCGGGCTGGCGTTTGTGATCTCCGCATTATCCCACGTCGCGCGGCTGGCACGCGCCGCGTTCGTGTTCGCGCGCGAAGGCGTGTTCGGCGTCGTCGATCCCTCGCTGGTGCCGCCGCCCGGACAGCTCGCGCTGCGCATGGCCCGCCTCGTCGAGCGCCGCGGCGCGAAATCCGGCTCGCGGCTGACGCGCGCGCTGACGCGGCTCGGGCCGGCCTATCTCAAGCTTGGACAATTCCTGGCCACGCGCCCCGATGTCATCGGCATCGCCATGGCTCGCGATCTGGAAAGCCTGCAGGACCGCTTGCCGCCGTTTTCACAAGCGGAAGCTGAAGCGGTGGTCGCGGCGTCTTTGGAAAGACCCGTGACACAGGTTTTCGCAAGTTTCGGACCGCCGGTGGCGGCAGCCTCGATCGCACAGGTCCATCGCGGCGAGGTCGAGAAGAACGGCGTCCGAAAGCAGGTTGCGGTCAAGGTGTTAAGGCCCAACGTCGGCGCACGCTTTCGACGCGACCTCTCGGACTTTTTTTTCGTCGCCAACAAGGCCGAAGCGCATTCGGCCGAAGCGCGGCGGCTGCGCCTCATCGAAATCATCAACACCATGTCGCGATCGGTAGCGATGGAAATGGACCTGCGGCTGGAGGCGGCCGCACTGTCGGAGATGGCGGAGAATACCCGCGACGATCGGGACTTTCGCGTTCCTACTGTGGACTGGGATCGCACCACTCACAACGTGCTGACGATGGAGTGGATCGACGGCATCGCGCTGAACGATCATGCGCGTCTTGCGCAAGCGAAAGCCGATCTGCCCGAACTCGGCCGCAAGGTGATCCAGAGTTTTCTGCGCCATGCGCTGCGCGACGGCTTCTTTCACGCCGACATGCATCCGGGCAACCTGTTTCTCGACGATTCGGGCCGGCTGGTCGCGGTCGACTTCGGCATCATGGGACGGCTGGGATTGAAAGAGCGGCGTTTCCTTGCCGAAATTCTGCTCGGCTTTATCACGCGTGACTACCGCCGCGTCGCCGAGGTGCACTTCGAGGCCGGATACGTGCCGGGCCATCACTCGGTGGAGAATTTCGCGCAAGCGATCCGCGCCATCGGCGAGCCGATCCACAATCGCACCGCCGAGGAAATCTCGATGGCCAAGCTGCTGACGCTGCTGCTTGAGGTCACCGGCCTGTTCGACATGCAGACGCGCCCCGAACTGATCCTGTTGCAGAAGACCATGGTGGTGGTCGAAGGAGTGGCGCGCAGCTTCGACCCTAAATTGGATATCTGGACGGTGGCCGATCCGGTCGTCCGCGAATGGATTACGGAGAATCTCGGCCCGATCGGACGGATGCAGGGCGCGATTGCCGGCGCCGGCGAGCTTGGCCGCCTGCTCGGTGGGTTGCCGGCGATCGCCTCGCGAACGGTCTCTCTCATCGAGCAGTTCGAGGCGATGGCGCGCGAAGGGCTGACATTGGGGCCTGACACCATTGCGGAGATCAAGCGGGCTGAAGAACGCAGTCAGCGCTGGAATATTCTGGCGCTCTGGGTCATCGCCGCGGCGCTTATGGGTCTGCTCTGGACCGCACATTGATTGAGTTGATTGCAGTGACACCAATCGACTGATATCAATGCTATCATACGTATCGCGGGACTATTATGGCCAGCCTGACCATCCGCAAGCTCGACGACGCCATCAAGGCCGAGCTGCGGATGCGGGCCGCCCGCAACGGCCGTTCGGTCGAGGACGAGGTCCGCGTTATCCTGCGCGAGGCTGCAACTCCCGCTGCGCCGACGGTCACCACCGCCAGCAACGCATCCCGCAACGCAGCAATCCCACGCTGGCATAATTTACGACACAATAGCAATGGTTTACTTAGAATAACACTGATCATTGGCGGCGGGATCGCCGCTTATAAGGCGCTCGATCTGATCCGACGATTGAAGGAGCGCGGTTTTATTGTGCGGTGCGTCATGACAAATGCTGCGCAGCAATTCGTCACGCCCCTGAGCGCCGGGGCGCTTTCAGATGAGCGTTGCTATACCGACTTATTCGATCAAGGCAGCGAATTCGACGCGGGCCATATCCGGCTCGCGCGGGACTGTGACCTCATCGTCGTAGCGCCTGCAACAGCCGACCTGATGGCAAAGATGGCACACGGCCACGCTGACGATCTCGCGAGCGCCATTTTACTCGCCGCGGACAAGCCGATTTTGCTGGCACCGGCGATGAACCCGCTGATGTGGAACAACCCGGCGACACGTCGCAACGTGGCGCAGCTCGCGCGCGATAGCGTCGCCATGGTCGGCCCCGAGGCCGGCGAGATGGCGGAAGCGGGTGAGGCCGGCGTCGGCCGCATGGCCGAGCCTGTGACGATCGCGACCGCCGCCGAGCGGATTCTCAGGCCTCCGCAGGCGCAACCATTGAAGGGCCGCCGAGTCCTGATCACCGCCGGACCGACCCTCGAGCCGATCGATCCCGTGCGCTATATCGCCAACCGCTCCTCGGGCAAGCAAGGCTTTGCCATTGCAGCGGCGGCGCAGGCAGCCGGAGCCGAGGTGGCGCTGATTTCCGGTCCGGTCGACCTCGATGACCCCGCCGGCGTCACCGTGGAGCATGTCGAATCCGCGCGGGAGATGCTGGCGGCTGTGGAAGCCGCGCTGCCCACCGACATCGCGATTTTCTCGGCTGCGGTTGCCGACTGGCGCGTCGCGCACGAAGGCGCGCAGAAATTGAAGAAGACCGCGGCCGGGATTCCGCCGCTGCAACTGACAGAGAACCCGGACATCCTCGCAACCATCTCAAACCTGCGCGACAAACGCCCGCCCCTCGTGATCGGCTTCGCCGCCGAAACCGAACATCTCATCGAGAATGCCAAGGCAAAATTCGCACGCAAAGGCTGCGACTGGATCGTCGCCAACGATGTCTCCCCCGGAACCGGCGTGATGGGCGGCGACCGAAACACCGTGCATCTGTTGACGCGCGGCGAAGGCGGCGAGATCAAGACCGAGTCCTTCGCCGTCATGACCAAGGAAGAGGTGGCCGCAATGCTGATCGAACGCATTGTCTCAACCATGACGGATTCGTCGAAGTGAGCGGCCCGATCAAGGTTGACGTCGTGCAACTGCCTCATGCCGAGGGTCTTCCGCTGCCTTGCTACCAAAGCAGCCAGGCGGCCGGCCTTGATCTCGTCGCCGCAATTCCCGAACAGGCGCCGCTGGTTCTCGTCGCCGGACAGCATGCGATGGTTCCGACCGGGCTGATCATCGCATTGCCCGACGGATTCGAGGCGCAGGTGCGGCCGCGCTCCGGCCTCGCTGTCAAGCACGGCGTTACCGTGCTGAATTCGCCCGGCACCGTGGACGCCGATTATCGGGGCGAGATCAACGTTCTCCTCGTTAACCTCGGAACGGCATCATTCACCATCCGCCGCGGCGAGCGCATCGCGCAGATGGTCGTGGCGCCGGTGACGCGGATTGAACTCGCGCGCGCAGTGTCGTTGTCGGTAACGACCCGCGGCAGCGGTGGATTTGGTTCGACCGGACGCTAGCTTCACGGATGCGCGGACTCATCGTTCGGGCGCGGGCTCGTTTGCTTTTGGCGGCACCACAATGGCGCCGGCGTTGGGGTGATGATCTTCGGCGAGCGTTCCCCGCCGGACGCCATCACCCGGCATTCGTCCATCAAATAGGAACGGCCGTGTCCCATCCGCGCTGCCAACGGTCGGCGTGTGCGATTGTCCAGACTTGGTATCTTGCGCGTTGGCCGCGGTCACGACCAGTGCCAACACAAACGCGATTGCTAATCGCAACATGACGGCTCTTCCTCTTGCGCGCGGGACAAGCGCGCGGCGACGCGACTCAGTTTCGGCCACTGTCGGGGAGGAACCGGGCGCCAGGATGACGGCCATCCATGTCTTTGGTGGGATTCATACTTCGCGACGTCATACCCGGCATAAAACCGGGCATGACGATTCAATCAAACCTCATCCCGCTTTAGCCCCTGCCGCGCGTCTTTAAGAAAATCGTTTCGAAAATGTCGCGGCCGCGCATTTTTCCATTGCCGGATTCCCGTTCACGGTCTGGACTCTTACCCCCCGAGTCCGCTTAAGCATAATGGTGGTCGATTCGTGAACGGCGAACGGTTTGCCGGTCGAACATCGTCGTGCGGTTTTGGGGCAAAGATGTCAGGCGTAATCGGCGTGATGCGTCGGACCTTACTGTCGTGCACCTCGCTGGTGCCGGGCGGCATCGCCGGTGCCGGCGCGGTCAGCCTCATTGACATATCGCCCGCTTGGGCAGCCGAACCAGCGCTGGCCGAACGGCTGCTCCAGACTTTCATGAATCTCAGTCGGCAGGATTTGACTGCGCTGGCAATGGCGCTCGGCGTGCTGAGTTTCTCGGTGGTCGCCGCTATCCTGCTGATGCGCACGCGCATCCGCGCCGCCGCGAACGAACAGCGGCTGCGTGCCGAAATCCGCGACCTTCAATCGGAGGCCGACCGCTTTCGCGCCCTTCTATTCGTGGAACCGCAGATTTTGATTTCGTGGGGCGCGGGCGAGGACCGTCCCCAGGTCAGCGGCGATACCGCGCTGCTGTTACCGCAGGAGCCAAAACAGCCCTTGCGGGTTTTGGCGTTCGGAACCTGGCTGCTGCCTGAGCCGGCGTTGCAGATGGATCACGCGGTCGATGCGCTGCGCAATGCCGGAGAAGGCTTTCTGCTCAATCTGGTCACGTCGGCCGGACGCACCGTAGAAGCGATGGGCCGCGCCATCGGCGGCCAGGCCATCGTGCGTATCCGCGATCTCGGCGGTTTGCGGCGCGACCTCGCCGAGATGACGCTGCGTCATAACAGTCTCCTGGCAGAAACAGAGATGCTGCGGGCCTTCGCAGCCGCAGCGCCATGGCCTCTCTGGGCGAGAGGCGAAGACGGCAATATCTCCTTCGCCAACGCGGCCTATGCGCGCGCCACCGAAGCCGCCCACGCAACCGACGCAATCCAGCGCAATCTCGAACTGCTCGACAGCGAGGACCGTATCGCGATGGCGCGGGCGCTGAACGATCATGCCACTTTTACCGCGCGGCTGCCGATCGTTATCGGCGGCGAGCGGCGGATGCACGACATCCACGCACTGCGGACCACCGGCGGGAGCGCCAGCATCGCGCTCGACGTCAGCGAGGCTACGGAGCTAAGGCAGGCGCTGACGCGGATGGCGGACGCACATCGCCGAACCCTCGACCAATTGTCATCGGGCGTCGCCGTGTTCGACGGGCAGCGGCGGCTCGCTTTCTACAACGACTCCTACCGCCGGCTGTGGGATCTCGACCGTCCCTTTCTCGATGGGCATCCCGACGACTCCAGCGTGCTCGATCGCCTGCGCGCGGCGCGCCGATTGCCGGAACAGCCGGACTTCCGCGCATGGAAAGCACGCCTGCATGAAGCCTATCGCGCCAACGAGGCCGTCAAGGACGTATGGTATCTGCCGGACGGGCGCGCACTCAGCATCGTCACCACGCCGAATCCGGAAGGCGGTGTCACCTACCTGTTTGACGATGTCACGGAAAGCCTGAATCTGGCTCGGCGATATGACCGGCTCATCACCGTGCAGCGCGAGACCCTCGACAGCCTGACCGAAGCAGTCGCGGTTTTCGGCAGTAACGGACGCGCGCAACTTTTCAATCCGGCTTTTGCGCGGATGTGGAAGCTTTCGCCCGAGGCGCTTTCGCAGCAGCCGCATATCGATACGGTCGAGGCGTGGTGCAAACCGTTGTTCGACGACAATGACGCCTGGCAGACGATCCGCAGGGCGGTCACCGGCATCGACAATCGCACCTCAGTGCCGCTCAAGCTCGAGCGCAAGGACGGTAGCATCCTGGACTGCATGACCATGCCGCTTCCCGACGGCGCCACCATGCTGACCTTCCATGACATCACAGATAGCGAGAACGTGGAACGCGCGTTGCGCGAGCGCAACGATGCGCTCGAGACCGCCGATCAGATGAAAATCGATTTCGTCCATCACGTCTCGTACGAACTTCGCTCGCCCCTGACGACCATCATCGGCTTCGCGCATCTGATGAACGATCCCGGCACGGGGCCGCTCACCGAGAAGCAGGCCGAGTATGTCAACTACATCACCTCGTCGACAGACGCGCTGCTGGCGCTGACCAACAACATCCTCGACCTCGCCACTATCGACGCCGGCGCCATGACGCTTGAACTCGGGCCGGTCGATGTCCGTAAGACCATCGCGGCGGCCGCGGAAGGCATTCAGGACCGCCTGACCCGCGATCGAATCGTGCTGAATGTCGATGTCGATCCGGACATCGGCAACTTCATCGGCGACGAGCGCCGCATCGTTCAGGTTCTCTATAACCTGCTTGCCAATGCCGCCAATTTCTCGCCGCCGGACGCCGTGATCACGGTGAGCGCCCGGCGCGCCGAGCACAACGTGAGATTTGCCGTGATGGACGAAGGTCCCGGCATTTCGCCCGACGTCAAGGACAAGGTGTTCGACTGGTTCGAAAGCCACGCGAACGGATCGCGCCATCGCGGCCCCGGTCTGGGCCTTTCGCTGGTGCGTTCCTTCGTGGAACTCCATGGCGGGCGCGTGCATTTCGATTCCACCACCAAGAGCGGCACCCGGGTCGTGTGTGATTTTCCACTTGACCAAACCGCCCACCGAAACGCCGCCGAATGAGTGGACCGTCGAGATTCGCGACCGCGCTCCTCAACGAGACTGCGACCGCGCATCTCATGGCCGACCTGGCGCTCCTGATCGGTCCCGGGGACGTCATCACCCTGTCCGGCGATCTCGGCGCAGGCAAGACCTCCGCCGCGCGCGCCATGATCCGGTATCTCGCGAGCGACGACACGATCGAGGTACCGAGCCCGACCTTCACCCTGGCGCAACATTATGATCTGCCGCCCTGTCCGCTGCTCCACGCCGACCTCTATCGCATCAGTGGCCCCGATGAACTTGAGGAGATTGGCCTCGCGCCGCTGCCCGAAGACACGCTGGTCCTGATCGAATGGCCGGACCGCGCAGCCGGCGGCCTGCCTGCTGATCGGATCGACATCGCCATCAGCCACAGTCCGGCACTCGGATCAGCCGCGCGCGCCGCCGAAATCACCGGGTATGGCAAGGCCGCCTCTCAGGTTTCGCGGCTTGCCGCGCTGCGCCGATTCCTCGACGATGCCGGGTGCTTGGACGCGGAACGGCGCCGCATGCCCGGAGACGCTTCGACGCGCTCATACGCCCGGATAATCTGCAGCGACGGCAGTTTCATCCTGATGAACGCGCCACGGCGACCCGATGGACCGGCGATCCACGACGGCAAATCCTACAGTGCGGCGGTGCATCTTGCCGAAGACATCAAGCCCTTCGTCGCGATCGCCCGCGGCCTGCGCGACCACGGCTTCTCCGCGCCGGTGATCCATCATGCCGATCTGGAGTCGGGATTCCTGATTACCGAAGATTTCGGCAGCGCCAGCTTCGTCGAAGGCACGCCGCCGACGCCGATCGTCGAGCGTTATCAAACGGCTACCGATCTGCTGGCCGCGCTGCATTGTCAGACACTGCCCGACACGCTTCCGGTGGCGGCGGACATCGCCTACACCATTCCGGTGTTCGATACCGAAGCGATGCTGGTCGAGGTCGGCCTGATGCTGGACTGGTATCTGATCGACCGCGGCATTGAACCGAGCGAAGACCTGCGCGCGGAGTTCATGACAATCTGGCGCGCATTGCTGGCGAAACCGAGTGCTGCGTCCAGAACCTGGGTGTTGCGTGATTTCCACTCGCCCAATTTAATCTGGTTGGAGCAACAGCGAGATATCCGAAAGGTCGGCATCATCGACTTTCAGGACACCGTGCTCGGTCCCGCCGCCTACGATCTGGTCTCGCTTTTGCAGGATGCACGGGTGGATGTTCCCGAATCGATCGAACTCGCGTTGCTTACCCGCTACGTGAAGGCGCGGCTGGAATCGGACGCGCGGTTCGATCCCGCCGGTTTCGCCGAGCTGTATGCCATCATGTCGGCACAACGCAACACCCGGCTGCTCGGCACGTTCGCGCGACTCAATCGGCGCGATGGCAAACCGCACTATCTGCGACATCAACCCCGGATCTGGACCTATCTCACGCGCTCGCTGGCTCACCCGGCGTTATCAGCGGCCCAAGAGTGGTATCAGAATCACGTTCCGCCTCCGGCGGGTTGAACCGTTTTATTTTACGCCTTTTTTTAGAAGTAGCGCCGTAGCTTCGGAGCCCGGGATCTATCCTGCGGATCGCGGCACAGTCGTCCTTCCAAGAGGGAGCACATCATGGGTGTAGAACGGCGCAAGGGCGAGCGCGTCACCTTCGAGCGCGGTTACAGCGCGCGCATGATGGGCATCGACGGCACCTGGCGCCGCGACTGCACCATCGAGGACGTATCGGAAATCGGCGCCAAGCTGACTATCGAAGGCTCCATCGAAGGCCTGCATCTCAAGGAGTTTTTTCTGCTGCTGTCATCCACGGGCCTCGCCTATCGCCGCTGCGAACTGGCCTGGGTCAATGGCGACCAGGTTGGCGTCAATTTCCTGAAGCAGAGCGACAAAAAGAAAAAGACAAGCCGGCAAAACAGCGCCACGGCGGACACCTGATCCTGGAGCGAATGAAGAACAAGCGCGGTGCGGTTTCCGCCCGGATCCCGTCATTCAATCCGGCAGCCCCCTCCGCTATCATGGGCGCGTCATCATCTCGGGCGTGTATCGCCGGGGTTATCAGTGCGATTCGTAACGCGGCGTGATACAGGGCCTTTACGCTTCTGATGGAATCAGAAGCGTGGTTTTATGATTCTGGTCTGACGCGTTTTCTTCACGCGAACCGGGGTATCCACTTCGCTCGAAACCGCTATAGTTCGCTGAATCGACGATGTGCGTGAGCTAAGACATGCCAGTTACTCCTACCAAAGCCATGGTACTCGCCGCGGGCCTCGGCCTGCGCATGCGACCGCTGACCGAGCGGATGCCAAAACCCATGGTGCCGGTGGCCGGCAAGCCGCTGCTCGATCACGTACTGGACAAGTTGGCGGAGGCCAGCGTCGAAGAAGCGGTCGTTAACGTGCGTTATCTTCCCGATCAGATCATCGATCATGTCGCGCACCGCATCAGGCCGCGGATCATTATCTCCGATGAGCGCAATGAGGTGCTGGGCACCGGCGGCGCCGTGGTCAAGGCCCTGCCGCTGCTCGGCGAGGCGCCGTTCTTCCATCTCAACGCCGATACGATGTGGATCGACGGCGCGCGTTCCAATCTGATGCGGTTGACCGAGGCCTTCGATCCCGCGCGCATGGACATTCTGCTGCTAATGGCGCCGACCGTGAGCAGCATCGGCTACAGTGGCAGCGGCGATTACGCCATGCTGCCCAACGGCGCGCTTCGCAGACGGAAAGAGAACCAGGTCGTGCCGTTCGTTTATGCCGGCGCCGCCATCATGTCGCCCACGCTGTTCGCCGGCGCGCCGACAGGAGAGTTTTCGCTGACGACGATATTCGACCAGGCCGGCAAGCGGGACCGGCTGTTCGGGCTGCGGCTCGACGGCCTCTGGATGCATGTCGGAACACCCGATGCCGTTCAGGAGGCCGAGAAAGCGGTCCTCGCGGGCGTCATCTGACGCCTGCCTTTCAACCGGCCGCCGCTCCTCTCCCGCTCATGTCATGATATGCCTGATCTCGAATCAGGATTCCTCATGCGCGTCCACAACGTCCCCTCGTCAGTACCGTTTCTACGTACCGTCATCACCGCACTGATCGACGGCGAACTGATCGAGGGATTCCGTCCGCGCGCGCAGCCCGAACGACTTGCCGAGGCCACGCTCTACCTGCCGACCCGCCGCGCCGGCCGCATGGCGCGCGATATCTTCCTCGACGTCCTGGATCTCGACGCCGTGATCCTGCCGCGCATCGTCGCGCTCGGCGGCATCGACGAGGACGAACTGGCTTTCGCGCAGGCAGTCTCGCTGTCGCCGGAGTCGCTCGAATTGCCGCCGGCGCTCGACGGGCTCGCGCGCCGCCTCGCGCTCGCGCAGCTTATCAATGCATGGGCGGATCGGCTGAAACCGGGTGAGCCGGCGCAAGCGCCGCTGGTTCTCGGCGGCCCGGCCTCGACGCTGACGCTTGCCGAGGATCTCGCGCGACTGATGGATGACATGGCGACGCGCGGCGTGGACTGGCGCGCGCTTGACGGGCTCGTGCCCGAGGCGCTCGACCGCTATTGGCAGCTCACGCTCGATTTCCTGAAGATCGCGCGAAACTATTGGCCGGATCATCTTCAGGAAAAGGAGCGGATCGAACCGGTGGCGCGGCGCGATCGCCTGATCGAAGCCGAGGCCGCGCGTCTCCTCACCCATCATGCGGGACCCGTGATCGCGGCCGGCTCCACCGGTTCGATGCCATCGACTGCAAAACTGCTGCATATCATTGCAACTCTGCCGCAAGGCGCGGTGGTGCTGCCGGGACTGGATACCGACCTCGACGAAGACGCATGGCAACTGATTGGCGGCCGCAAGGATAAAAGCGGCGCATTCATCACGCCGCCCGCCGCCGGTCATCCACAGTTCGCGCTGCACGGCCTGCTCACGCGGTTCGGCATCGCGCGACGCGACGTGAGAGCGCTTGGCTCCCCTGCGCCATACGGGCGCGAGATGCTGGCGTCCGAGGCAATGCGGCCGGCGGAGGCGACCGCGCAATGGCACACCCGGCTTGCCGAGCCCGAGGTCGCCGAGAAGATCGCGGCCGGACTGCAAAGCCTCGCAGTAATCACCGCCGCCAATCCGGAAATGGAAGCGCTCAGCATCGCTGTTGCCATGCGCGAGGCTCGCGACCTGAACAGGACCGCGGCGCTTGTGACGTTCGACCGAGCGTTGGCGCGCCGGGTGATGGCGGCGCTCGGCCGCTGGAATCTCGCCTTTGACGATTCGGGCGGTGACCCGCTGATGGACACATCTGCGGGAATATTCGCACGGTTGGTCGCCGAGACGGCGTGCAACGGCCTGGAGCCGCCGACCCTGCTGGCCCTGCTGAAGCATCCGCTGTGCCGGCTCGGTCGCTCCACTGGAGGATGGGCGCGCGCAATCACAACACTGGAGCTTGCGATCCTGCGCGGCACCCGGCCGCCGCCGGGCAGCAAGGGACTCGCGGATGAGTTTGCGCAATTCTGCGGCGAACGCGACAAGCTCGATCGCGGCGAGAATTCTTCTCTGCATCGCAGCGAGCCCCGCGCCGCGCTGAAGCCACATCATCTTGACGAAGCCCGCGCCCTGATCACGGCCTTGCAGAAGGCACTTACGCCGCTCGAAAGCGATGGCGCATCAAGGTCGGCGGACTTCACCATTCTCGCCTCGCAGCATCGCCAGGTAGTCGAAGCAATGTCGCATGACGATCAAGGCGTTGCCGTCGCATTCGACGGCCAGCATGGCCGTGCGCTCGCCGAGGCGTTCGACGATTTGCGCGAGGCGGGTGACCGCAGCGGTTTGACGGTCAAGATCGCGGATTATCCGGAAACGTTCGAGGCCGCGTTCGGCGACCGCGTCGTGCGCCGGCCGCAGACGACCACGGCGAGCCTGCGCATCTATGGGCCGCTGGAGGCGCGTCTCACTCAATGCGACCGCATCATTCTCGGCGGACTCAATGAGGGCGTATGGCCGCCCGCGCCGCCGACCGATCCCTGGCTCAGCCGGCCGATGCGACACGAACTCGGGCTCGATCTTCCGGAACGGCGCATCGGACTTTCCGCGCACGATTTCACTCAGCTTCTCGGTGCCGAGGATGTCATCCTCAGCCACGCCGCCAAAGCCGGCGGCGCGCCGGCGGTTGCATCCCGTTTCCTGCATCGGCTCGAAGCCGTCGCCGGCACGGCACGCTGGACGGCTGCGAAACAGGCGGGAGCGCGATACATTCAATATGCGGAAGTGCTCGATCGGCCCGACGAGGTTACGCCGGTCGCGAAACCCGAACCAAAGCCGCCGCGTGTGGCGCGGCCGACGCACTTGTCCGTGACTGCGATCGAGGACTGGCTGCGCGATCCCTACACCATCTATGCCAAATACATTCTGAAGCTCTTGCCGCTCGATGCCGTTGACATGCCACTGTCGGCGGCGGACCGCGGCTCGGCGATTCATGACGCGCTCGGCGATTTCACAAAGCTGCATCCGGCAAACCTGCCCGACGATGCGCAGGACGTGTTGCGCGCCATCGGAGAAAGCCGTTTCGCGCCGCTCATGCAGCGGCCAGAGGCGCGCGCGCTGTGGTGGCCACGCTTCCAGCGCATCGCGGCGTGGTTCGCGGAATGGGAAGCGTCGCGACGAACGCAACTCGTGAAGATCGACGCCGAGGTTAGCGGCAAGATCGAGATCCCGATCGACGGTGATCGCAACTTTATTCTGTCGGCGCGCGCCGACCGCATCGAGCATCTCATCGACGGCCGCTTTGCCGTTCTCGACTACAAGACCGGCAGCCCGCCGAGCAATAAGCAGGTGCGGCTCGGCTTGTCGCCACAGCTCACGCTGGAATCCGCGATCCTGCGCAAGGGCGGTTTCGCGGGCATTCCCCCCGGCGCACCGGTCAGCGAGCTGATGTATGTCCGGCTTAGCGGCAACAACCCACCCGGCGAGCCACGTCAGGTCGATCTCAACAACAGCAAGACCGACAAACAATCGCCGGATGAGGCAGCCGATCGCGCTCTTCAAGAACTCACGGCGCTGATCCGCGCTTTCGACGACGAGCAACAGGGCTATGTATCGCTCGACCTGCCGATGTGGAAAACACGCTACGGTGCCTATGACGATCTCGCACGGGTCAAGGAATGGTCGGCTGCGGGCGGGCTGGGGTTAGAGGAATGGTGAAGGCATCCCGCTCCGTTCATCCCGACGCCAGCGCGCGCCAGCAGCGTGCGTCCGATCCGGCAACCTCGGTGTTCGTGTCCGCCAATGCCGGATCGGGCAAGACTCACGTGCTGGTGCAGCGCGTGATCCGCCTGTTGCTCAACGACGTTCCCCCGGCGCGCATCCTCTGCATCACCTTCACCAAGGCCGCCGCCGCGAACATGGCGGAGCGGGTGTTTTCAACGCTGGGTCACTGGGTCACGCTCGACGATGAGGCGCTGGACGCAGCGCTGCGCGGCGTCGGTATCGCGCAGCCTGACGTGAAATGGCGAGAACGGGCGCGCAAACTGTTTGCATCCGCGCTGGAAACGCCGGGCGGCCTGAAGGTGCAGACCATTCACGCGCTGTGCACGCGGCTGTTGCAGCAGTTTCCGTTCGAGGCGCAGGTGCCGGCGCGCTTCACCGTGCTCGACGAGCGCGACCAGACCGAGATCATGGAGCGCGCGAGCATCCGTATCATGCTTGACGCTTCGCAAAATCCTGACAGTCCGGCCGGGCGAGCGCTGCGATACGCCATGGGGGCGGCCGCTGACTCGACACTGCGGGACGTCGTCAACCAGGCCTGTCTCAGCCGCGATCACGTCATGGTCCGGACCGAAGACCGTGGCATCGAGCAGACGATCCGGGATGTTGCCGATGCGCTCGGTGTCGATCCAGCCGAGCGCGTCGAGGATATCGAGCGCGAGATCGTCGACGGGCCGAACCTGCCGAGGTCGGAATGGAAATCGCTCGCCGCGATTCTGAAGACAGGCAATAAATCCGACATCGACCAGGCGAACCGCCTTTGCGAGGCGCACGTCATGGTGGGAGATGCCGCGCAAGCCGATCGCTATCTCGACGTCTTCCTGACCGGTGATGGCGGCCGGCGCAAATCCTTCGTTACAAAGAAGATCAGCGATGTCCGGCCCGACATCGCTGAAATGCTCGATCGCGAGTGCACCCGTGTGATCGCGCTGCTCGAACGCCGACGCGCCATCAACATCCGCGACCGCACGCAATCCCTGCTGATCATCGCGACCGCAGTCGCCTCCAACTACCAGCGCGAGAAGCACGAGCGCGGCCTTCTTGATTACGACGACCTGATCGACAAGACGCTTCGGATGCTGGAGCAGACATCGCCGGGATGGGTCCACTACAAGCTCGATCGCGGCGTGGATCACGTGCTGATCGACGAGGCGCAAGATACGAGTCCAAAGCAATGGGACATTGTCGAGCGCATCATCGCGGAGTTCACCACCGGTGAAGGCGCGCGCGAAGGCGTCAAGCGAACCGTGTTCGCGGTCGGCGACGAGAAACAGTCGATTTTCTCGTTCCAGGGCGCGGCCCCGCGCGAATTCGACGAGCGGCGGCGCAAGCTGGAGCAGAAATTCCGCGATGCCGAGCTCCCGTTTCGCAAGGAGGATTTCATCTACTCATTCCGATCCGGAAAAACGATCCTCGAGTCGGTCGACCATGTGTTCCGCGATCCGAATATCTATTCCAGCATCCATGCGGTCGGCGCACATCCCGTGCATGAATCGCTGGCGGACGCCGCACCCGGCATCGTCGATCTCTGGAATCTGGAGGAGCGCGACCAGCGCGAGGAGATCGAGGGCTGGCGCGCGCCGTTCGATCAGGTCACCTCAACCAGCCCCGAGGTCAAACTTGCACGGCGCATCCGGGCCGAGATCAAGACGCTGATCACGCAAGGCACCATGACCGGGCATCTGGGCAATCGTCGTCCGCTCGGCTATGGCGATATCCTGGTGCTGGTGCGGCGACGCGGTAACACCTTTGACGCCGTCATCCAGGCGCTGAAGCAGTCCGGCATTCCCGTGGCCGGCGCCGACCGCCTCAAGCTGACCGAGCACATCGCGATCATCGACCTGATGAATCTTGCGGATGCGCTGCTGCTGCCGCGGGACGATCTGGCGCTTGCAGTGGCGCTGAAAAGCCCGCTGTTCGGCCTCGACGACGACGACCTGTTCACGCTGGCATGGCAGCGCAAAGGCTCGCTGCGCGACGCACTCGCCGAGCATGCGCCAACGAACGATAAACTCCGTGACGCACTCGAGCGCCTCAAGCGGTGCGAAAGTCGCGCCACACGCGAGACGCCGTTCGCGTTTTTCGCGTGGCTCCTGGGCGGCCAGGGAGAGATCGATGGCGGACGACGGCGCATCCTGCGCCGGCTTGGCCATGAAGCCAATGATGCGCTCGATGAGTTTCTTGAACTGGCGCTGACCTATGAGCGCAAGGCCCCCGCGTCGCTGCAAGGCTTCATGGCGTGGTTGCGCGCTGCGGATACCGAGGTGAAGCGCGACATGGAAATTTCGCGCGACGAAGTGCGCGTGATGACCGTGCATGGCGCGAAAGGACTCGAAGCCTCGGTGGTGTTTCTCGCCGACACTTCGACATCGCCAGCCGACACCGAGCGTCTCAGCTTGATTCGTATGGCGCGCGGCAATGCTCCCGCCGGCGTTGCCGGCGTGACGATCTGGGCCGGCAAGAAGGCAGAGGATCCGCCTTGCGTGGCGCAAGCTCGCGCGGCCATGACCACGGAAACCGAGCACGAATATCGCCGTCTGCTTTACGTCGCGATGACGCGCGCGGCCGACCGCCTGATCGTCGGCGGCTGCAAACCGGGAAACCGCAAAGATGTCCGAAAGTTCTCCTGGTACGACCTGATCGAGACAGGTCTGGGCAATTCCGGCCTTGCGATGCACGAGTTCGAAACCGCCGCCGGCAAGGTTAAGCGTTTCGCCCGGCCGGGGGAAACATCGGATGACACACGTCCGGCGCTGCCGGCCGCCACCGTCGCCGAGATCAGGTTGCCGCCGCCCTGGCTGCACCGCATGGCCACGCCGGAACCGCCAGCGAGCCGACCGCTACAGCCCTCGGATACTGACGAGGCCATACATCTTCGCTTGCCGGCCAGCGCCTTCCCGGATCAGCGCCACCGCGCGCGACTGCGGGGCACGCTGGTGCATCGCCTCCTGCAATCCCTGCCGGACTTGCCGCCAGATCGCCGTCGAGACACGGCACTTTCCTATCTCGCGCGCAACGCGAACGACTGGAGCGCCGCCGAACGCGATGCGCTGGCGGCGCAGGTCATGGCGGTGCTCGATGATGCGAGGTTTGCGCCCGTGTTCGCCGCGGGCAGCCGGGCTGAGGTCGCGATTGCCGGGCGGCTGACCACTCGGCGGGGCGATCCCGTGCTGGTATCCGGTCAGATCGATCGTCTCGTGGTAACTCCCGACGGAATTTTGGTCGTCGACTACAAGACCGGCCACGCACCACCCCCGAACGTTGCCGGCGTACCGCCGGCCTATATCCGCCAGCTCGCGCTCTATCGCGCGGTGCTTGCAAGCCTGTACCCGGAACTGCCTGTCAAGGCGGCGCTGCTCTGGACCGAGGCGCTTGAAATGATGGAGATTTCAGCCGCGGCGCTGGATGCTGGCCTGGAAGCGATCATCTCGGTGTGAGAAACCTTGACCCGGGAAGATCGCCTTCTTACCTTGATCGCAGTTTCACGTGCATTCGTTCGTAGCGCACGATCTCATCGACACAACGAGGTATTCCATGGCTGTTGGCAAGGTTTCGGACGCCAATTTCGAAGCGGAAGTGCTCAAGGCGACTGGCCCGGTCGTGGTGGATTTCTGGGCGGAGTGGTGCGGCCCTTGCCGCATGATCGGCCCGGTTCTGGACGAAATCTCCAGCGCGATGGGCAGCAAGGTCAAGATCGTGAAGCTGAACGTCGACGAGAGCCCGAGGACGGCCTCGAAATACGGCGTGATGTCGATTCCCACCTTGATGATTTTCAAGGACGGCGAGCTGGCCTCGCGTCAGGTCGGCGCCGCACCGAAGCAAAAACTTGAGCAGTGGATCACTGCCACAGTCTGATCTTTTCGCACCGAATCCCGCAAACGGCCGGCTCAGCGCCGGCCGTTTTGTTTGGGTGCGTTCGCCGTCCTTCTCCCCTTGCGGGAGTAGGTGTTTTGTCGGCGTCATTGCGAGGAGCGTAAGCGACGAAGCAATCCAGCTCTTACTTTGTCCTGAATTGCTTCGCTCCGCTCGCAATGACGGTGGGTTCGATCCAGCCCGAATTCAATAAACTTTAGTTCGGCGGCGTGCCGTTCTCCGCCAGCACGTGGCCGGCGAGATACAGCGATCCGGCGATCAGAATGCGCGGCGGAATTTCGTAGGCGAGACGCGCGACCGATTGCAGCGCGGCCCCGACGCTCACCGCGGTTTCGGCGCGCATATCGAGCGCGCGGACCGCTTCCGCCAGGACCTCCGGAGGCATCGCATTCTCCATGTTCGGAATCGGCACGGCAATGACATGGCGCGTTAGGCCGGCGAAGTTGGCGAGAAAGCCCTGCGCGTCCTTGTTGCCCATCATGCCTGTTATCACCACCAGCGGACGCGACAGCCGCTCCTCAAGATCGCCGAGCGCCGCCGCCGCTACCCGTCCGCCATCGGCGTTGTGGCCGCCGTCGAGCCAAAGCTCGGCGTCGCGTGGCGCCTGATCCACGATCCGGCCGGATGTCAGCCGCTGCATCCGCGCCGGCCATTCCGCGCCGGTAACGCCGCGCTCGAACGCCGTTGTCTCGATGCTGAACCGGTCCTGCGCCCGCAGCGTCGCGATCGCAAGGCCTGCATTGTCGAACTGATGCCGGCCGAACAGCCGAGGGGCGGCGAGGTCGAGCAGACCGCGTTCGTCCTGATAGACCAGTCGCCCGTGTTCCACGTGGACGTGCCAGTCCTGGCCGGCGGCGTGCAGCGGGCTGCGCATCTGCTTCGCCCGCTGCTCGATCACAGCCTGCGCCTCCGGCAATTGTTCGGCGGAGATCACCGGCACGCCACGCTTGATGATGCCGGCTTTCTCGCCGGCAATCTGCATCAGCGTGCCGCCGAGAAACTCAACATGATCGATGCCGACCGGCGTGATAACGCTCGCCAGCGGCGTTTCGACGACGTTGGTGCTATCGAGCCGGCCACCGAGGCCGACCTCGAGCAGCAGCACGTCGGCGGGATTTTTCGCAAACAGCAGAAAGGCCGCCGCCGTCTTCATCTCGAAAAGAGTGAGCGGATCGCCGCCATTAGCACGCTCGCATTCAAGCAGCGCGTCACGCAATGGGTCATCGGCCACCAGCGTTCCGGCCAGCCGCACGCATTCGTTGATCCGCACCAGGTAGGGCGAGGTAAAGACGTGCACGCGCAAACCTGCAGCCTCGAGAATCGCGCGCAGGTAGGCAATGGTCGAGCCCTTGCCGTTGGTGCCGGCGACATGAATGACCGGCGGCAGCTTGCGTTCGGGATGATCGAGCCGGTCGAGGATGCGCCACATCCGGCCGAGCGTGAGATCGATCTTTTTCGGATGCAGCTTCGAGATCCCCGCAACAACGTCGTCGAGCGGCGCTTGGCGGGGCGGAACGGCGCTCACGCCGGAGGTGCGGCTGGCGTCGCCGGCGGAGCCTCCGGAACGGCAGCCGGTTCGGCCGGCTCATCCGGCTGGACAAGAGAAGCTGGTTCTGGCGCCGTCTCGATCGTTTCCGGCGCCTTGGTCAACAGCCGGCACAGCCGCGCCAGCGTCGGCCGCAGCTCGTGACGATGCACCACCATGTCGATCATGCCGTGGTCGCGCAAATATTCGGCACGCTGAAAACCCTCCGGCAGTTTCTCGCGTATGGTCTGCTCGATGACGCGGGCTCCGGCGAAGCCGATCAGCGCGCCGGGCTCCGCGATCTGAACGTCCCCAAGCATCGCATAGGAGGCCGTGACGCCGCCGGTGGTCGGATTCGTCAGCACCACGATATAGGGCTGGCACGCCTCACGCAGCATCTGTACCGCGACCGTGGTGCGGGGCAGCTGCATCAACGACAGCACGCCTTCCTGCATCCGCGCGCCGCCCGACGCCGCGAACACGATGAAGGGGCATTGTTTTTCGACCGCGAGTTCGAGACCTCGCACGATCGCCTCGCCCGCCGCCATGCCGAGCGAGCCGCCCATGAAATCGAAGTCCTGCACCGCGACCACGACGGCGGAGCCTTCCAGCTTGCCGAACCCGACCTTCACGGAATCATGGAGCCCGGTCTTGGCGCGGGCGTCCTTGATGCGGTCGACATACTTGCGCTCGTCGCGGAACTTCAGCGGATCTGCAGGCACCTCCGGCAATGCCACATCGTACCAGGTCTCGTTATCGAAGATCGAGCTCAGCCGCGCATCCGCGCTCATGCGCATGTGATAGTTCGATCCGGGGATGACGAACTGGTTGCTCTCGACGTCCTTGTAGAACACGAGCTGCCCGGTGTCGGGACACTTGATCCAGAGATTATCCGGCGTCTCCCGCTTGAGGATATTGCGGATTTTCGGCCGGACGACGTTAGTCAACCAATTCATCGAAGACGCTCCATAAGCGAGCAGCAATACCCCCGGTGCGGCAGCGGCCGGCGCAAGGCAAAGGGGCGCTCCGCCGGAGTTTTCTAGAGCATTTTGCTCTGATTGAATCAGAAGCTCTAGATTGTTGTTTTGACACGCTTTCTTTACACGAACCGGTATCCACGTCGCTCGAAAACGCTATAGCTTAAATAACGCGAAGGAGCGACCCCTCTCGGCCTTCTCGCGCATAGATGCGGCTTGGGTCCCTCTTCTGCAAGGGAGTGTTGAAACCGGTATGCCCGGGCCTTCCGTCCCAATTCTTATAGAGGGACGACGCCGAAAATCCCTACACACCTTTCCTCACCCGCTTTTGGCGGACCGTACGCCCTCGGCCAGCGACGCTGCGAGACCAGCGACCGCGTTGACCGTTTCGGCCGTCGCCTTGCCTTCGGCGTCAAGGCTGCCGCTGAGCACATCCACCAGCGCCGAGCCGACCACCGCGCCGTCGGAGCGTTCGGCGATGCCGCGGGCCGCATCCGGGGTGCGGATGCCGAAGCCGACGCAGACCGGCAGGCTCGTATGGCGCTTGATGCGCCCGACTGCCTCGCCGACAGCCGCCGAATTCGCCGCCGCGCTGCCGGTGATCCCGGTGATCGAGACGTAGTACACGAAGCCGGACGTATTCGCGAGCACCGCCGGCAACCGCTTGTCGTCAGTCGTTGGCGTTGCGAGGCGAATGAAGTTCAACCCGGCTTTCATCGCCGGAATGCACAATTCGGAGTCTTCCTCCGGCGGCAGATCGACGACGATCAGACCGTCGATGCCAGCTGCCTTCGCATCGTCAAGAAATTTCTCGACGCCGTAGATGTAGATAGGATTGTAGTAACCCATCAGCACGATCGGCGTCGAATCGTCGTCTTTCCGGAAATCGCGGATCATCTGGAGGGTCTTGGTCAGCGTCATGCCCGCCTTCAGCGCCCGCAGGCCCGCAGCCTGGATGACCCGACCATCCGCCATCGGATCGGTGAAGGGCATTCCGATTTCGATGATATCCGCGCCGGCCTTGGGCAGCGCCTTGATAATGGCGAGCGAGGTCACGGGGTCCGGATCGCCCGCCATCAGAAAGGTGACGAAGGCCGAGCGGTCCTGCTTCCGCAACTCGGCAAAGCGCGTGTCGATACGGGTGGTCACTTCTTCCTGCCCTTCAGAATATCGCCGACCTGCGGCACGTCCTTGTCGCCGCGGCCCGAGAGATTGACCACCATCAGATGATCCTTCGGTCGCTCGGGTGCGAGTTCGATGACCCGCGCGATCGCATGCGACGATTCCAGCGCCGGGATGATGCCCTCCAGCCGCGTGAGCAGCTGAAACGCCGCCAGGGCCTCCTCGTCGGTCGCAGACAGATATGTGACACGGCCGGTCTCGTGCAGCCACGAATGCTCCGGACCGATGCCGGGATAATCCAGCCCCGCGGAAATGGAATGCGCGTCCTGGATCTGGCCGTCGTCATTCATCAAGAGATAGGTGCGGTTGCCGTGCAGCACGCCCGGCCGTCCACCTGTGAGCGAAGCCGCATGCAGCTTATCGAGGCCGTGGCCCGCGGCCTCGACGCCGAAGATCTCCACCGAGGATTCGTCGAGGAAAGGATGGAATAGCCCCATCGCGTTGGAACCCCCTCCGATGCAGGCGACCAGCGAATCCGGAAGCCGACCCTCGGCCTCCTGCATCTGCTGGCGGGTTTCGTCGCCGATGATCGACTGGAAGTCGCGCACCATCATCGGATAAGGATGCGGCCCCGCCACCGTGCCGATGCAATAGAAGGTGTCGTGCACGTTGGTCACCCAGTCGCGCAGCGCCTCGTTCAGCGCGTCCTTCAGCGTGCGGGTGCCGGACTGCACCGGCACCACTTTGGCGCCAAGCATTTCCATGCGGATGACGTTTGGCTCCTGCCGCGCCACATCCACCGCACCCATATAGACCACGCAGTCGAGGCCGAAGCGCGCGCATAGCGTTGCGGTGGCAACGCCGTGCTGTCCGGCTCCGGTCTCGGCGATGATGCGCTTCTTGCCCATGCGCCGCGCCACCAGAATCTGGCCGAGCACGTTATTGACCTTGTGCGAACCTGTGTGGTTCAGCTCCTCGCGCTTCAAGTAAATCTTGGCGCCGCCAGCGCGGCCCGAGGCCACGGAAATTTCCCGAAGATGCTCGGTGAGACGCTCGGCGAAATACAAGGGCGACGGCCGGCCGATGTAGTCCTTGCGGTAGCGCGCCATGTCACGCTGGAACGAGGCGTCGACCCTGGCATCGGCATAGGCCTTCTCAAGATCGAGGATCAACGGCATCAGCGTTTCCGCCACAAAGCGGCCGCCGAATATGCCGAAGTGCCCGCGTTCGTCGGGGCCGGACCGGAAGGAGTTGGGGAGGGAATTCATTTTCACCCTTCGTCATGGCCGGATTTATTCCGGCCATCCACGTCTTGCTTGCTGTGAATCTCGATAGAGGTTGATGCCCGCGGCGCAGACAAAGTTACGCAATCCACGACTGCTCTGCGCGAGCATGACAGCTGCCGTAGTGCTCCGGGACTACTCCACATGCGAGGTCACTCCGCGCAAACTGGTTTCCGCCGCTCGCGCGGCACGAATGAAATCTCTGATCATTCCGGCATCCTTGACCCCCGGCGAGCTTTCCACGCCTGACGAGACATCGACCCCGCCGGCGCGGGTGATGCACACCGCATCGTGAATATTGCCTGCGGCCAGACCTCCCGACAGCATGAATGGCACTTCGAGGGACAGATTTTCCAGAAGGCGCCAGTCAAAGGGCACGCCGAGTCCGCCCGGCCGGGTCGCGTCCTTTGGCGGACGCGCATCGAACAGCAAGCGGTCGGCGACGGCGGCATAGCCCGGCAGCTCTGCAAGATCGGCGGCGGTTTCAACGCCGATCGCCTTCATCACGGGCAGCCCGAACAGCCGCTTGATCTCGCGGATACGGGCAACGGTTTCCTTGCCATGCAATTGCAGCAGATCCGGCCGCATGGCCTCGATGATTCCACTCAACGTCGCATCGTCGGCGTCGACGGTCAGGGCCACCTTGCCCGCCCGGCCTCGCACCTGCGGGCTGAGTTCTCGCGCGCGCGGAAGCTCAAGATGCCGCGGCGACGGTGGAAAGAATACGAAGCCCACCATATCGGCGCCGGCTTGCAAAGCAGCGTCAAGCGTCTCAATGGTGGACAGGCCGCATATCTTGACGATCAGGGGCATGGTCTCGAATGATCCGGCGCAAGCCGGCCGATCGCCGCTATCAAGCGCGACGGGAGTTCTACAACGTCGCAAGCGGCTTGTCTCGCCCGGGCGAGAACGCCATTTGAACGTTCTTTTCCTTGCGGCTGGCGGCCAGTCACGATGATTTTGGATCGAATCGATCCAAAAGGCGCTATCCGGTCCGCCGGGTCAAGTCCGGCAACCGCGACGTCTCACGCGACTCGTAGCGGGATCGCAGATCGGCCAGTTCCACGCGCGCTTCTCGCGCATCCGTCTCGTACTGGCGAGACGTATGCCGCCAGCGGCGCTGCCTGAGCCAGGTCGCGGTGCTCCCGGCGACTACGCCGAAAATCGCAACCGCGATAATGAGAATGAACAGCGGCAGCGTGACGCCGGTCTCAGGGTCACTTCCACCGAAGGGATCGAACGTCACCGTCACCAATCGGCGATTGGCGAATGCGAATACGATGAAAAGGACACCAAGCGGAATCAGGATCAAGCCGGTGAGGAATTTGCGCATGATCTCTCTCGCGACGCAGCGTCAGTCGGCAATCGTGCTGACAGGTTCACTCGCCGATTGATGGGGCCGCTCCCCTGAACGTTCCTACGCGCTCGCTTCGCTCGTCGCATTCTCGCGATTGAGCCGCTCACGCATTTCCTTACCGGTCTTGAAAAACGGTACACTTTTCTGATCGACCGGGACGTGTTCTCCCGTACGCGGATTACGGCCCGCGCGGGCAGGACGATGTTTAACTGAAAACGCACCAAAACCACGCAACTCGACGCGATCGCCCCGCGCAAGAGCGGCGACGATCTCATCGAGGATCGCGTTCACGATGTTCTCCACATCCCGCTGGTAGAGGTGCGGGTTGTGTTCGGCGATGCGTTGAACGAGTTCGGATTTGATCATCGAGACTGAGGCCCGTGCGTGGGAAGCCCATTTCCTTGGAAATGGTCAGGACTGTCAAGACGCTAAATGCGATTCGGGCCGTTAGAGAAACCCGCCGCGATGCCTTGCATCGCAGCATCCGAGGTTCCCCGCGGCGCAAAATGCCCGCTCACGACCGGCTCGGACCTCAGTTCGACGGTGCGGGCTGCCATAATGCCAGCATTCCGTTGAGATTGAGGCGATCTGCCGCCCCCACGATGCCGGTCTGCTCGACCTGTCGAGCGATGCTGCTCAATCCCAACGCGTCAAAGGCCACCGAAGCGGCGGTACGAATAAACGTCAGATCGGTCAAACGCGGCGACAATTTGAAATCACGCACCGGCAGGTCGGGCGCGACTTTCTTTTCCGCCACAAGCCACGCGATCGCAGCCTTTTCGTCGCCAAGCTGATCGACCAACTTGAGGTCTACCGCCTGCCGTCCGGTGAAAACGCGCCCATCGGCGACTTTCTCGAGCTGTGCATCGTCCATGCCGCGCCGGTTCTGCACCAGACCCCGAAACCAGGCGTAGGAATCCTTCACCAGGGCATCGATCGCGGCCCGCGCCTCCGGACTGGTCGGTTCATATCCGTTCGGGGCCGCCTTCAGCGGCGATGATTTCACCTCCTCAACCTTGACTCCGACAGTTTTCAGAAGGTCGGTGATATTCGGATATTGAAACAGCACGCCAATCGAGCCGACCAGCGCCGTCTGCTGCGCGACGATGTGATCGGAAGCGAGCGCCGCGATATACCCGCCCGACGCGCCGAGCCCTTCCACCACCACAACCATCGGTTTCTTGGCCTTCAGGCGCGTCAGGGCGTCGTAAAGCTCTTCGGATCCGGCGGTGGTGCCGCCCGGCGAGTTGATGTGGACGATGACCGCGGGTGCGTTCGATTTTCCGAGTCGCTCCAGCGCCTCGACTCGCTTTTGGTCGCTTCGGATCAGACCGTCGATGTTGACACGCTGGATCGCGGAGGCGCCGGTCAGCTTGCCGCCCCAAGGCGTGGCGTAAGCGCCGACTGCAACGACAGCGCCGATCACGATCAAAGCCGACGCCACGCGCCAGAAGGTAAGCTTGCGGCGCAACCTGCGGCGATCGACGATCACATCGGATTCCATCGACATCGACATTTCTCCTCAAGGAATATTGCGGTCGATCACACCGTCGCCGGTGCATGACATTTGGGCTCGTCAAACTACACCAATCGCGGCGTAATATGAAGAAAGCATGGCCGGCTCCGATCATGCGCCGGAACGTGAAACCGTGCCGTTTGACCTGGCCGTTTGACTTGGCCCCGGCTAGCGGCTGCGCCGGTCCGGCGTGATTAACTCGGGTCGCGGCCCCGACAGCCGCTTGTGCAGGTGGACCATGAAGGCCATGCCGAACAGCGGCGTCGCCAGATTAACGATCGGAATCGCCACGAAAGCTGCGATGACGAGGCCGGCCACAAACACTGTAGAGGCGTTATCGCGGCGCATCGCCTTGGCCTCCGCCGGTGAACGGAACCGCATCGCCGCAAGCTCGAAATATTCCCGGCCGAGCAACCACGCCGTTGCAACGAAGAACACGATCACGCCCACGCCCACGAACACGAACGGCAGCGCAATCAGATAGACGAGCAGCGTCAGCAGCGCCGTCTTGACGCCCTCGGCCATCGCAAGGCCAATCGGCAATGCCGCGCCTGAACGGTCGGCTGGATAATGCTCGTGCTCGACGATCTCCGCGACGTCGTCGACGAACACGCCAGCAACCAGCGAGGTGATCGCAGGCATCAGAAACACCGCGCCGAACACGATGCCCAAGCCTGCGGCAATTGAAAGGACCCAGGCGAGAATATTGAGCGGCGTGTGGAAGGCCGGCCCCAGCATGGTCTCCGCCCAGAGTTCGCCCGATCCGGCGAGCCAGCTCAAGAGCCGCTGCAGTCCGATCGAGACCACGACGATCAGCACAAGCGCGAGCCCTATCGCGCGCCACAGGATGGCGCGCATCGGCGGCGAAAGAATCTGCGTAAGGGCGTTGACAGCAGCGCCGATCATAAGGGTGCGTTTCCCCAAGGAATCCTGCGCTCAGATAAACACCGCGATCCGCGCCGGCAAGAGCACGGGACCATGAGCGCCTCGAGGAGCGCAAATGCTGCAAGCGAGATGCGAACTTCGGATTCGGGGCACAAGAGCGGGATGAGAAAAAGTATGGAGCGGTTTTCCGTAAAACGCGTCAGATCAAAACCGTAGAACCACGCTTTTGATTCTTTCAGACACGGAAAGGCTCTAGGTGGCGTAGGTCTGCGCGCCCGCGAGTTCGGCCGCGACCATGGCGCCAAGCGCCATGTCACTCTGCTGACCGAAGCCGTGATGAACAATGCGGCCGTTGCGGCCGATCAGGATGCTGGTCGGCGTACCCTGCATTCCGTAGCGGTCCATAGTGACCGGCAGCGGGGTGCCGTCGCCCGCGGCATCGACGCCGATCGGAAACGTCAGCCGGTATTCGTGAATAAAGGCCTGAAGCGAAACCGGCGTCATTGCAGCGTGATGTTCGAATACCGTGTGCAGACCTATCACCTGAAGATCGGTCGCCTTGAACAACTCATAGGCGCGCTGCGTCTGCGGCGTGCCGTGCGCGACACAGCCGGGACATAGCATCTGGAAGGCATGGAGCAGCACCGGACGGCCGCGCAGTGCAGCCAGCGTCAGGGGCTCGGCCGTGTTGAACCATTGCGAGACGGCAAGTTCGGGAGCGGTGATGTCGGCGTCGGTCATGGAATTGCCTCGCGAGGCCATTTGAGGACCGGATCCGGCACGCTCTCCGGGTCGGATGTTGCGGCGGGCACGCAGGACTGCTGTCGTGCCCGCGCGCTGCGGACATGTGCCGCGTCCCCCGTTTCGGATCGCGGCCGCGGCGAGGAGCTTTCGTCGGCGATCATCTCTTCCACCGGCGCGGGAGCGAACGACGGCAAGCCCGCCCCGACTTGAATCGGGTCCAAAACACTCGCCACTTCCGCGAGCGGCTTCTGCTTGTCGGCCCAATGGAGCGAGAGGTAATCGAAACCCCGCACGATCGTGGGCTTGACGATCTCAAAATAGGGCGAGATGTCGAAATCTCGCGGCATATAGAGCGAGGAATCGCGAATGTGCAGAATCTCGCGCCGGGCGTTCCGGCTGCCGGCGCGGGTGATCTTCGGCAGGATCGGATAGCGCACCGCGCCGAACGCCTGCGCGATCAACGCCGAGCAGATAATCTTGGTCGGATCGCCAGACCCGAACGCGATCATGCGCCGCCGCCAGCGCTGCGGCACCGGCAGCGGAAACAGGTAACGCATCAGATCGACGATGTTCTTGGTGTCGTAGCCGAAGCCGATCCGGTTGATGGCGTAGCGGCACACCGTGACGCGATCCTCGTGCGACAGCCCGACCGGGCGGCACAACCGGGTGTGATACGGAAGATATTTCGACAGCGGCGCCGAGATGACACCTTCGCCGACATTGGCCTCGATCAGCACATGCGACTCGCCATCGGGCTCGCTGGCGCCGTCGATCGGGCCGACATAAAGCGCGGCATGCGACCATGTCGATTGCGTCAGATACTTGATGATGCCGGAAATACGGCTATTGCCTTCGACCAGGAGAACGTCGCCCTCCTGAATGAGGCCGCGCACGCGCTCCGGATCGCTCGGCGTGAACGGCTCGTACCCCGGCAGCTCCTTCTGGAGGTACGCCGCAATCCATTTTCCGACCGTATCGAGCACGAAACCCATGGCAGTCTCTCTCCGCCTTTCGACCTGACCGGTTTTCCCTCCTTACCATGGCCAAAACCCGTTGCAATTCGGTTCATAGCTGCAATCGCGAAATAACCATCGATTCACCATGACAGTTGCCGCAGGCTGATTGATGCGGCAAGTTCGCCGTGTCCCGAATCCTAAGCCTGCCAGACCGTCGGATCCGAAAAGAACACTGAAAATCTACGATTCTCTGGTGGCATGGAATCAGACCGTTCGTTTTGGAACATGCAAAACGGGAAGCGATTTTTTTTAAAACCACCACGCCGGTCATTCCTGCATTTGAGTCTTGGAAACCATGCCATGAGAATGACACGCCGCGATTTCCTGTCGGCATCCGCCGCCTGTGTGGCAGGAATGGGCATCGGCCGCGCGCCGGCCGCGCCGCTGCCGCGTGATGTCGAGATCGTCGTGATCGGCGCAGGCGCCGCAGGTATCGCGGCGGCGCGACGGATTCAGGCGGCAAATCGCACCGTGCTTGTGGTCGAAGCGGCAGACAGGATCGGCGGACGCTGTCACACCGATACCAGGACTTTCGGGACGCCGTTCGATCGCGGCGCACGCTGGCTGTTTGAGCCCGACACCAATCCGATGATCCGGCTGGCGCGAAGCGTGGGTACGGAGATGTTTCCGGCCCAGCTCGGCCAGAAAATCCGCATCGGGCGGCGTAACGCGCGGGCGGGCGAAACCGAGCAATTCCTCGCGGCGCTGGTGCGCGCACGGCGCGCCATCGGCGAGGCCGCGCGCGGGAAGATCGACGTCGCCTGCGCCTCGGTGCTGCCCGGCGATCTCGACGTTTGGGCTCAGACGATCGATTTCGTGATCGGCGCCAGCGCCACTGGAAAAGATCTGAAAGATCTCTCGGTGATGGATCGGGCGAGCGCGCCTGAGCGCAACGCCGCGATTGATTGCAAACATGGCCTCGGCGTGCTGCTCGCGACGCTCGGCCAAGCCATACCGGTGAGTTTGTCGATGCCTGTCAGCCGGGTGACCTGGGCAGGCCGCGCCATTGGAGTCGAGACGCCCGCGGGCCGTATCGACGCACGCGCCGTCATCATCACCGTATCCGTCAATGTGCTGACCGCAGGCAACATCCGCTTCACGCCCGACTTGCCGAAGCGCTCGCTCGACGCGGCTGCGAAATTGTCTCTCGGCAGCTACGATCGCATCGCGCTGTGGCTGCCCAACAATCCGCTCGGCCTTGGACACAATGAAACCATGATAGAGCAGAGCAGCGACGGAAAGACCGCGCTTCTCGTGGCGAACGCGGGCGGATCGTCGTTGTGCACGATTGATATCGCGGGCAGCTTCGGTCGCGATCTGTCGGCGCAAGGAGCAGGCGCGATGACGGCCTTCGCCACGGAGTGGTTGACAAAGTTATTCGGTAGCGATGCTGCGGCTGGGGTGAAGCAGTCCGCCGTGACCAGATGGAACGCCGACCCCTATGCGCTCGGGGCGATGTCGGCCGCAGAACCCGGCGGCCACCCCTCGCGGAGAATCCTGATGGAGCCGCTGGGCAACCTGTTTCTCGCCGGTGATGCCGCGCACGAGACGCTGTGGGGTACCGTCAACGGCGCATGGGAGAGCGGCGAGCGAGCGGCTGACGCCGCGCTGCGAAAAATCGGCGCGAGCAAGGAGCCAGCACAGCCGTCAGCGTCAAAGCACAAGCCATTGCGACACGACAGACGAACGCCGTCGCGAAGCGCAAACGACGCCTTCGGCTTTCCGCTGCCCCGATGACGCAACCGAGGGCGCTGATTTCATGGTCGTCAGGCAAAGACAGCGCCTTCGCCCTGCATGAGATTCGCCGCGAGGGCGCGTTCGATGTCGTCGGCGCACTGACCACGGTGAACGACAGTTTCGGCCGCGTCTCGATCCACGGCGTGCGCGAAAAGCTCTTGCACGCGCAACTCGCGTCCGCAGGACTGCCGCCGCTCGTCGTGCCGATTCCCAATCCGTGCCCGAACGATGCCTATGAAGAGCGGATGACGCGGGCGATGGCGGATGCAAAGCGGTCCGGCATCACGCATGTCATCTTCGGCGATTTGTTTCTCGCGGATATCCGCGCCTATCGCGAACAAAAGCTCGCCGGCACTGGTATCACGCCGGTGTTTCCATTGTGGCGCCGGCCTACTTCGGCGCTTGCGCGCGACATGATCGCGAGCGGACTGGAAGCGCATCTGGTCTCGATCGACCGAGCGAAGCTCGACCGTTCGTTTGCCGGCCGCAACTTCGATGAGAGGCTACTGAAGGACCTTCCGGCCGGAATCGATCCGTGCGGCGAAAACGGCGAGTTCCACACTTTCGTTTTTGCCGCGCCGATATTCTCGCAGCGAATCGAGGTCGTACGCGGCGACATTGTCGAGCGCGAGGGATTCGCTTACTGCGATCTTGTGCCTGCGTAATCGTTCCAGTGTACTTGATGCGAACCGGTATCCGCCTCGCGTCAAAACGCTTTAACCGCGCAAGTTGCCGCCGGTTCTTTTCGCGACTTCAGCGACGACCTTCGCCGCCACCGCGTCGATCTCCTGATCGGTCAGCGTCTTGTCACGCGGCTGCAGCGTCACCGCGATAGCAACCGATTTCTTGTCCGCATCGATGCCCTTGCCTTCGTAGATATCGAACACCGTGACGCCCGAGATCAGCTTCCTGTCCACGTTTTGCGCCGCGCGCACGATATCGGCCGTTTTCACAACGCGATCGACGATGAACGCGAAGTCGCGCGCCACAGGCTGGAACGGCGGCAATTCCAGCACCGGCTTTGCGCGAGTCGGCTTCTGCTTGGCTTCCGGAATGCGGTCGAGAATCACCTCGAATGCGAGTAGCGGACCATCAGCCTTCAGCGCTTCGAGCACGCGGGGATGCAGTTCGCCGAAATAGCCGAGCACGTTCTGCGGTCCGATCTGGATCGCAGCCGATCGTCCCGGATGCAGCCATGCCGGAAAGTTTTTCGATTCGCTGCCGGCGCCGATCTGCAATGCCTGTGCCGGCGCACCGGCGGCAGCCAGCAAGGCAAGCGCATCGGCCTTTACATCAAGCGCATCCGCGGTGGCCGAGCCCGACCAGTGCCTCCCGAGACCCGCCGACGAGGCCATGCCGCGGCGAAGCCCGGCGGCGGCCATGAATTGATCCTGCGCACCGTCGCCTCTGAAAATCTGCCCGACCTCGAACAGCGCGACGTCGGGAAAGCCCCGGTCGGCATTGGCCTGCGTGATCGCGACGAGACCCGGCAGCAGGCTCGGCCTCATGTCGGAAAGATCCGAGGCAATTGGGTTGGCGAGCGCCAGTTCCTTACTTCCGCCGCCGAATAGCTCGGCCTGCGGCTTGGCGATGAATGACCAGTTGACGGCTTCGACCATGCCGCGCGCCGCCAGCGCACGCCGCGCGCGTCGGGTGCGTGACTGGATCGGCGTCAGCACAGGTTTGCGCGGAGCCTCGCCACGATCGAACGGCGTCATCGGTACCTTGTCGACGCCAACGATACGCACGATCTCCTCGACGATGTCGGCCTTGCCCTGAACGTCAGTGCGCCAGGTGGGGATAGCGACCTTCACAACGGGGCCGCTGCCAGCCACCATGAAACCGAGATGGCCGAGAATGCGCCGCACTTCGACCAAAGGCACATCGATAGCCGCCAGCCGCTTGATTTCACTCAAGGGGAAATCGATCACGCGATCATCGGGCAGCGCCTGTCCGGCAACGACGTTCTCCGACGGCGTGCCGCCGCAAAGCTCGATCACGAGCCGCGTCGCCATTTCGAGACCGGGCACCATGAAAGCAGGATCGACGCCGCGCTCGAAGCGATAGCGCGCGTCTGAATTGATGCCGAGCCTGCGGCCGGTCTGCGCAATATTGATCTCGCTCCACAGCGCCGATTCGATCAGCACATCGGTGGTGGTCTCGTCGCAGCCGGATTGCTCGCCGCCCATGATGCCGGCGAGCGATTCGACGCCCTTGTCATCGGCGATGACGCAAACATTCGGATCGAGTGTGTAAGTGCGGCCGTCGAGCGCCAGCAGCGTCTCACCGTCGCGCGCGCGACGGATCGTGAGATGGCCGTGTACTTTCTTCGCGTCGAACACGTGCAGCGGGCGGCCGCGGTCGTAGGTCATGAAGTTGGTGATGTCGACCAGCGCATTGATCGGGCGCAGGCCAATCGAAGTCAGGCGCTTTTGCAGCCATTCCGGCGACGGGCCGTTCTTCACCCCGCGGACGAGGCGCAGCGCGAAACCCGGACACAGCGCGGCATCCTCCACCGTCACCTTCACCGGACACGGAAATTCGCCCTTGATCGGCTTGATGGTCGGGTCCTTGAAGCGGCCCATGTCGGCAGCGGACAGATCGCGCGCGATGCCGTGCACGCCCGTGCAATCCTGCCGGTTCGGCGTCAGGTTGATCTCGATCACGGGATCGCCGAGTCCGGCCCATTCCGCATATCCCACACCGACCGGCGCATCCGCCGGCAATTCGATGATGCCGTCGTGATCCTCGGAGATTTCAAGCTCGGCCGCCGAGCACAACATGCCGCGGCTCTCGACGCCGCGGATGGTGCCGACGCCGAGCGTGATATTCTTTCCCGGAATGTGGGTGCCAGGCGGCGCGAACACGCTGACAAGGCCCTCGCGCGCGTTCGGCGCGCCGCACACCACCTGGATGTAAGCAGGCTCACCCTTGTCGCTGGTCTCGCCGGTATCGACCATGCAGACCCTGAGACGATCGGCGTTCGGATGCTGCACAGCGGAGACCACGCGCGCGATGGTGAACGGCGCGAACGTCTTCGATTTGTCCGCGATGTGCTCGACCTCGAGCCCGATCATGGTGAGCTTGTCGGCGAGTTTGTCGAGCGGCTCGTCGGTGTCGAGATGCTCTTTCAGCCAGGAGAGGGTGAATTTCACGACGACAATCCCCCCGCCAGCGTCGGGATCTCAAGCGGCTTGAAGCCGTAGTGAGTAAGCCAGCGCACGTCGCCTTCGAACAATTGCCGCAGATCGGCGATGCCGTATTTCAGCATGGCGATGCGGTCGATCCCCATGCCCCAGGCGAAGCCCTGATAGACTTCGGGATCGATGCCGCACAGCTTCAGCACGCTCGGATGCACCATGCCGCAGCCGAGAATCTCCAGCCAGTCCTCGCCCTCGCCGAAGCGAATCTCGTTCTTGTCGCGGCGGCACTGGATATCGACTTCCAGCGACGGCTCAGTGAACGGGAAGAACGAGGGACGGAAACGCATGTTAACGTTGTCGACCTCGAAGAAGGCCTTGCAGAATTCGTGCAGGATCCATTTGAGGTGGCCGAGATGCGATGACTTGTCGATCACAAGCCCCTCGACCTGATGGAACATCGGCGTGTGGGTCTGATCCGAGTCGCTGCGATAGGTGCGGCCAGGGCAGATGACGCGAATCGGCGGTGTCTTGCTCAACATGGTGCGCACCTGCACCGGCGAGGTATGGGTGCGCAGCAGGAGGCGCGAAGGCTTTTCTCCGGCCTCCGAGCCGGCTGCCTCCTTCGGGTTGAAGTAGAAGGTGTCGTGCATCTCCCGCGCCGGATGGCCTTCGGGGAAATTCAGCCGCGTGAAATTATAGTCGTCGGTCTCGATATCCGGACCTTCGGCGACCGCGAAACCCATGTCGGCGAAGATCGTGGTGACCTCGTCCCACACCTGGCTCAGCGGATGGATGCGGCCGGCTTCCGCGGGCGTCTCGCGCAGCGGCAGCGTGACGTCGATCGTTTCCGACGCAAGGCGCGCGTCGAGCGCAGCGGATTTCAGTACCTCGCGGCGTGCGTTGATGGCGGCGGCCACCCGGTCCTTCAGCATGTTGATCGCAGCGCCGCGCGTCTTGCGTTCGTCCGGAGACATCGCGCCAAGCGTCTTGAGCAACGCCGTCACCGCGCCGTTCTTGCCGAGCGCCGCGACGCGCACCGCCTCCAGCGCGGCTTCGTCGCCTGCATTGTCGACAGCGCCGGTCAGCTCCTGTTCGAGAATCTCGATGTCGGCCATCCCTTTTACTCCGGCATGATGAACAAGTCGGTCTCGCGCGGCTTGCCGCCCGCCTGCGTCAGCATCGCGTGAACCTGCCCGCGATGATGGGTCTGATGATTGAAGAGATGCATCACGAGCTGCCAGCGCGGCTTGGTCACGTTGCTCCCGGTCGCGCCGGAGAACCAGGTAAGATCTGCCTTGATCCAGTCCGGATCGAGACCGTCGGCCCACTCGATCAGCCGGGCGTCCGCGGCGCGACGCTCGCGCTTGAGTTCGCTCCAGTCGGAAACAAGCGTCGGCGACTGGCCGATCCCGCACCCGGGCCTCGGCCAGTCCGAGAACCGGCTCATCCACATGCGGTCGGCCCAAAGCAGATGATTGAACGTGCCGTGGATCGAGCCGAAGAACGCGCCGCGATCGCGGCGGCGTTCGCCGTCCGACAGCCCATCGGCCACCGTGTAGAGGTTGTCGTTCTGCCAGCGGTTGTACCGGGCCATCCGCCGGGCATAGCTGATATCGATCATCCGTCGCTCCCGACGGCCGACCGTCGCGAAGCCTCAGGCCGCGAGCGCGGCCTTGGCCTTCTCGGCGATCGCCTGGAACGCGGCGGGCTCGTTGATGGCGAGATCCGACAGCACCTTGCGGTCGACCGTGATGCCCGACTTCGACAGGCCGTCGATGAAGCGGCTGTAGGTCATGCCGAATGGCCGGACGGCGGCGTTGAGGCGCTGGATCCACAGGGCGCGGAAGGTGCGCTTCTTGCGCTTGCGGTCGCGGAAGGCGTACTGGCCGGCCTTGTCGGCGGCGGCCTTCGCGGCGCGAATGGTATTCTTCCGGCGGCCGGAAAAACCCTTGGTGATCTTGTAGACTTTCTTGTGCTTGGCATGAGCCGTCACACCGCGCTTGACGCGAGCCATGACCGATCTCCTTCAAAGTGACTGGTGAATTTGACGCCGCTTGGCGCGGCGGGATTGCAACAGGTCGGCCGTCAGGCGTTCGGCAAGAAGTACTTCTTGATGTTGTCGCCGTCGGTCTTGAACAGGATGCGGGTGCCGCGAAGCTGACGAATCTGCTTCTTGGTCCGCTTGATCATGCCATGTCGCTTACCGGCGTGGGCGGACACCACCTTGCCGGTCCCGGTCACCTTGAATCGCTTTTTAGCGCCCGATTTGGTCTTCAACTTGGGCATTTGGCTCTCCTGTTGCCACGAAAAAATGCGCCCCAAGGGGCGCTTTTCGCGGCGAAATGCTCGCTAGAGCGTTGAAAATGCTCGACTATATCTGAAATGACATCGCCGGCATGGTCGTCGCCACGGCAGCCCTTGAATCAGCCGGGCGGCGAAGATCGGGCTTATGGCAGAGGATGGCCGGATTGGCAACGATTTAGGGAAAGAACGATCGCTATTCCCAGCCGGAAGGGGCTGCCCGGGGAGATGTGCCCACTTAAAAAATAGCTGAAGGCAAGTCGCTTGGAACAGACACGGCGCGCTCCCTCTCCGCTTGCGGGTTAGGTCTTGCAGAGGCTCGTCGAAACTGGCCCGCCAGATGTCTCGCGAGCCAATTTCGGTCGAACTCTTAAAGAGATGAACGCAGCCTCAGCGCGGTGCCAGCACCATGACGACCTGGCGGCCCTCGAACCTGGCGTCCTGCTCGACCTTGGCGTAGGCGGCGACGTCGGCCTTCACCTTGTCGAGCAGTTTGGTGCCGATCTCCTGGTGAGCCATCTCGCGGCCGCGATAGCGCAGGGTGATCTTGACCTTGTCGCCCTCTTCGAAGAACCGCTGCATCGCCTTCATTTTCACGTCGTAGTCGTGATCGTCGATCATCGGACGGAGCTTGATCTCCTTGATCTCGACGACCTTCTGCTTCTTGCGGGCTTCGGCGGCTTTCTTCTGGGCCTGAAACTTGTATTTCCCGTAATCCATGATCTTGCAGACGGGAGGACTGCTGTTCGGGGCAATCTCGACCAGATCCATACCGGCATCCATGGCCATCTTGATGGCGGCGATCGTTTCCACGGTACCTTGGTTGGTGCCGTCCTGATCGATCAATTGAACCTGGGCATTGCGGATTTCATCGTTGGTGCGCGGTCCGTCTTTCGCGACGGGCATTGGCGCTCTACTGGGACGGCGAATGGGTGGCTCTCCAATGTTGTGAAAGAAGCGCCTACTTTGAAGGAATAAGCGGCTGCGGGCAAGCGGGGGAATTTAACGCGGGGCAAAACCATCGAACGCGAGGTATTTTGGTCACGCCGATCAATTTCGATCCGCTACTTGTTCCGCATCGAGCAGGCATTCAAATGGGGGAACGGCACTGCCGGAAACACGCAAACGGACGGACGCCATGACGAGCGAGACGGCAGCGCAATTTATCGAGGTCGGCGGCGGCGACGCCATGCGCCGGATCGCCGTGCAGGCACGGCGCGGGGACTCCCCGGGCCTGTTCTGGCTCGGCGGCTTCAAATCCGACATGGCGGGCACCAAGGCGCTGGCGCTCGATTCGTGGGCGGCCGAACGCGATTTGGCCTGCGTGCGCTTCGACTACTCCGGTCACGGGACTAGCGGCGGCGAGTTCACCGATGGCACCATAGGACGCTGGCTCGAGGAAAGCCTCGCGGTGTTCGACGCTTTTTGCGAGGGGCCGCAGGTGGTGATCGGCTCATCGATGGGTGGCTGGATGGCGCTTCTGCTCGCGCGCGAGATCGCGCGACGGGCATCCTCCCGCGCCACGCTCACCGGCCTCGTGCTGATCGCACCGGCGCCGGATTTTACCGAGGAGTTGATGTGGAAGACCTTTTCGCCGGAGGCCAGACATGCCATCGAAACTGATGGTGTCTGGCTGCGGCCGTCCGATTACGGCGATCCCTATCCGATCACGCGCGAACTGATCGAGGAGGGCCGCAGCCATCTGCTGCTTGACCGCAGCATCTCGACCGGCTGCCCGGTGCGCATCCTGCAGGGCGCGCAGGATCTCGACGTGCCGTGGCGTCACGCCTTAACGCTGACCGAACGGTTGCCGAGCGATGACGTGGTGCTGACCATGATTCAGGACGGCGACCACCGGCTGTCGCGTCCACAGGACATCGCGCGCATTTTGGCGGCGGTGGCGGAGTTCTTCTGAATCAGCGGATGGCCGATCATGCCCGGCCTGCGGCGAGCATCCTCATCTCGAAACGTTCCTCGGCGGGCTATCCGGCTCGAGCATCCGGAAGGCCACTCTATCTGCGCTTAACTGTGAGTTTGGCGGAGCCTTCATTGTTGCGATAGAATGCGTCGTAGAATCCGGGGATGCCCAGCACCGCATCGTTGACGAACACAAGCAACTCGCCGCTGCGCGTCGGCCGGATCACGGCCTCGATGGTGCCGTCTTCCGGATCGGGATCGAGAAACACCTCCTCGCCGCCAACCGCGCCGTAGCGCAACACCAGGCGGAACCACGGCCGCGTTAGCTCGCGACGCAAGGGAACGCCGAGCACCAGCGCCAGCTGCTGATGCCAGTTCGGCGCATCGGTCGAGTAGAATCCGCCGAGCGGGGACCGAATGCCGCCGTCCCGGAACGGCTCGGTGGTCTCCACCTTGACCACATAGCGCGCGCCATTGCCTTGGACGAAAATCCCGGTGTTGTTGCACAGGCCGGATGTGGCGAAGGTCACGCTGGCTTCCTCGCCGCGAGTTAGCGCTTTCGCTTGGGAGTTTTCGCGGCAGGTGAAGCCCGCGATATCCTGCGCGTTGTAAAGCAGGTGGCTGGTCAGCGTGACCCCGAGATAGACGAACAGCAGCGCAAAGAAGGCCGGCGCGCCGCGCCGCTTCAGCCAGTCGTGAAAAGCGACGTAGATGCGGCTGGTACGCAGCCGATAAATCCAGTTTGTCGGTCCCTTGGTGGGCGCGCACGGGGCGCGCCGCCAGATCGCGCCCATCGTATCAGAGATGCCGGCCGCGAGCCATGCGCTCCAGGCGATCAGCACAATCACGGTGATGAGCAGGAGTGAAAACTGCACCGGGCTGCGAGCGTAGCCGTCGATCCAGGTCTGCGCGAATCCGGGCAGGAAGCCGCCGACCAGGCGGATGATGTCCGAGATCCAGCGGACCGGGCTGAGATACTCGTCCTTGGCAGGCAGCTTGCGCAACAGCGGGTAGAGCGCGAGCCAAAGCGAAACGCCGACAGTAAGGAAATAGACGATGCGGCGCTTCCACACCTGGTTCCAGACATGCTCTTGCGCTTCGGCGCGTTTCGCCGCCTGATCCGAGGTTTCAAGCCCGAACGCATCGGGCGTGACGATTCGCCCATCATAAGTCGCGATATCGTAGACCGCGGGAAGCCCCACCGGCGCATAGGCGTGGGCGCGGCTTGCGATTCGGCACAAAGCGCTCTCGTGAATCTTCGGTCTCGCCACCGACACCACGTCCCGTTTGGTGTAGGCGTAGCTGGAGAGAAGCTCGATCTTGCGCGGCCCGTAACGATAGTATCCGCCGACACCCTTGCGCGGATCATAGAGCCGGCCATCCTTGTCGCACATTGCGACGGCATGCTTGAAGGTGTCGGGATCGGCTGGCGGTGCCCCCTGATCCGACTTGAAGCGCAAACCGCAGGCCTGCGCTTCCCGCAGCATCCAGACCAGTGAAATATAAGCCAGTGAATCGTCCGGATAGCCGCCGCCGACGTTGGAATGAACGCCAGGAAACCAGACCTGACTCACCTGTTCGTCGGCAAGATAGCGCTCACCGTCCCCGCGAAGCCGGGCAGACTGTGCTCCGCTCTCATCCCACAATTCGGGATGGAAAGTGGTTCGCTCCTCGTCGATCGACAGCGCCTGGCAGGCCCGCATCACCCGCGTCAGATCGAGCTTGTGGTCGGGCAATTGCAGCGGCCAGATGAAGCGGCTGACGCCTCGCGTCATCTCGTCGATCGGCAACCCGTAGGCGGTGACAGTATCCCACACGCCAACGAAGCGGATGCGCTGGATCACGCGATTGTCTGCCTTGTCGTAATCGTCGCGCCAAACCAGATCGCGCAAAGCCCTGAACAGATGCTCGATGCGCCAGACCGTATGATAGCGTTCGCGGCGATAGGCGCGATAGGCTGCGCGCGCCTTGCGATCCAGTTCTTCCTCGGTGGCGGCGGCAATCAGTCCTTGATTAAGGATCAGCCCCATCACCACGCGAATGGTGAAGGCGCCCCGGCTAAAGCCAAAGCCGAATATCTGGTCACTTTCGTCAAGCCAGTTGCGGCAGGCGAACTTGTAGATATCGATAACGTTGCGTTTCAGCCCGAAGCCGAACGCGCCGCCGAGCACGGCGAGCGGCTTGAACGACGACGTGCCGACGCCGTCATCGTAGAACGCCACCTGATCCGATCCGGAAAGATCAAGCCCTTCGAATGTGCGCCAGACGTTGGTGCGCCAGACCTTCGCCGCGGAATTTCCGGTGCCATCAGAGAGCAGAACGATTTTCCGGCCCATGCCAACTCCCGGAACGATGTCGCCCGACGTTGATCCGCCTTCTCTCGAAAGCCAACGACGCCCGCAGCGGGCGTCGCTTCTCTTAGCGTCAACTCAATCGCGGCCAGTTAGCCTTGCCAACTGAGGGAGGAAGGTTGGCAACGGCTAACTCATCCCTGTGACATTCACGATGGGTTCGAGGTCATCGCCAAAGCATCGACCATCAACCCCATCGTTCTCCTGATCAACCAATCGTCACAAGAAATTGGCGACCGCTTTCGTCGAGGATGCCATCGCGGAGCTAAATCCCGCGCGAAGGCTTGTCAGGAACTGGGCGAGGGGCGACGGACCGACGCTCTCGCTCTTGCGACGGGTCTCCAGCCGCTCCATGCTCAAGCTCGACGCTTCAGCCTGATCAGCCAACGACACAAGCGCCTCCTGTACCATCTCTTCGCCACGGTCAGATTCGATCACCGTGGCGTATTGGATGACCTTGATCGCCTTGCCCTTGGCGTCGAGGACCGGAATGTACGAGGCCCGGATCCAGACTTCCTTGCCGTCCTTCCCGATGCGCTTGTACTCGGCCGATTGAGCCTCGCCGCGATTGAGCTTGGCCCAGAATTCGCGATAGGCAGAACCTGCACGCTCCGAAGCCTCCACGAAGATGCCGTCATTCTTGCCACGAACGTCGCCGAGGGTGTAACCCATCGCCTTCAGGAACTTGTCGTTGGCGGCGATAATCGTACCGTCCGGTTTGAATGCGGCCATTGCCTGGGCGCGTTCGATGGCGGCAAGCTGATCCGCGTTTTCCAGCGCCTCGAGTTTCCTGGCGGTGATATCGGTCGCGACTTCAATAACCTTCGTGGGTTTGCCCCTCGAATCCAGGACCGGATTATAAGAAGCCTGCAACCAGACGATCTTGCCGTTCTTGCCGATACGCTGATACTCGGCTGACTGTGACTCGCCGCGATTGAGCTTGGCCCAGAATTCGCGATAGGCGGCGCTGGATCGTTCGCCGGCCTCCACGAACATGTGATGGTGATTGCCCTGGACCTCGTTGAGGAGAGAGTAGCCGAACGCTTTCAGGAAGTTATCGTTCGCGGTCAGGATCTTTCCATCCATTCCGAATTCGGCGACGGCCTGCGACTTTCCGATGGCCGCGACCTGGCCCTCCAGCTCAGCCGCCTTCAATTTCTGTTTGGTGACGTCAGTCGTGAACGCGACAACCTTGAACGGCTTTCCGGTCTCGTCCACGATCGGATTGTAAGTCGCGAGAATCCAGACTTCTCTCCCGCCTTTACCAAACCGCCTGTATTCGGCCGATTGAGTCTCGCCGCGATTGAGCTTGGCCCAGAGTTCGCGATAGGCCGCACCTGACCGCTCCGACAGCTCCACGAACATGCCATCATGCTTCCCCTGCACTTCGCTAAGGGCGAAGCCCATCGCGTTAAGGAAGTTTCTGTTCGCGGTAATGATCGTGCCGTCCAATTTGAATTCGACCACTCCCTGCGCGCGTTCGATGGCGGAAACCTGACCCGCGTTTTCCAGATTCTTGATTCTTTTCGCGGTGATATCGGACGCGAGCGCGATAACTTTTGTCGGATTCCCCCTCGAATCCAGCACCGGAATATAGGACGCCTGAACCCAGACTTCCCGGCCGTGATTGTCGATGCGTTTGTACTCGGCCGATTGGGTCTCGCCCTTATTCAACCTGGCCCAGAAGTCGCGGTATGCGGCGCCGGACCGTTCGTCGGTCTCCACGAACATGCCGTGGTGCTTTCCGCGAACCTCCGCCAGCGTGTAACCGAGTATGCTGAGAAACTTCTCGTTCGCCGTGATGACCGTTCCATCAATTCCGAGCTCGATGACGGCTTGAGACTTGCTGATCGCTGCGGCTTTCGCGGCATTTTCTTTCGCGATCGACCATTTTTTGAAGAAAAACATTGATCCTCCCCAGGAGTTAGATCCAAGACTACCAAAGCTCACGACTCGCGGGCGAAGCTTGGTAACTTGATGATGAATGGAATCGGTTAAAACGAGGTTAATCGGCCTGGATCGCGAAGACATACCCGCAGCTCTTTGGTGTCAGAGAGCTTCGGCAGCCGCCCGGACTTTCCGCTTTTCTTAGTTTTTTCAACGGCTAACGCTTCCCCTGGTATCGGCGACGAAGCAGCCGGCGAAGGTTATCCGCCTTTGTTGCACCGCGATGGCAGCGACCGTTTCCTGAAGAAGTGCAACATTCATAACCGCCTGCTGCGGCCTCGGTATGCTTGAGTCGCGTGAGTCTAGTTCCAGCCTCGACGGTCAGAACGGCATCAAAGTCGCCCCCGCAGGTCGTCAGCATGGTGCGCTGCGATCTCGAACACTTCGAGCTGGAACCAAAGAACCATCTGGACCAGCGACAAATCCGTTCCGCACGGGATTGTCGCCTATGGTCTGGCATGTTCCGTTAGCCTGTTGCCGAGGGCCAACTGGAACGCGGACACGGGAAAATTGGAGCGGGCGAAGGGATTCGAACCCTCGACCCCGACCTTGGCAAGGTCGTGCTCTACCCCTGAGCTACACCCGCATCCGAAAACAGGCAGCCGATCGACGGCCGCCGAAGGGCAGAGCTATGCCAAATGCGGCGTGCGAATGCAACAGCCAGATATGAGGTCGTCTCTCCCAAAGTCCCCTCCACTGGACGGCAGCCGCGATACCGGAGCCATCGGAGAACCAGGAGGGAACGATGCCCCGCCCGCCAATTGCAATATTTCCGCGCAGGGACCAATTTATGGGTTCGGATCGTGCTAGCACGGATATGTGAACTTTGGGGCGGCGCAGACCGCTCCTTCCGGGGACATCAGGCGAGGATCACGTGACCATAGTCGAGCACGGCAGCGAGCCGCCACCGCAGGCGTCGGATCTGATCAACGAGACGACGACCCAGACCTTCATGAAGGATGTCATCGAGGAATCGATGCGCCAGCCGGTGCTGGTCGATTTCTGGGCGCCGTGGTGTGGACCATGCCGCCAATTGACCCCGATCCTGGAAAAGGCGGTGCACGCCGCCGCCGGCAAGGTCAAGCTGGCGAAGATGAATATCGACCAGCATCCTGCCATTTTTCAGCAGCTTGCGGCACAAACCGGTAATCAGTCGATTCCGGCGGTGTTCGCTTTTACCGGTGGGCGACCGGTGGACTTCTTCATGGGCGTTGTGCCCGAGACCCAGATCAAGAGCTTCATCGACAAGCTGACGCAAGGCGCGGGGGCGGCGCCCGGCACTCCGAATATCGAGGAAATCTTGCAAGAGGCGGAAGCCGCGCTCGCCGCAGGCGACCCGACCACGGCGGCCGAGGTCTATGCCGAGGTTCTCGGTATCGACGCCGCCAATCTTCCGGCGATCGCCGGACTTGCGCGTTGCTATGCGACCACCGGCGCGATCGACAAAGCCAAGCAAACACTCGCGCTGGTGCCGGAGTCGAAGCGCGGCGACGCCGCCGTGACAACCGTGCAGGCCATGATCGACCTCGCCGAACAGGCGAGTTCACTCGGTCCGGTCGTCGAACTCGAGCAGAAGGTTGCGGCCAACCCGCTCGATCATCAGGCGCGATTCGACCTGGCTACCGCACTGAACGCTGGTGGCCAACGCAGCGAGGCCACCGATCACCTGCTGGAAATCATCAGGCGCGACCGCAAATGGAACGATGATGCCGCCCGCAGGCAGCTCGTGCAATTCTTCGAAGCGTGGGGCGCCGCGGACGAAGCCACCGTCGAGGGCCGCAAACGCCTGTCGACGATCCTGTTTTCTTAAGCGGTCCGGTCTCACATTTGCGTCCGTTCAGCGAACGGCCTGCGAATGTAAGACAGGGCAGGACCGCTACAAGCTTTGCCCGTGAGAACATTTTCCGGCTAAGTGGAATCCGGTTAGACGTTAGAAAATGCTCTCACTTAATAACTTGCGCGTATTCTCATCGCAAAACCGGTATCCACTTTTGCGGAATACGCGCTAGCACCGGACTCGTTCATGCCCATCAATGCCGAATACCGCGGACCCGGTGACCTTCCCGAAGTGATACCAGTGTTCCCGCTGCCCGGCGCACTGCTGCTGCCGCGCGGCCAAATGCCGCTCAACATCTTCGAAATGCGCTATCTCGCAATGGTCGACGACGCGCTCCGGGACGGCCATCGTCTGATCGGCATGATCCAGCCCGACATCGCCCATTCTGCGAGCGAGGACAAGCCGGAGCTGTTCCATGTCGGCTGCGTCGGGCGCATCACGCAGTTCGCCGAATCCGGCGACGGCCGTTATATCCTGGAGCTCACCGGCGTCTCGCGTTTCAAGGTCGTGGAAGAGCCGACGGTGTTGACGCCCTATCGCCAGTGCAAGGTCGATTTCTTTGCTTACGCCGATGATCTGACCGCACGCAAAGGCGAGGACGCCGTCGACCGCAAACGACTGCTCGAGGTGCTGAACGATTTTCTCAAGGTCAACGACTTGAAGGTAGACTGGAGCGACATCGAGAACGCCCCGAACGAGGCACTGGTCAACGCGCTAGCAATGATGTCGCCCTATGGCCCGTTGGAGAAGCAGGCGATGCTGGAGGCAACTGACCTTAAAACGCGCGCGGAAATCTTGATCGCGGTGACCGAAATGGACCTCGCAAAAAAACGCACCAGCGGCGACCCCGGATTGCAGTAGCTAACGAAACGTCTCAACTGGTGGAGTGGATTGGACATTCGCCACCGACGTGCGGCAAACTCGGCAAGCGAATGTCAGATTCAACCACAACCCATATGAACCCACCCGCCCGACTTGATCCTTCGAAGAGACCCGTATGACGCCGCCCCCCTCCGATCGTCCCGAAGATACCGTCGATCCAAAGCTTCTGGAGATTCTGGTCTGTCCGGTCACCAAGGGACCGCTGGAATTCGACGGCAAACGGCAGGAACTGATTTCGCGCTCGGCGAGACTAGCCTATCCGATCCGCGACGGCATTCCGATCATGCTGCCGGAAGAGGCTAGGAAGATCGAGTGAGGGTAAATCGAGCGAGGATGATGCACGCCGCCCTGGCTCTTCATTTCTCATCGGAAGAGGCATCGTCCTGACGGCGGCGACGCCACTCGGAGCGCCGCAGCCGTGCTCTCGCGTCATTGCACCACCTCGCCGTGCTGGCTGATGTCGAGACCTTCACGTTCGTTCTCGCCGCTGACCCGCAGACCGATCACCGCCTTGATGGCAAGCAGGATGATCAGGGTGACGATGGCGTCGTACACGACCGTGGCGAGGATGCCGTAGATCTGGACGATCACCTGATGGGTGTTGCCGTCGATCAGGCCCGTGCCGGCCTTGTTGATGGCGGTGCGGGCGAACACGCCGGTGAGCAGCGCGCCGATGATGCCGCCGACGCCGTGGACGCCGAAGGCGTCGAGGCTGTCGTCATAGCCCATCATGTGCTTGAGGCCGGTGGCGCCCCAGTAGCAGCCGATGCCGGCGACGGCGCCGATGACCAGCGCGCCACACGGATCGACGAAGCCGGAGGCCGGGGTGATGGCGACGAGACCGCCGACCGCGCCGGAGCAGATGCCGAGCGCGCTCGGCTTGCCGCGCAAGCCCCACTCGACGACCATCCAGGCCAGCGCCGCGGCGGCGGTTGCGATCTGGGTCACCGCCATCGCCATGCCGGCCTGCCCGCCCGCCGTCACCGCCGAACCGGCGTTGAAACCGAACCAGCCGACCCACAAGAGCGACGCGCCGATCATGGTCAGCACCAGGTTATGCGGCGCCATGTTCTCGCTGCCGTAACCCTTGCGCTTGCCGAGCACCAGCGCGCAGACGAGGCCCGCGACGCCGGCGTTGATATGGACCACGGTGCCGCCGGCGAAGTCCAGCACGCCGAGACCTCCGAGGAATCCGCCGCCCCAGACCCAGTGCGCGACTGGCGCATAGACCAACAGCGACCACAGGCCCATGAACCACATCATCGCCGAGAACTTCATCCGATCCGCGATCGCGCCGCAGATCAGCGCTGGCGTGATGATCGCGAACGTCATCTGGAAGCACATGAACACCGATTCCGGGATCGTCGGCGCGGCGGCGGCGATGGAGTCCGTACCCATGCCCATCAGCAGCATGCGCGAGGCGCTGCCGAGAAAGTTCGTACCCTCGGTGAAGGCCCAGCTATAGCCGATCACCATCCAGAGCACGGTGGCGAGGCAGGTGATGGCGAAACTCTGCATCACCGTGGCGAGCACATTCTTCTTGCGCACCATGCCGCCGTAGAACAGTGCGAGGCCGGGGATCGTCATCATCAGCACGAGCGCGGTGGAGGTCAGCATCCACGCGGTGTCGCCCGAATCCAGTTTGGGCGGCGGTGGCGCGGCAGGGGCGACCGCTGCGGCGCTCTGGGCAAGCGCGACGTCGGCAAATCCCGCAAGGCCGGCTGCGGCGAGTATCGCCGCGATGGCCAGTCCCGCGCGGGCCGGGCGTTCGAACGTCATGTGCTTTACTCCTGATTGAGGAAGGATGAGCGCGAAATCAGATCGCGGCGGCATCGAGATCGCCGGTGCGGATGCGAACCGCATGCTCGAGGTTGATGACGAAGATCTTGCCGTCGCCGATCCTGCCGGTTCACGCCACCGAGTCGATGGTTTCGACGACCGCATCGACCAGGCCGGAATTGACCGCGGCCTCGGCCTTGATCTTCGGCAGAAAGCTCACGGTGTATTCGGCGCCGCATAGATTTCCGAACGGCCTTTCTGGCGGCCGTATCCCTTGACTTCCGTCACTGTCAGACCGTGCACGCCGATCGCGGTCAGGGCATCGCGGACCTCTTCGAGCTTGAAGGGCTTGATGATCGCCATAACGATTTTTTCATGTGTCCGGCCCCCGCCTGGGCCCGGCTGCAACATGCCGGGCGGTCTCGGCTGAGACTCCGCGCCGGGAAGGGTCGCGGCGCAGGCGCAGCCGCAACCAGGGAATCAAATGCTGTGCCAAACCGGCCCAATTGCTTAACGACCTATGAATTCAAGGCTTTTTGGCTCGGCTGCCACGCGGTGCGACATCGGACGGAACACTCCGCTCAAAGCCTGACCACACCTGCCCAAAAGAAAGGCAGCGTCCGGCTTTCAGGATATTTTGCTCAAGGGGAAGGCATCAGGAGTGCGTTCGAGAGGTTCGAAACACCGGTACCGATCAGAAAAGCCCCCGCTTCTGAAACCAGAACCGGGCCAAGGAAAACGCCGTCATATCGAAGTCGTCATGCGGCTATTGCAGCGCCTCGCCGTGCTGGGAAATGTCGAGACCTTCCAGCTCGTTCTCGCGGGAGACCCGTAGCGCCACGAAAGCGCCGACCAGCTTGAGGAGGCCGTAAGTCACCGCACCTGACCAGAGCAGGGTGACGGCCACGCCATAGAGCTGCAGCAGCAACTGGCGCGGATTGCCTTCGAGCAGGCCAGGCACGCCGCCGATCGACGAGGTCGCGAACACCCCGAGCAGCAGGGTCCCGGTCAGTCCGCCAATGCCGTGGACGCCGAATACGTCGAGCGAATCGTCATAGCGGAAGCGATGCTTGAGGCTGGTGCAGGCCCAATAGCAGATCAGTCCGGCAACGATTCCGATGATGATGCCTTGCAGGGGCGTGACAAAGCCGGAGGCCGGCGTGATCGTGCCGAGACCCGCAACCGCGCCCGAGATCATGCCGAGTACGGAGGGCTTGCGCCGCGTCGCCCACTCGATGGCTGCCCATGTCAGCGCGCCGGCGCAGGCGGCGAGATGCGTGGCGATAATCGCCATCACCGCGCGCGAATTCGCAGCCAGCGCGGAGCCGCCGTTGAATCCGAACCAGCCGACCCACAAAAGCCCCGTGCCCATCACAGCGAGGGACAAATCGTAGGGCGACAAATTGTCCGAACCATAGCCGTGACGGCTACCGAGGACTTTCGCCGCGACCAGCCCCCCTACGCCGGCGCTGAGATGCACCACCAGCCCGCCCGCGAAATCCTGCACGCCGGCAGCGCCGAGGAAGCCGCCGCCCCACACCCAATGCGCAAGCGGAATGTAGACAAAGATAAACCAGCCGATCGAAAACAGCAGATAGGCCGAGAAGCGCATCCGGTCGGCCACCGAGCCCGCCACCAGCGCCACGGTGATGATCGCGAAGGTCATCTGGTAAAGCATGAACAGTGCTTCGGGGATGGTCTTTGCCGCGGGATTGACGGCGTCCATGCTCATACCGGCGAGAAACATGCGGCCGGGCGATCCCAGCCACGGCCCGTCGCCTGTGAACGCCAGCGAGTAACCGAACGCCACCCACAGAATCGAAATCACCACCACCGCTGCGAGGCTTTGCGCCATCGTCGCCAGCACGTTCTTTTTGCGCACCATGCCCGAATAGAACAGCGCCAGCCCCGGGATCGTCATCATCAGCACGAAGGCCGTGGCGACGATCATCCATGCGGTATCGGCGGCGCTGACAGTTGAAGTGGCGCTGTCCGCAAAGGCCGGCGTCCCTGTCGTTACGAAAATCGTGATTGCAACGATTGTCGTCGCAGCGCCTGCTGCCCAACGCAAAAGTGCCCCCATTGTTGTTCCCCGACTTTCGGATTCTCTTATGTCACCGACGTGGTGCAGCGGTCTTCGCGCTGCTTCGCCGCGCCGGGAACACGTTCACATCGTCACAGCGCGTCGCTGTCGGTCTCGCCCGTGCGAATGCGCAGGGCGTGATCGATTGGAATCACGAAGATCTTGCCGTCGCCGATCTGGCCGGTGCGCGCGGCCGCGGTGATGACCTCCACCGCCTTGTCCGCAAGCTCCGACGACACTGCGACCTCGATCCGTAGCTTAGGCAAGAAGTTTACGACATATTCGGCGCCGCGATAGATCTCGGTATGGCCCTTCTGGCGGCCGTAGCCTTTGACCTCGGTCACGGTCATGCCATGCACCCCGATCGCGGTCAGCGCTTGGCGGACCTCGTCGAGCTTGAAAGGTTTAATAACGGCGACGACGAATTTCATGATGACGCTTCCGCTCAATGGACAATACGTTAGCTGACTCCGCACGATTGAGTCTGACATCTTTCCGTGCAACTCGCACAAAAAACTTGCAGCCTGGACGAAAAACATGCCGAGGGTTTGTCACAGTGTGGAGACCTCGGCACGGACGGGGCCGGTTTTTCGCCTGAACCAGGTTCGCGTCGTTGCGACTAAAGGGGACCACCGGCAAGAGCCGATGCGTCTTGGGGAAATTCATGCCGAACCGTCTGTGGTTTTTCGCCTCTGGAAACACCCAGCAAGGCCCGTATTCCGAAGACCGGCTGCGGGATTTCATCGTCCGCGGCACCGTGAACGCCGACACTCGCGTCTGGACCGAGGGCATGTCCGCCTGGGAAAGAGCCGGCGATATTCCGGGCCTCCTGTCCGGTGCTATGGCCGCTGCGCGCATGCCGCCGGGGCCCGCGCATGGAGGCGAGTCGCTGACCGGCAGTGACGGCCGTGCCGGCGACTCGCTGTCGGCGGATTTCAGCATCTGGGAGTTGCTCGGGCGCAGCCTGATCTTCGTCATCGGCTTCCTGCTGGTCGTTCCGGCACCCTGGGTGGCCACGAGCTTCTACCGATGGTTCATCTCTCAGGTACGGGTGCCGCAGCGGCCCGATCTCGGATTTACCGGCCAGCCGATGGATATCTGGTGGGTATTCGTGTTGAGCGCGCTGTGCACCTACTCCGGCGTGACCGGTATACCTTATATCGAGTTCATCCTGATTCCGGTGCAGGCCTGGCTGTCGTGGATGACGATTAAATGGATCGTGGCGAATATCAGCGCCAACGGACGGCCGCTTCAGCTTTCGTTCCGGGGCGACGCCATGCATTACGTCGGCTGGACTGTGCTGCTCCATCTCTCGCTCATCACCATCATCGGCGGGGCATGGGTCATCACGGCGATGACGCGCTGGATGTTCCGCAACATTGATGGCACCCGGCGCGAGATTATCTTCAATGCCAGCGGCCTTGAGGTGTTGTGGCGAACGGTGGTGGTTGCGATCGGCTGCATATTGATCATCCCGATCCCATGGGTGCTCAGCTGGATCGCGCGCTGGTACATCTCGCAGATCGAACTGTCGCCGCGGGCGGCTTAGATAATGATGATTTCGGATCGAATCGATCCAAGATCATGCACGTGATCGATTCTCACATCTTGAAAAGCGGGATGCGGGGCGGAAAACCGCACACACTTTTCCTCATCCCGCTCTAGCGCCGCTCGCGCACCGAGCCTTCCTGCACCACGGACGCGACCAGCGTGCCGTCCTGCTTGAAGATCAGGCCGCGGGCGAGACCACGGCCGTTCTGGGCATTCGGCGAATCCTGCGCATAGAGCAGCCACTCGTCAGCGCGGAACGGGCGGTGAAACCACATGGCATGATCGAGCGATGCCGCCATCATATGCTTATCGAACAGCGTGCGGCCGTAGCGCGCCATCACCGCATCCAGCAGGGCGAAATCCGACGCATAGGCCAGCGCGCACATGTGCAGCGCCGGGTCGTCAGGCAGACTCGACGCGGTGCGGATCCAGACATGGACACGACCGTCCTCGATCTTCTCGCCGAAGTAGCGGTTGAGTTCGACCGGGCGCAGTTCGATCGGCCTGTCCGATTCATAGTAACGGCGGATGAACTCGGGCACCTCCTTGAACATCGGCTGCTTGACGAATTCCTCCGGCGAGAGTTGCTCCGGCGGCGGCACGTCGGGCATCCGATCCTGATGATTGAAGGCGCCTTCCTCTTCCGCATGGAACGACACCATGAGCGAGAAGATGGCGCGGCCGTGCTGGATCGCGGTGACGCGCCGCGTCGAGTAGCTTTTGCCGTCGCGCAACCGCTCCACCTGATAGATGATCGGGATCGCGGGGTCGCCCGGCAGAATGAAATAACAATGCAGTGAATGCGGCAGGCGGCCTTCGACGGTGCGGCACGCGGCCACCATCGCCTGCGCGATCACCTGCCCGCCGAACACCCGCTGCCAGCCCGTCTTCGGGCTGTTGCCGCGGAACAGGTTTTCCTCGATCGGCTCCAGATCGAGGATCGAGATCAGATCGATCAGACTTTTGGACATCGCGGCGCCTTCACCATGAACTCATGCGTTGTCATACCGTAAATCCCGGGGGTTCGCGGCCTCTAGCCGTCCTGGAACGACGACACGGGCCGAGCGGGTGCTAAAGAAGCAACGTTTGGAAACCCGTTTCGACCGGCTATACTGCGGCAGCACAGAAGCAAGGCGTACCATGACGACACAACAGAGCATTGTCATCTGCGGCGGCGCATTCGCGGGACTGGCGCTGGCGCTGGCGCTGCGCCAGGGGCTGGGCGCCGGAGTTCCGATCGTGGTCGCCGATCCGGCGCTGGCAAACCGGCCGAGCCGCGATCCGCGCGCTACCGCGATCGTTGCCGCCTGCCGCCGCCTGTTCGAGACGCTCGGGGTCTGGAACGAGGTCGCCGGCACCGCGCAGCCGATCCTCGATATGGTGGTCACGGATTCCAAGCTCGAGGACGCCACCCGTCCGACATTTCTGACGTTTACCGGCGAGGTCGAGCCGGGCGAACCGTTCGCGCACATGGTCGAGAATCGTTATCTGATCGAGGCGCTGGCGTCTCGTGCGGAAGCGGAGGGCGTCGAGTTGCGCGCGACCGCGGTGACGGGAAACGACGTGCGGCCGGGCGGAGTCATGGTCTCGCTGGCCGACGGCTCGACGATTGACGCAAGCCTTCTGGTGGCGGCAGACGGTGCGCGTTCAAGGCTGCGCGAGCGCGCCGGAATCGCCACCCACGGCTGGGAGTACGACCAGTCCGGCATCGTCGTCACCGTCGGCCACGAACGCGACCATCAGGGCCGCGCCGAAGAACATTTTCTCCCCGCCGGGCCGTTCGCGATCCTGCCGCTGACAGGCCGACGCTCGTCGCTGGTATGGACCGAGAAGCGGGCGGATGCCGCGCGCATCGTCGCGCTTGCCGAAGAAGAATTTCATGCCGAACTGGAGCAGCGCTTCGGCCTGCACCTCGGCGAGATCAAGGCGCTCGACAAGCCGCGCGCATTCCCGCTTCACTATTTCGTCGCGCGCTCATTCATCGCCGAGCGGCTGGCGCTGGTCGGCGACGCGGCGCATGTGATTCACCCGATCGCGGGTCAGGGCCTGAACCTCGGACTGAAGGATGTCGCTGCGCTGGCGGAAACCATAGTCGACGCTGTCAGGCTCGGCATCGATCCGGGGCAGCCCGATGTGCTCGAGCGCTATCAGCGCTGGCGGCGCTTCGACACCATGGCGATGGGCTTCGCCACCAACACGCTCAATGTTTTGTTCTCGAACGAATCGGCGCTGCTGCGCAGCGTGCGCGACATCGGCCTCGGTCTGGTCGACCGAATGCCGCCTTTGAAGAACGCGTTCATCCGCCAGGCGGCGGGACTGACCGGCGAGATGCCACGGCTTCTAAAAGGCGAGGCGCTGTAGGCCTCGCGAGATCGGTGTCGAAGTTTGATTTCCGCTACAACAGCCGGATTGTGCTTGGCGTGGATCAAGCCTTAGAATAAACGAGTCATACCAATAGTTTACTAACGTATTGATTCACAACGATGAATCTGCTATAGGTTTAACCTGAGCAGGCAACGTCGGGACCACTCCGAGTCTCCAATCGCGCGAGGCAATGATCCCTTCAAAAGGATCATATTAGGAGCCGGGGGCCTGCTCACTTTTTCCTCCAACTATTCGCATTAGCTCCGTAGAAAGTGAAAAGCTCCTTCTGCGGATCGGTAAGGTTCATTTCTCCAAGCAGCGGCATTGGTTTTACGCCAAACCCGAGATACCAGCGTCTCCCATTATGATGCATGAGTGGCTTTAGAAGCTTTGCATAGGACGGATCGCACTCGACTTGAGCACCTCGGTTGAGTTCAACGGCTTGGAAAAAAGAACCCGCGATTACATCGGCCAGTTGAAGGCCTGCTCTGTCACCATGATCGTGTGCATAAATTTCATCGAAATCGATGACAGACCAAACAAGCTCCTTGTAGCCTAAAACCTGAGCGCCCCTCTCGTAGAACATCCTCCGAAGGTAATCGGTAAAATCCTTGTAGGTGAGGTCACCACGTCGGGAAAATATAATGCGAAGCTTGTCTTGGTCTTTCCGCGCTTCTGGGACATGTTGGGCGCAAAACGCCGTGACGCGTTCCAATAGCAAGCGAGTCAGAAACCAATAAATCCAGGCTTTATTGTCATCGTCTAGGCGCGGATTTTTGTATTTCTCGATGTTCTTTTTGTTGGACATCGCGACGAAACACCTCGCAGGCTTCGTCGCCAAGGCTGCACAAACGTGTGTTTTTTTGAAAGGCAGCAGCTTGTTGAAATGCAAGTCAGCCCGCCTACTGATAAACTGTTTTTGAACGTCCCGAGTCCATGTGACCATCTCGGAATCGTTTTGAATCCTTACTAGGGTCCGGACTCATAACCAGTAACTGACCAGCGCAGCGATGCAGACGGCTGCGAGGAAATTGATTGCGAGACGATCATATCTGGTGGCGATGCGGCG
>NZ_MWPQ01000031.1 GCF_002028545.1 Nitrobacter vulgaris
CGCGATGGAAGTGCACCTGATCGTGCCGATCGCGATGGAGGAGAAGCTGCGCTTCGCCATCCGCGAGGGCGGACGTACCGTCGGAGCAGGCGTCGTGGCCAGCATCATCGAGTAAGGAACGAGAGAATTGCGAATAGCGAGTGGCGAATAGAACATCTTCTATTTCGCTATTCGCTACTCACTACTCACTATTCGCTTTTCAAAGAGAGACACGGCAATGAACGGCCAGAATATCCGCATCCGTCTCAAGGCGTTCGACCATCGGATTCTCGATACGTCGACCCGCGAGATCGTAAATACCGCGAAACGCACCGGTGCGCAGGTCCGTGGACCGATCCCGCTGCCGACGCGAATCGAGAAGTTTACGGTCAACCGTTCGCCGCACGTCGATAAGAAAAGCCGCGAGCAGTTCGAAATGCGGACGCACAAGCGCCTTCTCGATATCGTCGATCCAACTCCTCAGACTGTCGATGCCTTGATGAAGCTCGATCTGGCTGCAGGCGTCGACGTCGAGATCAAGCTCTGAACTCGGCAGCCCGCCGTTTTTTCGGATCAGGGCACGCGGAAGTCGAAACGAAGTTTAGGAACAGTTCGCACATTAGCGGACAGAAAGAACAGGAAGCACGACGATGCGCTCCGGAGTGATCGCACAAAAGGTCGGGATGACGCGGGTCTTCACAGAGGCCGGCGAGCATATCCCTGTGACCGTGCTGAAGCTGAGCAATTGTCAGGTGTTGGGACACCGGACCGGCGAGAAGAATGGCTACGTTGCGTTGCAGCTCGGGTCGGGCGTGCGCAAGACGGTCTACCTGCCGAAGTCGGAGCGCGGACAGTTCGCGGTCGCCAAGGTCGAGCCGAAGCGCAAGGTTGCGGAATTCCGTGTGTCCGAAGATGCGCTGATTCCGGTCGGCGCGGAAATCCAGGCGGACCATTTCGTGGTCGGCCAGTTCGTCGATGTCACCGGAACCTCGGTCGGTAAAGGGTTCGCCGGCGGCATGAAGCGCTGGAACTTCGGTGGTCTGCGCGCTACGCACGGTGTTTCGGTCTCGCATCGTTCGATCGGTTCGACTGGCGGACGTCAGGATCCGGGCAAGACCTTCAAGAACAAGAAGATGCCCGGTCACATGGGTGTTGACCGCATCACAACGTTGAATTTGCGCGTGGTGAAGACCGACGTCGAGCGCGGCCTGATCCTGGTCGAGGGCGCCGTTCCGGGCTCCAAGGGCGGCTGGATCGCGGTGCGCGACGCGGTGAAGAAGCCGTTGCCCAAGGAAGCGCCGCAACCAGGCAAGTTCAAGGTTGCAGGCGGCGCGCAGGCTGCGGACGACAAAGTCACGGCGGATGTCCCGGCCGAGAAGGAGGGGGCATAACATGGAACTGAACATTACCACCCTCGAAGGCAAGGCTGCGGGTTCGGTTCAACTATCGGACGGCATCTTCGGGCTCGAGCCGCGCAAGGATCTGATTCAGCGTTGCGTGAACTGGCAGCTCGCCAAGCGTCAGGCGGGCACCCGCAAGACCAAGGGACGTGCGGAAATCTGGCGTACCGGCAAGAAGCTGTTCAAGCAGAAGGGCACCGGCAACGCCCGTCACGGTTCAGCCCGCGCGCCCCAGTTCCGCGGCGGCGGCCGCGCGTTCGGGCCGGTCGTTCGTAGTCATGCGCATGATCTGCCCAAGAAGGTGCGCGCGCTGGCGCTGCGCCATGCTCTATCGGCGAAGGCCAAGGACGGCGGTTTGATTGTCATCGACAGCGTCGAATTGAAGGACGCCAAGACCAAGGCTCTGATGGGTCACTTTTCCGGCCTCGGTCTGACCAGTGCGCTGATCGTTGACGGCGCGCAGGTTCATGCCGGGTTCGCAACCGCTGTGCGCAATATTCCGAACATCGACGTGCTGCCGATCCAGGGCATCAATGTCTACGACATTCTGCGCCGCCAGAAGCTGGTGTTGACCAAGGCGGCGGTTGATGCGTTGGAGGCGCGCTTCAAATGACAATCGATGCGAAGCATTACGACGTGATCGTCGCTCCGGTCATTACCGAAAAGGCGACGATGGCCTCCGAGTACAACAAGGTGGTGTTCAAGGTGGCGCGCAAGGCGTCCAAGCCGCAGATCAAGGAAGCGGTCGAGAAACTGTTCGACGTCAAGGTCAAGAGCGTGAATACGCTGGTGCGCAAGGGCAAGGTAAAGGTCTTCCGCGGCAACTTAGGCTCGCAGTCGGATGTCAAGCGCGCGGTTGTGACCCTCGAAGAGGGCCACCGCATTGACGTCACTACCGGACTCTGAGGCGGAAACGGCTTTAAGGCGATAGATTATGGCACTTAAGACATACAATCCCACGACGCCGGGCCAGCGCCAGTTGGTGATGGTCGATCGCTCGGCCCTTTACAAGGGCAAGCCGGTCAAGACGCTGACCGAGGGCAAGCGCGGCAAGGGCGGCCGCAACAATACTGGGCGCATCACCGTTCGGTTCCGCGGCGGCGGCCACAAGCAGGCCTATCGCAACGTCGATTTCAAGCGCGGCAAGACGGACGTGCCGGCGGTCGTCGAGCGGCTCGAGTATGATCCGAACCGCACTGCGTTCATCGCGCTGATCAAGTATCAGGACGGCGAGCAGGCTTATATCCTTGCGCCGCAGCGTCTGGCTGTCGGCGACACCGTCGTCGCGGGGAATTATGTTGACGTCAAGCCGGGTAATGTCATGCCGCTCGGCAACATGCCTGTCGGCACGATCGTCCACAATGTCGAGATGAAGATCGGCAAAGGTGGTCAGCTTGCACGTTCCGCTGGCACCTATGCTCAGATCGTCGGCCGCGATCAGGACTATGTCATCCTGCGTCTGAATTCGGGCGAGCAGCGTCTGGTGCACGGCCGCTGCCGCGGCGCCATCGGCGCGGTATCGAATCCGGATCATATGAACACCTCGATCGGCAAGGCGGGCCGCACCCGCTGGATGGGTCGCCGTCCGCATAACCGCGGCGTGGTCATGAACCCAATCGACCATCCGCATGGCGGCGGCGAAGGCCGTACCTCCGGTGGCCGTCATCCCGTGACGCCGTGGGGCAAGCCGACCAAAGGCAAGAAGACCCGTTCAAACAAGTCGACCAACAAGTTCATTCTCATCAGCCGCCACAAGCGGAAGAAGTAGTAAGGAAAGCCGGACATGGTTCGTTCAGTCTGGAAAGGCCCGTTTGTTGAAGGCTCCCTGCTCAAGAAGGCAGATGTCGCGCGGGCGAGCGGCCGTCATGACGTCATCAAGATCTGGAGCCGCCGTTCGACCATTCTGCCGCAATTCGTCGGTTTGGTGTTCGGCGTCTACAACGGTCAGAAGCACGTGCCGGTGTCGGTCAACGAGGAGATGGTCGGTCACAAGTTCGGTGAGTTTTCGCCGACTCGTACGTTCCATGGCCACTCGGGCGACAAGAAAGCCAAGAGGGCTTGAGGTTAAGTCATGAGCAAACCAAAGCGCGAACGGAGCCTCCCGGAAAACGAGGCCAAGGCGATCGCCCGGATGCTTCGGGTGAGCCCGCAGAAGCTCAACCTGGTTGCGCAACTGATCCGGGGCCGCAAGGCGTCCGCGGCGCTCGCGGACCTGCAGTTTTCGCGCAAGCGGATCGCGGTCGACGTAAAGAAGTGTCTGGAATCGGCGATCGCCAATGCGGAGAACAACCACGACCTCGACGTCGACGAGTTGATCGTATCGGAGGCGTTTGTCGGCAACGGCATGGTGATGAAGCGTTTCGCGCCGCGCGGCCGTGGCCGTTCGGGCCGTATCTATAAACCGTTCTCGCAACTGACAATCGTGGTGCGTCAGGTCGAGGCCGAGGCGAGCGCTTAAAGAGGCGCGGGAGAAAACGATGGGTCAGAAGATCAATCCAATCGGGCTGCGTCTGGGTATCAACCGGACCTGGGATTCCCGTTGGTATGCCGGCAAGAGCGAGTACGGCAGGCTGCTGCACGAGGATGTCAAGATCCGCGAACTCCTGCACAAGGAACTCAAGCAGGCGGCCGTTGCCCGCATCGTGATCGAGCGTCCGCATAAAAAGTGCCGCGTGACGATCCATTCGGCGCGCCCCGGTGTCGTGATCGGAAAGAAGGGCGCCGATATCGATAAGCTTCGCAAAAGGGTTGCTGACATCACCTCGTCCGACGTGGTCCTCAACATCGTCGAAATTCGCAAGCCGGAACTCGATGCCACGCTGGTCGCCGAATCGATCGCGCAGCAGCTTGAGCGTCGCGTCGCATTCCGCCGCGCGATGAAGCGCGCCGTGCAGTCGGCGATGCGTCTCGGCGCCGAAGGCATTCGGATCAATTGCTCGGGCCGTCTCGGCGGCGCCGAAATCGCCCGCATGGAGTGGTATCGCGAAGGCCGTGTGCCGCTGCACACGCTGCGCGCTGATGTGGACTACGGCGTTGCTACCGCGTTCACGACGTTCGGCACCTGCGGCGTCAAGGTCTGGATATTCAAGGGCGAGATCCTCGAGCACGATCCGATGGCTCAGGACAAGCGCCTGGCCGGCGACGACAGCCGTCCGCGCCGCGACGCGGCTTGAACGAGAGAAGGTTTGAGGGCGTAAGCCATGATGCAACCGAAGAAGACCAAGTTCCGGAAGGCACACAAGGGCCGCATCCACGGCGTCGCGTCGTCGGGCGCGACACTTGCGTTCGGCCAGTTCGGCCTGAAGGCAATGGCGCCCGAGCGCATCACGGCGCGCCAGATCGAAGCCGCGCGGCGAGCGCTGACGCGCCACATGAAGCGCGCGGGACGCGTTTGGATCCGCGTTTTTCCGGACGTGCCCGTATCGAAGAAGCCTGCCGAGGTCCGCATGGGCTCAGGCAAGGGCGCGCCGGAATTGTGGGTGGTACGGGTCAAGCCGGGCCGGGTTCTTTTCGAGATCGATGGCGTGGCCGCGCAGACCGCCAAGGAAGCACTGACTCTCGCCGCCGCCAAGCTGCCGATCAAAACGCGCTTCGTCGCGCGCATCGCGGAGTAACCGACATGGCAGGAATGAAGACCGCCGACATCCGCGCGATGACCCCCGACCAGATGGACGACGCCGTCGCCAATCTGAAGAAGGAGCGGTTCAATCTGCGCTTCCAGCGAGCCACCGGACAGCTTGAGAACACTTCGCGGTTGCGTGAAGCCCGCCGCGATATTGCACGGATCAAGACCATCGCCGCGCAAAAGCGCGACGCGAAGAAATAAGGGGTCCGAGATGCCAAAACGTACGCTGCAGGGCGTGGTCGTCAGCGACAAGCAAGCCAAGACGGTTGTGGTGCGTGTCGATCGCCGCTTTACCCATCCGATCTACAAGAAGACCATTCGCCGCTCGAAAAACTATCACGCGCACGACGAGAACAATGAGTTCAAGCCGGGTGACATGGTGTGGATCGAGGAAAGCAAGCCGATCTCGAAATTGAAGCGCTGGACCGTGGTTCGGGGCGAACAGAAGAAAACTGCTTAAGCGCGATTTTGCGCATCAGAAAGAGGACAAGGTGCATCAATGATTCAGATGCAGACCAACCTCGACGTGGCCGATAATTCAGGCGCACGCCGTGTCATGTGCATCAAAGTGCTTGGAGGCTCCAAGCGCCGCTATGCAACGGTGGGCGACATCATCGTCGTGTCGATCAAGGAAGCCATCCCGCGCGGGAAGGTGAAGAAGGGCGACGTCATGAAGGCGGTGGTGGTGCGGGTATCCAAGGATATCCGCCGCGCGGACGGTTCGGTGATCCGTTTTGACCGCAATGCGGCCGTTCTGATCAACAACCAGTCCGAGCCTGTCGGCACCCGCATTTTTGGGCCGGTGCCGCGCGAGCTACGTGCCAAGAACCACATGAAAATCATATCGCTGGCGCCGGAGGTGCTGTGATGGCTGCCAAGATCCGGAAGGGCGACAAGGTTATCGTATTGTCGGGCCGCGACAAGGGTCGCACCGGCGAGGTGTTCGAGGTGCGCCCCGCGGAGGGCAGGGCGCTGGTGCGCGGCGTTAACATGGTGAAGCGCCACCAGAAGCAGAGCCAGAACCAGGAGGGCGGCATCATTTCGAAGGAGTCGCCGGTCCACCTGTCAAACATCGCGATCGTCGGCAAGGACGGAAAGCCGACCCGCGTCGGTTTCAAGATTCAGGCAGACGGCACCAAGGTGCGTGTCGCCAAGCGTTCGGGAGCGGAGATCGATGGCTGAAACAGCTTACGTGCCGCGCCTGCGCGCGGAATATGACAAGAGCATCCGCGCCAGACTCACCGAGGAGTTCGGCTACGTCAATGTCATGCAGGTGCCGCGTCTCGACAAGGTGGTTCTCAATATGGGAATCGGCGAGGCCGTGAACGACCGCAAAAAGGCCGAGACGGCGGCTGGTGACCTGGCGCTGATCGCCGGCCAGAAGGCGGTCGTGACCTATTCGCGTGTCGCAATCGCGACCTACAAGCTGCGTGAAAACCAGCCGATCGGCTGCAAGGTGACGCTGCGCAAGGCGAAGATGTACGAGTTCATCGACCGCCTGGTAAACGTCGCGCTGCCGCGCGTGCGCGACTTCCGCGGTCTCAATCCGAAGAGCTTCGACGGTCGCGGCAATTATTCGCTCGGCATCAAGGAACACATCATTTTCCCCGAAATCGACTTCGACAAGGTCGGGGAGAGCTGGGGCATGGACGTCACGGTCTGCACGACGGCGCAGACGGATGACGAGGCTCGGGCGCTGCTGACTGCATTCAATTTTCCGTTCCGGCAGTGAGACGCTGAGAAGCGCTCAGACGCGGAAAGGCAAGGAGCCAAGCATGGCAAAGAAGAGTTCGATCGAGAAGAACAACCGGCGCAGGCGGATGGCTGGGAACGCGGCTGCGAAGCGCGCGCGGCTGAAGGCCATCATCTCCGACAAGACCAAGCCGATGGAGGAACGGTTCGCAGCCACTCTGAAGCTTGCCGAAATGCCGCGCAATTCGTCGGCGACGCGTATCCGCAACCGCTGCGAACTGACCGGACGTCCCCGTTCGAACTACCGCAAGAACAAGCTGAGTCGCATCGCGCTGCGCGAGCTTGGCTCCAGAGGCCTGGTTCCCGGCCTCGTGAAGTCGAGCTGGTAAGGAGGGTCGCCAGATGTCCACGCACGATCCGATCAGCGATCTCATCACCCGCATCCGCAATGCGCAGATGCGCAACAAGCCCAAGGTTTCGACCCCGGGCTCCAAGATGCGAGCTAACGTGCTCGAAGTCCTCAAGAGCGAGGGCTATATCCGCGGCTACGCCAGCGTCGAGCATTCCTCGGGCCGCAGCGAGCTTGAGATCGAGTTGAAGTATTTCGACGGCGAACCCGTGATCCGCGAGATCGAGCGGGTCTCCAAGCCGGGGCGGCGTGTTTACGCCTCCGTGAAAAATCTACCGCGCGTCAACAACGGGCTGGGGATTTCGGTGCTGTCGACGCCGAAGGGAATCATGGCCGACCACGACGCGCGTGACGCGAATGTGGGCGGCGAAGTTCTCTTCACGGTGTTCTGAGGAAGGAATTAAGCCATGTCACGCATCGGCAAGAGGCCAGTCACGGTGCCATCCGGTGTCACTGCGACCGTCGAAGGGCAGACCGTCAAGATGAAGGGGCCGAAAGGCCAGCTTCAGTTCGTCGTCCATGACGATGTCGAGGTGAAGCTCGAGGATGGCGCGGTGAAGGTCGCGCCGCGATACGAGACCAAGCGGGCGCAGGCGCTGTATGGTACAGCGCGCGCGCAAGTCGCAAATCTTGTCGACGGCGTCACGAAGGGATTCGAGAAGAAGCTCGAGATCGTCGGCGTCGGCTATCGCGCCGCGTTGCAAGGCAAGTCATTGCAGCTCGCGCTCGGCTATAGCCACGATGTCAATTACGCGGTCCCCGAGGGGATTACGATTGCTGTGCCGAAGCCGACTGAAATCACGATCACGGGTAATGACGCGCAGCGCGTTGGTCAGGTCGCGGCCGAAATCCGTGGCTATCGTCCGCCGGAGCCTTACAAGGGCAAGGGCGTGAAGTACGCCAACGAAACGATCTTCCGCAAGGAAGGAAAGAAGAAGTAACGGAGCCGGTCATGTCGAAACTGAAGATTACGAATGCCCGGCGCAAGCAACGCGTGAGGCTGTCGTTGCGTCGCACCGCAAATGGCAGACCGCGGCTGTCGGTGTTCCGCTCGTCGAAGCACATATATGCCCAAGTCATTGACGACCTGAAGGGCGAGACGCTGGCCTCGGCGTCCTCGCTCGAAAAGGTGATGCGCGGTACGGGCAACACGGGCGCCAATATCGAAGCGGCCAAAGCGGTTGGCAAACTGTTGGCGGAGCGGGCGGTGAAGAACGGCGTCAAGGAAGTGGTCTTCGATCGCGGCGGCTATCTCTATCACGGTCGCGTCAAGGCGCTGGCCGATGCCGCTCGCGAAAGCGGTTTGAGCTTCTAAGCGCGTATTCTGCAAAAGCGGGATCCGGTTTTGCAACAAGAATGCGTGTCTTGAAATTGATATCGAACGAATAGGACAGGGGCGAAGCCTCACAAGGATCGGAAAAACACCATGGCAGGTGAACGCGAACGCGGCGGACGCGAACGGAGCAGAGATCGCGAGGAGCGCGACAGCGAGTTCGTTGACAAGCTTGTCCACATCAATCGTGTGGCGAAGGTCGTCAAGGGCGGCAAGCGCTTCGGTTTCGCGGCGTTGGTCGTGATCGGCGACCAGAAGGGCCGGGTTGGCTTCGGTCACGGCAAGGCGCGCGAAGTTCCGGAGGCAATCCGCAAGGCGACGGAGTCGGCAAAGCGCAATCTGACGCGCGTGGCGCTGCGCGAGGGCCGGACGCTGCATCACGACATCGCAGGCCGCCACGGCGCAGGCCGCGTTTATCTGCGCGCAGCACCAGCCGGCACCGGCATCATCGCCGGCGGCCCGATGCGCGCGGTGTTTGAGACGCTCGGCATCCAGGACGTGGTGGCGAAGTCGATTGGCTCGTCCAATCCCTACAATATGATTCGCGCGACGTTCGACGCGCTGAAGCATCAGGATTCACCGCGCTCGGTTTCCGCCCGCCGCAATATCAAGGTTTCCACGCTGCAATCGCGCCGTGTGGGCGGTGATGCGGAGGCTGTTGCCGAATAAGCGGAGTCCGGGCTGGGGCCGGCGGTTGCCACCTGCCCAATCCGACCGCCGGGCAAGACAGGATTTGGAGTGACGACGATGGCTAAGGCCGCAAAGACAATCAAGGTCGAGCAGACCGGCAGCGCAATCCGCCGCCACCACTCACAACGCTCGACATTGGTCGGGCTTAAGCTCAACAAGATCGGTCGGACCGCGGAGTTGCAGGATACGCCTGAAATTCGCGGCATGATCGAGAAGGTTCGACACATCGTCCGTGTAATCGACGAGACGTAATAATTTGCTATTTATGCCCGGCCTGTGCCGGGGGTCCACGGCTTGGAGTGCGCCGGGTTCGGCAAAAGACGTGGAAGGCCGGGACGATCCTGGCACGACGAACACGATGAGGACGCGACCATGAAACTTTGCGATATCGCCGACAACGCAGGCTCGCGCAAGAAGCGCATGCGGATCGGCCGGGGTATCGGCTCCGGAAAGGGCAAGACCGGCGGCCGTGGCGGCAAGGGACAGACGGCGCGCTCGGGTGTGCGCATCAAAGGCTTCGAGGGAGGCCAGATGCCGCTGCACCGGCGGTTGCCGAAGCGCGGCTTCAACAATATCTTCCGGGTGGAATTTGCCGAAATCAATCTTGACCGGCTCCAGGCCGCAATTGATGCCGGGTCGATCAATGCCAAGGAGACCGTTAACGCCGAGTCGCTGGTGAAATCCGGCGTGGTGCGTCGCGCCAAGGGTGGCGTCCGCCTGCTTGGCCGAGGCGAGATCAAGGCGAAACTGACTATCGAGGTTCACGGCGCCTCGAAGTCCGCGATCACGGCGGTCGAGAAGGCCGGCGGCACAGTGAAAATCCTTGCGCCGAAGAAGGACGAAGGTGAGGCAGCCTAACGTCTGCGTCATCGCCCGCTTTGGCGCACGACAGGAACCATGAGAGGTTTGGCGTCTGCCGGCTGGCCCGTTCTGGCGGAGCGTGACGGCACCATTGGTGCGGGAGAAGGCTGAATATGGTCTCAGCAGCGGAACAACTGGCGGCTAACCTAAACTTCTCGGCGTTTGCGAAAGCCGACGAGCTGAAGAAGCGCATCTGGTTCACGCTCGGCGCGTTGCTCGTCTATCGGCTGGGTACCTACATCCCGCTACCGGGCATCGACCCGACGGTCTGGCAAAAGGTGTTCAATTCCCAGGCCGGCGGCATCCTCGGGATGTTCAATATGTTCTCCGGCGGTGGTATCGACCGCATGGCGATTTTCGCCTTGAACATCATGCCGTACATTTCGGCCTCGATCATCCTGCAACTGTTGACCTCGGTATCGCCTAAGCTCGAGGCTCTCAAGAAGGAGGGCGAAGCTGGCCGCAAGATTATCAATCAATACACTCGTTATCTTACGGTGGTGCTGGCGTTCTTCCAGTCCTACGGCATTGCCGTCGGTCTCCAGGGCGCAGGCAACGTCGTCACCAATCCCGGCATGTTTTTCCTGCTCTCCACCGCGATCACATTGACCGGCGGCACCATGTTTCTGATGTGGCTCGGCGAGCAGATCACGTCGCGAGGCATCGGCAACGGCATTTCCCTCATCATCATGGCCGGTATCGTCGCCGAGCTGCCGTCCGCGCTCGCCAACATGCTCGAACTCGGCCGGCAAGGCGCGCTGTCCACAGGGATCATCCTGATCGTTCTGATCATGGTCGTCGCGGTGATTGCCTTCATTGTGTTCATGGAGCGCGCCCAGCGCAGGTTGCTGATCCAGTATCCGAAGCGTCAGGTCGGCAATAAGATGTTTGATGGGCAGTCTTCCCATCTGCCGCTGAAGCTCAATACCTCCGGTGTGATCCCGCCGATTTTCGCTTCGTCACTGCTGCTGTTGCCGACGACGGTCGCGAACTTCAACGCGGGTAGCGGACCGGAATGGTTCCAGTGGATCAATACCCAACTCGGTCACGGCCGGCCGATGTTTCTGGTCCTGTACATCGCCTTGATCGTGTTCTTCACCTTCTTCTACACCGCGATCGTCTTCAATCCGACCGAGACAGCCGATAATCTCAAAAAGCATGGCGGCTTCATTCCGGGCATCAGGCCAGGCGAGCGGACCGCCGAGTATATCGACTACGTGCTCTCGCGCATCACGGTGCCAGGGGCGGTTTATCTCGCGGTTGTCTGCCTGATTCCCGAGATTTTGATTTCTTACGCAGCGGTACCTTTCTATTTCGGCGGTACGTCGCTTCTGATCGTGGTCAGCGTCACGATGGATACAGTGTCGCAGGTGCAGGGATATCTGCTGGCCCACCAATATGAAGGCCTGATAAAAAAATCCAAGTTGAGAGGCCGCCGTCGATGACGTGAAGCGTTCTTGCTCATCGGAATCGGTCAGTGAGAAGAAATGCTTTCAGTCAATAACCTGCGCGTGTTCTGCTTGCGATGATGGTATCCACTTTTGCGGAATGCGTGTCAGATCCGCCAAGCGTATCGCTTTCGTGCCCCGGCGTTCTTCGTTTGGGGTCGCATACGATCGCCGCGACATATCTGCCTCCTGCTATTCTTGTCCGAGGCATTGATCGCTTGCTCCGGGGTGCCGTATTAGTTGCCGGAAGGGCGCAGGTCGTATTTTGCGGTGTGCCCGATATCGAAGCGCAGGTGCGCGGCTGCCCGTTCACCCGGCGATGGGGCAATTCTTTATGAGACTGATTCTTCTCGGGCCGCCGGGGGCGGGAAAAGGAACGCAGGCGCAACGTCTGGTTCATCACTACGGAATCATTCAGCTTTCTACGGGCGACATGCTGCGCGCCGCCGTCGCCGCCGGTACGCCGGTCGGCCTCAAGGCCAAGGACATCATGGCGAGCGGGGGGCTGGTCCCGGACGATGTCGTCATCGGCATCATTTCCGACCGGCTGGAACAGGCGGACGCGAAGACGGGATTCATCCTCGACGGCTTTCCGCGCACCGTCCCACAGGCCGAGGCACTGGATCGTCTGCTCCAATCCAAAAATCTCGCACTCGATGCCGTGGTTGAGCTTCGCGTCGACGAAAGTGCGCTACTGCAGCGCGTTGAAAGCCGTGTCGCGGAAATGACGGCGCGGGGGGAACAGGTGCGGGCCGATGATAGGCCGGAGGTGCTCTCGAAGCGGCTGGTCAGCTACCGCGGGCTGACCGAGCCGCTCATTCGCTACTATTCGGAGCGCGGCAAGCTGCTGACGGTTGACGGCATGATGGCTATCGATGACGTCACGCGGGATATTCGCCGCGTCCTGAGACGGTCGGGAGTTCCGATGTCAAAGTTCGGCATCCGCCGGTGGTAAGCGGGCCAGAATCGACCTAAAGGCGAGAAAAACCAGTAAATGATGGTCCCAGGCGGGCCCTTGGGAATGGGGAACGAGCACGGTGAGGTGAGCAAAAATTGGCGGCTCAAAAGTCACGAAAGAGCGAGCAAAAGTGGCGGGACGGTTGACGAAATGCCACCAAGTCCTTAATAAACAAGCATCCAGCGGATCGTTTCAGACGATGCCGGACCCTAAGATAACTGAGGGTCAGGCGTCGTGTTTGTGTTTGAGGATACCCGCCTGAAATATCGAAGGAAAGGCCGGCTCACCGCGAGTCGGCAACAGGAGAGAAGTCTGTGGCCCGTATTGCCGGCGTGAATATCCCAACCAACAAGCGCGTCGTCATCGCGCTTCAATACATCCATGGCATTGGTCAGAAGAATGCCGCCGAGATCGTCGAGAAGGTCAAGATTCCGGTCGATCGCCGGGTCTCGCAACTGACCGATCAGGAAGTACTTCAGATTCGGGAAGTCATCGATCGCGACTATCTCGTCGAAGGCGATCTTCGCCGTGAGGTCGGCATCAACATCAAGCGGCTGATGGATCTCGGTTGTTATCGCGGCTTGCGTCATCGTCGCGGACTGCCGGTGCGCGGTCAGCGCACCCATACTAACGCGCGTACCCGCAAGGGGCCGGCCAAGTCGATTGCCGGCAAGAAAAAGTAAGAGCGCGGATAGGAAATTGCGAACAGCGAATAGATTCTGATCGCTATTCGCATCGTCGGTGGAGCCGCTGGCATTACGGCGGCGTTGAGATCACAGGAAAGGCTGACAATGGGTAAGGAAGCTACACGCGTTCGCCGCCGCGAGCGCAAGAACATCGCGTCCGGCATCGCGCATGTCAATTCGTCGTTCAACAACACCACCATCACCATCACCGATGCGCAGGGCAATACGATCGCCTGGTCATCGGCCGGGACGATGGGTTTTAAGGGATCACGCAAGTCGACCCCTTACGCGGCGCAGGTGGCGGCGGAAGATGTTTCCAAGAAGGCGCAGGAGCACGGCATGCGCACCCTTGAGGTCGAGGTAGCTGGTCCGGGTTCGGGTCGCGAATCGGCGCTGCGCGCGCTGCAGGCTGCGGGCTTCACCGTTACCTCGATCCGCGATGTGACCACGATTCCTCATAACGGTTGCCGTCCGCGCAAGCGCCGGCGCGTTTGATATTCGACAGCGGCGGTTTGTTGTTCCGCCAATTCGAGGTTTTTATCTTTGCGCGGATTGATCCGCGTCCTCCAACGCCAGCGATGTTGATGGCATGGGTGAAACAGTGACGATCCAGAAAAATTGGCAAGAGCTCATTCGGCCGAACAAGCTGCAGGTCGTTCCCGGCAGCGATCCCTCGCGCTTTGCAACCCTGATTGCCGAGCCGCTTGAGCGCGGTTTTGGCCAGACACTCGGTAACGCGCTACGCCGAATCCTGCTGTCCTCGCTGCAAGGCGCCGCGGTGCAGTCGGTACACATCGATGGCGTTCTACACGAATTCTCCTCGATCGCGGGCGTTCGCGAGGACGTCACCGACATCGTGCTGAATATCAAGGACATCGCGATCAAGATGCAGGGGGAAGGCCCCAAGCGCATGGTCGTGAAGAAGCAAGGTCCCGGCAGCGTCACCGCAGGTGACATCCAGACCGTCGGCGACATCGTGGTGCTTAATCCCGACCTTCAGATCTGCACCCTCGACGATGGCGCCGAGATTCGCATGGAATTCACGGTTGCCTCCGGCAAGGGTTATGTTGCCGCCGAGCGTAATCGGCCCGAGGATGCGCCGATCGGACTGATACCGGTTGATAGCCTGTATTCGCCGGTGCGCAAGGTATCCTACAAGGTCGAAAACACTCGCGAGGGTCAGATTCTCGACTACGACAAACTGACCATGACCATCGAAACGAATGGCGGGGTGACGCCCGAGGATGCCGTGGCCTTCGCCGCGCGTATTCTGCAAGATCAACTCAATGTCTTCGTCAACTTCGAGGAGCCGCGCAAGGAAGTCGCCACCGAGATCATTCCGGATCTGGCGTTCAATCCTGCCTTCCTCAAGAAAGTGGATGAACTGGAGCTGTCGGTACGTTCCGCAAATTGCTTGAAGAACGACAACATCGTTTACATCGGCGATCTGGTGCAGAAGTCGGAAGCGGAGATGCTGCGCACCCCGAATTTCGGGCGCAAGTCGCTGAATGAGATCAAGGAAGTGCTGGCCCAGATGGGTCTGCATCTCGGCATGGAAGTGCCGGGCTGGCCGCCGGAAAATATAGATGAGCTGGCAAAACGCTTCGAGGACCATTACTGAGTGATCTCTTCCCCGGAGTGGGGGAGAGAAACCCAAAATAGGGCGAACGCAGGCAGCCCACCTGAGCAGCGCGACCGCCGAGCAGTCGCAACCGGACAAGACTGAGGATCACATCAATGCGTCATGGTAAGGTTCACCGGAAGCTCAATCGCACCGCGGAGCATCGCAAGGCAATGTTTGCCAATATGGCGGCGGCGCTTATCAAGCATGAGCAGATTGTCACCACGCTGCCGAAGGCAAAAGAACTACGTCCGATCGTCGAAAAACTGGTGACCCTCGGCAAGAAGGGTGGCCTCGACAAGCGCCGTCAGGCGATCAGCGAGATGCGCGACGTCGATCAGGTGAAGAAGCTGTTCGACGTGTTGGCGCCGCGCTACAAGGACCGTCATGGTGGGTATACCCGCATTATCAAGGCCGGCTTCCGATACGGCGATAACGCGCCGATGGCAGTGATCGAGTTCGTCGATCGCGACGTCGATGCCAAGGGCCAGGATTCCGGGCCGGTGCAGGAAGCTTCGGAAGCCGCGTAAGCTCGACCTCTTTTAAAACTTAGAAAGGCGGCGCATCGTGGGGCGCCGCTTTTTTGTTGGTTCGAGCCTGCCCTAGAGAGCGTTTCGAGCGAAGTGGACACCGGTTCGCGTAGGTGCGCACGCTAAAAGGCTTCCATTACGGGGATGCGGCAGGTGGTTCCGATTTGTGCGGCACTTCGCGGCGTCTGTGATGGACTCGCGATGTGTGTGGTTGTGCTGTCGCGACGATCATGTGCGTGCAGACGATGACATGGCGTTCTGTCTTGGCATCCGCGCGACGTCGCGGACGTGAAAAAAGCGTCTTTTGCTTCTCTTGAAGGTTAGCGAAGCCTATATCTGCGGTCCTGACCCCGGGAGTGAATTCATGACGTCGTTCCGCCTGTTCGCCCCGCTATTCCTCGCTCTGACGATGCCGGCGCCTGGTCATGCTCAGGACCGCCACGTTCCGGCCTCCCAGGCCGAATTGCGGCTTTCCTATGCACCGATCGTGCAGCGGGTGACGCCGGCTGTCGTCAATGTCTATGCCGCCAAGGTGATCCAGCATCGCCATCCATTGCTCGAGGATCCGGTCTTCCGCCGGTTCTTTGGCGTTCCGGGCGGGCAGCCGGAACAGATGCAGCGCTCGCTCGGCTCAGGCGTGATGGTCGATCCGTCCGGCCTTGTCGTGACAAACAATCACGTGATTGAGGGTGCCGACCAGGTCAAGATCGCGCTGCCGGACAAGCGCGAGTTCGAGGCCGAGATCGTGCTCAAGGACACGCGGACCGACCTTGCGGTCCTGCGGCTGAAGGATGTGCATGAGAAGTTCCCGACGCTCGATTTCGCGAATTCGGATGAGTTGCAGGTCGGAGACCTCGTCATGGCGATTGGGAACCCATTCGGCGTCGGGCAGACTGTGACGCACGGCATTGTTTCGGCGTTGGCGCGCACGCAGGTGGGAATTACAGACTATCAGTTCTTCATCCAGACCGATGCGGCGATCAATCCGGGAAACTCGGGTGGGGCGCTGGTTGACATCACGGGTCGTCTCGCAGGTATCAACACCGCAATTTTCTCGCGCTCCGGAGGGTCGCAGGGCATCGGCTTCGCCATTCCGGCAAACATGGTGCGGGTTGTCGTGGCATCCGCCAAGAATGGTGGCAAGGCGGTGCAGCGGCCCTGGCTCGGAGCGCGGCTGCAAACGATAACCCCGGAGATTGCCGAAACCATCGGCCTCAAGGCGCCGGCCGGTGCGCTGGTGGCCAGCGTTGCGGTTGGAAGTCCGGCGGCGCGTGCCGGTCTCAAACTATCCGACCTGATCGTCTTGATCGACGGACAGCCTGTCGAGGACCCCAATGCGTTTGACTATCGGTTTGCGACGCGTCCGCTCGGCGGCACATCGCAATTGGAAGTCCAACGCAATGGGAGGCCGATCAAGCTTACCGTTCCGCTCGAGGCGGCGCCGGACACCGGTCGCGACGAGTTGGCGATCACCGCGCCATCACCATTTCAAGGCGCCAAGGTTGCGAATATCTCGCCGGCGCTGGCCGACGAACTTCATCTCGATTACGGTGCCGAAGGGGTCGTGGTCATCGCATTGGCGGACAATGGAATGGCCGCGAATGTCGGCTTCAGGAAAGGCGACATCATCCTCGCGGTCAACAACAAGAAGATCGTTAAGACGGCCGATCTCGAACAGGCCGTTCGCGAAGCGAGGCGGCTCTGGCGTATCACGCTGATGCGTGGAGGCCAGCAGATTCAAGTCATGCTAGGCGGATGAGCCCGAACCGCCAGCGCGCCTCCAACAGCCTGTTCTCCGCGGCGGGTCTGGAACGTGATGCGCCGCATCCACTGCCGGACAAGCTGCGACCGCAGACGCTGTCGGACGTGGTCGGGCAGGATCACATTCTTGGATTGGACGGCGCGCTGACCCGGATGCTGGAAACCCGCACGCTAGGCTCGCTCATCTTCTGGGGACCGCCGGGGACCGGCAAGACGACAGTGGCGCGGCTGCTGGCGAATGCGACCGCGCTGCATTTCGAGCAACTGTCGGCGGTGTTCTCCGGTGTCGCCGATCTGAAGAAGGCGTTCGATGCCGCCCGCGCGCGCCGCGAGTCGGGGACGGGAACGCTCCTGTTCGTCGATGAGGTTCATCGTTTCAATCGCGCGCAACAGGATTCGTTTCTGCCTGTCATGGAGGACGGAACCGTCATTTTGGTCGGTGCGACCACTGAGAACCCATCGTTCGAACTGAACGCGGCGTTGTTGTCGCGGGCTCGCGTGCTTGTGTTCCGTTCGCTCGACTGGGAGGCGATCGAGAAATTGTTCGCTCGCGCCGAACAGGTCGAGGGCAAGCCGTTGCCGCTCGATGCTGAGGCGCGCTCGGCGCTGGTGCGCATGGCCGACGGCGACGGCCGCGCGGCGCTGACGCTGGTCGAGGAGGTCTGGCGGTCGGCGCGCGAGGGCGAGGTCTTCAATGCCGAGCAGTTGCAGGGCGTGCTGCAGCGCCGCGCGCCGATCTACGACAAATCCGCCGACGGCCACTACAACTTGATTTCTGCCTTGCACAAGTCGGTGCGCGGCTCCGATCCCGATGCGGCGCTGTACTATCTGGCGCGGATGCTCGAGGCCGGCGAGGACCCGTTATTTCTCGCGCGCCGCGTGGTGCGAATGGCAGTCGAGGATATCGGGCTGGCGGATCCGCAGGCGCTGGTGATCTGCAACGCGGCCAAGGATGCCTATGATTTTCTCGGCTCACCGGAAGGCGAACTCGCGATCGCGCAGGCGGTGATCTATCTGGCCACCGCGCCGAAGTCCAACGCCGCCTACAAAGCGTTCGGCGCGGCGATGCGCGTCGCGAAGGACGCCGGCTCTCTCTTGCCGCCGAAGCACATCCTCAACGCGCCGACCGGTCTGATGAAATCCGAAGGTTACGGCGGCGGCTACCAATACGATCACGACATGCCCGATGCGTTTTCCGGACAGGATTACTTCCCGGAGATGCTCGGCCGCCGGACTTTCTATGATCCGCCGGATCGGGGGTTCGAGCGCGAAATCCGCAAGCGCATGGACTACTGGGCGAAACTGCGCCGGGAGCGCTCGTCGTGACGACTTCATCGACGTCAACACGCTGTCGATCCACGGTCGTAAGGCTGTTTCAAAAAGCGGAGTGGCTTATGACGCTCCGACAAGGTGCGAGGCGTAAACAGGTGCAGGCGATGCGAAGACATATTACCCGATGGCTGTTGGCACTGGTGCTGCTTGGCATCACGAACGCGGCGCGCGCCGAGATGGTCGAAGTTGCGCCGGGCGTGACGGTGACGAAGAAGACGTTCTCGGCGCGGATTGACGAACAGCCGTTCTATGGTTTCTCGGAGAAAACTCCCGAACAGCAAAAGACCGATGCCGACTTTCTGGCGGCGTCGGATGAGATGGGTTCGCGCGAGGCGGTTTCCGCTGCAGCTATTGAGCGGGGCTGGGCTCATATCGATCGCGGTGACCTGTCAGAAGCGGCAAAACGATTCAATCAGGCTTGGCTGCTTGCCCCTGAGCGGAGCGAGATCTACCAAGGCTTTGCGGTGATCACGGCGGCGCGCTTCGGCGATCTCGAATACGCCGAAGAGCTGTTCAAGATTGCGTTGCGACAACCGAAGCCGCGGCGAACGCTGAAAGCTGATTACGGGCGCTTGCTGTTGAAGGCCAAGCGTCCGGCCGAGGCAAAAACGATCCTGGAGGAAGGCGTGCGCGACGCGCCGGAATTCGCCGATGGATGGGTCAGCCTTGGACTTGCGCGGTTGCAGACGGACGACGCCGCGGGCGCATGTGCGGCCGCAGGCGAAGCCAACAAACTCAAGCTTTCGCGCGGGGCGATGATCGACCTCGTGTTACTGAAGAGGCAGGGGGCTTGCCCATAGCGATCGGATGCTTCGCGATTTCACCGTGACGCTGCCGGGCTTCTGCGCTACCCACACTTGTGGGTGAACAGAGTGTAATTTGAAAAGTGGAGCCGTTTTCGAAGATCGTGCTCGATCAGACGAATATGACTAAGGCTTAAAGTTGAGTCGAGGCAGAAGAACTAAACTCCAGAGGAACTAATGAGCCGGCGAGTCAGGCGACCGTTAGCGAAGTCCGGCGGTCGCGGGAGCGAACGCGTTAAAGGCGCTTCGGCCAGGAGCGATTCGGCCAAAGTTGCTCGTCCAGAAAAAGGGACGAGCCGGAAAGGTCGTGGCGTCGCTGAGCGATCATCGGGCGAGCGGTGGCAGGGGACTCGGCCGGGCAGGCCGCAGCGCGCAGGTACGCCGGCCGACACTGCATGTTTCGCCGAAAAGCCGACTAAACCCGAACCAGCGCTTCTGCCGACAAAGGTCCAGACTGTCGCGGTGACGGCCGATGAAGCCAACATGCGCGTCGACCGCTTTCTTGAAGCACGCTTTCCCGGTCTGTCATTCTCCCACATTCAGCGCATTGTCCGCAAAGGCGAGTTGCGCGTGAACGGCAAGCGCGCCGACAGCAAGGATCGCATAGGCGAAGGCGACAAGGTCCGCATCCCTCCGCTCAAGCTCGACACGCCGAAGACCACGGCTCATCTGTCCGAGGCCGAGGCAAAGACACGCGACGAATTGCAGAAGATGGTGCTGTTCGAAGATGCGGACGTCATGGTGCTGAACAAGCCGGCCGGGCTTGCGGTGCAGGGCGGATCCGGCCTGTCGCGGCACATCGACGGGATGCTGGAAACGATGCGCGACGCAAAAGGGCAGCGACCGCGCCTCGTGCACCGGCTGGATCGTGAGACGGCCGGCTGTCTGCTGGTGGCCAAGACGCGTTTCGCGGCCACGGCGCTGACCGGCGCGTTCCGCCAGCGTTCAGCGCGCAAGATTTACTGGGCTCTGGTCGCGGGCGTACCAAAGCCGAAGCAGGGCCGTATCTCGACCTATCTTGCCAAGGAAGAGAATGAGGAGGAGTCGATCATGCGGGTCGCCTCGCATGGCGACGAGGGCGCGAGCCATGCGGTGACCTACTACGCGGTGGTGGAAACCTCGGCGCAGAAGCTCGCCTGGGTGTCGCTGAAGCCTGTCACGGGCCGGACCCATCAACTCCGCGCGCACATGGCGCATATCAATCACGCCATCGTCGGCGATCCAAAGTATTTCAACAAGGAAAACTGGCAATTGCCTGGAGGTCTTCAGAAACGGCTGCACCTGCTGGCGCGCCGCATCGTGATTCCGCATCCGCGGGGCGGCGTCATAGACGTTACGGCGCCGCTGCCGCCACACATGTTGCAATCCTGGAATCTGCTCGGTCTTGAAGCCGACCGGTTCGATCCGATCGAGCACGCGCCGGAGGAGTAGGTCCGTGCCGTTGCGTCGGGGCCGACCTCAGGGCGATATGAGAGTATGCCATGCGTGAATTGTTTGACGAAGATCTTGGCTCCTCGTCGCTCAACCCGGAAGAATCGATACGCAACTCTGCGCGAGCCGGGCACCGCAACCGTTTCTATACCTCCGCGAGCGTGAGGGAGACGCCGGAAGGGTTCGCCGTCCTGCTCGACGACAGGCCGGTTCGCACGCCGTCACGTAACGTGCTGGCGGCGCCTGCACGCGAGATTGCCGAGACCATGGCCGCGGAATGGGAGGCGCAACGGGACGTCATCAACCCCATGACCATGCCGCTAACGCGGCTCGCCAACAGCATCATCGACGGCGTAACCGGTCGTGTCGACGCAGTGGTTGAGGATATTGCCAAGTATCTCGAAACGGACCTCCTGTTCTATCGCGCCGGCCATCCCGACGCGCTGGTGGCTCGCGAAACCGCACATTGGGACCGCGTGCTTTTCTGGGCCGCCGAAACATTGGAAGCGCGTTTCATCCTGACCGAAGGCATCGTGCATGTCCATCAACCGGCTCAGGCGGTCGCAGCCGCGCGCAAGGCGCTACCGTCAGACCCTTGGGTGGTTGGGGCGTTGCATATCGTGACGACGTTGACCGGCTCCGTGCTGCTCGCTCTCGCTTTAATGGCCGGGCGGCTGGATGCGGACGAGGTCTGGGCCGCCGCCCACGTCGATGAGGACTGGAACAGCGAGCAATGGGGGGTCGATGAGGAGGCGGCCGTCCAGAGGGCGTCGCGTTTGGTCGATTTCCGGGCCGCGGCTGCCGTCCTTCGGGCGCGGGCTGGACCAATCGGTTAAGGAGAGGTTTAGACACAGAAGTTAGCCTGACGGGTAAAACGAGGCTTCATGGCGATCTCGATCAACCCGATTTTCCCGGTCATTGCGGCGCAAGGCGCAGCAAACGAAGCCGTGCTGCAGCCCGGCAGGGTGATTGACGTAAAGGTCCAGGGAATCCTTGCCAACAATCTCGTCCGTATTGCCATCGCCGATCTGGCGATCGAGGTGCTGTCGGAAATTCCGCTTCAAGTCGGCCAGACCCTGCGGTTAGCGGTCTCGCAGACCGCGCAAGGGCTTCGGCTTGCGGTTGTGGATCAGGGCTCATCGGGTACGCATGCTGCCGGACCGGCGGATGCGTTGACACTGACGCCGGATGCTGCGGCTGCAACGATAAGCGCCAAGGCTCCTCCGGCTCCCCTCCTGACGGCGCTGGAAGCTCTCTCGGTATCGTCCGCGGCGCAAGCGGCGGCGGCGCGGCAAGGCAGCCTTTCGCCGCTCTACGCCAACCTGCTGGCAGCCGCCGGCTCTGGCAGTCTGCCCCCTAACGTGCGACAGGTTCTGGACCGGCTGCTCACTTTGCGGCCTGGTCTCGATCCGGGTCTTACGGGGAGCGATATCAAGACCGCGTTCCGTAACTCCGGCCTTTTTCTCGAAGCCTCGCTGGCGGCCGGCTTGAAGACGGGGCAGCCTGCCGCCTCGGCCAATACGCTACCCGATATGAAGGCTGCACTGCTTGTGCTCCGTGAGGCGCTTTCGATCTCGGTCGGGGACATGTCTCGCGGTGCGCCGCCCGCCGTGGGCGCAGGATCTCAACAAGCGCAGCAGGCAGCTTCGCCGATGGCATCGAGCGCGCCGCCGCTGTCGCCGGATATCGACGCACAGGATGTGTATCTGCCGCAGGCGCGCCTGGCTGTAACCGATGATCCGGATACGCCTGCGAACCAGACATTATTTTCCCGAGTATCGGATGCAGGGCTTCGCGCCGCCACGGCGGGTGCAGCCCTGAACGTTCTGCAGGAGGTACTTCAGGATCGAGGGATCAGCAACGATCCCGGCGCGGCCCTCGGACCCGACGGCGATCCGGCGGCCGCTACGCAGCCGTTCAGGAATGGGCCAGCGAACGGCCCCACTGAGAACCATGTCTTTGTCGTGCGTACCAGCATGCCGTCGCCGCCCTTTGGCGGCGCATTGCCAACCGCGCAGCCCGTCGCGTTGCCGGGATTGTCATCGGCTGCATCGTCGGAAGAGATCGCGCGACGACTGCTTGATGATACTGATGCTGCGATTTCCCGTCAGGTGTTGTTGCAGATCGCCTCGCTTCCGGATCGCGTCGATACCGCGGGAGCGCGGCTCGATCAGACCACGCCGCGCTGGAATTTCGAGATTCCATTTGCTGTCGCAACCGGCACGGCCATTGCGCAGTTTGAGGTTTCGCGCGACGCCGCCGGTCACAATACAGAAACAGCGACGCGGGTCTGGCGCGCACGATTTTCAGTCGACGTTGAACCCGCAGGGCCGGTTCACGCGCTGGTGTCGCTGGCCGGGGAAACCATGACGGTGCGGCTCTGGGCCGAGCGTCCTTCCACCGCGAGCCGGTTGCGCGCCGGCGCCTCGCAACTCACTCAGGCATTAAGCGGCGCAGAATTGCAGCCGGGAGATATCATCATCCGCGAGGGAGCGCCGCCGCAGCCGAAGCCCGCGCCGGCCGGCCACTTTCTGGATCGCGCCCTATGAGTGTGGAGATCAAGGATCAAGTCGCCATCGCCCTCCACTATGACAAAGGCAGCGGCGCGCCGCGTGTGGTCGCCAAGGGCAGGGGAACGCTCGGCACGAAGATCATCGAGGTGGCCAAGGAGAACGACATCCCGATCGAGGAAAACGAAGTGCTGGCCGGCGCGCTGTCGCATGTCGAACTCGGCGACGAGATTCCAGCCGAATTGTATAAGGCTGTTGCGGAGGTATTGGTGTTCGTGCTGCGGATGTCGGCGCGCGCGCCGTGATAGGTGGTGGCGCCTCCGCGCCGCGCTGTTGGTGACAGCCTTAAAAACGGCAGTTAGGGTCTAATCCAAGTTTACTGAACCAGACCCAGGCAGGGCTATGAAAGACATCCTCCAAACGCTCGACGCCCGGCGGATGGCCGCAAAGCGTGGCGGTGGCGAGAAGCGCATCGAAGCCCAGCACAAGCGCGGTAAGCTGACGGCTCGTGAGCGCATCGAGATTTTGCTCGACAAAGACTCGTTCGAAGAATTCGACATGTTCGTCGAGCATCGTTCGATCGAATTCGGCATGGAGAAATCGAAAGTGCCGGGCGACGGCGTGGTGACCGGATGGGGCACCATCAATGGCCGCAAGATTTTCATGTTCGCGAAAGACTTCACCGTATTCGGCGGCTCGCTGTCGGAGACGCATGCGCTGAAGATCACGAAAATCCAGGACATGGCATTGAAGGCCAAGGCACCGATCATCGGTCTTTATGATGCTGGTGGCGCGCGCATTCAGGAGGGCGTCGCAGCGCTGGCCGGTTACTCCTATGTCTTTCGCCGCAATGTGCAGGCCTCGGGAGTGATCCCGCAGATCAGCGTCATCATGGGGCCGTGCGCGGGCGGCGATGTCTATTCGCCTGCCATGACCGACTTCATCTTCATGGTGAAGAACACGAGCTACATGTTCGTTACTGGCCCCGATGTGGTGAAGACAGTCACCAATGAGGTGGTGTCCGCGGAAGAACTCGGCGGCGCCAGCGTGCATGCCACCAAGTCGTCGATTGCCGATGGCGCGTTCGAAAACGATGTCGAGGCGATCTTGCAGATGCGGCGCCTGATCGATTTCCTGCCGAGCAACAACACCGACGGTGTTCCGGAATGGCCGAGTTTCGATGATATCGAGCGCACCGACGACTCGCTCAATACGCTGGTGCCGGACAATCCCAACAAGCCTTACGATATCAAGGAACTGATCCTGAAGGTCGTGGACGAGGGCGACTTCTTCGAGATCGCGGAAACGTTCGCGAAAAACATTGTCACCGGCTTCGGCCGCATTGCCGGGCGCACGGTGGGCTTCGTCGCCAACCAGCCGATGGTGCTGGCCGGCGTGCTCGACTCGGATGCGTCACGCAAGGCCGCGCGCTTTGTTCGCTTTTGCGATGCCTTCAATATTCCGATTGTGACCTTCGTGGACGTGCCGGGCTTTTTGCCGGGCACCGCGCAGGAATACGGCGGGCTGATCAAGCACGGCGCGAAGCTCTTGTTCGCCTATTCGCAATGTACGGTGCCGCTCGTCACAGTCATCACGCGAAAGGCCTACGGCGGCGCGTTCGACGTGATGGCATCAAAAGAGATCGGCGCCGACGTGAACTACGCCTGGCCGACCGCTCAGATCGCGGTGATGGGCGCCAAGGGCGCGGTTGAGATCATCTTCCGCGGCGATATCGGCGACGCGGAGAAGATCGCCGCGCGCACGAAGGAGTACGAGGATCGATTCCTGTCGCCGTTTATCGCCGCCGAGCGAGGCTACATCGACGACGTCATCATGCCGCACTCGACCCGCAAGCGCATCGCTCGCGCGCTGGCGATGCTGCGTGACAAGCACGTCGACGCGCCCATGAAGAAGCATGACAATATTCCGTTGTGAATAATCTCGCTCAACGCTTCCGCCTAACGCCGGCCTGGTTGCTTTCAGGGCAAAGCGGACGTCAACCATTCCACAACCCTCGCCGATACCGTCGAAAATGACCCATAGCGGACTTCTTTGATCCAGATCAATCAAAACGCTGTAGTCGCTGATTGTCTGGCCACGCCATCCGTCGCCGTCCTGGGATATTGAGGAGGAGCTCCATGAAGTGTCTATCGTCGCTTGCTGCGGTATTGTCGGGTTTAACTCTCATGGTCTCGACATTGACCCCGAGCGCTGCCCAATCGATTTCCGCGGACGAGGCACACGCTATCGCTACGGAGGCGTATGTCTACTTCTATCCGCTCGTGACGATGGACGTGACGCGCAAGCAGCTCAACAATTCCGATCCGAAGACCGGAAGTATCGGCGGTCCTCCCAACACTTTCGATAATATCCAGGCCTACCCCACTGCGGATATGAGGGCAGTGGTGCGACCCAACTTTGACACGTTGTACTCGAGCGCCTGGCTGGACCTGACCAGCGAGCCCATGATCGTTTCGGTTCCGGATACCGGTGGCCGTTACTACCTGCTGCCGATGCTCGACATGTGGACCGATGTGTTTGCGTCGCCAGGATCGCGCACGACAGGCACCAAGGCGGCCAATTTCCTGGTTGCGCCTCCGGGCTGGAATGGAAGCGTGCCGGAGGGTGTCACGCGCATCAATGCGCCGACGCCCCATGTCTGGATAATCGGTCGCACCAGGACGGATGGTCCCGCCGACTATGCTTCAGTCCACGAAGTGCAGAAGGGCTACAAGATCACGCCGCTGTCGGGATGGGGCAAACCCCCGGTCGCCGTTACGCAAACCATCGACCCCAGCGTCGATGTCAAGACTCCGCCGAAGGCGCAGGTTGATACGATGGCGGGCGATAAGTTCTTTGCGTATGCAGCCGAACTGCTCAAAGCCAACCCGCCGCACATCACCGATGAACCGATCATCGCGCGCATGAAGCGGATCGGCCTCGAACCGGGCAAGAGCTTCGATATTACCAAAGTTGATGCAACCACACGCAAAGCCATCGAAGACGCGCCGACACAGGGTCTAAAGCTGATGGCATGGAAGCTCCCGACATTGGCGCGCGTAGCAAACCACTGGTCCATGAATACTGATACGATGGGTGTCTACGGGACTTATTATCTGAAGCGTGCAATCGTGGCTCAGGCTGGACTTGGTGCCAATCTGCCGGAAGATGCGATCTATCCGCTCAGCGTTGGCGATGAAAACGGCAAGCCGCTCGACGGTGCAAACAAGTACACCATCCACTTCGCCAAAGACGCGGTGCCGCCGGTCGACGCATTCTGGTCAGTCACCCTGTACGATAACGAAGGATTCCAGGTTGCGAATCCGGTTAATCGTTTTGCGGTGAGCAGCTGGATGCCGTTCAAGCGCGACGCCGACGGGTCGCTGACGCTCTACATCCAGAACGCAAATCCCGGCAGCGATCACGAAGCCAACTGGCTGCCTGCGCCTAAAGGCCCGTTCAACCTCACCATGCGTCTCTATGCGCCGAAATCGGAGGCGTTGACCGGCGTATGGAATCCGCCGACCATCAAGTCGGTGGATGGTGACATCATGGGCCGGCGGTGACGGCAGATACTGGAGCGGACGTGGTCCGAATTAATTAAGGATGCGCTACTTCGCGCTCAGCAGCTTAAACAGCGGCGCGAGGTAGCTGATTTCCTGGCCCGATGTTGGCGTGGTGCGGCTGATGAAGTCGAAGATCTTGCCGTCCTTCAGGCCGTAATTGGCGAGCCGGGTCACCTGGCGGTTCTTGTCGAAATAGATCGCGATCACACGCTGATCGATGACGCTCTGCTGCATGAAGGCGACCTTCCGCTCGGCGCGCTGCGAGATGTAATAAAACACCTCGCCGTTCAGCGTCGCGACCGTGGATGGGGTTCCCATTACGATCAGCACCTGATCCTGGCTTGCGCCGATCTGGATTTGCTCGAGCGCGCCGGGGGGGAGGATATAGCCCTTCTGAAAGGTTTCGCCGGTGCAGCCGGCCATGACCGCGCACACCAGCGTGGCGGCGAGCGTCGCGCGCAGACGAGGGCGTCGCGTCGCGGCGTATCCGGGTGCTTTCTTCGGGACTGACACTGTCATTCCGGGACGACCTCATCCTCTTGCATCGCGCGCGCGGTTGACGTACCCGGCAACGGTCCCTGATTGCAACAACGGACCCCCTGCGGGCAGTCTTTCGGTACCCACATGCGCTGGCCGTTCAATCGCTTCAAAAAACAGTTCCCCGCGCCGTCGCGGCGCACCATTGAAGCGATCTATGGCACGATCGTGGCGCAAGCGCGAGAGCCCTTGTTTTATCAGGCGTATGGAGTCCCGGACTCCGTGAATGGCCGCTTCGATCTGGTTCTGCTGCATTTGTGGATGGTCCTTCGGCAACTGAGGTCGGGGCCTGACGAGGCTCTTCGGCAGGCCCTGTTCGATCATTTCTGCAGTGACATGGACGCCAACCTGCGCGAGATGGGCGTTGGCGATCTAAGCGTTCCGAAGCGCATGCAAGCCTTCGGAGAAGCCTTTTATGGTCGCTCGGCCGCCTACGATCGAGCCCTGGCCGAGGGCCCCGAGCTGCTGGCGCTGGCGCTCGACAAGAATATCTATAGTGGCGGAAACATCGAAAGCGCGCGACGGCTTGCCGCCTATACGGCGGACGCGATCGCCGCGCTCGCTTGTGGTGATTACGCGACGTCGACGGGAGACTTGCAATTTCCGGACCTCGCACAACGGAAATGAAAGAGCAGGCATGATCGCTAAGGACAGGTCGGATATGGCTCCAAATCCCTGGAGCTCGCGGATCGCGGTTGCGCAGATTCCGGAAACCGGCCTTCATCGTGATATCGAGGCCGATCAGAATGTGCGTATGGCATTGGCGAAGACTGCTGGCTTGCGCGACATCGAGTTTGCCCGGGCATCGTTCGATCTGACTCCGGGGCGCGACGACAGCGTACATGTGCAGGGCAGGGTATCGGCGCGTGTCGGACAGACCTGCGTGGTGTCGCTCGATCCGATTGAGAACGATATCGTCGAGGAGGTCGACCTCATCTTTGTGCCGGAAAGTCAGGTTCGCGAGTTCGCCGCGCCCGTCAATGATGACGACGATATCAGGGAGATTCCGGATTCCCCCGAACCCATTATCAATGGTGTCATTGATCTCGGGCGCCTCGCGACCGACGTCTTGTTTCTGGGAATCGATCCGTATCCGCGGAAATCCGATGCCGTTTTCGTCGCGCCTGCGAGCGCGGCGGATCCTGAGGATCATCCCTTCGCTGCTCTGAAGAAGCTGAAAATCGATCCGAGCCCGCCCGGCAAGAAGAAACCGGCGCGCGATTAAGGACGGAATTCTGGATGTAATTTATGGAAAATCAAAGCAACAGCATTGAAAATAAGTAGTTTTATTTAATTCCTGATGTCTCGTTTTAACTTGCAAAACTACAGGAATCGGGGGGTTCGGATATTGTATCGAGGCGGGGACACGTTATTGTCGCGACCGCGCCGGATAAAGCACCGCGCACTGCCGTCCGTGTTTGGCCGCGCGTCTCAAGACTTCAAAAGATCAGGGTTTCCGGGACTTCCATGCCGAAAAAGGTTCGAATCGCGCTTGACGCCATGGGGGGCGACATCGGCGCATCGGTGGTCATTCCGGGCGCTGCGATTTTCCTGAACCGTCATGCCGACACCGAGTTTCTGCTTTACGGCGACAACGCTCTGATCGAAGCGCAACTCGCTGCGTACCCTGCGGTGAGGGCGATATCCCGGGTCATCCACACCGATGTCGCCGTCGGCATGCACGAAAAGCCGAGCCAGGCGCTGCGTCGCGGCCGCAAGACTTCGTCGATGTGGCTCGCGATCGATGCGGTGAAGAAAGGCGAGGCCGACGTTGCGGTGTCCGCCGGCAATACTGGCGCGTTGATGGCGATGGCGCGATTCAATCTGCGGACGCTGCCCGGCATCGATCGCCCCGCGATCGCGGCGACATGGCCAACCATGCGCGGCGATTCCGTGGTGCTTGATCTCGGCGCCACGATCGGAGGCGATGCGCACCATCTGACGACGCTTGCGATCATGGGCAGCGCCATGGCGCGTGTTCTATTCGACCTGGAGCGGCCGACGGTCGGCCTCCTCAATATCGGCGTCGAGGAAATTAAGGGCGGGGAGGAGATTCGGGAAGCTGCGGAACTGCTGCGGGCAATGGAACTGCCGCAGCTCGAATTCATCGGCTTTGTTGAAGGCGACGGGATCGGCAAGGGGGCGGCGGACGTTATCGTGACGGAGGGTTTCAGCGGCAATATCGCGCTGAAGGCTGCCGAAGGAACGGCGCGGCAGATCAGCGAATTCCTGCGGGCGGCTCTGTCGCGAACATGGGCTTCAAAGCTCGGCTATCTTCTGGCCCGGGGCGCGTTCAAGGCGCTCAAGGAAAAGCTGGATCCGAACAGATCCAATGGCGGCGTATTCCTCGGACTTAACGGAATCGTGGTCAAGAGTCATGGTGGAACCGACGCCGAGGGTTTTGCTTACGCGGTCGACGTTGGCTATGAGATGGTTCGTTACGATCTCCTGACCAAGATCAATCAAACGCTCAACCGCCACGGCCACACCCTTGCTTCGGCGTCGGCAGTGCAGGAGGCTATCTCTTGACTGCGATACGTTCGGTCGTGCTCGGCTGCGGCTCCTATCTGCCGCAAAGGGTGCTGACCAATGCTGAACTGGCCACCAAGGTTGATACCTCGGACGAGTGGATCGTCCAGCGGACCGGTATTCGAGAGCGCCACATTGCCGCGGAAGGGGAGTTCACGTCACATCTCGCCATCCATGCGGCGAATGCTGCGCTGGCTCATGCCGGCATCGATGCGCAGTCGATTGACCTGATCGTGCTGGCGACGTCGACGCCGGACCATACGTTTCCGGCGACGGCGGTCGCGGTTCAGAACGGGCTTGGCATTACTCACGGTGCCGCCTTCGATCTTCAGGCCGTCTGTTCCGGGTTCGTGTTTGCGTTGGCCACCGCCGACAATTTCCTTCGTTCTGGCGCGTTCAAGCGCGCGCTGGTGATTGGCGCGGAAACTTTCTCGCGAATTCTGGATTGGACCGATCGCGGGACCTGCGTTCTGTTCGGCGACGGGGCCGGCGCGGTCGTGCTGGAAGCTCAGGAGCAGCCGGGCAAGCCCTCGGATCGCGGTATTCTGACGACACATCTGCGCTCGGACGGCCGTCATCAATCAAAACTTTATGTCGATGGCGGACCATCCTCGACCCGGACCGTGGGCTATCTGCGGATGGAGGGCCGTGAGGTATTCAAGCATGCCGTCGGCATGATTACAGACGTCATTGTCGATGCATTCAATGCGTCCGGCACGAGCGCGGACGACATCAACTGGTTCGTTCCACATCAGGCCAACAAGCGAATCATCGATGCGTCAGCTCATAAGCTGCATATCGCGCCGGAAAAAGTCGTCCTGACCGTCGATCGCCACGGCAACACCTCCGCTGCATCTATTCCGCTGGCATTGTCGGTCGCGGTCGCAGACGGACGCATCAAAAGCGGCGATCTGGTCTTGCTCGAGGCGATGGGCGGAGGCTTTACCTGGGGCTCGGCCCTCGTGCGATGGTAAGACTTGAATCAAAGCCGTCGCCCAATGCTGTCATCTATCATGCGAAAGCATCATGTGATAGGTTGACCCTGGGCCGTTAAACTCTTAATTTCAGTTACAAATTGTTCGCCGGGAGCTTGGGGCAGGCGATGACCGAAACCGGAAAAACAGTCACGCGCGTCGACCTCTGCGAAGCAGTCTACAAAAAAGTAGGACTGTCGCGCACCGAGTCGTCTGCGTTTGTCGAACTCGTTCTCAAGGAGATCACCGACTGCCTGGAGAAGGGCGAGACGGTGAAGTTGTCATCCTTTGGATCGTTCATGGTGCGCAAGAAAGGCCAGCGTATCGGCCGCAATCCCAAGACCGGCACCGAGGTGCCGATCTCTCCGCGTCGCGTGATGGTCTTCAAGCCGTCGGCTATTCTGAAGCAGCGGATCAACAGCAACGGCGCCGGCGCCAAAACCGACTAAACCGGCGTTCGGCGCACGATTGGCAGAGGAGCGAGCCTTTGAACAAGGCACCGGATGCTTTTCGGACGATTAGCGAGGTCGCCGACGATCTCGATATCCCCCAGCATGTCCTGCGGTTCTGGGAAACCCGGTTCTCGCAGATCAAGCCGATGAAGCGCAGTGGCGGCCGGCGCTACTATCGTCCGGACGATGTCGATCTGCTTCGCGGCATTCGCCATCTGTTGTACAGCGAGGGTTACACCATCCGCGGCGTGCAACGGATTCTGAAAGAGCACGGCATCAAATCAGTGCAGAGCCTGACCGAGGGGTCGTCTGCCGCGGCTTTCGGCGCGATCGAGGACGATATCCGCAACACTCTCGGCGCAGTCGATGAGGAGGACGAGTCCGGCTACGAGACCGAGGACGCAGACGACGACGAGGATGTCGACGACAGTTCGTCTCGCGCGCGAGAGCCGGGTGTGCATAAGCCGCTACGGCACGATCTCGACGACGTGCTCTGGTCCGGTCCCGACAGTGGGGCGATTCCGGGCGTGGGCGCCACCGCGATCGAGCTTGCGAAACTAAAGGATGTGTTGGCTGAACTTGTTGCCTGCAGGCAACTATTGGACGACGCACTCAGCGAGGGTGAGCCGTAGCTTTTGTTGACGCATTTTCTTTATAAGACCCCGTATCACTTCGCTTGAAAACGCTATAATGGAAACGTGGCCGTAACGGCACGGAGCGTAGCGCAGCCCGGTTAGCGCACTAGTCTGGGAGACTAGGGGTCGGAGGTTCAAATCCTCTCGCTCCGACCACCATTTATAGCGTTTTCTTCACGCGAAGCGGCATCGTCCTCGGATTACACTTGAAGACAGGCTTTCGTTCGAACCGCTATATCGAGCATGATCTTAGCCGAATCCGGTTTTCACCCTTCAGAATCATGCTTTAAGCAGGACATTTTCGGGAAGGCCATGACATCGTCGTCAGCGGAGTTCGATATCATTGTCTACGGCGCAAGCGGGTTCACCGGCCGGCTCGTCGCGGAATACCTTGCTGCCAAATATGGCGGTGGCGATCTGAAGTGGGCCATCGCGGGACGCGACCTCGACAAGCTGGCGTCGGTACGCGAAGCCATCGGCGCCCCCCGCGATCTCCCGCTGATCGCCGCGGACGCCGAAAACCCCGCGTCACTCAGGACCATGGCTGGCCGGACGGCCTCGGTGCTGAGTACGGTCGGACCTTATCAGCTCTACGGTTCCGGTCTCGTCGCCGCCTGCGCGGCGAGCGGCACAGACTATCTTGACCTCTGCGGCGAGCCGATCTGGATGCGGCAGATGATCGACGCGCACGAGGCGGAGGCGCGCAGGAGCGGTGCGCGGATCGTGTTCTCCTGCGGGTACGATTCGCTGCCGTTCGAACTCGGCGTGTTCTTTCTTCAGCAGGCTGCAAAGCAGAGGTTCGGATCGAGCGTCGCCCGCGTCAAGGGCCGCGTACGTAAGATGAAGGGCACGTTTTCCGGCGGCACCGCCGCGAGCATGAAGGCGATCTTCGCCGCGGCTGCCAACGATCCAAGTCTGTTGCCGAAACTGCGCGATCCTTTCGTGCTGACGCCGGGGTTTGAGGGGCCGAAGCAGCCGCCGGGTAACAAGCCGTTGTTCGATGAGGATCTGGGGGTGTGGGTGGCGCCGTTCGTGATGGCCAACATCAACACCCGCAATGTGCATCGGTCGAATTTCCTGCTCGGGTTCCCGTACGGCAGGGATTTCGTCTATGACGAAATGGTGATCGCAGGGCCGAAGGAGACCGGCGAGGCGACCGCAAAAGCCATCATCGCCGCCAACAACAAACTCGGCGCGCAGGGTGGCCCCAAACCGGGCGAGGGACCATCGAAGGAAGAGCGCGAGAACGGCCATTTCGATCTTCTCTTCTTCGGCATCGGCTCCGACGGGCGGCAATTGAAGGCGGTCGTGACCGGTGATCGCGATCCCGGCTACGGATCGACTTCCAAGATGATCGCGGAATGCGCAATCTGTCTGCGAAGCGACGCAGCGGACGTCGCCGGTGGCTTCTGGACGCCGGGCGCTGCGATGAAGGAGGCCTTGATTAAACGGCTCGTCGACCACGCGGGGCTGACGTTCGCGATCGAGCCGTAACCTCACATCGCCCAGGCTCGGGAAGTTACGAGCCACAAATTCAGTGAGTGCAGAGCGTCAAACCGCAAACCAGCAAAGAGTCCTGCTCGCGAACATATAGAAGCAGTTTAAGTCAGCAAGCGAACACCCCAGCCTTTTCCGACCAACACCAAGATGACCGCGTCAGGGTTTCCGGTGGCGTCTGAATCAGGTTTTCAAACCAGCGCGTCCTCAACACCCGCCTGCGCGGCAAGGAAAGCAGGCTTCGTTTGCGCCGATTACCTCCAGTGTGACGTTACCTGACCAAGGATAACACCGCATTTTATGTAGTGGCTAGGCCGGACGGGAGCGAAGCGGCCGGCAAAACCCAAGACCCGTGTCGGAGATTTCCGATCGTACGGCCCCGGTGAGCCTTATTGCAGCGCCTGTCGAAGGGAAGGCTGCCGGTCACTGGCCATGTACTGGTGGGTTGCCGCGAACATGCCCCACATCATGCCGAGCATCAGCCAGAAATGGCGCCAATGATCGGTGTCGATCACGAAGCTCTCGCCGACAGTTCCCAGAAATGCCGTGAAGACGGCAAGATAAGTGCGTTGCCAGGGAACTCGCACGAAAATATATCGAAAGCCCAGGATGACGGTGATGAAGATCAGCACCGGATAGCAAATTCCGGAAATCCACCCGCCCGACATGAAAGCGTTCAGATACGAGTTGTGAGTGTCTTCCGGAAAGAACCGCGTGAACTGCAGCGGGCCGATTCCGAGCGGTAGGTCCAGCGCCATCTGGAAGCCCAGAATGTGCCGGCCGAAGCGGCCAAAACGACCCTCGTCGTAGCTCTGGTCGAAACTCGCACGTTGCTTGAACAGGCTTTCGACCGAATCGAGGGACAGCAGAATTGCCAGCAGCAGTGCAATCGCAGCGGCTGCGATCACCGCGGTCACAACCAGCCGCGACCGCTGTTTTCTTGATGGGCTGGTCAGGAACATCAGGACCAGCATCACAGCCGACGTGAGCACGAACTGGCCCCAGGCAGCGCGTGAAAAGGCCAACAGCAACGCAAGACTCATGATCCCGAGCGCAATCGCGCTGCGAGCAGCCTTTCCGAACCGATCCGAGACGACGCTTTGCAGCACGAACAATGCTGGCAAGATCAGGAACGCGGACAGCACGTTCGGATCCTTAAAGGTACCTCGCGCGCGACCATAAAGGGTCAGCACGTCATGTTCGCCTGGCACCAGATGAAAATAGCCCGCGACACCAGCTACCGACGCAATAACCGCGCCGACGATCAGGCCACGCCGCATCAGGTCAAGCCGCGCCTCTGTATCTTCCGAGAAAACCAGCGCGAAGAAAATGACCGTCACCGCCATGTACCACGATGTCATGATCCAATTCACGATCGGAGTCTTGTCCATCAGGTGTATGGCGCAGATCGTGTAGCCGATATTGATGAGAAAGAGCAGCATGAGCAGGGGAACGAAGGCGAGCCGCATTCGTAGGCCGGTTGCGAAGAACACGACCATTGCCGCCAGAGTCGCAAACTCGTAGGGGCTGGGTTCGATGTAAACGATCGCGCCGCCAGCTCCCACTGCCCACAACAGCGCGCGTTGGAGCGCGGCAACGCCAGGTGCTTGCGTCGATGACCGGAGCCAACTGTCAACTGCTGCAGGATACGCCATTACACTTTCGCAAACTCAACGTGCCAGGCCGGATCAATAAGCGTTTTCGGATTTCAACAGCGCCAGCGGCGTCTTGAACAGGATATAAAGATCGAGCAGCACCGACCAGTTCTCGATGTAATAGAGGTCAAACTCGACACGCTTCTGGATCTTTTCCTCGTTGTCGATCTCGCCGCGCCAGCCATTGATCTGCGCCCATCCCGTGATTCCCGGCTTCACGCGGTGACGCGCGAAATAGCCGTCAACGGCCTCATCGAACAGCCGCGTCTGTAATTTGCCCTGTACGGCATGGGGACGTGGTCCAACAAGGGAGAGGTTGCCCTTGAAGACGACGTTGAAGAGTTGCGGTAATTCGTCCAGGCTGGTTTTGCGGATGAATCGTCCGACCCGGGTGACGCGACTGTCGTTCTTGGTCACGACCTTCGTAGCCATGGGATCGGCCTGATCGTGAAACAACGAGCGGAATTTGAGGACTTCGATTCTCTCGTTGTTGAAGCCGAAGCGTTTCTGACGAAAGAGCACAGGGCCGGGACTATCCAGCTTGATCGCGAGCGCGACCAGCACCATCACTGGCGAGGTGAGTAGCAAAATGAAACCACCGATGAGCCTATCGAACAGCCATTTCATCACCATATCCCAGTCGGTGATCGGGGCTTCGAAGACGTCAAGCATCGGAATCGCGCCGAGAAAGGAATAGGCGCGGGGGCGAAAGCGCAGTTGGTTTGTATGCGCTGATAATCTGATATCAACCGGAAGCACCCACAGCTTCTTCAACATCGCGAGGATCCGCGTTTCCGCCGAGATCGGGAGCGCGAACAGCACGAGATCAAGCCGGGTACGCCGCGCGAATTCAAGCACGTCGTCGACCTTGCCGAGCTTGGGACTACCGGCACAGGTGTCGAGCGCGCGCGAGTCGTTACGGTCATCGAACACGCCCAGAATCTCGATGTCGGAGTCTTCCTGCGCTCGCAACGCGTTGATCAGATTTTCTCCGTTCATGTCCGCGCCGATGATAACGGTGCGGCGTTCCAGTCGGCCGTCGCGTGCCCAGCGGCGGATCATGGTGCGCAGCAGAAGCCGCCCGGCAATGAGGCCGGCGAGACCAGCAAGGAAAAATGCGACCAGCCAGAGCCGCGAGACGGAATCGCCGAGCTTGACGAAGAACGAGGCGCAAATGAACAACAGGAAAACGAACGCCCAAGATGAACTCATCCGCGTTATCTGCCGCAACTGGCTACGAAAAACCTGGATGTCGTAGATGTCCGCAGCCTGGAAACACACGACCGCGGTGGCGGACATGGCGAGGATTGATGCGATGAAGCTCCAGCTAAAACCGTCGATGCGAGCTACGTATCCGAGGTAAAGCGCGATGCCGATCAGGCTCAGCAGCAAGAAATCTGCGGCACGAACGATGCCGGTGATGATGACGGGTGAATAGGCCGGCCGTACCTTTTGATTGGTGACGGCAAGCGCCGCCGGTGACAGCCGTCGCCGACGCTCCACAGGTATTCCAAAGCCGCTGCTCGCTGCTGAATCGGTCCTCGAGCGAGCGTTGAAAAGGTCCATGTCCTCAAGTCCACATCACGCCGCACATGCAGCAAGCGTTTTCAGAGCGACTTAAGGACTAAATCGGGAAGATTTGGTTTCGCGCAACTCCCGGCATTTCAGAAATGGTTAACGTCTCGCAAACGTCTCACGGTAACCTGCCATAACGCCCTCGACCATCGCATTCTGTGAGAAATGCATGAGGATGCGCTCGCGCAACGATATTGCGCGCGCGGCGGCGGCCGCAGGGTCATTCAATGCGGCCTCTATGGCATCCGCCAAGGCAGTGACGACGCCGGGGGCGAATAGTGCGTCGGTGTACGAGTCGAAAATTTCCGGGATGCCGCCGACGTTCGCCGCGATCATGGGAATGCCTGCTGCCGCTGCTTCGATCACGACGTATGGCATGGAGTCGCCGCGCGACGGCACGATCAGCAATCGGCCTTTCGAGAATCCGTAGCGAGCCTTGACGTGTCCAATGAAGCGGACCGTTTCCCCAAGATTGAGGCGCTCGACCTGGGCTTTCAGCGCTCCTGTTTCCTCGCCGTCGCCTGCAAGCGTGAGCGTGAGGCGTCTACCGCTGTCCCGCAAACGCGCCACCGCGTCGATCAGTAGGTCCGCACCCTTGATATGTCTGAACTCGCCGACATAGACAATATCGGTCGCATCGTCGGCTAGCATAACGGGATCAAATTCGCCGGACGTTACGCCGTTGAAGACGCATTTCACCAGTCCGGCCGGGATGCCGACGATCCGCTGATAGGTATTCCGCGCGAATGCGCTCTCGAACAGAAACAGGTCGGTGCGGTTCATCAGCGCGCGTTCGAGGCGGCTGTAAAACATTCCCTTCATGGTCGTCGACGGGAAGTGCAGGGATCCGCCGTGCGGTGTGTAGACGCGGATTGTGCCTTTCGATGAGCCCTTAAGCCGCACGAAGGCGCCGGCCTTGGCGCCGTGTCCGTGGAGGACATTCGGCTTCAACTTCCGCACCAGCGCGGCGAACTGCGTCCACGCAAACAGGTCGCTAGGATGCGGGTTCCGGCGGATCGGAATACGGTGGATACCGAGTTTCATTCGCGGGGCGATCTCTGCGAAAGCTGCAGCTGCGCGCTCGCCGCCGGTGAGGCTGTCGGCGACGATGCCGACGAGATGTCCGCGATCGGCCTGTCCGTTTGCGACATCGAGAATATGCCGAATGATCCCGCCCACCGGCGCGCGAACGGCATGAAGAATGCGGAGCGGTCGATCAGGTGGCTCCGTCATGCCTCAGAACCAGCGTTCGTCGACGAGGACGGTGTCGCCGGGGCTGAGCGGCGTAGCGGGGGGGACGCTGATGCGGACGGTTCCGCGGGCATCGGTGTGGGTGACGATGACGAGGTCGCGTCTGGCGCGGGGGGAAAAGCCGCCGGCGATGGCGACGGCGCTTTCGACCGTCATATTCGGCACGAACGGATACTGGCCGGGAGCCGCCACCTCGCCAAGAATGAAGAACGGCCGGTAGGCCTCGACCTCGGCGGCGACGTAAGGCTGGCGGATGTAGCCGTTGCGCAGCCGCGCGGCGATGGCGGCGGACAGTTCAGCCGGCGTGCGGCCGCGCGCGGTGACGGCGCCGATCAGCGGCATGGTGATGCTGCCGCCGGCACCGACCAGATAGGTGTTGGTGAGGCCCTCCTGGCCGTAGACCACGATGCGCAGCCGGTCGCCGGCATCGAGCCGGTAGGCGGGATCGTGCACAACCGGCGGCGGCGACGCCATCCGCCCTCCATAGGCCAGCGCATCGAGAGCGTTGTGCGGACGGACCATCGCCGTCGGCTGCCGCATGCATCCCGACAACGCCAGCGCGGTCAGCAGGCACAGAGTGACGGCGCACACGTTTCGCATCGGGCATCCATGAAATATCCAAATCCACTAAAGGCTTTTGTGGTTAATAAATCGTAATCGAAGACGTCGCGACGCACCCGGTGGAACCCGCTTGGCAGGCGTGGTTAACTCGGCAGAAACTATAATCGACTGTAATCGTCCCGTTCGGCTGAGTGGTCCTATTCAAGGCTCCAACATTTGCCTCCGGTTCAGTGGGCGAGTGTCAGATTCACCCGAAAGCGCTCTAAGCGTCCAGCGGGAGTAAGCAATGCGGTTTGCGTTCTGGCGTGCTGTCAAGAACACGATGTCGGATCTGGAGACTAAATCCGGGGCGATATCTTCGTCAGGTCCGGCGGCGTCCGAAACCGTGCCGAATCCGGAGTCCGGTGACCTCGATCTGCGCTCGATCTGGCGGGTGCTGCTGCGCAAAAAGCGCTTGATCATCATCCCAACGCTTCTCGCCTTCGCGCTTTCGCTTCTTATCGTCAATCTGATCACACCCAGATACAAGTCCGAAGCCCGCATCCTGATCGATGGGCGCGAGAACGTTTTTTTACGCCCGACCGGGGAGCGTAACGAAGAGCGCAACGCGCTCGATCCGGAAGCCGTCGCCAGCCAGGTGCAACTGGTGCTGTCACGCGATCTTGCCCGCGAGGTCATCAAAAAGAACAAGCTCGCGGAGAATCCGGAATTCGATCCGGTGTTGCGCGGCGTGTCGCCGATCAAGTCGCTGCTTGCGCTGTTCGGAATTGGCCGCGACCCGCTTCGGATGACACCGGAAGAGCGCGTGCTGGAATCCTACTACGACCGACTGACCGCCTACGCCGTCGATAAATCCCGCGTGATCGTCATTGAATTCCAATCGCATGATCCGGAGCTCGCAGCCCGCATCGCGAATTCCATCGCGGACGGATATCTCGTCTTGCAACTGAACGCGCGTCAGGAGCAGGCGAAGGCTGCAGGTCAATGGTTGTCCGGAGAAATCGACAATTTGCGCAAGAAGGTCGCCGACGCCGAGTCGCGGGTGGAGGAATTCCGGTCTAAATCCAGCCTTTTCATCGGCACCAACAACACTTCGCTGTCGAACCAGCAACTGGGTGAAATCAATACCCAACTGAACAACGCGCGTGCGCTGAAGTCTGACGCGGAATCGAAATCGCGACTGATCCGCGGGATGCTTCAGACCGGCAAATCGATCGAAGCCTCGGAAGTTCTCAATTCGGAACTGATCCGCCGCCTTTCGGAACAGCGCGTGACGCTGCGCGCACAACTGGCGGAGCAGTCGTCGACCCTGCTCGACCGGCATCCGCGGATCAGGGAATTGAAGGCCCAGCTTGCGGATCTCGATCGTCAGTTGCGCGAGGAGGCGGACAAGATCTCGCGGTCGCTGGAAAACGACGCCCGCATTGCCAGCGGCCGGGTCGAGAGTCTCAACACTAGTCTCGATCAGTTGAAGAAGCTGGCGACGTCTTCCAACGGGGACGATGTCAAGCTGCGTGCGCTGGAGCGCGAAGCCAAGGCGCAGCGTGACCTGCTGGAATCGTATCTCGCAAAATACCGCGAAGCTACCACGCGAGAAAACATTGATACGGCACCGTCCGATGGCCGCGTTATTTCGCGGGCCATCGTCTCGAACACGCCGGCTTACCCGAAGAAGCTGCCAATCGTCTTGATCGCCACGCTGGCGACCCTGATGCTGGCCGCGGGCACTATCGCGACCGGCGAGCTGCTGCGCATCACTTCGCCGCGAAACCTGGCAGCAGTTAACTCCGGCCTAGCGTTGCCTGCTGCGCCGAGGATACGCGAGTTCCGCGTTGATCCCGCGCCGGCAGCGGACCTGGCAGAGATCGATCATCTCGCGAATGACCTGCGAGCGGCAGGCGAAGCGGCGCACAGAATCACGGTTATGGGTACCGGCGAGAACGAGAGCATCATGCTCGCGGCGCTCGCGCTCGCGCGCCTGTTGACCAATAGTGCCAAGGTAGTCCTGGTCGACCTTTCTCCGTCATCGTCGGCGTTGACGGCGACTTCGGTCGATCCGGCGGCGCCTGGGTTGGCTGACCTGATGCTGGGTGAGACGTCTTTCGGACAGGTGATCACCCGCGACCGGCTCTCGCCGCTCCATCTTGTCGGCGCCGGGCGTTCTGATGCCGATCGCTCGCTGCTGCAATCGCCGCGCCTTGCAATTGCGCTCGATGCTCTGTTGGGCGTCTACGATCACGTGCTGCTCGTCGCGGGCACTGCAACTGACCTCCCGGCGAAACTCCTGACGGAGCAGGCGCGCGCGATCGTCGTTCCCGACCCGTCGATGAACGCGGATGCGCGGATGCGGATGAGTAGCCAACTCAAGGCTATCGGCTTTACGACAGTGACGATGCTTGATCCGGCATCACTACGCTCGGACACTCAGCTCGGCCCTCGCGAGGCGGCTTGATCGGTCGCCGCGCGGGGGGGTGTCAGCGATGCATTATCCCGCGCAACATCTCGGCCGACCGCTTCAGCGCCGGCGTCTGCTTCACGAAGCGTTTGGCACGGGCCAGTGAAGACATGCCAATGGCAGCCATTCTGCCCCGTGTGGTGAGCGGCAGGTAGCTGTCGAAGATTGGCTCGTCGCTTTTGCAGAACAGGCGCTTGTAGTCGTCCGATCCGATTCCGAGGTCGAGCGAGGTGTAGCCGCGCCCAGCATAATGATCGATGATATCGCGCATCAGGATCAGGCCGGGACTGTAGCGGGCGCTTTCCGACATGGTGTAGGTGTTGAACATCATCGAGAAGCGGTGTCCGTCCGCGACGCCAGCGAAGATCGCGATCACCTCGGCATCGCATTCGAGGCCATGGACCTCGATGGCGCGCCCGCCATCCGTCAGCGGTGTCAGGCAAGCCGCGCGTAGGAAACTCTCGACGCCCGTCTCGGCGAACACGTTCGGAAGCTTCTGCGCGGCCATTCGCAGCGGCTTGATTGCGAAGAACGCATCACAAATCCGCTTAATCTCGGTGTCCGTCGACGCCATACAATAGCGATAGCCGGGCAGTGTTTCGAGCTTGCGTTCCTTGCCTTTGAGCCGACGTCGAAATGAGTTGCTGATGCGCGCCGACGGCGGCGCTCCCGGCGAAAATATCATCAACGGACAGCCGTTGGCAGAGGGCTGGCTCGGCAAGAGCGCCATTGGATTTTGCAGGTCGCGCCAGTGCCGCGGCTGCCGCGTGAATGCCAGCACGTCGATTCTGATTGGAAGCTCGCCGATTCCTCGAACCAGCGCGTCGAGATCCGCACGCGTGGCGGAGGCCGCGAAATCCTGCTGCCAGAGCGCCATGTTGAAAGTCGTGTGCTTGCCGCCCATGAACCGTGCGACACGAACGCCACTTTCCGTGCCCAATACGAGCGGGAGCAGCAGGAGTGGTTGTCGCTGAGCGTCGAAGGCGACGATAATGCTGGGTGGAAGTTGCTTGTCGGTTCCGACGTGTCGCTGCCAGGCAGACAGGAAGTCGAATCGCTGATAGGGCGTCGAAAACTGCGACACCTCGAGATTGCGCCAGATCGGCTCGGCTTCGCGTAGATCCTGGAGGATTTCGAGATGCGCGATACGCCGTTCGCCTGATCGTAGCTGTGACTTCGCGGTCGGACTTTCGATCAGAGCCGCCATGGTCATTGCTGAGCCTGTTATCAATTTTTTGTTAGCTTTTGGTCTGGGCGGACTTTCGCATAAAAGATGTCAACAAAGAGTAATGGCCATATGCGAGCGGCGAGAAGGGGTTCCCGTAGGCATTCGCGTCGAAGGCGATGGATCGAAGACCCGGACTGTGGGCTTGCGCTCGCCGCCGGGGAGGTGACCGTGAGACGCTTCACGCGTCGGGTTTCGCCATCCAACTCACGATAGGCATAGCCGGCAAGACCCAGCCGAGTCCGGCGACAACATAGAAGATCGCCTGGTAGAGACCGGATGCCGCGAGCCACGGCATTTGCGCAACCGCCATGCCCAGCAGCGACCAGACGACGACCAGCACGAGCAAAGCGATCGTGCCGAGGAATTTCCGGGTGCGTATCCGCATACCTTAAAGTGCAACTCGTGACCGGGACGAGGCTTGCGCCGGGGCTGCGGTGGACTATAAAGGGCACGAAAAATACCTTCAACTGTGGCTTTTTTGATGACCCGTCCGATCGCAAAAAAGGAATTCCATCTGCGCGCCGTGCGCGGGTGGCTTGTGTTCATAGCGCTGCTGATTGCCGCGATGGTGTTGGTCGGAGGCGCGACGCGGCTGACTGAATCCGGTCTCTCGATCGTCGAATGGAAGCCCGTGACCGGCACGCTGCCTCCACTCTCGCAAGAGGAATGGGCCCAGGCCTTCGAGGGCTACAAGCAGATACCGCAGTATAGCGAGATGAACGCGGGCATGACGCTCGATCAGTTCAAGACGATCTTCTGGTGGGAGTGGAGCCATCGTCTGCTGGGACGCTTTATAGGTATCGCGTTCCTGTTGCCGTTTCTCTGGTTCATGTGGCGCGGCGCGCTGCCGTCGGATCTTAAGCGGCGGCTCTGGATCATTTTCGGTCTTGGCGGACTTCAGGGCGCGGTCGGCTGGTGGATGGTCGCGTCCGGCCTCACCAAGCGCATCGAGGTTTCACAGTACCGTCTCGCGACCCATCTGGTGCTGGCTCTGCTGATTTTCGCGGCCATCGTCTGGACCGTGCGGCGATTGTCGGATCGTCCAACGTTGCTGTCGCCGATGCGGTTGCGCGTGACCAGCGGCATACTGCTGGTGCTCGTTTTTGTGCAGCTCTATTTCGGAGCGCTGGTTGCCGGATTGCGCGCCGGCAAGGTCTTCAACACCTGGCCCGACATCGACGGATCGTTCATTCCGTCCTCCGCGCGGCTGTTTTTCGAACAACCGTGGTGGCGCAATCTGTTCGACAATACGCTCACGGTGCAGTTCGAGCATCGCATGATGGCGTATACGCTGTTTGCGATTGCTGTTTTTCATCTGATTGATGCGCTCGTGTCGCGGGCAAGTTCCGCCGTCGTTCGCGGTGCGCTTTGGCTCGCCGCAGCAATGACGCTACAGGCGACGCTTGGTATCCTGACCCTCCTGCACGAGGTTCCGATCCCGCTCGCGCTGGTGCATCAGGGGGTTGCGATCCTCGTCCTCACGCTCGCGGTTGTTCAGGCGGAACGGTTGATGGCCGGTAACACGGCGCTGGAAGGGCAACGACTGCGCGTGGCGGCGGGATAAGACCGGTCCTGGTGGGCATTCCGCGCGACCTGGTTTTCTGTTTTGGTCCGTACGAGATCGCAAGTCGGCTGCTCGCGAGTTTGAGGCCGCATGACTCCGGGCTATGCTGAAGCGGCTACGATTGATTAAAATCGTCACCTTAACCTCAACCTGACACAAAGCCGAATATCTGGCGCTATGCGGATTCGCGAATTTGCATCATGATGTCGGAGTCATAGTCAGCATCGATAACGCGGAAACCGCAAAATTCTCTCCCGGTCGTTGGCGGGTCTGAATTGGGGTCAATCATGGCGAGATCTGGCAATCTGTCGGTCCTGCTCATCAGCACCTGGGCCTTCACCGTCTGCTTCGCTGTCTGGATGATGTTCGGCGTGATCGGCATCCCGATCCGCGCGCAGCTTGGGCTTGGTTCGACCGAGTTCGGTCTCCTCACGGCGACACCCGTCCTCACCGGTGCGATATTTCGTTTGCCATTGGGCATCTGGACCGACCGCTTCGGCGGACGGATCATCATGCTGCTGTTGCTGATTGCCTGCGCGATCCCGCTTTGGCTGTCCGCCTATGCGACCGCGCTTTGGCATTTTTTGCTGCTCGGATTGGCGCTCGGTCTCGTCGGCGCTTCATTTTCGGTCGGCACACCTTACGTCGCGCGCTTCTTTCCTAAAGAGAGCCGCGGTTTCGCGATGGGCTTCTTCGGTGCAGGAACAATCGGCGCGGCGCTCAACATGTTCGTCGCGCCGTGGCTGATCGATGCCTATGGGTGGCAGATGGTTCCCAAGGTCTATGCAGTCGCGCTGCTGGTCACGGCGCTTTTGTTCTGGGTGTTGTCCAAGCCTGATCCTGGCGTTGGCGGTCCAGTCGCATCGATGTGGCAGCAGTTGTCCGTGCTGCGCAATCCGCGGGTTTGGAAATACTGCCAGTACTACTCGATCGTCTTCGGCGGCTTCACCGCGCTGTCGATCTGGATGCCGCAATATTTCAAGACGGAGTATGGCTTCACCATCGCGCAGGCCTCGCTTCTCGCCGCCTGCTTCTCGCTCCCCGGCGGCGCCTTCCGCGCCCTCGGCGGTTGGTTGTCGGACCGTTTCGGCGCTCATAATGTGACGTGGTGGGTGCTGTGGGTTGCCTGGGTCTGCCTGTTCCTGCTGTCCTATCCCAAGACCGACCTGATCGTGCACACGATCCGCGATCCCCTGAGTTTCAGCATCGCTCTGCCGTCGTGGTTCTTCACGATGCTTCTCTTCACGCTCGGCATCGCCTTTGCCTGCGGCATGGCTTCGACGTTCAAATATATCGGCGACGACTTTCCCGACAGCATGGGCGCGGTGTCCGGCATTGTCGGCATGGCGGGCGGCCTCGGCGGTTTCCTGCTGCCGATCACGTTCGGTGCGATCCTGGACTGGCTCGGCATCAATTCGAGCTGCTTCATGCTGCTCTACGGCATCATCTGGGTGTCGCTGACCCTCAATTATCTGACCGAAGTCCGGCAGGCGCCGGTCATGGGAGAAAAGTCACGATCTGCGGCAACGGACTTATCGCGTTAAAGCCTGATCCCAAAGAACAGAGTTTGATACAACGCAGTTGAATCGGAGCTCAGGTTGGGCAGCAGACGACCATATGCACTTCTTCACGCCATGGCCTGATCGAGGTCGGCCATCAGATCTTCTTTGTCCTCGATGCCGATTGACAGGCGAACGACATCGGGTCCGGCACCGGCTTTGGTCTTAGCCGCATCGTCGAGTTGGCTGTGCGTGGTCGATGACGGATGGATAACAAGCGATCGGGTATCGCCGATATTGGCAAGGTGCGAGAACAGCTTGAGTTTCGATACCAGATTGACGCCGGCGTCGTATCCGCCTTTCAGGCTGAACGTGAAGACCGCGCCCGCTCCCTTGGGCGAATACTTGCGGGCAAGGGTATTGTACTTGTCGCCGGGCAATCCAGCGTAGTTGACGGCCGCGACCGCAGGGTGGACGGCCAGCCATTCAGCGATCGCCTGCGTATTCTCGCAATGTTTCTGCATCCGTAACGGCAGCGTTTCGATACCCGTCAGGATCATGAATGCATTAAACGGCGAAAGCGCCGAGCCGAGATCGCGCAGGCCAAGCGCACGGCAAGCAATCGCGAATGCGAAATTTCCGAATGTCTCCTGTATCCGGATTCCATGATACTCCGGACGCGGTTCGCTCAGCATTGGAAACTTGTTGTCCTTCGACCAGTCGAATGTACCTGCATCGACGATGATGCCGCCAAGCGAGTTGCCATGGCCGCCGAGGAATTTTGTGAGCGAATGAACCACGATATCGGCGCCGTGTTCGATCGGCCGGATCAGGTATGGGCTCGCCATCGTATTGTCGACGATCAGGGGGACACCGGCCTTGCGTGCCACGGTGGCGACGGCTTCGATATCGGTGATTGAGCCCCGCGGATTGGCGATGGATTCGATGAAGATCGCCCGTGTTCGCGGCGTGACCGCTTGTTCAAAAGTCTCGACGTCGTCCGGATCGGCCCACGCCACGTTCCAGCCAAAGCTCTTGAATGCATGCGTGAACTGATTGATCGTCCCGCCATAGAGCTTGCGCGCCGCGATGACCTCATCACCGGGCTTCATGAGTTGCTGAAGCGTGATGACCTGCGCGGCGTGTCCCGAGGCTACCGCGAGCGCTGCAGTGCCGCCTTCGAGCGCGGCGACTCGCTCTTCCAGCACTGCGTTGGTCGGATTGCCGATGCGGGTATAGATGTTGCCGAATGCCTGCAATCCGAACAGCGAGGCCGCGTGCTCGGCATCGTTGAACACGAACGAGGTGGTCTGATAGATCGGCGTCGCGCGTGCGCCGGTGGTCGGATCAGGCTGAGCGCCGGCATGGACAGCAAGCGTTGCAAAGCCTGGGATGCGATCGGTCATCTCGTGTCCTGTGTACTCGGTCGAATGTGACACGGTGGATGCTGATGGGATCGCGGGTCGCCGTCAAGGCGCTGCCTCAAGCGTCGGCTTTTTCCGCGCGTCGCGACGGTGGCCGCGATGCTTTAAACCAAAATCACGTGCTCACGCCGAGCCGCTCCTTGTTGAAAGTCCCGCGGATATGCTGTCGTCGGAGGCATCGTGACTCATCTGGTGGTCCAGAACAGATCATGAGGTTTTGCGTTAGCTCCAACTCGGCAAGCTAGTGGTCGGGAAGGGAACGCTATTCTGGCACGTCGCCCGATCCAACCACATGCGACATCTACCTATTCTCTTCCGAACACTTGGAAATTTCACAGGTAATATAGAACCGTTTTCATAAGTATATGATTATTATATAGAAATACCTTATTAGGGGCGTTGACTAGAGATGGTCGCTTCTCTAGAATCCCAATGGTTCGGTGCGTGGGCGCCGAGGTTTCTTTTCACGGATCTCTCACATGAAAACGTTCTCGGCTAAGCCCGCCGAAGTGACGAAGAAATGGGTGCTGATCGACGCCAGCGGACTGGTGGTCGGACGGCTCGCCACACTCGTTGCGATGCGGCTGCGTGGTAAGCATCTGCCGATCTATACGCCGCATGTCGATTGCGGCGACAATGTCATCATCATCAATGCCGCCAAGGTGGTTCTCACCGGCCGCAAGCGTGACAACAAGGTCTATTACAATCACACCGGATATATTGGCGGCATCAAGCAGCGCACTGCGAAGTCGATCCTCGAGGGTCGCTTCCCGGAGCGCGTCATCGAGAAGGCCATTGAACGTATGATCCCGCGTGGACCGCTGGGACGCGTGCAGCTTGGCAATCTCCGTGTCTACGCCGGCGCGGAGCATCCGCATGAGGCCCAGCAGCCGGAAGTCGTCGATATCGGCGCAATGAACCGCAAGAACAAGAGGGCCGCATAATTATGTCCGATACCATGCAGTCTCTCGATCAGTTGTCGTCGCTGAAGTCGGCCGAGTCGGAAGCGCCGAAGCACACCAAGAAAGTCGATAAGTACGGCCGTGCTTACGCCACCGGCAAGCGCAAGGACGCGGTTGCCCGCGTCTGGATCAAGCCGGGCGCCGGAAAAATTCTCGTCAACGCCCGAGAGGTCGACATTTACTTCGCGCGTCCTGTGCTGCGAATGATGATTCAGCAGCCGCTTGTTGCCGCCGCGCGCGCCGGTCAATATGACGTGGTCTGCACCGTCGCCGGCGGCGGCCTGTCTGGTCAAGCGGGAGCTGTCCGTCACGGTTTGTCCAAGGCATTGACAAACTTCGAGCCCGAATTGCGTAGCGTACTCAAGAAGGGTGGCTTCCTGACCCGCGATTCCCGCGTGGTTGAGCGCAAGAAGTACGGCAAGGCGAAAGCCCGCCGCTCATTCCAGTTCTCGAAACGCTAAAGGCGCAATTGGATCGTTCATGGCATTCGCTGCTGCTTGGTGGCAGCGAATGCCGGTTCTCGGAATCCAACGCGATGATCCCTTCCGGGGCCGGAGAGGGTATATCGGGCTCCTCAAGAAGCCTGTTATGCTTGCGGGATGAAGCTGGCTTCGTCGCCGTCTGGGAAGAGAATCGGCGTGGTTCCACGTCTGCTGGTTCTCGCGCGATGCGCATTCGCCATCACGCTGCTGGTGCCAAGTGCCCTAGCGCAGGTCGGCGCGGAGACAGCGGCTGATCCCGGACCTGCCGTCAAGGCCGACAAGACAAATCAAGACAAAACCGACAAGACCGATAAGGCAGATCAAGACACGCGCGAATCGATCTGTCTGATGGTCGAGTCGGCGGCGAAGGCCGAGAGCTTGCCGCTGGAATTTTTCGCGCGCGTGATCTGGCAAGAAAGCCGGTTTCAGCCCGACGCGGTGGGACCGTTGACGCGCAGCGGTCAGCACGCCCAGGGCATTGCGCAGTTTATGCCGGGGACGGCAAATGAGCGACGGCTGCTCGATCCGTTCGATCCGGTACAGGCTCTGCCGAAATCAGCCGAATACCTGAACGAGTTGCGCGGGCAGTTCGGCAATCTGGGATTGGCGGCCGCAGCCTATAATGCCGGACCGCGCCGGGTGCAGGACTGGCTTGACGGCAAGGGGGGCATGCCGGCGGAGACGCGCAACTACGTTGTCGCGATCACGGGATCGCCGGTTGAGGACTGGGCTGCCGCCGGTAGGAGCGGCACGCTACCAGCGCAGCCATCGACGACGAGTTGCCGTGAGTTGATGGCGTTGTTGACGCGCGCGCCCAATCCTTTCGTTTCGGAGCTTGAACAGCATGTGAAGCTCGGTGCCGACAAGTTATGGGGCGTACAACTCGCAGCCGGCTTCAGCCGCGTCCGCGCCATGGCCATGTACGCACGAGCCATCCGGCGGCTTGGCGCCGTGATCGGCGACCGCGATCCGAGTCTTTTGGGTTCGATATGGCGCAGCCGCGGTACCCGGACATTCTATCAGGTGCGGATCGGGGCCGATACCCGCCCGGAAGCCGATGGTCTATGCAAACAGATTCGGCGTGCTGGCGGCGCCTGCCTCGTGCTGCGAAACCCGCACGTGAAAGGTTAAACCCGGCATCCACGGCGGTGCGCGACGCCGTTCGGCACGCGCCCCCTGCGTCATCAGGGCGAGATTGGTTATACTTGGCGGTGAATAACGATCGGGATCGTGATATCAGGGATGCGAGGAGCTAACGGCGATGGTGCGAGAAAGCGAAGTCAGGGCAGGAGAGGTCGTCGTCGAGCTACCGCCGCCGACGGACGCCGGCCTGGTGTTCATTGGCCGTATTCGTACGCCGTGGACATCCCGTCTGAAGACCCCGCGTCAAGGGCGTGAAGACGGCCCGGTTTGCCGTCTCGAGATTTTTGATCCCTGGAAGCCTGCATTGCAGGGGCTCGAGAAGTACGAGAGCATCGAGGTGATTTACTGGCTGCACCTGTCGCGCCGCGACATCGTGCTACAGACCCCAAAAAGCAGTGGCGCAACCCACGGTACGTTTTCGTTACGATCCCCGGTGCGTCCCAATCCGCTGGGAACGTCGCTGGTCAAGCTGGTCGGTATCGAGGGATCAACCGTGCTGGTGCGCGGACTGGATTGTCTCGACGAAACGCCGCTGATCGACATCAAGCCGAACCGCTGCCAATTCACGCCGATTGCTCCGCCGCAGGATGGCGATTTCGAAACCGGCTGACGGTTCAGTTCTCCCGCACGCCGGGATCAGAGCTTGTCATGACTTCCCGATGCCTGTGCTCAGGAGGTCATGAGATGCCATCGTCGCCGGTCTTGCGAAATGGGCCGGCCTCCGTAAGTTCGCTGGCCGCTGCGGCGACATACTGACGTTCGCGATTGAGGTAGTCACCCACCGCGCGGCGCAGCCCCGGATCGGCAATATAGTGCGCCGAGTAGGTGGTCTGCGGAAGATAACCGCGCGCGATCTTATGCTCGCCTTGAGCGCCAGCCTCTACGGTTTTCAAGCGACGATGGATGGCAAAATCGATCGCCTGATAATAACAGACCTCGAAATGCAGAAAAGGATGATGCTCGATGGCGCCCCAGTGTCGTCCAAACAGCGTGTCCGAGCCGATGAAGTTGATGGCGCCCGCGATCCAGCGGCCGTTACGCCGGGCCATGATCAGAGCGATATCCCGGCCCATGTTTTCCCCGATCAGGGAGTAGAACGGCCGGGTCAAATAGGGCCGGCCCCACTTGCGCGATCCCGTTTCCATATAGAATTGAAAGAAAGCGTCCCAGATTTCCTCTGTGAGATCGCTGCCGGTGAGGACGTGGATGGTGATGCCGTTGGCCAGCGCATCGCGACGTTCACGGCGGATCGCCTTGCGGTGTCGCGAGTTGAGGCTGGCGAGGAAATCCTCGAAACTGGAATAGCCGTTATTCTGCCAATGAAACTGCTGGTCGGTACGCTGGAGGAATCCGTTCTCTGCGAGGAACGTCCATTCTTCCTTGCGGGCAAAAGTGACGTGGACCGACGACGTGCGGGTCGCGTCACACAAGCCGACGAGGCCACCGGCCAGCGCGGCGCAGACGGCCGCTTGGTCGCTGCCGGGGCAGATCAGAAGCCGCGGACCGGTAGCCGGCGTAAACGGAACCGAAGCCAGAAGCTTGGGATAATAGCGCCCCCCGGCGCTTTCGTAGGCATTTGCCCAGCCGTGATCGAAGACATATTCACCCTGCGAGTGTGACTTCAAATAGCAGGGAACGAGACCTACGATTGCTCCATTTTGGCGCGCAATCAAATGGCGCGGCCCCCAACCGGTTCGGGAGCAAGCCGAGTTGGATTCTTCAAGAGCTAAGAAAAAGGCATGCGAAACAAATGGATTGTATGTTTCTTTTGAACTTGAAAATGAATTTTGAGGTGGCGCTGAGATCGCACCGCCGGGCGCTCCGCTAGGAGCGACCGCCGGATTGGCGCAAGCATCCCAGTCGCCAGCCGGAATTTCGCTGACGGATCCAACGGCTGCGAGCGATATTTCGGATGACGACATCAGGGGTTGAACTGGTCCTATAGTGTTTCCGAGCGAAGAAGCAGACGCCGGATTATCGCGAAAAAATTTGTCAAATCAAACCTATGGAGACACCTTTGATTCCATCACACGACATCAGAGGTTGGACGCGATGTAGACGAGAACAAGGGTCGCCGGATCATGTGTTCGGGTGGAAACCCTCGAAGATCATCTGATCGGCGTGTCTTGCGGCACGAGCGCGCTGTTCCGCAGTGCGCACCGTCCACGTCAGCAAGGGACATCTGAAAATGTTTCTTGCAATCCAAGGTGCCAGAGCTGGAAGTTCGTTCACGTTGTAAGCCACAAAATGCGGTTGGGTGCGAAAGGCATGACGCAGATGGGTCATCGCGGCGCGCTGGAGCGAGGTAGTCTTCGGCCAGTCGGTCTTCGTGTAATGGCGTTCGGCGACGATACCGCGCGGGCGCGACGGCATCAATTCGCGCATCGCCATGACCTGATCCGGGTCGAAAGACATACCGGCTGCCGGCCCGTCATAGCCGGACAGCACCTCCGCCATGCGTCGCACCAGCCGCGTGCTGCTATCGAAATGACTTTTGACCTCGATCACCAGCGGCACATGGCCGCCGACCATCGCGCAGAGTTCCGCGAGCGACATCATTCTTTCTGACGTGTGCTTGAAAACGACCCGCTTGAGTTCGGCCACGGTCTGGGTCTGCAAGGCTCCCGATCCCTCGGTCAGTCGGCCAAGTTCATCGTCATGGTGGACCATGGCCTCGCCGTCGGCGGTAAGCTGGATATCCACCTCGATGCTGAAGTTTCCGGCGATGGCCGCCCGGATCGCCTCAGGCATGTTCTCCACGATGCCACGCGCATGGTCATGCAGGCCGCGGTGGGCGATCGGGCGTGCTGTCAGCCAGTCGGGTGCGCGCATCAGAGTCAGGCGACTTCGAACAGACCTTCGATTTCGACCGCCGCATCTGCGGGAAGGGAGGCGACGCCGACGGTGCTGCGTGAATGGCGGCCCTTGTCGCCAAACGCTGCAACCATCAGATCCGATGCGCCATTCAACACCTTGGGTCCATCGAGAAAATCGGGAGCGGAGTTGACGAAGCCGCCCAGTCTGACGACGCGGACAACCTTATCGAGATCGCCGAGCGCGGCTTTGACTTGCGCCAGCAGATTGAGGGCGCAGCCGCGCGCAGCGGCGTTGCCTTCTTCAACGGTAACGCCTGCGCCCAGCTTGCCCTTCGCGATCAAGTTGCCGTCGGAATCGAGGCAGAGCTGTCCGGATACGAACAGCAGGTTACCGGTACGGACAAAGCCGACGTAATTCGCCACGGGCGATGCTGGTTCATGCAGGGTGATGCCCTGCGCGGCCAACTTCTGCTCAATCACTCCCGCCATGTCAGACCCCCCAGTAATGGATGTTCCACTCAAAATCCGTTGAGGAGCCTATCTCGCCTATCGTCGTACGACATGCAAGCCAATGCCGAGTTCGGGCAAGTATCTGACGGGCGATCAAACTTTCGGGATAGGCCGCAAAATCGCAGTGTGCGGCCGTACCTCCCCAGTTGCAGCGCAATGGAGCGGTGACTATGGTCGGATTTGGTCCATCGAGAGACGATATGCGCCATCATTTCCATCGCTCCGCCTTGTGGCTTTGGTCAGGGTTTCTGGCGGCGACCGTAGCCGCTGCCTTCCTGCCGACATCTGGTGATGCCGCGCACGCCGCTGCCGGCGTTCCGTTTTTATCCCACCAGGCTCTGTATAATTTGAGCCTGGCGAAGTCTCGTGGCAGCACGTCCCTGGACAGCGCCCGCGGACGAATCCTTTACAAGTTTTCCGGAAGCACTTGCGAGGGCTATACGTCTGATTTCAGGCAAGTTTCAGAAATGGACAACGGCGAAGGTAAAACCACGCTGAGCGATATGCAGTCCACGAGCTGGGAGGACGCGGAGGGAAGGACTTACCGTTTCAAGATCATGACTCGCATGAACGATGACGATCAGAGCGAGGTTGACGGAGTCGCTGAGCGCACCGGTGACAAGATTACCGTGAAACTGAAACGGCCGTCGACCAAAACGTTCACCGTCGACGGCAAGGCGGTGTTTCCGACCGAACAGATCCAGCGGATCATCGCGGCTGCAAAAGAAGGAAAGTCGATGCTCGAGCTAACCGTGTATGACGGAGCCGACAACGGTGAGAAAGTCTACAACACTTTTTCGGTTATCGGAAAGCCCATACGGGGGGAAGCGACGAGATCGTCGCCCGATCCATCGACCACCCATAGTCAGATGAAGACCCTGACGCGATGGCCCGTCACTGTCAGCTACTACGAACGCGACGCTGCACGTACCGGCGGTGAACAGATCCCGAATTACTCCATGTCTTTCGAGCTGTTCGAGGATGGCGTGTCGCGGGCGTTGGTGCTCGACTACAATGATTTCGTGATTTCCGGGACGATGGATAAATTCGACGTCAGCGATGTCAGGAGTGCCAGGCCCTGCAAGTGATGTCAGGCAAAAGATATTCACGGATGCTCCCGAACGATGGCTTCCGGGTATTTTGGGAATATGAGCCAGTCTTTTACTGACGTTGTCTTATTGCTGACGTGGTTTTTCGGGTCCTTCATAGGCCAGGCCGCGGATTACGGCCGCGCTCCCGAACTTCTTGCGAAGGTCATCCATTGCCCGCTCAGCATGAGCTGAGCGAAGATCCAGCATATCGGCCACGTTAGCTTGCGATTCCGCCCGGAGCGCGCTGACGCCTATTCCCATCAGGCGGAAAGCTGTGCCATCGATTTCCTTCGTCAGCATTTCTCGGCACATTGCGAAAATCTTTACCGCAAGCTGCGTCGAAACGGGGATTGATTGCGAACGGGTCCGTTGCCGGAAATCGGCGGTCTTGAGTTTCAGCGTGATGGTCGATCCCGCTAGCTCACTTGCCTTCAGTCGCGAGGAGACCTTCTCCGACAGCCGCCAGAGGAACCGTTCGAGCGTGGCGAAATCGCGGATGTTGGACTCGAACGTTGTTTCGCTCGAGATGGTCTTGGCGCCGCGATCTGCGATCACCCGCCGGTCGTCGATGCCCCGTGCCAGCCGCCACAATTGGCGACCCTCGGCCGGAAACTGCTTCATCATTTCCATTTCGTTGGCACGCTGCAGATCGCCGATTGTCCGAAAGCCGCGTTCCGACAGACGCTCCTGGGTGGCCGGACCGACGCCGAACATGAAACTTACAGGTTTGTCCGCGAGCATAATGCACGCTTCGTCCTGATCGAGCGCCGTGAATCCGCGGGGCTTATCGAGGTCAGAGGCGATCTTAGCGAGGAACTTATTGCACGACAGTCCGACCGATACCGTGATGCCGAGTTCGCGCTCGACGTCAGTTGCAAATTTCGCCAGCACCTTGGCTGGAATCATGCCGTGAACACGCCGGGTGCCGCTCAGGTCGAGAAAGGCTTCGTCGATCGACAGCGGCTCTACCAGCGGCGTCAGCGCCTGCATGGTGGTGCGCACCTCACGACCGACCCGCACATACTTCGCCATGTCGGGCGGAACCACGGTCGCAAAGGGGCAAAGCGCAAGGGCCTTGAACATCGGCATTGCAGAATGCACGCCATACGTCCGAGCAGTATAGCAGGCGGCCAGAACCACGCCGCGCCGACCACCGCCTACGATTACGGGTTTGTCTGCTAAGGCCGGGTTGTCCCGCTTTTCGACCGTTGCGTAGAACGCGTCGCAATCGATGTGGGCGAGGGCCAGTGCCGGTAGCGTCCGATGTCGCACCAGCCGGGGTGAGCCACACGCGCTGCAACGGGGCGCCGTAAAGCTGAGGTCATCAAGACAATCGCGGCAAAAGCATAAGGGACCATCCGACGGACCTGCGGTCACGGGACGTCGCGTTTCTGAAAGGATTCGCTGAGCGCCAGCCGGGCGGCTGCGATAGTGGTGGGATGATGTCCGGAAAACTCCGAAAATGCCTCCACGGTTGCGTCATCGCGCAGCATGAAATCGAGCACGCCGGTGAGGAAGTGCGGATCGGAGGCAGAGCTGCGCAGAGTTTGAGGACCAATTCCGGTCTCGGCTAGAAATCGGCCTAAAATTTCGGCGTCGGCCGCGACAAACGAAAGGGCCTGAATTGCTACCAATTCAGCTGCTTCGCGCGGGTTTTGCACACGCTTTGTCGTCACGACCGTTTGCCTTTCCGTAACCTATCAATTCTACTTTGGAACCAGCATGACCGAGTCCCGAAACCTTCAAACAAGTGCTAATCCGCTCGCATAAAGATCGTCTTACGTCTTAACAGCTTAGAGCGAATTCTAGTGCAAATCTAACTCCAGTTAGCGGATAAGTATTGCTGTGCCGGCATGTTTTCGCTCACCAGCGTGGATGAGCACCGAGTCGACTGGAGGGCCAGGGTGGCCAAGACGGTCCTGATTGTGGAAGACAACGAGCTTAACATGAAGCTCTTTCGCGATCTGTTGGAGGCTCATGGTTACCACACGTCCGGGACCAGCAACGGTTTCGAGGCGCTCGATCTGGTTCGCAAACTTCGTCCCGATCTGGTCCTCATGGATATTCAGTTGCCGCAGGTGTCCGGTCTCGATGTCACGCGCTGGATCAAAGACGATCCTGAACTGCGCGCGATCCCCGTTGTTGCTGTGACAGCATTTGCAATGAAAGGCGACGAGGAACGTATCCGCGAGGGCGGCTGCGAGGCTTACCTGTCGAAGCCGATTTCGGTTGGCAAGTTCATCGAGACCGTCCGCCGGTTCGTGGGTTGAGGAGATAAGAGTGTCTGCGCGTGTTCTGGTCGTCGACGACATCCCCGCCAACGTCCGGCTCCTTGAAGCACGATTGTCGGCGGAATATTTCGACGTCATAACCGCTTCTAATGGCGCGCAAGCACTGGAGACCTGCGCCCGTGCCGAGTACGACATCATTCTCCTCGACGTGATGATGCCTGACATGGACGGTTTTGAGGTCTGCCGTCGGCTGAAGGCAAACCCCGCAACCCATTTTATTCCGGTGGTGATGGTGACGGCGTTGGACAGTCCGTCCGACCGCGTGCGCGGCCTCGAAGCCGGCGCCGATGACTTCCTGACAAAGCCGGTATCGGATGTGATTTTGACCGCAAGGGTCCGTTCGTTGACGCGCCTGAAGATGATGACCGACGAACTGCGCATGAGGGCCGTGACCTCGCTCGAAATCGGCGTGCAGGCGCCGGAGCGTGAGGCGGTTGGTGATAGCGGGAAGGGCGGGCGTATCCTGTTGGTCGACGACCGCCCCTCGTCGTACGAGCGGTTGGCATCGATGCTGAGCGCCGAACACACCGTTGATATTGAAACCGAACCCTCCGAAGCGCTGTTTCGTGCCGCAGAAAGCAATTACGATCTCCTTATCGTCTCGCTCGGGCTGGAAAATTTCGACGGTTTGCGGTTGTGCAGTCAAGCGCGCTCGCTGGAGCGGACGCGACACGTTCCGATTCTGGCTGTTGCTGATGCCGACGGCAACGGACGATTGCTGCGTGGTCTTGAGATTGGCATCAATGATTATTTGATGCGGCCGATCGACAAGAATGAGTTACTTGCCCGCGCGCGCACGCAAGTTCGCCGCCGCCGCTACACCGGTCACCTGCGTGACAGCATGCAGAGTTCGATCGAAATGGCTGTCACGGACGGACTGACCGGGCTGCACAACCGACGTTACATGGAAAGCCATCTGGCGACGCTGGCCGAGCAGGCCTCGCTGCGGGGCAAGTCATTAGCGCTCATGATGCTCGATATAGATTACTTCAAGTCGATCAATGATAGCTACGGTCATGATGCCGGTGACGATGTTCTGCGAGAGTTCGCGCTGCGAATCCGCAAAACCATTCGAGGCATCGATCTCGCCTGCCGTTACGGCGGAGAGGAGTTCGTGGTCGTGATGCCGGAGGCCGATCTGCATGTCGCGAGCATGGTGGCCGAACGTCTGCGCCGCGCGATTGCTGGCGAACCGTTTTCCGTCCACAAGGGGATGAAGCGGATCAAGGTGACCATCTCAATCGGACTATCAACCCTGGAGCGGAAGGGGGAGCCTGTCTCTGACGTTCTCAAGCGCGCCGATGTCGCGCTTTACCGCGCCAAGCATGACGGCCGAAACCGCGTCGTGGCGGAGGCGGCGTAGTCATTATATCAATGCGATTTTGATCCCGCGTGTGGTGCATCGTCGAACCAACGATCGGTCGCAGCTTTCTTCTCCGGCACTATGAAATGCGTCTTGGCCATCGGTCGCGACCCGCGCGACGGTGACGAGGCACGATGTGCGCGGCGCCCTTTTTGAAGGTGACGAGCGTATGGGCGGGGGCGTGGCGCTCGGCTGAGCCCCGGTGGCAGCAACGCCAGCCGTGACGCCGAAGGTGGCATCAAGCCAATGCAAAACGGAGCCCGAAAGCTCCGCTCAATTCACCGCCGATGAAGCGATCTTACGTGATCGTCACTTGATCTTGGCTTCGCGGAATTCGACGTGTTTGCGCGCGACCGGATCGTATTTTTTCTTGACCAGCTTGTCGGTCATGGTGCGCGAATTCTTTTTAGCTACGTAATAGAAGCCTGTGTCAGCACTGGAAACCAGCTTGACCTTGATGGTGACCGCCTTGGCCATGTGCAAACCCTTGATGTCGGGAAACGGAAAAGCCGGCCCGCATCAGGCCTGCATTTGGCCGGCAAACTAGACTCGAAACATCGAAAGTCAAGGATTTCGAGGCTGGTAACGTAAAAATCAGTCCACGACGGGCACACTCGCTCCCCGAGGGCAGGTGTTACGGTTTTCAAAGCCGTCCTGCGTGAGTCCATTACATTTAAGCTCTTCAATCGGTGTCATAGGTATTGTCAGTTTTTGTGTATTTCTCGGATTTTGTTCATTTAATTCTATGAAAGGCAGGAGAATTGAAGATATGAGCTTCAACTGCGGCTGGTTCGGCTCTTCAAGATAATCGGAAGTGTCAAGTGTGGCTCCAACGCCCCAGACGTAGAGTTTCCGCTGAAACGGCCCCAAAGGGGTTTCCTTAGTACCCCGACGACGAATATGTTTCGCACGGGGACAAGCGACTTGAGGGGATGATCCGGCGTGGAGGCTCCGCCTTAACGTCTGATAAGATGAAGAATGGAACTTCGCGGATGGGTGGTGTGAGACTGGTGGCCGGAGCTGCTGTGTTGGCTCTTGCGACCGTGTGGCCGGGGGTGGCGACACGGGTTTTCGCGGATACCATCGAGTCCGCACTAGTGCGAGCCTATCAGAGCAATCCTCAACTCAACGCTCAGCGCGCCTCGGTTCGCGTTACCGATGAGAGCGTGCCCCAAGCCCTGTCGGGCTATCGGCCCAAAGTCGCCGTAACCACGAGCGGCGGCTTTCAACATACCGACATTACCTTTAGCCAAGGTCTGCCGGGTCAGGGAAATGTACTGGGGAGGATCAAGGGTAATCAGACACCATTCGCTGTCGGCGCCACGGCTTCACAGACGCTATTCGACGGTTTCCAGACTGCAAATAGAACCCGTGCTGCGGAAGGACAGGTTTCGGCCGCGCGCGAGGGATTAAGGGTTCTCGAGCAGACCGTACTACTCGCTGCCGCAACCATCTATATGGACTATCTGCGGGATTCCGCCATTGTGGAAGTTCAGCGCAGCAATGTCCGCGTGCTTGAGGAGACGCTGAAGCAGACGCGTGATCGTTTTAATGTCGGCGAGGTGACCCGCACCGACGTGGCGCAATCGGAAGCGCAACTCGCCTCCGGTCGCACCCAGCTTATGGCCGCTGAATCCACCCTCACGACCACGCGCGCGAATTTTCAGCGCATCATCGGCAACGAACCGGGGCAATTGGCACCGGGGTCGCCGGTCGATCGCTTCCTGCCTCCAACGCTCGCAGGTGCCGTGGATCTCGGCCTTATCCAAAATCCCAATGTGACCGCAGCGATGTATGGCATCGACGTCAGTCACTTGCTGGTCAAGGTTGCGGAGGGGGCGCTGTTCCCGAGCGTGATCCTTCAGGCCAATGTGCAACAGGGCCAAAACCAGCAGCTCACGGTGCCGAAACAGCTCCTAGCATCTGCGATCGCACAGGTATCGGTGCCGATCTATCAGGGTGGCGCTGAATATTCGCTGATCCGCCAGTCCAAGGAAACGCTGGCGCAACAACGTCTCACCCTCGAGTTGGTCCGCACCCAGGCACGCGCCAGCGTAGTGCAGGCGTGGGGCCAGCTCGTCGCGACCAAATTGCAGGTGAAGTCGGCGCAGGCACAGGTTGAGGCATCCGAGATTGCGGTCAACGGCATCCGCGAAGAGGCCAAGGCCGGGCAACGGACCACGTTCGACGTGTTGGTCGCGCAACAGACGCTCGTCAGCGCGCGCGTTGCGCTGGTGACTGCTCAACACGATCGCGTGGTTGCCTCTTATGCGGTTTTGAATGCCGTTGGTCGGCTGTCGCCGCAGGTGCTTAAGCTAAACACCACGGTGTACGATCCGAGTGTCCACTACCATCAGGTTCGCGACAGTTGGGTGGGTATGCGTACGCCGGATGGACAGTGATCGCGCCGACGGCGGCCGCGTTCACAGTCCGTTGCTTGCAATCAGTTGTTGCCATGCCATACCTTGACGCAAGGGCATGAAGCGATTCGGGCGATAGTCGGCGTTTATCTATCGGTCTTGCCGCGGAAGTTCGCGCGGAGAATTGATATTGTCACCGGTTCACAACGCTTTCTCGGGGAACAAATCCGGTTGCGATCGAAATCGGCGGCCGCATCTGGAGCCGGAAAAATCCTTTTTCGCTTGAGGCCAATGCGCTGGCCAGGATCGTGACAGATGTGGAGTTGGACATGACGCAGCCTGCAAAGGTCCAAGAGCCCTCTATGGAGGAGATTCTGGCGTCGATCCGCCGCATTATAGCGGACGATGAGAAGCCCGCGGCGGCTGGAAAGACCGTCGTTGCTGACGCAGCTGTAGCAAAACCTGGATCTGTCAGTTCGGTCCCTAAGCCGGCACCTTCCGCAAACGCTGACGGCGCCAACAGCCAAGACGATATTGACGCGATGCTTGCGAACTTCGACGTCGCAACCGCCGAGGAGGAAGTCCGGCCCGCCCAGGCTGAGGAGGTGTTTGAACTGACGGATGAGATGGCCATGCCGAATGCAACGCAAGCCGCTTTTCAGAAGATCGAGCCTCAGGACGATTTGGAGTTCGCCGAGATTGCGCAGGTTCCGGCTATGCCGCCGGATCCAGCCACCGTGGCTCGACCGTCCAGTCTAAATGCCGCAGCAGCGGAAATTCTGTCGCATTCGACGGTTTCCGCCGTCGAAACGGCCTTCAGCTCGCTTGCCAGTACGGTGCTGACGAATAACGCCCGCACCCTTGAGGACCTCGTCAAGGAGATGCTGCGCCCGATGCTGAAGTCCTGGCTCGATGACAACCTGCCGGGGCTGGTGGAACGCATCGTCAAGGCTGAAATCGAGCGGGTCTCGCGCGGTCGTCCGTAATCCATTCCCGTAGCCGGGAAAGCCGCGGCCATTGGAGCGGGGAAAGTCCCGCCCTCCTGACGTCCTTGAGCTCACATCTGCGCTCCAGAGCATTTTCCGGCTAAGTGGAATCCGGTTAGCCGTAAGAAAATGCTCTCAATCAATAACTCGCGCGTATTCCGATCGCAAAACCGGTATCCACTTTTGCGGAATACGCGCTGAGGCCGGTTTATTCGGCGATCTTGTTGACTTGATACGCCCTGGAGGGCTTTTAGCGGTCAGAGGATATATTCCGTGAATTGACCTGAAACGCCCCGACGGTGATTGCATTGCCATGATCGAAAAAACCTACCAGCCCTCTGATATTGAAAATCGAATGTCCCGCGTTTGGGAAGAGGCCGGTGCATTCAAAGCCGGCCAGCCTGAACGCCGCGAGGCTGAGCCGTTCACGATCGTCATTCCGCCGCCGAACGTCACCGGCTCGTTGCACATGGGGCACGCGCTGAACAACACCTTACAGGACGTGCTGTGTCGCTTCGAGCGGATGCGTGGCCGCGACGTTTTATGGCAGCCAGGCACCGATCACGCCGGCATCGCGACTCAGATGGTGGTGGAGCGGCAGTTGGCGGAACGGAAGGAGCCCGGCCGCCGCGACATGGGCCGCGCCAGGTTTCTCGAGCGGGTTTGGCAGTGGAAGGCCGAGAGTGGCGGCGTTATCGTAAACCAGTTGAAACGGCTCGGTGCGTCCTGCGATTGGTCGCGTGAGCGTTTCACCATGGATGAAGGGCTGTCACGCGCGGTTGCCAAGGTTTTTGTCGAACTGCATCGCGCCGGCTTGATCTACAAGGATAAGCGGCTGGTTAATTGGGATCCGAAACTTCTCACCGCGATCTCCGATCTCGAGGTGAACCAGGTCGAGGTGAAGGGTAGCCTGTGGCATCTGCGCTATCCGGTCGAGGGTAAGAACTTTGATCCGAGTGATCCTTCAACCTATGTCGTCGTCGCCACCACACGGCCGGAGACGATGTTGGGCGATACTGCCGTCGCCGTGCATCCGGACAATGAGAAGCTCGAACACTTGATCGATTGCAACGTCGTGCTGCCTTTGGTCGGCAGGATCATTCCGGTCATCGGCGACGACTACGCCGATCCGGAGAAGGGCACGGGCGCCGTCAAAATTACTCCGGCCCACGATTTTAATGACTTCGAGGTCGGAAAGCGCCACCGCCTGCCGCAAATCAGTGTGCTCGATCGCGAAGGCCGGCTGACGCTATCCAACAACGAGGATTTTCTGCGCGGCCTTCCGGCTGGCGCGTTGATTCTGGCTGAAGAATTCGACGGCTTGGATCGTTTCGCCGCGCGCAAGGCGATCGTGGCGCGTCTCGAAGAGTTCGGTTTTCTCGACAAGATCGAGCCTCATGTGCACACAGTACCACACGGTGACCGCTCCGGCACCGTCATCGAACCGTATCTGACTGACCAATGGTACGTTGACGCCAAGGAACTGGCGCGGCCCGCGATGTCCGCCGTTCGTTCGGGCGAAACAACATTCGTGCCGAAGAACTGGGAGAAGACCTACTTCGAGTGGATGGAGAACATCCAGCCCTGGTGTATTTCGAGGCAGCTCTGGTGGGGTCATCAGATTCCGGCCTGGTATGGTCCGGACGGCAAGGTGTTTGTCGCAGAGACGGAGGAAGAAGCGATCGGCCATGCGCTCGGCTTTTACGTTGAGCAAGGTGTCATCACCGTCGAGCAAGGCGCCGAAATGGCGAGCGATCCGGCAAAGCGTGATGGCTTCATTACGCGAGACGAAGACGTGCTCGACACCTGGTTTTCTTCGGCGTTGTGGCCGTTCTCGACGCTCGGCTGGCCCGATGAGACGCCGGAGTTGAAACGTTACTATCCGACCAGCGTGCTCGTCACCGGGTTCGATATCATCTTCTTCTGGATTGCCCGAATGATGATGATGGGCATCTATTTCATGAAGGAGGCCCCGTTTGCGACCGTTTACATTCACGCGCTCGTTCGCGACGAGAAGGGCGCCAAGATGTCGAAGTCGAAGGGCAACGTCATTGATCCTCTGCATCTGGTCGATAAATACGGCGCGGATGCGCTGCGCTTCACGCTCGCCGCAATGGCGGTGCAGGGCCGCGATATCAAGTTGTCTCCGCAGAGGGTCGAAGGCTATCGCAATTTCGCGACCAAGCTTTGGAACGCGTGCCGATTCGCGGAGATGAACGATTGTGTCGTTCCTGCGCAGTTCGATCCGGCCGCCGCAACTGAAACGCTCAATCGATGGATTGTCCATGAGACTGCGCGCGCGACGTGCGAGGTCACCGAGGCCATTGAATCCTCTCGTTTCAATGACGCCGCCGGCACGATCTACCGCTTTGTCTGGAACGTCTACTGCGATTGGTATCTTGAACTCGCAAAGCCTGTAATTTTGGGCGAGGATGGCCCCGCCAAGTCTGAGACCCGCGCGATGGTCGCTTGGGCCCGCGATGAAATTTTGAAGCTTTTACATCCGTTCATGCCGTTCATCACAGAGGAGTTATGGACGGTAACTTCGGCGCGGAAGCAATTGCTGACCCTGACGGAGTGGCCAAACAAGGTAGATCTCACCCTCAAGCGGCGGACGCTGATCGCGGCCGCCGATCCCTTCGCTGGACCAGAGCCGGTGACCGATCTGTTGGAGCCCTATTTCCGCGACGATGCTGCCGAAGCCGAGATCGGTTGGGTGGTCGATCTCGTCACAGCCATTCGCTCGGTCCGTGCGGAGATGAACATTCCACCTGCAACCCTGGCGCCGCTGGTGCTCGCAGGCGCATCCGCCGAAAGCAGGGTGCGGGCGCAGCGCTGGAGTGATGTCATCAAGCGGATGTCCCGGCTTGCGGACATCTCATTCGCAGACCGGGCACCGGCAGGCGCCGTGCAATTGCTGATCCGCGGCGAAGTTGCCGCGCTGCCGTTAAAAGGCATCGTCGACGTCGCCGCCCAGCGCGCGCGTTTAGAGAAGGAAATCGCCAAGGCTGACGCCGACATCGATCGCGTGGGATCCAAGCTTGCAGATCAGAATTTCGTTGCGAACGCGCCCGAAGAAATCGTCGAGGACGAAAAAGAAAAGCGGGAAGCCGCAGTCGCACGCAAGGCAAAATTTGTCGAGGCTTTGGAGCGTTTGAAGGCCGCTGAGTGAGTGCTGCTCGGCCGTCATCACTGCGCCCTTTGAGTCTGCTATGGCTTGGGGGCGTAGGGTTGCGGCTCACGATCCTTGCCGTGCCGCCGGTACTGGCGCTTATCATTTCCGATCTTGCACTGTCAGGAACAGAGGTCGGGATTCTCAATGCCATTCCGGTGAGTTTGTTCGCGCTTGTCGCGGTACCCGGATCGCTGCTGATCGCGCGCGTTGGCGCTGTCAGGGCGCTGGTAGTCGGCCTCATGATTGCAGCGGTCGGATCGGCGCTACGCGGTTTTGCCGTCGGCGCAATGACTCTGTTCGCGGCGACAGCATTGATGGCGGCGGGCGTCGCTGTGATGCAACCGGCGTTTCCACCGCTGGTGCGGCAATGGGTCCCTCGCAGGATTGGCTTTGCCACAGCCGTCTACACCAACGGTTTGCTATGCGGCGAAATCTTTCCGGTCGTGCTCGCAGCGGTCGCCGTGCTCTTGCTGGGTGGTGGGTGGCGCGGGAGTCTCGAACTCTGGTCGATCGCGGCGGCAGTGATCGCACTAATCATCTTCGTTGCGCGGCCGGACGGCGAACATACATCCGCTCAGCACAGCCGCTGGATGCCGGACTGGCGAGATCCGCTGCTCTGGAAAGTCGGCCTCGTCGCCAGCGCAAACAACCAGCTCTATTTCTGCACTAACGCGTTTCTGCCGGGCCTGCTGCTGCAAACTGGTCATACTGAGTTGATTGGGCCTGCGCTATCGGCGCTTAACCTCGGGCAGTTGCCGGGGTCGGCCCTCCTTATGCTGATGGCGAGTCGCCTGGAGCGGAAAAGATGGCCGCTCATTCTTTGCGGCGTGCTCGGCCTGCTTTCTGTTCTCGGCGTCGCGACGAGTACAAGTCTCTGGGTGATCGTTGGCTCGGCGGCGCTGGTGGGCTTCACCTGCGCCGTGGGTCTGACTCTTGTGTTGACGTTACCGGTTCTGCTGGTCGCTCCCGATGACGTGCCTCACAACTCGGCCGGAATGTTCACCATCGGTTACGGGATCGCCATGCTGGTCTCCATCGTCGGCGGGATGGTCTGGGATATCACCGGCAATGCCGCCTTTGCGTTCGTGCCGATCGGTCTTGCCGTCGTACCGATGATCGTGCTGCCACTGGGGATTGATTTCAGAACCCAGCGTTCTTGAACGGCTTGCTAAGGAATTTCGATTCTTTCAGTCCGTATCGCCATGGCAGGTCGGCGGCTTTGGTAATGCCGATGCGCACGCCGGCGACGACGTCAACCTCGTCCGTGCGCTGAAAGACCGCAATCGGCGGCGCATCGAGCGGCAGCGCGTTATGCGCGATCGATATGCCGAGCGCCTGGCATAATTTGCCTGGCCCCGAACATAAGAGGCGCTCGTCATGCAGCCCGCGCCGGGTTCGCATCGCCGGAATGCCGTGGGTAGGTTGTAGCGCGCGGATCAGAACCGCGGCGGCAGAGCCATCCATTTCGCAGACGAAGTTCACGCACCAGTGGATGCCGTAAGAGCGATAGACATAGGCAAATCCAGGCGGGCCGAACATCACCATGTTCCGCGGCGTCGGTCCTCGATGGGAATGCGCGGCTGGCTCGGTGTGGTGATAGGCTTCCACCTCGACGATGATGCCCCCGATGCCTTCGACCAGCAGGGTCGCGCCGATCAGGTCGGGTGCTACGTCATGCACGCTGCGACTGAAAAACCCGCGTTTGATCGGCTTGCCGAGAGCAGGCGGCGTCAGACTGTCGGATGGGGAGGGATTTGGGGTCATTTTCCAAGGCAGGCGGGCGGTCGGGTCATAATGGGATATGTTACATATCTGACTGATCTGGCGAAGCGGGTTGCAGCCCTGCGTCGCGCAGATTACCTAAAGTCTCCTGCACAACCGGATCATTCCATGGTCGTCATCCTCGATACGGTTTCCGCCGACCCCGTCCGGCCGCGGCACCCGGAAAAGGTCAACCGGCCCGACGCGCTGTCGCCACCGAAGCCGGACTGGATCCGTGTGCGCGCGCCGAACACGCGCGGCTATTCGGACACGCGCCGAATCGTCAAGGAGAACGGTCTCGTCACGGTGTGCGAAGAGGCCGGCTGCCCGAACATCGGCGAGTGCTGGGACAAGAAGCACGCCACCTTCATGATCATGGGCGACACCTGCACCCGCGCCTGCGCCTTCTGCAACGTCAAGACGGGTATGCCGGTCGCGTTGCAGGCTTCGGAGCCCGAATATGTGGCCGAGGCGACGCGCAAACTTGGTCTGGCCCACGTTGTCGTCACATCTGTTGATCGCGACGATCTCGACGACGGCGGGGCAGGGCATTTTGCCGAGACAATTCACGCGATACGCGAGCGTTGCCCGACCACGACCGTCGAAATCCTGACGCCGGATTTCCTCCGCAAGAAGGGGGCGCTGGAAAGGGTCGTGGCGGCGAAGCCCGACGTCTTCAACCACAATCTCGAAACCGTGCCGTCGCGCTATCTCGCCGTTCGGCCCGGTGCGCGCTATTTTCACTCGATCCGCCTGCTGCAGCGAGTGAAGGAGATCGATCCGGCGATCTTCACCAAGTCAGGCATCATGGTTGGGCTTGGCGAGGAGCGTCATGAAGTCTTGCAGGTGATGGACGATCTGCGGTCGGCCGATGTCGACTTTCTCACCATCGGACAGTATCTGCAGCCGACCCGCAAGCATCACGCCGTGATGCGCTATGTCACGCCAGAGGAGTTTTCGAATTATGAGACCGTCGCCTACACCAAGGGCTTTCTGATGGTGTCGGCGAGTCCGCTGACTCGCTCGTCGCATCATGCGGGCGAGGATTTTGCAAAGCTGCGGGCCGCGCGCGCGAAGTTATTGCGGTAAGCGCTACAACGATGCCGTTGTTTTCAAGCAAACGCCGCGTTCGTCACAGCGCGAACGAGATGTTCGATCTGGTGGCGGACGTCGAACGTTATCCGGAATTTGTGCCGCTATGCCAGTCGCTGAAGGTGCGTCAGCGTACCACCGCGGCCGACGGTAAGGAGGTCGTGGTCGCCGATATGACCGTGTCGTTCAAGCTCGTGCGCGAGACCTTTACGAGCAGGGTGACGCTGGATAGGCCGAACCTCAAAATTTTCGTCGAATATCTGCGCGGGCCGTTCAGCCACATGGAAAATCGCTGGACCTTTGAGCCGAAACCGGATCAAGGCTGCGATGTCGGGTTTTTCATCACGTATGAGTTCAAAAGCCGGATGCTGGCAATGTTGATGGGCGCGATGTTCGACACCGCATTCCAACGCTTTGCAGCGGCATTCGAGAAACGAGCAGACGCTGTCTACGGTTCGCCGAAGGTGGTGAGTTGACGCGATACGGTCTTAGGTTTTCTTTGGAGAAGGTTTCACCGGTCCTGTGGTGCGCCGCCGCTCGGAAGTGCGACGCGCCGGCGTACGCGCTGCTCGCGGTCGTGATCGGCTAACGCTTTCGCGGCGGGCTTTCGCAGGCGGCTTCGGGCCGCGCGCTAATTCCATCAGCATCCGCAGGGCTTCGACAACCGAACGTTGCCGTACTGAACTCCGGCCGATGGCACCAAAGCGAAATTCGCGATGGATCAGGCGGCCGTCACGCGCTGCGGCCGCGAAATGAACAAGGCCCACGGGCTTGCCGGGTGTCGCGCCGCCGGGACCGGCGATCCCGGTGATGGCGACGGCCAGATCGGTGCCGGCGCGTTCCAGCGCGCCAACTGCCATTGCGGTCGCGGTTTCCTTGCTGACAGCGCCAAAACTGTCGAGCGTGATGGATTTAACGCCAAGCATCGCGCGCTTGGCGTCATTGGAATAGGTGACGAAACCGCGATCGATGACGTCCGAGGAGCCGGGAATCTCGGTCAGTGCCCCGACGACCAGTCCGCCGGTGCAGGATTCGGCCGTTGCGATGGTAAGCTTGCGCATCCGGCAAAGGTCGAGCAGCGAACGCGACAGGGCGCGTGTGTCGCTGCCGCTCATGTCAGGTGCCCCAGCCCTTGTCGTTCCACGGCAGGCGGACAGTGGCGCTGGCGGTCGCCGCGATTCCTTCCTCACGCCCGGTGAAGCCGAGCCGTTCGCTGGTCGTCGCCTTGACAGCAATACGCGAGATGGCGACCCCAGTGATGTCCGAGATGCGAGCGCGCATCTGGTCGCGCAGAGGTCCGATCTTCGGCTGTTGGCATATCATGGTGACTTCGAGATTGGCGATGCGGCCGCCGCGCGCGGTAACTTTGTCGATAGCGTACTTCAGAAATTTATCGGAAGCCGCACCCTTCCACTGAGGATCGCTGGGAGGGAAATGCGAACCAATGTCGCCGTCCGCGAGCGCTCCGAGAATGGCATCGACGAGCGCGTGCAACCCGACATCGCCATCGGAGTGCGCCAGGAAACCGCGATTGTGCGGAACCTTCAGACCACACAGCATGAGGTGATCGCCGTCGCCGAAGGCGTGCACGTCATAGCCGGTGCCAGTCCTGATGTCGCCGAGCGATGCCGCGAGGCGCGCTTCCTCGCGCACGAAATCTTCGGGAGTCGTTAGTTTCATGTTTGCAGCATCGCCCTCAAATGTCGCAACCGTCAATCCTACCCACTCGGCGAGCGCGGCGTCGTCGGTAAAATCGTCGCGGCCCTCGCGCGCCGCCCGGCGATGCGCATCGAGAATCATATCGAAATGAAATGCCTGCGGCGTCTGCGCGATCCGCAGCTTTGCACGGTCGGGGGTCGCGTTGACCGCGCCGGATGCATCAACCTGTTTGATGGTGTCGGTAACGGGAATAGCGGGCACCGCTGCGCCGGCTTTATCCGCGGCGTCGATTGCGCGCGTGATCAGTGCCGGTGTTACGAACGGGCGGGCGGCATCATGGATCAGCACGATGTCCGGTGCGTCGGCTGCCAATGCCTCGAGGCCTGCGCGAACGGAGGCTTGGCGGGTGGCCCCGCCATTCGCCGGCTCGCGATAGCGGAATCCGGCGACGGCCTGATTGAACATGGAAAGGTCATCGGGATTGAGCACCGGCTGAACGGCAAATACATCGGGGTGCTGGCAGAACGCCTCCATCGCCCGCGAAATCACGGTTCGTCCGCCAATTGTCCGGTATTGTTTAGGGCCTCCAGCACCAGCGCGCAGGCCCCGGCCAGCGGCAACGATGATGGCGGCAGTTCGTTTTGAGGTGAGCATTGGACTCGCTGTGAAGGAATCAGGTTGTTTGAGCAAGCCCTTACCATGAAGGTAGCAAAACTGCAGGTGGCGAATTAATCGTTGCAGCAGTTGCAAGATACCGGAAACTGGCTATTGTATAGGCATGCATCTATTTTGCCTAATAAATAAGCTGATTTTCGGTCAGAAGGCTACGACGGAGTAGTTGGACCATGAGCACGAGCCCGACCGGTCCTGCTCCGTCATCAGGGCTCAAGCCATTCGCGGTTGGAGGTATTTCCATCTGTAACCGCGTTCTTCTCGCGCCGATGTCGGGAATCACGGACCGGCCCTTCCGGCGCCTTACCGAAGCGCTGGGGGCAGGGCTCGTTGTTTCCGAGATGACTGCCAGCGACGATCTCGTCCGGGGGCGGCCCATGTCCGTGCTCCGCTGTGAAGCCACCGGTCACGGACCGCACGTCGTTCAGCTTGCCGGCTGTGAGATAGGCTGGATGGCGGAAGGCGCCCGGATCGCCGAGGCGGCCGGCGCCGACATCATCGATATCAACATGGGTTGTCCCGCTCGCCACGTGACAGGCGGTCAGTCGGGTTCGGCGCTGATGCGCGATCTCGATCATGCCCTCGATCTGATCGAGGCGACGGTCGGTGCGGTGAAAGTACCGGTCACACTCAAAATGCGCCTCGGATGGGACGATGGCTCGCTCAATGCGCCTTCGCTGGCGCAGCGCGCCGAATCCGCTGGCGTGCACATGATTACGGTTCACGGCCGTACGCGTTGCCAGTTCTACAAGGGGCACGCCGATTGGCAGGCCGTGCGAGCGGTGAAAGAAGCGGTCCGCATTCCCGTCGTCGTCAACGGCGACATCACGTCGTTCGATGCAGCCGTCGCTGCGTTGGAGGCGTCGGGGGCCGATGCTGTCATGGTGGGGCGCGGTGCGCAGGGCCGACCCTGGATGCCTGGTCAGATTGGGCGGCAGCTCGAAACCGGTATCGAAGAACCGCATCCTCCGCTCGCGGACCAGTTGGCGTATATCCGCACGCTCTATGACGACCTGCTCCTGCACTATGGCCTGCGCATAGGGCTTCGTCATGCGCGAAAACATCTCGGCTGGGCGCTCGATACGGCGGCAGCGCTTCGTGCTGTACCAACACCGATCTTGAAGACGTGGCGGGGGAAAATTCTGAAGGCTGATGATCCGGCCTGCGTACAGCGATCACTGGTGGATGCGTTCGAGGACTTCGCGTGGAGGGCTGCGGCATGAGTTCGATCGCACAGCGCCCGCGCGTCGCGCCCAGCGATGGCGAGGCTATTCTCAACGCACTGCCGAACCCCGTGCTGCTGGTCGCGCCCGACGGTCGGATCGTCGACGCCAACATCGCGGCAGAGTCCTTCTTCGAGATGTCGAAGCAGTTCCTGCAACGCGAGCCGCTGAAGCAGCTTATCCCCTTCGGCAGCCCGCTTCTGGCCCTGATCGATCAGGTTCGCGAGAGCGGTGCGCCTGTAAACGAGTTCAAGGTCGATCTCGGCACGCCGAGGATCGGCCGGGATCGTCAGGTCGACCTGCATGTCGCGCCCCTCACGGAACGGCCCGCTCATGTGGTGGTGATGATCCAAAAGCGCACCATCGCTGACAAGATGGATCGGCAGCTGACCCATCGTAGCGCGGCGCGCTCGGTGATTGCGCTTGCGGCCATGCTTGCGCACGAGATCAAGAACCCGCTCTCCGGCATTCGCGGCGCGGCGCAGCTTCTCGAGCAGGGGGCGACGCCGGACGACCGAATGCTGACCCGCCTGATCTGCGATGAGGCGGACCGCATTGTCACGCTGGTTGATCGCATGGAGGTATTCGGCGACGAGCGGCCAATGAGGTGGGGGCCCGTCAACATTCACGCTGTCCTCGATCATGTTAAACGGCTTGCGCAGTCAGGCTTCGCGCGAAAGGTGAGATTCATCGAGGATTACGATCCGTCGCTTCCGCCGGTCCTCGCCGACCGGGATCAGCTGGTTCAGATCTTTCTGAACCTTGTCAAAAATGCTGCGGAAGCTGTTTCTGATCTCGGAGAAGAGGGGGAAATCCAGTTCACGACCGCATTCCGCCCCGGCTTGCACCTTTCCCTCCCGGGCAAGAAAGCGCGGGTTTCGCTGCCGCTGGAATTTTGCGTCAAGGACAATGGTCCCGGCGTAGCGGAGGATTTGCTGCCAAACCTGTTCGATCCATTCGTAACCACCAAGCAGACCGGGAGCGGGCTCGGCCTCGCGCTGGTCGCCAAGATCGTTGGGGACCACGGTGGCATCGTCGAGTGCGAGTCGCAGCCGCGCAAGACCACCTTCCGGATCCTGCTACCGATGTTCGATTCCAGTCCAGTAGACCAGCTTGGCAATGACGTTACCGCATCCGGAATGTCGTCACGCGCCGCACGCCATCCAGTATGAGGACAAAATGCCTCCAGCCAACATACTTATCGCCGATGACGATGGAGCCATCCGCACGGTGCTCAATCAGGCTTTGTCGCGTGCTGGATATGATGTGCGCCTGACGGGCAATGCCGCAACGCTGTGGCGATGGGTCAGCCAGGGCGAAGGAGATATCGTCATCACTGACGTGGTGATGCCGGACGAGAACGCTTTCGACCTGCTGCCGCGCATCAAGAAAATCAGGCCGAACTTGCCGGTCATTGTGATGAGCGCGCAGAACACTTTCATGACGGCGGTCCGCGCTTCCGAGCGCGGTGCATATGAATATCTCCCCAAACCGTTCGATCTCAAGGAGCTCATCGCAATCGTGGGCCGCGCGCTCGCTGAGCCCAAGGAGCGCGCGGCCACCGGCAGCGACGAGAACGAATGCGATTCCCTTCCGTTGATCGGTCGATCCCCCGCCATGCAGGAAATCTACCGCGTGCTGGCGCGGCTGATGCAGACCGACCTGACCGTGATGATCTCCGGCGAGTCCGGCACCGGCAAGGAACTGGTCGCGCGCGCGCTTCACGACTACGGCAAGCGTCGCAACGGTCCCTTCGTAGCCGTGAATATGGCGGCAATTCCCCGCGACCTTATCGAGTCGGAATTGTTCGGCCACGAACGCGGCGCGTTCACAGGTGCAAACGCTCGCGCGTCAGGCCGTTTCGAGCAGGCAGAAGGAGGGACCCTCTTCCTCGATGAAATCGGCGATATGCCGATGGAGGCGCAGACACGTCTGCTCCGCGTGCTTCAGCAGGGTGAATATTGCACCGTCGGGGGAAGGACCGCCATCAAGACGGATGTCCGCATCGTTGCGGCAACCAACAAGGATCTCCGTATCCTGATCCAGCAGGGGCTATTTCGCGAGGATCTTTTTTTCCGCCTTAACGTGGTACCGCTGCGCTTGCCGCCGCTCCGCGAACGCATCGAGGATCTGCCGGATCTTATCCGGCACTTCTTTGTCCTCGCTGAAAGGGATGGGCTGCCGCCCAAGAAACTAGACACGCTTGCGCTCGAGCGCTTGAAGCGGCACCGCTGGCCCGGCAACGTCCGCGAGCTGGAAAACCTGGCGCGCAGGCTTGCGGCGCTCTACCCGCAAGATATCATCACCGGCCCGGTGATCGATTGCGAACTTGCATCACCTGCGGTGGCCTCCGGAACCGGCGGACATAATATCAACGGTCTCAGTGGCGCCGTTGAAATGCACCTGTCATCGCTTTTCGCCAGCTTCCCGAATGGACTCCCCCCGCCGGGCTTGTACCACCGTGTTCTCAGGGAGATTGAGGTTCCGCTTCTCACCGCCGCGCTGACGGCTACCCATGGCAACCAGATCCGGGCAGCCGACCTTCTAGGTTTGAACCGCAACACGCTCCGCAAAAAAATTCGCGATCTGGACATCCAAGTCTACCGGTCCGCAGGATAGAAGCGGGGGGCTATCCAGTCAGTTTTCCACTGCTCACGTTTGATTGACGATTCCAGTTGTTTTGCCGGTTCGCGCCCGATGTTTGCGCCGCGGAAATGTCCCAATTGTGCAACATTGTTGTACGATTGCATCAGTTCGCTGGTTTGACCGACGCCAGCCCCAACACTCAACCTTCTCGCGAATGACCACAGCAGACACGCCGGTTCCATCACACGATCCGACACTCGCCGAGTCGCGCGGCTGGACCATGCGCCGGCTATTGGCGCCAGTCGCGATCGGCTTGGCGTTGCTATCGGCATTCCTGACGTTTGTGGTCTTGGTTCGTCTCACGCCGATCGAGCCGACCCACCGAGTCGTTATCACGTTTCTGCTGATAGACGCGGGCATCATCCTTCTGCTCGTTGGCATTATCGCTCGCGAAGTCTGGCGTGTCGTGCAAGCACGCCGCCGCGGTCGCGCCGCCGCGAAGCTGCATGTTCAGGTGGTCGGTCTGTTCTCGGTCATTGCCGTGCTGCCGGCGGTCGTGGTCTCGGTCGTTGCCAGCATCACGATCGATCGCGGACTCGACCGTCTGTTTTCAGGACCGATCAAGGAGGTCATTGAGAACTCGCGGATCGTCGCACACGCCTATGCGAACGAACACGCCCAACTGATTCGGGGCGACATTCTCGGCATGGCCAATGACATCTCTAACGCGCGGCCGTTATACGACCAGGACCGCAAGACATTTCTCCAGCTCCTGACCTCGAGCGCCAATGCCCGCAACCTTCGGGGTGCGATGCTGATTGATAAAGAAGGCCACATGCTTGTATCGGCGCAAACCGGCATCAAGCTGGCCTACAACACACCGAACCCCGACTTTCTCAAGAATGTCAACGAGGACGATCCGCAGATCGCGTTAATTCCAGAGGCAAACTATGTCGCCGCCGTCATTCGCCTGAGCGCTTTCCAGGACACTTTTCTTTATGTCGCAAGACTGCTCGACCCCTACGTCGTCGCGCAATTGAAACAGACCGAATCAAGCCTTGCCGTATACGCCACGATCGAGGCTCGGCGCCTCGGCATCCAGGTGGCGCTCGCGCTGATGTTTGCCGTCATTGCGCTGACCATTCTGATGGCGTCGGTATTGCTTGGCCTGAACTTCGCCGACCGGTTCGTCGCGCCCGTCCGGCGTCTGATGAACGCAGCCAACATCGTGTCCACCGGCGACCTGAACGTTCAGGTACCCGTTCTGAAATCCGAAGGAGACCTCGCGCAGCTCGGTGAAACCTTCAACAAGATGACGGCCGAGTTGCGAACTCAGCGCGACGAACTCGTTAGCGCGAGCGGCTTGATCGACAGCCGGCGGCGTTTCATCGAGGCGGTATTGTCGTCGGCCAGCGCCGGCATCATCGGCGTCGACGGCGCCAATACCATCCGCATCCTGAACCGGTCGGCGGAGAAGCTGATCGGCCATTCCGAATCGGAAACTCTGGGGCATCCGTTGTCCGAGGTAGTACCCGAGCTGAGCGAACTCATGCAGACGGCGAGGGAAGGAACGCAACGGCTGGTGCAGGGCCAGCTCACGCTCAATCGAGACGGCAGCGAGCGTAACATCTCGGTGCGCGTCAGTGCCGAGCAAACCAGTCAATCACGTGACAGCTACATCATTACTTTGGACGATATCACGGAGCTGGTGACCGCGCAGCGCACGTCTGCCTGGGGCGACGTGGCGCGACGAATCGCTCATGAAATCAAGAACCCGTTGACGCCGATCCAACTGTCGGCCGAGCGCATTCGCCGCAAATTCGGCAAGGCGATTACCCAGGATAAGACAATCTTCGAGCAGTGCACCGATACGATCGTGCGTCAGGTCGAGGATATCAGGCGGATGGTCGATGAGTTTTCGCGTTTCGCGCGAATGCCGAAGCCTGTGATGGAAGGAGAGGATGTCGCTGATACGGTCCGCCAGACAGTTTTCCTGATGCGTGTCGGATATCCCGAGATCGATATCGAAGCCGACATCAAGCATGAACCGATGCGCGCGCAGTTTGATCGGCGGCTGATCTCGCAGGCGCTGACCAATATCATCAAGAACGCAGCCGAAGCCATCGAAGCCGTGCCGCCGGAGATACTCGGAAAAGGCCGGATCGATGTTATCGCGGCGCGGGAAGAAGACGACATCGTCATTGACGTGATCGACAATGGTGTTGGCTTACCGAAAGTTGCGCGCGCGCGGCTGCTGGAGCCTTACGTAACGACACGCGAAAAGGGCACCGGCCTTGGTCTAGCGATTGTAGGGCGCGTCTTGCAAGACCATGGCGGCAAGCTCGAACTCAACGACGCTTCTGCGATAAAACCGGAGGCGCGGGGAGCCTGGATGCGGTTGCGGTTTGCAGTAGCAGGGCAGGCGAATGTTGGAACCATTAGCAAGGATGGAGCGACTAACGGCGATAACGTGACCGAAGAAAAAACAAAGACTGAGGTCGCTACCGGCGACTGACGAGGCGGATCCAATTTATGGCACACGACATTCTCATTGTTGACGACGAGGCGGACATTCGCGACCTCGTTGCAGGTATCCTGGAAGACGAGGGTTTCACGACCCGAACAGCGCGTAACAGCGATGAAGCACTTGCGGAGGTTTCAAACCGCCGTCCGCACATGGTGTTTCTCGATATCTGGTTGCAAGGCAGTAAGCTTGACGGGCTGCAACTGCTCGAAATGATCAAGCAGGACAGTCCCGATATGCCGGTGGTCATGATCTCCGGTCATGGCAACATCGAAACGGCAGTCGCGGCCATCAAACGCGGCGCCTATGACTTCATTGAAAAGCCTTTCAAATCCGATCGTCTGATTCTAGTGGCGACGCGTGCCCTCGAAACGTCACGTCTAAAGCGCGAGGTGCGTGAACTGAAGCAGCTTGCGCCAGCGGCAAGCTCGCTGGTCGGACGTTCGCCATGCGTGAATCAACTTCGGCAAACCATCGAGCGCGCGGCGAAAGCCAACAGCCGCATCATGATCGTCGGCCCGTCCGGATCCGGTAAGGAACTGGCAGCGCGAACGCTTCACAATCAGTCGAGCCGTGCTGAAGGACCGTTTGTCGTCATTAACGCTGCGGCGATTACACCGGAGCGCATGGAGTCCGAACTGTTCGGCGTCGAGCAGACCGACGGCCAACAGCCCCGCAAGGCCGGCGCGCTGGAAGAAGCGCATGGCGGAACGCTGTTCATCGACGAGATCGGCGATATGCCGCGCGAGACTCAGAACAAGATCATGCGGGTTCTGGTCGATCAGACATTTCAACGCTTTGGTGGCACGACCAAGATCAAGGTGGATGTGCGCATCATCTCGTCGACAGCGCGCAATCTGGAGGAGGAGATTGCCGCAGGCCGGTTCCGTGAAGATCTCTACCATCGGTTATCAGTGGTGCCGATCCGCGTTCCGGCACTGTCCGAACGCCGCGAGGACATTCCCGAGCTGATTGAATTTTTCATGGATCATATCTCTGCCGCAAGCGGGCTACCGAAGCGAAAGATCGGCGATGACGCGATGGCGGTGCTGCAATCTCATGTCTGGCCCGGCAATGTTCGGCAGCTCCGAAACAACGTCGAGCGCGTGATGATCCTGGCCGGCGGAGGTCCCGAGGTTATCATCACCGCGGATATGTTGCCGCAGGATGTGGGCTCCATGGTTCCGGCAATGCCGTCAGGCGTCAATGGTGAGCACATCATGGGCTTGCCGCTGCGCGAGGCTCGCGAGGTTTTCGAGCGCGACTATCTGATCGCTCAGATCAGCCGTTTCTCCAATAATATTTCTCGGACCGCGGAGTTTGTCGGCATGGAGCGCTCGGCGTTGCATCGCAAACTCAAGGCGCTCGGCGTCAACTAGAACCCTGAAGCGAACTCGCCGCATGTCGCGAACTGCTTATGTCAACGGCCGATATTGCGATCTGCGCGATGCTTGCGTCAATGTCGAGGATCGCGGCTATCAGTTTGCCGACGGCGTTTATGAGGTCTGCGAAGTGCGCGGCGCGAGGCTGGTTGATTTTCCCCGGCACATGGTCCGCTTGCAGCGGTCGCTGCGCGAGTTGCAGATCGACGAACCGATGCCGATCACGGCGCTCGCGATCATTATGCGAGAGGTGGTGCGGCGGAATCGCGTGACGTACGGGATAGTGTATCTGCAGGTGACTCGTGGTGTCGCTCGGCGTGATCATGCATTTCCGCCAAGCTCTGTGAAACCGAGCGTCGTCGTCACAGCCCGTGCGCTCGATTACGAAAAAAAGCAGCAAACCGCCGCTACCGGCATCAAGGTGATCACGCTGGCGGAAAATCGTTGGCCGCGGGTGGATATCAAGTCGGTGTCGCTGCTGCCTAATGTGCTGGCGAAGCAGGAAGCGCGCGAGAAGGGGGCTTATGAGGCGTGGTATGTCGACAGCGATGGATTCGTTACCGAAGGTGCGTCGAGCAACGCCTGGATCGTGACGAAGGACGGGCGCGCTGTCACCCGGTCAGTGGACCGTGGCATTCTCGCAGGCATCACGCGGGCCGTGCTCGTGGAAGTCATGGGGGCTCTTCAGATCAGGCTGGAAGAACGCCCGTTCACACCTGCGGAAGCGCGCGAGGCGGCGGAGGCCTTTGTAACTTCGGCCTCTCAGATCGTCATGCCTGTCGTCGCGATCGACGGTCGGGTGGTGGGAAATGGTCAGCCGGGCGGTATCACAAGGCAGCTTCGGGAAGAATTCCACCGCTTTTCAGCATTTTCCTGATGGTTTTTGTAAATCCGGGCGAACCTATGGCCCGAACTGGCTTGCGTAACATCATGCTCTGCCCTCTAATCCAGGATGCCGGATCCATGAGGAGGAACTCAGAGGGAGCCGGCGGCCATGGGACGCTCCGGGAGGGTTGTTTCCGGCTCAAAAAACAAAGCTAAACTGCGGATAACAAAAATGGCGATAGAGCGCGCACAAAACCTACAGGACACTTTCCTCAACCACGTTCGCAAGACGAAAACGCCCCTGACGATCTTTCTGGTGAACGGAGTCAAACTACAGGGAATTGTTACTTGGTTCGATAATTTCTGTCTGCTCCTTAGACGCGATGGCCATTCGCAACTGGTCTATAAACACGCGATTTCGACCATCATGCCGGGTGCTCCGATTCAGTTGTTTGAGGGTGGCGAGGACGCTCCGCTTTGAGCATGCATTTGAAAGTTTCCTGATTGGAAACCCGACAATTAGAGGGGAGCATCGACCCGTCGGGGTCGATGCAGAACAAGCCGACCGGACGAGCGATCGTCATCGGTCCCTATGTGCGGGCGCGGGGCGGCGATGCCGAGACGCCCCGGACAGGACGCACCCTGCGCAATACCGACGCGCGGCTGGATGAAGCCGCCGGCCTCGCGAGGGCGATCGACCTCCATGTGGTTCAAGCGATAGTCGCTCCGGTCAGCCAGATCAGGCCTGCCACATATCTCGGCAAGGGCAAGGTCGAAGAGTTGAAGGGCTTGATCGTCGCCGATGAAGCGAGTCTCGTGGTGATGGATTGTGCGTTGTCACCCATTCAACAGCGCAATCTGGAAAAAGCCTGGGGCACAAAGGTTTTGGATCGGACGGGCTTGATTCTCGAAATCTTCGGGCGCCGCGCCAAGACAAAAGAGGGTGCGCTTCAGGTTGAGCTCGCCCATCTCAACTATCAGCGTAGCCGTCTGGTGCGCTCCTGGACCCATCTTGAACGGCAGCGTGGTGGCTTCGGCTTCATGGGCGGACCCGGCGAAACACAGATCGAGGCCGACCGTCGTCTGATCGGCGATCGCATCACGCGACTGGAAAGCGAACTCAAAAAGGTACAGGCGACGCGACGGCTGCATCGCGCCGGGCGGCAACGCGTGCCATATCGCGTGGTCGCGCTCGTCGGGTATACAAATGCCGGCAAATCGACGCTGTTCAATCGATTGACGCGCGCCGATGTTCAGGCAGCGGACATGCTGTTCGCGACGCTCGATCCCACGCTGCGCTCGCTTGTGTTACCTCACGGTGCAAAGGCAATGCTATCGGACACCGTTGGATTCATTTCCAATTTGCCAACTCAGCTCGTCGCTGCGTTTCGCGCGACGCTGGAGGAGGTGATAGAGGCCGACATTCTCCTTCATGTTCGTGACATTTCGCACGAGGATACCGAGGCGCAGCAGCACGACGTCGAAACGGTGCTGCATCAACTTGGCATCGATCCCGGAGGGACGACGCGCGTTCTCGAGGTCTGGAACAAGATCGATCGCTTCGATGCGGATCAGCGCAAAGATCTGGAAAATATAGCTGCACGGCGCTCGACGGATGTGCCATGTTTTCTCGTCTCTGCCGAAACTGGCGAGGGGGTCGAGCCGCTGCTCGCGGCGATCGAGGATCAACTTGCGGCAACCCGAACCACGCTGGACCTTTCGGTCGATGCCTCGAATGGCGCGGCGATCAGTTGGCTGCATCGAAACTCCGAAGTGCTCGCCAAGGAACTGCGCGACGGCCATTACGATATGACCGTCAGGGTCGATGAGACAAAACGAGACATACTCGTCAACAAATATGGCGCGGTACCACGCCCGCTTTAGAGCATAGCCCCGAAAAGTGGAAACCGCTCAGTTGAAAGAGAATAAAGCAGAGTTTGATTCAACGCAGTTGAATCGCGACTCTGTGAGCTGCGTCACCGGATTCCTTTTCGCAAAGCAGGGTCGCGCAGGATCGGTCTTGACCAGCAAAGCTGCGGACTATTCCATGCTCCACCAATTTCACGAAAGCCGCAGGAGATCTCCTTGAGCTATCAGAACACATCGCTGCTGATCGACGGGAGGTGGCGCTCCAGCGTCTCCGGCAAGACTATCGCCGTTTTCAACCCCGCTACCGAAGAGCAGATCGGAACGGTCGCTCATGCCAACCGTGCCGACCTCGACGAGGCGCTCGCCGCTGCCGACAAAGGATTTAAGATCTGGCGAGCGGTCGCGCCGTTCGAGCGCGCCAAGATCATGCGTAAGGCGGCAGCCTTGATGCGGGAGCGGGTCGACAGCATCGCAACACTGATGACCATGGAGCACGGCAAAATTCTTGCTGAAGCCAGAATCGAGACGCTGGTTGCGGCGGACGTCATCGAATGGTTTGCAGAAGAGTCTCGACGGACGTATGGCCGCGTCATTCCGGCGCGCGGGCCGGGTATCTATCAGATTGCGATCAAGGAACCGGTTGGTCCGGTGGCGGCTTTCACACCATGGAATTTTCCGATCTATCAGGTCTGCCGCAAGTTGTCGGCTGCGCTTTCCGCCGGCTGCTCGATCATCGTCAAGGCGCCTGAAGAAGCGCCGGCGTCTCCCGCCGAGCTGCTCCGCGCGTTCGTCGATGCGGGAGTGCCCGATGGCGTGATCAATCTCGTATTCGGCGTGCCTGCCGAAATCTCCGAGTATCTGATCCCGCATCCGATCATCAGGAAAATATCTTTCACAGGCTCGACAGCGGTAGGCAAGCAACTCGCAGCGCTCGCCGGACTGCATATGAAGCGCGCGACCATGGAACTTGGCGGTCACGCGCCGGCCATCGTGTTCGACGATGCCGACATTGCAAGCGTGGTCAAGATCATCTCGGGCGCCAAATTCCGCAACGCCGGCCAGGTCTGCACTGCGCCGACGCGCCTTCTTGTGCAGGACAAGGTGTATAAGGATTTTGTCGGCAGGTTCACGGAAGCTGCCAAGGCGATCAAGGTTGGCAACGGGCTTGACCCTGAATCAAACATGGGACCGCTCGCCAATTCGCGCCGCGTTTCTGCAGTGGAAGGCCTTGTTCAAGATGCGGTCGGGAAGGGCGGCAAGCTTGCGGCAGGCGGTCATCGTGTCGGCAACAAGGGCTATTTTTTCGAACCGACCGTAATCACTGATGTGCCGAAGGACGCCCGCGCCATGAACGAGGAGCCGTTCGGTCCGCTGGCGCTGATTTCGCCGTTCTCGAGTTTCGACGAGGCCGCTGAGGAAGCGAATCGGCTGCCATATGGCCTCGCGTCCTATGCGTTCACCAGTTCGACCAGGACAGCAACTGCCATTGGTGCTGCAATTGAGAGCGGCATGGTCGGAATCAACAATGTCGCTCTGGCTCTGCCGGAAAATCCCTTCGGAGGCGTCAAGGATTCCGGCTACGGCTCGGAAGGTGGAACGGAGGCGATGGACTCCTATCTTATCACCAAGTTCATTAGTCAGACCGGTGTGTAAGGGCAGTCCCGCGACCGATGCCTTCTGCTGTGGCGTGGGGCGGTGCGGGCAAAAACGCAAGCGGCGAAGGTCTCAGGACGATATAGGAATCCGGAAAGATCCCTCTTTCTCACGCTCTTTCGCTTCGTTCCAAAGCGCGTCCATTTCCTTGAGCGTCGCTTCCTCAAGAGAACGATTTCTCGCAACGAGCGCCTGTTCGATGTAAGCGAACCTCCGCTCGAATTTCGCATTGGCTCCACGCAGCGCCATTTCAGGGTCGGCATCGACATGACGTGCGAGGTTGACCAGCGCGAACATGAGATCGCCGGTCTCAGACGCGATATCGGACTTGTCGCCATGATCCAACGCCGCTTCGATCTCGTCCGCTTCCTCGCGGATCTTGTCGAGCACGGCACGGGGATCGTTCCAGTCGAACCCAACGGTCGAGGCCTTTTGCTGCAGGGCTATTGCGCGCGCCAACGCAGGCTGTCCGGCCTTGATGCCCGTGAGCAGGCTTGAGGCCGGCGCTTCCTTCATCGGCTTACGTGCAGCACGTTCGGCTTTTTCCTCCGCCTTGATGCGTTCCCAGGTTCCTTTCACGTCCGATGACGCAATGTATCCTGAGCCGTCGGGAAATACATGCGGGTGTCGTCGGATCATTTTGCGCGTAATCGCTTCGACCACATCCCCGAATGAAAAGGCGTCCTGCTCTTCGGCCATGCGCGCATGAAAGACAACTTGCAACAGCAGGTCACCAAGCTCGTCGCAGAGATCGATCAGATCGTTGCGCGCGATCGCGTCCGCGACCTCGTAGGATTCTTCGACCGTGTAGGGCGCAATGCTCGCAAACGTCTGCTCAAGATCCCACGGGCAGCCGGTGCCGGGCGTTCTCAATTGCTCCATGATTTCGATCAGGCGTGAGATATCGCGGGAAGGGGTCATCGGTTCACCGGTTCGAAGGACTTTCGCGTTCTCTATGCCGGAAGCCGCACCCTTATCCCAGCAAAAAGCAGGCAGCCGGCCAAGCAATCTCCGCCGATTGGCGTGGGGTACCGAGGGATGCTATTGGCATCGCCATGATCGACGAACCAGCCTCTCGAACCGCACTGGTTCTGTTTTCCGGTGGACAGGACTCCGCCACGTGCCTTGCCTGGGCGCTTCAACGTTTCGCGCGCGTCGAAACGCTGGGGTTCGACTACGGCCAGCGCCATGCCATCGAACTTGACTGTCGCGACAAGCTGCTCGCGGGGCTGAAATCGCTGCGCCCGGATTGGGCGGATAAACTCGGCGAGAGTCATACGCTTGCCATCCCGACGCTGGCGGAGATCTCCGATACGGCGTTGACCCGGAACGTCGCGATCGAAATGGGCGAGGGTGGATTGCCCAACACATTCGTGCCGGGCCGCAATCTGGTGTTCCTGACCTTCGCCGCCGCATTGGCCTACAGGCGCGGCGTGACGGATATCGTCGGCGGTATGTGCGAGACCGATTATTCCGGCTATCCCGATTGTCGAGATGAAACCATCAGAGCCTTGCGGATCGCTCTCAATCTTGGAATGGCCAGACAGTTCGAACTGCATACGCCGCTGATGCGGCTCGACAAGGCCGCAACCTGGTCGCTTGCGCATGAACTCGGCGGAGCCGGGTTGGTCGATCTGATTCGCGAACACTCACATACCTGTTATCTTGGTGAGCGCGGCGCGCGGCATGAGTGGGGCTATGGCTGTGGCGATTGCCCGGCATGCGGGTTGCGCGCGAAAGGTTGGCGCGAATACGTGGCGCGCTCCGTTTAACTACAGCCGGCGATGCCGAACTGAAACGGTCGGCATGAGAACGGCGGCCGACCCACCCGCCAAACCGACTCGAAGTTGCTTTCGATCAGCTCCGAGCCGGAAGAGTTGCATTCGCGCACGGCGCGAAACCAATGGAGAGCGCGACTTATCGCGCGCCTTCGACCGAATCCAATGCGTCGAGAACTCTTGCGGAAAAGACGACAGCGGCTCCGGTGTTCATTGCGACAGCAACACCGAGCGCCTCGGCGATCTCCTCGCGCGTTGCGCCTTCTTTTACCGCCTTCGCAGAGTGAACGGCGATGCAGCCGTCACAGCGCGTCGTTACCGCGACAGCAAGCGAAATGAGCTCGCGCGTTTTTTCATCAAGATGTCCGGTCTTGGCACCTGCGCCACCGGCCATTCGATAGGCATCCACGGTGTCAGGCGAAAGTTTGCGTAGTTCACCGACACGTGACGACAACTTGCTCCTGACATTAGCCCAATCAAGCATACGCTATCTCCCGTTCGTTAGTGTTTGATGCTGCTCTCCGAGGGCAACGGAGACCTCCTTAAAGGTTGGTTCTCCTCACACTCCTCGTTTCCTCAAGGTGCGAATGTCTTCAAAGTTAGACAGACAAGTCTGTTCATGCTAACGAATCATCGGCTACTGTCAACCGCGTTTCTGCGCGTGATTCAGTGGCTACAAGGTGGTGGACGCCTGGTGCACAGAAGAGGGGTAGTTATTGGCCGGGGCGCAGTAATGATTTGCAATGTATGCGTCACCGTTGATCTGTCGGGTATAGATCATAGCGCGCGATTGTCCGACGACGATTGACGAGTCTCGCCGGCGTTTGAGCGGAGGTCTCGCCTTTGGCGTCTTAATTACGGAGCGATAATAAACGGATGGGAACAAGATATAGTAAGAAAGCAGAAATCTCACCTCGCGCGATCCGCGGCAGATCGCATTTCGACAGATCAAAGCGTCGAACCCTTGGTGTTAGAGAGCGCGTTCTCGCGACGGCTAACGATCTTTTCTTTAGCGAAGGAATTCACGAAACAGGAATCAATAAGCTGATTGATCAGGCTGGTGTCGCAAAAGCCTCATTCTATTCAGCCTTTCCAAGCAAAGACGATCTCGTAGAGGCTTGCCTTGAATCGCGTCATAAAGCCTCTCTCGAACGGCTGCGGAGCATAGAAATCCAGGCTACGTCGTTAGAATCAAAAATCAGCGATGTATTTGACTTGCTGTTGGAAGCCGCGTCGAAATCGACCTTCCGAGGTTGCGCATTTGTTGTTGCCGCAATTGAGCAGCATGGTCGAAATTTGCCCGCGCCTCGCTGGGTTCGGATTCACAAAGTCGCCGTGCGCGATGCGTTCGTACGGATGCTTACCTCCGCGGGGATCAAACCAGCAAAGGAAATTGCTGAACAACTTTCCATCCTCTATGATGGCAGTTTGGTCACTGCGGCGTTTAGGCCTAAGTCGGGTGCGATTCAACGAGCGCGCTTGATGGCGATTTCGCTGATCCGTGACAGTTCACCGACTCATTAAACTGCAACCAGATTGCGGATTTGATGCGAGTTTGAGTGGCGGCTGAACCATAAGCCATGACCTGGTTCGGCATCGGCTTAAGTTTGGCGCGAACCCACGTGCGGCCAAGGTCTGGGTCTGACGTAGGGTTTGGAGTCGCAAGCCTGATTGGCCTGCGGCATGTCGCTGCACCGATACGACATGGCGCGGTGCCGGCGGAACAGGTGGGCGTCTGCGTAAACGGGAGCCACGACGGATTTAGTCGAGGAAAAGCAGGGGGAGACCCAATGACCAGATCAGCCCAAGCATCAGTGACAAATCAAACGCAAACGCAAACGCAGGCGTGTGTCGCCCGTCGTATAATTCGCATAAGGTATATTATGGAATATTCCTGGGCGATACTTAGCTTGACAAAAGGCGTTCATGGCCGTGGTGAAGGCGCAAGGAAAACAAATAGATGGCTGATAAATGTTGCGCGCCGCCGCTGAATTTGAATAGCACGCCAAAGCAGAATGCTGCCCATAGGCGCGTGCTGTGGGCTGTGCTCATCATCAATGCGGCCATGTTTGTTGTCGAGGTCGCGGCAGGCCTTGCGGCTGGCTCGGCATCGCTTCAGGCCGACGCGCTGGACTTCCTAGGCGACGCCGCAAACTACGGCGTAAGCTTATTCGTGGTCGGCATGGCACTTCGCTATCGGGCCACGGCTGCGCTCGCCAAGGGCGTCACCATGGGCGTATTCGGGCTGTGGGTTGTCGGAACGGTTATCTGGCACGCGACCCACGGAACGCTGCCCAGCGCGTTCACGATGGGTACGGTCGGCTTCGCGGCGCTTGCAGCTAATACGGCGTCGTTCGGGCTTCTGTGGGCTTACAAGGCTGGTGACGCCAATATGCGCTCAGCCTGGATTTGTACCCGAAATGACGTGGTGGGAAATCTGGCCGTGCTACTGGCCGCCTTGGGTGTGTTCGGAACGGGTGCTGGCTGGCCTGACGTTGTCGTGGCCTCGATCATGGCCGGGCTGGCGTTGCAGGGCGCGGCAGTTGTGATCCGGCAGGCGGCGGCCGAATTGCGCATCGGCCGCATGGCCGCAGCCGAGTAGACACCTCAGCAGAATTGGTTGGCGTCCCAGATCTCAGCCGATCGATCCATCAGGCCGGATCGATCGCTAGCTGCATCCCGTCGTAGGCCGGTGCGACATTTTCTGGAAGCTCGCGCCGCAGGACTTCATAATCCAGATCAGAGTGCATGTTGGTGATCACGGCACGCCTGGGCTTGAAGCGGTCGATCCACGACAACGCATCCGCGACGCTGAAATGACTGGGATGCTGCGCGTAGCGCAGGCCGTCGATAATCCACAGATTGAGGTTTTCCAGCGCCTGCCAACTTTCATGCGGAATATCATGCACGTCAGGCGTATAGGCAGCGTTGCCGATCCGATAGCCCAGCGCCGGGATATTGCCATGCTGCACAAGAAAGGCCGATAGAGTGAGCGCGCCACCCTTGCCGTCAATCGTTTGGCTTTCGCCCGCCTCGATGGAATGGCTGTCCAGGATCGGCGGATAGCCGCTGCCTTCGGGCGATACGAAGCAGTATGAAAAACGTGACAGGATATCCTTGGACGTCGATTGATTAAGATAGACCGGAATCCGGCGGCGCTGATGCAGTACGACGGAGCGCAGGTCATCGATTCCGTGAGTCTGGTCGGCGTGTTCGTGCGTCAGAAACACCGCATCGATATGATCGACATTGGCATCGATCAATTGCTCGCGCAGGTCGGGCGAGGTGTCGATCAGGACGCGCGTTGTCCCCTGCTTCGATGCGCGCTCCATCATCAGCGAACAGCGGCGACGACGGTTCTTCGGATTGGCGGGATCGCAGGCACCCCAGCCCAATGCCGGACGCGGCACGCCGGCGGACGAACCGCAGCCGAGAATGGTCAGCGTCAGCGTCATGCGGCTGCGTCCGGGTGTGGCACCTTGGAGAATAACCGAAAAAAATTCTCGGTGGTCTGTCGCGAAATTTTGTCGAGCGAAACGCCGCGCGCCTCTGCCAGAACTTTCGCAGTCTCCACAACATAAGAAGGTTCGTTGCGTTTGCCGCGAAACTTGCCAGGCGCAAGATACGGTGCATCAGTCTCGACGAGAATGCGCTCGTCCGGCAACTCCGCAGCGAGCGCTCGCAACGCATCGGATTTCTTGAAGGTCAAAATTCCAGTGAAGCCGATATACAATCCAAGCGCGACCGCCTTCATTGCGAGCTCTCGGCCACCAGTGTAACAATGCAGCACCGCCCGAAACGCACCCTTCGTCATTTCCTCCTCGAGGATGTGACCGCAATTTTCGTCCGCCTCGCGGGTGTGGATCACCAGAGGTAATCCGGTCGCGCGCGCGGCGGCGATGTGAGTGCGGAATCCCCGTGCCTGCGCCTCATGCGAGCCGTGCTCGTAGAAATAGTCAAGTCCCGCCTCCCCCAGCGCGACGACCTTTGGATGTTGTGTTAGCGCGATGAGTTCGTCGATAGAAATGCCGTCCTCTTCGTCGGCATGATGCGGATGGGTGCCGACCGAGCAATAGACATTCGGAAACCGCTCCGCGATTGCGATCAGCTTCGCTTGCTCCCTCACCCGCGTCGAAATCGTCACCATGCGGCGAACTCCCGCCGCTTCCGCGCGCGAAACAATTCCGTCGAGATCATCGGCGAAATCGGGAAAATCGAGATGGCAGTGACTGTCGACAAGCATTTCAGGCAGATCCCTCGGGAGACGGCATGAGACAGTTGGGATTCTGGCCGGGCTACAAACGGGGCTACAACGCCAGTCAGCCAACAGGTGCCTTCAACAGGCCGCGAGGTCAAGGGCTGCATCGTTTATTCCGCGCGAGAAACGGATTTCTACTCCGCGGATTGCAGGTTCGAATCCTGCCGAGATCGTCATTTCATTCTGTAGATAGCGTTACCAAAGGCGAGCCCGGTAACGGGCGACGTCGCGTGCGGCCCTTTTGTGCTGGAGAAGGAACAGCCCCTCCTCGATCAGCCGTTCGGCTTTGGACTTTGGTTCATACCCGGCCAAGAGGCCCGTGATCGAGGCCGTCCACTCGGTTATGACCCGGCGCCGTGAGTGGACGGAACAGAGGTCAGAATGGCTGGATGCCTTTGGTCATCTGCACCGCTGACGACTATTCTCGAAGTTAAGCGCGAGCTCGACCCTTTCCTCTACGATGGCGCAACCCTTATCGACCGCGAGTATGAAGATGTCTTTTAAACCGGAGTCCCGCATTATCTCGTCAGCGGCGTTAAACGAGGACACCGCTTTCCACTCCAGATTTTCGCCAGGCGGCGGCAGGTTCTCGGGGTCAAACGCATATGCAGCGCGTTTCGACCTGTAGCCGCCAGTCACACTATGCTCAACGAACATTTGCAACCGGTTCATTTCATCACCCTAGATGCGTGAAGCCCCGCGGGACATTAAGTGCGGGCCGGCGTTTGGCGAGCGGGATAACGCCAAAGATTTCCCGCTAGTATAGGGACAGTTTACCTCTGATTCATGACGGGCATACAAAGGGGTACCTTGAGACAAGCCGATGTCTTTTGCACCAAGTGCGGAGCCGCCTTCGGACGACTAGAGCTGGTATCGTTGCCCAATCAAGGCTGGGATTTCCGCTGCCCGATCTGTAGTGAGCTGCTAGAGTCATTCAGTGATGCCGAAGTTTTCGTCGCCTATCGCCTCACGGTCTCGCCCCAAAAGAAAAAGCCCGGCGCTGCAATTGCGCCGGGCAAGTTAGGAGCGGCTGGCATAAAGGAGTTGGAGGCCCTAGCGTCCAAGCAGTGACCTGCTTATGATTCCTGACGGCCAGATTTCACGCAGGAATGGATTAGTCTTTCTACAACCGTCTTTCCGGCCTGACCCGACGGGCTCCCGAGCCTTCCTCCATGCGGAACCCGCCAGTGGACTCTGCCGGCGGGTCGCAGTCTTCCAGGTCCGTTCGTCCGGCAAACGCTGATCCGCTCGGCGGCAGATCGCGGCCGAGCGGACGAACGAGATGAGAAGCTTTGAGAGTATCAGTAATTCCACTGGACCTGGACTCTCACGACATCGGCCCTGAATTGGTTGTAAGGGGCATTCAGAACGTCGGTACGATTCATCATGTGATACTCAGCTGTGAGCTCAATTGCTTTGGTGACTTGCCATTCAACGCCAAACTCCAAATCATTGACGAGGTTTCTCGGGGCGTTGCGCTCGAATTTCTGACCGCCCTCGTAGTATTGCCATTTGACGAACGGGAACATGATTCCCCAAGCTCCAGCATCGTATTTGTATGTGGCCTGGACATAGCCACCGTTGAGCGAGGAGTCCGTAATCAACCTCTGAGCGGCGTTTAACTGAGGTCCCCGTCCCCAATTCCATTCTGCCTGCAACCCGAAGGGCTGCGGATAAAGGACAGCATGCACCGCGACACGCTCATCGACAAATCCTTGCGCGGGCGCGACCATGACCGGAGTAATGTTTACAGGGCCGTTCGGTGTAACGATGCTTATAGGGCCGTTCGATGTAACGAAGCGCCCGTGCAAACCCTCTACGCCTGCTTCAAAAATTTGACCGTTGCTGAATTGATAGGGGTAGGTGACGCGGGCCACCATATGCATGTCGTTATTTAACTCGACGCGGTTGGCGCCCTGTCCATTGTAGACGCCGAAGGCGAACACGCCGTAGTCGCCCGATCCCTTCAGATTGTTCGCCACCAGGTCTCTGAACCGCTCGCGTATTTCAGCTGGGGCCCAATAGAAGAATGCGCCGATGTCACGCTCATCCCGACAGCACGTGTTGATACCGTCAGCACGATCAAGTGTAAGACGATTTTGGCTGGATTGCATGTTCTCAAAACTGAAAGGGATTTTTGATTGCCCGAGCCTGACACGGAATTCCTTTTTGTCATCGAAGGAGATATCGGCGTAGGCATCCCTTAACTGCCCGAAATTGCCTGTGGTGGATCCAGACGGCGTACTGGCAAAATCAGGCTGGAAATACAGATAGAGATTATCGGTCACATCACCGTAGAAAATCAGACGTGCCCGCCTGATCAAGAAATTCGTGTTATCGCCGACCGATTTATCAGGCCAGTAGACGACTTCTTTATTGTCTCCACTCACGGTGCTACCGGTGCGGATTTGCGTATAGCCTCGCATGTGAATTCTGTCGTACCAGTGTTCGTCCTTGGCTTTTACAGGCAGCGGTTCGTGGACGAAGCTTGGCCCCGGTTCTCTCTGTGCCTGCTGACTTGAATCTTTTGGTGCCGGCTGACCTGAATTCTTCTTCTTTGTTTGCTGGCCTGGTTCTTTCTGCACCTGCTGAAAGGTACCCATTTTCACCCGGTTTTTACCGGGCGCCGTATAAACCTGCTTGGTAACCGTATCGACGTACAGGTCCAATTGTTGGGCGTCGGCCGGGGCAAAAATGGAAGCTCCGAGCGTTAAGCCAACGCTGCATATTGCTGCGCTCAATCCCTTTATCGTTATCAATTCTGCCCCCCATTTCGAGCTCCCTTTCTTTGGAACTCGCTGAAACGCGGGCTTTATTCCAGTCGCATGTGACACCCTTGTTACATGGCAAACCCTCAGAGCGAGGGATCAGAAAGAAGGCGAATGTGTCACTCCAATCCCACACTTTCGCATCGGGATAGTTGCAGGACGTCACCAAATCAATCTGGAGAGAGTGCCGGCTGGTCCATCCGATTAGAGGGTTTTCGGTAGGCGAGCCAAATCTGCGGCGGCAATAATCGGATAAGGCTGACCAATGTGAACCTAAAATGACAGTTTTGTAACGGGAGCCTAAGATGACGGTTTTGCGACAAAATGGCACATAGTACAGATTTATTTTCAGGATCAGCATGGCCTGGAACCGTCGGCCCTCATTAGCCGGCGCCGGCCGCGCCAATGCGCCGCCACATGCACGGGAGATTGAGGATGAAGTCTTCGAGTTCTCTTCGCACCGCTGTTTTTGCTGCAACCATCGCTATGTTTGGCATGAGCGCCCAGGCCGGGCCGATGCCCACACAATCGGCGACGTTGAAATCGATGAGTTCTAAAAACACCATCGAAGTGCGTGGGGTCGGCTGGCGCACCGGGGCCTATGGTTATCGCTGCGACAGGTGGGGCTGTTCCGCTTATCGCAACCCAACCATGGCCTATGATGACGGCATTCGGAACAGCTACGCCTGTAGCGGCACCTTTTGTTCGCGCCCTTTGGCGGCTACGACTTATAACGACCGGTTACCCTGGATAGATTGAGGGGCCCCTCCGAAGCGAGGATTTCTGGTTCATCGTAGCCGCAAAGAGCTAAGATGATCAGAAATCAGGCCGGAAGCGTTAGTCCATCGGTACGCACACTTCATGTCGAAGGATGAAACGGTGTGATTCGCCATCACGCGACATCCTGACTAGCAACCGTCTCATTGCACCCACAAGTCCAGGCTTCGGGTGCAATAGCCATCATGCTGACTGTCGACCAGCATAAGCGTAAACCGTTCAGGCTGCGGACGGTTCGACATAGCGCGGAAACACCGGCACCGGTGCAGGTAAAGCCGTGCCCGGTTTGATCCGGATTTGACCACCAAGCATCGCGAAACTTCGTTCGCCTTGCGGGATACCTAATATATCGAGCAACTTTGCGCAGGCGACAGGCATCGCAGGCTGGGCCAGAATCGCGATCTGGCGCACCACCTCGGCGGTGACATACAACACCGTCCTTTGCCGCGCCGGATCGGTTTTGGCCAAGACCCAGGGCGCCTCGCCCGCAAAATAGCGGTTGGCTTCGGCGACGACGGTCCAGATTGCATTAAGCGCCTGGTGAATCTGCTGCGTATTCATCGCCTCGCGCGTGATTGCGATCATGCCGTCCGCCTGCGCGAGGATCGCCTTATCGGCGTCGCTGAAGTCTCCGGGCTCCGGCAGAACGCCGCCGTGCTGCTTGGCGATCATCGACAGCGAGCGCTGCGCGAGGTTGCCGAAGTCATTGGCGAGGTCGGCATTGATGCGCGCCACGATCGCCTCGTGATTGTAACTGCCGTCCTGCCCGAACGGCACCTCGCGCAGGAAGAAATAGCGCACCTGATCGACGCCGTATTGCGCGGCGAGACTGAATGGATCGACGACATTGCCGACCGACTTCGACATCTTCTCACCGCGGTTGAATAGGAAGCCATGAGCATAGACCCGCTTCTGCAAGGGAATGCCCGCAGACATCAGAAAAGCAGGCCAGTAGACGGCGTGAAAGCGGATGATGTCCTTGCCGATAATGTGCACGTCGGCCGGCCAATAGTGCCAGTTGCGGTCGTTCTCGTCTGGAAAACCGACGCCTGTGATGTAATTGGTCAGCGCATCGACCCAGACGTACATGACATGCTCGGGATCGTCGGGCACCTTGATGCCCCAGTCGAAGTTGGTGCGCGAGATCGACAAATCCTTCAGGCCGCCTTTCACGAAGCTGACCACTTCGTTGCGGCGAGAATCCGGACCTATGAAGTCAGGCTGGCTTTCGTACAGCGCAAGCAGCCTGTCCTGATAGGCCGACAGCTTGAAGAAATAGCTTTTTTCCTCCACCCACTCGACCGGCGTACCCTGCGGTCCGCGCCGCACATTGTCGTCGCCGACGAGCGTCTCGTCCTCCGCGTAATAGGCTTCGTCGCGTACCGAATACCAGCCGGCGTAGCTCGACAGGTAGATATCGCCATTCGCTGCCATGCGCCTCCAGATTTCCTGGACCGAGCTATGGTGCGCGGGTTCTGAAGTGCGAATGAACCGATCGAACGAAATGTTCAGCGTCTCATCCAATTTACGAAGCAGTTCGGCGTTTCGCGTGGCGAGTTCAAGGGCCGATATGTTTTCCCGCTGCGCGGTCTGCACCATTTTCTGGCCGTGCTCGTCGGTCCCGGTGAGGAAGAACACATCCTTACCATCCAACCTTTGGAAACGCGCGAGCGCATCGGTGGCAATGGCCTCGTATGCGTGGCCGATGTGCGGCGCGCCGTTCGGATAAACGATCGCCGTGGTGATATAGAACGTTTTGGTGTGCGATGATGCCGTGCTGCAGGGGAGCGATGCAGCGGTCGTATCGACCTTGGCGCCAACCTTGCTCGGCGATCGCGGCGTTGTCTTTTTCACCGGACGCGTGGTGACGGATCGCTTCGGCGCGGCCTTTTCTGGCGTCGCTTTCTTCGGTGCGGCTTTCTTCGGCGTCGCCTTTTTTGACGCTGTCTTCTTGGTCGCGACCTTTTTCGGGGTTCTTGTCGCCGGCTGCTTTTTAACCGCTTTCCTTGCGGTTTTCCGGGCGGTCTTCCTGATCGTTTTCTTGACTGTCTTCTTCTTTACCGCCTTTTTAGCCGTCTTCGGCGCGCGCGCTTTCGTTGTCGCCTTCGCGCTCGTCTTCTTGCGTTTGGTGGTCTTTCGAGTCGCCTTCTTGCTGCGCGCCTTCGTCGGGTTACGGCCAGTGGCGGCGGGACGCGACTTGTGCGCCTTCACGCGGGCTTTCTTGGCCAGTTTCTTCTTAGCGGGAGCCACAACAAAATCCTTATCGGTCAGGCAGGAAAAAGAACGGTCAGGAGCCGAGTGCTTATCGGGTAGCTTCTGCGAGAAGCCCGAACACCGAAAAAACCAGGGGTTTTCGCTCGAGATTATAGGTCTCTGTCTCGCGCGCGGCGTTGTTGATCTTTTCCCATACCTCCGCGAGCCGTGCAAGACGAGGAAGATCGGCGTTCGCATCGCTGGTGTGGAGTCGCTCGCCAATCCAGCGGTCCACGCTGTCGACGAAAGCGCCAAGCGAGGCGCGATCGCTGCCGCTGATGGCGTCGCCGAGCGCATGGAGTTCGCCCGGGTCGATTTGCGGAAGGCTGTTCAACAACGCCGTCGTCCGTTGATGGAGCTTCAGCGCGCCGCCTCCCAGGAGCGCCAGCGCCCGCGCGACGCTTCCTTCGGTCGCGTAGGCGATTTCCTGCAAGGACGTATCGTCGGGCGCGATCTGCGCTGCTTCCGCGGCCGCGCGGATCACATCGTCTGCTGCCAACGGGCGCAGCATCAGCTTGCGACAGCGCGATTGCATCGTCGCCAATACCCGCGCCGGAGCATTGCTTATTAAGAAAAACAGCGACCGGTGCGGCGGTTCTTCGAGCACCTTGAGTAGCGCATTGGCGGCATTGGGGTTGAGTTCGTCGACAGTATCGACGATGCACACCCTCCACCCATCCCCGGTGGCGGTCGAGCCGAAGAAAGCGATCGTCTCCCGGGTCTGCTCGACGCTGATGACCGTGCGCATAACGCCCTTTTCGTTGGGCGTTCGTTCCAGCGTCAGGAGCCCGCCATGCGTATCGGCCGCGATGCGGCGCGCCACCGGATGCATCGAGTCCAGTTTGAGCGTTTCCGCTGATTGCACATCGGACATGCTGGGATCGCCGTGCGCCAGCACAAATCGCGCCATCCGGTAGGCGAGCGTCGCCTTGCCGATCCCCGGCGCGCCACCGATCAGCCAGGCGTGCGGGATACGGCCCCCGCGATAGGCATTGAGCAACGTCCGCTCCGCCTCGCTGTGACCGAAAAGCACGGTGGTTTCGCGCGGATGCGGGACCGGCATTTCCGCGGTGGCTGAGCGCGCTATCATGCGGTGTCCGCCGTTAGCACGCGGTCGCGCAGTGCCGTCCACACTCGCGCGGCGACGGTATTGACGTCGGCGTCGGCATCGATCACCACGCAGCGTTGCGGGTCGCTCGCTGCGATCTCGCGATAGGCGTCACGGAGTTTCCGGTGAAAAGCAAGGTCCTCCGCCTCAAAGCGATCCGGCGCGCCGCTGCCACGGCGAGCGGCTGCGCGCTGCAAACCTACCTCAACGGGGACATCGAGGATCACCGTCAAGTCAGGCTTGAGATCGCCGATGGTTACCCGCTCCATCGCGTTCAGCACGCCGGGTAGCACGTGTCCCAGCTGACCCTGATAGGCGCGGGTCGAATCGGCAAACCGATCGCAGAGCACCCATATGCCCTGCTCCAGCGCAGGCCTGATGACGGTGCGAACATGGTCATCGCGCGCCGCCGCAAACAGCAGGGTTTCAGCGTCAGCGCCGAGCAGTTTGCCCACGCCCGACAGGACGAGGTGTCGAATGATTTCGGCGCCCGGCGATCCTCCGGGCTCTCGCGTGACGATGGCATGCAGCTTGGCCGCCTGAAGACGTTCGACGAGAATCTTGATCTGCGTGGATTTTCCGGACCCCTCGCCGCCTTCGAAGGTAATAAAACGTCCGCGCGGCGGGTCGGCTTTGGGCGTGGCGTCGGCCATTAGAGTTTCGCGGCGCCCGAGCGCACCATCCCAATGACAAGCTCGATCGCTCCATCCAACGCGCGGCGCATGGTCGAGCCGACACCGACGGCTTTCGTGGCATGAACCGGCATCTCGACCGCCACTTCCTTGCCTCGCCATACCTTGATGACCCCGATCGGCTGCTCCGGCGCAACCGGCGCACGGACCGGCCCGGTATAGACGATGCGCGCGAGCAGTTTGTCGCTGCCGTTCTTCTGAACCATGATTTGAACCGGGTCTGACGTGGCGACCTGAACGGAGCCGCTATCACCGCCAAATACCTTGGCGTAGCCGACCGGCTGGTCCGCAGCAAACAGGGTCCGGATTTCGAAATTTCGAAAACCCCATTCCAGCAGCTTCTTGGCGGCGGCCGCTCGGTCGTCGGCGCTTTCGAGGCCGTTCACGACAACGATCAGCCGGGTGCCGTTTTGGACCACCGAGCCGACCATGCCGTATCCACCCTCCTTGGTGTAGCCGGTCTTGAGCCCGTCGGCTCCGTCCATCGCAGTCAGAAGCGCGTTGCGGTTCAACTGACGAATTTTGTTCCAGGTGAATTCACGTTCGCCGAACAGCTTGTAAAAATCCGGGTAGGTCAAAATGATGTGGCGCGCGAGTGCCGCAAGCTCTCGAACGGTCATCTTGTTGTCGGGATGTGGAAGACCGTTGGAATTCGCGAAGGTGGAGCGGGTCATGCCCAATTCCCGCGCTCGGGCCATCATCTTTTCTGTGAAGGCGCTTTCGCTGCCGGCGATACCCTCCGCAAGCGCCATGCAGGAGTCATTGCCGCTCTGGATGATTGCCCCGTGCAGAAGATCGTCGACTGCGACGCGGCTGTTGATCGCGGCGAACATGGTCGATCCGCCGGAAGGCGCCCCGCCCTTGCGCCAGGTGTTTTCGCTGATGACGTACTCGTCTGTGAGCTTGATCTCGCCTTTCGTGATGGCGTTGAACACGACTTCAACCGTCATCAGCTTCATCATGCTGGACGGTGCACGTAGTTCGTCTGCGTTTTTTTCGAAAAGAACGCTGCCGCTTTTTGCTTCGATCAAAATTGCGGTCGGGGCGCTGGTCTCGTAGATTTCTTCCTTCTTGGCACCCTGAACGCTATTGTTGGCAGCCAGCACGATTCCGTCGAGGCCGATCGTGAGGACGGCGGCGGCCACCAGACCGCGCCAGGCGAATCCCCCGCGTCTGTCGGGCGTGGAAGATCTGGTTGTCATGGTGCGATTCCGAAGTAGATCCTTTTATCAGTTGGGATGGTCGCAAACAACATGGCGCCGCGCCTATGGCGCGGCCGGACAAAATCAAAGCAGATTTCAAGCTTTCCCGGTAGGTGCGCGACCCTTAATAGAGCCCTCGGCCCGAGAGTAGCTCGCTCGGTCCGCGCTGGTCCACCGGCGCATAAGCGGTGACGGGGCGGACATGGCCTGCAACGTTGCCCTCGCCGTATGAAACCTCCCGCGGTCCTTCCATGGCCTGCCGACGCGCCGGGGTGCGGCCGGACGCAGACATCTCGGAATCGGCGTTGATCGATGCGACGTCCATCGAGGTATGGTCGGGCGTATGAGAGCGGCCTCGCGGAGTCGTGACATCGCCACCGATTGAGCGTTCTGACGGCGCGAGTTCGGGGACAAACGGCCGCGCCGAGGCGATCCTGACGGTGGACGGCGACGGTGCGGGCACACCCGTTCGCAGGGTCGCCATCAATTGCCGATCATCAGAACCTTCAAGCGGCGCGCGTCCGACGTATTCGACCCGCACCGAGGCGACACCATTTTGCTTGAACTCCAGCAACTCGGCGGCCTTGTTCGAGACATCGATCAGCCGGTTACCGTGATACGGCCCGCGATCGTTGACGCGGACCACCAGGGATTTGCTGTTGCCCAGGTTTGTCACCCGGACATAACACGGTAAGGGAAGGGTTGGATGCGCAGCAGACAGCGAGGCCATGTCAAAAACCTCGCCGTTGGCTGTCAGACGGCCATGGAAGTTATCGCCATACCAGGAAGCAAGCCCTTCGGCGCGATATTTGGTGTTTTCCTCGGGAACGTAAATGCGCCCGGCGACTGTATAGGGCTTGCCGACCCGGTAAGTGCCGCCGCCTTTTGGCACCGCCTCGCCAGAGGCGATCACCCGAGGGCTGCTCGAAACTCCATACTTAGGATCGATCCGGCTGAGGTTGTTTGATGAACCGCAATTGGCCAGCATCAGGCACGCGCCCGCGACGGCCACAGCGCATGCAGCATGCCCAATTCGATCTGAATTTGGTTTCCTCATCCGTCCCCAAGACCCGGTCCCCGGCAGACTGCCCCACTTCACCGCGCCGGTCAGCACGATATGGTCCATAACCATACCAAGCCGTGAACATATCGCAGAGCAAACAAGGCGGAAATGGGGTGAGCCCTTCAGAAGCGAAACGGGTGGTCAATCAAGGTCGCGACTCGGACGCCGGAGCCCGCCTAGGCAGTTGGCGGATCGAAAGTAATTCCGATCCGGTCCTGCTTGATCCAGATGACCCGGCAGAATCGAATCACCCGATCCTTTTCGGTCATCAGCTGGAAACGCGACGGGACAAGGGCCGGATTTGGGACCTCGATGGCGGCTCCTTGCGAAGATACGTTCAACAGCCGGCACCGCATGCTTAATCCGCTTGTAGAAATGTAAGCCGGCTCGTCGATTTCGACGCGCGGATGTTTGCGGCGGTCTTCTGTTGGTGCATTCATTGCCTGTACGTCCGCACGCGTGTCTGTTTTACAGCGTCAATATGATCGTCATCCGAAGGTGCGGGATGGCTCTATGCGGCCGGCTAAAACACAAATCGCAAGAAATTCCGACATGTTCGGGCCGCACTCATCCCCGTGCAGGACGCGCCAGGTGCCCTCCTCGCGGAAGCGGGTCGCGACACTCTATAAGAGTTCAGCGGCGCCTTAGGGTGGTAAGGGAGGAATATGGGGAGCAGCTTAAAATCAAGATCGGTAATTTAATATATTTCGCAAAATCTTCTATTAAGCAGCTGACCTTCTGCTGAAGGAATCGGCAGAGTCGACCGCGAATCGCTGAGTGACTCCCAATGGGTTACTCATTTTGAGTTGTAGAACCAGTCACGGTCTGGAGCGTTTCGAATCCCTCCAATTGAGGATGACCCAGATAGAGTGGCTTATTGCTGCCAGCGTTCGCGTGAGCGGCTCGGAACGCCTCTGATTTGGTCCATGCATAGAAAGAGTCGCGGCTTTTCCAGATCGTGTGCGAGGCATAAAGCGTGTGATCCTCAGCTTCAGGTCCACGCAAAAGATGAAATTCAACGAATCCAGGCACACTCCCTAGATAGGTGTCACGCGAGAGCCAGATTTGTTCAAAAGCCTTTTCATTTCCCTTGATGACCTGGAAGCGATTCATGGCAATGAACATCGGAAAGTCTCCTGGTAATTTGTACCGGTCTCGGGAGTGTGGAACGCGTTCCCTTCGACGAAAAATCACCCGCCGGCGAGCGCCGGCGGGCAAGAAGATCAGCCTACCCGCAGGTTTTCTGCTGAGGTCTTTCCCCTGTTCGCTACTTCCTCGTAGCTCACTTTGGCGCCCTCGTTGAGTGAGCTAAGGCCCGCTTTCTCCACGGCTGAGATATGGACAAACACGTCCTTACCGCCACTGTCGGGCTGAATAAACCCGAAACCCTTTGTCGCATTGAACCACTTCACTGTACCTGTCGCCACAGCCGCAACTCCCTTTTGGAACGATCGAGCTATCATGAGCGCTCGCTTCGCTGGCCGCAAGGAAAACCGCCGGCTCAAGCCGGCGAGTCTCTTTGCTCGGCGCCATCGAAGAGACCTGCAGTATGCTGTAAGAGGCAGATCCGAAGATCGCCAGCGACGGCTTGGCCATAGCAAGGGTCGGGATCACGCTGGATTTTATTCGCACGTCCTGCCGAATATGGAGGCCGACGCCGTGGCGCAGGTTGACGATGCGTTACGTGCCGCCATAAACAAGCGCACCAGAGACGTTGAATAGCAAATGGCCTTTCTCGACAACCGGCCTCGCGACGATAGCTAAACAGTGTCAACCGTTTGGAAGGGTGGCCGAGTGGTTTAAGGCACCGGTCTTGAAAACCGGCGTGGGTGCAAGCCCACCGTGGGTTCGAATCCCACCCCTTCCGCCATATCATCAATAAAATCAATTTGTTATGTCGTATTTCTTCTCATGACATAACAAGTGACTTGGACTGAGAAGAATGCCGACGACGCCGGCACAT
>NZ_MWPQ01000019.1 GCF_002028545.1 Nitrobacter vulgaris
CGCCGCATCGCCACCAGATATGATCGTCTCGCAATCAATTTCCTCGCAGCCGTCTGCATCGCTGCGCTGGTCAGTTACTGGTTATGAGTCCGGACCCTAGCCTACTTCGGTCATTAATGCGGCATTGCCGCCGGCGGCTGCGGTATTTACCGTTACGGTCTGTTCGGTGGCAAACCGGGTGAGATAGTGGGGGCCGCCGGCTTTGGGTCCTGTCCCCGACAGCCCATGGCCACCGAAGGGCTGCACTCCGACCACAGCGCCAATCATGTTGCGGTTGACGTAGATGTTGCCGACCTGAAGCCGGTCAGCGACGGTCTCGATCGTATCGTCAATGCGCGAGTGGATGCCGAGCGTCAGGCCATAGCCGGTGTCGGCGACGGAGTCCAACACCCCATCGAGACCGGAGGCGCTATAGCGCACGATGTGAAGGATTGGTCCGAACACCTCTTCGGTCAGTTGCCGCGCGTCGTCCAGCTCGAAGATATGCGGCGCGACGAAATTGCCCGATGACGGCGTAAGTCCCGCGAAATGTACCCGAGCCTCGCGCGTCATGCGCGCGATATGCGCATCGAGCCGATCCTTTGCCTCGCGGTCGATCACCGGGCCGACATGGGTGGCGGGATCGGACGGATCGCCGATCCTCAATTCGCGCGCTGCGCCAACGATCATCTCGATCATGCGGTCGGCCACGTCCTCCTGCACGAACAGAAGCCGCAGCGCGGAGCAACGCTGCCCGGCCGAGCGAAATGCCGAAGTCACGACATCGTCGGCGACCTGCTCGGGCAGCGCGGTGGCGTCGGCGATCATGGCGTTGATGCCGCCGGTCTCGGCGATCAGCGGCACGATCGGGCCGTCCTTGGCGGCGAGCGTGCGGTTGATCGATCGCGCCACTTCTGTTGAGCCGGTGAAGACCACGCCCGCGATGTCGCGATGCGCGACAAGCGCAGCCCCGATGTGTCCGTCGCCCTGAATGAGGTGAAGCGCCGCCTCCGGAATCCCGGCTTGATGCAGCAGGTGCACAACTTCCGTGGCGATCCTCGGCGTCTGTTCAGCCGGCTTCGCAACCACGGTATTTCCGGCCATCAGCGCCGCCGTCACCTGCCCCAAGAAGATAGCCAGCGGAAAATTCCAGGGCGAGATCGCGGCAAAAACGCCGCGCCCGCGCAGACGCAGCGTGTTGCGTTCGCCGGTCGGCCCGGGCAACGGCTGCGCGTCGCCGAACAGCTTGCGGCCTTCCGCGGCATAGTATCGGCAGAAGTCGGCGGCTTCGCGAACCTCCGACACACAATCATCCAGCGTCTTACCGCCTTCCCGTTGTAAGAGCGCGATGAAGCGCGCCGATCGCTGTTCCAACAGGTCGGCTGCGCGATCCATGGCGGCGGCTCGCACGGCCGCCGGTGCGCGGCTCCACGATGAAAACCCACTGCGCGCCGCGGCAACGGCTCGGTTCACATCTTCCGGCCCGCTATCGTTCACCGGCACGATTGAGACATGCTCAACCGCGATCTCGGCAACCAGCCGGTTCACCGCGGCGCGCTCGCCGAATTCGACTCCGCGCGAGTTGATGCGCTGCGGCTGGAAAAGATCGCGCGGCAGTGGAATCCTCGCGTGCTCGGCGCTGTCGGCGCTTCCTATGATATCGGCCGGTCTGCGCAGCAGCGTGTCTAGCGGCATATTGGGATCGGAGACCGTCGCGACGAAGGAGGAGTTGGCTCCGTTCTCGATCAGGCGGCGCACCAGATAAGCGAGCAGGTCGCGGTGACTGCCGACCGGCGCATAGATGCGGCAGGCGATCACGGGGCGATCCTTGCAGAGCGTGGTGTAGAGGGCTTCGCCCATGCCGTGCAGGCGTTGGAATTCAAAGCCGGTCTCTCCGTCCGTCAGTTCGAGAAGCGTTGCGACAGTGAGGGCATTGTGGGTTGCGAACTGCGGAAACAGGCGCGGCCGCAGCGTCAGCAGTTTTTTCGCGCAGGCGATGTAGTTCAGGTCGGTCATCGCCTTGCGGGTGAACACGGGATAGCCGTCGAGCCCGCGCTCCTGCGCGCGCTTGATCTCAGTGTCCCAATACGCGCCCTTCACCAGACGAACCATCATCCGCCGGTTCAGGGCTCGTGCGAGGTCGTCGATATAGTCGATCACGGCACCGGCGCGCTTCTGATAGGCCTGGACGGCGAGGCCAAAGCCGCTCCAGCCAGCGAGCGAGCGGTCGGCGGCAATGGCGGCGATCACATCGAGCGAAAGCTCCAGCCGATCGGTTTCCTCCGCATCGACCGTGAAAGCGAGATTGAGCGCTTTGGCGCGCTTGGCAAGATCGATGGCGCGCGGAACCAGCTCCACCATCACCCGCCCTCGGCTCACTGCCTCAAAGCGCGGATGCAGCGCCGACAGCTTGACGGAAATGCCGGGGCGGTCGGGCAGGGTCCTGTCGCCCGCGCCGCGGCCGATCGCCTCAATGGCGGCGGCGTAGGAACTGAAATAGCGGTCCGCATCCGCAGCGGTGCGCGCGCCCTCGCCGAGCATGTCGAAAGAGTAGCGGGTGCATCCCGCCGAATGCGCGTGCGCCCGCTCGAGCGCAGCCTCAATGGTTTCGCCCAGTACGAAGTGACTGCCCATCAGCCGCATCGCCTGCCGCGTCGCCGCGCGAATCGCCGGAACGCCGAGCCGTTTCGCGAGCCGCCCGATGGTTCCCTGCGGCGTCTCGCCCGGTTGGATGACCCGCGCCGACAACCCGAGCGCCCACGCGGACGCGTTGACAAGAAAGGCGCTGGATTTGGTCTCGTGGTGGATGAAATTGCCTTGCCCGAGCCTGTCCTCGATGAATCTGTCCGCGGTCTCGGCATCGGGAACCCGCAGCAGCGCCTCTGCGAGCACCATCAGCGCGAGGCCTTCCTTGGTCGATAGTGCAAACTCGCGCAGCATATCCTCGACGCCGCCGAGTGGGTCGTCGTTTTGCCTGATCGCATCGATCAGGCGTCGCGCCGTCCGATCGATCCGCGTTTCCCGCTCAGGTGTCAGCCGGGCCTCGGCGAGCAGCCGCTCCGCGATTGGCCGGTCATCCGGAGCGTAGGGAACCGAGAACGGCAGTGGAAGCTGGGGCGACATCGGTGATTCCTGATCACGATGATTCTGGATTGAATCGATGCAAAATCACGAACGTGATCGATTTCCCGATTTTTGAGCGAGAGCGGTCCCGCTAAGTTCCGTGCACAAACTTTCCGGTTCTGGTAGCAGCATGTGAGCGGCACGCGTCATCGATAAATAGGATCGCTGTTGCGCCTGCGCGACCCTCTCTCCGCGCGAACAGGCTAATCTCAGTCCGGGATCGGATATCAGGTCGAGGGACGATGGCGGGCTTTCCGGAACGACAACATGACCGCGCCCGCGTGCGCCGCCTGTCTCGTCTGCTTGTGGTGGGCGCGATGCTGCTCATGGCTAACGGCGTGGATCATCCTGTCGAAGCCGCAGAACTCAGTCCGGGAATCTCGCAGCTTTATACCTCGGTTTCGATCAATCCCCCGACCGCGGAATCCATGACGGTCTGCTACGGTTTCGTCTGCCGGCGTCGCGAAAGTCTTGATTTCACGGCCGCTGACCGTGCCGCGTTAGGGCGGGTTCTGGCGGCCGGCCGCTCATCGGCCGCTGCGGAACGCCGGGCTGTGCAGAAGGCGGTGGTCTGGTTCGATCGCCGCATGGGATCGATCCTCGGAACTGACAGGCGTGTGGCGCGGGCTGATTTCCGCGCCGGCGATGACAAGCACAACTTCGATTGCTGGGACACGACGCGCAACGTGACGAGCCTGTTGCTGGTCCTGCAGGGCTGGGGGCTTCTCAAATTTCACACCGTGGGAAATCCGCGTTATCGTGGCAACGCGCTTGTCTTGCAGACTCCGCATAACACCGCAGTGCTGGTGGAGCGCACCACGCGTGTGGAGTGGGTCGTTGACATGTGGACGCGCGGCTTTGCGCAATTGCCCGATGTCATGACCGTGGATCAATGGACCAAGCAGAACTGAGAAAATGCCTTCCTGCGCGACTTTGCCACGAAGATTACCCGATCGTCGTCGCCGGCGAATTCAGTCTGCGCGGATAGCGTAAACCTGATGGCGTCGGCGGAGCCCATGTCGTTCGCCCGGAATGGATCGCGCCTGCCAGGACGCGCTTTTATCCGAGCCTGAAGGATTGCGTCGGCGCGTCAAACCTTCAGGTTTTCGGCCGAAGTTTTGCCTCGATTGGCAACTTCTTCGAACTCAACCGTCTGCCCCTCGTTGAGGGTCGAAAGACCTGCTCTTTCCACGGCTGAAATATGGACGAACACATCCTTGCCACCCCCGGCCGGCTGGATGAAACCATAACCTTTGGTCGGGTTGAACCACTTCACAGTACCCTTAGCCATTCCCAAGTCTCCGCAGGATTGAAACAGTCGTCGGCCCCCGGAACCGGCTTGTCCGACGGCGCACAAGATACGCGGTCTCGGTCCGGCTTGATAGATCAAACATGAAGGCCGGTACCATTTTGCCACAATTCTGAGAGGCCTCAGACCGCCAAGTACAAGGGGTCTCGCCCGACCGGGGTAGCGCCGGGGGGCCACAGCGGCCGGTGTCCCAAGCTTTCCGGGGGGCTCTCGGCGAATACCCTTGCGACGTCAATACGTAGCAGTGAGATAGTCGACGATCTTGCTGATGTCGGTCTCATCGATCTGCGCGCCGTACACCTTGATCATCTTGTTCACTTCCGCCTGCCAAAAATCCTTTTTGAATTTCGGGCCGCGTGGCTGGGTCGCGATGTAATCCGCCGAATGGCAGGCCAGGCAATTGTTCTTTACGACGTCGACATTGAGTCCTGGTTTGAATTCGATCGTTTCGCGCGGGAGCTTGTAGGAAAGCGGTTCGGCGATGGCCCCCGTCGACTCGTAGGCGCAGGCGCTCGCGGCCAGTCCGATGCCGGTCGCGAGGGCAACAACAACTGAACGCGTCATGAGCCTCTCCCTCAAGAGACCGAGACGCGAACGGTCTCGGTGACGTTGCGCATGTAACCGGCCGGATTCCACGTGGCATCAGACGGCTGCACCTGACCGCCATCGCTGGTCGCGCGCACCTTCAATTCGTGTGGACCGGCAGTGAGCTTGACCGGAACCTTCCATTCGCGGAACGAGTATTTACCGTAGTTCCGGCCGAGCCGCGCGCTCTTCCAGGTCTTGCCGCCGTCGACTGAAACCTCGACATTCTTGACACCCGTGCCGCCATCGAACGCGATTCCCTTCAAAATTTTTCCGCCGCGCCTGAGTTGCGCGCCCTCGGTGACGTTAGTGATGAAGGAGCGGACATTGAGCCTGTTGATGGGGACCGTCGCTGTCGGCGTGGTGCCCGGTTCGACGCAGGCGCAGGCATTGTCGGGAATGCGATAGGCCGTCTTCATCCAGAAATTGTCATAGATGCTGTCGATGACAGTGATCTCATTGAGGTGCTTTATCCAGTAGGTGCCGTAATATCCGGGAACGACCAGCCGAAGCGGAAAGCCGTTGAGAAACGGCAGGTCTCTTCCATTCATCAAATAGGCCAGCATGACCTCGCCGTCGCGTGCGTGATCGACATCAAGCGCCTTGGCAAAATCCGGGGTCTTGTCGCTGACGGGGCCATCCATGCCCCCGAAAACCACTTGCTTGGCATCGTGCTGTACGCCGGCCTGATCGAGCAGGGTCTTGAGCGAAACGCCGCGCCAGCGTGCGTTGCCCATCGCTCCGTGACCGAGCTGGCCGCCTGCGACGCGGGGATTGACGAATCCGCGGCTGTTGCCCGAGCACTGATTGACCGCGACGATCTCCGTCTGCTTCATCTTTTTGATGTCCTTAAGCGATAGCTTGAGCGGACGATCAACCTTGCCCTTGATCTCGAGCGTGAAGGTGTCGGGATCGATGTTGAGCGGGATGTCGGCAAGATGATAGCGGACAAAGAAGGCGTCGTTCGGCGTGATGGGGCCTTCGTTGAAAACCGAGAACGGTGTTTCGAGTTGTGGTGGCCGGCTGGTGATTCCGATCATCGGACGCTTCTGTGGATATTTGACCAGTGGACGTTCGCCGTTGTCGAAGGGCATCGTCACGCTGTCGAGCGCCAAGGCTTTGAAAGGGGTCAGGCCGATGCTAAGCGTCAGTCCAGCGCCGATGCGTTTCAGCATTTCTCGTCTGTCGAGCATTGGCTTCCTCCGAAGCTTTATTGACATGGCCCGTCATCACGGATCACAACTCTGCAAGTTTGTCACCGGACAGCGGCAAGTCAATCGACGAGTTCCGAATATGCCGTTCGATGCGATCGATGGATCGGATCGCGAGATTTTGATGCGGCGGTATGACAACAGCCCGTTGCTCTCAACGTAAAAACCCCGGCCGCTGGGCGGCCGGAGCTTTTTGACCGGACAGGAAGGTGCGATTAGTCGCAGACGTTGATGGTCCGCAGGCGGAAGCCGAACGGGGTCGGCACGCGGCGCACGACGTAGCAGCCGTCGTCGTAACCGCCGATATAGGCAACGCCGAAACCGTGGCCGAAATGGCCGTGGCCGAAGTGGTGACCGTGATGCCATCCACCGTGTCCTCCGCCATGCCAACCGTGAGCCGAAGCGGCGGTCGGAGACAGCGTCATCGCGCTGAGGGATGCTGCGGCAACAAGCCCGAGAGCAATCTTACGAAACATGGTCGTTCTCCTTTTAGATGAAGCGTGGGATGCGCGGGTTTCAGGTTCAAAGCGATTTTCAGTTTCCAGTTGCGGGCTCTTGCTTGGTCTCGCTCTTGCCCGTCGCAAGTTCGTCGCTTGCTTTGAAAAGGCGGTTCGAAGAATCCGGCCGACATTTTTCTGAATGGACGTTCAGACAAGTGGGGTTTCGAGCCCTATGCGTGTGCGAAATCTCACACGGTGCGAATGCCGCTGAAAAATATGCGTGAACCAAGCGGCGACGGGCCGACCTCGCCCTAGATTGACACCGAGGACCGGGTGGTCAAGAAACGCGAGGAAGCTGCCGGAGAACCATGCGAGGACGCGCGACAGGTGTAATCCTCGACATCCAGATGACAATCGCACAGTCCGATAAACCCGCGTTGCCACCGGAGCGTCCCGCGCTTTCGTCGCTGCTTTGGGTCGCGGCATTGATCGCTGTGATGACCGCGATGCGATGCGTCTTTGCCGGCACGCTGGATCTGCGCACCGACGAGGCCTATTACTGGACCTGGTCAAAGGAAAGCGCGCTGTCCTTCCTCGATCATCCTCCGATGATTGCGTGGTTCATTCGTTTCGGTACCGCGATTTTCGGCGATACAAATTTCGGCGTCAGGTTTGCCGGGCTGCTGGCGATGCCGATCTCACAATTGCTGCTTGCCGACATCGTTCGCCGAGTCACGCACGACATCCGTGCCGCCATGCTGGCGGTTCTGATGATGGAAGCGGCGCTGTACTACGGCCTGCTGATGGCGAAGGTCGCGCCCGACATTGCGCTGATTCCGTTTGAACTGGCGATGGTCTGGTCGCTGGTGAGGCTCACGGAGAGCGGCGACGCGCGCTGGTGGCTCGCGGCCGGTGTTTTCGGGGGGCTCTCTCTGCTGTCGAAGCTGACTGCTTTGATGCTGATTCCCGCCATTGCCGCCTTCATCCTCGTGCCGGACTGGCGTTGGCGCTGGCTACGCAGTCCGTACCCATGGACCGCGGCGTTGATAGCTGTTGCGGTGTTCTCACCGGTCCTGATCTGGAACGGGATGCACGACTGGGCCTCGTTCAGGTTTCAGTTCGTTCGTGCGACATCGGAACATGATCTTACACTTCGCACGCTCGGCGATTACATCGGCCTTCAGTTCGGTCAGGTCGGACCGATCCTGCTGCCTGTGGTGCTGTTCGCGGTAGGCGTCACGGCATGGCGTGGCTACCGGCATCGCGATCCCGTCGCCGTGCTGTTGTCTACCGCCGTACTCGTACCGTTCGGGTATTTTCTCTGGAAATCGCTGACGCTTCGGGTCGGCGACACCTGGCCGATGTTCATCTGGCCGTTGGGTTTCGCGGCGGCGGCGATCGACATTGCAATGCGACGGCGCGAAAACTGGCCGGCGTGGATGCTGAAATGGTCAACGTTCTGGGCCAACGCCGCGATTGTGTCGGGTCTCTGTCTCGTCGTCGCGATCTTTCTTTATTACACCGTCAGTCCGTGGAATTTCATCGGCAAGACCGATCCGATCGGCGGTGAGGCGGGATTCGCGCAGGTCGCGAGCCGCGCTGAAAGCGAAATGCAAAACTCCGGTGCAACCTGGATCGCAACAGTCGACTACCGCGTTTATGCGATGCTGCGCTGGTATCTCAGGGATCGCGTGCCGGTGATCCAGATCAATGAGCGCAGTCGTTTCTTAGGCTTTCGGGATCCGGGTTGCGACATGATTGCCGGGCATGCCGGGCTCTATGTCGCCCGGGAGCCGGATGATGCCTCGATTCTGGCCTCGACCGCGGCGGTGCTCACGCCCCTCGGTCAGGTTCAACGGACCTGGCGTGGGCGGGTCATGGACACCTATGTGCTGGAAAAGCTGACGGGCTGGACGCCCGATCTCTCGCCGCCGCCGGCCTCGCCGTTTTACAAATGGCGACAACTAGCCGAGGGCGGGGCGGTTTGCCGTCTAGGGTCTATTTCAACAGGAGCGAATCAGACTCTAGCCGCATCCTTGTGAGAGAGGATGATCTTATCCGAAAACCGGTACTCACTTTTGCGGAATACGCGCTAACTCAGTTGCCGCCGTCTCGCTTGCGCAACAGATCTTTTACAAGGTCGCCGAGCGCGGGCCGCGGCAGCGCCGTGAACGGCATCGGCCGGGTAACGTCGATCGCCGCCAGCCCGAGACGGGCGGTCAGCAATCCATTGAGGACGCCTTCGCCCAAACGCGTCGACAGTTTCGCGGCGATGCCCTGGCCGAGCATTTGCTGGATCAGCGTGTCACTCGCCGCCATGCCGCCGGTGATTGCCAGATGCGCGATGACGTGGCGCATCAGGCGGATCATCCCGAGCGTACCTGGCCTTCCGCCATACAGACGCGCAAGCTGCCGCACCAGCCGCATCGCTGCGGCGAATACGAACAGCACATCCACGACGGCGCGAGGGCTGACCGCGGTGACGATCGACACACGCTGCGCTGCCACTGATACGAGTCGGCGCGCCTCTTGGTCCAGCGGAGCCATCAGTTCGCGTTCGGCGAGCCGCACCAGATCGGCGCCGTCGATGATGTCAGTGCTATGGCTCCGCAACGTTGCTCGTGCCCGGGCCAGGTGCGGATCGTTGTGGGCGAGTTTCACCAGATCGCGCACGACCGCGTCGGCTTCCTTGCGATTGTCAGCCGCGATTGCGGCCAGCGCTCGCCGATGCAGATTCTCGATGGTGGCGAGACGGGTAAGACCCGCGATCTCGCGGGCCGCGATGGCAATCGACGCGATGACAAACAGCGCCGCCAGCATCAGCCCGAGGAAACCAAGCCCCTCGCTGCGTGCAAACAGGTCGCCGACCAGATCGATAGCGCCGATTACGGTGCCGAGCAGGATGAACCCGGCCAATGACGACCAGAACAATGCCCCCCAACGAAATCCCTTCCGCGCCGGAACCGGAGGCATCTCCGCCGGTTCCGGGAGGAGTACGGGCTCCGGCTCGGGTTCAGCTTCCGGCGTGATGCTGATGCTGCCGCGAGCAACCCGGCTCGCGGCCTCGTCGTGTTCCAGGACCACGACGAGCGGATCGTCGAGCTTGAATGTGACGGGACGACGCAGGCCGGAACGCTCACTCATTGCAGTCGGTCTCCGATTAGGAACTGGAGCGCCCGGTCGAGGCGGATATGGGGCAGCGACGGCTCGCCAGTTCCTTCGTTTTGGAGGCGCGGGGGACGAAAGCGCAGAAAACGAAAGTCGGCCTGATCCATAGCGGATGTCGACAGCCCGCGGAAAGCGCCGTTTCCGCTGAAAAGTTCCTTGACATCCTCGGGCAGGTCTCCGGGGAATGTTGCGACTTCGGTGTTGCCGTCGAAGGTCTCGCCATTGGCGGCTTCGCCGGCAAGGGGCGTGCCGAGTATGGACGGCAGTTTCTCGCGACCGCATCGCACCTGCGCCTCGCGCGTGGCGCGGACCGCTGCCAGGGCGACGACATCAATGGCGGCGCCGGCGACTTCGGCCCGCGAGGCGGCGCGTTCCACAATGCGTCGAAGAATCGCCTCAAGCCGGTCATGACTGGTGTGATGCAAATGGTCGGCCTTGGTAGCGGCGAACAGGATGCGATCGATCCGCGGCCGCAATAGTGTACTGAGTAACGTGCTGCGGCCGACGCGATAGCAATCGAGAATTCCGGCAAGCGCCGCTTCGAGATCATATAAGGCTTCCGGCCCCGAATTGAAGGCGGCAAGTGTATCGACCAGCACAATCTGGCGGTCGAGCCGCGAAAAGTGATCGCGGAAAAACGGCCGCACCACGAGATCCTTGTAGGCCTCGTATCGCCGCCGCATCATCGTCCAAAGCGATCCATCAATCGGGATTCCGCCGGAGGGCAAATCAAGCGGCGCGAAAGTGAGCGCGGGCGAGCCTGCAAGGTTGCCCGGCATCAGGAAACGGCCGGGCGGCAGCAGGCTCATGGCGAAACGTTCGTCCCGACACGCGCGAAGGTAGTCGGTGAACAGCCGGGCGGCGGCGAGTGTCGCCTGTTCATCCTCGCGGGCCGAGGGCCGCAGCGTTGCGAGATGATCGTGCCATGCGTGTGCGAGGCGCGCCCGTGGCTGTTGCCGCGATAGCGCCAAGCTCTCTGCCGACCACTGTTCATAACTCTTATCGAGCAGCGGCAGATCGAGCAGCCATTCTCCGGGGTAGTCGACAATATCCAGCGTCAGCGTTTGGTCCAAACCATTCTGCCGCTGATAGCCGATTACGAGCCGCAATTCGCTGATGTCGACCGTCGAGCTTGGCCAGCGCCGCTCCGTGATCAGGGTGTTGACGTGATGTTCATAGCTAAATCGCGGTACGGCGTCGTCCGGTTGCGGGGCAAGCTGCGCGCGGGCGATGCGACCGCTGGCGAGAGATTCAAAAACCGGAAACCGGCCGCCACGCGACAGACCGTGCACAAGCGCCGTGATGAACACGGTTTTGCCAGCGCGTGACAGGCCTGTCACGCCGAGCCTGATCGTCGGGTTGAAGAAGTTTTCGCCGTAGTCCAGCAGCGCGCGTGCCGAGAGGCGCGCTCCTTCAAAGATATCGGAAAAGCTGGCGGCCATATTGATGTGATGTCGGTGATGAAGCCTGCAATGGCGCACCTATGGTTCGTGGCAACCGGAAAGTGGCGACTGCCGAGCCTGAATCAAGTTCCGTATCCAAGTGAGATGTACATTAATTAGGTTGAGGCTTCGTTGACCCGCGGCTGCTCTACGGCTGCGGCGTGATCTTCAGAACTTGGCGGAGCCTGTCTTATATGGGCTGTGATCGACCTCGTCCTGGCCTGTGCGTCTTATGCGCGAGTGGAACGACGCGGACGACTCCTCGAAATGGTCGCGGTTCGCTCCGGGAATCTTGCGCCGCTAACGGTTGGCGCGCGTTTGCTGTTCATACGAGCGCAACATCGACGATCTCGGGCATGAATTTACCACTTCGGCTGGCTGTCTGTTCCGTTTTCGTAAAATTTTCTCTCCCTCCAGTTGTGTAAAAGAAGTTTAACTACTCGCGTAGATTGTATTTGCGAGCATTTGGGGACGACAATCATGAGCTTTCTACCGGCATCTCGCGATGCGAACGCGAAACTCGACGCGCTGAGCAGATCTCAGGCTATCATCGAGTTCAATCTCGACGGAACGGTCATCACCGCGAATACGAATTTTCTCAATGCGATGGGATATACGCTCGAGGAAATCCGCGGCAAGCATCACGGCATGTTCGTCGACAAGGAACGTCGTGACAATGCTGAATATCGCGAATTTTGGGATTCGCTGCGTCGCGGCGAATATCAGGCGCGAGAGTTTAAGCGAGTCGCCAAGGGCGGGCGAACGGTGTGGATTCAGGCTTCCTACAATCCTCTGATGAACGCGCGAGGCAAGCCTTACAAGGTCGTCAAGTTTGCGACCGACATCACGATGCAGAGGCTGCGCAATGCCGATTATGAAGGTCAGCTGAAGGCGATCCACAAGTCGCAGGCCGTGATCGAATTCAATCCTGACGGCAGTATCATCACAGCGAACGACAATTTCCTTAAGACGGTTGGTTACAGTCTGGACGAGATCCAGGGCCACCATCACCGGATGTTCGTCGAGCCGGACGAGCGAGACAGCGTGGCTTATCAGGTTTTTTGGGACATGCTCCGGCGCGGTGAATATCAGGCCGCCGAGTACAAACGAATTGGAAAAGGCGGCCGGGCGGTCTGGATCCAAGCATCCTACAACCCAATCCAGGATTCGGAGGGGGCGGTCATGAAGGTGGTCAAGTTTGCGACCGATGTGACGGCTCAAGTCCAAGACCGTATGCGTCGTACGGATTTGCAGAAATCCATCGATACGGACCTCGGTCAGATCACTGAATCCGTTGCCGCGACGTCGCGGCGCGTTAGCTCGGCCGCCGATGCGTCCACGCAAGCGTCCGCCAACATGCAGGCTGTCGCGGCTGGCGCCGAAGAACTCGCGGCGTCGGTCGGCGAGATCAGTCGCCAGGCAGCGGACGCGCTTGCTATCTCCCAGCAGGCGGTCACCCAGGCGAACGAGACCGGCACCATCGTTGCCGGGCTTGCGACCGCCGCGCAGAAAATCGGCGACGTCATCAAGCTGATCAACAGCATTGCCGAGCAGACCAATCTGCTGGCGCTCAACGCCACGATCGAAGCGGCCCGCGCAGGCGAGGCCGGTCGAGGTTTTGCGGTGGTTGCGTCGGAAGTGAAGAGCCTGGCATCACAAACCGCCAAGGCGACAGAGGAAATCAGCGGTCAGGTTGCCGAAGTGCAAAACACCACCGGAAGCGCGGTGGGCGTCATCGAGGCCATCACCCAGACCATATCGCGGATCAACGAAATATCTGCGGCCATCGCTGCGTCGGTCGAGGAGCAGGCGTCTGTGACGCAAAGTATCTCATCTAATATGCAGGTCGCCGCCAAGAGCGTTGCCGATATCACGGCAAGCATGAGCGAGATAGCCGACGTCACGCAGTCCGTCGACGCCGCAACCCGCAAAGTCAAGGACGCATCTCGCGCGGTGGCGTAAGCGTTGGTATAGAGGTCGTTGCGCCGGCTCTTCTCTCCGTCATCTCGCCATGGCATGGTTGCTTCCGGGACGGTACGCGATCGGTCTCCGGTCGCGCCTGCGGGAGAATTCGCGTGGCCATTTCCAATAGTCCTGGTGATTTCGATTTCGGTCTCGGCGAAACCGCCGATGCAATCCGCGAGATGGTCCGTGATTTTTCCACGAACGAGATCGCGCCGCGTGCTGCCGAGATCGACAGGTCCAACCAGTTCCCGCGCGATCTCTGGCCGAAGCTCGGCGCACTCGGTCTTCACGGGATTACCGTCGAGGAAGATTATGGTGGCGCCGGTCTCGGTTACCTCGAACACTGCATTGCAATGGAGGAAATCTCGCGCGGTTCGGCTTCGGTCGGATTGTCTTATGGTGCTCACTCTAATCTCTGCATCAATCAATTGCGCCGCAATGGCAGCGAAACGCAGAAGCGAAAATATCTGCCGAAGCTGATTTCCGGCGAGAATGTCGGCGCGCTGGCAATGTCCGAGCCGGACGCTGGTTCGGACGTGGTCTCAATGAGGACGCGTGCTGACAGGAAAGGTGACCACTACGTTCTTAATGGCAGCAAGATGTGGATCACCAACGGGACGCTCGCGGAAACGCTGGTGGTCTACGCCAAGACCGACGCCGCGGCGGGCGCACGAAGCATCACCGCCTTTATCGTTGAGAAAGGCATGAATGGATTCTCAACTGCACAGAAGCTCGATAAGCTCGGTATGCGCGGCTCCGATACCTGTGAACTGGTGTTCGAGGATTGCGAGGTGCCAGAGGAAAACGTCCTCGGTGAAGCCGGCTGCGGCGTCAATGTCCTGATGTCCGGTCTCGATTACGAGCGCGCCGTGCTCGCTGCCGGTCCGCTCGGCATCATGCAGGCTTGCATGGATGTCGTGATGCCGTATGTGCACGAGCGTAAGCAATTCGGGCAGCCGATCGGCAGCTTCCAGCTCGTTCAAGGCAAGGTTGCTGACATGTATGTCACCATGAATGCGTCCCGCGCCTATGTCTATGCGGTGGCAAAGGCGTGCGATCGCGGCGAGATCACGCGCGAGGACGCGGCAGGAGCGATCCTTTACTCCGCGGAGAAGGCGACGCAGTGCGCGCTGGATGCGATCCAGTTGCTGGGCGGGAATGGTTACATCAACGACTATCCGGCCGGCCGCCTGCTGCGCGATGCCAAGCTCTATGAAATCGGCGCCGGCACGAGCGAAATCCGCCGCATGCTGATTGGTCGCGAGCTATTCGAGAAGAGCACCTAGAGCGGAATGAGGAAAGGACGCAGCGGCTTTCCGCCTGCACCCCGTTTCTCAAAATATTGGAATCGATCACGTTCATGAAAATGCTGCGCTGATCAGCGTGGCAAAGAGCCTGAACGGAAGGCTGCCTCACGCTCGCGCTTTCTCAGCCCGCGCCGCGACACTCAGGGCGTCGCGCGCGTTCCGATCCATGTGTCGCGGGCGGTAGTCTAGTTGCGTTAGTCTAGTTATTGACGACGACGACCGTCGTGCCGATCGGCACGCGGTTATAAAGGTCCACCACGTCCTCGTTCGTCATGCGGAAACAACCAGAGGACACCGCCTGACCGATCGTCTCCGGTTCGTTGGAGCCGTGGATGCGATAGAGCGTGGAGCCGAGATACATCGCGCGCGCGCCGAGAGGGTTTTCGAGTCCGCCCTTCATGTGGCGCGGCAGATCGGGGCGACGCGCGATCATTTGCGCGGGCGGGGTCCAGCTCGGCCATTCCTTCTTGGCGCTGATGCGGTGGACGCCGCTCCAGCGGAATCCGTCGCGGCCGACGCCGATACCGTATCTCAGCGCCTGGCCTTGGGGGAGGACGAGATAGAGCCTCCGTTCCCCGGTCCTTATGACAATGGTGCCCGGCGCATACCGGCTCGGGAAATAGACAAGCTGTCGCGGGACCGGACTTGCGGATGTAAAATTGGGACCGAAATTCATGAAGTCGCCCGTATCAACGTACTGGGCGAAAGCGGACTTTCCACTGAAAACAAAGGCGATGGCAATCAAAAGAGCCAGAATGCGCGTCATTATTTCCTCGCATCAATCGATTTCACTGTGAGACTGGCCATAATTCGTCCAATTTCGCAAGCCGCGGCCGTGCAAGGATACCCCTTCTCCGCCGTCGTTTACGAAAAAGCCCCAGCTCCAAGTCCTGGTTTATGCGGGACCGCCAACAGTCATAGGGCAAGCCAGGATAAGGACGTGGCGGGAATAATGTTGATCTCAGGGTTACCGAAAAATGAAACCGGAGCGCAACGATGAACGGCGCCGAAAGTCTGGTCCGAACGCTGATCAAAAACGGCGTGGATATTTGCTTCGCCAATCCTGGCACGTCGGAAATGCATTTTGTCGCAGCGTTGGACCGGGTGGAGGGAATGCGCTGCGTGCTCGGGTTGTTCGAAGGCGTGGTGACCGGCGCTGCAGACGGCTATTTTCGTATGAAGGGCGCGCCGGCCTGTACCCTGCTTCATCTCGGTCCAGGCCTCGCCAATGGCCTTGCCAACCTTCACAACGCCAAGAAAGCTAGCTCAGGCATCGTCAATATTGTCGGCCAGCACGCGCTCCACCATATCGAATGCAACGCACCGCTGACATCGGATATCGAGGGGCTTGCTCGGCCGATGTCGGCCTGGGTCCGCACCTCGCCGGATTCGAGGTCGGTCGCTCGAGACGGCGCCGCGGCCATCGCCGCGGCCCAGAGTTCGCCGCCGCAAATCGCAACGCTGATCTTGCCCGCCGACGCCGCATGGAGCGATGCCGATGACGTTGCCGACGTAACCGAGACGTTGCAGCGCCCGGATTATTCGTCGCAGGCGATCGAGAGCACAGCGAAGATCCTGCGCGGCAGCGGAGAGACTCTGCTTCTACTCGCCGGTAGCGCGCTGACTGAAAGGGGATTGGCGCTGGCTGCTGGCATCGCCGGCAAGACAGGCTGCAAGGTGATGGGAGAGACCTTTAACGCGCGCATGGCGCGCGGCCGGGGCCGTTTTTTCGTGGATCGCATTCCCTACCCGGTCGAACAGGCGTTGTCGGTTCTGAAGCCGTTCAGGAACATCATCCTGGTTGAAGCCAACGACCCCGTCGCTTTCTTCGCTTATCCGGACAAGCCGAGCTTCTTGAAGCCGGAGGGCTGCGATGTGCATCGCATGACGGCGAATGGCGAAAACTCGATAGCTGCGCTGGAAGCATTGGCGAGTGCTGTCGGCGCCAGGCTGCGGGACGCGAAACCGCAGCAGCCAATGGAAACGGGGTGGCCGGAGGGGCCGCTCAATCATACGTCCATCGCGCAGGCCATCGCGATGGCGATTCCGGAAAATGCCATCGTCATCGACGAGGCGATCACGACGGGCCGTAAATTCTTTCCGTCGACAGCCTTCGCCGCGCCGCATGATTGGCTGCAGAACATGGGCGGTTCGATCGGATTTTCGACGCCGGTGGCGATCGGCGCCGCGGTGGCTTGCCCCGAACGCAAAGTGATCTGCATGGTCGGCGACGGCAGCGCGATGTACACGCTGCAATCGCTATGGACGCAGGCCCGCGAAGGCCTCAACGTCCTCACGATCGTTTTCTCCAATCGCATGTATCAAATTCTGCGAGGCGAATTCGACGGTGTTGGCGCTGGCGAACCCGGCAAGAAGGCGATGGACATGCTGAGCCTCGATCGTCCCGCGCTCGACTGGGTGACGCTTGGCAGAGGCATGGGGGTTCAGGGCCGCGCTGTCACCACGGCCGACGAGTTCAACAAGGCGCTTGCCGAGGCCATGGCCGAGCAGGGGCCGCGCTTGATCGACGTACAGATGTGACGACGATGCAGGATGCAGTCGTAAACAATGGTCGATGCGTTGAGCGCGGCGGGGAGGTGCCCCGGGTGCGGGAGCCTTCATGAGCCTGACCTATGTCATTCCCGACATCCACGGCCGCTTCGATCTGTTGAGCGAGGCCTTGCACGGAGTTCATGCCCACGCCGCTGGCAATGGGGGGACGCTCGTCATGCTCGGCGACTATGTCGACAAGGGGCCGGACAGCAGCAAGGTCATCGCTCGCTTGCGGCGCGGAATGCCGGACGGCTGGACCTTCGTTCCGCTCAAGGGCAATCACGATGCGATGATGGTTACGGCGTGGCGTGACCCCGCGGAAATGACGCGCTGGCTGGAACACGGCGGCGATGCGGTCCTGGAATCCTACGGCAGTGATCCCTTCGTGATTCCGGAGGCCGACATTGCCTGGCTCGAGGCGCTGCCGCTCATGCATATCGATGCGCACCGCATCTATGTTCACGCCGGGCTCGATCCCGGAGTTGGACTTGACGCGCAGCCCGAAATCACGCTGCTCTGGAAACGCTATCCCCAAGGCGAAGCGGCCGGATTCGAGGGCCGTCATATCGTGCATGGACACAACTCGTTTGCTGAGGGACCGGAAATGTACCAAGGCCGGACCAATCTCGACACCAGGGCGTGGCGAACCGGCCGCCTCGTGACTGGCGTGTTCGATGATGCATATCCTGGTGGGCCGGTCGATTTCATCGTCGTTCATGGCTCGACTCAAGGGACCTCGACCTCGTGACGCCGGCTTTGAAGAGGTTAAAGCTGGAACCGCACGCCCCTCGGATAAGAAGACGACCGGTTTCTTTCGTGGGATAGCCGGATGGTTTTATCTTGACGGCTGCTCGCGGCGCAGGTCTTCGTGTGGCAATGGACAAGGTCTCGAACTCGGTTACGAAACTGCAGGCGACGTTCCGCATCACGCTGAATGGCGAGTCCGTCGCCATCGCTACGGTCGGACAGGCCTACGACTTCATCACCCGCCTGAGCACCGCCGAGTGGGTGGAGTTTAGCACGCTGCACGAGGACGCGTGCGCCGCGCTCGAGGCCGCCGCTGGCAACGCGATGCTGAGCCGCAAGGCGACCGATGCATTGCGAGCGTTGTTCGCGCGAACAAAATTGTTGTGACTGATCGGGCGGGGCCATGAGGGCGCGCCGCGTGGCTAAATCCAAAATGGTGGGCGCACAAGGGATCGAACCTTGGACCTCTCCCGTGTGAAGGGAACGCTCTCCCGCTGAGCTATGCGCCCGGAATCGCCATCTGCCGTGAAGGATTCCCAGGCCTCGGTGTCGAATCCGACCCGGCGCGGCGACGAAGCCGCGATTTAGGGAATGCAGGGCAGGAGTGTCAAGCGAACTTGTACCTGCCGCTCGAAGCCAAGGGAAGCCAAGGGAAACCAAGGCAGTTCCGAACCATAACCAGTCACTGCGGTCCAGCCGTCTACGTCTGTCAGCGGGCCATCACTGAACCTGAACCGCCAGCGGATCCCGCAAGGGCGGTTGGCGGACGATCTCATTCCCGAACAACTGACTCGCTTTCCGACAGCGCCAGGTGCATACTCTTAAGGTTCCGGAGAACGCTGCCCGCGCTCCGCCCCCTTTTGAAGCAGGGAGCAACGCCATGAGGGTGCAACGTGGTTCTCGTCAGCTAAAGTCCTTGAAAGATCGTCTGGCCGAGTTTGTGGCAGGTGTCCGCAAGGCTACCGACGAACTTCCTCCGTACGCGCGCGGGGATGAAGCGTTGAGGAAACGCCGTCTATCGGACATTGCGGCCCATATAGAGGGCTGGGCAAATTCCTCGGGGTTGCAGACGCCGAAGTGATGCTGGTTATGCCCGTTTCGCGTCAAGCCTACGTGCCGGCGACGTGGAGAAATCGTGTGCGGATGTTTTGCTGACATTTGCCCAGATGATGCTGTGAGGGTGGCTTCAAGGGGATCAAGAAAAAAAGCCATTCCCTTTCAGGAATGGCTAAGGCGAGCTATGGAGGTCGTCCAGCCCTGTGTACTGCCGTTACCTTGTTTGCAGCCATACGCGGCAAGAATGGCCCATGTTTGCTGATTCGGCTGCAACATGATTGACACAGTTCTTTTCGGTCGGCTTTTCAGAGGCGCAAGCAATAGTCCGATCGTGCAGTGTCAGGCGGTGCCGCGCTGATCCGGCTGTTACTGTGGAGCGTGCGGGTCTGTTCGCGGGTGTCTTACGAGGCGTTCGGGATTGCCCACCAGCAGACACTCGCCGTTGCGGAAAGGCGTACCCCTTTATTGGCGAGGGAACGACCGGTGTTTCTGACGGTTGGCAAATTGAATCATCGGGAGGAACGCCATGCCTTACGCACTCTTTGATCACGACGTACGTATCGGCGAATCAGCGTCGACGGAATTGGGTGCCTGGCAAAATGCGCTGCGGGCTGGCCTCATTTCGGATATTCCCGTCGCCGACGAGCAAGGCGGTCAGGTTTTGCCGCGAGGCCTCACCGTGAAGCGGATGGATGAAAAGGGCGGCCGCGATTAGAGCGGGATCCTGACGTCACGACGAGCTGAACCGCCGACGGTTGTTGGAACCGGCACGGAATGCGACCGGGCAGTCAGGATAGCAAAGGAAATATCTTGCGTTACAGCATAATATGGGTTTCTTTCGAGCAAAGATATCTTCACGGAGAATAGAAATGACGGCTCCATCATCGAAGGGTGTGGCCGAAGAGGATCTGCGTCTCATTGCGCTCTCACTTATCTCCGAGGCGCCCCGTCACGGCTACGACGTCATCCAAACGATCGAGAAAATGACGGCTGACTGGTTTTTACCCGGTCCCAACGTCGTTCATCCGATGCTGGCCAAGCTTGTGGAAGAGCGCTGTCTGACCGCATCTGCTGATCCTCCGAGACTTTTCACCATCACGGACGAAGGCCACGCCTATCTTGAGCAGCATCGTGATCGCGCCGATGCCGTCCTAAATCGTCTGAAGGCTCTCGGCGAGCGCGTCACCCGCTGGCGGCAGGCTCTCGGAGTTGCGGAAAGGCAGAAGGAGGCCGACGCGGATGCTACGGAGGGACTGCTGGATGTCCTTGCCCGTGCGGCGATGCCGAGGAAATAGCCTTGCGTAAAACGAAGCTGGCGCGGCGACGCTTTGAAGTGAACGGGTTGGTGGGGACGATCGCGGCATAACGGAGCGCAGCCGCGGCCTTTGTGAGGCCGCCTTCGATCACGCTCGGCACCAGCCGCTCGACCTTTCGGTGTCAGGGGCGCATTCTTGTGGATGTTGTATAGGCTCGAGGATATCGAAGCTTTGCAACCTCAGCTTCCTCGGTTCAGTTCAGACGGACAACCTTCTGAAAGCTCCAGAGCCTTTCCGAGCGAACTGAATCGTTGATGAGTCTCAAGGAGCTTGTGATCTGATTCACGCTGTCTGCCGGATCGGAAACCCGCAGCCATAGCTCGCAATTTGTTCTGATCACAGATGTCTGGGCGCTGACCGCGCAATTCTTCTTTCGAGAACTATCAGGATGCGCGGGTCATAGGCGGTCGAACAACATCGTTCTTCGAACCGGCCATCCCCGCGCATATTGCAAGAGCACAGATCGGGTCTATGCAATCGGCAATCGTTCTATAGCGTTTTCGAACGAAGTGGATGCCGGTTCGCGTAAAGAAAACGCGTCAAAACATAAGATAGAGTTCCGCTTCTGATTCCATCGGAATCAGAAGCGGAAAAGCTCTAGTCCCTCTGCAGGGTATGCGTGAAGTACCACAGTGTGCCGTTGAGCACCATCGCACCCAGGATATTGCCGATTGTGACCGGGATCTGATTCCATACCCACCACTCGTAGATGCTCACGTTGGCACCCGAGAGGATAGCGGTTGGGAACAGCCACATGTTGACCACGGTGTGCTCGAATCCCAGCGCGAAGAACATCCCGATCGGGATCCACATCAGCACCACCCGGCCCAGGGTGCTGCGCGTGGCTTTGGACATGACGGACCCGAGGCTCACCAGCCAGTTACAAAGGACGCCTTTGCCAATGGCGGCGCACCAGCCAATCGCGCCGTAATGGATATAGCTCACCTTGCTCTCGGCGGTCTTGGCGATCACTTTGAGCATGCTGTCCGGCTCGATGGACCCGCCTTTGGTCAATGAGAACCACAGCAGCCAGCCGAAGAATATGCCTCCCAGAAGGTTGCCCACCATAGTCCATGTCCAGTTACGAACTAACTGGAACGGCGTAATCGTCCCGGCGTACATGCCGATGGGCATCGTCGCGAAGCTGCCCGTCGCCATCTCCAGGCCGAGGAAGCTCAGTGTGACGTAGCCCGCCGGGAAGACAAGTCCGGCTACCGCGAGCGGTATGCCCGCTGCAACCATGGCGAAGGTCACACAGGCTCCATAGGCCAGAAAGGGTGTACACAAGAAGCCGCGAATGAGTAGGTGAATGGTACCGAACTTAGCTTTCTTGGCGGCATCCGCCGCAATCGCGGCGCCCATATCGGACGGCGGCACCGTTTCGATCACAACGCTGGCGTTCGCATAATCGGCCATTGCGTTCCCCCCTGTGTATTTGATTTTTCCGATCACCGCCCCGTTCAGGCAGCGCCGTTATCACTCAAATGCATATCAGATATCTGTATATCGTGCAACGGCGAGGCCGGGGTAGCCGCGCGCGAATCGGACTCGACACGCGCGGGTAGAATCCCACGCGCGGGCAGAACCATTGAGCGCTTTTAACGAGGCGCAAGCGATCGCCAGCGCAGCTGCAAAGCGCCGTGCTGATCTTTGTTTACCTGGAGGATGGACCGACTAATCCGTCAAGGTCGCAATCTGTTCGGTGAACCAGTCCAGATCTTTTTTCCAGCCGGCATTGTCGGGTGCGCGCATGACAACCCGTTCCATGGCAGCTTGTCCCTGCCGCAGCGCAGCCAGCGCGTTATTGTGGTCGTTGGACCGGCGATACATCTCCGCCAGGTGCCCTTGGCTCACAGCAACACCGCGCTGCAGATCGACGTTGCCGGGATCGGCAAGCGACAGCCGCTCCATGATCGCAAGCCCTTCAAGAAAGGATTTCTCGGCCTCGTCCACATTGCCCTGCGCTTCCAGCACTTCGCCGATACGATCGTAAGATACCGTCAGATCGCGCAGCCAACCGACGTTATCAGGACTGCGCTGCGCCAGCCGTTTCCTGATTTCAAGCCCTTCGCGGAAGGCTTTCAGCGCTTCCTCCACTTCGCTCTGTGCTTCCAACACGTCGCCGATACAATCGTGTGACACCGACAAACTGCGTTGCCAGCTGACGTTATCGGGATCGTTGCGCGCCAGCCGCTCTCTGATCGCGAGTCCCGCGCGATAGGATTTCAACGCCTCGGGCAGGTTGCCCTGCGCCATCTGCACGTCGCCAACTTTTTCATGGCATACAGACAGATCGCGTTGCCAGCCGGCGTTGCCCGGGTCGATCCGCGCTAGTCGTTCGGCAATCGCGAACTGATCCTCGAAGGCCTTCAGCGCATCGGCCATGTTGTCCTGAGCCATCAGCACGTCGCCGATGCGGTCGTAGGACACCGCCAGGCCGCGCTGCCAGTCAACATTGTCGGGGTCGGCGTTTGCCAAACGCTGCCTGATGGTCATCCCTTCATGGAAGGCTTTCAACGCGTCGGGCAGACTGCTCTGCGCCACGTGCACGTCGCCGATCTTGGCGTGCGACACTGACAGATCACGCTGCCAGCCGACATTCTCGGGCTCGGTGCGTGCCATCTGCTGCGCGATCTCAAGCCCTGTGCGGAAGGATTTCAACGCGTCGAACAGCTTGCCCTGCGCGACCAGCACATCCCCGATACGATCATGAGAGATTGACAGACTGCGCTGCCAGCTCGTGTTATCGGGATGGGCCTTGGCGACCCGCTCCTTGATCGTGAGCCCGTTGCGGAAAAATTCGAGAGACTCCGGCAGCTTGCCCTGCGCCAACAGCACGTCGCCGACGCGGTCGTAGGCGAGCGTCCGATCGCGTTGCCATTTGTTGTCGTCGGTGTCGGCGCCGCGCGCCAGCCGCTCAGTGATCTCGAGCTGGTTTTGGAACGCTCCCAGCGCCTCCGGAAGATTGCCTTGCGCCATCAGCGCTTCACCGATCTTCTCGTGACACAGCGACAGCTCGCTCTGCAGATCGGTGTCGCCGGGGGCGCCGTTCGCCAGCCGTTCGACAATGGCGAGCTGCTTGCGGATCGATTCCAGCGCCTCGTCCAGTTTGCCTTGCACCGCAAGCAGGTCGCCGACCTTCTCGTGCGAGATTGATAAATCGTGTTGCAGCCCGGCATTGTCGGGAGTCTTGCTCGTCAGCCGCTCTCGGATCGCAAGTCCTTCACGGAACGACTTGAGCGCTTCAGGCAGCTTGCCCTGCGCCACCAGCACGTCGCCGGCACGATCATGTGCAACCGACAGATTGCGCTGCCAGCCGGCATTGTCGGGTTCGGCGCGGAGTAGTTGCTGAAACGTTTGTTCGATCGCATTCAGGACGATCAGGCGAACATCGGAAGGAAGGTGCCGACCCGCCACATCGTCAAAACTGACGAGCAAACGCTCGGCCGCGCTTGCGCGGACAGAATTATCGGGGTTCTCAAGCAGACGGCATATCTCTCGGGCCGCGCTCGCCGAAGTGCCGGCAGCCGGCGAGATGATCGCATCAGCGAGCGCTTGTGTGGCGCCTCGCAGCTCCTTTTCGCCAAGCGCTGGATCGCCATAGTACCGGGCAGCACGGACATCGTCCTTGCTTGCCAAAAGATGGATCATGGTTTCAGACACCCGCAGCGGGTCGCCGGGTGCAAGCGTCAGAAGGTGATCTGCGATCAGCAGGTGCAGTTCGGGATTCGAGACGCGTAGCGCGGCAAGGCGCGAGCGGGCGGCAGCCCGCGCCTGAGCGTGGTTGAAATCCAGTTGCGCAAGATCGCCATGCTGGTGAATCTGGCCGCGGAACAGGTTGCGCAGCGCAGCAAAGCGCTTCTGGTCCCAGGCTTCGCCGCTGACCTGAGGCAACAATTGACGAAAGTCACTCTCTCGCCATCCAGTCCGGCCTGCCGAAAGAAGACCGATAAACGCCGCCGCGATCGCGGGACCCAACAGCTCGGCCGCGCTATCGAATGTTGCGCGATAGAGGAGCAGGATGTCCGTAGGCATGGCGCCGACCGCATCCAGCATCGCATTCTGCCGACGCTCCTCCGGAGTGCCAGTATATTCGCGCTGCATGTCGGCAAAATCACTGGTAGCGAGCAGCTCGAGTTCCTCGAGCGCAACCATCAGCCACAACGGATTGGCCCAAGCCGACCCGCCCGCATGCTTCTTCGCGAGCAGAGCGTCAATCACCGGGGAGGCCAGCTTGCGCTGGTTGCGTTTGCATACCGCGTCGATGATCGCTTCGGGCGCCTCCAGTGGCGGGAGGGTCAGCGCTTCCATGCCCGAACGTTCGGCCAGCGCCTTGGAGGCGCCTCCGGCAAGGCCGGTTGCGACCACGCGCGCATTGATCGGCCAAAGCCGTGGCAACCAGGTGGTAAACTTCCCGCGCGAGGTCTTCTTGAACTGATCGATCGCGTCGATCAGGATAATCACGCGCCGTTGCGAAGCCATCCGCGCGAGCAGGGAGGCGAAAGCCCGCTCGACAATCTCCGGGTCGATATTGGCGGCGAGGTCAACATCGCCGGCGCCGAGGGCGCTGCCGAGTTCGGTAATCCAGCGGCGCAGCATGGCATCGATCGATGAAGCCCGCGGGGCTGCCTCCGCAGCATGGGCGAGAACGAAGGCATCAGTTTCCTTCATGCGGCGGAGAAGCTCGCCGAACAGTGCGCTCTTGCCCGAGCCCGGATCGCCGGTGATGCAGATCCCCCATGGCGCGCCTTCCCTCGTGGGGGAAAGCTCCTTGGCAGGGGAGAGACAGAGGTCGGTGACGCGCGCAAGGACCGACTGCCTGCCGACGAAGTCGCGTGCGCGATCGTTGGCAAAGCTTTGGAGCACGTTGCGCTCCGCCTGCATCTCCTCGATCGTGCTGCTAACGGATACCGACATCGTGGAAACCTCACTGAACAACTAGTTTATAACATCGTCGTGGAGTCGGACAAATCCGACCTGGCCGCGACATCCGCCAAAAAGACGATCGTCGAATTCGCGCCGAAGCGCCGTACCGACGGCGCGAAGATCTTGACTGGCGCCTCGTGAAAAGCTCTCGGCATGGTCCGCATTCGAACGATCGCTGGAAGCATGCGTCGTACAAAGTCGGTGTCCGCCGGCAGGTGTTCAAGTCCGGACCGGCAGCGCTCCAGCCCGAAACCACCACAGCCGTCACGGGTACACAGCCGTCACGGGTACGAAGTGGCCGAAGCCGCTAGGTTAGAGTTCTGCGAAACGATAACAGCAATAGTGTGCACCGTGACGCGGTAAGCGCCGAGCAAGCCTCGTACGAGCTTTCGAAGTCAAGCACTATTTCACGGCATTCTTCATTCCCTCAGCTCGGGGCTGTCGGTTCGAACTGGCTGCCCTTGCTTGCGTCGGCCCCATGTCGGGAGGCCGGGTAAAATCGTGGTCAAGGCTACCGCCGTTCCGTGCCCCCGCGCTCCATCGGTTATCAGATTTTCCCGTGGGCTCGAGTCTGTAAGGGCTTGGAACCAAGGCGTCAACGTGCCCAGCTAGCTGGAAATCAGAACGACCAGGAAAGAGGACGCGCCCGCTGCGATCCCGCAAGCAGAGCGAGACGGCCGACAAACTGTCGTTCCTTTGGGGGCGATGCGTCGCTCCATTATCATGATGGAGGTCGGAACCGGCCGCAGATGCTAGATCTCCCGTCCCCGGGCGATCGCGGCATCGAGTAGCTTCTCTGCGTTTTCGACGGCCTGCCTGAAGATCTCCGCCTCGTCTTCCAACGACATTCCAGTGATTGTGGAGTTCTTCAGGTCGCGGAGGCAGTTGTCTCGGAGTGTCATGAGAGACGTATCATCGAGGAGGTGCCCACTGAGGACATATCGGATCAGTTGGGCGGTAAAATTCTCGAACACAAGCGTAATCATACCCGCCTGGGCTGCACTGCGAGTTGCATTCTGGAGGATCTGTTTATCATCCATCGCGTCGTTTCATCTGTTTGTGTCAGAGAATTTAGAGGTTGCTGTTTGTCTGGTACCGTTTGGAGCCTTTGGAGTCGTTCTGGGCGCGGGCCGGTGGTGGCATGGCGCCGTCCGCTCTCTAACAAAGGTGCGCCAGATTCGAGACTAGCCTTTTCCAGTTCATCCAGCCAGCAGCCTTTCTTTGCCGATCCGTCGTTGCCTATCCGTTGCAATCGGGCTTTTGACTAGGCTCCCACCGACGGAAGTCCCGGTTCGCATCGATCGTGAGCCCGGCGTTCAATCGCGTTCCGGCACCAGGCCGTCATTGTCTCGATGTCGGGTTTCAGACGCGTGGCTGAATCTCCGGCGAAAGCCAGAAAGTCACCGAGGTTTTGCGTGGAAACACCGATGAGAAGCGGGATATCGGCAATCAGGGCCTCGGCAATGACCGCTCGCAGCCCCCGGCCGTGCGCTTCTTCCCTGCCAAACTTGTTGATGACCACCAAATCGACGTGTTCGAGCACCGCGCGCTCGATCCAGGCGTCGATGCGCGCGAAGGCGTCCTGATCAAGCCGGCAGCCCCTTGCTTCGTTACCGCGGTCCAGCGAGATCTTGACCTCGTCACCGCACAACAGATCCTTGACATACATGTCGCATCGACGCCGGCCTTCCCGATGCGGGTTTGACTGGACGACGCCACCGAGCTTGTAGCTGGAAGCGATCAGAACGGCAGCGCATTGAGCTATCAGAGCATCCCTGACGAGACCGTCATCGTAAGCCACCACCCCGATCGGCCTCAGGCCGGGGTCCGTATGCTCGGCAGAAATTTGGGGAGCAGGGCGCCGCTCCATCGTTCCCTCTTCTGCATCAGCCATGTCTTGAATTCTTGTTTTGATTTGATCGCTGCTCGGTTCTTTTTACGTTGCTCATTTCCCGGCCCGCGCTTTTTCCGGCGCGGAGAAAGCCGCTGGTGCTGTTTCAGAGCGGCGTCACGATCAGCAATACGCTGCCTCATTGCGACAGGCAGGCCACGGAATGGTCTATCAGGGCAAGTGAAACCGACGCAAAGCGGCCTGTCAAGTGATCCCATATGAAGGGTCTGTCTGCCCTTGCGTGGTCAGCAGCGCGGAACGCGCTTGTCGGATTGATGACAGAATGGGACCTTGCCGGAGCGTCCGCCACAGCAAGCGAATCGGGAGCTATGTGTGAAAACGGCCATTACAAAACTATTCGGCATCCAGCATCCGATCATCCAGGGCGGCATGCATTATGTCGGCTTCGCCGAGCTTGCCTCCGCGGTCTCGAATGCGGGTGGTCTCGGCATCATCACCGGATTGACCCAGAAGACGCCGGACCTGCTGGCGAAGGAAATCGCGCGTTGCCGTGGCATGACCGATAAGCCGTTCGGTGTAAATCTGACGTTTCTCCCCGCGTTCACCGCGCCGCCATACCCTGAATATATCCAGGCGATCGTGGAAGGCGGCGTCAGGATCGTCGAGACGGCGGGCCGCAATCCGGAGCAGTACATGGCCGCGCTCAAGGCTGCCGGCATCAAGGTGATCCACAAATGCACCTCCGTGAGGCACGCGCTGAAAGCGGAACAGATCGGTTGCGACGCGGTCAGCGTCGACGGCTTCGAGTGCGGCGGTCACCCGGGCGAGGACGACATCCCCAACATGATTCTGCTGCCGCGCGCCGCCGACGAACTCAAGATTCCGTTCGTGGCGTCGGGCGGCATGGCAGATGCGCGCAGCCTGGTCGCCGCGTTGGCGCTCGGTGCCGACGGCATGAACATGGGCACGCGCTTCATAGCCACGAAAGAGGCGCCGGTGCATGACAACGTGAAGAAGGCGCTGGTCGCGGCCTCCGAACGCGATACCCGGCTGATCATGCGCGCGCTGCGCAACACTGAGCGTGTCTTGAACAACCGCAAGGTCGAGAGACTCATGGAGATCGAGCGGGAGAAAGGCGAGAGCCTCAAGATCGAAGACATTATCGAGGAGGTCGCCGGCATCTATCCCAAGGTCATGGTTGAAGGCGACTTGGATGCCGGCGCCTGGAGCTGCGGCATGACGGTTGGTTTGATCGACGACGTGCCGAGCTGCAAGGAGCTGATCGATCGCATCATGGGCGGTGCAGAGCGCATCATCCGTCAGCGGCTGACAGGTCTGCTCGACGGCAAAATGGCTATGGCTTAGCGGATTCGAGAATCGGCTGTGGTCTCGGCGCTGTCGAAAACTTAGCTGTCGTGGCCGATGTGCTTGTGGCGAATACGGCGCACGATCGACCAGATCGTTAACGCCGCCACCGGAATGAAGCCCGCCGTCAGATAGCCCGGCTCGATCGCGACCGTTCCGGACTCATGGAGCGCCTTTGCGACGTAGCCGAACAGGCTGACCACATAATAGGTGATGGCCGCAACCGACAGCCCCTCGACGGTGGTTTGCAGCCGCAGTTGCATCCGGGTGCGGGCGTTCATCGATTTTAGCAGTTCCTGATTCTGCTGTTCGAGTTCGACATCGACCCGCGTGCGCAGCAGGTTTGCCGCCCGCGACAGCTTGAACGACAGGTTTTCCTGACGCGCCTCGGTGGTCACGCAGGTTCGCATAGCCGGCGCCATTCGCCGCGCCAGAAATGACGTCCATGTCGGCAGACCGGACACCTTCCGCTCGCCGATGGTCGTCAGCCGCTGCTGCACGATCTCGTAATAGGCGCGGCTGGCGCCGAAACGAAACACGCTCGCCGCCGCGCCAGCCTCGACCTCCGCGGCCAGCGCCGTCAGTTCGTCGAGCAGGTGGCGGTTGTCCGCGAGATTGCCGTTATTGCGCATCTTGTCGGTCACTTCGGCAAGGCGCTGCTCGACCTCGCTGATCGAAGGCGCGAGCCGCTGCGCCTCGGGCAGGCCGAGCAAAGCGAGCGTGCGATAGGTCTCAATCTCGATCACGCGTTGCGCCAGCGCGCCGGCGCGATCGGGATTGAGCTTGCGGTCGACCACCAGGATTTTCACGAATCCGGACGGGTCGGGCTGGAAGTCCGTGGCGTAAATCGCTGCGCCATCGTTGTTTTCGGCAAGCGCCAGACTGGTTCGCTCGAACAGTCGCTCTGGCGGTTGAACAGCGGGCCCGTCGGCGAGCACATGCATGTCGATCGCCACAAGCAACGGCCCGGGCTGCGGCACAAGTTGCATTGGGGCAGCTAGCGCGGCGGCGGGCGGGTGAAACGGAATGCCCTCGGCAGGAGAGTGCAATTCCCAGGTGTAGGTCGTAAATTCGGAATGCTGCTCCCACCGCAGCGTCGTGGTGCCGAAGGCCACGCGATAGTGCCGTTCGGAGGCGGTCGGTACGGGCAGGCCACGTGCCGAGCAGAATTTCGCGAGGTTGGCGAGGTCTATCTGCGCGCGCTCGCCGGCCGTGTCGAACGCGAAATGCAGAATTCGGGCGGGAACGGTCAGCGCCGTGAAGGGCCGCGCATGGAGCTCGCCGAGAATCGCGGTGCGGAGCGGATGCGGAGCAAGCCGGGCGGACTCTGCGTCCCCAATCGAGACTTCCGCGCTCATGCGATCCTTTCCGGCGTACGTCGCTTGTTCTGTTGACGGTGCAACGACCGCGGCACCGATGCGCGGTGTTGCGCTTCCTGATAAGCCGAGAACGATTGCCGATCAACGGCGATCCGGAGCAAACGGGTCACGCGCGCCTCAATAATGCGGCGGCGGCTCGCTAGCCGGGGCTGGCCGCCCGGCTTCCGCCTCCCGCAAGCGCTCGCCGAGTTCGGCAATCTGTCGCATCAGCGAGTCGATCTGCTTCCACTGCGCAGTGACGACCTGATTCAGGGCCTCGATGGATTCCTCCTGGTACGTTGCGCGCATCTCCAGCGCATCGATACGGTCCGCGGAAGTCTTGTCAGTCATCGCGCGGCATTCCGTCCATCATCTGGTCCGGGGATCGGGATTCCTTCAGCCCGTGACTGAGAGCGATTCTGTCATCGAATACAAAACATTCGCCTCGCCAGCGGCTTTCGCTTTCAGGAATGTCCTCGAGGTATTTCAGGATGCCGCCCTTGAGGTGATAGACTTCCCCGAACCCGCGCGACAGCAGGTAGGAGCTTGCTTTCTCACAACGAATCCCGCCTGTGCAAAACATTGCGATCCTGTGATGCTTGTGCGGATCGAGTTCTCGCGCGGCGAAATCCTTGAACTTTCCGAAACGGGAGAGTTGCGGATCGACAGCGCCTTCAAAGCTGCCCATCGCCACCTCGAAGGCATTGCGGACATCGATCAGAAGTGTGCCGGGCGTGGCGATCAGTTCATTCCAGTCCCTCGGGCCGACGTAGATGCCGACCGCGCGGGTCGGATCGGTCGCGGGGTCGCCCAGCGTCACGATCTCTTTCTTGAGCCGGACCTTCAGCCGTGCAAACGGCATCGTCGAGGCATGCGAGAATTTCAGCTCGAGATTATTCAGCCGGCCGGAGAACAGCGGGCCGGTCCGTAATTCTGATACCAGCGTGTCGATTGCGCTCGGCATTCCGGCGACGGTCCCGTTGATGCCCTCGGCAGCGAGCAGGATCGAGCCCTTGATGGACCGCCCGGCGCACAGCGCGCGCAGCGGTTCGCGCAACTCGCGAAAATTCGGCAGCGGCGTAAATTGGTACAAAGCGGCGACCTTGAGCATGGGGCGGGTTTAGCAGCCAGCACCGCGTCGCGAAACCCATGCAATAATTCAATAGAGGGTCGATAGCGGATAATGTCCCTTTCTGTCCCGCTTCGTCGTGCAGACCGGTCTTCTGCTGCCATCTGCAACGGCCGTTGCATACGAGGTTCTGTTGCCGTTCGACCGTCAGGGAATACTTCGTCGCATAGAAAAAGCCGGCCCGCAAAGGGCCGGCCATTCACGTCAAAATGCGACGCACGTTTTAGTTGGATCAAGATTAGTCAGATCAGAGTTTCTTGTTGATTGCGGCTGCTGCTTTGTCAGCAGCGTCCTTGGTCGCTTCCTTGGCGTCGCCAAGCGCGTTCTGACCCTTACCCTTTAATTCTTGAATCGCGCCTTCACCCTGAAGCTTCTCCGAACCGACCGCTTCGCCAATTCCCTGTTTGGCCTTACCGATTGCTTCGTTGACGGTACCCTTGATCTTGTCGGTAGTGGAACCCATAAGTTTTTCTCCTTCACGTCAGCCTGCACCATAACGTGCAATGCGTTGAAGGGTTCCTGCGGTGGAAAAGGGACGTGCCGTTCCGCATTCAAAAAGAAATTCAGAAGAGAGGTCCATGAGCGGGTCGAAAGGGTGATCCGCTCATGATTCATGTTCGCGCCAGATGCGGCTATGGATCGAGGATATCGTCCCCGACTAAGCAGCTCTGACCGTTGCGAGAAATTTCTCGACCTCCTGCTTGAGACGACCAGTGTCCCCGGACAGGGACTTCGCCGCCGCAAGGGCCTGCGTGGAGGCGCTGCCTGTCACCGAAGCTCCGTTGCTGACCTCGATAATGTTGGAGGAAACTTCTGAGGTTCCGGCAGCAGCCTGCTGGACGTTGCGGGATATCTCCTGAGTTGCCGACGCCTGCTCTTCGACTGCCGAAGCGATCGTGGCAGAAATCTCCGCGATCTTTCCGATGACGATCCCGATTTCCTTCACGTTATCGACAGAGTCGTCAGTCGCCGACTGGATGCTTGTAATCTGCTGGCCGATTTCGGCGGTGGCCTTCGCGGTCTGTTCGGCCAACGCCTTGACCTCGGACGCTACGACGGCAAACCCCCGGCCGGCTTCACCAGCGCGAGCGGCCTCGATCGTTGCATTGAGTGCCAGGAGATTGGTCTGGCTGGCAATCGTATTGATAAGTTCAACCACGTCTCCGATCTTCGTGGATGCCTGCGACAGCGAATTGATACGCTGGTCGGCGCTATGAGCCTTCTGCGCCGCGTCGTTTGCGATCCTCGAGGCTTCCTGCACCTGCCGGCTGATTTCATTCACGGAGGCCGCCATTTCCTCACTTGCAGAGGCCACAGACTGAACGTTGACCGTTGCCTCCTCGGAAGCCGCTGCCACAGCTGATGACAGCTGATGGGTTTGCTCGGCCGTCTTGGTCAAGGCGGTCGCCGAATCTTCGAGTTGGGTCGCCGCCGAGGATACGGTCTGGATCACTGCGCCGACCGCCGCTTCGAAGCCATCGGCAAGGCGGTGCATGTCCGCTTTGCGCTGCTGCGCAGCAAGTTGATCCTGCTGCATCTTGGCTTCCGCTTCATCGCGCGCCTTCTGCTCGGCCTTGACCTTGAAGGTTTCGACCGCCCGCGCCATGTCGCCCATTTCGTCCTTGCGGTCGAGCCCGGGCAGGACGACGGAGAAATTGCCTTTTGCGAGTTCACCCATCGCTGTCGTCAGCGCCGCCAACGGCCGCAGGATTCGCGAGAACGCTATCCAGAAGCTGACAAAAGCGAGGGCGATACAGCCCAGAAATATCAAGCCGGCGATGAGCAGTTTGGATGAGCTGTTTGCAGCCTCCTTGGCCGCCTCCTGGTCGGCCGCTTCACCGACTGCATTGGCCAGCCGAAGTATCGAATTGATCGCGGTCGTCGCCTGCGCCACATAGTCGTTGCCGCTGATCTTGTATTCACCCGTCTCGGCTGCCGCGAGTACGGCGTCGCGAGTCTGGCCGTAGATCTGGAAATAATCTCTCTCGACACCCGAGATCGCATCAGCAACTTTTCTCGGCAAGTCGGCGCGCATACGAGCCGGTGAAATGGTTTCCCATGCCAGCTCAACATTTCCGCGGAAACGAGCGATCGTCCGCAAGTTGGTCGTGGAAATCTTGGCGCGGGAGCCAACCATCCCTCCGAAGAGCGCGCGCTCCCTTCCGGCGTTCTCTGCCATCTGCGCAGTCAGATGACGTAAGCTGACCAATTGCGTCAGGGCCGCTGTAGGCGGGCGGGTCAGCGTTTCCAAAGTGAGCCGCAGCCTGTTGCCGGATACGTCAATCAGCTTGGTGATGGTCGGCGAGAAGCTCTCCACGACGTCCGGGTTCCGTTCCGATCCCCGCTTGGGAAGATTCTCGTCGAGGCGCGTGCGAAATCCGACGAACCCCTGGAAAGCGCTCTCGGCCTCCGAGATTTTCGATTCCGCAGATTTCATCGCCGGATTTCCGCGCAGCAGTTGAGCGGCCTCCGAAAATGCGCGATCGGCGGCTTGCCGTGTTTCGGCGATCTGAGGACGGAGTTCTGCGGGCAGCGCATCGGGAGACTTCAGCGGCGCGTTCGTAAGTCCGCGCTCCACCGCCCACTGTCCCGCGCTTCGCAACAGCAATTGCGAGATGTGGTTCACTTCGAGGAATGCTTCAGATTGCTGTCGCTGTTCGTAGGCTTGATAGGCCGACATTCCGGCGGAAAGTGCGCCTATCATGACGAGCGCGGAGACGATCGCGGGCAGTGTAACGCTTATCTTCGCCTTCATTTTCGGATCCTTCCGATGCAGGTGAACTCTTCGCCGATCAACCGTTCTCAGTTGATCGAGGCTGGTGTTTGGTCGCTGTAGTACGGGCTAGGACGTTGTGCTTTGATGCGCGGCTGAGTGGCGAGAAGGCCCCGCGGTACGACACATGAACCGTTCAAATCGGCGGTATCTTCGAGCTACAGGATTAAAATTTTACCAATAAACGCGAGTGGATGATGTCTCGCAACCAAACCTTGCGTTCGGTTCAGGCTCTAACCGCGTTTTTCCGTTTGGTTTTCGATTATGAAAAATATGAAATGAAGCCGGCCTTTCCCTATTTTAAAGATATTTTCCTTATAGCGGTAAGATCATTGCCTGTAGTAATCCCGAATCGGACCGACGGCGTCGAGTACCCGAACAAGAGGACATTGCGATGAGCTTTCGCCGTGACGTGATCTCCAAGCTGATCTTCTCCTGGGCGCGCCGTGTGCTGCCTTCGGTGTCCGATACCGAGCGCGAGGCGCTGGAAGCCGGGGACGTCTGGTGGGATGCCGACCTGTTCACCGGCGATCCAGAGTGGGCGAAGCTCCTGGATACCCCGCCGGCAACTTTGACAGCAGAAGAGCAGGCATTCCTCAACGGGCCCGTGGACGAACTGTGCGCCATGCTCGACGAATGGAAGATCAATTGGGAATTGCGAGATCTGCCGCCGGAGGTCTGGAATTTCATCAAGCAGAAAAAATTTCTCGGCATGATCATTCCGACCGAGCATGGCGGACTCGGCTTTTCGCCCTATGCGCATTCGGAGGTCGTGCGGAAGATTTCATCGCGCTCGCTAGTCGCTGCGGTCACGGTGATGGTGCCGAATTCACTTGGCCCCGGCGAATTGCTGATGCGTTTCGGTACCAGGGATCAACAGAGCAAATGGCTGCCATGTCTGGCTGACGGTCGCGACGTTCCGTGCTTCGGCCTCACCAGCCCGGAAGCCGGCTCCGACGCGGCGGCGATGACCGACAGCGGCATCATCTGCAAGGGCATGTTCGAGGGCCACGAGGTCATTGGGATCAGGTTGAACTGGCACAAGCGGTACATCACGCTTGGTCCGGTGGCGACACTTCTCGGCCTCGCCTTCAAAGCCTACGATCCGGATCATCTGGTTGGCTCGCAGGAGGACCTGGGCATCACCGTGGCGCTGATTCCAACCAGCCTGCCTGGAGTTTCGATCGGCCGTCGCCATCTTCCTGCGATGCAGGTGTTTCAGAACGGCCCAACCTGGGGCAAGGACGTCTTCGTTCCTCTCGACTACGTCATCGGCGGAAAGGAGCGTCTGGGTCAGGGCTGGAAGATGCTGATGACCGCGCTGGCTGCCGGGCGCGGCATCTCGTTGCCCTCGTTGTCGGCTGCGGGCGCGGCTTTTTCGGCGCGGACGACCGGCGCTTATGCGCGCATCCGCGAACAATTCGGCATTCCGATCGGAAAGTTCGAGGGTATCGAGGAGCCGTTGGCGCGGATTGCCGCCACGGCCTATCTGATCGATGCGGCGCGGCGGCTGACTTGCGCTGCGCTGAACGAGGGCCACCATCCCGCGGTCATCTCCGGCATCATGAAACTGCACGCCACCGAGCGGCTGCGCACCGTGATCGATGACGCAATGGATATCCATGGCGGCAAGGCGGTCATCGATGGACCTCAAAATTATCTCGGTAACCTCTATCGGGGGGTGCCGGTTTCGATCACCGTGGAGGGCGCCAACATCCTGACGCGCAATCTTATCATCTTCGGGCAGGGTGCGATTCGTGCGCATCCCTATTTGCTGCAGGAGATGAATGCGCTCGGCGACACGAACAAGGCCCGAGGCCTTGATGCTTTTGACAAGACGTTCTGGGTTCACATCGTCCACAGCTTCAAGACTTTGTTCCGTGCCTGGGGCCGAAGCTGGAGCGGCGGAGTTTTTGCGCCCGCGCCGGATGACGCTGGCGCGGTGACCGGATTCTATCGTCAACTCTCGAGGTATTCGGCGGCCTTCGCATTATGCGCCGATATGGCGCTCCTGACGCTCGGCGGCAAGTTGAAGCGGAAGGAGATGCTATCCGCACGGTTTGGCGACATTCTTTCCGAGCTGTATCTCTTGTCGGCCGTACTCAAGCGTTGGCACGAGGAGGGCCGTCAGGAGGCCGATCTCGCAGCGGTCGAATGGTGCATGGCGACCGGCTTCCGCACCATGGAGCAGCGGTTTGCGGATATCCTGGCGAATCTGCCAAACCGCTTTGTCGCGATCATGCTCAAATTCATGATCCAGCCGCTCGGCGCGCAAGCGCGCGGACCCAGCGACAAGGTCATCCACGCCTGCGCGCAACTGGTGTTGGAGCCTTCCGTCGCGCGCGATCGCCTGACGCAGGGACTGTCGCATGTCGATGATGACGGTGGGCCAGCCCGGCTGGAGAAGGCATTCCTGCTGGTTACCGCCGCCGAGGACGTGTTTAAGCGGATGCACGCTGCGCGCCTGCGCGATGCGGATGCCGCCGTCAGGCAAGGCACCATCACCCAGGTCGAAGCCGAGCAGTACAAGGCAGCGCAAGAGGCAGTGGCCCGGGTTATTGAGGTCGACGACTTTGCGCCGGAGGCATTGTCGCCTCACGAGAAGCCCGTCAGCGTGCAAGTCGTGCAGGAGCGGGCCGAGACGAGGGTGGCAGGCTGATGGTGCGCCCAGTCTATATCATCGACGGCAGCCGAACTCCGTTCCTGAAAGCGCGCAGCGGTCCGGGGCCGTTCACGCCGGTCGATCTGGCCGTGCAATGCGGCCGGCCGTTGCTGGCGCGCCAGCCGTTCGCGCCTGACGCGTTCGATCAGGTCATCCTCGGCTGTGTCAACGTCATTGCCGATGAAATGAACCCGGCCCGCGTCGCGGCATTGCGGCTCGGCATGGGCGAGGCGATGGTCGCGTTCACGGTGCAGATCAACTGTGGCTCGGGCATGCAGTCGATCGACACCGGCTACCGCTACATCCGCGATGGCGACGCTAATTTGATTCTGACTGGCGGAGCGGAGGCGCTGAGCCATGCACCGCTGGTATGGCCGCAGCAGGGCGTGCGCTGGTTCGCAGGTGTTGCCGCCGCCAAGGGCATCGTTGAGAAAATCAAGGCGATCGCCAAAGCGCGACCGCCCTATTTCAAGCCGATCATCGGGCTTGAGCGGGGGCTGACCGATCCGATCACCGAACTCAACATGGGCCAGACCGCGGAGGTGGTCGGCCATCTTTTCGGCATCACGCGCGAACAGTCCGATGCCTACGCGGTCGAGAGCCACAAACGCCTGGCCAAGGCGCAGGCCGAAGGCTGGCTGAAAGGCGAGTTGGAAACCACTTTCGCGCGCGACGGCAAATTCTATGATCACGACGACGGCGTGCGCCCCGACTCCTCGATGGAGTCGCTGGCGAAGTTGAAGCCGGTGTTCGAGCGGCCATGGGGCCAGGTCACCGCCGGCAATTCCTCGCAGATCACTGACGGCGCTTGCTGGACGATTCTCGCATCAGAAGACGCCGTCATCAAACACGGTCTCAAGCCGAAGGCGATGATCATCGACAGCCAGTGGTCGGGGCTGGATCCTTCAGTCATGGGACTGGGTCCGGTGCTGTCGGCGACCGAACTTTTGAAGCGCAACAAGCTATCGCTTCACGACATCGAAACCTGGGAGCTCAATGAAGCATTCGCGACGCAGGTGCTCGGCTGCCTCGCGGCGTGGGAGGATGAGAAGTTCTGCCGCGAGGTGCTCGGACTTGAGGACGCCGCCGGCACGATCGATCGCGCCAGGCTCAATGTCGATGGCGGCGCGGTCAGCCTCGGTCATCCCGTTGGCACTTCGGGCAACCGCATCGTGTTGCATCTTGTCAACGCTATGAAGCGGCTCGGCACAAGGCGCGGGATTGCCACCGAATGCATCGGCGGCGGGCTGGGCGGTGCGATGCTGGTTGAGATGGTGTGAGGGCGTCATGAAATCAAAGGTATTGGACGCTCTCAAGGATCGCGTGCTGGAGCTTGGGCCAACGCCCGATGCAAGCGGTCCCTATCGCAACTTCAAGCTGACCCGCGATAGCGATGGTGTGGCTTGGGTTCTGTTTGACCGCGCCGATTCCAGCGCCAACACGCTGTCGTCGGACGTGATGGAGGAGTTTGGCGCAATCGTCACCGCGCTGGAAAACCATCCGCCCGCCGGCGTCGTGCTCCGTTCGGCCAAGACGTCCGGCTTCATCGCAGGCGCCGACGTCAACGAATTCCGTGGCGCCGCCGATCCAGGCGAGGTCGAAACGACGCTCAGGCGCGCCGACGGCATTATCGGCCGGCTGGAGGCGCTGAAGATTCCGACCGTCGCCGTGATCCACGGCTTCTGCCTCGGCGGAGGACTCGAGGTAGCATTGGCATGCCGGACACGAATCGCCATCGACAATGCGCGGTTCGGTTTCCCCGAAGTGATGCTCGGCCTGCATCCCGGCCTCGGCGGCACCGTTCGCTTTACCAGGCTTGTCAATCCGATGCAGGCGATGACGTTGATGCTCACCGGCAAGACCATCGACGCGCGGAAAGCGAAATCGCTTGGTCTTGTCGATGCCGTGACCCAGGAGCGGCACGTCCGCAACGCCGTGAAGGATGTGGTGGCCGGCCGGCTGAAGCGTGGCCGGCCAAGCGTGCTCAATCAACTGCTGAATCTCGGCCCCGTTCGCGGCTTTCTAGCCAAGCGGATGCGCCAGGAGGCCGCGAAGGCGGCGCCGCAGGAGCATTATCCCGCTCCCTATGCACTGATCGATCTCTGGGAGAGGCATGGCGGTAGCAAGACGGCGATGCTGGCGGCTGAAAAGCGGTCCTTCGCCGAGTTGATGGTAACGTCGACGGCGCAGAACCTGATCCGGGTGTTCTTCCTCCGCGAGGAGATGAAGAAGCTCGCGGCCGGCGACAACGTTGTGAAGCATCTGCACGTCATCGGCGCCGGCGCCATGGGCGGCGACATCGCCGCGTGGTGCGCGCATCAGAATATCCGGGTCACGCTCGCGGACATGAAGCCGGAGCCGATCGCCGCCGCGATCAGGCGCGCAGCCGATCTTTACAGCAAGATCGTCCGCAAGCGGACCGGTATCCGCGATACGCTCGACCGTTTGATACCCGACCTGGTTGGCGAAGGCGTGCGCCACGCCGATCTCATCATCGAGGCGGTTTCCGAAAAGCTCGAACTGAAGCAGAAAGTCTATGCCGCAATCGAGCCGAGAATGAAGCCGGGCGCGATCCTCGCTACCAACACCTCGAGCATTCCGCTGCAGGAGCTGCGCACCACATTGCAGCGTCCTGAGCGCCTGGTGGGCCTGCATTTCTTCAATCCGGTGTCGCGGTTGCAACTGGTGGAAGTGGTCAGCCACGAAACCGCCGACCCGCAGGTGCTGAAACAGGCCATGGCATTCGTCGGGGCAATAGACCGGCTGCCGCTGCCCGTGCAGAGCTCGTCAGGGTTCCTGGTCAACCGCGCACTGACGCCGTATATGCTCGAAGCCATGGTCATGCTCGACGAAAAGATCGACAAGACGGTGATCGATGCCGCGGCGGAAAAATTCGGCATGCCGGTGGGACCGATCGAACTCGCCGACCAGGTCGGGCTGGACATCTGCCTCGCCGTTGGCGACGAGTTGCGCGCGAAGTTCGGCGAAGCTCTTCCGCAGCCGCCGGACTGGCTGCGTGAGAAAGTTGCGAAAGGCGAACTCGGCCGCAAGACCGGCCAGGGTTTTTATACCTGGCGCGGAGGTAAGGCTGAGAAGGGCGATGCCGGGAATTCGCGGGTTCAGCCGGAATTGATCGACCGCCTGATGCTGCCGATCTCGAACGTCTGCGTCGCATGCCTGCGCGAAGGCATCGTCGACGATCCCGACCTTGTCGACGGGGCCATGATCTTCGGCACCGGCTACGCTCCGTTCCGCGGCGGTCCGCTGAAGTATGCGCGCACTCGTGGCCCGGAGAATGTCGCCGCCAATTTGCGCGAGCTCGCGGCAAAATACGGCGCTCGTTTCGCGCCGGACCCGGGCTGGGATACGTTCAAGTGAGGCGATGCGTGATGTTGCTTCAGACCAACGAATGACAGACATCATGACCGACCTCACAGCCGTTCACGCCCCGGCGATCAGTGAAGCCACGCCGCTCGGCGAACTCTGCACGCGCACGCTGGCGATGCCGGCCGACACCAATCAGAATGGTGACATTTTCGGCGGCTGGCTGCTGAGCCAGATGGACATCGGGGGCGGCGTCTTCGCCTCCAAGCTCGCGAAGTCCCGCACCGTGACGGTTGCAATCGACGCCATGAATTTCCGCAAACCGGTTTTTGTCGGCGATCTCGTCTCCGTGCATGCAACACTCGTCCGCATTGGCAAGACTTCGATCACGGTGCATCTGGAAGCCTGGGTGATGCGCCGCAAGGAGAAGCAGTTCATCCTTGTCACCGACGGCAAATTTACCTACGTCGCGATCGACGATCAGGGCCTCCCGCGGGAAATCCCCCAGGCCGGGCGGCCGGCTACGGCATAGCCGGCACTCCCAGCCAGCCTGTTTGCTGAACCGGAACGGTTTACGCCGCCAGCCGCCAATTCGTCGATCCGATATGGCGTTTTCGAGCGAAGTGGATGCGGTTTGCCTGAAGAAAACGCGTCAGAAGCAAAATGCTCTCGGTGCCCAACCTCGACCGATTCTAGTTGCGAACGTCAGAACCCATGTCCATATCCTGTTGGTACGACAGGGAACGTTTCCCGCCATTGCCCGTTATTGGCGCGGCCTTTAGGGCCGGAAGAATGCGAGTGGGACATGTCGAAGACCTATATTATCGAAGTCGGTTCTGAATCCGCCGGGATCGTGGTGCGTGATCGCACCGGGTTCCGGTTCTTTTCGGCCTCCCGGCGGTTCAGTTGCCTCGACGGCAAGCTGTTTCGCAGCGCCCGTGAAGCGGAGCGCGCGGCGAAAAACCGTGCGTCGTCCAAGAAATCCACGTGTCCCGAGTTCGTGAAATCGCTGCGGCGCGCTTTGCCGAAACTTCCCTTTTGATAGAGATACTGGCCGACGCAGGAAACTGCGTTGACGGCTTCGTCCAACATCAGCACCATGGCATGTCCTGCGGGTCTTGGGTGCTGTTGTTGTAACGACTATCGCCCTCCTCGCATCGAGGTGATCGTCGGCCGCGCGCCGGTTCGACGATCTCATCTCGCGTTAAGGTGATGGAGAGGGCGCGTCCGTGGGTCAGGTTTTCGACCTCGCTATCATCGGCGGCGGCATCAACGGGTGCGGGATCGCGCGCGACGCGGCTGGGCGGGGCAACTCGGTCTTCCTGTGTGAAATGAACGACCTCGCCAGCGGCACGTCGTCGTGGTCGACCAAGCTGGTGCACGGGGGGCTGCGATATCTGGAGTATTACGAGTTTCATCTGGTTCGCGAGGCATTGATCGAACGCGAAATTCTCTGGCGGATCGCGCCTCACATCATTCATCCGGTGCGCTTCGTGCTGCCTCATCACGCCGGCCTGAGGCCGGCATGGCTGCTGCGGCTCGGCCTTTTCCTTTACGACCATATCGGCGGCCGGAAGCTGTTGCCGCCGACGCGATCGGTCGATCTGGCGCGCGACAGTGTCGGCAAGCCGCTGAACCCCGGCCGCTACCGCAAGGGTTTCGAATACTCTGACTGCGTTGTCGACGATGCCCGCCTCGTCATTCTTACCGCGCGCGATGCGGCCGACCGCGGAGCGGATATCCGGACCCGAACGCGCGCGGTTGAGACCCATCAGTCCGACGGCCTCTGGCGCATCACGGTCGAGGATACGCTAAGCCGCGAACGCAGCACGATCGCCGCGCGGATACTGGTCAACGCGGGCGGCCCCTGGGTCGAACAGGTGCTGACATTGGGCGCGGGCGTCAACACCCGTGCGAGAGTGCGGCTGGTGCAAGGATCGCATATCGTGGTCAGGAAACTCTACGATCACGACCGGGCTTACATTTTCCAGAACGGTGACGGCCGAATCGTGTTCGCCATTCCCTATCGGGATGACTTCACCCTGATCGGCACCACGGATCGCGACTATGAGGGGGACCCCGCCAAGGTAAAGGCCTCAAGCGAGGAAATTGCTTATCTCTGCGCGTCGGTCAGCGAGTATCTGGCGAAGCCGGTGAAGCCGCAGGATGTGGTCTGGTCCTATGCCGGGGTGCGGCCGCTTTACGATGATGGCGCCAGCGAAGCCAAGGCCGCCACCCGCGAATACGCCTTTGAACTCGATACGCCCGGCGGGGCGCCGCTGCTTTCGGTTTACGGTGGAAAAATCACGACCTATCGCCGGCTGGCCGAAGAGGCGCTGGAAAAGCTATCGCCATATCTGAAAGGGACAAAAGCGCGCGAGGGCTGGACTGCGAAGGCGGCGCTGCCCGGCGGAGACATGGAGGTGTCGGCGGTGGCGGCGTTGACGGCTAATCTGCTGCGCAGCTATCCTTTTCTGACGGAAGGACACGCGAAACGTCTCGCGCTCGCCTATGGCACCCGCGCGGCCAAGATGCTGGGTACAGCGAAGACGACGACGGATCTTGGCCGGGAATTCGGAGCCACGCTCACTGAACGCGAGGTCTGCTATCTGATTTCCGACGAATGGGCATGCACCGTGGAGGATGTCATCTGGCGACGCTCCAAGCTCGGCTTGCGCATGTCGGCGGCCGACATAGCGGAGCTTGAATCCTGGTTCGCGGAGCGGACGGAGGCCGGCCGCCCAAGGGAAGCGGAAGCACGGCCATAAGTCTCGCCTCGAGCCTTATTTTACGCCCAAGAAATCTCGCTTGCCGAGTTCGACGCCGTTGTGACGCAGGATGTCGTATGCGGTCGTCGCGTGGAAATAGAAATTCGGCAAGGCGAAATGGCTGAGATATTGCTGACCCTTCAAAGTCATTGTTTTGTCGGGACCTGCCGGAAAGGTGATATCGCGGCTTTCCGCGCCTTCGAATTTTCCGGGCGCTGCGTTCTTGACGAAATCCGTTGCCTGGGCGATCCGCTGCTGCAACTCGTCGAAGGTCTTTTCCGTATCCGGGGTGCTCGGCACCTCTGAACCGGTCAGCCGCGCGCAAGTCTTCACGGCGAAATCGCAGGCGATCTGGATCTGGCGCGTCAGCGGCAGCATGTCCGGATAGAGCCGCGCGGCGAGCAGCGTTTCGGGAGCGATCTTCCGGGCGGTGGCGTAGCCTTCGGCTTTCCTGAGAATGTCGGAGAGGGCGCCGAGCGTTTGCAGAAAGGCCGGCGGAGCGGAATCATAGAATGACATGGAATGCCTTTGTCTGTTCTGGTGTGCGAACGCGATGGTGAGACAGCAGAATGCGCTGCCGTTTGCAGATGGGGGCTCACGTCACAAGCCGCAACCTCTCGGTCCTCGCCGAATCATCAGCCGCAACGGTCTTCGCGATCGCCTGATCTGCATGGCTTTCCCCGCCGGCTGCTCGTCCGAGCATAATTTGATCGAAGCCGCGCGCTCGGTTCGGATTAGGTTCAATTCTAAGAAATTTCGGAGCCGTATTTAAGCAGCGAACCAATAACTAACTTCCGGTTTGAGGGAGGCTGTCGTGAGCAAAAATGCCGTCGCGGGGGTGTCGAACGAACCGCAATCCATCCTCTCCGTCTCATGCTCTATTGACGCCGGATTGCTGCTGCGCGCCATCCGGAATGACGGAGAAGTCCCGGTCATGCGCCGGATTCTCACACCTCTCGCGCATTTGAAAATGCAAAGCTCGTCACGCGTCGCGTGTTTTCATCCAAAATCAAGGTCCGCGTGAGCGGCGGCTCGGCGCGCTGGGCGCAGTTCTCGCGCTCGCAGAGGCGACAGTTGATACCGATCGGCGTGCCCTCGGACTTGTCCAGGTCCATCCCGGACGCATAGACAAGCCTTGCGGCGTGGCGGATTTCGCAACCCAGGCCGATAGCGAAGCGTGGTTGCGCCAGCGGATGCGGCGCGACCGGCCGGCGCACCATCTGCGCAACCGAGAAGTAGCGGCTGCCGTCCGGCAACTCGATCACCTGCTTCAAGAGGCGATCCGGGGTGTCAAACGTGGAGTGGACATTCCACAGCGGACAGGTGCCGCCAAACTTCGAGAACGGGAACGTGCCGGATGAAAATCGCTTGGAGACATTACCGGCGTTGTCGACGCGCAGCATGAAGAACGGCACGCCGCGCGCGTTTGGCCGCTGCAGCGTCGTCAGGCGGTGACACACCTGCTCGAAGCCGGTATTGAAGCGCTGCGCCAGCACATGGATGTCGTAACCGAGCGATTCCGCCGCGGTAAGGAAGGGCTGATAGGGCATCAGCGCGCAGCCCGCGAAGTAGTTCGCAAGCGTGATGCGGTAGAGACGGCGCGCGGTGTCGTCGAGCGCGCCGGCGCGGGCGATGATCGTATCAAACGCGGGCGTGCATTCGGAAAGCGCGATCTGAAACGCAAGCTGGAAAGCGCAGCCGGGGCCGTCCACCAGTTCTGAGATCAGGAGCTGGCGGCGGTGGCGGTCGAAGCGACGTAGCGTCTCACGCATGACATCGACCGGCATGATACGGGTCTGAATCGAATGCTTTTCACGCAACCGCGTGCTCAAAGCCGCGAACAAGTCCTGTGCGGGAACGTTGATCTCGTCGCGCAGGGTTTCCGCTGCTTGTTCAAGCTCGGGGAAGTAGTTGCGATTGGCCTCGATCAGGTCGCGAACCTGCTCGATCGGGTTCGCGTCGAAGCGTCCGCCCATGCTTTCGTCGCGCCCCGCGAACTGTGCCGCCGCCAGCGTTTCGCCGCGCCGCGCCTCGGCATAGGCGGCATAGAGACGCTGCAATGCGTGGGTCACGCCGGGACACAGCTCCGCGAGATCTCGCAATTCCTGCTTCGGAATGTCGATCTGGCGAAATAGTGGATCGGAAAAGACCTCGTTCAACTCGGCGAAGAAGCGGTCTTCGTCGGCGGTGGCGAGGTCGCGCAGGTCGAGATCGTAGGTCTCCGCGAGGCGAAGAAGGATTTGCGCGGTGACCGGTCGCTGGTTGCGCTCGATCAGGTTGACATAGCTGGGCGAGATGCCGAGCCCCTCCGCGAACTGGGTCTGCGATAACCCGAGCTGTTGGCGGATGCGCCGGAATCGCGGACCGACGAAGAGTTTTTTGCCGGGATCTGTGGCCATCCTTACGCTCGTTTATGACAATAATTACAAAATAACATCTATGACATGTATATATGTTACATGACATCATCAATTGAGATCAAGCTATCTGTACGGATTAGTCTGTTTGGCGTTTATCTATAAACCACCCTTGCAATGCGATTGCAGTGCAATGTCATAAAAGTGGCGCTGGAGATAAAAATGGCCCAGACCTTTGAGCAGCTCGTTCCGGCCCCAAACGGTCGTTTTGAGGGGATCAGCCGTCCGTACAGCCCGGCGGACGTCGAAAAGCTGCGCGGCTCGGTGGAGATCAAGTACACGCTGGCCGAGAAGGGCGCGAACCGGCTGTGGAAGCAGCTCAACGACATGCCTTATGTGAATTCGCTCGGCGCCGTCACCGGCAACCAGGCGATGCAGCAGGCGCGCGCCGGTTTGCCCGCGATTTATCTCTCGGGCTGGCAGGTCGCCGCCGACGCCAATACTGCGGGCGCGATGTATCCGGACCAGAGCCTCTATCCGGCCAACGCCGGTCCTGAACTCTGCCGTCGCATCAACCGAACCTTCCAGCGCGCCGACCAGATCGAGCATGCTGAAGGCGGCGCCAAGATCGACTGGTTCGTGCCGATCGTGGCCGATGCGGAAGCGGGCTTCGGCGGACCGCTCAACTCGTTCGAGATCATGAAGGCCTATATCGAGGCGGGCGCGGCTGGCGTTCACTTCGAGGACCAACTCGCGTCGGAGAAGAAGTGCGGCCACATGGGCGGCAAGGTGCTGATCCCGACCGCCGCGCATGAACGCAATCTGATCGCGGCACGGCTTGCCGCCGATGTCTGCGGGGTGCCGACCTTCGTGTTGGCGCGCACCGATGCGGAGAGTGCGAAGCTCATCACTTCAGACATCGATGAGCGCGATCACGAGTTCATCACCGGCGAACGCACGGCGGAAGGCTTCTATCGCCTGAAGCCTGGCACCGGCCTCGATCACTGCATCAAGCGCGGGCTGGCGTTTGCGAAATACGCTGACCTGCTGTGGTGGGAAACCTCAAAGCCGGATCTGGAGGGCGCGCGCAAGTTCGCGGAAGCTGTCAGGAAGGTCTATCCGAACAAGATGCTGGCTTACAACTGTTCGCCGTCGTTCAACTGGGAAGCCAACCTCGACAAGGACACCATTGCCAAGTTCCAGAAGGAAATTGCAGCGATGGGCTACAAGTTTCAGTTCGTCACGTTGGCGGGCTTCCACTCGCTCAACCACGGCATGTTCGAACTGGCGCGCGGCTACAAGGCCGAGGGCATGGCGGCATATTCCCGTCTCCAGCAGGCCGAGTTCGCCTCGGAGAAGTTCGGCTATTCGGCGACGCGCCATCAGCGCGAGGTCGGCACCGGTTACTTCGATCTGGTTTCGACCACGATCACGGGAGGCCAGTCGTCGACCACTGCGCTTCACGACTCCACCGAAACCGCGCAGTTCAAGTCGCAAGGTTCGCAGATCAAGGTCCAGGCTGCTGAGTAGGCGGCGGAACAGAAGGAGGTTCTCATGACCGGCAGCAATTTCTGGGTGATTGGCGGCGAATTTGGTTCAATGAACTTCCACAAGCTGGTGGAAGGTTCGGCTCAGGTGCAAGGACCGTTCAAAACGCGGAAGGAAGCGGAGGACGCCTGGAGGGTCGTGTCTGAGGAAAACCGTCACCGCGCCGGCGTGCGGTTCTCCATCGTGGAAGAGCCGAATCGAATGGCGAGCTGATGTTGCATCTATCGTAGAAGAAGAAGCGTCCAAGGAAGCAACGGCTCTGCCCAGGCATATCGGGCAGGGCCGTTTGTTCGTTCAGAAGACGGATTGTGGTCGCTTAAGCCGGCTGCGCGCCTAAGCCTTTGGAACTAAACGGCCTTTGCCCGAAACGGAGTACCTGCTAAGTTACATGGTTACCGTCAGGTTAAGAAGGCGGCAGTATCTGCGGGAAAGGCGACCGATGTCGGACGGACCGAACATTGGAAGGAGTGTGGCGGAAACGGCGAAGCCGCTGCGGCTGCGCGAGGCACTGTGGCAGGCTCGGATCGAGGCCGCGGATCGCACCGGCGTCGTCGTTGATCTGCGCGACGCGGAAGTGGCGCGGCTTGAGATCTTGAACGAGGCGCTCGATCCGCTGTTCGCGCAAGTGCCGGATCAGATCGATCTATTCGATCGGGGCCTCAGCAAGGGAGACACGCCGCGGCTGTGGATCGACATTGTAGCCCACGTCCTGATGGGACGCGATAAGCGCATGTACCGTTTCGTCCAGGATACCCGGCACGGCCGGATTGTACTCGCGGAATCTCATGACTCGGCCGCGATCGTCAAAGCTGTGACGGATTATGTCGCTCGCCGCATGATCGAGCGCGAGCGTGCGCTATCGGTAATGCCGCTGTGGGAGCAAGCGGAGGTGAAAAAGCCGCCCCGCGGGCTTTGGACATTCGCGTTCGGATTTATAGCCGGTGTTATCGTGCTTTTCGGCTTCGCGCTACTCGCCGCGCTCAGGACTCCGTGACGCGAGGCACGGCGATCACGGTGCTAGAGTGTTTTCGAGCGAAGTGGAATCTGGTTCGCGTGAAGGAAACGCGTCAAAATTAATAATCTAGAGTCATTTCCCGGCCGGCGACACCCGCAAGAGGCGTCCGGCAGTGCTATCGGTCAAAAGCCACAACGCGCCGTCCGGCCCCTGGCGTATGTCGCGGATGCGCTCGTTGAGGTCTTCCAGCAGGCGTTCCTCGCCAGTCACCTCATTGCCACTGAGCGAGAGCCGCACCAGCATCTTGCCAGACAGCGCGCCGGTGAAAAGGCTTCCTTTCCACGACGGAAACAGCGTGCCGGTGTAGAAGGCCATGCCGGATGGCGAGATCGAAGGCACCCAATATTTCACGGGCTGCTCCATGCCTTCCTTCGCGGTGCTGGCATGGATTTTCGCGCCGTCGTAGTCGATGCCGTAGCCGATCACCGGCCAGCCGTAGTTTTTGCCCTTGCCGATGATGTTGACCTCGTCGCCGCCGCGCGGGCCGTGCTCGACCTCCCAAAGGTCGCCGGTCGCCGGGTTGATGCCGAGCCCCTGTTCGTTACGGTGGCCGTAGCTCCAGATTTCCGGCTTGGCGTCTGCGCGGCCGACGAACGGATTGTCCGCCGGCACCGAGCCATCGGGCGCGATCCGGATCACTTTGCCGAGGTGGTTCGCCAGATTTTGCGCCTCGTCGCGATGGTTGAAATGCTCGCCAAGCGTCACGAAAAGGTTGCCGTCGTCAGCTTGCGCGATGCGGCAGCCATAGTGATTGCCCGACGACAGCGGGCCCTCCTGCCGGAAGATGATCTCGACGTCTTGAAGCCGATCCTCACCTAATGTGGCGCGTGCAACGGCGGTTCGCCCGCCGCCTTCCGCCCGTTCTGCGAAACAGAAATAGAGGGTCTTGTTGCCCGCGAACGACTTGTCCAGCACAACGTCCAGCAGCCCGCCCTGACCGGAGGCCCAAACTTCAGGCACGTTCTTGAGCGGCGGCGACAGATCACCGTCGCGGCTGACGATGCGAAAGCGCCCGGGCCGTTCCGTGACCAGTATCCGCCCGTCCGGCAGCAAGGCGAGTCCCCAAGGATGGACAAGGCCGTGGGCAATGGTTGAGACCTCGATCGGCCCGGCTGACGACCGGAACGATTTGCTTCCGCTGCGCACGTTGGTGGCGAAGAAAGCCGCGAGGACGGTGGCCGCGCCCAGAATGGCCGTAACCCGCACGATTGGTCTTTTCATCGAACGCTCCTGGCGGCGAGCGATGGTCACACGGAGAGACATGGTTAGCCGTCACAAAATTGTGAGGAGCCAATGTACATTGCAAGGAAGTGCGGTTCAGATGCCGATTGGCATAGCCATCGCGACCTTGATCGACATCATCGCGAAGGCGACGGAAAGGACGACTGCAAAAGCAGCGATTGCCAGTGAAGCCGCAACAGCATTGGTCAGACGCGAGGATGCGACGGGTGCGAAGCGCCCTCCAAACCATCCGCTCGAACCTCGCGACCGCATCATTGTCGGATCTCCACAAGCACTGGCGAATCACCAGCCTGGACAATCTTTCACCAAGCACGGCCAGGATTGGGGCAAATTGAATGAGGCGAAGAGGTTCCCGCCTTGCGATATCGAAGCCGGTTCTTAGCCCGGTGTCGACCGCACGGATCAAGCCCTTGCGATTCTGACTGCGGCATCGTCCGAGAAAGTCGCGCTGCCGTCCATGGTTACAAAGCCGGGTTGCTGTTCAACCCGCCGCAACCAGGCGCGGATCGACGGGAACGTCGTGAGGTCGAAGTCGCATTGGTCGGCGACATGGGTATAGGCATAAAGTGCAATGTCGGCGATGGTCAGCTGCCCGGCAGCGAAAAAGTCATTGGTTCTGAGATGGTTTTCCATGACCTGGAGGGCCGCATAGCCGCGCTCCATCCAGTCTTCCAGCGCGTGAGTCTGCAACTCGCGGCCTCCCTTGACCAGCGACAGCCAGAAATACGCGGCGCCAATGTTGGGCTCCAACGCGTGCTGTTCGAAGAACATCCACTGCAGTGCTTCGGCACGCTCGATCGGCGAATTCGGAGCCAATGCGGTTCCGATCGAGACATACCACAAGATGGCATTGGACTCGGCGAGGTAACGCCCTTCTGCCACCTCCAGTAACGGTACCTGTCCGCTCGGGTTCTTGGCGAGAAAATCCGGCGTGCGGCTTTCGCCACGCAGGATATCGATTTCGATGGCATGATAAGGCACGTCAAGGAAAGTCAGCGCGAGGCGAACCTTGTAGCTGTTTCCCGAGCGCTGCATTGAATAGAGCTTGTACATTACGGAGCTTCGCCTGATCGCCGGAGCGCCCGGCATGCTCGCCTGCAACGCAGTGGAAGAATAGTGGTCGCAGGCCACTCGCCGCAAGGTCTTGCCATTTGGAAAAGTAAAATTGAACTGCCGCAAGTCCGTGCGGAAGATTTTATTGCGCGATCAACGACCCGATCAGCATCAAGGTTTGTTCGCAACTGCGTCAAGATCGAGATAGCGCATCCGTTTGGCTTCACGGCGACCTCGCGCGACGGCATCAAGCACGAGTCCGATTGCCAGGCTGAGGAATCCAAGCTGGGCAATCGCCGCAGCGAGTACCGCAGTTGGTATTCGGGGTACAAGGCCGGTTTCCAGATAGGTCGCGATGAGCGGGGCGCCGAGCCCAAGACAAACGAGCAGAAGCATAGTGCCTGCAGCACCGAAGAATCGTAGCGGCTGCGTTTCCTTGTACAGCTTGAAAAGCATCAGCAGGATGCGCAGGCCATCGCGATAGGTGCGCAGCTTGCTGGTCGATCCATCGGGGCGTGTACCGTAAGGCAGTGCCATTTCGCCGGTCGCGATCTTCAGGTCGAGGGCATGGACCGAGAGCTCGACCTCGATCTCAAAGCCTGCCGACGACACCGGAAATGATTTGGCGAAGCGGCGGGAGAGAACTCGATAACCCGAGAGAATGTCGGTGAAGCCGTCACCAAACATGTGCGCCATGACGCGATTGAAGAAGAGGTTGCCAAACCGATGGCCTGACGGAAAAGCCTTGTCGTCGCCGTTACGGGTTCCGATCATCATGTCGAGGTTGCGCACGACAAGCGCCTCGATCAGCGCGCCGGCGGCGTCCGGTTTATAGGTGCCATCGCCATCCGCCAGAACGTAGATGTCGGCGTCGATATCCGCCAGCATGCGGCGGACGACATTGCCCTTGCCCTGCAGCAGTTCACGGCGAACGATAGCACCGGCCGCGAGCGCTGCGTCGTAGGTGCCGTCAGTGGAATTGTTGTCGTAGACGTAGACCCTGGCGCCGGGCAGCGCGCGAAGGAATCCGCGGACCACACCGCCGATCGTGACTTCCTCATTGTAGCAAGGGAGAAGCACGGCGATCGTTCGGTTTCGCACCATGCTGCTCTGCGCGAACATGCCGTCGATCTCGTCGCGGATCCGGTCAAGCCTTGGCAAAGGCATCACTCCTGAAGATAACCCCGGCTTCCATCGCCGCCCGGCGCAGGATGACGACGTAGAGCATCATCATTACGATGAGGCCAAGGGGGAGACCGCTCGCGCCGGCAATGGTGCGTGTAAGAAGCGGCATGATCCACGCCAGCGCCAGCAGCGAAAGTTCGTAGGATATAAAACCGTGCGCCAGACCGTGACGGGCGAGAAACGCGATCGCAATGCCGAGAACGACGAGATCGTAGTCTAGTACATATGGCGTGACGAGCAGCGATGCGGTGCAGAGTGCGGCGGCTTTCAGATCATACGAAGCTCGCGAGCGCCATAGCCACGCAATGCTGATTGCGAGCGCGGCGGCCAGCATTGCCTGAGCTGCATAGGCAAGATGGATTCCGCCACCCCACATCCTGACCGCTGAAAACAGCGATTGGATTTTGTGCCAGCCGGTGGCGCCCTGTTCCAGGATCACCGTTCGCGTAAACGTCGTCGATACCGCGAAGGCGTGCCAGATTTCGACCCCGGATATCGCGAAGCTGGCGACCGCGAGTGCCGATGCGGTGAGAGCCGCCGCGGCAAAGGTCGTCCAGCGCCCGCCGGCAAGCAATGCAATGGGGATCAGCACGCCAAACTGTGGCTTGTAGATCAGCAGACCGATCAGGATGCCTGAAACCCACGGCCGGCGATCGAGTAGCACCAGCGCGCCGCCGATAAGCGTTGCGGTGAAAAATGCGTTCTGCCCGTGGCCGATATTGATGAAGACGGCCGGAAAAGCCAGCGCCGGCAGCCAGGTCCCGGGACGCCGGACGATGGCGCAGACCGTCACGAGGTAGCCGGCCAGACTGGTCACCAGCCATAACAGCAGACCCCAAGCGTAAGGAAAGGCGGCGGCGGCCATCGCGATGGCAAAGAAAAACGGCGGATAATGCCATCCGTAGAAGGGCACCGGCCGGCCGCCGAAGATGGCCTGTTCGGCGGCATGCTGCAGCCCGGGATCGTAGGCGTCAGGCGCTAACCCCTGCCAAGCCAGGGCGCCGGCGGCGTAGACGTTGGAGAAGTCCGTTCCGATCGGCTGGCCGCGTCGGTCGATGAGCCCGTCCGACGCCGCGACCCACACAACGATCGCGATGGCGCAGAGAACCAGCAAAATGATGCTGTAGCCTTGCAGACGCTCCGCAGTCAGCCATTGTCCGGTTCGAATCTTTTGCCAAAAACGGGTCATGTCCCAATCGCCGCGTACGGAGGTCCGGCGGACACTAATCGTTGGTATTTAAGGTTCTCTGAAACCTATCAGATGTGCGCCGGTCAGCATTGTTCTTGCGGTGCAACGTAACGCACACTAATGTGTTTGCGATCCCAATCACTGAAATGGCGTGGAAATGGTGACCGACCACGCTTGCTAGGAGATGACGATGTCGTTCCTGTCCGCCGCGCTCGACCGTGTGAAGCCGTCCGCGACCATCGCGGTCACGGATAAAGCACGTCGGCTCAAAGCGGAGGGGCGGAACGTGATCGGTCTCGGCGCGGGTGAGCCGGATTTCGATACACCGGCCAATATCAAACTTGCCGCGGTTCATGCCATCGAGGCGGGCAAGACCAAGTATACAGCGGTCGATGGTATCCCCGAGCTGAAGCAGGCGATTATCGCCAAGTTTCAACGCGAGAACGAGCTGACCTATAAGCCGAACCAGATCATTGTCGGTACCGGCGGCAAGCAGGTGCTCTACAACGCGCTGATGGCGACCATCAATCCGGGTGATGAGGTCGTCATCCCTGCGCCGTACTGGGTCAGTTATCCCGAAATGGTGGCGTTGGCGGGAGGCGAGCCCGTGCCCGTGGTCTGCACGGCGGAGTTCGGGTTCAAGTTGCAGCCCCAGGCGCTGGAAAGAGCGATCACGCCGAAGACCAAGTGGATCATCCTCAATTCGCCGTCGAACCCGACCGGCGCGGCCTACACGCGGGCCGAATTGAAGGCACTGACCGATGTGCTGGTGAAGCACCCGCACGTCTGGGTGATGACCGACGATATGTACGAGCATCTGATCTACGACGACTTCGAATTCACCACGCCGGCGCAGGTCGAGCCAAAACTGTTCGATCGCACCCTGACGGTGAACGGGGTGTCGAAAGCCTACTGCATGACCGGCTGGCGCATCGGCTATGCCGGCGGTCCCGCGCAACTCGTCAAGGCGATGGCAACGATCCAGTCGCAATCGACATCCAACCCGTCATCCGTCTCGCAATGGGCGGCGGTGGAAGCCCTGAGCGGCCCGCAAGGGTTTATCGAAGCGAATAACAAGATATTCAAGGAGCGTCGCGACCTCGTGGTGGCGATGCTGAATCAGGCCAAGGGCATTGATTGCCCACGGCCGGAAGGCGCGTTCTACGTCTATCCGTCCTGCGCCGGCGCCATCGGCAAGACCACGCCGTCGGGCAGGAAGCTCGAGACGGATGAGGATTTTGTCACCGAGTTGCTGGAGGCCGAGGGAGTTGCGGTGGTGCAGGGGTCCGCGTTCGGCTTAGGACCGGCCTTCCGTATCTCTTATGCGACTAAAACGGCGGATCTCGAAGAGGCCTGCAAGCGCATTCAGCAGTTCTGCGGTAATCTGCGCTGATCGCCTTCGCGGCAGCAATACATGCCCAACTCTGGAGTGGCTTTGTCCTGATGTTCATTAAGTTTTAGCAACGTGCCGGCATGTTGATGCCGCAATGTGGCGATTGCCTTGTTTTGGACACGGCGATTCCATCATGTCCCACACCTTTACCGATTCCACGCCTTTCCCCTTTCCCGATTCCAAGCGGAGATTATTCCATGAACTTCCCGAGACTTCTCGCCGTGGCCGCCGTGACGCTCGTCGCGTCAGTTGCGAGCGCCCATGCTCAATATAATACCGTCCAGGCCGGTGTCCTCGAATGTGCGGGCGGCCAGAACGTGAGCTATGTCGTTGGTTCGACAACCGAGCTGCAATGCGTCTTCCGCAGCAACAGCGGAGCGCCGCCTGAACCATATATCGCGCGCATTCAGCGCTTTGGTCTTGACCTTGGCATCACTCAGCAGACCGGTTTGGCATGGATGGTCCACGCGCCGGGTGGTCGGCTGGGCCGCGGAGCACTTGCCGGTCACTTCGGCGGGGTCGGCGCTAACGCGACGGTCGGAGTTGGGATCGGCGCGAACCTGCTGGCCGGCGGTTCCAACAATTCGATCTCGCTGCAGCCGCTGAGCCTGCAGGGCCAGACCGGCCTTAGCGCCGTGGCTGGCATCGTCGATGTTGATCTGCGCCCGGTGGATCTGCGTCCGGCGCCACGCTACAGGCGGCATCGGCACCACCATCATCATCATCATCACCACCATCATCACTGATCGGATCGGACGACCATTGGGGCCCGCGAAAGCGGGCCTCACTTTTATGGCTTATGGTTGAGGCGTTCATGACGGCGGGGCGCGTCTGGTGAGCGGCAGGCAGGTGCGATAAAAAAGCACGTTTCGCAACTCATTAAAGTGGCCGTTTTTGCATCACACCACCAAATTCATCCGGAGTTTTGCCATGCGGGGTTTTCCAGCTCTGGCGGGCGCGGCGGCGGCGCTGATCGCGTTGTATGCGGGCGCCGTTGCGCAGCAGCCCCGGCAACCTGTCAAGGTCGGCGTTCTCGAATGCCGCGGCGGAGCGAGCGTTGGGTTTGTCGTCGGCTCCGTTACCCATCTTGGCTGCGTGTTTCACGCCGACGGCCTGCCGGAAGACCGTTATGTGGCTACGATCCGCAAGGTTGGGGTCGATCTCGGTATTACCCAGGAATCGGCGCTGGCCTGGGGCGTTTACGCTCCGGTGGCGCGGCTCGGGCCTGGCGATCTCTCGGGTAACTACGCGGGCGCACAGGGCAGCGCTTCGGTCGGCGTTGGCCTCGGCGGCAACGTTCTGATCGGCGGCTCCGCCAATTCGATCGCGCTGCAACCGCTCAGCGTGCAGGGTCAGGTCGGCCTCAACGTGGCGGCGGGTCTCGCTGCGCTGGAATTGCGTCCGGGCCGCTAACAGGCTTCCGCCGCCGTTCGGCGTTTCGCCCCATTGAGCCGGGCTGCGCGTTGGCTGAACCGTCGGCGCGGATGTCCCGACGTGTTTTCCTGCTTGCCAAATTCCGTCTGCGGGAGGAGCATCGGCTATCGCCGACCCAATCATGGGCCGACTTCCAGACCAGGAGGCGGCAATGGGACAAGACCTCAGAAGTCCCCAAGGGGGACCTCAAGGCACTCAAACGTCGGGTCCCCGGTGCATTGCGCTGGTGGGCCCGTTCCAGAGCGGTAAAACCACACTTCTCGAATCCATCCTTGCCCGAACGGGCGCAATCCCCAAAGCAGGCAGCGTCGATCAGGGAACCAGCGTCGGCGACGCCAGCGACGAAGCTCGCCAGCACAAAATGGGAGTCGGACTCACTCCAGCTAACACCTGCTTCATGGGCGAAACCTATACTTTTATCGATTGTCCGGGTTCGATCGAATTCGCACACGACATGCGCGCTGCAATTCCCGCGGTCGATGCAGCGGTGGTCGTGTGCGAGGCGGACGAGCGCAAGTTGCCGCAGTTGCAGATTATCCTGCGCGAACTGGAAGATTTGGGCATTCCCCGTTTTCTGTTCCTCAACAAGATCGACAAGGCGAACAAGGGCGTTCGCCAAACCTTGGCAATGTTGCAGCCGGCGTCGCGGACTCCGCTGTTGCTACGGCAGATCCCGATCTGGAACGGCGATTTGATCGCCGGATTTGTCGATCTCGCGCTGGAGCGCGCCTTCGTCTACCGCGAGCATATGGCTTCCGAAGTTGTCCAACTGGACGTCGGCGATCTCGACCGCGAGAAGGAAGCGCGGTTCTCGATGCTGGAGACACTCGCCGATCACGACGACGCGCTGATGGAGCAACTGCTCGAGGATATTGCGCCGCCGCGGGATGCAGTGTTCGACGATCTTGCTCGTGAGCTGCGCGATGGCCAGATTTGCCCTGTATTGCTCGGCTCGGCTGCGCGCGAGAACGGCGTGTGGCGGTTGATGAAAGCGCTGCGCCACGAAGCGCCTGGCATTAGCGAGACGGCGAAGCGCATGGGCGTGGCTGATAGCGAGGAGGCGCTGGCCTACGTGTTCAAGACCATGCACCTCCAGCACGGCGGCAAGCTGTCGCTGGCGCGGGTGCTGACAGGTCGCTTCGACGATGCCACGACGGTGCATGCGTCGTCAGGCGAAGCAGGAAAAATCTCCGGCATTCTCGCAGCCACCGGCGCGCAGGAGACCAAGCGCGCATCGGCGTGCGCGGGTGAGGTGGTGGCGTTGGGCAAGCTCGAGGCCGTCAAGACCGGCGATACGTTAACGACCGCCCGGATCGCGCCACCCTCACTGGTCAGCATCGCGCCGTCCGCGCCTGTGCTTGCGAGGGCGCTTGCCGCCCGCGACCGCAAGGACGACGTCAAACTCGGACAGGCTCTCATCAAGCTCAACGAGGAAGACCCCTCGCTCGCCGTCGTTCACAACGCGCAGACTCACGACACCGTGCTGTGGGGACAAGGCGAGATGCATCTACGCGTTGCGCTCGAACGGCTGCACGGTCGCTTCGGGGTCAATGTGGATTCGCATCCGCCCGCGATCAGCTATCGGGAAACGATCCGCAAGCCTGTCAGCCAGCGGGGACGCCATAAGAAGCAGTCCGGAGGGCATGGCCAGTTCGGCGACGTGGTGCTGGAGGTTCAACCCCTGTCACGCGGCGCGGGCTTCGTCTTTATTGACAAGATTGTCGGCGGCGCGGTGCCGCGCAATTATATCGGCGCAGTCGAGGACGGCGTGGTGGACGGACTCGCCCGCGGTCCCCTTGGCTTTCCGGTGATTGACGTGCAGGTGACGCTGACCGATGGATCCTACCACAGCGTCGACTCCTCGGATCAGGCGTTCCGCACCGCCGCCCGCATCGGGATAGCCGAAGCCTTACCGAAATGCCAGCCGGTGCTGCTGGAGCCGATTGATGTGGTCGAGATCGTTTGCCCGAGCGATGCGACCGCGAAGGTCAACGCTATCCTGTCGGCACGCCGCGGCCAGATTCTTGGTTTCGACAGTCGCGACAGTTGGGCCGGCTGGGACTGCGTGCGCGCCACGATGCCGGAAGCCGAGATCGGCGATCTCATCGTCGAACTGAGGTCGGCGACGGCGGGAGCGGGCAGTTTTACCCGGCAGTTCGATCGCATGGCCGAAGTCACCGGCCGGACCGCCGACCAGATCATCGCCGCGCGTCGGGTGGCGGCTTAGGGTCGGAGCTGATCCTACGGTTGGAGGTTCGCCGGGCGTGCGTTCATCTGAGTGCTCCTGACCATGGGCGTCAGCCCGCCGCTGCGGCCAATGCGCACGCCCGCGCCATGAGCCAGATCACGGTCTGCGGTGCGGCTGCACGGGGACCGCACCGGCGGCATTGACAGGCGCGTCAGCTTGCATGATTTCATCGGGTGCCGCCTGATGGTCGGCGCGTCACACGACGGGATGCATGATGACAGCCGGGACAACAGGCCGGGCCGCCTGCCTGATCGGATGGCCCGCAGCGCATTCGCGCTCGCCGCTGATCCATCACTATTGGCTGCGCGTGCACGGCATAACGGGCGGCTACAGCATTGAAGCGATTCCGCCCGAAGGATTCGCGGAATTCGTCATGCATCTTTCGACGCACGGCTTCGTGGGCGCCAATGTCACAATCCCGCACAAGGAGCGGGCGTTGCAATTGACGGAGCCAGACGAGCGCGCGAGAGCTGTCGGCGCAGCCAACACCCTCTATTATGATGGCGCCATCCTGCGGTCCACCAATACGGACGTTGAGGGTTTCATCGGCAATCTCGATGCCGTCGCTCCGGGCTGGGATCGCATCGAGGATGCGCTGGTGCTTGGCGCCGGCGGGTCGTCGCGGGCCGTGGTGTTCGGTCTGATCGAACGCGGGATCAAGCGCATCCATCTCGTGAACCGTACGATGGAAAGGGCGCAAGTGCTTGCGGATCAATTCGGACCCACGGTTATGCCAGCGGCTTGGAACACGCTTGGCGACGTGCTGCCGCGCACCGGTCTGCTCGTGAATACAACTTCGCTCGGCATGAACGGGCAGCCGCCACTGGACATCGAGCTGCCGCTGCTGTCGCGGGATGCGGTGGTCGCCGATCTGGTCTATGTTCCTCTGGAAACGCCATTGCTGGCTGCGGCGAGGGCGCGGGGCCTCAGGACCGCAGACGGCCTCGGGATGCTGCTGCATCAGGCCGTACGCGGATTCGAGCTGTGGTTCGGAGAGCGTCCCGTGGTGACGCAGGATTTACGCACGCTGGTCGAGGCCGATCTCCGGATCCCTCATCCCGCGACTTGAGGTTTACGATTGGCCCGGTATTTTCAATTGTTCCATTTTGCCGCAATCGCCTCTCTTTGTCTTGACCCCCGGGAGCGCTTGATCCAAAGCGAACGTCATGTCCAATCTCGATCCCAGCAACCCTGAAGCTATGGAAACCACGCCGCTCGGCCTCGCTCGGCGCGGCTTTCGCGGGCGGGTGACCGCCATCATGGTCGACGGCGACCACCTGGGGGTGTCTGCAATGGAGATCGAGAGGCGTCTTCTTGAATTTGGTATCGTCGAGGGCGCGTCGGTTCAGATACTGCATGAAGGGCCGATTGGCCGGGATCCGATAGCGGTTCGGGTTAACGGTACGACGATCGCGCTGCGCCGGCGCGAAGCCATGGCGGTCATGGTCGGCGGGCTAGCGAAAACCATCGCATGACCGCAATCGATGTGAATGACTGGCGTATCGCTCTGGTTGGGACGCCGAACAGCGGCAAGACCGCTTTGTTCAATGCGCTCACCGGCAGCCGCCAGAAGGTGGCTAACTACGCCGGCGTCACCGTGGAGCGGAAGTCCGGGGTTTTGCGCACGGCATCCGGCCACCGGGTCGATCTGATCGACCTGCCGGGAACTTATTCATTGCGGGGCCGCAGCCCGGACGAGGACATTACCCGCGACGTCATTCTCGGCAAGCTTGCGAGCGAAAGCCCGCCGGACTTTTTGCTTTGCGTCGCCGACGCCACCAATCTTCGTGTGGCGTTGCGCCTGGTGATCGAATTGAAGCGTGTTCACCGGCCGATGCTTCTGGTGCTGAACATGATCGACATCGCGCGGCGTCGCGGCGTTGGCATTGATCTCGACAAGCTTTCCGCCGAGCTTGAGGTGCCGGTCGTCACATCGACCGCCGTGCGGCGAGGCGGCATTGACGATCTCCTGCACAGGATTGACGACATCGCCGGCAAGCCGGCAGGTGCCATCGTCGGGAGCGACTGGACCACGCCGGGCGTATCAGATCTTCGCGCGGCGCAGCGCGAGGCTGATCGCGTGATCGGCGCCGCGGTCAGCGAGCCGGCTAAGCCCGATACATGGACCACGCGCGTGGACGCAGTGCTGCTGCATCCGGTGTCGGGCATGATCGCGCTGCTCCTGCTTCTGTTCGTGGTGTTTCAGGCCGTATTCGCCTGGGCGCAACCGGCGATGGAACTGATCTCCGGCGGCTTCGATGCGCTTGGCGCCTTTTCAGCGACTGTGCTGCCGGAAGGATTGCTGCAAAGTTTCATCCAGAACGGCATCATCTCCGGCGTCGGCAGCGTCATCGTGTTCCTGCCACAAATCCTCATTCTGTTTCTGTTTATTCTGCTTCTTGAAGACCTCGGCTACATGGCGCGTGCGGCGTTCCTGATGGACCGCATCATGGGTGGCGCCGGACTGCACGGCCGCGCTTTTATCCCGCTGTTGTCGAGCTTCGCCTGTGCGATCCCGGGGATCATGGCGACGCGGGTGATCGATAACAAGCGCGACAGGCTGACCACTATCATGGTCGCGCCGCTGATGACCTGCTCGGCGCGCATCCCGGTTTATACGCTGATCATCGCGGCGTTCGTGCCAAACCGGCCGGTGCTCGGCATTCTCGGATTGCAGGGGCTCGTGATGTTCGGGCTCTATGCGGTGGGGATATTCAGCGCGCTCGCGGTGTCATTCGTGGCCAACCACTTCTTCTGGCGTGACAGCGCGACGCCGCCCTTCATGCTGGAACTGCCGGATTACAAGTTGCCGCAACTGCGCAGCGTGCTGATGAATCTCTACCAGCGCGCGATGGCATTTTTGAAGCGCGCCGGCACCACGATTTTTTCCATGATGGTTCTGATCTGGTTCCTGGCGTCGTTCCCCCGTCCGCCGGCTGGCGCCACCGAGCCTGCGATCGATTTCAGCCTTGCAGCCATGATCGGCCGCTGGATCGAACCTGTGCTCGCGCCGATCGGGTTCAACTGGCAGATCAGCGTTGCGCTTATTCCCGGCATGGCTGCGCGCGAGGTGGCGGTGGCTTCGCTTGGCACCGTCTATGCGATTGAAGGAGGCAACGAGGCGGCGGAACAGATCGGTCACATGCTGGCCGGGAAATGGAGTCTCGCGACCGCGCTGGCGTTCCTCGCCTGGTATGTCTTTGCGCCGCAATGCGCCTCAACGCTCGCCGTTATCAAGCGCGAGACCGGCGGGTGGCGCTGGGTGATGATCACATTCTTCTACATGCTGTCGATGGCTTATCTGGCGGCGTTCGTCACCTACCGCATCTCGCTGGCGTTAGGTTGGGGCTGACCGCCGGTCCGGCGGCGCCTGCGAAGGGCTGGTGCCATAGCAAGCTGGACTTGAATTCCACATTCGCCGGAACCGACGCTTACATGAGGGCGTTACATTAGCTGCCCACACCGGGAGAAAGCTATGGCGCGACATGACGGTGAGACGAACGACCGGAACCAAAAAACCAAGGAAGAACTGGACAAGGAACTCGATCGCGCCCTGAAAGAGTCGTTTCCCGGTTCGGACCCGTTGAGCGTCACCCAGCCGGCTCCTGAAAAACCCGCCGAGGAAAAACCCGCCAAGGATCAAATGGATCGTCGCCATTAGAGGCGCTTGCATTGACTTGCATTGAGAAGACGGCGGCTGCTTCGTCCTGACATGCCACAGAATAACGATCCGGCCCTTTCCCCCAAATTCCGGTAACGGTTCATTATATTTTTTGAAGTCGTTTTATCTTTAGGGGCGTTATAAGCGGCCTTGCGATATGCTCGGCGTCCAACGATTCGATGAGCCGACCTCAAGCGTGGCTGTGAGCAAAGGCGGGTCATGGGGGGAAAATGAGCCGCAAATATTTTGGAACCGACGGCATTCGCGGCCGAGCTAACGGCTTGATCACGCCGGAACTGGCGATGAAAGTTGGACAGGCCGCTGGGCTGGTGTTCCAGCGCGGCGAATACCGTCATCGCGTCGTGATCGGCAAGGATACGCGCCTCTCCGGCTATATGATCGAATATGCGCTGGTCGCGGGTTTTACGTCGGTTGGCATGGATGTGCTCTTGCTGGGTCCGATGCCGACGCCGGCAGTAGCGATGCTGACCAAATCCATGCGTGCTGATCTCGGTGTCATGATTTCAGCGTCGCACAACCTTTTCGAGGACAACGGCATCAAAATGTTCGGCCCGCGCGGCTTCAAGCTGTCCGACGAGGTCGAAAAGAAGATCGAGCAGTTGCTCGATGAAAACCTCGACAAGAAACTCGCGCAGAGCGGGAACCTTGGCCGCGCCCGTCGTATCGACGGCGTGCATGATCGTTACATCGAATTCGCCAAGCGCACGCTACCCCGCGAACTTAGCCTCGAGGGGCTGCGGGTCGTGGTCGATTGCGCCCATGGCGCAGCCTACAAGGTGGTGCCGGAGGCGCTGTGGGAACTGGGCGCGGACGTCATTCCGATCGGCGTCGAGCCCGATGGCTTCAATATCAATAAGGAATGCGGCTCCACCGCGCCGGAGGCGCTGTGCCGCAAGGTCCGCGAGATGCGCGCCGATATCGGCATCGCGCTCGACGGAGACGCCGACCGCGTCATCATAGCCGACGAGCGCGGCCATGTGGTCGACGGCGATCAGCTTCTCGCAGTGATTGCCGAGAGTTGGAAGGAAGACGGCCGCCTGACCAGGCCGGGGATTGTCGCTACCGTGATGTCCAATCTCGGCCTTGAGCGATTCCTGAAGGATCGCGAGTTGTCGATGGTGCGGACACCTGTCGGCGACCGCTACGTGCTCGAGCAGATGCTAAAGCATGGCTATAATCTCGGCGGCGAACAATCAGGGCACATCATCTTGTCGGACTATGCGACCACTGGAGACGGATTCGTGTCTGCGCTTCAGGTGCTTGCTGTCGTCCAGAAGCTGGGACGCCCGGTCTCCGAAGTCTGCCACAAGTTCGAGCCGCTTCCGCAGATATTGAAGAACTTCCGTTATCGCAACGGCAAGCCGTTGGATCGCGCGGAGGTGAAGTCGGCCATTACAGCGGGCGAGAAGCGTCTCAACGGTCATGGTCGCCTGTTAGTCCGTTCTTCGGGAACCGAGCCTGTCATTCGCGTCATGGGTGAGGGCGATGACCGTATCTTGGTCGAGGAAGTCGTGGACACGATCGTTTCTGCATTGGGAAACCCGGCGGCGGCGTGAAACCGCAACCAGAACCTTGTGCCGTCGCGCCGCGTTGGCGAATATCCTGATGCATCCCAGCTATAACGATTGATGGACGGTCGGGCGCCCGCGTCGTAACAGGCTCCGGTTGTAACAACCGGAAAGCCGTCCGTGGACAAGCCTGTCATCTCCGAGGAAACGCTGGTTGCGCCGGTCGTGGTTCCCGGGATCACGGATAAGGCCGCCGCTACGGGTCCCGCCTATCTGGTGCTCGGCGGCATCAGCTTTTCGCATTTTCTCAACGACACCATGCAGTCGCTGATCCCCTCGGTTTATCCGATCCTGAAGGAAAATTACGCGCTCGACTTTGCGCAGATTGGAATGATCACGCTGGCGTTTCAGGTGACCGCCTCGCTGCTGCAACCCGTGGTCGGCTATGTCACCGACAAGAAAGCCCAGCCGTTCTCACTTGCCGTCGGCATGGGCTTTACTTTCGTGGGGTTGCTGCTGCTGAGCGTCGCTCATGTCTACGGAATGATCCTTGTTTCCGCTGCACTGATCGGCCTTGGCTCTGCGGTGTTCCACCCGGAGTCCGCGCGCATCGCGCGAATGGCGTCCGGTGGTCGTTATGGCTTCGCGCAGTCGGTTTTTCAGGTTGGCGGGAATTTCGGCTCGGCGATGGGGCCGCTCCTGGCGGCTCTGATCATCGTGCCGTTCGGGCAGCCCAGCATCGCGTGGTTCTCGTCGATCGCATTCATCGCGATCGTCGTCCTGTTTCAAATCGGGCGGTGGTACAAGCTGCGGATCTCGCCGCATGAGAGTGCCCGGCCGCGCCGATCGTCGGAGACACCGGCGCCCGCGCGGACGGCGCTCGCACTGACGATTCTGATCGTGCTGGTGTTCTCGAAATACATCTACATGTCCAGCCTGACGAGCTATTACACCTTTTATCTGATCGAGAAGTTTCACGTCTCGACGCAGACAGCTCAACTTTTGCTGTTTGTGTTTCTCGGCGCGGTCGCCATAGGCGTGTATTTCGGCGGTCCGATTGGCGATCGCTTCGGACGCCGCTATGTGATCTGGCTGTCGATCCTCGGGGTGCTGCCATTCACGCTATTGCTGCCGTTTGCAAATCTTGCTGGCACAGTGGTGCTGACGGTGGTCATCGGTGTCATCCTCTCATCCGCGATGCCTGCGATCATTGTGTTTGCGCAGGAACTGATGCCGCACCGTCTCGGCATGATCTCAGGCATGTTTTTCGGCTTTGCATTCGGCGCGGCGGGACTTGGTGCCGCGCTGCTGGGCGAGGTCGCGGATGCCAAGGGCATCGAGTTTGTCTATCAAGCCTGTGCGTTCCTGCCGGCGATAGGTCTGCTGGCGATGTTCCTGCCGAAGATGCCGAAAATCCAGCACTCGTAGTCGCCGCCGTAGGATCGCTCGTCCACGGACTCGTGTGGCAGCATCCATCGTGACGGTTCGCCGCGCCGTTCACGCCAGAATAAACTTACCGAAAATCAACCTTAAAAATTAGGGTTAAGCGGCTCTTAAGGATTTGGTGTCATCGTCCCTCCGAATTGGAGTGGGGCCGCACTTGCCTCACGGCACAAAGGGACGAAGCCGATGCGTGGTGTAAAATTGCTCGTAGCCGCCGGAGCGGCATCACTATTATCATCTGCCGCATTCGCCGCTGACCTGCCCATCGCGCCTCCGCCCTATTACGCCCCACCGGTCGTGGGTTTCGGCGGCTGGTACTTGCGAGGCGATATCGGATTCAGCAACCAGCGCGTGAGCAACATTGCGATGGCGGATGGCCGCAACGCGCAACTGCTGTCGTTGCAACAGACGACCGCTTTCGATGCCGCCGGAATCTACGGCGTCGGTGTCGGCTATCAGTTCAACAACTGGTTCCGCGGCGACTTCACAGGCCAGTATCGCGGTAATTCGAACTTCAAAGGCACCGATCTTCTGACCTATCCAGCAGGCGGCGGGATCGTCGGAAACGGTATCAACAACTACAACGCCACCAAATCGGAATGGCTTGTGTTGGCGAACGGTTATGCCGATCTCGGCACCTGGTGGGGCGTCACGCCATTCATCGGTGCAGGCGTCGGCGCGGCGCGCGTGACGATTGCCAATTACACCGATACCGGCATGGTCAACAATAACGGATTTGGCTTCGGCGCCTTCCCAAGCTTCGCAAACGCGCCGGCTGCGTCGAGGTGGAATTTCGCGTGGGCGCTTCACGGCGGTTTGGCCTACATGGTCAATCCGGGCCTCACAGTTGAACTGGCTTACAGCTATGTGAATCTCGGTTCCGGAATGACGGGCGCAGTTTCCGATTACACCGGATTCACGCGGGGCGTTCCGATGCAGTTTAACGACATCACGTCGCATGACGTGAAACTCGGCGTGCGCTGGTATTTCAACACCCCGCCGGTCTATGCCCCGCCGCCGCTGGTCACCAAGGGCTGAGCTCTATCACCTCTTAACGGTTCTTAACGGCGCGGGAATTTTCCCGCGCCGTTTTGCTTTCGTGCGGTTGATTCCCGACTGCTGCGAAGGGTCGGGCACGTCGATGGTTTGTCGACAATATGAAGCAATCACGCCGCGCAACAACGATTGGTTAAGGTTAACAGCTGATAATCGACACTACTCAAGTTGTGGTCGATGGAGCGTTCACGATGCGTAGACTTCTGCTGGCGGCGGTCATTTGCGGAGCGGCGCAGGGCGCATACGCAGCCGATATGCCCGACGACCTTCCGTTCTTGCGCGGATCACAGCCGCCGAGCCTCAGCACGGTGCGGACGGTGTGGCAGGGTTTTTATGTTGGCGGACAGGCGAGCTACGGTTCAGCCGACATGGATTTCAAGAACTCCGGAAAAGAGTTACTGGAACGACTGCTGAACAACATCGATGTCGAAGGACAGTATCATCTTTCGACATGGCCGCTGGGCGGAACGTCCTCAAACCGTAATAGCGGATTTGGCGGATTCCTAGGTTATAACGTGCAGATGGAGGACGTCGTCTTCGGCGTCGAGGCCAACTACATCCACGGTAAATTCTTTGGTTCCTCGAGTGGCAGTCAAGGCCGATCGTTCAGCTACCCAACCGATTATCTGACGTCGGCGTTCGTACGATCGAGCGCTTCTATGCAAGTCACGGATTTTGGCTCGCTTCGGCTTCGCGGTGGATATTCGTTCGGCTGCTTCCTGCCGTATGCCTTCGTCGGGATGGCGATGGGGCGGGCCGATATCCAGCGCAACGCAAATTACAATCTGTACTATCAGTATGTTGGTACGCAGGTTCCACCGCTTCCCGACCTTTCAGGCTCTGGCTCTTTGTCCGACAACGCCAATGCACACTTCATCTACGGCTACGCCGCGGGTCTCGGTATCGATATGATGATCTTCGATGGTCTATTCTTACGTGCCGAATGGGAATTCCTGCGGTTTACGGCTCCGGTGGATACCGTTGTCAACACAGTGCGCGCTGGTGTGGGCTACAGGTTCTGATCGTGGTTTGATTTCGGTTCATCGCGGTTGTCATCCAGCCTAACTGCCGGGAATATCCTTGACGGGATCGGCTGATTCCCATATCCACAGCGGCGGGACACCTCCCCCCAACGGGAGGCTTGCTATCTGGAAGGATAGATCATGACCGTTGCGAAGCCTGCTTCGCGGCCGAACGTGCCGCATTTCTCTTCCGGCCCATGCGCCAAGCGCCCCGGCTGGACCCCCCAAAATCTCAAGGACGCAGCCCTCGGCCGTTCGCATCGCGCGAAGATCGGCAAGACCAGGCTCAAGCTCGCCATCGATCTGACGCGTGAGGTTCTGGAAATTCCGGCTGACTACAAGATCGGCATCGTGCCGGCGTCCGATACCGGCGCGGTCGAGATGGCTTTGTGGTCGCTACTCGGTGCGCGTCCGGTAACAGCAATCGCCTGGGAGTCTTTCGGCGAGGGCTGGATCACCGATATCCTCAAGCAGTTGAAGCTGAAGGATGTCACCAAGCTCACCGCGGGTTATGGTGAGCTTCCCGATCTTGCCAAGGCCGATCCGGCCTCTGATATCGTTTTCACCTGGAACGGGACGACGTCCGGCGTGCGTGTGCCAAATGCGGACTGGATCAGCGCCACGCGCGAAGGTCTCACGATCTGTGACGCGACGTCAGCCGCTTTCGCGCAGCCGCTCGATTGGGCCAAGCTCGATGTCGTCACCTTCTCCTGGCAGAAGGCGCTAGGCGGCGAGGCGGCGCACGGGATGTTGATTCTCAGCCCACGCGCCGTGGCGCGGCTTGAGAGCTACACGCCGCCGTGGCCGATGCCGAAGATTTTTCGCATGACCAAGGGCGGCAAGCTGATCGACGGCATATTCGCTGGCGAGACCATCAACACGCCGTCGATGCTGTGTGTCGAGGACTATCTCGACGCGCTGAACTGGGGCAAGTCGGTTGGCGGCCTCAAGGGCATGATTGCGCGCGCTGACGCCAACACCAAGGTGTTGAGTGATTGGGTGGCGAAGACGCCGTGGATCGATTTTCTGGCCAAGGATCCGGCGATCCGATCAAATACGTCAGTCTGCCTGAAGGTCGTCGACTCCACGATCACGTCGTTGCCGCCAGAATCGCAAGCCGATTTCGCCAAGAAACTCGTTGGTGCAATTGAGAAAGAAGGCGCGGGCTACGATTTCGGGTACTACCGCGATGCGCCACCGGGTCTGCGCATCTGGTGCGGTGCCACGGTGGAGGCGAGCGACGTCGCACTGCTGACGCAATGGATTGATTGGGCCTTCGCCGAGGCCAAGGCCTCGCTTGCAAAAGCGGCGTAGTCTCTAGGCTCGATGCCTTGTTTCCCTCTCCCCCTGTGGGAGAGGTGCCCGAACGAAGGGAGAGCGGATGAGGGGTGTTTCCCGTCGCCGCTTCAATCCTCACCCGCTCAATCTCGTTTCACTCGATTTCGTGACCCTATGAGCGAACTTCGCTCGTCTCGGCTCCCACAAGGGGAGAGGGAAGAAACGGTCTCACCACTCACCCCGGCGCAGCGCGCCGACCCTCTCCCTCAAGGGGAGGATAGAGGACAACATCATGACCAAACCCAAGGTTCTCATTTCCGATGCGCTTAGCCCTGCCGCCGTGCAGATCTTCAAGGATCGCGGCATCGAGGTCGATTTCCAGCCTGCGCTAGGCAAGGACAAGGACAAGCTCGCCGAGATCATCGGCAACTATGACGGCCTTGCCATCCGCTCCGCCACCAAGGCGACCGCGAAAATTCTCGCCAATGCCAAGAAGCTGAAGGTGATCGGCCGCGCCGGCATCGGCGTCGACAACGTTGAGATTCCGGCGGCGACGGCCAAGGGCGTCATCGTCATGAACACGCCGTTCGGCAACTCGATCACGACCGCCGAACATGCGATCACCCTGATGCTGGCGCTGGCGCGCGAAATTCCCGCCGCCGATGCCTCGACCCAGGCCGGCAAGTGGGAGAAGAACCGCTTCATGGGCGTCGAGATCACCGGCAAGACGCTGGGCGTGATCGGCTGCGGCAACATCGGCTCGATCGCCGCCGACCGCGCGCTTGGCCTGAAGATGAAGGTGATTGCGTTCGATCCGTTCCTGTCTCCGGAGCGGGCCAAGGATCTCGGCGTGGAGAAGGTCGAACTCGACGATCTGTTTACGCGCGCTGACTTCATCACGCTGCATACGCCGCTGACCGACAAGACTCGCAACATCATCGACGCTGCCGCTATCGCCAAGATGAAGAAGGGCGTGCGCATCATCAACTGTGCGCGTGGCGGCCTGGTGGACGAGCAGGCGTTGGTCGATGCGCTCAACGCCAAGCAAGTCGCAGGTGCGGCGTTCGACGTGTTTGTCGAGGAGCCTGCCACCAAGAACGTGCTGTTCGGCCATCCCAACGTGATCTGCACGCCGCATCTCGGCGCCTCCACCACCGAAGCGCAGGAGAACGTGGCATTGCAGGTTGCTGAGCAGATGTCAGACTATCTGCTCACCGGTGCGATCACCAACGCCATCAATTTTCCCTCGATCACGGCGGAGGAAGCGCCGAAGCTGAAGCCGTTTGTCGAGCTTGCGGAAAAGCTCGGCTCGTTCGCCGGTCAGCTCACGGAGACCGGAATCTCAAAGGTGACCATCACCTATGAGGGGCACGTCGCCGAAATGAAGATCAAAGCGCTGACCTCGGCGGCGCTGTCGGGCCTGCTGCGGCCGATGCTGGGCGATGTCAACGTCGTGTCCGCGCCGGTCGTCGCCAAAGAGCGCGGCATGGTGGTGGACGAGGTCGTCCGCGCCGCGCAGAGCGATTATGAAAGCCTCATCACGGTAACGGTCGCAACCGAACGGCAGGAGCGTTCGGTGTCGGGAACGGTTTACGCCGATGGTCAGCCGCGCCTCGTCGACGTCAAGGGCATCCGCGTCGATGCCGAGTTTGGCAAGTCGATGATCTACGTCACCAACGAGGACAAGCCGGGCTTCATCGGCAAGTTCGCCTCTCTGCTCGGTGACGCGGGCGTCAACATCGCGACGTTCAATCTCGGCCGTAACAAGCAAGGCGGCGACGCCATCGCGCTGGTTGAGGTTGACGGCAGCGTGCCGGAGAACGTTCTCGCCAAGGTGCAGGCGCTGCCGCAGGTCAAGCAGGCCAAGGTGCTGACCTTCTGACCGGCCGAGGCCTGATCATGATGGATCTACGGCTAGAGCCTTTCCCGCTTCTGATGAAATCAGAAGCGGTGCTCTATGATTTTGATCTGACGCGTCACGCAAACCCGGCATCCACTTCGCTAGAAACACCATAAGTCAGCCCGGCGTTTCATCACTTCATCAGCGCGCGAACCTCGTCGCGCAGCGCCTGACGCGAGCCGTCGTGCGAATAGAACATGTGGCCGCCGGGATAGACCACAAACTTGCCCCGGTCGCGCGAGCCGAAGGTCGGTAATTGATCGAGGCGGATCTGGGAGGCGAGATAAGGTGTCGCCAGATCAAACAATCCATGTGCGACAAGCAGCTTGAATTTTGCGTCCGCAGCAAGCAGTTCGCGGATGTCAGACGTCGACTCGACGGACGACCGGCTCTTGCCGAAATCCCATTCCCGGTTGACGCTGCGGCTGAGCAGTTCATAGGAGCCCGCCGGCCGCCAGTTCAGCTTGTGTGCATAGAGTTCGAACGCCGCCGATGTCAGCGCGGATAGCAGCGGCTCCTCCGAAGGGTCGTTGAAGTCGCTGGCGCTTGATTCCGGGTAGGGGTCGAACCCCAGCACCGAGGCATCATAGCGTCCGGTTACCTTGCCGCTGCTGCGGTCGAAGGCGCGGCGGAATTCGCTGACGTCGAATCGCCCGGCGAGGCGGCGGCTCTCCGCCTGATCGATTCCCGTCAGTGACGCGAAGCGGTCGGCAAGCCGCCGCGTGGCTTCCGCATCGGCCTGTCCCTTGACGAGATCGGTCAGGAAGTCACCCCGTGCATAGGCTTCAACGTCGGCCATGTCCGCGCGGGTCAGCGTTCTGTCCTTCTCCTTTTCCCGTGCAACCGCCGCCATGCTCGGCAGGCTTGCCACGAACCGGGTCAACCCCGCGCCCAACACGTCGCCGAAGTCAAGCGCCGGGGAGATCAGAATCAGCCCCTTGACGGCGACGCCCTGCCGGGTCAGCAGGTTACGGGCGATCTTCGGTCCGCGAATGCCGCCATAGCTTTCGCCGGTGATGAATTTCGGCGACTGCATCCGGTCGGCTTTCTCCAGCCAGCGCCGGATCACCAGAGCAATCGAGTCCACGTCGCCATCGACTGTGAGGAAGCGTTTTCGTGCGTCGTCCCCGTGCGCCACCATGCGGCTGTAGCCGGTGCCCAACGGATCGATGAAAACGAGATCGGTGAAGTCGAGCCAGGTTTCCGCGTTCGGCTCCAGCGGCATTGGAATGGAAGGGCTGGTGATCGCGCGGTCCATCGGGATGCGCCAGGGGCCGTTGCTGCCGAATTGCAGCCACGCCGAAGAGGCGCCGGGACCACCGTTGAAAACAAAGGTCACCGGGCGGCTGCGGGAATCGGCGCCGTCGAGTTGATAGGCTGTGGTGGCGATGTCCGCTTGCGGTTCGCCTTTGTCGTTAAAAATACGAATAGTGCCCGCCGTTGCGGCGAAGGCCAACGTCCGGCCCGGTAGGACGAGCTTATGCCTGGTGGTCGAATCCGGCGGCAACCGGCGATTGTCGGCGGTTGCGGCAGGCCGGTCGCCGCCGTCCCGAGGGTCGGCGGGCGTGGTTTCTGCATGGTGCGATGGCGCGTCGGACGCCCCCTCGCGCGTGTAAGCGGCAGAAGGAGCCAGTATCGCCAGCAACATCGCTCCCGCGCATAACTCGCGGGTCATCAGACGGCGCATCTCTCCTCCTGTTCTCGGCGGTTGAGCGGTAAGCCGAACATTGATTATCGAGCGTCCTTAAAAACTATGGCGGGCACGGGACCGCATGGAAGCCGCAGGACGCCACGTTTGTCAGGATGAATCAACGGCTTGGAGGGGCAGTTCGGGGCCGTTCCGGCTTGCGTCAACCGCACGCATCCTTTATCCGATGGGACGCCTCGCGTGGCTGGCGGCTTTGTATTGCGTCTGTCGTGTTTCGGCTGGCGGGGTGGTCCGGAAGATCGCTTCATTTTCGCTGCGATCTTTTTTCAAGCGAGTTTCCGAACCCACACCATTTACGACAATCACGAGTTGCCGGTGCCCTTCGAATTCGAGGTTCGTTACCGAAGGCGCTGTCGAGACACGCCCCACTTTTGCAAGGAATTTCCGCGGAAATGACCAACGTTGTCGTCGTCGGCGCCCAATGGGGCGACGAGGGAAAGGGCAAGATCGTCGACTGGCTGTCGGAGCAGGCGGATATCGTCGTTCGCTTCCAGGGTGGCCATAATGCTGGTCATACGCTCGTTATCGACGGAAATACCTATAAGCTGGCATTGCTGCCCTCGGGGGTCGTCCGCTCGTCGAAGCTGTCGATCATCGGCAATGGTGTCGTGTTCGATCCGCAAGCCTTCGTCAACGAGGTCGAGAAGCTGAAGGGGCAGGGCGTCAAAATCGGCCCCGACAACCTGCGCGTTGCCGAGAACGTCACGCTGATCCTGCCGCTGCATCGCGAACTGGACAGCTTGCGCGAGAATGCAAGCGCGGCGACAGCGATCGGTACCACCCAGCGCGGCATCGGTCCGGCCTATGAGGACAAGGTCGGCCGCCGCGCCATCCGCCTGATGGACCTCGCCGACCCGCAGACGCTGCCGCACAAGATCGAGCGGCTGCTCACCCATCACAACGCGCTGCGCCGCGGCCACGGTATCGCGGAAGTGGATAGCGGCGCGCTGTTGAAGGAGCTCGCCGCAATTGCGCCGCGTGTGCTGCCCTATGCTGACAGCGTGTGGAATCTGCTCGATCACAAGCGCCGCGAAGGCAAGCGCATCCTGTTTGAAGGCGCTCAAGGCGCGTTGCTGGACGTCGATCACGGCACCTACCCTTACGTCACCTCCTCCAACACTGTTGCAGCCCAGGCGGCCACGGGCACCGGCATGGGACCGAGCGCGCTCGGCTACGTACTCGGTATCTGCAAGGCCTACACGACGCGTGTCGGCCAAGGGCCGTTCCCGACCGAACTCACGGACGAAATCGGCGAAACGATCGGTCAGCGCGGCAAGGAATTCGGCGTCAACACCGGGCGTAAACGGCGTTGCGGCTGGTTCGACGCCATGCTGGTACGGCAGACCGTGCGTACCAGCGGCATACATGGCCTTGCACTGACCAAACTCGATATTCTTGACGGCTTTGACACGATCCAAGTCTGCACTGGCTACCGTCTCGACGGCAAGGACATCGACCATCTGCCGGCCGGAGAGGGGGCGCAGGCTCGCATCGAGCCAGTTTATGAAACGATCGAGGGCTGGAAGGAGCCGACGGCCAACGCGCGTTCATGGGCGGCCTTGCCGGCTCAAGCCATCAAATATGTTCGCCGGATTGAGGAACTGGTGGGGTGTCCGGTCGCTCTGTTGTCTACTAGCCCCGAGCGCGAAGACACCATTTTAGTTCAGAACCCTTTCGAGGCTTAACGGGGTGTTACGGGAATGCGTTCAAGGTTAATGTTCGTGCATTGAGGAGACATGGCTGATTATTACCCGCTGATCGCACGCGCTATCTCTGGACTGGACGTCAACGCGCCCGGCGAGCAGCGGCGCGCGCTCTACGAGCGGGCAAGGACGGCTCTGATCGCTCAGCTCCGCGGCGTCGAGCCGCCTTTAAGCGAGTCCGAGATCACCCGCGAGCGGTTGGCGCTGGAAGAGGCTGTGCGCAAGGTCGAGTCCGAGGCTGCCCAACGCGCTCGCGAGGCCTCGCGTAGTGGTGGTTCGCGCTCCGGCGATGCTTTCCGTGCCGCGACGCGCGCTGCGATGAAGTCGCAGGACCCGGCTGCCCCGCCGTCAGCCCGCTCGCGCGTCAACGCGACACCCCAACCGCGCAATCTGCGCGCTGACTCACCCCCATCTGATCCACCCTCATCCGCCAATCCGCCGCCGTCTTGGCGACCTCCCGGGCCGCCGATCCCAATACAGGATGAGCCGCCGCCTGCCCGCGAGCGGCAAAGCCAGGGGCAGCCGCGCCGCAATCTCGAGCCCGATCGCCCGCCGCCGCCGGTTCCGGGTTTTCGAGACGTTACCGCGGATGCTGACGATCTCGGCCGCGCCGCGGCGCAAGCCAATCGCTCGGCCCGCCGCACCTATGCCAATGTGCGATCACAGTCACCCGAATTCGACCGGCTTGAGCCGAGCCTTGAGAATCGCGGTGCGTTCGAGGGAGCGTACCCTTCCAATGAATCGTCCTTCGGCGGTGCCGTGGACGACCAACCGCCGCCCCTGCCGCGTTCGTGGCCGCAGCCTGGTCGCGACAGACCGAAGCGCGTGTTCGGCGGCGGCTTTCCGCTCAAGACTGCGATCGCGGTCGGCCTGGTGTTGATCCTCGCCGGAGCTGGAATTGTCTGGGGTCCGAATGCGGTTTCGGCCGTGCGCGGGCTGTTCGATTCCTCAAACCAAACTGCCGAGGTTGCGAAGCCGGCCACGCCGGGACTGAAGCCGAAGATCGCTGATCGGGTCGGTCAGCCTTCGTTATCCGAAACGATTGCGCCGGTGGCGCAGCGCGTCGTGCTGTATGACGAGGATCCGTCGGATCCCAAGGGCAAGCAGTATGTCGGCTCGGTGGTGTGGCGCACCGAAGAAGTGAAGGGCGCGGCTGGTAACACGCCGGAGATTGCGGTGCGCGCCGAGATCGAAGTCCCCGAACGTAAGTTCAAGATGACGATGTCGTTCCGCCGCAACACCGATACCTCGCTGCCCGCCAGTCATACGGCAGAGCTGACCTTTGTGTTGCCGCAGGATTTCGACGGCGGCGGAGTCTCCAACGTCCCCGGCATCCTGATGAAGTCCAACGAACAGTCCCGCGGCACCCCGCTGGCGGGGCTTGCCGTCAAGGTCACCGACGGCTTCTTCCTGGTCGGGCTATCGAACGTCGAGTCCGATCGGGCGCGTAATCTTCAGCTCTTGAAAGAGCGCTCGTGGTTTGACGTGCCGCTGGTCTATACGAATCAACGTCGCGCGATCATCGCCATCGAGAAAGGCGCGCCGGGGGATCGTGCGTTCAACGAGGCTTTCACGGCGTGGGGCGAGTAGCGCTTCTTGGACGGTGACTTTGGCGCTGTTATACACGTGAAGCGTGGTTATTAAGATTCTCTGTCACGTCGGGACATATTCTCTCCGGAAGGTCGCTTTTGATTGAATCAGAGGTGACGAACGCAGGGAATATTCCGCATGACCAGCAGATATCGAAAACGTACCTTTATGCGGTGCGGTCCTCGCCTGCGGGCGAGGCCGTGCTCGCGACATGATGCGACTTGGCCTCGGCGGTCTCCGCTTGGCTCGCCAACGTGCGATGCTCTGGCCCGATCTGCTCGGCCGCGTTGTCGAGCAACTCGCGCAAGTGCGCGACATATTCGGCGCCAAACTTCTGCGGCGGAATCTGACTCATGCAATGCCCCTCCCCATCGACATGATCTCCAAAGTAAAGCCAGTTTCCGATGCGATCATGCAAGACGCTTGAGCAGAGAAAGTGGCGGCGTAATGGGGCGGAGTTGCGTCTTGGGCAGGGAGATGTCAGGGCAGACCGCAGCGTTGTTCCGATACGAAGCCACTGATGATTACATGTGAGCAACGAATGATGGAATGATGTGCGAAGGCGCCACGATGGAACAGGAGACCTCATCACGATCGTGCGCGACCGCGTGACGTAGCTTGCGAAAATTGCCGGGAGAGCCCATGTGAAAGCCATGAGATCCACGCCGAACGACGATTTTTATTTCCGCGACACCTCCCGATCCCGGGGATCGGCACGTGCAAAGATCATCGATCAGGACGGTCGTGAAATTCCTGCGGGCGCCGATGGTTTCGAGGCCGGCGCATTCGGGGCATTTAAGCAAGGCGCCGCGGCATCCGGCGGTTTTGAATTCATCGCGGCATTTCAGCCGCTCACCCGCGAGCAGCGGTTGGCACGGCTGGACGCGATCGCGAAGCTGCTTGACGTTGCTTTCGTCGTTCCAGGAACGAACATCCGCTACGGCATCGATGGCTTGATCGGGCTGGTGCCGGTGATCGGCGACGTCATAACCACGGCGTTCTCACTATGGCTTGTGCGAGAAGCGCGGGCGCTTGGTGCGCCCTGGCACATCACCGCGCGGATGTTGAGCAACGTCGCGGTTGACGGGGTGGTCGGATTGGTGCCCGTGGCCGGCGATGCCTTCGACGTGATGTTTCGCGCCAACGTGCGCAACGTGCGGATGTTCAGGCGCTGGCTCGAGCGGCAGCCACGTTAGAGCACGAGCCCGACTCGAAGCGCCGCGCGAACGCACAGAGGAAACCGGTCCTGAGAAGATCCGTGCTTAGTCAAAACATCAAAACGAGAGCCCGATTCAATTCCGTTTGAGTCAGGTGAATCAGACTCCGGGGTCTGATTCACCAATCTTCACGCAGCGTCCTTCGAAGCGCTTGTTTCCGCGGATGCCGTCTCGGATTCGCGGCGAGGCAGCGGAAAATCGCGGCTGTCATAGAGCGAGCGGATACCGTTCTGATCGAAGCGAGCTTCGTCCACCTGAAGATACGCGCCGTTCAGTGAGTCGGCCGGTAATTCCTCGATTGCGAAACGTACGGCGTCGGCCGCGGTATCGAAACGGCGGTAGGTAAAACCGGCACGCCTTTTCTTGCGAACCGCGGCGGGAAACAGTTCGGCGGATTTCTTGAAGCTGAAGGCCATGGCGGAACCTCTACAAATTCGTGTACGCAACGGATCAATGCACTGGCACCGGCCACCCCTGGCCGCTGAGCATCGGCATGTCATGATGAACAGTTATATAGGTGCGCGGGGTAGAAATTGCGACCTTTTAAGGCCGGGATAATGAATCCGGGGTCCAAAACCAGAATTTCGATAAAAAGCTCGGCAATCTACTAAGATGGCCCCGGGGCGAGCTGTTTATTCGCCCCGTCGGGGTCAGATTGGAGTGTCCACCCACAGCTGGGACCCATCGTGGCGCGAGAAGGGTGGAATTCGAGGTAGTCGCCGCCGCTATTTCGGCTCGAGTTTAACGGCGGCCGAATTAATGCAGTAACGCAAACCGGTGGGTCCAGGACCGTCATTGAAGACATGGCCGAGATGACCGCTGCATCTCGAGCAAAGCACCTCGGTTCGGATCATGCCGTGGCTGGTGTCGTGCTCCTCATCAATATGGCTTTTGACCGCAGGCGCGGTGAAGCTCGGCCAGCCGCACCCCGAATCGAACTTGGCGTCGGATTCGAACAGCGTCTGCCCGCATCCGGCGCAGACATAGGTACCTGTGCGGCGCTCGTGTTCGTATTCGCCGGAGAACGGCTGCTCGGTCGCCTTCTCGCGCAGAACCGCATATTGCATCGGCGTCAGTTCCTTGCGCCATTCGCTGTCGCTCTTCGTGATTTTGGCTGGCATTGTCCTGCTGTCTGGCATGACTCCTCCTCTGTTTTTCAGTTCGTGTTCCTGGCGTTGCCGACCAGCGTTGGCTTCTGGAGATAGTTGGGTGCGAAAACCTTCTGCAAATTTCGGATCTTCGGAAGGTCATGAGATGCAATATAGGGTTGGTCGGGATGCAGCGTCAGGTAATCCTGATGATAGGTCTCGGCCGGAAAAAATCCCTGCAGCGTTCCAACCCTGGTCACGATCGGCTTGTTGTAGACCCTGGCGGCGTTGAGTTGGGCGATATAGGTATCAGCGACTTTCTTCTGCTCGTCGTTGAGCGCGAAAATCTCCGAGCGATATTGTGTGCCGGTGTCCGGCCCCTGGCGGTTGAGCTGGGTCGGATCGTGCGCCACCGAGAAGAATATTTGCAGTATTTTTCCGTAGCTGATCCGCTTCGGATCGAACTTGATCTCGACCGATTCCGCGTGTCCCGTGGTGCCAGTGCTCACCAGTTCGTATTCGGCGGTTTTCCTCGCGCCGCCGGCATAACCCGAGACCGCGTTGACCACGCCGGCGGTGTGCTGGAACACCCCCTGCACGCCCCAGAAGCAGCCGCCGGCGATGACCGCGGTCTGGATGCCGTCGGCAGCCTTCACATCCAGGGCCGGCGGCGGAATGATCACGGCGTCTTCGGCGCGGGATGCTCCGGAAAGGAGCCCCGACAGCGCAACTGCGCCAACGACAGTAGCGGCGACGAAGGCATTACGGCCGAACGGATTGCGGGTCATGCGTGAGTCCTTGGCACGGTTGAAAGGTATGCCGCACAACAGCGCCGCTTTCGCAGCATACGCGTTCAAGATACTTGGAGATGGCCGGTTTGGTTACTGGTCGTTATGTCTTGGCAGGCCACGAATCCGTGAGCGGCGTCCTTTGGGTGATGGCCGGCGGTATAGCGCTTTCGAGCGAAGTGGATACCGGTTCGCGTGAAAGGCTCCAACGCGGGAAGCAGGCACGACTCGCTTCTTCGCTACAGCTACTTGAAGCGCGGCCGTTTTGCGTCGGCTCGGCGGAAACGCACCCCCTCCTTGTCGCCAAGACGCGTTGCGACATAGCCGGCTTCGATGCAGGCTTCACGTTGCGGCATCCGTTCCTTCGCCGCACGTGTCGTATCCCACCACGACGCGCGCTGCGCCGCTCGCGGGAGATCGTCTTCGATAATTTGCTCGATCTGCGCGAAGCTCAGGACGAATTCGGTCTGCGTCTGTTGTTTCAGGTAATCGCGCAACGCATCGTAGTTCGGCACCTTATTACGTCCTGAGATATTTCTTCATTTCCGCGCGCAGGCCCTCGCGAAGGTCGGGGCGCGCCATCCCGTAAGCGATATTGGCGCGCAGGAAACCCGCTCGCGAGCCGCAGTCGTGGCGCTCGCCAGCGAATTCGAGGCCATGGAAGGCTTGCGATTTCGACAGGCCGATCATGGCGTCGGTGAGCTGGATTTCGCCGCCGGCGCCGCGTTCCTGGCTTCCGAGAATTTCGAAGATCTCAGGCTGGAGAATGTAGCGCCCGGTGATGGAAAGGTTAGAGGGGGCTGTGCCCTTCGGCGGCTTCTCCACCATACCCTCGATCTCGAAGGTATTGCCACTGCGCTTGCCGACGCCGCAGATCCCGTAATTGTGGGTCATGTCGTCGGGCACCGCTTCCACCGCGACAATGTTGGATTTTGGTCCGAGATTCTCCGCGGCCTGCATCATTTGCTTGAGGCAGCCCGGCGTGTTCAGCACCAGTTCGTCCGGCAGCACCACCGCGAAAGGCTCCGCGCCGACGATGTCGCGGGCGCACCACACCGCGTGGCCAAGCCCGAGCGGCGCCTGTTGTCGGGTAAAACTCACCGCGCCCGCTTCGGCCTGGAATTGAGCCAGCAGATCCATCTCGGTCTTTTTGCCGCGCGCCTTCAGCGTTTCGTCCAGTTCGAACTGGCGGTCGAAATGATCCTCGATTGCGCTCTTGTTGCGGCCGGTCACGAACACGAAATGCTCGATGCCAGCTTCCCTGGCTTCGTCGAACACGTATTGGATCAACGGCCGATCGACAATCGTGAGCATTTCTTTCGGCATGGCCTTGGTGGCAGGAAGAACGCGGGTGCCGAGGCCGGCAACCGGAAAAACGGCTTTGCGGATTTTCATATCGATTCTGTGGGTTGTTTTGCAGGCGGGATGATACGATCAGTTGATACGTTGTTAGCCGGTTTTGCAGCTGGGAACAAAGATGGATATGTGGTTGCTGCCGGTGGCCCTGTGGGGAAGCATCATAAGATGCGGTGAATGTGTTCCTCTGTTCCCGGTCAGGTGCTCTGCCCTTCAAGCGGAGTTCCGTCGGCACATGAACCGATTAGGTTCAAGCTGCGGCCGACTGTCCCCGGCAGGCAGGAAAAAGATACGCTGTTAAGCCGATGGAAACCGTGACAGGGGCCTCCTGAGATCATGATACTCCATCAAATATAGGTCAGATAAAGGTCCGGAATGGTTGCGATTGTGATGCAAGGATGGATGCGCGGAATAGGTATGGCGGCCGTTTTAGCGCTTGCAGTGCTTGTGCCGCCAGGCGAGGCGCGCGCCCAGGCATCGAATGGCAACGGCATCCAGGGTTTTCTTGACAACCTTTTCACCGGGTCGGTCGAGAATGGCGGGCAGGGCGCGTCCCTGCCGCCGCGCGGCGGATCGGAGCAGCTTCAGCCCACCCCGAAGCAGGCCGCAGGTTCGGAGGCGTTGCCCTGGAGCGGCGAGGACGGCGCGTCCGGTCATCCGCTGATGACTGCGAGCGCGATTCGTCAAGCCGCGGCGAATTTCCAGAACTGCGTTGCGGCCATGTGGCCCGATGCGGCGCGACGTCACGTTACGCGTGAAAATTTCGAGCGCTTCACTGCGGGACTGTCGCCCGATCTCCGCATCATGGACCTGATGGACTCGCAGCCGGAATTCACCAAGGCGATCTGGGATTATCTCGATATCCTGGTCAACGATGCGCGGCTCGCGCGTGGCCGCGAAGTCCTCGCGAGCTACAAGCGCCAGTTCGACGCGGCGGAGAAGGCCTATGGTGTTGACCGTTACGCCATCGCGGCGATCTGGGGCATCGAGTCGAATTATTCGACGCGGATAGGTGATCGCAGCGTGCTGCAATCGACTGCGACGCTGGCATGCGTCGGCCGCCGCCAGACATATTTCCGGGACGAGTTTCTGGCCGCGCTTGAGATCCTCAATCGGGGCGATCTGCGGCCGGAGCAGATGCACGGCTCATGGGCGGGCGCGTTCGGCCCGACGCAGTTCATGCCGACGGCATTCAAACGTTACGCGGTTGATGGCGACGGCGATGGCCGACGCGACGTGGTCGACGATCCCGCCGACCTGATCGCATCCACCGCCAACAACCTGAAGAAAGACGGTTGGCAGACCGGCAGGGCTTGGGGTTACGAAGTAGTCGTTCCTAAAAACTTCGACTACATGCTGGCGGACAGCGCCAAAGCGATGACGCTTGCACAGTGGGAGCATCTCGGCATCCGGCGTGCCGGCAACAAGGCGTTCCCGTATTCCTCCGACCGCGCCTATCTGCTTGCGCCCGCTGGCGCTGGGGGACCGGGTTTTCTGATGTTGCAGAATTTCCGGGTCTTCATGAAGTACAACCCGGCGGAGGCCTATGCGCTGGCGATCGGCCACTTTGCCGATCGGTTGCGCGGCGGGGAACCCTTCGTGCAGCCGTGGCCACGGCAGGAGCGGGTGCTATCCCGTGCCGAGCGGCTCGAGTTACAGCAGCTATTGGTCCGGCAGGGCTTTTATCGCGGAACTCCCGACGGCCAGATCGGTAGCCAGACGCGGGAGGCACTGCGCGGCTTTCAGGCTTCAGTCGGGGCGCCTGCCGATGGTTTTGCATCGTCCGACGCGCTGGAACGGTTGCGGCGGCGGTAGGGCCTGGCCGAGCATCAAGGTAATACCCAGGGAATGGCGTACTGCGTACTTGAGGCCGCAAGCTTACACCCCGCTTTTGGCGTGAAAATCGCCCGCTTGCGGCCCGATTTCGTTATTATGGCATTGTCAGGCTTTCCTTTGCGATTGAGCGTATGTCCGGACCCAAATCGCTGCTTCGCCGACTAACCCAACGTGGACCATGGATCGCGCTGGCGGTCGTTGTTGTGACGCTGGCCGCCGCGCCCGCGTCGGCGCAGTTTTTCAACTTCGGTTTTGACCGCCCGGCGTCAGCCCCGGCGCGTCGCGGCGGAGGTGGGGGCGGAGGCTGGTTCGGTTCGGACAATCCTTTCTTCGCACCCTTTCAACAACCGCCGCCAAGGCAACAACAACAGCAGCAGCAGCGGCCAGCCGAAAATAATTCACACGCGCCACCGCCTGAAAAGCGGGACACGGTGCCCGAGCGCAATGTGCTGGTGCTCGGCGATGCCATGGCCGACTGGCTTGCTTATGGCCTCGAGGATGCTCTTAGCGAGACGCCCGACATGGGCGTGATCCGCAAGCATAAGACGGTTTCCGGCCTCATTCGCTATCAGCCGAAGGGCGAGCCAGCGGATTGGGCGGCCGCGGCGAAAGCCATTCTTGCGACCGAAAGACCGGATGCCATCGTGGTGATGCTCGGGTTGCACGATCGCACGTCGATTCGCGAAGTGCCGGAAAAGGACAAGAGCGGCAAGACGGACGACAAAGCGGACGACAAGAAAAAGGCCGATGCTGACAAGAAGGAGGGAGCCAAGAACGACAAGACGGATGAAGCCGCCACCGAGTCCGACGGAAAGCCGGCCGATTCCGAACTATCTCCGGACGAGGCCGTCGGCGATCAGTCCGCCATTGCCAAGGAGAAAAGCGCACGTTCGCCCAACGGAGTTGCCGAGTTCCGCAGCGATCGCTGGGCCGACCTCTACAGCAAAAAGATCGACGAAATGATCACGGTGCTCAAGTCGAAGGGCGTGCCGGTGTTCTGGGTCGCCTTGCCTGCTTTGCGCGGTACAAAATCAACTGCCGAGATGCTGTTCCTCAACTCGCTTTATCGGGATGCTGCGGGTAAGGCGGGTATCACATACGTCGATATCTGGGACGGGTTCGTCGACGAGGCTGGCCGTTATATCCAACAGGGGCCGGATTTCGAAGGTCAGACCCGCCGTCTGCGCTCATACGACGGCGTATTCTTCACCAGGGCGGGCGCGCGCAAGCTCGCCCATTATGTCGAGCGTGAGATCACGCGCGTGCTGGCGGCGCGGTCGGGGCCGGTCGCAATCCCTACTGAGCCTGGTACGCCCGACACCGACATCAAACCGGGGCAGCCGGCGCCGCGTCCGCTGGCTGGACCGATCGTGCCGTTGGTGGCCTCCTCATTCGGGACCGACCAGTTGCTCGGTGGTCCCGGCAGCCGCCCCGCGGCGATCGACGCGCTGGCTGCGCGAACGCTGGTGAGGGGCGAACCGCTATCCGCGCCCGCCGGGCGTGCCGACGATTTCGTCTGGCCGCGGCGCGAGGTCGGCCTTGAACCAGCCAAGGGCGATGTGCCGGTTGCCGGGGCATCGGAGGGTAACAACGCCGCTTCGGCCACGAAGCCGAACAAGCCGCGACCCGTTTCTTCTGCTCAGCAAGCGCAGTCGAACGGATCGTCGGGAGCCCGCGCCTTCCAGCCTGCGCAGGCGGGAAGATCGCAAGCGCCGTCACGTCCGCCTGCTGCTTTCGGACTGCCAGGATTCTTTTCGGATCTGTTCTCGCGATAGTTGCCGAATCGGCCCGACGTTTCGATTCATGACTGCGCTGACAAAAGGAAAGCAATCAGAAGGCAACTATATTTTTTGTTTGATGCGTTGTTTCGCGCACATTCGCTTCATGCGAGCACGATAAGGTTCGCTGCGGTCTTATTCTCCCAGCTGTGCCCTGTAGTCGTCGAGTACGCCTTGCACGCGGTAGCAACTCGTTGCGTCAGGCGTGAAGCTCACCCACTTTTTCTCCGCCTCAACGAACACCTGCGAATTCTTTTTGCCGTGCGCGTCGCCGGTTGCCATGTTTTCCTTGTCGGATTTCGAAAGATAGGGATCGAGCGCTCTCAGAAGATACTCAGCTTGACCGGGCGTAATCAGGTTCTGTTCCTCGCAACGCGCGGCAGCGGCGAAGAATGAGCCGGCGCTAACGGCGACATAGCGGGACATTGCCTGTGCAGGTGCGATCGGAAGGATGACGATCAAGAAAACCACCCAACGCGATGTCGCCACTTCGCCGCCCCCCACTTTGTCATGACAGTAACGTGCGGAGGACGGCGATCAATTCACAGATTGTCACTGTGCACGGTTTACGTTCGGCGTGTGGATGATTGGCGATGCATGCCTACAAATTGGCCAATTCCAAGATGAGATCGGTTGCCGGGGCGGCCTTGATAACGACCAGAAATGATGCCGCCGAATAACAAGCCGCGCGGCTCATCGTGGCAGCGTGGTAGATCCCATAAGCATCTGGTCGATGGCGCGAGCACACAGGCGCCCCTCGCGGATCGCCCATACGACCAGCGATTGGCCGCGGCGCATGTCGCCGGCCGAGAACACTTTTGGTAGCGAGGTTTGAAAGTCCTGCGTATTGGCGCAGACGTTGCCACGCTGGTCGAGGTCGAGGCCGAGCGTCTTGAGCAGACCCTCGTGCACCGGATGCACAAAGCCCATCGCCAGTAGCACGAGATCGGCTTCCAGCGCGAAGTCACTGCCTGCGATCGGCTGAAACTTGCTGTCGACATGTGCGCAGTGCAGCTTGGTCACCTTGCCGTCGATGCCGGAAAATTTCTGAGTCAGGACCGCGTAGTCGCGCTTGGCGCCCTCGGCCTGACTCGACGATGTGCGCATCTTCAAGGGCCAGTTGGGCCAGGTCAGCGCCTTGTTCTCATGCTCCGGCGGCGCCGGCATGATTTCGAGCTGAGTCACCGATTTAGCGCCCTGCCGGAACGAGGTGCCAATGCAGTCCGAGCCGGTGTCGCCGCCGCCAATCACCACCACGTTCTTTCCGGTCGCGAAGATGTCCGGCGCTTCGAACTTTTCGTTGCCATTGCGACGATTCTGCTGCGGCAGGAAATCCATCGCGAAGTGAATGCCGTCGAGATCGCGGCCGGGGATCGGCAGATCGCGTGGCGCTTCCGCGCCGCCAGTCAAAGCCACCGCGTCATAATCTCCGACGAGCTGCGCCGGATCGATCGCGTCGGCCGCGCTGCCGCCGATCGGCTTGCCGTAGTGGAAGATCACGCCCTCGGCCTGCATCTGCGCCAGGCGGCGATCAATGATGTGTTTTTCCATCTTGAAGTCGGGAATGCCGTAGCGCAGCAGCCCGCCGGCCTTCGCGTTCTTCTCGTAGACATGCACTTCGTGGCCGGCGCGCGCGAGCTGCTGCGCGCAAGCAAGGCCGGCCGGGCCGGAGCCGACCACGGCGACTTTCTTGCCGGTCTTTTGCGCCGTGACCTCCGGCTTCAGCCAGCCATTGTCCCAGGCGCGGTCGACGATGGCGCATTCGATCGTCTTGATGGTGACGGGATTGTCGTCGATGTTTAGCGTGCAGGAGGCTTCGCACGGTGCCGGACAAATGCGGCCCGTGAACTCCGGAAAGTTATTGGTGGAGTGAAGCGTTCGCGAGGCCTCCTCCCAATTGCCCTGATAGACGAGGTCGTTGAAGTCGGGGATCTGGTTGTTGACCGGGCAGCCGGATGTGCCCGGCGCGACCGAGCCGGTGCCGTGACAATAGGGGATGCCGCAGTTCATGCAGCGCGCAGCCTGGTCGCGCGTCTCTTTCTCGGATAGCGGGATCACGAACTCCTTGAAGTTCGTCACACGCTCGCTGACCGGCGCATATTTGCGGTCGTTGCGGTCAATCTCGAGAAAACCTGTAATTTTACCCACGGCTGTTCACACTCACGGTAGAAAAAAGGGAAAGAAGTACCAGTAACTAAACCCGATCACTGCACCCAGAACCAACATCCATGGCTCCAGCGACCGTTGACGAGATAAGCTGCGAGAGGCACTGCCAGCGCAACTGTTAACGACAGCAGCCGATGTACGGTCGCGAGTCGCTTTTGCCACGCCATTCAACCTACGCCCCGATCGCGATCTTCGGTTCGGCGTCGGCGTCGGTCTTCATTTCCTTTAGCGCGCGGCGGTATTCCACCGGCATGACCTTGCGGAATTTCGGCAAGTAGGCCTTCCAGTTCGCGAGAATATCTTCGGCGCGTTTCGAGCCGGTGAGCTTGGCGTGGCGCATGATCAGAACGTGCAGCCGCTCGACATCGGAGCTCAGCAGATTCTGGAATACATCGACGCGTCCGTGCGCCTCGAGGTCGCCGCTGTGATGATAGGTGCCGGCATTGATCATCTCTTCCGACAGCACCGGCTCGAGATCGACCATCGCGAGATTGCAGAGCTTCGGGAAATCGCCCGTCTCGTCGAGCACGTAGGCGACGCCGCCGGACATGCCGGCCGCGAAGTTGCGTCCGGTCTTGCCCAGCACGACGACGATGCCGCCGGTCATGTATTCGCAGCAATGATCGCCGGCGCCCTCGACGACCGCGACCGCGCCGGAGTTGCGCACGGCGAAGCGCTCGCCGGCGACGCCTCGGAAGTAGCACTCGCCCTCGATCGCGCCGTACATCACGGTGTTGCCGACGATGATCGACTCTTCCGGGACGATGCCGGAGTTTGCAGGCGGCCGCACGATGATTCGTCCGCCGGAAAGGCCCTTGCCGACATAGTCGTTGCCTTCGCCCTCGAGGTCGAAGGTGATTCCGCGCCCGAGCCACGCTCCGAACGCCTGTCCCGCGGTGCCCTTGAGGTGGACCTGGATGGTGTCGAGTGGCAGGCCGGCATGGCCGTAAATCTTCGCGACAGTGCCTGACAGCATCGCGCCGGCTGAACGGTCGGTGTTGTTGATCGTGGTCTCGATCGTCACTGGTGCGCCACGGTCAAGCGCCGGCTTCGCCTGCGCGATCAGCTTGCGGTCCAGCACCTTGTCGAGGTGATGGTTCTGCTCCTCGGCGTGATAGACCTTCTGACCCGGCGCTTCCTTCTGCCGGTAGAACAGCTTCGAGAAGTCGAGCCCCTTGGCTTTCCAGTGCGTCACCAGCGCGCTCTGATCGAGCATTTGCACCTGGCCGATCATTTCGTTGAAGGTGCGGTAGCCGAGCTCGGCCATGATCTCGCGCACCTCCTCGGCGACAAAGAAGAAGAAGTTGATAACGTGCTCAGGCTGGCCGGTGAAGCGCTTGCGCAGCACCGGATCCTGAGTCGCGACGCCGACCGGACAGGTGTTGAGATGACACTTGCGCATCATGATGCAGCCGGCGGCGATCAGCGGCGCGGTGGCGAAACCGAATTCGTCGGCCCCGAGCAGCGCGCCGATCACGACGTCGCGGCCGGTGCGGAAGCCGCCGTCGACCTGTACGGCGACGCGCGAGCGCAGCTTCTCCCGCACCAGTGTCTGGTGGGTTTCGGCAAGCCCGATCTCCCACGGCGAACCGGCGTGCTTGATCGAGGTTAGCGGCGAGGCGCCGGTGCCGCCCTCGAAGCCGGCGATGGTGACATGATCGGCGCGGGCCTTGGCGACGCCTGCGGCGACCGTGCCGACGCCGATCTCGGAGACGAGCTTCACCGAAACCAGACTGTCCGGATTGACGTTCTTCAGGTCGTAGATGAGCTGTGCGAGGTCCTCGATCGAATAGATGTCGTGATGCGGCGGCGGCGAGATCAGGCCGACGCCCGGCGTTGAGTGACGCACGCGCGCGATGGTCGCGTTGACCTTGTGGCCGGGCAACTGTCCGCCTTCGCCGGGCTTTGCGCCCTGCGCCATCTTGATCTGCATCATATCCGAGTTGACCAGATACTCCGTAGTGACGCCGAAGCGCCCCGAGGCGACCTGTTTGATCGCCGAGCGCATCGAGTCGCCGTTTGGCATCGGCTTGAAGCGGTCGGCTTCCTCGCCTCCTTCGCCGGTGTTCGACCTGCCGCCGATCCGGTTCATCGCGATCGCGAGCGTGGTATGAGCTTCACGCGAGATCGAGCCGAAGCTCATGGCGCCGGTCGCAAAGCGCTTGACGATTTCCTTTGCCGGCTCGACCTCGTCGAGGGCGACGGGTTTGCGCTGGTCGTCTTCCGCGGTTTTGAACCGGAACAGGCCGCGCAGCGTCAGCAGGCGCTCGGACTGTTCATTGAGTGTCTTTGCGAACGCGCGATAGCGCTCCTGCGAATTGCCGCGCACCGCGTGCTGCAGGTTGGATACCGACTCGGCAGTCCATGCGTGATCCTCGCCCCGGGTGCGGTAGGCGTATTCGCCACCGACATCGAGTGCGGTCTTATAGATTTGCACGTCACCGAACGCATCGGCATGACGGCGCACGGTTTCTTCCGCGATTTCGCTGAGGCCTACGCCTTCGATGCGGCTGTGCGTGCCGGCGAAATACTTTGCGATGAATTCGGCCTTCAATCCCACGGCGTCGAAGATCTGCGCGCCGCAATAGGATTGATAGGTCGAGATGCCCATCTTTGACATCACCTTGAGCATGCCCTTGCCGATGGACTTGATGTAACGCTTGACGATTTCCTTGTCGTCAAGGCTGCCTGGCAGGCGTTCCCTCATCGCTATGATGGTCTCGAACGCCAAATAGGGGTTGATCGCCTCCGCGCCGTAACCGGCGAGACAGGCGAAGTGGTGAACTTCGCGCGGTTCGCCGGATTCGATGACGAGGCCGACCGAGGTGCGCAAGCCGACGCGGATCAGATGATGATGCACGGCGGCGCAGGCGAGCAGCGAGGGAATCGGAATCCGGTCGATGCCAATCAGACGGTCGGACAGGATGATGATGTTGACGCCTTCGCGGACTGCGGCTTCTGCGCACGCGCAAAGTGCGTCCAGCACCTGCTCCAGGCCGTCGGCGCCAACGCTGGCGTGGAAGGTGATATCGAGGGTGCGCGAGACGAAGTGCGACTCCGCGACATCGGAGATCGAGCGGATCTTCTCAAGGTCGGCGTCAGTGAGGATCGGCTGCCGCACCTCGAGCCGTTTGGTCGAGGCGAGACCTTCGATATCGAACAGGTTCGGCCGCGGTCCGATGATTGAGACGAGACTCATCACCAGTTCCTCGCGAATGGGGTCGATCGGAGGGTTGGTGACCTGTGCAAAGTTCTGCTTGAAGTAGGTAAAAAGCTGCTTGGGACGGTCGGACAGCGCCGAGATCGGCGTGTCGTTGCCCATCGAGCCCGATGCTTCCTCGCCGATGGACGCCATCGGCGTCAAAAGGATGTTGATATCTTCCTGCGAATAGCCGAATGCCTGCTGACGATCCAGCAACGGCAGGTTCGAACGGGCGGTTTTTGCTGGCGCGTCCGGCAGGTTCTCGACCTGTATTTGGGTGCGGCCAAGCCACGCCCTGTATGGATGGCTGTTCGCCAATGTGGCCTTGATCTCATCGTCAGGAATAAGGCGTCCCTGCTCGAGGTCTACCAGCAGCATTTTGCCTGGCTGTAGCCGCCACTTGGTGATGATTTGATCTTCCGGAATCTTGAGCACGCCCATCTCGGACGCCATCACGATGCGGTCATCGCTGGTGACCAGATAGCGCGCCGGACGCAGGCCATTGCGGTCGAGCGTCGCGCCGATCTGGCGGCCGTCGGTGAAGGCGATCGCCGCCGGACCGTCCCACGGCTCCATCAGTGCCGCATGATATTCATAGAAGGCGCGTCGCTCTTCATCCATCAGGGGATTGCCCGCCCACGCCTCGGGGATCATCATCATGACCGCGTGCACGAGCGAATAGCCGCCCTGCACCAGGAATTCGAGGCTATTGTCGAAACAAGCCGTGTCGGACTGGCCTTCGTAGGAGATCGGCCACAGCCGGCTGATGTCCTTGCCGTACAAATCGGAATGTACCGACGCCTGCCGCGCCGCCATCCAGTTGACGTTACCGCGCAACGTGTTGATCTCGCCGTTGTGCGCGACCATGCGATAGGGATGGGCCAACGACCAGGTGGGAAAGGTGTTGGTGGAGAAGCGCTGATGTACAAGCGCCAATGCTGATTCGAAATCCGGCTCGTGCAGGTCGGGATAGTAGCTGCCGAGCTGGTCGGCGAGAAACATTCCCTTGTAGATCACGGTGCGGCACGACATCGACACCGGATAATAGCCGGCGAGACCGCGCTCGCGGCGTTCGAAGATCGCCTGCGAGATTGACTTGCGCAGGATGTAGAGCCGTCGTTCGAACTCGTCCTCGGTCGCGGCGGTGCCGTTGCGGCCAATGAACACCTGCATGTTGGCAGGTTCGGTCGGCTTCACGGTGTCACCGAGCGAGGAGTTGTTGGTGGGCACCTCGCGCCAGCCGAGCAGGGTCAGGCCTTCGGCCTTGATCTGATCGGCGATGATGCTCCTGATGATCTCGCGCCAGGCGGTCTCGCGCGGCATGAACAGCGCGCCAACGGCGTATTCTCCGGCCCTTGGCAGCGTGAAACCAAGTTCCGTTGCCTTTCGTGCAAAAAAGACGTGCGGAATCTGTACGAGTATGCCCGCTCCGTCTCCGGCGCGCGGATCGGCGCCGACTGCGCCGCGATGTTCGAGGTTGCAAAGAATACTGATCGCGTCGGAAACGATCTGGTGCGACTTCCTGCCTTTGATGTTGGCGATGAAACCGACGCCGCAGGAATCCTTTTCCAGGGCGAGGTCGTAGAAGCCTTCTGCCGGCGGCCGCCAGGTATGTTCATAGACCGCCTGCTGATGCGCAGGTTCAAGCGGTTTCGTAACCGAAGCCGCTGTCAATGGTTCCAGTCCGGTGTTCTCCCGCTCGAACGATGGCGCGCTCATCTTAACTCCAGTACCCTTTCCCGGCCGGGATTTTCCATTCCGAAACGTCATCCGCGTCTTGGCGCCCCGTCGACGGTCGTGGCACCGATCGACAACTTTGGAGCACCACCCATACGCCGAGAGCCGAAGTTTTAGAGTTCAAACCAGGGCGCTCAAATCCCCGGCAGACTATGGCTCGTCATGCCCGACCGCTTCGGAGGACCGCATTTCGCGGCAAGAGCTCTGCCAAGCCGATCGTCGAAACGCCGACAGTCGAGAATTAAGACAGTGTTGCTGTCCTAACTGTGACATTGCCAAATTTTTCTCTAACACACAAGCGTCTGAAAGTCCCTGATTGCGTGGCGGATGTGCGGCACGGCGCCCCGAATTTGCAGCAAACACGCCCTGGTCTCAAGGACTGCCCGATTCGGTGCCGAGATCGCTCCGCGGTGAAGTTGCGCCGGAGCGGCCATTGACGTTCAGGCCCAGGTGCCGGCAACGTCCGAATTCGACTGCCCGACCAGGCGCGGATGACCAAAACGGGTTGTCCACCATCGGCAAAATGCCGGGGCCGCGCAAAAAAAACGCCCCGGTCTTGCCGGGGCGCTGCGGTTTCTAATGACCCGAGGGTCGAAACGATCAGGCTGCCGCCTTTTCGACCGCCGGTGCGGCGGGCGTGCTGGTCGAGATCGGAATGCTGCGGGGCTTCTTGGCCTCCGGAATCTCGCGAACGAGATCGACATGCAGCAACCCGTTCTCCAGCGAGGCGTTCTTCACCTGAACGTAATCGGCCAGCTGGAATGCGCGTTCGAAGGCGCGGGCCGCGATGCCGCGATACAGCACCTCGGATTTTTCCTTGCCATTCTCATTGGCGACCTTCTCGCCTTTGATCGTCAGCGTGTTTTCCTTCGCGACGATGGAGAGCTCGTTCGGGGCAAAGCCGGAGACAGCGACGCTGATACGGTACGCATTCTCGCCGGTACGCTCGATGTTGTAAGGCGGATAGCCTGGCGCGTCGCCATTGACCTGATCGAGCAGATTGAAGAGCCGGTCAAATCCGACAGTGGAACGGTAAAACGGGGCGAGATCGAAAGTACGCATGGTTCAGTCCTCCATTGAGCGACATCATAAGAACCCGCCCGCCAATCGGGCCGGGCTTTCGTCTGTGTGCAGCCTGATGATCTGTTTCGGACCACTGGTAGCGGCCTGCACGAAAGTGATATGGGAGGGAATTCAGGCACGTTCAAGAGGCGGGGAATACGCCTGCTTCCAGGCGTCCCGCTCTTTCGGGCTTCTTCTCCAGCCGGTTCGGTCATGAGGCTTGTTTCAATCCCCGCAAATCCGGTTCCGGAGAATTGCGTTAGCGGCACCGTGAGAACCTCTGACGGGGTCGAGTTGCGCTTCGCGCGCTGGCCGCCGACGCAAGGGCGTAAGGGGACCGTCTGCGTATTTGCCGGACGCGGCGAGCAGATCGAAAAATATTTCGAGACCGTACGCGACCTGCGCGACCGGGGATTCGCGGTGGCGATGATCGACTGGCGCGGGCAGGGGCATTCGTCGCGGCAGTTGCTCGATCCGCGCAAGGGATACGTGCGCCGTTTCTCCGACTACGAAATCGACGTTCGTGCCTTCGTAAAACAGGTGGTGCTGCCGGATTGTCCGCCGCCATACTTTGCACTGGGGCATTCGATGGGGGGCGCAGTGCTGCTGCGGGTGGCGCGCGCCGGCAAGCGCTGGTTCGACCGCATCGTGCTGTCGGCGCCGATGATTGACCTGCCGGGACATCGCAATTCGCTCCCAGCGCGCGCGCTGTTGCGTGCGATGCGACTATTAGGGCAGGGCGGTCGCTACGTTCCGGGCGGAAGCGACCAACTCACCGGCGTTGCCAGTTTCGTCGGCAATCCCTTGACCAGCGATCCCGTGCGGTTCGCCCGCAATGTCGCAATCCTTGAGGAGGACCCCACGCTGGGAATTGCTTCTCCGACGGTGGCGTGGGCCGATACAGCCTTCCAGACGATGCACGATTTTCGCGTCGCAAGTTACCCGTCACAGATCCGTCAGCCGTTGCTGTTGATCGCGGCCGGCAATGACGCCATCGTCTCCACTCCGGCTATCGAGGAGTTTGCCTACCATCTACGCAGCGGGTTGCACCTCGTCATCGCCGGATCGAAGCATGAAATCCTGCAGGAACAGGGTCGCTACCGTGCCCAGTTCTGGGCCGCCTTCGACGCCTTCGTGCCTGGCACGCCGCTGTTCTAGTGTCCGATTCAACTGCGTGAATCAAACTCTAGCAATTCAGCAACTTCAGCGCGGCCTCGTGGACGCGGCGGTCGCCAGCGGCGACGACACGACCGCCGCCCTGTGCCGGCTTTCCTTCCCATGTTGTGATGACCCCGCCAGCCCCGGTAATGATCGGTATCAACGCCGCGATGTCATAAGGTTTCAGTTCCGTCTCAATGACGAGATCGAGATGGCCCGCGGCCAGCATGCAGTAGGAATAGCAGTCGCCGCCATAGCGGGTCAGCCGCACCTCGGCTTCGACTTTGCTGAATGCTGCGCGATCGTCGGGATTCATCAGGAGGGGACTTGTCGTGAACGAAGTTGCCTCTTGAAGTGATGGGCATCGCCGCACCGCAAGTTTGCGCCCGTCCGACGGTCCTCGATAGCGAGAGGAGCGGTTGTCGCCGCTGAACCGCTCGCCAATGTAGGGTTGATGCATCATGCCGAACACCGGCATTCCACGATGAAGCAGTGCGATCAGCGTGCCCCAGATCGGAAAACCTGCGATAAAGGATTTTGTGCCGTCGATGGGATCCAGCATCCAGACATATTCGGCGTCTTCGTTTTGATTGCCGAATTCCTCGCCGACGACGCCGTGCTCCGGAAAGTTCGCCTGGATCATCCGGCGCATGACGGCTTCGGCCGCTCGATCGGCCTCCGTTACCGGATCGAAGTCGCGACTGGCGCTCTTGTTTTCGACGCCGAGAAGAGTCGTTCTGAAAAATGGCAGGATGGTTTCGCCCGAGGCCGTCGCGAGACGGTCAATAAAGGCGGTAAAGTCAATCACCGTCACGCTATACCTCACCGGGCAATGTTCGGATGCTACGACCCCTAGCTAAGTCGCCTCCTATACATGTCCGGATCGGATATCGCATCGTCTGCCATTCCGTTGCGGCACAGTTTTCCCGCTCTCGCATTATCGCTGCGGGGGCCGGGACTGCATTGATCGTGGATCGGATGTTGCCGCCTTGAACGCTCTGGGTTGATCGGTGAGGATCGTGCCCGAAATCAAATTAAAATATTGAAATTACTTAATAAATTAACAGTTTGAGTCGAGACTCAATGAGCCGGAGAAGACCACATGGATGATGAAACTAGAGCTATTTGAAAGGAAATCGCCCGAAATCTCTTGCATTTTGTGCAGCGCGGTTACATATTGTTGCGGTGCGGTAGTCATCGCGCTATCGCTTGCCCTCCTTGGGCGTTTCCTCCCTAGACTTGGGTCGCTTGTTCGACGAGCGGCCCTTTTTCTTTGCTTCTTTGCGGCGGCTCTGCAAAAGACCATCCAGACTCTCGCCGTTCTCGTCGATCTGAACTTCAGAAACATTTGCAGCTATGGACTGCTGTTGGTCCCGGGTGCCAAGGCAATCTTTCCTTGCGGCACTTCCGAACATTGATTGAACGCCGGGAATCTACTCTGCGGCGGACCGGAAGGAGCCGAGATCGTCGAGCGGGATGGCGGCCAGGGCATCGGCGAGCGTCAGGAAATCCGTTGCAACCTGACGGAAGCGGGGTCCGCGCTCACGCCGCCGTTCGTCCATATAGACCGCTCGGTTGAGTTCGAGCTGAACCGCGTGCAGTCCGCTGGCCGGATTTCCGTAATGTTCGGTGATAAATCCGCCCGCATAGGGCTTGTTGCGGGCGAGCGAGTAGCCGAGGCCTCTCATTACGTCATCGATGACGTTGGGAAGCTGCGGCGCACAACTGGTCTCATAGCGATCACCGATCACGATGTCCGGTCGCTTCGGTTCATCAAGCGAGATTCCGGTCGATGGCATCGAGTGGCAATCCACAAGGATGACCGTTCCGAATGTCTGATGGGCCTTGTGGATCAGCCGCCGCAGCGCGCGATGATAGGGTTTGTAGAGCAGTTCGATCCGGCCGAGCGCATCATCCACGCCAAGACGCTCGCGATAGATTTCCTCGCCGTCGCCGACCACGCGTGGGATAGTGCCGAGACCACCGGCGACCCGCATCGATCGCGTGTTGGCGAAGCTCGGCAGCCGCCCGGTGAACATTCGAGGATCGAGCTCGTAAGGTTCGCGATTTACGTCCACGTAGGAGCGGGGGAAATTGACCCGAACCACCGGAAAGCCGGCATCGGTCAAGCCGCCGATCAATTCATCCATGAATGAATCTTCTGACCGGCGCAGGCCGGCGAGATCGATCCGCGAAGCGGACAGGAATTGCTCCGGATAGACCGAACCGGAATGAGGAGAGTTAAAGATGATGGGGGATCGCCATATCGCCGGCTCAGCGATTTCGAAAGGCGGTTGGTCACCGTCAAACTCGTTCATCGCCAGCGTCGTCCTCGCGCAGCCGCCTGTCGAACTTGTCTGGACAGGCGTTCCTGAATTTGCATTGTCGATAATCACGACCCTTCTGCCAAGCCAAAGTTCGTTTTCACTCCAAATTTACCAGATTTGGCTTATAGTGACTGCTCCTCCAGCCGGGCTCCAATGACCTCCATCATGCACAAAATCCTCCTTGCCGAAGACGACAACGACATGCGCCGGTTTCTGGTCAAGGCGCTGGAGAATGCCGGTTTCAAGGTATCGTCCTATGACAACGGCCTTTCAGCATATCAGAGGCTGCGTGAAGAGCCATTTGAAATGCTTCTCACCGATATCGTAATGCCGGAAATGGACGGCATCGAGCTGGCGCGCCGCGCTTCGGAACTCGATCCCGACATCAAGATCATGTTCATTACTGGCTTTGCGGCCGTCGCGCTGAATTCCGATTCCGAGGCGCCGAAGAACGCCAAGGTGTTGTCCAAACCTGTGCATCTGCGTGAATTGGTCAGCGAAGTGAACAAGATGCTGGCGGCTTGATTCATTATGTCCGCTGATCCTTGCCTGTCCGCGCGGGAGCCGATATAGGACCGGCGACCCCTTTCGGAAGTTTCCGGGCGCGTAGCTCAGCGGGAGAGCACTACCTTGACATGGTAGGGGTCACAGGTTCGATCCCTGTCGCGCCCACCACCCAGTGTGGTATTTCTCACATTTCCAGAGACTAACGAAAAAGGCCCGCTCTTGGCGGGCTTTTCCTCACTTCGATCTGCGGAGACACGGTCTCCGTGACCCGTCTGGGCTGATTTTGGGGCTCTGTCTCTGCGGCATAAATTCCCGTTCCTGGAAATTTTAACGTCCGCAGGAAAATTGGCGCCGATTGTCAATCGGCTCGCAAATTTGACCCCGTATCTGGAGTGGGCCCCTGGTGCTGGACGGGTAAGCAGAGTTGGATTGACCGGGTGGCCGGGCTTTTGGAGAAAAGCCCATGCCGAGACACCGATCCCACAGC